>CAWIII010000022.1:0-345082 GCA_963836065.1 uncultured Solirubrobacterales bacterium
AGTGGCGGGCGAGTGCGACAGCCCGGCGGCGCTCCGCGGCCCGCTGTGCGAGTGTGCTCATCGTCCCCAAACATACCGGTCGTGCTGGACAGCACCGAGGGCAAAAAAAAGGGGTTCGGCTCGCCGCCTCCCGCCCCGGGCGTCGTGCCGAGGGCGGGAGGAGGTGCGTCGCGGGTTAGGCGGCTTTGCTGTCTTCTCGCCGAGGTCGAGCTCATCTAATCTAATCCGGAATCGCCGCGGTGTCGATCCAGCGCGACGGTGCTCTGGAGCCCTGTGTCTTGCACGAACGCGTCGCGGTTGAGCTGTGCGAGGTTGGGGGAGAGGATTGGTCGGATGAACTCCCAGATGGCGGTGCGTAGTGGGTTCTGGCCGCCGGGGAGCGCGTCTGAGAGCTTTCGGGCGATTCGCTCGGTGCCGAGTGTTTTGGTGCGGGTGACGCCGTCGGGGTTGAGCACGAATGCGGCCGCCCAGCGGGCGGTGAGCTGCGCGATCCCGCGGAGCGGGTCGGGGTCGTCGAGCGCCGTTGCAGCTCGGCGTCGAGGATCGCGTCTACGTGTCGGGGCTCGTAGCGTCCGGTGTCGCCGACGGGTTGTTGGCGTTCGCGGTCTGTCCAGCCGGCGCCGTAGGCGATCAGCTCGCGGTAGTGGGCGGCGATCAGGTGGCAGACGATCGCCTTGAGCGCGTGCAGCTGACTGTCGGTGGGGTCGATCAGCTTGGCGTTGATGTCGTGGCCGAGGCCGAGGTTGCTGCGCTCGCCGTCGGCCTGCCGGGCCCGCTCGGAGTCGCGGCGTTTGCGGTCCTCGGCGGCGGCGTCGCGGAGCTCCTCGTCGGCGAGCTTGACACCGGCGAAGTACGCCTCTTCGCGCGCGGGCGTCTGGTCGCTGTCGTCCTGCAGCTGCTCGTGGACGAGATCGAGCATGAACACGGGGTCGATCACCCAGATCGTGTCGTCGAAGTCCTGCCCGCGCTCGTGCACCAGCGCGTAGCGCCCGCACCGGGCCCGGTCGCGGACGGCCGTGGTGATCTTGAGCTTCAGTGCCTTGGCCTTGGCGCGGGCGCCCAGCGCGTCGAGCTCGGCCTGCAGTTTGCCGGGCTTGCAGCCGAGCACGCCCGCCAGTTGTGGGGTGCGGCTCTTCTGAAGGGACCTTGAGATGCCCGGCCGAAAGCGAGAAATGTCCCGTAATCACGGCACGTTCGACCGCTTGCCTCGCCTCGTTCGCCGAAGGGAGAGCCGTCGATCCGAGCCACCGTATGAACACCTGAGGACGCTGACCCCAGGTCTGGGCTCCACGGCGAGCTCATACCGAGCAAAACCAGGGGCAACGACCACCTTCGTCCCCCGAATCGCCTACAACTACGGGCGTTCGACCTCACTCCAGAAGAGCCGCACCCCCAGTTGTGTTTGCGCTTGCTCGCTGAGGTGCGCTCGGGCGTGCTCGATCTGCTGATAGCTGTCGAGCAGCGCGCCGTCGTCGATTCTCACGGCGTAGGTGTGCTCGTCCTCGACGACGGTGCGGTGCACGAACGCGCCGAGGTCCTTGAGCGCCTTGTCGTGAAGCTCTGTGGTGGTGATCCGCGTCGCCACCGCCTTGGTCAGCTCCGGCGCGATCTCGTTCATGCCCGCGAGCTGGTTTGCGATCGTCGCTGACAGCTGCTCGCCGGCGGGGCGCTCCGCGACGCGGGTGCGGATCTCCTCGGGCAACGTCAGCTGTCGGCGCAGGTTCTGTGCCTTGCGGGCGCCGATTCCGAGGTCGGCGCAGACGGCGGCGACACGGTCCTCGTCGCTCAGGCCGGCGCGGGCCTGCCAGCAGTCGCGGAATTGTTCTTGCTGGTCGACGAGGCTGAGGTCCTCGCGGGCGTTGTTGACCTGCGACTGGATGCGGCGGACCTCCTCGAGCGAGGGCGCGTGGTCGAGCAGCAGCACGATTAGGCTTCTGACCGGCTCGAGGCCCTCGTAGCCCTCGGTGCCGCACAGCTCGTGGCTCTTGGTGGCCGCCAAGTAGCGGCGCTGGCCGTCATACAGGACGACGGGCTCGCGCTCGCCGGGGCGGTGGCCGATGCACGGGACTAATTGACCTGTCCGCGCGAGCATCGCGGCGAGGCGATCGATCCCTTCGGGTGAGATTTCGCGTCTCGCGTTGGTCGCCAGCTCGATCTCCCCGAGCGACGCGCGGACGATGCTGCCCTCGACGCCCTTCCTGGCGACGGATGTCACGTCGAACAGGGCGGGGGAGGGGAGCAGCGCAGGGTTGATTGGTCATGGAGTTTCTCCTTCCGGTTGGGGTCTTTGTGGAGCGCGATCGAGGATCGAATCGCGTTGGTGAGGCTGCGGCTGGACTTAACGGCGCCGGCGGGCTTGCAGCGCCGTGACCGTGTCGGCGGCGATGATGTCCATCGCGCTGGCGGGGTCTTCGATCTTGATCGTCCGGTCGGCCTCGACCGACAGCGGCGGCAATCCGATCGAGAGGTGCACGACTGGGATCCCGAGCTCGCGCAGCTCGCGGATCTTGGCGACCCCCTGCTCGGTGTCACACCACCCGCCACCTGAGATCACGTATACCAACCGTGGCCGGCGGGGGTTCTCGAACTCGAGCTGCTCTGCGCACAGGCTGATCGCGTCGCCGCCGAACGCGGTCCCGCCGCCGGTCTTGATCCCGGGGCACCAGCCGAAGAGGCCGGGAGCCGTCGCACAGCAGCTCGGCGCCGTTGCCAAACAGCGAGATCGCGCAGCGTCCGCCGAACTCCCGCAGCCCGGTGCTGAGCACCCACGCGATCGCGCCGAGCGCCGACTCGTATGAGCCCATCGACCCCGAGGTATCGATCACAATCCCGACGTGCGGCTCCTGCAGCGGCACGGTGATGGCCTTGGTGATCTCCCACGGGTGCGAGCTGACCGGCACCCCGAGCGTGCGTTGCGCGTGCGCGCGCGTGTGCGCGCGAGCGTTGAAGCGACCTCCTGGCGTGCGCTTGTCGACGCGCTTTAGACCTACGTCGCGTGCCTGGTGAAGGCGCCGCGCGTACTGACGAGCCAGCTGCACCTCGTCGGCCATCGGCGGGCGCTCCACACCGCGGTCTGGGAGCCTGCCGCTCGGACGACCGGTACCGCGCCCGCGCCCCCGTGCCGGCGGCTCTGGCGTAGTGGCAGCCTTCAGCACCTGCTGGAGGTCGATGTCCTCGCTCAGCTGCTCGAGTTCTGAGTCGCGCAGGTCCGTGGCGGCCTCCTTGAGTGCGTCGCCCAGCGACTGCACGCCCGGCTCGTCACTCTGCGCACTACCGTCCCCGTCGTGGTCGTCTGAACCCGCACAGCGCCCGCCGGCGGCCGGGTCATGGCCCGTCTCCCCGCCCGCGCCGGGCGGCGGGGGAGGGGGCGCGCCGATGATCTCGCGGTACTCGCTCGCGTAGCCGTCAAGCGCGTCGTTATCGCCGTCCTTGGCCCAGATCAGCCGCGCGAACAGCTCATCCAGCCGCGCCATATCGTCGCCCCCGAGCACGTGCGCCCATAGCCCGGGCAGCGCTCCCAGCCGTGCCGGGTCGGAGACGTCGTAGTGGGTGCGCGCCTGCAGGTAGACCATCGAGCGCCCGCACAGCTCCCGGCTGACCGTCTGGGTGGCGACCGCCTCGAGCATGATCGCCTCGATGAACCGTGGCAGCAGCACCTCGGCCACGGCGGTGGCCAGGGCGCGGCGGATGAACACCCCGCGCCGGCTGGTCTGCGGGAACTCGCGCACGCCGGTGGCCTCCATCCGCGGCTCCTCCAACAGCCGCCGGTCGACCGCCAGCTGCCTGCTTCGTTCGTCCTGACTGTCGGTGAGCTCGATGTCTCGTTGCATCACCCACAGCTTGGTGTGCTTGGCGTGCAAGACCTCGTGGATCGCGACGCCGAACGTCGCCAGCACCCGGTGGGGAGCGAGCGTCCCGGCGAGGATCTGTTCGCGGCTGCCGAGCAGGCTGTCGGCGTCTAGGTACACGGTGCGAGACGCGAGCTCGATGTGACCGGGTCGGCCAGCCCGGGGCCGACGAGCGACCACACCGGGAACAGTCGCTGCAGGATCAGCGTCCAGTGATCAGACAGCGCCCGGTAGACGGGGTCGAGCCGCCCGCGTTGTGCGACCGCACGTGAGAGCTCGCGCGCGAACCGCTTCCCTTCACTGATCCGCGTGTGGGTATCGGTCATCCCGTGACCGCCCGCGGATAGCCGTGCAGGTTCGGGATCTTCGCCGCCGCTGATACGCGCAGCTGCCCGTAGCCGGCCTCGTCGAGCATCCGGCACGCCGCGGCGGCCTCGGCCGCCTGGATCGTGCCGGCGGTCAGCTGCTCGTGCACGTTTGAGCAGAAGAAGCCGATCGCCGCGCGCTCACCGACCCGGATCATCATCTCGGATAGCGATTCGATGTCGCGGTACTGCGGCGTCCACACCAGTCCGTCCTCTCCGGCCATCCGCAAACGGTCCAGCCGGTAGGCGGCCGCGACCAGCGTCTCGGGTGCGCCCTGCTTGACCAGCGCGGGCCAGTTCGAGGTCACCTCCAGCGTCGCCGGGAACCGCGAGCGCCACGCGTCCGGGATGTCGCTGGCGCCGACCAGCCCGGGGTTGTACGCCAAAAGCACCCCGAACCCGGGCTGGGCGATCACCGTTTCGGCGGTCGCGGGAAGGTACAGAGCGAGGCGCCCGTCGAGCGTCGCGTTGATCGACAGCAGGCACGCGTCGCGGGCGGCGTTGATCTCGTGATCATCACCAGCCAGCCGTTGCGCATCGCCTCGACGAACGCCGAGTCGACCAGGCGGACGTCGCCGCCGTGCTCGGCGGCGGGCACGAACTCGTGACGAAAGAAGTACTCATCCGACGTCGGCCCGGGCTGCATTTCCACCAGCCCGTAGAACGGGTTGCCGTGGCGCTCGGCCACCTCCTTGCCGCGGTCCCTCCACAGCTTGTAGGCGATCAGCCGCGCCAGCTGCGACTTGCCGGTCCCGGGCTGGCCGGTTAACCGAAGGAACCGGCTGGCGGACGGATCCTCGGTGTCGATCAGTCGTGCGGCGACTTCGTGGATTGGCTCGCCGAACAATCTGACCGGGAAGATCCGCTTGCCGTCGGGCAGGACGATCGGTTCGGCCACGCAGTCGAGCTCGAGCTCGTCCAGCCCCGACGCTCTCGCGTCGGCGTCCATCTCTCCCTCGGCGCCGATCTCGTCGATCGTCGCCAGGGCAGCGTTAATCGCGCTCACAAAGCGCTCCTTTCAATCGATGTCTTCAAACAGGGCTGGCGGGTCAGCCGCCAAACACGCTGGCGGCGACTCGCAATCGCGCCGCCGTGGCGGCAAAGCCGGCCGCATCCTTCGAGTCCGCGACCTGGCCTGTGACCGCCCCCAGCTGCGTCGCGATGGTCGATTCGTTGGCGCGCACGCCTTCGAAGCTGTCGAGGATCTGGTGGGACTCGGCGCCTCTTGGCGAGAGCACCGAGACGACGTGCTCGATCCCGCCGCCGCGGATGTAGGGGATGTAGGTCTGCACCCAGCGCCGTTTGGCGCCCGGCCGGGCGGCGCGACCGACCCGCTGCTCGTTTGATTGAATCTGGTGCCTCAGTGACGCCTCATGCCTCACGGCGGCGGGGAGGGGGAAGCAGCGGTGAGGCCGGGGGCGTTCGGGATCAACGGGTGAATAGGGGGCCGTTGAGTCGGGGGGAGACCGAGTCTGCGAGCGTTGAGGAGGCCGACCGCGGCCGCCCGACGCGCACACGATCCGCGCCAGGCAGGCATTCGATCGGGACTGCCGCCGGTGGCGCGGCACGGCCAAAGCAGGAAACCGTCGCGGCGCTGGGGTCGACCGCGAGAGCGGCCCTGCTGTCAACTGCGATCGCTGAGGGGCGACGCGTCGCGCGACGTGCCGCTTGCTGTGGTCGACGTCGGCGCGCTCGCAGCTACCAAAGTCCTACTAGTCCTAGTCTAGGGCTCAGCGCGGCTCTCTTCCCGCCCCAGGCTCGCGGGTTCGGCCTCTGGGTCAGCTTGACTGCATTGAAGCTCAGTCCTAGACTGAATCGAAGTAAGCTCAAGAATGAGGATACGGAGAGAGAGTGCCATGAGCGCAGCGAATGAGACGCTTGTCGATAACGCGAGCCTTCAGGCTCTGCAGGACCGCACTGACATCGCCGACGTCCTGTACCGGTACTCGTCGTCCGTCGACTCGTTCGACAGGGAGGGTGCTCGGAGCGCCCTGGCGGACGACATCTGGGCTCAGTACGGGAACGCCGAGCCGGTCATGGGCGGGGACGCTCTTGCGGATTGGATCGCACAGGCAACTGCGACGGTCATCTGGCAACACCACCTGCTCAACGTCTATCACGTCAAGGTCGAAGGCGATCGCGCGAGCACGCTGTCCTACCTGACGTCCTATCAGGTGTTCAAGGAGAACCCGGATGCCGCCATCATCCTGGTCGCGCGCTACCACGATGAGCTGCGGCGGACACCGGCGGGCTGGAGGATCAGAAAGCGGATCATGGAGCTTCTCTGGGGCGAGTCGAAACCCGATGACGGCTATCTGGCGACCCTTGGCGGTCGCGGTCCCAAGATCTGGCAGCGCGGGTGAGCGGCGGCGAAGCCACGCTCTCGACCAGGTGGCCGACCCGGGCAACCCGCCCCGACATGCACCCTCAACCACGCGGTCTTAGGAGAACCATGCCTACTGTGCGCACCGCCGTGACCATGTCGCTGGACAAGGAGGACCTCGACGAGGTTGTCGGCATCTTCAAGACGTTCATCAAGGACGTCCAGGAGAAGGACTATGGCGTCCTGACCTATCACTACTTCATCGACGACGGCGAGCGCCCGCTCATAAACGTCTTCGAGGAGTACGAGAGCTCCAAGGCCCACCTGGATCACTTCGCCAACATCGATCAGCACGCTGTCGGGCGCCTGATCGAGCTCGTCGAGCTCTCGGACCCCCACTACTATGGCGATCCGAGTGCGGAGGAGCGTGAGTTGCTGTCGGGGTTCGGCAACGTTCACTACCACCGTCCGCTGATCAGCATGGAGGAGCCGGTCGCGCAGACCTGACATCGCTGGGTAGCATCCGGCGTCGCCAGCGCGTGAGCCTGCGAGCATCATTCGAACCGGCGTGGTGTGCCGTCGCCGCCGCGGCGGACGTCAGCTGCCGGGACGTCACTTCTGGATCTCGGGTGCGGGAGCGGTGCGTTCTGCTCATTCGCCGCACGGCGTGGGGCAGTGGTGCACGGTCTCGACGTCGAGCCCGAGGCGATCTCCCAAGCGCTTGACGCGCTGCCGGACGCGGATCTCCGGCTCGGCCTGTTGGAGCACCTCCCGTGGCCCGACGACTCCTTTGATGTTGTCACCTCCTTCAACGCCCTCCAGTACGCCCTGCACACTGAGCTAGCCCTCGCCGAGGCCTGCCGAGTCGTCCGTCCGGCGGGGCGGGTCGCCATCTGCAAGTGGGGGCCGCCGGCGCAGAACGAGTTCTTCGCATTTCTCGTGTCGCTGGGCGCCAACGGCGTACGGGCCGATGATCTCCCGCTGAGCGATCCGGTCGAGGATGTGATCGGGGCGACCGGTCTTCACGTCCTCGCGGAAGGGGATGTCGCGGCTCCGATCGAAATGGCCGGCGAGGGGGCGCTCGAAGCGGCGCTGGCCCGTGCCGGGATCGAGGCCGATCCGAGCATCGGCCCGAGCGCGGCGGATCTCGCCGCGGCGGCCGCTCCATACCGACAGCCGGACGGTGGCTATCGGTTCGACAACCGCCTTCGGTATTTGATCGCCCGACCGCCAGAGCCGCGATGAGCGTGCAGGTCGTCCGAAACGTCGGGCCTGTGGGCATCGACATCGCCTACGAGCGGTTTGGGGAGGCTGGCTCGCCGCCCGTCCTGCTCATCATGGGCGCGGGAACCCAGATGACCGGTTGGCCGGATGTCTTCTGCGAGGTGCTCGCCGGTCGCGGCCTACATGTCATCCGCTTCGACAATCGTGACATCGGTCTCTCGAGTCATCTCACGGACGCGCCGGCGCCGGACCTCAGCGCAGCCCTCCGTGGCGACACCTCGTCGGCCTCGTACACGCTGTCCGACATGGCCGCCGACACCGTCGGTCTGCTCGACGGGCTCGGATTGGACGGCACGCACGTCGTGGGCGCCTCGATGGGCGGGATGATCGCGCAGACGCTGGCGATCGAGCATCCGACGCGCGTTCGCTCACTGACCTCGATCATGTCGACCACGGGCGATCCGGCTGTCGGTCAGCCGACGCAGGCGGCGCTGGCCGCGCTGCTGTCGCCACCTGTCGCGGGCCGGGAGCAGGCCATCGAACGGACCGTGAAGATCGTGCGGGTGATCGGCTCCCCAGGATTCGAGATGGACGAGGCAGAGCTGCGTTTCCGCACTGGAGTTGCCTACGATCGTGCGTACGACCCGCTGGGTGTCGCCCGGCAACTCCTTGCCATCGCGGCCTCCCGACGCCGCACCACGGCGCTCCAGTCCGTTGCGGTACCGGCGCTCGTCATGCACGGAGTGGAGGATCCGCTCGTCGATGTGAGCGGCGGTCGGGCTACTGCTCAGGCCATCCCGGGAGCCGAGCTGGTGCTGTTCGACGGGATGGGCCACGACCTCCCTCGGACGTTGTGGGGCGAGTTCACCCGGCTCATCGCGGAGCTGGTGAAGCGCGCCGAGGGGCGGGCTCTCACACGGCCGTGAGCAGACCCCCGTTCACGCTCACGGTTGCGCCGACGAAGAACGAGGCATCGTCGGAGGCGAGGAATGCCACGGTTGCCGCCACCTCCGCCGGCGTCCCGAGGCGGCCGGCCGGCGTCCGCGCGACATTCGACCCGCGCGCCGCACCGACCGGGGACTTTTGCCTTGTCGTGTCGATGAATCCGGGAGCGACGGCGTTGACTCTAATCCCTTGCACGATCACTTCCTTCGCCGTGGCCCGCGTCAGACCGAGGATGCCCGCCTTAGCGGCGGAGTAGTGCGGGTGGCCCGTACACCCCTCGATGCCACAGACCGAAGCCATGTTGATGATCGCGCCCTCGCGTCGCGAGGCCATCCTCTTGACGGCGGCTCGCGTGCCGTAGAACGTCCCGGTGAGGTGGATCGACAGAACGAACGCCCACTCCTCGTCGGTGAGGCGCACGAGCGCGTCGAGAGGCGTCTGGACCGGCCCGACCGCGGCCTCCTCCTGCTGCTTCTCCACGAGCGGCTGAACGCGAGCGACGTGGTCCAGCGCCAGCGCGCCGGCGTTGTTGACCATGATCGCGAGGGGCCCGAGTTCGTTCTCGACCTGCGTGAGCGCCGCCTCGACCGAGGCGCTGTCGCTGACGTCGGCGCGGATCGCCGCCGCGTTCGGCAGGCCGGCGGCCAGCTCCTGCGCCGCGCCGCCGGCGACATCGAGCACAGCGACGGTCGCGCCTTCGTCGGCGAACCGGCGGCAGATGGCGGCTCCGATCCCTGCGCCCCCTCCGGTGACGACAGCCACCTTCCCCTTGAAGCGCACCGGTCGGCCCACCAGGCCGGTGGGCGCCGTACCGGGGTTTCGCTCGATCGTCTTGGACATGCCGTCTCCTGATGTCGGCCGCGCATCAAGGCGCGGTATTTGAACTTATATCAAGTCAGTCTGGAGTCGTTCAAGCGGCGAACGACACGGCGCCGGCGGCCGTCCGGAAGACGGAGGGCGAGCCTACGACGGCCGCCCGACGAAGCGCTGAGCGCTGTAGAAGGCGACATATCGCTGGATCTCGCCCTCGGGCGTGATCTGGCCGGCTGAGATGAACGTCCCACCGGCCGGGATGCCCTCGACGAGGCCCTCGACGAACAGGCGGTCGCGCCGTTGCCAGAACCCGGTGATCACCTGGCGCGCGGGGCTGGGTCTGCGCTCGTCGGCAAAGCCACGCGAGAGCGCGTCGCGGCCGAGGAAGAGAGCGCGCTCAGCCCCCGCGGAGTATGGCGGATGCGAGTAGATCGTGTCGAGGGAGAAATGGCCCGCCGCCTCCTTGAACCTCGAGCGCATGAGGTCGGCGAAGTAGCGCTCGATGACCGGTCGCGCATCGGGAGAGGACGGATCCCGTTCAAGTGCGGTGGCGGGGACGAGCGGCGCGCGGAGCCAAACTATGCGCGAAACCTGACCCTGCTCGTCCCGGCTCAGCCCGGCGATGCACGTCTCCTCTCGTCCGCCGCTGCGCCGGCTGATCTCAGCCCAGCAGATGCGCTCGGATGGAGCCGTGGCCATGATCGTGACGCTCGAAGGGGCGAGCCGCGCCAGCGCCTCGGCGGTCTCGGCCGCCCCGCTGATCGATTCGATGTCCGCGCTCAGACCCTGCTCCGGGCTCGCGAGCCACGCCTTGACGTCAGGCGCCCAGAACCCCTCGTCCGGGGGCCCGGAGCCATCCACGAGCGCCACCGCACGCCGCAACACGTCCGGCATATTGACCTGACCTGAAGTCACGTCAATATGCTAGTTCATTGCCTTCACCGGCGGCGCCAGGTGCAGGCCGCCGGCCTGTTGGTATCGAAGTCCGGGTCAAGGCTCGTCAGCCACGAGCGCACCTGATGGGGCTTCAGATCGGTCTGGGAGAGGATCTCGTGCGTCTCGCTCTTGCCCACCCCGACACGCGTCTGCCAACGAGCGCACGGTCCAGTGCGTCTCGCCCGCAGGCGGCTCAGATCTCATCCATGCTCGAGGCAACGTCGACAATGGATTCGTCACCTGAGCAGCAGATTCCTCGATATGAACCGAACTAACCGGACAAGCCACTGGTCGTACGAACTCCAGCACGGCTCACGCGGGCCTGCGGTCTGACCGCTCGTCCGGTCGACACCCGTGAAGCCGTGCGCCACCGCCTCGATGAACCTGCTGCGATCCGCGCCGGTCGATCACGTTGCCGTCCGGCCCAGCGACCGCGACGTGATCTGCGGGGCGTGACTACCAGGCCATCCGGTACTCGGAGGTCAGCGCGCCGTTGATGACGTCGGACGCGCGGATCATCCGCCGTGCCTGGCGCCGAACACTCTGCGTCTCCGGTGTGTTCCAGCCCAGGGGGTTGGCAAGCCGCTCGTTGCCGCCGGCGAGGAGATCCTGCGCGATCGACTCCAGCGAGCGACGAGGCGCCATCATCCGGACCTCGCCTGACGCTTCGCCCCACGCGAGCGTCTCGAGCTGATCGACGCAGAGGTCGACTATCGTCCGCAGGCGCCCGGCGTCCTCCCGGCTGGGCAGTGGATCGTCGAACGGCCGGTCGAGCTCGCAGGCCAGTTGGATCCGCAGCGCCCGCGCCACCTCCTTCGCGAGGACGGGGCTCAGCGTCACGCTTACGTATTGTTCATCGAGCGGCCGAGACGCCAGTGTGTTCATCTCTCCCTCTCCTCGCTTCTCTGCCGAAGGCTTCTTCTACCGAAAGGTCCGTAGCTCTCCTGCGTGACCAGTCCCGCCATGGTATTCCCCAAGCTGGCTTCAGGTCAACCGACCCCATCGTGCGCCGGTTATGCACCTGACCGATTCGTTCCCGGCCGACTTTTGCCGCGAGCGGGCGCGACTGTGGACGGCGCGCCGAGCGGCCGCTCCGGCGGCCGCGAGGCTGGACCCTCTCATGTTGCATGAGAGGAGAGGAGAGCCTCCCACACACACACCGTGGTGCACCCTGAGCCAAGGTCGGCGCCGGTCCGGCACTTCGCATGATCGGGCCCAGCCGACTACCATCATGACATGAATTCAGGTCGATAGCAATGTATCGCCTCGAGCAACGTATCGCCCCGAACTGCGTAACTCCACCCTGGGGGCCTATCATTGATTTAGGCCGCGTCTGCTGCCTCGAGGAGACATTCTGCCGCCGCCATTAGGGCCAAGACCCAGACGGAATACCGGCTCGACGGGAGCATCGTCGCGTAGCAAGCGCGACGAGATATTGTGGACGGCAACGGCGTATTTCGGCGAGAACGGATACGAGGCGACGAAGCTCGCAGACGTGGCGGCCGCCATCGGCATCCGCTCAACGGCCCTCTACCACTATTTCGAATCGAAGCTCCATTGCCTGTATGTCATCATGGCGGACGCGCTCGACTTCTTCCGCAGCGAGTTCGAGCGCCACACGAGCGAGCACGTCGACTACATTGACGCGCTCTTGGCCGTGCTCCGAGGATCGTATGACCTGCGCGAGCAGGACATCCTGCGCAACCGGGTCCTCGTCGCCGAACAGGGGCTGGTTCGCGTCCCGAGACCATCGCCGCGCGAGGAGGAGGCCCGCTTGCTCGCGCGGGCGCGGATCCGAGACGTCGAGTTCGCGTGGGCGACGTTTCTCGTGCGCGGCATGGAGCAGGGGCTCCTGCAGGAGGCTGATCCCCGTTTGCTCATCCGGGCGCTCCTCGGGCTGTACAGCAGCATCTGGCATTGGTACCAACCGCGCGGCCCGATCGGCTTGGAGGAGGTGGCGGAGTTCTTCATTCGCCGCCAGTTGGCCGTGCTCGGTCTGCCGCCCGAACTGGCGGACGCCGATCGGCGAAGCGGCGCCGCGTCGCTTCAGAACCGCGCGACCGCTGCGGCCGGAACGAGTAGTCGCCGGCCCTCAGCCGGTTAGTGTTAGTTAGACCGGCGTGCTCTCAGCTTGCGCGAGCACTTCTCGCCCCACGCGCTGGAGATGTCTGAGGTACGCGAAGTGAGCGCGCCAATCCGCGCCACCCGCGACCGAATCGATGGCCAGCCGAGTCGTATCCGCGCGGGCATCGAGCAAGTGGTCGGCGATGGGCATGAGCGCGGCAACGGTGCGCTGAGAACGGACGAGACGCTGATCGGCCGCGTGCCGCGCGGTTCTTGATGGGCGCAGTCTCATGTGGTCACGACCCGGCGACGCCACCGCCGCCACGCTGCGCTCGGCGGTCAGGCGAACGAGACGTTAGGGCGGCATGTGGCCTGGTTCCCGCCGGATGCCGAGACGCGACGGGCGTGTCCCGAGACTGTTCCTGCGCTGAGGGGTACCACGCTCGGATAACTGAAAATGGTGATCGTTCATAGCGTGAGTCGGGCGGTCTGAGCCGGACCCTGAATGGCCGCGACGCGCACACGCGCCGCGGCCATTCAGGCGTTCTAGGCGACGAACTCGCGTACGGCGCTGGTGTAGGCGCGAGCAATGTCACGGGTCGTGTCCGCCTGCATGCTGCCGACGTTGGCGATCCACTCGATCTTCGTCGTTCCCGTCGCCTTCTCGTAGGTGTCGGCCAGCGCGACGACGAGTTTCTCGTACGACGAGAGGTAGATCTCGCTGGCCTTCTTGCTGTTGGCGGCGGCCTTGTCGCCCAGCTTCGAGACGCGCTCGGTGGCGACCTCGAAGGAATCAACGATCGGGTTGGATTTCGACTGAGTGGCCATGATGGCTCCCTTCGGTAGGTTCCCAGTGTGCTAGCTGTTAGCCACAAGAATGCTAGCACAGCAAATGAGATGATGTCACTTCGAATTTATGGTAGGGTGCTGCGATGGGGTACGGGTCCCACGGGACTAACCGTCGCCAAGCACACGGGAGCACGTGATGGCGCGTTCGGCACCGGCCGAGCGGCATTCAGCTCCGACAGTGCTGTTGCTGACCGGTGTGGGACTGACGGCGGCTATCGGCCTACGAATGGTCGCGGACCTCAGGGCACACTTTCGCGTGCTCGCGGCACCGGCGGCAGACGCGGCGGACGGCCAGGTGCTCGCCGAGGCAACGGTCGACGGCGCGACGGCGCTGCTCGATGCGGCCGGAGTCGACCACGCTCACATCGTCGGCCTGTCGTTCGGAGGCGTGATCGCCCAGGAGATCGCGATCCGCAACCCGCGGCGCGTGCGCTCGCTCGTCCTCGGCGCCACCTCTGCCGGCGGCGGGCTCTGCGTGCCTCCGGGCGCGCCGGTCGGCACCTTCGTCCGCCGTCTCGACGAGCTGCCGGTGGAGGAGGGTCTGTGGGGAGCGGTGCCCTACCTGTACGCGCCGAGGACGCGGCACCGTCACGCGCCGCTCATCGGCGAGGACATCGCTCGACGTTTGAAACATCCGCTGGATCCCAGCGCGCTTCGCCGCCAGCAGGCGACCGCGCAGGCTCACGATGCCCGCGCGCGGCTCGTCCGGATCACCGCCCCGACGTTGGTCATACATGGTGAGGAGGACCGGCTCGTGCCGGTCGACAACGGCCGGCGGTTGGCGGCGGTCATCGGCGGCGCGCAGCTCCTCACGCTGCCCCACGGCGCCCACGCCTTCCCAACGGACGTGCCCGACGCGAATCGGGAGCTCGTCAACTTTCTGCTCGCGCACTCGCGACCGCGACCGCGCTCGGCGGCCGGCCGTAACGCGCGCGGAGGTCGCGCTTGAGCACCTTCCCCGAGGGATTGCGCGGGAGCTCCGGGACGAACTCGACGGAGCGCGGCAGCTTGTACGCGGCCAATCTCTCACGTCCGAAGGCCAAGAGCTCTTCGGCGTCGACGGCCGAGCCAGGCGTCTTCACGACGAGCGCTTTGACGGTTTCGCCCCAGCGCGCGTCGGGGACGCCGATCACCGCTGCGTCCGCAACGCCCGGGTGCTGTGAGAGGACCTCCTCGACCTCGACCGGGTAGATGTTTTCGCCGCCACTCACGATCATGTCCTTGATGCGGTCGGTGAGAAACAGGTAGCCGTCGTCGTCGCGATAGCCGCCGTCACCCGTGCGCAGCCATCCATCCGGCGTCAGGGCAGCGGCCGTCTCTGCGCTGCGGCGGTAGTAGCCGGCCATCACGTTCGGCGCGCGCAGCCACACCTCACCGACTTCGCCGACCGCGCAATCTCGACCGCTGAGCGGGTCGACGATGCGCATCTCGACCCAGGGCAGCGGATGTCCGGCGGATCGGAGTAGGTGCTGACGAGGGCCGTCGGCATCGTGCGCCTCCGGGCTCAGCTGAACCACGCCGCCGGTCGTCTCGGTGAGGCCGTAGACGCCGAACAGCGGACAGCCGAATGTCCGCAGCGCCGCTCTGAGAACAGGGGTGGTGATCGGCGAAGCGCCATAGGCGATCGATCGCAGGCTGGAGTAATCACGCTCGGCCGCACCGGGGACGGCGGTCAGCATCTGCAGGATCGTGGGCACGAACACGGCGTTGGTCACCCGTTCGTGCTCGAGAAGATCCAGCACCCGCACGGCGTCGAACTCGCTGACGAGGATCGTCGTCGCCCCGCTCACGAGCCCGAGATAGGCCCAGCCGATCCCGCCGATGTGGAACATCGGAAGTGGGGTGAGGCTGATCGATTGGCAGTCGAACCGCCACAGCTTGGCGCTCAGGAACGCCGCGGCCAGGTTGCGGTGCGTCGTCAGGACGCCCTTCGGCGAGCCGGTGGTCCCCGAGGTGTACATCTGCACCGCAGGGTCGCCCGCCGCCGCGCGGTGACCCGGATCAGTCGGAGGGTGGCTCGCCAGGCGCTCCTCATAGTCCTCGCCGACGTCCACCACCTCGAGCTGCTGCGGGACGCGTGCCCCGATCGCTCGCGCGGTCTCACGGTAGCTCGGGCCGGCGAGCATGACCGTGCACCCGGCGTCGGCGACGATTGTCTCGAGCTCGGCCTGGGCGAGCCGCCAGTTCAGCGGGACGGTGACGGCGCCGAGCTTGCTCGCGGCGAACAGAAGCTCGAGGACCTCGGGCGCGGTCCGATCGAGATGCGCGACCCGATCTCCGCCATGGACGCCGGCCGAGAGCAACGCCTGAGCGAGCCTGCTCGAGCGCTCGTGCAGCTGCGCGTAGGTCAGCGCGCGAGCGCCGCAGCGGATCGCGACGACGTCCGGGTGACTGAAGCCGTGCTCGCGGACGACGTCCGCGACCCTGAGGTCATCCAGAACCTGCATTGAAGTCAATTCAAGCACGTATCGGCGAAAAAGGATCCGACGGCCTCGTCCACCGCGGGCTCCTCGGTCGGGTAGAGGTGTCCTGCGTGTTCGAGGATCTTGAGCTGCGCCCCCGGCACCCGCTCCGAGCTAATGTACGCGTTGGCGACAGGGATGATCCGATCCTGTGCGCCATGAACGACGAGCGTCGGTGCCCGGATCCTCTCCAGGCGCCCGTAGCAGTTATGCAGCGACCCCGCGAGCAACTGCGCCTGGTAGGCCCGCTCGTTGAAGGGGCTGCGAAGCCGTCGCTCGATGTCCTCGGCAATTCGGTCGACCTGCTCGGCCCGACTGTGCGGCCCGTAGTTGTACGGCACCGAAGCCCACGCCGCCTGCTCCGAGGTCATCCTCGCGCGCCGGCGGAAGAACGCCACGACCTCGGGATCCGGGAGCTCAGCTCGACGCCCGCCCGCATGTGTTCCGCCGAGGACGAGAGACCGCACGCGCTCTGGGTGGCGAAGCGCGACCTGCTGGGCGACCATCCCCCCAAGCGAGAACCCGTACAGGTGGACTCGGTCGAGGGCCAGCTCGTCGAGGATCGAGACGGCGTCGTCCGCCATGGCCTCGGTCGTGTAGACGTAGGTGAACGACTCCGACTGGCCGATCCCGCGATGGTCGAAGGTGATGACACGCATCGTCGGCGCCAATGTGTCCACCGTGCGCCACCACGCACCTCCGCTGAGGCCGAGCCCGTGGATGAGCAGCACTGGGGCTCCGTTTCCGGCGCTTTCCCAATACAGCCGCGTTCGCCCGTCGAGCCCGGTGACGATGCCTGACGTGGAGCTCACACGTCCAGGATCCAGCGCGCACCGGAGAGGTGTGCGGCGCCGACGTCTCGGGTCAGGTTTGCGCAGGAGGCGACAAACCACCGTACGGGTTCGACGCTCATCGCACGGGCGACGCTGAGCTGAGCGTCTGTCGCCGCGCGGATCGCGGCCTCGTACGTGTCCAAGCAGACCTCGGCTCCGCCCCACGGAGCCAGCGCCGTCTTGGCGATCGTGCCAATCGCATCCACGGCGTACTCGAACCGGTCATCCACGAAAACCATCTCCCACATCCTCTCCGGTCGTCGTTGCCGGCCCGTCGAGCGGACCAGGCGAACGTTGCCGTCGCGAGTAATCATAGTTCTACTCGAAGTTGGATCGAGGCCGGCAGCGATGTGCTCGCCTCCCCTCAATTCAGCTGGTCGACGAGGCCGGCCGTGGTCAGCGCCGCGAACTGCTCGTCCACGGAGTTGGCGAGCACGATCAGGTCCCGAGTCTGGCCGGTGCGGTCGCGGACGTGGTCGTTGAGTAGCGCCTCGGGCTCGAAACCCATGCCCCGGAACATCGCGATCAGCGCCGCCTGGTCCGAAATCACTTCGACTACCAGCTTCGTGAGCCCGACGTCGACCGCATCGAGCACTGCCCGCCGCGCCAACAGACGGCCGATACCGCGGCCGCGGTGGTCGGGATCAACCACAAGCCGCACCTCGCCGACGTGGCTCGACCAGCCGTGCAGCCTCACAACCGCGACGGAGCCGACGACCTCATCGCCGTCGACGGCGATCGAGCGTGCTATACCCGGCAGCACCCAGTGCTCGAGAACGCGAGGATCTTCGACGTCCTCCTTGAGAAATGTCCGATCTGCCTCGGGAATGCGCTGAAAGAAGCGCGCCAGTCCCGACGCGTCCGCGCCAGTGATTGATCGAATCTCCATGCTGCTCCTCTGTTCAGGCCGACGTGTAGCTGTGGTCGATGATCCAGCCCGCCAACTTCGGCATCGTGTGCTTTAACGCAGACTTGCCGGTACCGAACGTGATGTGACCGCCGGGAAGCCGCAGCTCCTCGCGGCGCGCCGGATGCCCGACGAGCTGCATCACCGGCTCCACCGCGGGCGGGGGCACAACGTTGTCGCGCTCGGCCATCGCGTTCAGGACGTTGCCTTGAACATTGACGAGGTCGACCTGCCGCGTGCCCAACGGCATCGAGCCGGTCATCAGGATGTTCTGGCGTACGAGCAGCTCCACCACCTCGCGGAAGGCGGCTCCCGGGAAGGGCACGTGGTCGCGGGTCCATGTCGCCATCGCCTGAAATCCCTCGACGAACTCGTCGTTCCACAAGTTCTCCAGCAGGGTCGCCTTCTGCGCGACCTCAGTCGTCGGGGCCAGCATGTAGAAGCCGCTGTAGAGGGCGTCCGCAGGAACGTTGCCAGTGTCGTCGATCAGTTCGTCCGGATCGAGCCGGCCCTCCCTCAGGAGCGCAACCATCGCACCCATCTGGCTGTAGTCGACGGGCGTCGCCAGCAGGACGAGGTTGCGCACATTCGCCGCTGCCTGCCCGGCGGCATACAGAGACGCAATCACCCCGCCCAGGCAGTAGCCGGCGAGGGTCACCTCCTCATGCCCGGTGACGCGGCGCACGGCGGCCAGCGCCCGGGGCAGGTACCAGGCGACATAGCGCTCGAGGTCGTTGTCGGCGTCAAGCTCGTCGGGGACGCCCCAATCGAGCATGAAGACGTCGAGCCCGGCGCCCGTGAGGTATTCGACCGTGCTGTTGCCCGGGCGGAGGTCGAGGATGTAGCTGCGGCTGACGAGGCTGTGCACGATGACGAGGGGAGGGCCGAAGCGGCGATCGCCGCCCTTGTAGCGCCAGAGTTCCGCCTTGCCGCTCTTCCACACGACGTCCTTCGGCGTGGCCCCGAGCTCAGGCCGGTGGGTGCCCCGGACGTACCTGACGCCGTTGCGGGCTCGCAAGAACGACCGCTCGACGTCGCGATTGATGCGATGGAGCATCTCGATCGGGTTGAGCGTTGACGGCATCGACGGTCTCACGTCGCCCGCGAGCCCGGTCGCGATTCGTCCATCTCCGCGACCTCGTCCGACAGCTGATTGAGCAGCCGTTCCATTCGGGAGAGCTGCTGGCGCACGTGCCGAATGTCCGTACCAGTGGGGAGGTTCAGCATGTGCAGGGACCGTCGCGAGAGCCCTTCCGCCACGCTGACCGCCGCGCGACGGATGTGGGTCGTCGTGCTGACGAGATCGAAATAGGCGTCCGAGTGGACCGCCGACTCGACAGGCTCGCCGATGGCTCGCTCCAGTCGCAGAACGAGCCGGAGCCAGAGTGGCTGATTGGCTGGCATCTCGAGCGACGCTACCGCGGTGATGAGTTGACTTCAAGTGAGACCGGCGAGGCGCCTTCGCCCGTGCCGGCCATGCTCCACTGAGCGCCTCCATCGACGGTCAGGATCGACCCTGTCGTGTAGGTAGAGGCGTCGCTGGCGAGGTACAGCGCGGCTCCGGCAATCTCTTCGGCCTGGCCGGCGCGCCGCAGGTGGAAGGTCTTGGCTTGCTCCGCGAAGAGCTCCATGTCCCAGGCCCGCGAGATCGTTGTCAGGAACGGTCCCGGCATGACGGCGTTGACGCGGACGGTGGGGCCGAACGCGTGCGCGAGGCCCACCGTCAAAGCGTTGAGGCCCGCTTTTGCCGCTGCATACGGAACGATGTCGCGCGTGGGACGGACAGCTCCGGTGCTGCTCACATTGATGATCGAGCCGCCGCCGGAGGCGACCATCCGCTCGCCGACGAGCGCTGCGAGCCGGAACGGCCCCTTGAGGTTGACGCCGATCACCTTGTCGAACAGATCCTCGCTGACCTCCGAAAGCCGCCTGTAGACGGGTGAGATGCCGGCGTTGTTGACGAGCACGTCGATGCGTTCGAACTCACGATAGATCGTCTCGACGAGCGGCTCGAGCTCGTCCCAGCGGCCAACGTGGCACGCGAGGCCCGCGGCCTTGATGCCCTCCGCCCGCAAGGTCGCGGCGACCTCCTCGCAGGCGTCTTGCTTGCGGCTGACGACGATCACCGTCGCTCCTGCGGATGCGAATGCGTGCACCATGGCGAGCCCGAGCCCACGCGTTCCGCCGGTGACGACCGCGATGCGGCCGCTGAGGTCGAACAGGTCATGGGCGTTGCGGACGCTGGGCGATGCGCTGCGCATGTCAGTTGGGTTCTCCACAGCGATGATCTCCAGATGGGCGCTGATCGAACCGTATTGTTCGACGCGCTCCGGTGACGGGGGTTGGGCCCGGCTCGCGTAGCGAGAACCACGCCTTGCCGTAGCGGCTGCCGTCATCGACGACTTCTTCGGAGACCGCGCCTTCATCCAAGAGGAGGTCCAGGTGGCCGAGTACCTCCCAGACGACGAGCACGGGCTGCCTGGACACTGTCCGCGCCGACCACAGGTGTCCGGCGATCCCATACGCGTTGGCGGGACCGTCCTCGAGCACGGCGACGATGCGCGCGCACCGCTGCCGGTGTTCGGTCAAACGCCGGCGCACGAGCCGAGCATGATTGGCGACAGGGTCACCATGACCGGTCAGCAGCCGGTCAAGCGGCATTGACGCGGTTCTCCGGAGGTTGGCCAGGTACTCGATCCTCGCCCGGGGACGTGAGCCTGTGGGTTCCGCCACGGGAACCACCTCGGCGTTCGACGAGATACCGGCCAGAAGATGATCGCCGACGAACGCGTTGGCGCTCTGCTCGTCGACAAGCAGGGCGTCGGTCGTGCTGTGGCCCGGCCGCGCCAGGATCCGAAGGTCGCGCCCGCCGGCCCGGACGATGTCGCCGTCGGACAATCGTGTGTCTGTGCCGTAGGGCTCTGAGGTGTCGTGGATGTACGTCCAGAATCCCTCGTTGGCGTCGATCACCGACTCGGGCACCCCGTGGTGGAGCATGAGCTCGCGCGAGAACGAGCGGTCGGCCGCCGAGCGCTCGACGTAGTGCGCGCCGTAGTCGGCAGCCCGAGCAAGCGCGGCTACCTTCGCCCCTGAACGGCCCACGATGGTGGCAATGAGGCCGGTGTGATCGAGATGGTGGTGGGTGGGGATGACCAGCTCGATATCTTCGATGCGAAGGCCTTCCCGGCGCAGGCCGGCTTCGAGAGCGCTCAGGGCTTCGTCGCTGCGCGGCCCGGCGTCGATCAGAGTGAGCGGCGTACCGCGAAGCAGCCAGCTGTTGACCGACCGGATGTGCGGCAGAGGCGCCTGAATCTGAACCGTGTGCTCCATGTCGGTGCGACCTGCTGGTGTAGGTAGAACTGAATCGAGTTCAGTATGTCATACGTGAAACCGCGGCGTGCGCAACCGCCGATTCGCCCGCCGAAAATCGACCTTCCCGAGCGAAGATGCACCTGTCGGTCGCGAAACTTGGCTCGGCAGTATATGATTTGAATTCAGCTTAGATCAAGAGGAGGAGACCTATGACGGTTCAGGAGCCGACGATCCCGGAGTCGAGTGCGAGCGACGTCCTTCAATACGAGGTCAACGATGGAATCGCGACGATCTGGCTGAACCGGCCCGAGGTCAAGAACTGCATCAACTGGGAACTGCTGACGAAGCTGGGCCAGGCGCTTGAGCGCGCGGAGGAGGACGACAACGCGCGCGTGGTCGTCATCCGTGGCCGGGGCCACACGTTCTGCGCCGGCGCGGACCTGAACATGCTCGATTCGGAGTTCCTCGGTACCACCAACCAGTCGATCAAGATCGCGCGTGTGTCCGCCCGCACGTTCGACCGCGCGTTCAACCTCGGAAAGCCGACCATCGCCGCAGTCGAGGGGTTTGCTGTCGCCGGTGGGTTTGAGCTTTCGATCTCTTGCGACTTCCTGGTCGCCGCCGACGATGCGAGGATCGGCGATTTCCATATCCGCCGCGCCTTGTTCGGCGGTGCGGGGCCGATCTACCGCCTGCCACGCTACATCGGTCTGCGCAAGACGAAGGAGCTTCTCTTCACCGGGAAGCTGCTCTCCGGAAAGGAATGCGCGGAGTGGGGTCTGGCGAACAGCTCCGCGCCGGCCGATCAGCTTGATCAGGCCATCGCTGACTTTGCGGCTCCGATGCTCGACAAGAGCGCCTTCACCATGCGGATCACGAAGACGGCCGCCAACCGAGGCCTCGACGGTGACACCGAGACCCTGATAGCGCTCGAGAGCATGACGTGCAACGTGGCGCATCAGTCCGAGGACGCGAAGGAGGGGGTCCAGGCCTTCCTCGAGAAGCGCGATCCGGTCTGGAAGCACCGCTAGGTGCGGCGCCGACCGACGACGATCGGCATGGATTTCGCCTACGACGGCACAACCCTCGAGCTCCAGCAGCGCCTGCTCGCCTTCATGGACGAGTGCGTCTACCCGGCCGAAGCGCCGTTCCGGGAGGAATCGATGTCGCTCGATGACCGGTGGGGGACCCCGCCGGTCATCGAGGAGTTGAAGGTCGAGGCCAGGCGACGCGGGCTGTGGAACCTGTTCCTCCCTCGCACGCATGAGTACGGGGCCGGGCTCACGAACGTCCAGTACGCACCGTTGGCCGAGGTCACGGGGCGCAACCCGTGGATCGCACCGGAGGCGATCAACTGCTCCGCGCCGGACACCGGCAACATGGAGCTGCTGTCGCTGTTCGGAACGGAGGAGCAGAGGCGAGTGTGGCTGGAGCCGCTGCTGGAGGGTGAGATTCGCTCGGCGTTTTCGATGACCGAGCCGGAGGTCGCCTCTTCGGACGCGACCAACATCGCGACGCGGATCGAGCGCGATGGCGCCGACTACGTGATCAATGGGCGTAAATGGTGGACGTCCGGTGCCATGTCGCCCCGCTGCACGTTGCTGATCGTCATGGGCGTCACCGATCCCGACGCCGACCAATATCGGCGCCAGAGCATGATCCTCGTTCCGAAGGACGCGCCGGGGGTCAAGATTCAGCGGTCGACGAGCCTGTTCGGGTACGACGACGGACCTCACGGCGGACATGCGGAGATCGTCTACGACAACGTCCGGGTCCCGGCGTCCAATCTCCTCGGTGAGGAGGGCGACGGGTTCCGGATCGCTCAGGAGCGCCTGGGCCCCGGCCGTATTCATCACGCCATGCGCGCCATCGGTATGGCCGAGCGCGCGCTCGAGATGATGTGCGAGCGGACGGCGCGGCGCTCGACGTTCGGGCGCCCGATCATCGACCACGGCGTGGTCCAGCACTGGGTCTCCGAAGCCCGGGTGCGCATCGAGCAAGTGCGCCTGCTCGTGCTCAAGACGGCGTGGCTGATGGATACCGTGGGGAACCGCGGCGCGCGGATCGAGGTGTCGGCGATTAAGGTGGCCGCGCCGGAGGTTGCGACATGGGTGATCGACCGGGCCATCCAGGCGTGGGGGGCGCGGGCGTGGCGCAGGACACCGTGCTGCCCGAGCTCTACGCCGTTGCGCGCATCCTGCAGATTGCCGACGGGCCGGACGAGGTTCATCACATGGCGATCGCGCGGCGCGAGACGCGGCGGTACCGGCCGCAGCCGGTCGCCGCGTCCTGAAGCCGGCCAGATGAACGCTCAGAAGGCGGTTCGGGCGTCAAGCACGTGCCGGCCGGCCTCGACGAGGGGCGCCACGAGCCGTTGTGCCTGGTCGAAACCGGATCCGACCATGGCTCCACCGGTTGCGCGTGCGGCAATACCCTGGCACACAACCGCGAGCTTGAGATAGGCAAACGACTGATACCAGTCAATGGCAGACGGATCGCTGCCGGTCCGGTGGGCGTAGCGCTCAATGATCTGGGCGCGGGAGGGGAAGCCGTCGGCGGTCGTGACGGGCGCGACGATCCGCGCCCGTCGCAGAATCTCGGCGTCGCCGGCCTCGCTCCAGTACGCCAGCATGGCTCCTAGGTCCGCCAGCGGATCGCCCAGCGTGCTCATCTCCCAGTCGAGCACGGCAACGATCGTGCCGGGCTCGGTCGGGTGCAGGATGGTGTTGTCGAGACGGAAGTCACCGTGAACCACGCCGGTGGCTTGTTGCTCGGGCAGCGAGCGCAAGAGATCGTCGCGCAGGGCGTCGAGGGCGGGCAGTTCGGCTGTTTTCGACGCCTCCCACTGCTGTGACCACCGTCGCAGCTGCCGCTCCATGAAGCCGGCAGGCCGGCCGAACTCGGCCAAGCCGACAGCGGCGGGATCGACCATATGGAGGTCCGCCAGGACATCGACGAGCGCATCGCCGATTCGGCGGCGATCGTCCGGGGCCTCCGCGTAGCCGGGGGGGAGGGCATTGCGGCAGATGTGGCCGACGACGCGTTCCATCACGTAGAACGGGGCGTCCAGTGGATTCTCGGCGCCGGCGAGGTGGAAGGTCCGCGGTACCGGCACCGCCGTCCCGGCCAGCGCCGTCATCACGCGGTACTCGCGACCCATGTCATGGGCGGTGGGAAGGATGTGGCCAAGAGGCTGGCGCCGCAGAATGACCTCACCGGCGTCCGAGGCGACGCGGTAGGTCAGGTTGGACTTGCCACCGGAGATCAGGGCGACGTCACAAGTAAGCCAACGTTGGTCGTGCATGATCTCGGCGAGCATCGGCCCAACGAGCTCCGGCTCGGCTCCGGTCGTGATCCGCTCCAGCCGTTGCGCGGTCGGGTCGTTAAATCCAAGCTCGTGCGCGCTCGTCACACCTCCGCGTTGAGTCATCGCACGCTCACGGTCGGATCCGGAGCGGCCGCAGCCTTGGCCGCGTGTCGCACCCGCGGCCAAGGCGCGGCCGATCTCACGCTCGTGGTGGACCGCGTCTCCGAACTGCTGTTCGCGGACGACGATCCGCCGCAGGAAGCGGTGGGCTGGGTGCTCCTCGGTGAACGCGATACCGCCGAAGACCTGCATCGAGCCGTGAGCAACCTCGCGAGCTGCGCGCGAGACGTATGCCTTCGCCACCGACGCCGTCTGCTGCATGCCCGGAATCCCCTCATCCAGCGCCGCTGCGGCGTAAAGCGTCGTCGACCAGCTGCTCGCCTGCCTCACGTGGAGGTCGGACATAAGATGTCGCAGGGCCTGGTTGCTTCCGATCGTTCGTCCGAACTGCCGGCGCTCGGACGCGTACCGGCGTGCCTCGTCCAGGATCCTGGCGGCTGCACCGACGGCCTCCGCGGCCGCAAGCAGCCCGCCGACGCTGAGGAGGCGCTCGATGATCGACGACGCCCCCTCATGCTCGACCACGGCCTCGACCTCCACGTCATCGAACGTCACCCGGCTGAGTGGTACGGTCGCATCGAGACTCGACTGAGGCGCGAGCTCGACGCCCGGAGCTCCGCTCGGAACGAGCGCGAGTCCGGGTTCACCGCCGGCACGAGCCACGACGGCGAGATAGTCG
Source organism: uncultured Solirubrobacterales bacterium (assembly GCA_963836065.1). GTDB lineage: Bacteria > Actinomycetota > Thermoleophilia > Solirubrobacterales > Solirubrobacteraceae > Palsa-465. Next base: position 24,988 of record CAWIII010000022.1, read on the forward strand.
GCGTCAGCCGCGTGCTCGACGGCGGCCTTCAGCGCCGAGAGCCGGTTCGACTGCACGCTCGCGCGCGTGTCTGACACCGACCAGCCGCCGTTGGGTTCGAGCAGCGCGATCGAGACGGCGGAGGCGCTGTCGAGCAGTGCCTGGAAACCTGCGGGGAGCTGTGTCGCGCAGGGCGCGAGTGCGTAGCGGGTACTGACGCTGCCGTGGAGCGGCACCGAGCCGAGGTGACTGCCGACCGCGCGGGCGGCCAGGCACAGCTCGATTGCGCCGAGCTGACCCTCGGCGCCGCCGAGCAGGCCGAAGTCGACGATGCTGCTCCAGAGCTGCTTGCGTTCTGGCTCACCTGCCTGCCAGGCAGCTTCAGCGGGCGGCCACTGGCGATCCAGCAGCGTGTTGATCGACTCCTCGAGCCATACCTGCTCGTCGCTCAGGTCAAGGTCCACGTCTATTTCTTGGGAAGCGACAGGATGCGGTCGGCGATGATGTCGCGCTGGATCTGTTGCGTGCCGCCGTAGACGCTGGCGGCGCGGGAATACAGATACGTCTCGTTCCAGAAGTCGTTCTCGGTCGTTTCATCCGGATCGCCATTGAGCAGTGTCGGCCCGAGGACTTCGAGAACAGTGGCGGCGAGCCGCTGCTCGGCCTCCGCCATCAGCAGCTTGACGCTCGAGCTCTCCGGGCCGACCGCCCCGCCATTGAGGAACTCACCCACGGTCCGGTACGCGTGGTGGCGGAGCACCTCGATCCCGATCAGGGCGCGAGCCAGCGCCGTCTGCGTTTCAGCGTTTTCGAGCGCCGACTGACCATTGAGGGGACGGCGGGCGGCGACCGCCACCGCGCGATCGAGCCACGTGCGCAACTTGACTTGCCGGGGCAGCGCGGCAGTTCCTCGCTCGTGTCCAAGCGTGTGCATCGCGATCTTCCACCCATCGCCGAGCTGGCCGAGCAGATTCTCGCGCGGGACCACGACGTCGTCGAGGAAGAGCTCGCAGAACTCAGCATGGCCGGTTATCTGCGTCATCGGCCGAACCTCGACGCCAGGAGAGGCCATCTCGACGACGAGCATCGAGATGCCGCGGTGGCGGGGCACGGACTCGTCGGTACGAGCCAGGACTCCGCACCATGTCGCGTACTGACCCCACGAGACCCACGTCTTCTGGCCGTTGATTACGAAGCGCTCGCCGTCCTGCACTGCGTGGGTGCGGAGGCTGGCGAGGTCTGAGCCGGCCTCCGGTTCGGAAAAGCCCTGGCACCAGATCTCCTCGGCCGAGAGGATCGACGGGATGTACCGCCTGCGCTGCTCGTCGTTGCCAAAGCGCAGGAGCGACGGACCGAGGACGTCAAGACCGACGACGTTCACGAACTCCGGTGCGCCGGCCGCAGCCAGCTCCTGGTCGACGATGATCTGCTCGACCGGCGGACGACCGCCGCCCCCGAACTCGGCCGGCCAGGCCCGCCCGACGAAGCCGGCCGCATAGCATGCGGCCTGCCAGCGGCGGAGCGCCTCCATCCGATCGTCGAGCGCTCGCGGCGGGTCCGCCGAGGCGAGTCCCTCATGGGCGAGGAAGGCGCGGACCTCGTCACCGAGCGCGCGTTCGGAAGGGGTCTCGGTCAGATGCATCGAACTGAGATCGTATCAGCTACGAGGGCCGGACAAGTGCTGCACATGTTGCATTGTGGCCAACAATTCCGACCGATAGGCGTTGTCATCTCGGCAATCCGCCGTGCTACTGTCCACCTGACGTGAGTTCGAGTCAGGGCGTTAACAGGGAAGGTCCACGATCGCCTCGCCGGTCTCGCAACGAAGGAGCCAGACGAGCCGAGATCCTGGCCGCGGCCATCGATCGGTTCGGCCGCAATGGGTACGACGACACGAAATGGGCGGACATTGCGGACGATGTCGGCATCGGGCCCACGGCGCTGTACCACTACTTCGACTCCAAGCAGCATTGCCTGTACGTCATCATCGAGCAGGCGCTCAAGGACCTGCACGGGCGATTCGACGCGATCACGGCGATCCATGCCGACCCCCGGGAGGCGCTGCGTGCCTTGTGCACCGACTCGTTCGAGCTCTCCGAGCGCGACGTTCTCCGCAACCGAGTCCTCGTCGCCAAACAGGCTCTGTTGAGCCATCGAGGCAGTTCCCGACGCGAAGAGGAGGCTCGCCGGGCAGCGCGCGACGAGACGCGCGCGCTGGAGATCGCGTGGACGCGGTGCCTCGCCCACGCGATGGAGCAGGGCGCGATCCCTGACGGCGATCCGCGGATGCTTACGAGGGCGATTCTCGGCCTCTACAACAGCATCTGGCACTGGTACCGCCCCGACCAGCCCCTGCTCCTGCCGACCGTTGCCGAGTTCTTCGTCGCTCGCATGCTGGCCCTCGCCGGTGTGGCCCCCGAAGCGGTGGAGAGCGTATCGGCGGCGTGAGGGAGCCACGGATGGGATCCGCACTCGCGCAGGCACGCAGGCTGGTGCTGCCGGAGCTCACGGGACGAGCGTGCCGAAGCAACTCTGATCGTCGTGCCCTCGTCTTCGGCGATGAGGTCCGGACGCACGCGGAGTTGCACGATCGCGCAGGGCGACTGGCCTCCGCTCTCGCGGCGCACGATGTCGGGGCGGGAGACCGCGTTGCTCTTCTGATGCACAACCGGAGCGAATTCGTCGAATCGCTCCTCGCATGTCATCGCCTCGCCGCTGTTGCGGTGCCGATCAACTTCCGGCTTGCGCCTGACGAGATCGACTTCGTTCTCGCTGATTCGGGGGCTGTGGCGTTAATCGCAGACTCATCCGTGCCGGGGGCTCAGAGGACTCGCATGGTTCTCGATGTCGGCCCGAACTACGAAGAGGCCGTCGCCTGCGCGCGCCCCCTCGGCGGCGTGGCCGACGTATCGGAGGATGACGCCGCGCTCATGTGCTATACGTCAGGCACGACCGGGCGGCCGAAGGGGGCAGTCCTCACCCATCGCAACCTGGTGGCGAGCACGTTGAGCTGGATCCACGAGATGGGAGCGGGTCAGGACGACGTGTGGCTGTCAGGTCAGCCGCTGTTTCACATCGGCGGGATCAACGGACTCCTGCCGTTTCTCGTGCTCGGAGCCACCGTGATCATTACTCCGAGCACGACCTTCAATCCCGACGCGGCGCTCGGACTCATTGAGGCCCACGGCGTCACCATGTGCATCTTCGTGCCGACCCAGTGGGCCGTGATCTGTGGCAGCAAGTCAGTCGTGCGTGTCGATCCCCGCCAGCTGCGTGTCGCGATGTGGGGCGCCTCGCCGGCCCCCCGGCGCACGCTGGAAGCAATGCAGGAGACGTTCCCGGATGCTGCGATCGTCAGTGCCTACGGTCAGACCGAGATGTCGGGAGCGACCACGCTGCTCAAGGGCCCGGACTCGACTCGGAAGATGGGATCGGTCGGCAAGCCCATGCTGGGCGTCGAGCTGCGGGTGGTCGACGACGAGCTGCGAGACGTGCCGCCCGGGGACGTCGGTGAGGTCGTCTATAGGGGTCCCAACGTGATGGCGGGCTATCACCAGCAGCCGGAGGCGACGCGAGAGGCGTTCGCCCGCGACTGGTTCCACAGCGGAGATCTGGCGCGGTTCGACGAGGAGGGATATCTCTGGCTCGTCGATCGCAAGAAGGACCTGATCGTCAGCGGTGGCGAGAACGTGTATCCCGCGGAGGTCGAGCGAGTGTTGCTCGACCATCCGGCTGTCGCCGAGGCGGCCGTCATCGGCGTGCCGCATCCACGTTGGGTCGAGACGCCGGTCGCGGTCGTCGTCCCGAGCGGTCGAGGCGAGCTCGGCGAAGCTGAGCTGATGGCCCACTGCCGGCAGTACCTCGCCGGCTACAAGAAACCGTCCGCGGTGATCATGGTCGAGGAGCTACCTCGCAACGCGGGCGGAAAGGTCCTCAAGCGTCGCTTGCGCGAGATGTACAGTCGAAAGCTGTAGGCGTTCCATGACGACGGCGGCCCCGGCTGTTCGGCGGGGCCGCCGTCGTTGGAGTATCTCAACGCACCCGTTGCCGGCACGGGGCGTTGCCCTCGCTCAGACGTGCGCCGGAGCCTTCTGGACCGACCGGACCACCTCTTCGGGGAGTTCCTCCGAGGGGTCGATGGAGATCGTCTTGCTCAGAAGGTACTCGTCGATCGCGTACGGGCCGTGCTCCCGGCCGATCCCGGACTCCTTGTAGCCGCCGAAGGACGAGTTGAAGTCCGCGGCCATCGTGTTGACGGAGAACGTGCCGGTACGGATGCGCCGGGCGAGCTCGAACCCGCGGACGGGGTTGCGCGTGAACACCGAGCCCGACAGGCCGAAGCGGCTGTCGTTGGCGATGTGGATCGCGTCGTCCTCATCCTCGTACGGGATGAGGGCGATGACAGGCCCGAAGATCTCCTCCTGTGCGACCGTCATGTCGTTGCTGACGTTCGTCAGCAACGTCGGCTCCACGTACCACCCCTTGTCCAGGTACTCCGGCGCTTTGCCACCGGTCGCCACCGTGGCGCCATCCTCCTGCGCCTTCTTGATGTATCCGAGGACACGCTGCTGGTGCGCCTGGGTGATGAGCGGGCCGATGACGGTGTCGTCGTCGTGCGGGTCGCCGACCTTCAGGCTGTTGAACGCGTCGGTGAGCCGTGACGCGATCTCGTCGTACTGCGACTTCGGGGCGAGGATCCGGCTCATGCAGACGCAGCTCTCGCCCTGGCTCGTCCCGGCGCTGCTCCCGACGACGATCGGCAGCACGGTGTCGAGGTCGGCGTCCTCGAGGATGATCGCCGCCGACTTGCCGCCGAGCTCGAGCACGCAGCGCTTGATGAGCTCGCCGCACGTTCGGCCGATGACCTTTCCGACCTCGACGGACCCCGTGAAGCTCACCATGTCGACGTCGGGGTGCGACACGAGACGCTCTGACGCCTCTCGGGTCGCGGCGACGATGTTGATGACGCCGGGCGGGAAGCCCGCCTCGGTGACGAGATCCGCCATCGCGAACAGTGAGAGCGGGTCGGGGTCCGGCGCCTTGACGACGACAGTGCACCCGGCCACGATCGCCGGAGCGGTCTTCTGCGCGATGCCGGGCAGCGGGAAGTTGAACGCTGTCATCGCTGCCACGACGCCGACCGGCTCGCGCACGAGGAGGCTCTTGCTCTCGTACTTCATGATCAGGCCGCCGGCATTGCCGGCCAGCGGCGACAGGTCGGCCTCGCGGACCTCGGCGTACGAGTGCTCGCGCCCGGCCTTGGCGTAGTAGTTCCAGTGCAGCGTCGGCGCCACGGAGTGGTAGACCTTGGCGGTCAGCTTCGTGTGGCCGAGCTCGTCGACGATCAGGTCGCGGAACTCCGGCTGATGCTCGGCGATGAGCGCGGCGAGCCGCTCCATCATCTCCGCCCGCTCCTCGACTGGCCGGGTCGGCCAGTCGGTCTCGTAGAACGCCTTGCGCGCAGCCTCCACGGCGCGGTCGATGTCGGTGCTGTTGGCGGCGGGCACGTGGCCGATCTTCTCGCCGGTGGCCGGCGAGATGACGTCGAAGCGCTCGTTCGAGTCTGGCTCCTGCCAGCGACCGTCGATGTAGAGGTTGGGAAACTCGCGGGGCAGCATGAAAAGAACTCTCTCCTCGTCTGGATTCGGGCGTTTCTCAGATTATGACCTGAAGTCACTTCGATAATCCTAGTGTCCCGGCCGCTTGAGTCAAGGCCTGCCGGACACCGAGGTGCGGCCCGACTCCGTCGCGCGCGCCGGGCGGCGTCGGTTGCGTTCCCCGCCATGTCTGGTAGGCTTGAGCCGAATTCAACTCAGCAAGTGAGATCGGACGCCTTGCTGCCGGTACCCCAGCTTAATGACGACAACCGAGCCTTCTGGACGGGCGGCCGCGAGGGCGAGCTGCGGATCATCCGCTGCACCGACTGCGGTTACTACATCCATCCCCCCTCGCCGCGGTGTCCGCGATGCCTCGGCGAAGCGGTCGAGCCGACGGCTGTCAGCGGCCGCGGGAGTGTCTACACCTACACGGTCAACGCGCGCGAATGGGCGCCCGGGGTGGAGGTCCCCTACGTCATCGCGATTGTCGTGCTCGAGGAGCAGGCGGACCTCCGGCTGATGACGAACATCGTCGGCTGTCCGCCCGACGAGGTCGCCATTGACATGCCGGTGCGGGTCGAGTTCCGCAAGCGGGGCGACGTCTACGCGCCCGTCTTCAGGCCCGCCTAGCCATGGCCGAAAGCTTCGAGCAGCGCTGCATCATCTCCGGGATCGGTCAGTCCGAAGTGGGTCGGCGCGGGACGCGCGGCGTACTCGCGTTGACGCTCGACGCCAGTGTCGAGGCGATCACCGACGCCGGTCTGACGCCGGCGGACATCGACGGCGTGATCTCGTGGCCGGGCGCCGTCTCCCGGGCCGAGGGTCTCGCGCCCAGCAGTCCCGGGTCCTCGGGCCCTGGCGTGCACGCGGTGATCGACGCCCTGCGCCTCAACACCAGCTGGCACGCCGCCGGGCCTGAGACGCCGGGCATGCTCGCCTCGGTCATTCACGGCTGCATGGCCGTCGCGTCGGGCATGTGCCGCCACGTGCTTGTCTACCGTGCGCTCAACGAGGCGACCGCTTGGCGGCTGAACACACAGCGCGTGGCTGCCGACGCCGAGGGCATCGCCGGGAACATGCAGTGGATCCTGCCCTTCGGCGCCTTCTCGGGCCCGAACTGGATGTCGCTCTATGCACGGCGGCACATGCACGAGTTCGGCACGACGCGGGAGCAGTTGGCCCAGATCAGTCTCAACGCACGGCGCAACGCCGCGCTGAATCCGAAGGCGATCCTCACCAAGGAGCTGTCCCTCGACGAGTACATGTCGTCGCCGATCATCAGCGACCCGCTGTGTCTCTACGACTGCGACATCGCGATCGACGGTGCGACGGCGGTGGTCATCTCGCATGCCGACTATGCGCCGGACGCCCCCAAGACGGCGATCCACTTCGAGGCGGTGGGATCCGCCCTGCACGGACGTGCCTCGTGGGATCAGTGGGAGGACATGACGACCACGGCGGCGATGAGTGCCGGGGCCCACCTGTGGTCGCGCACCGACCTGAAGCCGGCGGACGTCGACTGCGCTCAGCTCTACGACGGCTTCACCGTTCTCACCCTGTTCTGGCTGGAGGGGCTGCGCTTCTGCGGTCACGGCGAGAGCGGCGCCTTCGCCGGGAGCGCGTCACCGCGTTCAACGGCATGGGCGAGATGCTGCGCATTCTGATGAAGCAGCCGATGGCGCCCGATGACAGCGATAACCCCGTCGACGTGGTGATTGGTGCGGCGGCGCCCCGCGAGCTCGTCGAGGACTTCGAGAATCGGTTCGGGCTCGTCATCCTCGACGTCTACGGCCTGACCGAGACCGGCCCCATCACCTTTAACCGATTCGATCAGCGTCGCGCGGGCTCGATGGGGGTTCCCGTTCCGTGGTACGAGGTCCGCATCCTTGACGAGAACGACACCGAGGTGCCCGTCGGCGAATCGGGCGAGATCTGCATCCGGCCCCAGCGCCCCAGCGTGATGATGGCCGGCTACTGGGGCAACGACTCGGCGACTCTCAAGTCGATCCGCAACCTGTGGATCCACACGGGCGACCACGGCCACCGGGACGAGGACGACTTCTACTTCTTCAGGGTCCGGGAGACCGACTCGATCCGCCGTCGCGGCGAGAACATCTCCGCCTGGGAGGTCGAGCGGGTCCTGGCGCAGCATCCCGAGCTGCTCGAGTCCGCGGTGTACGGCGTCCCCTCGCCGATCGGCGGGCAGGAGGTGATGGCGGCAATCGTCCGCAAACCGGGTTCCACCTTGGGTCCTGACGAGGTCCTCGACTTCTGCCAGGACAGGATGCCCCACTTCTCCGTCCCCCGGTACGTCCGCTTCCTGGACTCGCTGCCCAAATCGCATGTCCAGCGGATCCTCAAGCAGGAGCTGAAGGCCGAGGGGATCGAGGCCGAGGGCGTGTGGGATCGGGAGATGGTCGGCTACAGGGTCCGGCGCTAGCCCGATGACTCATCGCGCTCGCCAGGTCCAGCTCGTCAAGTACCCAGTGGGGGAGGTCACCGCTGACGACTTCGTCACTGTCGGGGTTGACGTTCCCGACCCGCAGCCCGGTCAGGTGCTCGTCCGCAACACGTTCACATCCGTCGACCCCGGCATGCGTCTGCGGCTGCGGGAGAGCGGTCCCGCTGGCTATTTCAACTCGTTCCCCCTCAATGCGCCGATGGACGACATCTGGGCGGTGGGCGAGGTGATCGAGTCACGCGCGGAGGGCTTCGAGCCCGGTGATTCCGTGTGGCATGCGAAGGGCTGGCGCGATTACGCCATCGTCACCGCGGGCGAGTCGGCGCTGGCGGGCATCGCCACCCTGGCTCGGATCGACACCACGCTCGCTGCACCCGAGACCTACCTGGGGCCTCTCGGCGCCATGGGCGTCACCGCGTATGCTGGCCTCATCGACGCGGCCGAGCTTCGTGAAGGCGACATCGTTTGGGTCTCCGCGGCCGCGGGCGCGGTCGGGAGCCTCGCCGCGCAGATCGCCGCGCTCCGCGGCCACCGCGTGATCGGGAGCGCGGGGTCCGACGAGAAGGTCCGCTACCTGCTCGACGAGCTCGGTCTCGACGTGGCCTTCAACTACCGCAATGGCCCCATCGTCGACCGGCTTTGGGAGGCCACGCCCGACGGCATCGACGTTTACTTCGACAACGTCGGCGGCACCCATCTCGAGGCGGCTCTCGCGACACTGCGAGGCTGGGGACGGGTCGCGCTCTGCGGAGCGATCTCCGAGTACGAGTCGGTCGGCCCCGCGGCGGGCCCGAGCAACCTGTTCCAAGCCGTGGCGAACAACCTCACCCTGCGCGGATTCCGCGGCAGCAGCTACCTGCATCGGCTGCCGGACGTGGCGCGAGAGCTCGGCGGCTGGTTGGCCGAGGGAAGGCTACGCTATCGCGAGACGATCATCGACGGTCTGGAGCGGGCACCCGAGGCGCTCGTGCGGACGCTGGCGGGGGACGCAACGGGCAAGACGCTGGTGCGGATTTCCCACTAGGGGGACGTGCGCGGGCTCACGCTGCCTTGCGCGCCGCGGGCTTGTGGGCGCGTTTGGCGGGAACGGAGAGGGGCCCGCCATACCCGGCCACGGCAAGGCAACGCTCCACGAAGAAGACGCGAATGTCATCGAGCGACAGCCCGCCGCCCGGCCGATACCACTGCCAGACGCTGTTGTACAGCCCGAGCAGTGCGCGCGCCAGCAGGCGGGGGTCGGCCTCCGGAATGGCGGCCTGCTCCATCCCGCGCGTGAGGAAGGCGGCCCAGGCGAACTCGATGTCGCGCATACGTGAGCGCGCTAGCCGTCGCGCGTCTTCCTCGCGCGGCGACTTGCGATGGACGGCGAGAAGTCCGCCCTCGGCGACGAGGACACGGTTGCGCAGGACTTCGTGCTCGTCGAGATCGAACAGGCCGTTGAGCAAGCGCCCCAGCGCGGAGCCGAAGTCGTCTCGGTCCGCTGTGAGCCGCTGGAACCGCTCGAGCTCGGCCTGAAGCGCCTCGACATGAATCTCGTACAGGCAATGCAGCTTCGACTCGAAATAGTGATACAGGGCGGTGGAGCCGAGGCCGACGTCAGCCGCGATGTCGGCCCACTTCGTGTACTCGTAGCCCTTGTGGCCGAAGTGCTCGATCGCCGTCGTGAGGATCTCCTGACGCTTACTGCGCGAGTTCGCTGAATTTCCTCTCCGCCTGCGCGCCCCCGTCTGGTCGTTCTTGGCCACTGTTCCTCTTCCGATTTTGAAGTGATACTGACTCTATCAGCGACCGCGGGGCGTGGCTTCCAGAGCCGGTGCGAAGCCGCTTTCGTGCGGCACGTGGCTTTCGCGCTTGCGCAGCGGTGAGCGTCCCGCTAGAATTGAACTGACTTCAAGTAAGAGGGATGAGATGAAGGCACTGGATGGTCGTGTCATCGTGGTCACGGGAGCAAGCTCCGGCCTCGGAGCGCAGCTTGCGCGGGCGGTTGGCGAGGCTGGGGGGATCCCCGTTCTGGCGGCGCGTCGCGCCGAGCGACTCGATGCGCTCACGCAGGAGATCCCGAATGCCGACGCGGCCATCTGTGATGTCACCGTCGAAGCCGATCGTGAGCGGCTCATCGATGGCGTCATCGACCGGCACGGCATGCTCGACGGCCTGATCAACAACGCCGGCGGCGGAGCCACCGCGCCCGCGCTCCGCACGCCCACCGAGACGTTCGCGCACGTCCTCGATCTCAACCTTGTAGCTCCGTTCGCCCTGTCGCGCCTGGCTGCGAACCGCATGCGTGACGGCGGGGGTCGCTCGATCGTCAACGTCGCCTCCGTCATGGGTCTGCGCTCGATCGGGCAGATTCCAGACGCTGCGTACGTCGCCTCGAAGGCCGGCATCATCGGCCTGACGCGGGAACTGGCGTCGCAGTGGGGCCGCTACGGAATTCGCGTCAACGCGGTCGCCCCGGGTTTCTTCGCCTCGGAGATGACAGCGGAGCTCGGCGAGGACCCTGAGCGGTTTCCCGCGTTTCTGCTGTCCCGGACGCCTCTCGGACGCGGTGGCCTGACGGGGGAGCTCAACGACGCCGTGCTGTTCCTGCTCGGGCCCGGCAGCAGCTTCGTCACCGGAACCGTGCTGAGCGTCGACGGAGGCATGGCAATTGCGTGAGCTCACCACCACAGCACGGCCGCCCTACCACGACTCGACACCATGACACCGGAGGAAGGCGATGTCGACCCTGACCTTCCAGCCTGAGGCTGATCATTACTATATGCAGATGGATACTGGCGCGAGGGAGACCTGTGGAGCGACTTTGCCCGTCGCGCCGAGGAGAACCCGGAGAAGCCCGCGCTCATCCTGGAGGACCGCGTCTTCACGTTCGATCGGCTGCGGCGTGCTGCGGTCGGCGTGTCGGTCCGGCTCGCGCAGGCGGCTGTCGAGCCTGGCGACATCGTCATCCTGCTCGGCCGCCATTCGATTGAGGCGGCGGTGGCGATGCTGGGCTGCATGCACCGCGGTGTGGTCATCGCGCCGCTGCCGCCGATGTTCAACGAGAGCCAGCTCTCAGCGCTGATCGCGCAGACGCGCGCCACCGCGCTGCTCGGCTTCGGGGGCGAGAAGGAGCTCGCGAGGTGCGAGCGCGTCGCCGACGAGGTCCCGTTGGTCCTGCCGATCGAGCCTGACCTCGTCGATGCCCTCTCCGAAGATGACCCGGCGGACGAGCGCGTCCCGCGGCACGCCGACGACCTGGCCATGGTGATCCACTCCTCGGGCACGACTTCGACGCCGAAGGGCATCGCGCACTCGAGCAACACGCTGCGTTACGCCACCGAGGGCATCTGCAAGCGCTGGGAGCTGACCGGCGAGGACGTCTACCTCGTGGTGTGCGAGTTCGGTTTCGTCGGCGGCCTGGTGTTCGGCTACTTCCCTCCTCTGTTCAACGGCGCGACGGGAGTTCTGGTCAACCGCTGGCGTGCGGAGGACGCCCTGCGGCTGATCGATCAGCACGAGTGCACGTACGTCCTATCGATGCCGACGCATTCGGCAGACCTGATCAAGGCCAAGTTGGAGAGCGGGCGTCGGCTGCCCTCGATGCGCGTGCTGGCGGCGCCGGGGCTCACGCGAGAGCGCCGCATCGCGATGCGGGAAGCCTTCGGTGTGTCTCCCCTCGGGGACTACGGCTTGTCGGAGGTTCCCGGCCACGCGGCTCACGGGCTCCATGAGCCCGACGAGAAGATCTTCCTGACCGAAGGCCGCCCGTACGAGGGCACCGAAATCCGCATTGTCGATGACGACGAGCGCCCCGTTCTGCCGAAGACGGTAGGGTCGGTGATCGTCAACGGGCCGAGCAGGTTTCTCGGTTTTCTCAACAACGATGAGCTGACGCGGGAGTCGCTGACCGAATGGGGTGGCTACCGGACAGGCGATCTCGGCTATCTCGACGAGGACGGGCAGTTCGTCTACGTTGGCCGCAGCAAGGACATCATCCGGCGTGGCGGCGTGACGATCGTCCCCTCCGAGGTCGAGCCCGTGATCATGCGGCATCCGCACGTTCATGAGGCGGCGGTCGTGCCGCTCCCGGACGAGCGGCTGGGAGAGCGAGCCTGCGCTGCGATCATTCCGGTCGCGGGCAAGCTGGCGCCGACGCTCGAGGAGCTCCAGCAGTTCCTCGATCAGGAGGGCGTCGCGAAGTACACGTGGCCCGAGTCGGTCGTGGTCTTCGACGAGTTCCCGCGGACGCCGTCGCTGAAGGTTGTCAAACCACACGTAGTCAAGGAGATCCTTGCCCGACCGGCGGTCACCGCCTACTAGGGTCTCGCGGCGCCGTCGCCGGTCAATCCCACGAGCAGTTCCGCGCTCGGGTGTCGTCCGGTAGCATAAACCCTGAAATGACTTCACGTCAATCACGCCGAGTGGCAGAGGAGACGAGCCAGATGACGTTCTTCGAGCGGTACTTCGAGCTGCTCGACGGCCCCGACCCCCACAGCTCGCTGGAGCTGGTGGCCGAGGACGTGGAGTTCTCGATTCAGTGGGCTCCGGACACCTCACGCAAGAGCAGCCAGTTCGTGGGCGGACTGCAGGAGCTGCGCGGCTTCATCGACGCGGGTGACATGGAGGGCTGGGCTCATTACGTCGTTGAGAGCGGCCTCAGCGGCGATGTCGAATTCGCGCTCGGCGAGACGCGATGGGACACCGGCGAGCGCATCGGGACGTTCCTGGCTGTCGCGCAACTCGCCGAGGACGGCCGGATGCGCAGGTACATGGTGGCGCGTTCGGCCGCCCTCGCGTTTCCCCACGCAAGCGATGACTGAGACGCGCCACCTCCAGTTGATCGATCCTGGAGTGATCGGCGGGACCGAGCGCGAGCCGAGGCTGATCGGCTCGGTCTGCGACCGCTGTGGCACCGTGACCTTCCCGCGCCAGTCATCGTGCCCGCGATGTACTTCCGAGCATGTACACGCGCATGAGCTCGCCACGCGCGGCGAGTTGTGGACGTGGACGATCCAGTGCTTCGCGCCCAAGGCGCCTCCGTACCTCGAGGGAGGCGTCGAGCAGTTCGAGCCGTATGGTGTCGGTTACATCGAGCTTCCGGGCGAAGTCCGGGTGGAGGCGCGGCTGACTGAGAACGATCCGCAGCGGCTACGGATCGGTATGCCGATGGAGCTCGCACTGATTCCCGTCCCGGGAGCGGCCGACAAGCTGACATTCGCGTTCCGGCCGGTGGACGAGGGCGAATGAGCAGCGAGGACGTCGCTGTCGTCGGGCTGGGGATCCACCCGTTCGGCCGCCATGACGGCGTGTCCGGGCTCCTGATGGGCGCGATCGCCGCCCGGCGAGCGCTCGCGAGCGCGGGGATCCAGTGGCGGGATGTCGATTTCGCCGCGGGCGGATCGGATGCAGCCGGCAATGCCGATACATCCGTGTCGACGCTCGGCCTCACCGGCGTGCCATTCATCAACGTCAAGAATGGGTGCGCGACCGGTGGTTCCGCGTTGACGACCGCCCACGCGATGCTCGTCTCCGGAGCGGCCGAAGTCGCGCTCGTTGTCGGTTTCGACAAACACGACCGCGGTGCGTTCAACCCGCTGCCGGAGGAGTGGGGGATCGGCTCCTGGTACGGCGAGACGGGCCTGATGCTCACGACGCAGTTCTTCGCCCTGAAGATCCAGCGCTACATGCGCGATTACGGGATCACCGAGTCGACCCTGGCGAAGGTCGCGGCGAAGGCGTTCGGCAACGGGTCGCGCAACCCCAACGCGTGGCGGAGACAGCCGCTCAGCGACGAGCAGATCCTCTCCTCGAAGATGGTCAATCATCCGCTCACTCAGTACATGTTCTGTTCGCCGGGAGAGGGCGCTGTCGCGCTGGTGCTCGCACGCGGTCGCCGGATCAGGCAGCTGACGCGTACGCCGGTGTATCTGCGTTCGATTACCTTCCGTACCCGGCGCTTCGGGACGTTCGAAGTGTTTAGTCCCTCGATCCCGATCGAATCGGCGCCGTCGGCGACGACGGAGGCGGCCGCCACCGCGTTCGCGGAAGCGGGGATCGAATCCGGTGATGTCGATGTCGCGCAGCTCCAGGACACCGAGTCGGGAGCGGAGGTCATGCACCTGGCTGAGACAGGGCTGTGCGAGCACGGAGAGCAGGAGGCGCTCATCCAAAGCGGCGGCACCGAGCTCGGTGGGCGGCTTCCGGTCAACACCGACGGTGGCTGCCTGGCGTGCGGCGAGCCGATCGGAGCCTCGGGCCTGCGTCAGGTGTACGAGATCGTCGTTCAACTGCGGGGTGAGGCCGGCGATCGCCAGGTTCCGAAGCGATGTCGCGTGGGCTTCACGCAGGTCTACGGCGCTCCGGGCGTCAGCGCCTGCACGGTGCTCACGGTGTGAGCACGGTGCAGCCTGTGTACGACAGCTTGTCAGGACCTGATCGTGTTGCCGGCGTCGATCGGGAGCGTGACGCCGGTGATGTACTTCGCAGCGTCCGAGCAGAGGAACAGCACAGCGTCGGACACGTCGCCGGGCTCGATCCAGGCGACCCCGGGGAGGATGTTCAGCGCTTCGAACGCCTCTCGGACGTCGTCCTCAGTCGGGTTCGGGACATCAGGCGCGAACAGCTGGAAGGTCGCGTCGTTGATGACCAGCGGTGTTCTGACGGTCGTGGGGCAGAGGGCGTTGACGCGAATCCGATGCTCGCCGAGCTCCTGCGCCAGCACCTTCATGAGGCCGATGACGCCGTGCTTGGCGGCCGTGTAATGCGCCGTGTGCAGATAGCCCCGAACGCCCGCGGTCGAGCTGGTGAGGACCACACAACCGCCCTCGCCGCGCTGCACCATCGAGGGAAGGGCGGCGCGCACGGTGTTGAACACGCCCGTCAGATTGATGTCGATCATCTCGTCCCACTGCTGCTCGGTCATCTCCCAGCTAAGGGCCCATGATCCGATGCCGGCGTTGGCGCAGACGATGTCGATTTTCCCGAGCTCAGCCAGCCCGGCCGCGACTGCCTGCTGAAGCTCAGGGAGCGAGCGAACGTCGGCGATCGCCTTGACTGCGCGCCGGCCGGTGGCCTTCACCTGTTTGACAGTGGTGTCGAGATCGTCCTCGGTGGCCAGCGGGTAGGAAAGGGTCTCCAAGCGGTCCGCGCAGATGTCGACGGCGATCACGTCCGCGCCCTCGGCCGCGAGCCGTGCGGCGTGTGAGCGTCCCTGTCCGCGCCCGGCGCCGGTCACCAGCGCCACCTTTCCATCGACGAGTCCCATCGCTTCTCCTCTCTTGTTGTTTGCAGGTTTGATGCGGCGTCATTGCTGGTGTGCGACGCCTGAAACGAGACGGCAGTTCTCTACAGAGGCATCTGGGCCGGCTGCATGCTCACGCTGATCACGGCGCGGCCGACCACCTCGCCCTGCTTCAGCCTGCCGTAGGCCGCGACGGCCTCGTCGAGGCCGTACACCTCGGCCTCGGAGTGGATCGCTCCGGAGCGGGCGAGCGCGACCACCTCGGCCAGCTCGGACAGGGTGCCCCATGTCGGCATCCGGACGGTGCACTCATACGGGATCAGCCCGGGCTTAACCCGGAGCTCACCGCCGGCGCGCCCGACATAGGCGATGTCTCCGGCTTGTGCGACGGACCCGGCCGCCAGCTCGAGTGTGGTTGCGCTGCCGACGAAGTCCAGCACCACCGCTGCTCTATCCGGACCGAGCTCGGCGCGGACATCGCTCGGAGTCAGTCCGTCCGCGGCGATCACCGCGTCGGCTCCGGCCTCGCGCGCGAGTTCGAGGGCAGACTGGCGGACGTCAACAGCGAGGACCTGTGCGGAAGTGATCGCCTTGAGGATCTGAATCGCCATGTGCCCGAGCCCTCCGACGCCGAGAACGAGCGCCGTGCTGCCCGGTCGCAGTTGCGCGAGCGACAACTTCACCGCGTGGTAGGACGTGAGCGCGGCATCGGTGAGCGGGGCCGCGTGCACTGGATCGAGTCCGGGTGCCGGGACGAGGTACCGCGCCGACGGGACGAGCAGATACTCGGCCAGACCCCCGTCTCGTCCGAGGCCGGCGCCGTGTGCGCTGCGCTGCGTTCGCGCGCAGGCGTTGTCCCGCCCGTTCGCACATTGCCAGCACCTGCCGCAGCCCCACCGGCTGTACACGACGACGGGATCTCCTGCAGCGACGCCGGATGCCGTTGCACCAAGGGCCACGATCCGTCCGGCGGTCTCGTGTCCGAGGGTGAAAGGAAGGGTGTACGGATACACATCCGGCGGGCTGCTCATGATGTGGAGGTCCGAGCGGCACAGCCCGGCCGCCGTCACCTCGACGAGGACCTCTGACCCCTGCGGCACGGGAACTGGCACCTCGCATAGCACAGGCATCGATTCCCAGCCCGTCAAACGGAGCGCGCGCATCATGCTCGGAGGATCAGCGTCGCCATCATCGTCGCGATCATCGATCGGGCTCAGCCGACCGCTCCCGGGAAGACTCACCCGACAGCAGCGACAGTGTCCTGAATCGAATTCAAGTGAAATGATACTGCCTCCGGTTGCGGCTGGCAACCAACGTGCCAGTCTGGCGTCCGGCGCACGGAGCTCGGCTGATCGGCATGACCCAACGAACGAACGACATCTGAGGTAAGCTGATCTCGCTTCAAACGAGAAGGTTGAATCTTCCGCCTCAGATGTCCTGCGCCTCCACCAACTGCTAGCCAGCGTCGTGAACGACTCCGCTCGTGTTGCAGGCAAGGTGGCCCTCGTGACGGGCGGCGCCAGCGGAATGGGGGCATCCCACGTCCGAGCCCTAGCGCGATCGGGCGCGACTGTCGCGCTCGCGGACATTGCCGTTGACGCGGGTGAGCAGCTTGCCGACGAGCTACGGGCCGCCGGCAGCGAGGTCGCCTACCACCGCCACGATGTCACCGACGCGGCGGCCTGGCAGCAAGTCGTCGCGGACGTCGAGCAGGCGTATGGTCCGATCAACGTCCTCGTCAACAACGCCGGAGTCCAGATGCGGTCGGTTGGCATCGACGCGGACGACCGCGAATGGGATACCGTCACGGCGGTCAACCAGCGTGGGGTGTTCCTCGGGATGCGCGCGGTCATACCCGGGATGATCGCCAGCGGGGGAGGGTCGATCATCAACATCGCCTCGGTCGCCGCGCTGGTCGGGCTACGTGGATCGATTCCCTACCAGGCGAGCAAGGCCGCGGTGCTCGGACTGACGCGGGGTGCGGCCGTCTCCTACGGGCGCAACAATATCCGCGTCAACGCGATCTGCCCCGGTCTGGTGATAACGAGGATGACAGAGAGCGCCTCCGCGGCGGCAGTCGTGGCGATGCAGACGCAGATCCCACTCGGGCGCGATGGCCGGCCAGAGGAGATCTCAGCCGCCGTGGTGTTCCTCGCCTCCGACGAGTCCTCCTACATCACCGGCGTCGCCCTCCCGGTAGACGGTGGCTACGTCGCCGGGTGACGGGCAACGGACGCGGGCACACGCTTTATCGCCCACTCGTGGGGCCCCGGCGAACACACTAGACCCCGGATCGCCGGCGGTCCCTACCGGACGTCGAGCGGCGCGAGCTCCTCGACGTGGAGAAGGTTGACGTCAAGGCGGACCATGCCTCCTCGGGCCCCACGGCCGAGTCCGGGTCCTGCGCCAGGGCGCGATTCGTGTGCCAGTAAAGGGGGAGGCATCGAACGCAGGAGGTCCTGAGCATCCGCACGTGGACCTCGGTGTACTGGCGCTCACTACTCCTCGCGCGTCCTGGAGGGTGTCAGACCGAACCGCCCGATGACCTTGCCCATCGGCGCTAACTCCACAGCGATCAGCGAGGGCCCAGGTCAATCGGCGTTTGGGTGCCGACCGGTCCTGCAGCGAGCGGCATGAAGCGCCGGGTGATCGCCCCCTGGGTAAGCTGGGCGCCCTCGAGCACGCTGCTGATCTTCCCGTCGATCATCACGAGCACCCGATCACACAGATCCGCGAGCTCCTCGAGGTCGGTCGAGCTGAGCACGACGGCGGCGCCGTCCTCCGCCGCCGCGATGAGCTCACGGTGGAGATCCGCCTTGGCGCCGACATCTACGCCATGCGTCGGCTCGTCGAGGAGGAAGACGGAGGGCCTCTGAGAGAGCCACTTGCCGAAGAGGATCTTCTGCTGATTACCGCCGCTGAAGATGCTGAGCTGATCGTCCATCGCCGTCGCAGGCCGCACCGACAGCCGCTCGAACCACTCCGTGGTACGCGCCTTCTCGGGCCTCCGGCGAAGAACGAGGCCCTTCCAAAACGGCTTCAGTCGCGGCAAGGTCAGATTTTCCCGCGCGCTCATGGTCATGACGCCTCCACTGACCTTCCGGTCGGGCGGGAGGTATGCCACACCGCGCGCGATGGCGAGATCCGGGCGCGCCGGCGGCAGCGGCTCTCCTGCGACCTTCACGTCGCCCGCAATCCGTGGAAGGGCCCCGAAGCTCGCCCCCAGCACGCTGTCGCGTCCTGACCCGGCGAGGCCGGCGATCCCGACGATTTCCCCCCGCTCCGCCTTAACGGACACCCCGGCCAGCGCTCCCGCGTGCAGATCGTTGATCTCAAGCACCGTTTCGGCTGCTCGCGCCTTCCGCCGGGCGGCCCTCTCCCGACGAGCCTCGGTCTCCTCGGCGAGCATCTCCTCGCCCGCGAGCAGATAGACGATCGCGTTGTGGTCGAAGTCACCGACCGGCCCGGCCCCCGCGACGACGCCGTCGCGGAAGACCGACACCTTGTGAGCCACGCGGAAGACCTCGCCGAGGTGGTGGGTTACGTACAACACGCCGATCCCGGTGGCCGCCATCTGGCTGACGCGATCGAGGAGATTGTCGACTTCGTCCACCGGGAGCGCTGCGGTTGGCTCGTCCAAGACCAGCAGCCGTGCTGGGTATGCCGGGTCGTCGCGGAGCGCACGAGCGGTCGCCACGCCCGTCCGCTCCGAAGCGCTCAGCGTCGACACCAGCGCGCGCGGGTCGAGATCGAGGCTTAACCGCCCCAAATCATGCGAGGCTTGCCTGCGTGCTGCCTTTTCCCTGATCGTGGCGACGCGGGTTGGGAAGCCGGACCCCAGCGCCATGTTGTCAAGGACCGACAGCGTGGAGACCAGGCCCAGATCCTGCTGGACGAAGCGGCACCCGAGCCGGTAGGACTGCACCGGTGACTGAAACGGCAAGTTGTGGCCCTCGATCCGGACACCGCCGCCCGGGTCGGGCGGATGGTATCCGGACATGATCTTGATGAGGGTTGACTTGCCTGAACCGTTTTGCCCCAGGAGAGCATGGACCTCACCTGCGTCAATTGTGAGGCTCACATTCTGCAGCGCTCGCGTACGCGTGAACGTCTTCGATATCCCCTGGACCTCGAGTACCGCAGTCACGCTCTCCTCCTCCATTGAATTTGGATTGGCCGCAACGGCTCAGGTGTCGCCTTATTGGAGCTTCCAGAGCTTCAGGAACTGAGCCTGAGCATTTGTGGGAGCGCTCCAAGTGGTGATGGAATCGACGGTCTGCTTCGTGAGCAGCTGCGTCGGCTGGAGGCCCTCCTGCGCGACCGGAATCGGGATGCCCTCGGCGTCACGGAACGCCATGTCCATGGTCAGGTAGCCCTGGTACGCCGGATCGAAGCCGGTCCACGCCCGCTGCTTTCCCGCCCTCACCGACGCGATCGCGGCGTCATCGGCCGCCTCGCCGATGACCTTGACCTTCCCCGAGAGGCCGGCGCCCGCAAGCGCCGAGTCGATTCCGTTGGCGAACGGGCCATCGTCGAACACCAGGTAGTTCGCCGATGAGTTGGAGCGCAGTGCCGAAGTCATGATCGAGGGCACCTGGCCTGCCCCCAGCTGCGGGATCGTGATGTTGACGGTCGTCGTCTTGCACCCCGGACACTTCGCCTTGACCTCGCTTCCGAAGCCGTCCGTGAAGCCGTTCAGAATCGGATAGGCAGGCACGTGCTCGATCACAGCATCGCCCTTGCCTCCGGAGTCCGAGACGAAGTAGTCGGCGACGATCTTGCCCATGAGCTTGTCCTGGGCATAGGTGTCCGTCACCCCGATGACGGGCGGTGCCACCGTGACCGGGTAGACCGAGTTGAGCACCCACTTCGCGCCAGCGTTCTTCACCATCGAGAGCTGTGACGCGGTCGGAGGCAGGCCGGACTCGGTGAGGTACTGCGGGTGCTTGGCCAACGCCGAGTTGATCGCCGCCGTGAACGTTCCCGGGTTGGCGGGGTCGTAGCTCACCAGCGAGTAGCTCCAGTGCGCGAGCCCGGCGAGCTCCTGAACCTTGTGCTGGACCTTGACGTTGGAGGGATCACTCGTCCCCAGGAACACGATGGTCTTGCCGGTGGGCGGCTTGGACTTCAGAGGCGTCGTGATGTTGATTTGCGTCGGGGTCTTAATGTACGGCTGCAGGGCCGCGGTGGCGGCGGCGACGCCCGCATTGGACGAGGAGCCGGACCCGGACGTCGAGCCGGCGGACCCCGAGGATGAGGAGGACGATGAGCTGGATGAGCCGCACGCCGCGAGCGCGACCGATGCGGTCAGCATGGCGATCACTGCACTCCAGCGAATCGGCCGCAGTCGACTTCGCATGCGGTTTTTGTATTTCGTCCCGACTTCCATTGACTCTCCTTGTGATGTGTGTGTCATGGGTTCGCTAGCGGCCGTCACCGCTCACGCACGGACAGCCGTCGCTGACGTCTGGTTCTGTTCAGCCCGGGCCTCCCTGCGAGACCGTGCTCCCCCCCGTTGGCGTAGCGCCTGGCGTCTCCTCGGCAACGGACCCCGCTCCGTTGCCGGGTGGGGGTTGTCTACGGCCCAGCCCCTTCAGTCGCGCACCGAAGCTCGACGGTGAGCGCTTGATCGACAGGGCGACGGCGATGATCAGAGCAACGCCGTTGAACATGTCGCTCAGCCAGCTGGCGCCCGATGCGAGCTGAAGCCCCTCCACCCCCGTGGCCAGCACGTAGATCGCCAACAGTGTCCCCCACACGTTGAACCGGCCGGGAGTCAGCTGCGTCGAGCCGAGGAAGGCCGCCGCGAAGGCCGGCAGCAGGAGCGTCGCGCCGAAGTTGAGCGACGGGCCATTGAGCGAGGAGAACATCACGCCCGCCAGCCCGGAGACGGCGGCCGAGATCACGAAGGCAAGGGTCGTCCACCGCTGGATGCGCACGCCTGAGAGGCGGGCGGCTTCGGTGTTGCCGCCGATCGCGTACAGGTAGCGGCCCGCCGGCGTGTGCGCCAGCAACCACCAGAGGACGAGCGCCAGGACGATGAGGTAGAGCACGACAATCTGAAACCCGAGCACCGTCGTCTGCGTGAAGTTGTTCCAAGCCGTCGAGAGCGGTGGCAGCGGCTGGCTGTTGGACGAGACGATCACCAACGTCGCGGCGAGGATGGAGCTCATGCCGAGCGTCGCGATGAACGAGTTCACGCCCAGCTTGACGACGATGAACGAGTTGATCAGGCCGATGGCGACCGCCGCGAGAATCGCCGCGAAGATCGCGGGAACGACAGCCCAGTGGTCGTTATTCATCAACACAATCGTGAGGATCCCGCAGACGTTCGCCGTTGCGCCGACCGACAGGTCGTACATGCCGGCGGCCAGCGGAATCAGGACGGCGAGGCCAATCATGCCCGTGACCGCCTCCTGCGCGGCCACGCTGTGCAGGGTTGACGTCGTGAGGAACTCGTCCGGCACCCACAGACCGAACACGATGATGAACAGTGCCCACAGGTACAGGCCGCTGAAGCGGTCGAAGCCGGCGTTGAACTTGCGCCGCTGCTGTACGCGGGACGGCCCGGCTACGCCCACGCTCACGACAGCGTCTCCGATCGTGTCTCGTTGCGCTCAGATGTATCAGCGCCTGTTACGGCAGCGTCAAACAGGCGTGGTGCGAGCGGTGACAGCGCGCCCCTGCGATGGCACATAAGCACCCTCTCCTCTACTGGGTGAATTGAAGTCAAATCGAACCCTAGACGGCGGGCAATCGAAAGTCAAGTGTGCGTCTGTTAGGGGACGTCGTGCGATCTGCGTGGGGGTGAGCGCGAGAGCACGAATTCGAACGGACAACGGCGATCGAGAGGCGCCTCGAGGCGGTGAGAACGAGCCGCGGAGCCGCGCCTCGAACGGCCTTCGGCGGGCCGTGCGGCGATCGCCGATGAGCAGGCGAGCGAGCTTACCTCAGTTAAGATACGATCATTATCATGTCGCCGAGTGTGGCGGTGGCAACCTCGAGGATGGTGCGTGATGAGCGAATTCGAGCAGACGGTTGACGTACTCGTCTGCGGTGGCGGCATGGCGGGCGCAAGCGCCGCAGCACGAGCCGCCAGCGAAGGGGCGAGCGTCGCACTGGTGGAGAAGGGTCCGAAAATGGGCGGATCCGCGATGTACGCGGGGTTCATCTGGACCGCGCCTACCGTCGAGGTGATGCGTGAGGTTAACCCGGAAGGCGACCCGAGTCTCGCGAGCAAGGTCGTCAACGATTTCTCCGACGCGCTCGATTGGGTCCGCTCACTCGGTGTCAGCGTTGCCGAACCGGTCACGGTTCTCGGCTACGGGCGGGGCTCGGCGACCGACATGTACAACTATCTGCTTGCATGCGAGCGTCTGGTACGCGAGCGCGGCGAAGTGCTGCTGCGCACCGCTACGCGACGGCTCTTGATCGAAGACGGTGCGGTGGTCGGCGCCGAGGTTGGGACGGACGCCGGCGAGCGCCGCACCTTTCGCGCGCGCTCGACGGTCCTGGCCACCGGGGGGTTCGGCGGTGACGCCGAGCTCCGCGCGCAGCACATCCATCCACTGGCGAGGGAGCTGCCCCTGCGGGCGAATCCGCACAGCGTCGGCGACGGGCTCAGGCTGGGGCTATCCGCAGGGGCGGCGTTTGGGCCCCCGAATGCCGGCTTCTACGGCCATCTCATCCCATCGAAGGTGAGATACAGGAACCCCCACGAGTTCACCGACCTCACCTTCTACCACAGCGAGCACGGCGTCCTGCTGAACCTGCACGGGCGCCGCTTCTGCGACGAGACGATCGGAGACCACTTGAACACGCTGTACGTGCTCGACCAGCCCGAGGCGCGAGCTCTGCTCGTCACCGACCAGCGCGTGCACGACGAGTGGATGATGGCCCCGTATGTCGAGGGGGTCGAGCCGCTCGACAAGTACCGGCTCGCCTATGGCCGTCGGGCGCGAGCAGCCGTGGCCGAGACCATCGAGGAGTTGGAGGCGGTGCCGGACGACTGGGGCTATCCGGGACCAGCGGCGCGGGACGCACTGCTGGAGTTCAACCGGCAGTGCGAGACCGGGACGCTGTCTCCCGCGCGTCGGTTGGATCCTGCGCCGCTCGTGGATCCGCCGTACTATGCGATCGAGCTCATCCCGGCGATCACCTTCACGTTCAGTGGTCTCGCCATCGACGACCGTGCGCGCGTGCTCGACGAACATCGCACTCCCATCGCCGGCCTCTTGGCCGCGGGGGCGGATGCAGGCGGAGTCTTCTACCGCGCTTACGCCGGGGGTCTTGCCACTGCCCTGGTCTTCGGGCTTCAGGCCGCCGCGACAGCGCTGGCGGAGTGCGCGGCGTCGACTCCCGCTGAGGCGGGCCGCACGGGAGGAGGTGCCTGAAATCATCGAGTTCTCAATCGGGACTTCTGGTACTCGTGCGTGCACAGCCTTGAAGAGGAGATAATTCAATTGGGTGCGGCTCTCGTAGAGGGACGTGATGCGGCGCGGGGGATGACACCGTTGGCGTAGCGTGAGGCGTGGTTCCGGTGTCGTTCTTGTACGAGGTGGTAGCGCCAGTACTGGTCAAAGTCTCCGTTGGCTCTGATGGCGCGTAGTCTCAGGACGGCTTCGGCGCCCGCGAGTCCCCACCGCGCGCCGGTGATGTCCATGCGGTCTTTGACGAGGTGGCGGCAGGCGCCTTCGATCACGCCGGTCGCGATCGGCCAGCCGTTGGCGAGCGCGGTGGGGTAGTCGAGGTAGGGGCGCTTGTTGAGCAGGTAGTCGGCGCAGCGGTCGGCGCGCTCGCGCTTGTCGTTGGCCAGACCTACACGAGTGGCCTTGCGGCGGATCGCAGCGGCGACGATACCCGCTTTGCCTTCGAGGATGGCCAGGGCCTTCTCGTGCACCCAGGCCTCGGCGGCGGGGTCGCCCTCTTTGAAGAAGCACCAGGCAGCCGACCACAGGTACTCCAGTACATGCACCACGTCGATCACGATCGTGACCTTGACCTTGCGCTTTTGGGCCTCGGCTTTGATCCGTTCGATCTGGTGGTTGTTTCCGTCCACCAGTGCGACCCAAGTGTGCTCGTGGTCGGGGTCGCGCCGCTGCGCCTCGTCGAACAGATCCGCCACGACCGACGCGGCATCGGCGACCACGCTCGCGGTCAGCCACTTGCGGTCGGCCTCAGGCGCGGGCGTGGTCTTCTCCTGGCTGCTGGCGAGCACGTCCTCGGGCTTGCGCGGCGCCGGCGTGACCTCGTACACGGCGCCGACCTCGGCGATCCGCTTGCGGTTGGCCTTCTCGCCCCTCGATAGCCGGGTCTTGAGCTTCGGCGAGGCTCGTTGGGCAGCCTTGGTGGTAGCCCGGGCGCAGCGCGTCTGGTCGCATCACGATCCCCTTGCCGTCCGCGGAGATCACCAGCACATCGTCATCGTCGTCGCGATCATCAACGTCTTGCTCCCCCGCAGAGCGGGCCCGCGTGGCGTAGAAGAACTCGAAATCGACCGCGGCGCGGACGGACAGCTCCTCGACCTGACGCTTGCCCAGCGCCGGTCCCGTCCGTTCGCGGACTTGGCTGGTGGCCTCCTCGAACGAGCCGCGGGAGGACCCGATCGCGGCCAGCCGCCTGACCCCGTGTGAGGCGCGCTCGTCGGGCAGGTTCAACATGCCGTCAGCCGGATAGAGGTTCCGCTCGCCGCGAGCCCGGTAGGCCAGCCGCTTGACGCTCACCTCTCCGAACACGCTCTGAAGCGGGCGGTGATGACCTGCCTCGACCGCCCGGCGCTCCACGTCCCGCTCGTCGGCCACTCGCTCCGCACGCCGCTCCCGCTCGGCACGCAGATCAAGATGGTCCTGAAAGAGCGCGCACAACAGCTCACGCCCGGCGGACTCGATCCGCGACTCGAGCGCTGAGTGCTCGAACCCGCCCACCTCCTCACCGTCAAGCCAGCCCACGATCACCTCAAACCGCTCGCGGGAGCGCTCGAACCGATCCCCGCCAAGGTGATCGCTCACCCCACCCGCGTAGTCACCGGGCTCAACTTTCGTTGCAGCGCCACCCGCAGCATCAGCGGACAGCAGGACTTCATCAGCCAACGCGTAAAGTTCGCCGCGACGGGTGCCGGAGTCGGCGATCACGAAGGCCACCTCCAAGTGGTCGACGTTGGTATCAGCAACGCCGAACTTCGGCACCCTTCCTCTCCTCTCCTGCGACTATCGCCGCCAGCGCCAACGAAAGCGGGCGAAAACCGCAATCCAAGCACCGCCACCACCCCGGATCACCAAGAATCCCGGAGCCTCACCGTCCCTCTACGGGAGCCGCACCCAATTCAATTGGGTGGAGCCTGCCGATCTGACGATCGGGAATGACCAGAGCGGAGGAGATTCAACGAATGCCGGATATCAGCACGCAAGCGCAGCCTCAGCCCCGGGATGCACCGCCTGTGCCTCGGGACGCTGACGAGCGCCGCGCCGCCGCCGCCGGGCCGCCTGCCGCCAAGCTCGTCGAATCCGAGCTGCTCGTCGAGGACGTCTCGATCGACGGCATGTGCGGCGTCTATTGATGCGGCTCGATGGTTTTGAGCTCGAGCGCGCATGGCGGCTTGACCGCCGGGTCGTGATTTGCCCGGAGCCGTTCGGCGCGCTCGCGTACCACTTCGGGACGCGCCGGTTGTCCTTTCTGAAGAGCTGCAAGCTCCTGGCCGTCGTCCAGGCGCTCGAGGCGCAACCGACGGCCTCGACGCCTGCCGCTCGGCCGGCGTGACCGATCAGGAGCTTCCGGCATTTCGCCGCGCGCTGCGTACCCTCGTGAGCTCGGGCATGGTTGTGGAGGGAGCCTCAGACGATGCCTGACGTGATGCTGAGCGCCCGCCTTGTCGATCACTTCGAGGCGGGCCTGGATGCGCCGATCTGCCTGACCTGGGAGCTCACGTACGCCTGCAACCTTGCCTGCATCCACTGCCTGTCGAGCTCGGGACGGGCGGATCCGCGCGAGCTGACGACGGCCGAGTGCTTCGCGGTCATCGACGAGCTTCAGGCGATGCAGGTCTTCTACGTCAACGTCGGAGGTGGCGAACCCACGGTTCGCCGTGACTTTTGGCAGATCCTCGAGTACGCCACCGCCCACGACGTCGGCGTCAAGTTCTCGACCAACGGATCGCGCATTACGCACGAGGCCGCGGCATGCGTCGCCGCAAACGACTACCTCGACATCCAGATCTCGCTCGACGGAGCGTCGACGGCCGTGAACGATGCGATCCGCGGCCCGGGCTCGTTCGCGACCGCGATCCGTGCGCTCGAGCGGCTGGCCGAAGCCGGCGCAAACAGCTTCAAGATCTCTGTCGTCATCACCAGCGAGAACATCCATCAGCTCGACGACTTCGAGGCGCTCGCCGATCACTTCGGCGCGCAGCGGCGCTTGACGCGGCTGCGCCCGTCCGGTCGGGGCGTGGACGTGTGGGACAGGCTGCATCCCACGCCCCCGCAGCAGCGCCGCCTGTACGACTGGCTCCTCGAGCGAGGGGACAAGGTGCTCACGGGTGACTCCTTCTTCCACCTCGCCGCCTACGGCGAACCGCTGCCCGGGCTGGGCATGTGCGGTGCGGGCCGGGTCGTCTGCCTGATCGACCCGATCGGCGACGTCTACGCCTGCCCGTTTGCGATCCACGACGCGTTCCGCGCGGGCAACATCCGCGGGCCGGGTGGTTTTACGACGCTGTGGCGCTCCTCCGAGCGCTTCCAAGACCTCCGGCGACCGCAGACGGGTGGCCACTGTGCCTCGTGCTCGCACTTCGACTCGTGTCGCGGCGGATGTATGGCGGCGAAGTTCTTCACTGGCCTGCCGCTCGACGGGCCGGATCCTGAGTGTGTGCTGGGCAACGGAGCGTCGCTGCTCTCGGTGCTGCCCGATCGTGCAGTGCCTCGGCCCGCCGCCGATCATTCCCGCACAGTGCCGCGGCGTCCGATCTCGCCCTGCGAACAGTCTCCGCTCGCCGGCTTCGAGGTCGAGCGCTGATGCGGGGCGGTTGGTTCGAATCTGTCGCCGAAGCCCAGCGGCGCGCCAAACGGTGTCTGCCATCCTCGGTCTACATGGCGACCTGGGCCGGCACCGAGAAGGGGCTCACGCTGAAGGACAACGTCGAGGCGTTCGGCGAGCTCGGGTTCGCGCCACACGTCGCAGGGCTACCGAGCGAACGAGATCTGACGACGACGGCGATGGGGCAAACGCTCTCGCTCCCCGTGATCATCTCGCCGACGGGCGTGCAGGCAGTCCATCCGGAAGGCGAGGTGGCAGTCGCCAGGGCGGCTGCAGCTAGGGGCACCGCCATGGGCCTCAGCTCGTTTGCCAGCAAGTCTGTGGAGGAGATCGTCGCCGCCAACCGGCAGACGTTCTTCCAAATCTACTGGGCGGGTTCATGCGACGAGATCCTGTCTCGTGCGCAGCGCGCCAAGAGCGCTGGAGCAGTGGGGTTGATCGTCACGCTCGACTGGACCTTCTCGCACGGGCGCGACTGGGGCAGTCCGCCGATCCCCGAGCAGCTCGACTTCAAGACGATGCTGCGCTTCGCGCCAGAGGCGCTGACCCGCCCGCGCTGGTTATATCGCTGGGCCAGCACGGGATCCCTACCGGATCTGACCGTCCCGAATATGGCCGCGCCGGGCGACGCCGCGCCAACATTCTTTGGTGTATACGGCCAGTGGATGCAGACGGGGTCGCCCGGGTGGGACGATCTGCGGTGGCTTCGCGAGCAATGGGATGGTCCGTTCATGCTCAAGGGAGTGATGCGCGTCGATGACGCGAAGCGGGCGGCGGACATCGGCGTGAGCGCGATCTCGGTCTCGAATCATGGCGGTAACAACCTGGACGGCACGCCGGCGACGATCCGTGCGTTGCCGGGGATCGCCGAAGCAGTGGGTGATCAAATCGAGATCCTTCTCGACGGAGGCATCCGACGCGGTAGCGACGTCGGCAAGGCGCTCGCACTCGGTGCGCGGGCCGTGATGATCGGACGACCCTACGTCTGGGGGCTCGCCGCAAACGGCCAAGCCGGCGTCGAGAACGTGCTCGACATCCTGCGCCGCGGGATCGATTCGGCGCTGCTCGGCCTCGGTCATGGTTCAGTGCGCGACCTGTCGCCGGCTGACGTGCTGATTCCCGCGGCATTCGAACTCAGAGTTGGGGGTCTCCGACGCGCTCGGCACGGCCGCGACGGGACTGTGAGGCTTGGCGCAGCCACGTTCCTCGAGCTCCAAGGCCGCGTCGGCACCCATCTGTTGATTCCGCTTGGGGCCACGGAGCAGCACGGTGCGCGCCTGCGCTCGAGACCGACACGCTGATCGCCACGAGCGTCGGCGAAGCCGTGGCAACGGCTCGCGACGTCGTTCTCGCCCCTGCACTGGCATACGGCTCCAGCGGAGAGCATTCTGCCTTTCCCGGCACCCTGTCGATGGGGCCGGCGGCGCTCGAGGCGGTCGTCGTCGAGCTTGTGCGCAGCGCTCACGATTTCAGCGACGTCACGTTGATCGCCTGGCACGGCGGGAACGCCGAACCGGTGGCACGCGCGGTCGCGCGGCTCCGTGCGGAGCGGCGAAACGTCCTCTGCTGGGAGCCTGTCGTCGAGGGCGGAGACGCGCACGCGGGGTGGGTCGAGACGTCGCTGATGCTCGCGCTTGCACCCGACCTCGTACGTGATCAGCGGCCGGTCGGCGAGACAGAGCCTCTCGATCGACTACTTCCAATGCTCCGGCAGCACGGCGTCAAGGCGGTTGCCGACAACGGGGTCCTCGGTGACGCCCGCGCTGCGAGCGCGACGCTGGGTCGCATGCTCCTCGCTCAGTTCGCGAACGAGATCAGCGCGCTGCTCGATGCCACCTCGGACGGAACCGGATGAACGTCGGCGCATCGACGCCGGCAGGAGTCTCCCGGAGACGGCTCCCGGCCGACCTCCGCGTGTCGCTCGCGGACGGTGTGCGCGTCCTGTGCGAGGGCAGGTTGCTCCTGGGGGGGACCCCACTACGCGCGATTTCGCTCACGCCGCGAGGCGCGCGAGTCATCGCGAGCTGGATGAAACCTGCCCCGATCGGCGCCGGGTCGGGTCGACAGGATCTCGCTCGCCGGTTGCTCGATGCCGGCATGCTCTTGCCACATCCAGATGGGAACGTCGCAGCGCAACCGGCTCACGTTCGTCGTCCCAGTTCGCGACCGGCCCGATCAGCTCGAGCGATGCCTGGTTGCACTCGCACGAGCTGCGCCCGGCGCGGGCGTGATCGTGGTCGACGACGGATCCGTCCACTCGTTGCGAGTCTCCCCGGGGCCGGATGGTCACGTGTGTGTCATCAGACACCTTGCGTCGCGCGGACCATCCGCGGCGCGGAACCGGGATTGTCCGCTTGCACGACGGAGTTCGTGGCGTTCGTCGACTCCGACGTCGTGCTCCCGGAGATCGCCGTCAGCGGACTGCTCGCGCATTTCGTGGATCCGCAGATCGCGGCTGTCGCGCCACGTGTCCTGCCGATGAGCGACCGCGGTCTGGTCGCGGGCTACGAGGCGCGGCATTCCGCGCTTGACATGGGGGTGTACGGAGGGATCGTCGCGCCCGGGCGACAGGTCGCGTATATCCCGAGCACCGCGCTGTTCGTCCGACGGGCCGCCATCCGCTCAGGATTCGACGAGTCGCTCCCGATCGGCGAGGACGTGGACTTCGTCTGGAGACTCCATGCGGCGGGTTGGCAGATCCGTTACGCACCCGAGGTGCATGTCCTCCACGAGCATCCGATGCGGCTGCCGCAGTTCATCGCGCGCCGGCACCTATACGCATGCTCCGCGGGTCTGCTTGCGCGGCGCCACCCCGATGCGCTCCCGGCTGTCTGGATGAACCCGCGCGCGGCGCTCGTCTGGGCACTGGCGCTGAGCGAGCTGGTAGGCCCGGCTGTGGCCGTCGCGACCTGGTCGATCGCGGACACCGAAAGACGGCTACGAGCGCTGACTCCGAGCTCCCGTGGCCTGGCCACACGGATCACGCTCCATGGCATCGGCCACAGCGGCGTCGGCCTGTGCAGGGCGATCCGGCGCGCTTGGCGGTCATGTCGGTAGAAGTGGTGTAACGAGCGTCTCGGGGGTCGACCGCTGAAGAGGGGTCGGCCACCGTGGCGCCGAACTCGTCGGCTGTTATCGCAGTCAGACGAATGGAGACACCACGATGGCCGAAGTTCAGAGCATGACGGTTGCCGATGTCGTCGCCAAGACGATGGATGGTCGGCTTGAGGATTTCGTGCGCGAGGCGGTCGCGCTGGTCGCCCGCGAGGTGATGGAGGCCGAGGTCAGCGCTGAGGTGGGTGCCGGGCTCGGCGAGGTCGCGCCGGGGACGCGGTTCACGCATCGCAACGGGTATCGGCCCAGGGCGTGGGAGACGAGAGTTGGGGAGCTCGAGTTGTTGATCCCGAAGGAAGCGGTCGGGTCCGGCGTACTTTCCGAGCTTTCTGGAGCCCCGCCGGCGCAGTGAGCAGGCGATCGTTGCGGTTGTGTTGGAGGCGTATGTGAACGGTGTCTCGACGCGGAAGGTCGATCGGCTGGTGGAGCAGCTGGGGATCGAAGGGATGACCAAGGACCGCGTGAGCGCGATCTGCCGGGCGCTGGATCAGCAGGTCGAGCTGTTTCGCGGGCGGCCGTTGGAGGGTGCCTACCCGTATCTCTGGCTCGACGCGAAGCAGGTCAAAGTTCGTGACCACGGCCGGGTGGTGTCCAAGGCACTGGTGGTTGCCTACGCGGTGCACGAGACCGGGGTGCGGGAGGTGATCGGCCTTGATGTCGGCGAGGTCGAATCGGGCGCGTTCTGGGTCGAGTTCATCCGCGGGCTCAAGCAGCGCGGGCTGGATGGGGTGCGGCTGGCGATCTCCGATCAGCACGAGGGGCTCAAGGCCGCGATCGCCCGCGTGCTGGGCTGCCCATGGCAGCGCTGCACCGTCCACTTCTTGCGCGACATGGTGATGCACTGCCGCCGCGACCAGCGAGGACTCGTCGCCGCCGCGCTCAGGGAGATCTTCAACGCCGAGGATCGCGACCAGGCGGGCGAGCGGGTCACCAACGTGCTCGAGCGCCTCGCGCAGGTCGCACCGAAGGTGTGTGAGCTGCTCGAGCACGCGGAGGAGGACCTGATCGCGTTCTACGAGGGTGTCAGTTCTTCCGTGTAAGCTGACTATTTGATAGTAACAGTTACTCCTAGTGTGTCAAGTAGTGACAGTCAGGTTTCAGTTGTCGGGGATGCGGTCACCGAACTCGATTTTGAATGCGGCCAAGGCGGCTGGCCAGCAGGCGTTCAGGTGGTGTCGTGGTGGTGAGCAGGATTCCTTCTGGATGGATGGAATCCTGCGGTCGTGGATCGGATCGAGGCGGAAGCGATCGCGGTGGCTGGTGGGGAGCCTGCACGGGCGCTGGTTGTCCGGCTGCTTGATGCGTTGGACGAGGTGGCTGGGTTGCAGAAGCGGTTCGAGGAGCTTGAGCGGCAGGTGAACCGCACCTCGCGCAACAGTTCGGTGGCGCCGTCGTCGGATTCGCGGTTGACGCGACAGCAGCGCCGTCAGTTGGCGCGGGAGCGCGCGAAGAGGCAGCTGGAGCGCGAGCGGCGCGAAGCGCGCAGTCAGGGCGGGCAGCCGGGTCATGAGGGTTCCAGCCGGCCGCCGGCCGAGCCGGAGCAGCTGACCGCCGGGCCGTTTGACTGTGTGCCGGGGCGGTGTGGGTGCGGGCACCGGTTCACCGGCGGCGAGGAACGCGTCGGCGATCCAGTCGGCCATCAGCAGTGGGAGCTGCCGGTGGTCGTGGCGGAGGTGCGCGAGTGGCGGCGGCTGCGGCTCGAGTGCCCCGATTGCGGCAAGCCGGCGCTGGCGGAGCTGCCGGCGGGCGTGTCGTTGAGCGCGTTCGGGCCGCGGTTGCACGCGCATGTCGCGGTGCTGGCCGGGGTCTGCCGGCTCTCGCGCGAGAAGATCGTCGAGCTGCTCGGCGAGTGCTACGGAATCGAGCTCAGCACTGGTGCGGTCGATGGGATGCTGCGGCGCGTCAGCCGCGTGCTGCACGACCCGTGGCGCGAGCTGCACGAAGCGATCAAGCTCGCCGAGGCCGTGCATGCCGATGAGACGACGTGGCTGTGCAAGGCCGATCCGTGCTGGCTGTGGACGGCTACCACCGCCGCGCTGGTCTGCTACCGGATCGACCCGCGACGCACCCAGCAAGCAGCGAAGAAGCTGTTGGGCGAGAACTTCGGCGGGTTCGTCACCTCCGACCGCTACGTCGGCTACCACTGGCTCGACGTTCTGCAACAGCAGCTGTGCTGGGCGCACGCCGTGCGCCAGCTGACCGAGCTCTCCGAACGTCCGGGCGCGCCCGGCAAGCTCGGCGCTCGGCTGCTCGACATCGCCGGCCAGGTGTTCGCGATCCACCGCGAGCATGCCGCCGCGCTCGCCGGCGCCGACGATCCCGAGCACCCGGCGCTGGTCGCGCTGCGTGAGCAACTCGCGCCGTTGCGCGAGCGGTTCCGCGGCCTGCTCGATCAAGGCGCACGCGGCCGCCACCCCAAGACCGCCCGCTTCTGCGCCGGACTGCTGGAGGAATACCCCGCGCTCTGGACGTTCAGCGAGGTGCCCGGCATCACCCCGACCAACAACGACGCGGAGCGCGCGATGCGCGGCCCGGTCATCCTGCGCCGGATCTCCGGCGGCACCCAATCCGAGCGCGGCAACCGCTGGATCGAACGGATCCTCTCCACCCTCGAAACCTGCCGCCGCCAAGGCCGATCCGCATCCGAGTACCTACACGACGCATTCGACGCCAGCCTCCACTCCCGGCCGATCCCCACACTGGTTCCTGGCTGACGCAGCACCGTCACCCGAACCCCGAACCGGGCGTCCCGAGTTACAGAAGGAATCCTCGCTCACGTACCGACACCACGTGAACGGCTACGCTGGCCAGTTGAACACGCGCTTCCATTTGGTCTCGGCTTTGGTGATCGCGAGGTAGATCAGCTTGCGGGCGGCGTCCTCGGTCGGGAAGTGCCCGCGGGTCTTGATGATCTTCCGTAGCTGGCGGTGTAGGGCTTCGATCGAGTTGGTGGTGTAGATCACGCGGCGGACGTCGGCGGGGTAGGCCAGGAACGGGGTGATCTGCTCCCAGTGCTCGAGCCAGCTGGCTGAGATCATCGGGTAGCGGTGATCCCATTTCTCGGCGAACGTTGTGAGCTCGTCTGCGGCGTGCTCGGCGTCGACGGCGGTGTAGATCTTGCGCAGGTCGGCGGCGAGCGGTTTGCGGTCCTTGTAGGACACGAAGCGCAGGCTGGAGCGGACCTGATGCACCAGGCAGGTCTGGACGGTCGCGTGCGGGAAGGTCGCCTCGATCGCCTCCGGGAAGCCGGTCAGCCCGTCGACGCAGACGAACAGGATGTCGGCGACGCCGCGGGTCTTCAGATCGGTGAGAACGTGCAGCCAGAACTTCGCGCCTTCGGTCTGCCCGAACCACAGGCCGAGCACGTCACGCTCGCCGTCGAGGTTGACGCCCAGCGCCACGTAGCCCGCCTGGTTTCGGACCGTATGCCCGTCGCGGATCTTCACGATCAGCGCGTCGAGGTAGACGATCGGGTAGACGCGCTCCAGCGGCCGGTTCTGCCACGCCTTCGCGTCGCTGAGCACCGTGTCGGTGATCTTCGAGATCAGATCCGGCGAGACCTCGGTGCCGTAGATCTCCGCGAGGTGTCCCTGGATCTCACGGACCGTCAGACCGCGGGCGTAGAGGCTGATCACACGATCGTCGAACCCAACCCACCGGGTCTGACGTTTCTTGACGATCTGCGGCTCAAACGTGCCCTTGCGATCCCGCGGGGAGCGGATCCGCAGCGGTCCGTGATCGGTCAGGATCGTCTTTGACGGCTTGCCGTTGCGCGCGTTCCCCACGCCACCGGGCGGCGCCTGATCGGGCTCATAGCCGAGATGCTCGCTCAGCTCCGCCTCCAACGCCCGGTTCAACAGCCGGCGCGTCAACTGCCCCAGCAGCCCGTCTGGGCCCGCGATCTCCTCGCCGTGCTCGCGCCCGCGAGCAACGCATCAAGGATCTCATCAGAGATCTCAAGCGGCTGCTCATCGACCCCCGGCCCACCCGGCAGTCCGGGCAACACCTCTCGCCGCTCGACGGTTTCGGATCGCTGCGCTCGCCCTGGGGGCTCGCTCCGCTCCTCGCTCGAACAAGAAATCAGATCTGGATGAATGAATGTAGATGCAGGCATGACCAGTCCTTTCGATCACGCTTACACGGTTCCTCCGACACTCCCTCTACGCGCCTTCCCCTCAGAGCACCAGACCAAGCTGCGGTCCACCAACCCGCTCGAGCGCGTCAACAAGGAGATCGGCCGCCGCGCCGACGTCGTCGGGATCTTCCCCAACGACCAGGCGGTGATCCGCCTCGCCGGCGCGCTGCTCTCCGAACAGAACGACGAATGGCTCGTCCAGCGGCGCTACCTGTCGGTCGAGTCGATGGCGCTGAGCTGCGCCGACCCCGAGCCCCCCCAGGTCGAGCAGGAGGTGCCCAGTCTCACCGCCGCCTGAGCCACCCGCCGACCCAATCCAGCCAAGCCGTAACCCTCGGGTTGCACACGGACGCGTCCTGGGCCCGTCTAACGCCCTCCGGCCGATGACCGCGACCCACAGGAACCCACCCGCCGGCATCTGTTTCAACGCGAACGCTCGGCTCGGCGCACACCGGCAAACGACCGCTGCATCGAAGGGGGGGCGAAGCGACGGTTGGTCCGACCCCTGGCAAGGCGGGCTTCTCAGCTGCGCCAACGTCTGGCCCGCTCGGCGAGCGGCTCACGGCGCCCTACGGGCGAGTCCCCCGCATCGATCATCCGGATTCCACGGCACGGCATCCATGACCGCTTGATCCCCCCGCGCATGAACCACCGATCAAACCGTTGCCCATTACCCCCGAAGTCACCAAACTACGAGGAAGTCCCCGTACGCCCTCCCCCCAAGCAGACAACGAGGAGGTAAACACTTCTCAGCTCAGGCCTGAGACGCCAACCTCACCGACGAGCTCTACTCGTTACACCACTACATCCGACTTGACTCGCTTGGCTCCCACCGCTGCTGATGATCGCATTGCGCCGCCGTCGGGTCCGGACCGCGCTCGCGGCTGCGTTCGCGGCTCCGATCGTTCAGGACGCCCTCTCGACGGGTAACCTTCCGCGCGGCCGTGAGCGATGCTCCGCTCCGCATCCTCGATGAGTTGATCGCCGCGGCCGGAACCTGGGAGGGATGTATTCGCGCCCGGACGCTCCGGCCACTGCTTCCGGCGTTCAAGCCTCCGCGGGGTCCCATGGGGTGAGAAAGACCGCGGTTGTCACGGGCGCGGCCCGCGGGATCGGCGCAGCGACTGTCGTCAGTCTTGCGGCGTCAAGCTGGAACGTCGTGGCGCTCGATCGCTGCTCCGACGATCCACGGCTGCCCTATCGCCTCGGAACCGAGCAAGAGCTGGCCGACGTCGTCGGCCGTGCTCAGGCACTCGCCGGCAGCGAAGGGACGATCCTTCCGGTGATCGCGGATGCCGCGTCGAGCGAGGACATGTCGCAAGCCGTCGAAAGCGCCGAGCGGTCGCTCGGAGGACTGGACGCGGTGATCGCGATCGCCGGAGTGATCGCCGGTGGCGTACCGCTGTGGGAGATGCCGCTCAGCGAGCAGGACGCCGTGCTCGACGCGAACCTCAAGTCCGTCCTCGTGGCGTCGAGGGCAGGGATCCCGGCGCTGCTACGCCGCCCTGTCCCGCGGGCCGGCCGTTTCGTCGCGGTCGCCTCGGCTGCCGCCACTCGAGGCCTGCCGATGTTGGCGGTGTACTGTGCAGCGAAAGCCGGCGTCACCGGGCTGATCCGCGCATTGGCGGCAGAGCTACGCGGCTCAGGAGTGACGGCGAACGCCGTCAGCACTGGCTCCACCGCGACGCCGGTCCTGGACGAGAGCGCCCGACTGTATGGTTTGGAGTCGGCGGAGGCCTTCTCCTTTCAGCAACGATCTCGCGACTAATCCGCCCCGAAGAAGTCGCGGGCACGATTGCGTGGCTGGTCCATTCGGCGCCCGGCGCGCTGACGGGAGCCACCGTGCCGGTCGACGGAGGACTTTCTCTCTAGTTGCTCCGCGCGAGGGCCGCGGGCTAGATCATCTCCCCGGGCCGCTCGAAGACGATCTCCGGGACGAGGCACGTCGGAGAAACGCGGAGCAGAAAACGAAGCGCCTCGGCGATGTCGCTTGTACGCAGCATCTCCTCGGCCGGAACCGTCCCTTTGATGAAGTCGGACATGTCCGTGTCGACGAACCCCGGGCAGAAGGCGACCGACCTCACACCCTGTG
The DNA here is from genome assembly GCA_963836065.1 of uncultured Solirubrobacterales bacterium. GTDB lineage: Bacteria > Actinomycetota > Thermoleophilia > Solirubrobacterales > Solirubrobacteraceae > Palsa-465. The sequence goes on from CAWIII010000022.1 coordinate 61,615, forward strand.
CCGCGAACTCCTTGTTCATCGAGCGGGTGTAGGCAACAACCGCAGCCTTGGTCGCTCCATACACGGACAGCCACGGCTGCGGGGACTTTCCGGCCATCGACGCCATGTTGACGACCAGAGCCTTGCGGTGCTCGACATCCGCTGCGGTCAGCATCTCGAGGCATTCCCGGTAGAACAGGATGATCGCGCGGAGGTTCACGTCGAGTTGCATGTCGACGTACTTCGTCTGATGTTCCGTCGCTTGCGCCCCGATTCCGACGCCGGCGTTGTTGACCAAGACGTCCAGACGACCGTACCGATCGCGATGCCGCTTGACCACCTCCGCGATCGCCGCCTCATCGGCCATGTTGGCCGCCACATGCTCGACGTCGAATCCCATCCCCTGCAGTTCGCTCGCCGCCCTCTCGAGCCCTTCTGGCCGACGAGCCGTGATCGTCAGCGCGAAGCCTTCCTCACCAAGCGCCTGCGCGAGCGCGAAACCGATGCCTCGCGAGGCTCCAGTAACGATGGCGGCACGGTCGTGCATGCGGGACTGGCCTTTCTTCAGTGGTGTCAAAGAGGCGCAATCTAGCGGCTATGCCGCCGAGCCGGTACAACCTGTGCTCGATTGGATCACTCCGTGCTGATTGCCGAGCTCACTGAACTGGCCGCTGCGGCCAGCGCGGCTGCTGCTTGGCTTCGATCCGTGGACGACCTGCGGAACGCATACGAACAGCTCAGGGCGCGGGCAGCCGACCTCAATCGGCGACACGGGCTGGCGACTACGCAAGAGTTCGCCACCCAGCTGCCGACAGCCGAAGATCTGGCGCTGATCGAACGGTTGGATGCCGCAATCGCGGGCGATGCCCACCCAGCGATAGCCGCGGACTCGCACCGACTGATCGACGCCCTCGGTCAAATCTACGGTTGGGCGACAGGTTTGCGTTTGGCCTACGAGACGCTCGACTCGATTGCGCGCGATTGAACGGTGCTGCCTGCGGCCAGGGACGAGCAGAAGGTGGGCGCGAAAACGCCGCCAGCGATGTTGCCTTCCGCGTACCATGACCGCGTCGGCACCCCGAACGTGCCCCATTTCGAGGCTCAATAGCCCGGCCTGCGCGCACCCCAAACCAACGCTTCGCTGCGCCCTCACGGGTCGCCAACGCATGATCGGGGACGTCGTGACTGGCTAGGGTTAACGAGCGAGCCTCATACCGCCGAGTCGAGGGGTGAACGGCTTGGGTAGTTCGGGTTTGAGCCTCGCTCGTTGGGCGCTCCCTGCGGGAGCGCTGGCGTGGGCGGACGGTTGCGGTGATCCTGGGGTTCGCGGGCGTTCGTTGCGCTGGTGAGCCGAGCGCTCTGCCCGAGGGTGGTGGCCAGGCGTAGCCTCCGTCCAGATTGACGACGCTGGGTCATCTGTAGAGCGCTTGCGCGCTGCGAGCCCGCTCTTGGCGGGGCGCCTAGGAGGCAGCTGCCATGGCCACCATCTCTAGCCTACTGCGGGACCGGGTGACGCTCCAGGTCAATTCGGTCGATCGGATCTTCCTCGCGGGGTACATGCCGAAGCTGCAGTCTGAGGGGCAGGTCGTGCGGTGAGAACGACGATGGGAATTCGAGTCAACGTCGCAACAGTTGAACAGCACGGATCGTAGTTGTCGGACCGATCGGGATGTTGTGAGCCCGGCGTGAGGTGGGCGGGGGAAGGCCCGGAGGAGTTCTGGACCACCGCGCCAGCCTCCCCCGCTTGACCGCCACCAGCCACGCGCGAGTGGGTCGCATCGCTCGCCCGGCGCCCCGCTCGCGACCACCACGCCTCGCGAACCGCGAGCCACCATCCCCGTGGCGAGCGATCGACAGCGAAGAGCGAAGCGGTCTCAACGCGCGACGCACGACCGCGCGCCCCAACCCGGCCACCCTTCATTGCCCGAGCCGTTCGGGGACCTGGCTAGACGGCGTCGGCCAGCGCGCTGTTGAACAGGTCGCCCGGCCGGTTCCAGTCGAGCGTTTTGCGCGGCCGGTCGTTGATCTCGGCGGTGATCTGCTGCAGATCCTCGTCGGTGACCACGCTGAGATCGGTTCCTTTGGGGAAGTAGTCGCGAAGCAGCCCGTTCATGTTCTCGTTGCTTCCCCGCTGCCACGGGGAGTGCGCGTCACAGAAGAACACCTGTGTTGCGGTGGAGGCGGTGATCTGCTGGTGCGGCGCAAGCTCCTTGCCTTGATCCCAGGTCAACGTTCGCCGCAGCCCGTCAGGCAGCCTGCTGAAGGCGGAGCTGACCGCGTGGCCGACCGCGGCCGCGGTCGAGATCCCGTCCGGCATGTGCAGCAAGACGAGAAACCGCGTCCTGCGCTCCACGAGCGTCCCGATCGCCGACCGGTTGCCCGGTCCCATGATCAGATCCCCTTCCCAATGCCCGGCCTGGGAGCGGTCCTCGACTTCTGCCGGACGCTCATCGATCATCCGCATCGCGGTCAACCGTCCACGTCGTTGCACGCCATGAACACGCCTTCGACGGCGGCGCCGGCGAGCCGGACGAGTCAGGTCAACGGCCGGGTCGTAGATCGCCTGATAGATCGACTCGGTGCACAGACAACGCTCCGGCTGGCCGGCGAACGAGACCCTGAGCTCGTGCGCCACCTGCTCCGGGCTCCACCGCTTGCCCAACAGCCGCGCGAGGACCTCCCGCAGCACCGCATCCACCGCGACCCGCCGCTTCCGAGGTCTGCGAGCGCGGGCTCTCGCGGCTTGCTCCGCGTGAGTGGGTCGATAGCGAGCGTGAGCGTCACTGTTGCGGCGGATCTCGCGGCTCACGGTCGACGGTGAGCGGCCCAGCTCCAGTGCGATCGCACGAACGGTCTGACCGGCCCGGAGCAGATCGGCGATCACGATCCGCTCATCCTCCAACAGGTACCGCGGACTGCGCGGTTTGGCTGGCGTGATCTTCACCGGCGCATAGTGCAGGACCTCACCCGCCGCGTTCCGCACCGACCGCCCATACCGCCACCTGCTGCCCGTCTTGCGGTTGATCCCAACCAACCGACACGCCTCAGAATTCCCGACCACCTGCGCGATCAACCGCACATACCGCTGCTGCTTCTCCGCTTGAACGCCGCCCGCTGCCGTCCGCCGTCTCCCGCGCATCCCAACCTCCAAACCGCGTCGGTGTTGCGACGATCACCGGAATCCGCCCCGTCGCACTGGAGCCAAATCAGGGATTGTCCGAGGAACTGTGTAGGCATGAGCGAAAGAGATCCTCATGGCTACTACTACGAGAAGCAGGACGCAGAGGAGCAGGACCAGGACCGAGCTGGAGCAGCACGCCGCGGAGCTAGAGGCTCTCGGGTTGGGGATCGCGCCGGCCGCGGACCCCCCGGCTGTGTCGCCGGAGCTGGTCGATGAGGCTGTCGACCGTGCTGCTGGCCGCCGGCGGGTCCGTGAAGCTCTCGGTGTGCCGTCTGACAGGCGGATCAGCAACGAGGTGATCGACGAGCTGCTCGCCGGCGCCGGCACGGAGGAGGAGATCGCCGGGCCTGGTGGGCTGCTCGCCGAGCTGACCAAGCGGCTGGTGGAGCGGGCGATGGAGGTCGAGCTGACCGAGCACGTCGGCTACGAGCCGCATCTGGAGCCGCCAGGCGGCGGTGGGAACACGCGCAATGGCACGACCGCGAAGACGTTGATCGCCGAGCACGGGAAGGTCCCGATCGACGCGCCTCGCGATCGCGACGGCAGCTTTGCGCCGAAGATCGTCAAAAAGCGTCAGCGCCGGTTCGTCGGGTTTGACGAGAAGATCCTCGCGCTCTACAGCCGCGGGCTCTCCACGCGCGATATCGAGGCGCACCTCGAGGAGATCTACGGCGTGAAGGTCGGCCGTGATCTGATCAGCCGCGTGACCGATGGGGTGATGGACGACGTGCGCGAGTGGGGCAAGCGGCCGCTGGAGGACATCTACCCGATCGTGTTCCTTGACTGCATGGTCCTGAAGATCCGCGAGGGCGGCACCGTCCAGCGCCGCGCGCTGTACCTCGCCTTGGGGGTCACGCTCGACGGCGAGCGCGACGTGCTCGGCATGTGGTTCCAAGAAACCGAGGGCGCGAAGTTCTGGATGCAGGTGCTCACCGACCTCAAGCAGCGCGGCGTGCGCGACATCCTGATCGCGTGTGTCGACGGGCTCGCGGGGTTCCCCGAGGCGATCGAGGCGATCTTCCCCAAGACGACCGTGCAGACGTGCATCGTGCACCTGATCCGCAACAGCCTCAAGTACGTCCCCCGCCGCGAGCGCGAGCAGGTCGCCCGCGACCTGAAGCCGATCTACACCGCCAAGGATGCCGACCAGGCCCACGCCGAGCTCGAGGCCTTCGATGAGAAGTGGGGCGCCCGGTTCCCGGTCATCACCCAGGCGTGGCTGAACGCGTGCGAGCACGTGGTCCCGTTCCTCGCGTTCCCCGCCGAGGTCCGCCGCGTGATCTACACCACGAATGCCATCGAAGCCCTGAACCGGCAGCTGCGCAAGGCGATCAAGACCAAGGGCAGCTTCCCGAACGACGACGCCGCCCGCAAGCTCGTCTACCTCGCGCTGCAGAACGCGACCCCGCAATGGACACGATGTCAGAACTGGACGACCGCGCTGCTCGCGTTCAAGATCCACTTCGGTGACCGCGTCCCCGACAATGCAAACTGACAGTCACTGATTGCCACTCACACGGAGTAACTGTTACACTTACCATAATCCGCCTACACAGTTAACGGGACGCCCTCCCGAATCAGACCGGCGTTCTCATGCGGTTCCTGTTGGACCGTGGGTTTCCGATCCCCTCGCCGGCGGCGCTGGGGAGGATCGGCGACGGCTATGTGCGCGCGATCGAGCGGTTCTCACGCACGCATCGGATCCCGGTGGTGCGTTTCAAGAAGGGCGAGTCCAAGGAGATGGTCGCCCGGCGGTTCATGCGCAAGGCCGAGCGGGAAGAGCGCTTCGGGGTGGTGATGATCGGCGTGGCGCAGGAGAAGACCTCGACGTGGAGGGGGTTTCGTCAGGGCGGTGTTGAGCGCAGCTTGATTCCGGCACGCGAGGGCGTGTTCGCGCTGTTGACGGTCGGGATCGCTGGGCGGGGGGTGGGAGGCTTCGCGCGTTCCTGAACGCGCGAGAGCCCTCCCGTCGAGCCTTGTCGTTCTGCCGGGAGGGCTCTCTGGATGCCGGAGGTGGCACCCATGTTGATCGTATGCGCCGAGGAGGCGCGGGTCGAGGCTGAGCTGTGTGGCGGGGTTCTGTCGTGCCCGTCGTGTCGGGGGTTGTTGGCGCCGTGGGGGTTCGCGCGTGTGCGGTCGATCCGTGTGCGCGGGGACGGGACGGTGTCGTTGCGTCCGCGGCGGTCGAAGTGCTGGGCGTGCTCGCGCACGCATGTGCTTCTGCCCGATCTGTGCTTGCTGCGTCGTCAGTACGCGGCGGCGGTGATCGGCGCGGCGATCGAGGCGCGCGCGCGGCGTCGGGGGTATCGACGGATCGCGGCTGAGTTGGGTGTGCCGGTGAGGACGGTCCGCCGGTGGCTCGCGCGGTTCGCTGCGAATGCCGAGGCGATCCGTGCGCATTTCACGCGCTGGGCGTTGGTGTTGGACGCGGAGTTGGGGCCGATCTTGCCGGCTGGTGACGGGTTCGCTGATGCGTTGGAGGCGATCGGGGTTGCGGCTCGGTCGTGGGTGTTGCGGTTCGGTCCAGGCCGGGCGGTGTGGTCGTTGGCGGCGTTGCTCTCGGGCGGGCTGTTGTTGGCCACACGAGGTGACCTCTTCCCGACGGTGCGGTGATTTGAGACCGTCCCGCGCTCGCGAAATGTCGAGCGTTGGGAGGTCGGTGTGGATGAGGACCGTCGCAGGGAGATCGGACTGTTCAGGTACGCGCTGATCCGCTGCCCGGCAGACCCGGCGCTGTCGAAGGCTGAGCGCGGGCGGCTTGTCCGTGCGCTGGCGGAGACCGAGCATCTGGGCCCGGACGGCCGTCTGGTCCGGATCTCCCGCTCGACGCTGGATGAGTGGATCCGTGCGTACCGCGCCGGCGGGTTTGAGGCGTTGTGCCCGCGGCTGCGGCGGGTGAAGCCACGGACGTCGCTGCGGGTGCTGGCCTTGGCGGTCGCGCTCAAGCAGGAGCGACCGGAGCGGACCGCGGCACAGGTGCACCAGATCATGCTCGCGGCGGGCGAGTGGGTGCCGACGGTGCGTACGTTGCAGACTCATTTCGCGCGCGCGGGGCTCAACGTCCGCGCGGACGGCCGCACCCCCGGGAAGGTGTATGGCCGGTTCGAAGCGTCCGTGCGCAACGAGCTGTGGACCGGGGACGGACTGCACGGCCCGAAGCTCGATGGCGGCGGGCGTGCGGTGCTGATGGCGTTCATTGACGACCACTCACGGCTGCTGGTCGGGTGGCGGTGGGGTACCGGCGAGGACGTGTTTCGCCTGGAGGCGGCGCTGCGGCCCGCGTTGATGGCGCGTGGCGTTCCGGACGCGGTCCTGGTCGATCGCGGATCGGCGTTCGTGTCCTCGCCGCTGCTCAGGGTGTGCGCGGTGCTGGGCGTGAAACTGATCCACGCCAGTCCCCGAGCGGCAACAACGAAAGGCAAGATCGAAAGATTTTTTCGGACCGTTCGCGATCAGTTCTTGGTCGAGATCAACGGCCGCTCCGACGTCAGTCTGCCGGAGCTGAACCGCCTGTTCTCCGCGTGGCTGGAGGTCGTCTACCACCGACGCGTTCACTGCGAAACGAAGGCGACGCCGCTGGAGCGGTTCGACGCTGCCGGCGCGCCGCTGTTGCCGACCCCGGCGTTGCTCAGAGAGGCGTTCCTGTGGTCGGTGGAACGGACGGTCACCAAGACCGCGACGGTGTCGTTGCACGGCAACCAGTATGAGGTCGACGCGGCGCTGGTCGGTCGGAAGATCGAGTTGGTGTTCGACCCGTTCGACCTGACCCGGATCGAGGTTCGCTTCCAGCACCGGCCAATGGGGGTCGCGGTGCCGCTCGTGATCGGCCGCCACACCCACCCGCAAGCCGCGCGCGAGGTCCCACCGCCACCGATCGCCACCGGGATCGACTACCTCAAGCTGCTCGCCGACCAGCGCGACGCCGAGATCCCAGGGCATCCGATCGACTTCGCCAGCCTCGCCCAACCCGACGGCGACGGCGACGGCGACGGCGACGGCGACGGCGACGGCGACGGCGAGGATCGTGACAATGACCAGGAAGGACGTGACCGGTGAGTATCGAGAGGCTGCAATCGCATTACGTTAGCTTCGGCGCCGCGGTCGGCCGCGGCGCATGGTTCCAGGTCGAAGCGACCCGCCATCATCCCAACGAGTACATGTGCCTGGTGGGCGAAAGTGCGCGCGCCCGCATATGTTGCGCGCAACATATGCGGGCCTATGTTGCCCCCCAACCTATGTTGCGCTGAGGCGGACCGGGGCGTGTGAGGCCGCGCGGGGGTTGATGATGGCGGTCGCTGGCTGACCGCGAGCGCAACATATTTCGGCTGAAGTGATCGAGTCGTGCCTTCGTGTCCGTTTCGAGAAGGAGGCATCACTCGTGTCCGATCAGCCAGCACCCGACCGTGTCCGGGTGAGCGGCCCGTTGGTTGGGTTCGCCGACGGGTTTCGCGGCGATCTGCTCGCGCAGGGCTACTCGTTGTGGGGCGCGCAGGAGCAGCTCTACCTGCTCGCGCATGTGAGCCGATGGATGGAGTCCGAGGAGCTCGAGGTTGCGGCGCTGACGCCGGGAAACCTGCCGCAGTATTTCGTCTGGCGCCGGCAGCAGGGGTACCTGTCGAGCCTGTCGCCGTTGAGCCTGCGCCGGCTGTTGGGTTACCTGGACGGGCTCGGCGTGCTGCCGCTTGCCGATGCGGTGATCTCGCCGGTTGATCGGCTGCTCGGCGAGTTCCAGGATTATTTGGTGCGGGAGCGGGGGATGATGGCGAACTCGGCCGCGAAGTACGACCCGACCGCGCGCCTGTTTCTGTGCGAGCGCTCAGATCCGCTTGAGGAGGACCTCGCCCGTGTGTCCGCCGCGGAGGTCAGCACGTTCGTGTTGCGGGAGGCGCGCCGGCGGTCGACGCGCTCGGCCGAGACGGTGGTCTACTCGCTGCGGGCGCTGCTGCGGTTCTTGCACGTGCAGGGGTTGATCACCGAGCCGTTGGTGGATGCGGTGCCATCGGTCGCGCGTCGGCGGGAGGATCTCCCGCGCGCGCTGCCGGCCTGGCAGGTGAGGCTGTTGCTTGAGAGTTGTGATCGTGCGCTGCCGAGCGGACGTCGCGACTGCGCGATCCTGCTGTTGCTCTCGAGGTTGGGGTTGCGCCGCGGTGAGGTCGCCGCGCTGTCGCTCGACGATCTCGACTGGCGGGCGGGCGAGATCGTGGTTCACGGCAAGGGATCGCGGATCGACAGGTTGCCGCTGCCTTGCGACATCGGGGAGGCGATCGTCGACTACCTACGCCACGGTCGCCCGCGTGTGGCGGATCGGGCGCTGTTCATCAACGCGTGCGCGCCGCTGGTCGGCGTCTCGCGCGGGTGCGTGACCGATGTGGTAATCCGCGCCTGCCGGCGGGCGGGGATCCCGCTGGTCGGCGCGCACTGCCTGCGTCACACCGCTGCGACCGAGCTGCTGCGTCACGGTGCCGGCCTTGCCGAGATCGGCCAGGTGCTCCGCCACCAGGACCAGACCACAACATCGCTCTATGCCAAGGTCGACCGTGCGGCGCTCTCGCCGCTGGCGCTGCCGTGGCCGGGGAGCGAGCGATGATCCCCCTGGTCCAAGCGGTCGACAACTACGTGGCGATGCGCCGCGCGCTCGGCTACCAGCTGACCGAGCACGGCCGCGTGCTGCCGCAGTTCGCCCGGTTCCTCGATGAGCGCGGCGAACCGCTGATCACGACCGTCTTGGCGCTGGAGTTCGCGATGCTCCCGGCTGAGGCGAGTGTCGTGTGGTGGCATCAGCGGTTGGCGATCGTGCGCGGGTTCGCGCGCTATCTGCAGGCGTTCGACGCGCGCCACGAGGTCCCGCCGGTCAATCTGCTGCCGGCGACGTTCCGACGCGCGAGACCGTACCTGTTCTCCGAGGTGGAGATCGAAGCCATGCTTCAAGCCGCGCGGTCGATGCGCCCGCCGCTGCGCGCGGCCAGTTGCGAGGCGCTGATCGGGCTGCTGGCGGTCAGCGGGATGCGCGTCTCGGAAGCCTGCGGGCTTGACCGCGCAGACGTCGAGCTGGCCGAGAGCAGGCTCACCGTCCGTCACGCCAAGAACGGCCGGTCGCGTGAGATCCCGCTTCACCCCAGCACCGTCGCCGTGCTCGATCGATACGCCCGCGTGCGTGACGAGCTGTGCCCGCATCCCAAAGACCCGGCCGCGTTCTTCCTCACCGGCGGGGGTGGACGACCAATCCGCCAGACGGTGGGGCACTGGTTCGATCGGCTCCGGCACGCGACCGGCCTGGATCAGGAGACGCTCGGTCGCCGCGCGCGTCTGCATGACGTCCGCCACAGCTATGTGCTGCGCGTGCTCCTGGGCTGGTATCGCGACGGCAAAGACATCGAGGCGCAGTTGCCGCGGCTCTCGACCGTGCTCGGACATGTCCATCCCTCCGACACGTTCTGGTATGTCGAGGCCGCGCCCGAGCTGCTGGCGTTGGCGTGCGAGCGGCTCGAGCGAACCTGGGAGCCATCATCGCAAGCCGGGATCTCGGACGTACACACGCGCCTGCCGCTCTCCAGACCGACCAGGCCACGCCAGGTCCGCCGGAGAGGACGCCGGCGATGAGCGCGCTCGCGCCGCTGCTGCAGGCGTTCTTCTCTGAGCGTCTCGCGCGCCAACGTGACGTCAGCCCGCACACGATCGCGTCATACCGCGACAGCTTCCGGCTGCTGCTCGAGTTCCTGCACGAGCAGACCGGCACACCACCATCGAAGCTGCAACTCGAGGACCTCGACTCGGCGAGGATCGCCGCGTTCCTGTCCCACTTGGAGAGCGAACGCGGGAACAGCGTCCGGACCCGCAACGCCCGATTGACCGCGATCCATTCGTTCTTTCACTTCGCGTCGTTCAAAGCCCCGGAGTGCGCAGAGCAGATCGCGCGGGTGCTCTCGATCCCCGAGAAGCGATACCAGTCCACGCTGATCAACTACCTCACCAAGCCCGAGATCCAAGCGCTCCTGGCCGCCCCGGACCGCTCCACCCAAACCGGCCGACGCGACCACGCACTCCTGCTGCTGGCCGTGCAAACCGGACTCAGGGCCTCCGAGCTCGCCAGCCTCCGCTGCCAAGATCTCAACCTCGCCTCAGGCGCCTGGGTCAGGTGCCAAGGCAAGGGCAGGAAAGAGAGGTGCACCCCGCTCACCAACGTCACCGTCAAGGTGCTACGAGTGTGGCTACGCGAACTCGACGGGGACCCGGGCGGTCCGTTGTTCCCCAGCCGCACCGGCGGCCACCTCACCCGCAACGCGATCTGGCGACTGGTCGCCAAACACACCACAACCGCCCGCGCCCAATGCCCGTCGCTGGCCGCCAAGACGATCACCCCGCACGGGCTGCGCCACACCGCGGCAATGCAGCTCCTGGCAGCCCCGGAGCCGGTCGATACCACCATGATCGCCCTGTGGCTCGGCCATGAGACGCTCGACACGACCAACAAGTATCTGCACGCCGACATGGACCTCAAACGCCGCGCCGTGGACCGCACCACCCCGCCGAACGTCAAGCCCGGACGCTACCGCCCGCCCGACCGACTGCTCGCCTTCCTCGAGAGCCTCTAACCACGCGAAATATGTTGCGGCGACGAACCCGATCTCCTCCATCGACAACGACATGACGCGTCAGCGCAACATAGGTTGGGGGGCAACATAGGCACGCAAGGGCACGGCCTGGGATCACGTGAGCCGGCTGATCCTTGACGCTGACCCGTCGCTCGCGCCACGGATCCTGACCGGCCTCTCGTCAGGAGAGGGGGTGATCTGGGCGGTCCGCGACCCTGCCGGCCAGGACCCCGGCATCACCGATCAGCGGCTGTTGGTGATCGAGCCCGAATACGCGTCCGCCCTGAAGGCCGCCGGCCGCGAGCTCTCGACGCTGTCGCCGACACTACGCTCCGGCTGGGACGGCCGGCCGCTGGCGATCCTGACCCGCACCAGCCCGGCGCGCGCCAGCACCGCGCACATCACGGTGATCGGGCACATCACCCAGCACGAGCTGCGCCGCCACACCACCAGCATCGAGCTCGCCAATGGGTACCTCAACCGCCTGCTGCTGATCGCCTGCCGCCGGCAGCGGCTGTTGCCCGAAGGCGGCGACCCCGACCCGCTGAAGAACACCGGTCTCGATCGCCTGCTCGCCGCCGCCCTGCACCACGCACGCACCGTCGGGCAGGTCCGGCTCGATCCCGACGCGCGCGAGCTGTGGCATCACGCCTACCGCACGCTCGCACGCTCGCGACCGAACCGCACGACCCGATCGTCGCGCAGATCACCGCCCGCGCCGAAGCGCACGTCGTCCGGCTCGCACTGCTCTACACCCTCACCGACGGCAAACGCCAGATCGGCACCGCGCACCTCCAGGCCGCGCTCGCGCTCCAACAGTACGCCGCCCGATCCGCCGCCTGGGCACTCGCCGGCGCGACCGGCGATCCGCTCGCCGAGCAGATCCACGCCGCCCTCCACGACCATCCGGGCGGGCTGACCCGCAGCCAGATCAGCCAGACGCTGAACCACAACCAGCCCGCCGGCCAGATCGAGACCGCTCTGCACGCCCTGCACGCCGCCGGCCGTGTCACCGCCACCCAGATCCCCACCGGCGGACGCCCAGCGCAACTCTGGACCGCCACCAGCAGCTAGAACCCAGCCGCCCCCAGCCGCAGCGAGCAACTGCCGGCACGGCCTGCCCGCGGAACCATGCCACTACCACTACGCGCGAGTGGGTCGCATCGCTCGCCCAGCACCGCTCGCACGACCGCACGTCTCGCGAGCCTCAACCAACCCCTTCGTGGCGAGCGATCAACGCGAGAGCGAAGCGGTCTCAACGCGCGACGCACCCCGCGCGCTCCCCCGACCCGCGTCCCCTTCATCGCAAGCCTTTGACGTTCCGGCCCACGCAACCCTCCCGGGTTACTTCTTCTTTCGTACCCCACCCCCTGATGCCGACTTCCAGCCGCGCCACCATGCCGGATCTGAGCTTCGCTCAACATCACCCGAGCAAAGCGAGTCAGGCGCCTGATCGCGCGCTCTATCGGTGGGAACTCGAACGACGCCTCCGGGTGCGACACGAACCCCGGCACGAAGACAAGGTCGAGCGGCGCGTCGCCGACGACGGCGTAGGCGACGTTGACGCCGCGGCTCTTGGCGTACGCGATCCGGGGCTCGATCACAGCGTGGTAGGTCTCGGCCTCTCAGCCAGAGTCCGTTTCGGCGAGTGCCGAGGCGAACTTCCCCTCGATGTCCTCACAGCTAAAGCTCATTGACGTGGGCCACGACCCATCAGCCCGTCGCGTTCTCGCCAAGCGCCGAGAGCACCGCCGCGGTGTCGATGAACAGCTCGAAGGAGCTACACCGCTGCTCGCGTAACGGGCCGTCGACACCGTCCAGCCTATACACGTGCGCGAAGCGAATCGCAACCTGCTCGCCAGTCGCCCGGGAGCTGCCATGGAAGCGCCCGAGCACCACGAGGCGGTCACCATCACGGATGAACTCCTCCGGCTCGGGGTGGGCGCCCACGAACAGCTCGCCGACGTTGTTCCAAAACTCGAGCGCCTCCAGCGGACTCCCGTAGGTCCCGCCCTTCGGCAGCGCCTCCGGGAAGACCAGCGTCGCGTCCGGCTCGTAGCTATCAAGGAACGCCGGATCCCCGTGCGCGACAAGCCGATACCCCTCGCGGACCCAGTCGATGTCCTCTCGGCTCAGACTCACCGCCACGCCACCAACTCTAGGCCCGGCGCCAAGCGGGCGCAACAGCCGCGCGCGGGCGGGATTTCGGCTCTGCGGGCTACTGCGGCCCGCGCTCTAGGCGCAGGGCGTTCGGAAGGTGCGGCGACCAGGGTTGCGCGGAGCTTGTCCAAAACTCCATCTCTGCCTCGAGCCATGATGCGTCGTCCAGGCTCCCGGCCTTGATCAACGCCAATTCCGGCGCGAGCGCGGAGAAACTGAAGACCGGCGCACCGCACGCCGAGCAAAAATGGCGTTGCGTGTCGCCGCCGTGGTCCTCGGCGGTTGTCGTGAACGAGGCGAGCGTGCTCCCTTAGACGTTGAACGCGGCGCGCGGAACGCCCACGAACACCGTGAACGGGCTTCCCGTCTGGCGCTGACAGTCCACGCAATGGCAGACGGCCTGATCCACAGGGTCGGCGTCGGCGCTGTACGTCACACCGCCACACAGACAGCGACCGGTAATCGGCCTGGGCGCATCACTCATGCTGTGTGACGCTACACCAGATCGCTTGACATCGTGGTCCGTCCGCTCGCCGCGACGGGCGCCCAGGAGACCTGCTCTTCACATGCGACGAGCTTCGCCAGCCACGGTTCGGGAGACTCGCTCTGCGCGGCTTGCGGGGAAGGGGCCCGGGCAGGCCCGGGCGCCGTGGATCGCCACCCCGGCGGCGAACACGCTCGTGGCGACGAGCAGGTCGCTGCTGGCAGGGGCCAAGACCCCCGCTTCGCCGACGTCGCGATATTCAGCGCGGAGCGTCACGACACGATCGAGATCGTTCCCGAGGGGTAGCGGCTGGCTGGCGGCACCAAACGCCGCTCAGACCCGGCGACGCGGAAGTCTCGGGCCGTGCAGCCATCTTTCTGCTTAAGCCGCGAACTGGGCGGCACTGGCCTGTTGCGTCCCACGCGAAAACGGAGCAGCGGGCGCCGATCGGCGGCCTCATGGGACGGCGGGAAACAAGGTCGGAATAGTGCGCAAGAAGCCGCACTCCTGGACGTGGTGCGACCTGATGGTGTTGAGGCGATCGTCGAGCCTCAACACGGGCTCGCGATCGGCGCGGTAGCGGGGCCAGCGCGGGAGACCAGGACCGTTCGGATTGGCCCGTTTGGCGAAGTTCGTCCAGTAGGAAACGAGCCGATTCGAGAGGCGGATCTCCCGCTTGGTCAGGGAGTGGCGGAGGTGTTGGACATCGGCGTGCCAGATCAGTTGCTCCTCAAGCAAGTGCGACGCCCGGAACGCGCCGAGCGTCGGATCGTGCTCGTAGGTGTGCGTATACAGCCAACGCCAGACCGGTGATCGCACGGCGTTCGCCAGCCGACGAGTTGGGCAACCGCGGACAGCGTCGGTGCGCAGCGTCAGGTAGGACCAAAGCCAGGAGCGGTAGGCCGCCCGCGGATAGAGCAGCCTCGCCCGCGGGCCAAACTCGGGGCCCACGAGAGCGTTGGTGTCACGAACCCACGCGTTGGCGCCGTATGGATCGGGGAACGGAGCGAAGAACACTGCGTCCTCCTCGCGGTCAAAGCCCATCAGGAGCGGAACCGTCTTGCGATTGCGCAGCAGGTCAAGCGGCGCCCGGGGGAGCACGACGCCGCCGACAGGCGCCGAGAGGTCGAGCGACCCGGCGGCCCGCACAAGGGCGTCGGCCGGAACGGCTCGCAAGCAGGCAGGCGTGTCCGGTCTCAACCCGCAGCCGACCCGGTCGGCAATCTCGCTACCGAGCTGCTCAGCGTTGGCGATCGTCCGCCCCCCGGTCAGCGGTCCGAGCGCGATTCCCTGGATCGCGGCCCGATCGATCAGGCCTCTCGACAGCGGCGACGCCACAAGGGCCACGGCGTCGAACGATCCGGACGAACTCCCGAAGAGTGTCACGCGACGCGGATCTCCTCCGAACGCGGCGATGTTGTGGTGGACCCACCTGAGCGCCGCGAGCTGGTCCAAGACGCCGTACTCCCCGGACGAACCGGCGCCCTCGGCGGTCAGGGCAGGGTGCCCGACGAACCCGAAAACGCCCAGCCGGTACGCCACCGTGACCACGATCACGTTCCGCTTGGTGAACGCTGCGGCGGACTCATACGGTCTGCCGGTGGCGTTTCCGCCGGGGTGCAGATGGACCATGACCGGAAGGCGAGAGGTCTTGGAGGCGCCCTCCGGTGCGAAGAGGTTCAAGTAGAGACAGTCCTCGCTGCCGACCACGGCGTCCGCCTCGAGCTGGGCGCACGGCGGCGCGAACCGGGTCGCCTCACGCACACCCGACCACCGAGCGACCGGACCCGGAGGACGCCATCGCCGATCCCCTGTCGGTGAAGCGGCATAAGGGACGCCCCGCCACTGCTTGACCGACCCAACGAGGAGACCGCGAACGGCGCCGGCCCGAGTCACGACCAGTGGCCCCGGGTCCGCAGCAGCAGCGGGCGCAAGCAGCGAGCCGCTAGCGATCATGACGGCCACGCAGCACGCCACTAGGCCGAGGATCTGCGCACAAGCCGATCCCCGACGAGCCGACCCGCTCACCAACACGTCCTCAAAACTCCCACATTGGCCCAAGTATCACGCGAAACAACCGACGTCGGCATGAGAGGCACAGCGCCCGGCGACGCGAGCGCGCCGACGTCGCTCGAGTCTGAATTGCTCACGAAGCAGCACACGCGGGGCGACTACCGCACCGTCGAGGAGCAGCCGCGACCGGCGCTGGCGGCGTCGACTGCTGGTCGTGAGGACTTTCGAGAGCTGGCGGCCGAGCCGAGCCGCTCCCGCTTCCATATCGCGACGGGCATCTTGGCGGCGGCGCCGAGAGTCTCGGAATGCGCGCCTTGCGGGGCGCGGCATCCGTCCCGGGCTGAGCGGTCAGAAACCCAGGGCCGACGTGCACGAGTTCCGCGCATTGCACGTCTGAGCGGCGCAGGAGGCCGACACCTGCTCCCGAACTTTGCGGGTTTCCGGATCGGCGCGGTAAGTGCTGGTGGCGCCTTCCCTGCATTCATGACAACGCGCTACTCCTGGTCGGTGGTCGCGATGAACGGAGAGGGCGGAGAAGCGATGATGCCGTCGGGCAGTCTAGCCCAGTAATCCGCGGCCGGGTGCGGAGAGGGTCGCCGTGGTCGTGGTTGAGCCAGACTCGCCGCCGCGCTGGCGATGGTGCGAGACTGAGGCGATGGGGCGTGTGGTTGGTCGGGATGCGGAGCTTCAGGCGCTCGAGGAAACGTTTGGTGACCCGTTGGCGGGCGTGCGCATGGTGGTCTTGGAGGGGGAGCCCGGGATTGGCAAGACGACGGTGTGGCGCGCGGCGGCTGGTCGGGCTGGGTCCCAGGGGTATCGGGTGCTCTCGTGCCGAGCGGCGCAGCCGGAGTCTCGCCTCTCATTCGCGGGGCTGGGGGATTTGCTTGCGCCGCTTGAGTCAGGCGCGTTTGACGGTCTTCCCGCCCCTCAGCGGCGGGGGCTTGAGATTGCGCTGCTGCGGGCGGAGGCGGAGGATCGCGCCCCGGATCCGCGCACGATCGGGACCGCGCTGGTCTCGCTTCTGTCCGACCTGACGGCCGAGGTACCGGTTCTGGTGGCGGTTGACGACGTGCAGTGGCTCGATCAGCCGAGTGCTCGCGCTCTCGAGTTCGCTGTGCGGCGGCTGGAGGACCACCCGGTCGTCGTTCTCGCGACTCTACGCGTCGATGAGGCGAGTGCCGACGTCGGGTTGCTCTCGGTGCTGGGATCGGAACGCGTCCGGCGCACCCGCCTCGGGCCGATCGGCACAGGTGCCCTGTACGAGATCGTGCGGGACACACTCGGCCAGACGCTGACCCGTCCGCTGCTGGGGCGGATCGAGCAGGGCTCGAGCGGCAACCCGTTCTATGCGCTTGAGATCGCACGCGCCTTGCGGGCCTCGGACTCTTCCCTCACCGGGGCCGCGCTGCCGACTCCCGAGAACGTGCGAGAGCTCGTCTCGCGGAGGCTCCGGCGACTGCCGGCTCGCACCCGCTCGGAACTCTTCAAGCTGAGCGCACTGGGCCGGCCGACGATCCAGCTGGTGGACGAGACGGCGCTTGAGCCGGCGGTGGCGGCGGGGGTGGTGTCGGTTCGCCCCGACGGCCGCGTGGAGTTCTCGCACCCGCTGTTCGCCGGCGCCGTGTACGAGCGGGGCTCGGGTGGGCGGAGGCGGAAGCTCCACGGCGAGCTGGCGAAGCGCTTGGCCGATCCGGAGGAGCGGGCGCGGCACCTCGCGCTGGCGGCCGAGGAGCCGAGTGAGGAGATCGCCGCCGCGCTCGATCGTGGGGCGGAGCATGCGTACCGCCGGGGCGCGCCGGAGGCGGCGGGCGAGCTCGCTGAGCTTGCGATGCGGCTGACCCCATGGGATCGGGCCGGGGCGCGCTGGGAGCGCTGCCTGACCGCCCCGAGCCATCACAACAAGGCCGGCGACACGGATCGCGCGAGAGGGCTGGCCGAGGAGATCGTCGAGGGGAACGCGCCCGCGCCGATCCGCGCCCGGGCGCTGTGCCTGCTGGCCGAGCAGCGGGCGACGAGCACCCCGGCTGAGGGAGTCGTGCTGCTGGAGCAGGCGCTCGAGTGCTGCGGCGATGACCACGCTCTCGCCGCGCACATCGAGGCCACCCTCGGGTTGATCGCGGGTGCTGTCTCCGACCCCGCGGCGATCGACCTTCACCTCACGCGGGCGATCGAGCTTGCCGAGCGCGCCGGCGAGTCGGCGGCGGTCGCGGAGGTCCTGGGGCTGCGGACGTTGACGGACCTCGTCTTCGGCCTGGGTGTCGACGAGCACTCGCTTGAGCGCGCCCTGGCCCTGGAGGATCCCGACCGTGATGTCGGCTTTCACCTGCGGCCCTCGTTGAACGTGGCGCAGGTCTACGAGTTCACGGGACAGCTCGATCGCGCTCGGGAGCTGCTCCTTCGCTTGCGCGACCGGATGCTGGCCCGGGGCGAGGAGGCCGACCTGATGATGACCCGCACGCAGCTGGTCTGCACCTCGTGGCTCGCGGGCGACCTCGATGGCGCGGAGCGCGAGGCGGGCGAGCTGTTGCGGTTGGCGACGCTCACGGGGCGGGAGATGTTCCGTGCCTACGCGTTGATGCAGCGTGGGACAATCCGGGCGATCCGCGGCGAGGCTGCGGACGCGCGGTCGGACGCCGCGGAGGCGCTGTCGATCGCCGAGGGCATGGGCTGGCCGCACGGGATCAACCAGTCTCGCTGGGCGCTGGCGCTGATCGAGCTCACCGACGGCGACGCGGTCGCCACGGTCGCGACCCTCGAGCCGGTCTTGGGGTTTGTCGAGCAGGTTGGCGTCTACGAGTGGCCGATCGCGATGGCCGTGCCGGACGCGATCGACGCGCTCGTGGCGACCGGCCAGGTCGACCGGGCCGCACGCCTGACCGAGTCGCTCGGTGAGCTCGGCCGCAGGCATGACCGCCCCTGGGCGCTGGCGCTGTCGGCGCGTTCCCGCGCGCTGATCGAGGCCGCGGCGGGCGATCTCGATGGCGCACAGGCTTCGGCAGAGCAGGCCCTCGTCGAGCACGGGCGCCTGCCGATGCCGTTCGAGCGTGCGCGTACGCTGCTCGTGCTGGGCCGCATCCGGCGCCGCCGTGGGGAGCGGCGTGCGGCCCGCGAGTCGCTCGCCTTGGCGATCGAGATCTTCGATGAGCTTGGTACCCGGCCGTGGGCGGAGCGCGCGCGTACCGAGCTCGCCCGTATCGGGGTGCGGCACGCTCCGGCGGAGCTGACCGTGAACGAGGAGCTCGTCGCCCGGCTTGCGGCCGAGGGGCTGACGAACCGCGACATCGCGGCCCAGCTCTTCATGAGCCGACGGACGGTCGAGGCGAACCTGGCCCGCGCGTACCGCAAGCTCGGGATCCGTACCCGCGCCCAGCTGGGGGCGAAGATGGCCCGCTTCGAAGACCAGACCTCCGCCTGAGTCTGCGCCCAATTGATGTGGAGATGACCGATGCGACGGATCGTCGTGCGGATCTAGCGTCCTACCCGTGGCCGAGGCCTACCTGATCGAGCATTACCGAGCGGGCGCGGACGTAGAGGAGCTCAGCCGCTCAGCCGCCCAGGTGCGGGACGCGGTCGCCGGGATGCAGCGAGAAGGCATCCAGGTTCACCACGTGAGCTCGACTGTCGTCGGCGGCGATAGCTACCTCGCCTCGGTACTCGAGGCTCCCGAGGAGGGGATTGCATGCGAAGCGTTTCACCGCGCCGGCATCAGCTACGAGCGAGTCTCGCCGGCGATCTCGATGTCATCGGACGCTGCGGCCCGCGGAGACATGAGGTGACCACGATCCTCGCCAGACGAGCCGGGCTCCTGGCGCTAGGCGTCCTGCTCGCGATCGCGGTACCCGCGCACGCCAGGACGCTGCCGGTGCCGAGCGACTTCCCGACCGTCCAGGGCGCGGTCAATGCCGCCGCCCCGGGCGACGTCGTCCGTGTGGCCCCGGGAACCTACGTGGAGGAGGTCGTGATCGACAAGAGCATCGAGCTCCGCGGCACGGGCGCCGACGCGACTTCGATCAAGGCGCCGGCGAGCCTGACGCCGTACGCCACTCACCTCCCGGATGGCCGGGCGGTAACGGCGATCGTCCGCGTCGGCAACGGGGCCCGAGTGCGGATGTCAGGGCTGACCGTCCGCGGACCGATCCCGTGCGGGATCGAGGTGTCCGGCGTCAACGTCTTCCAGGCCGCGACCCTCCAGCTGTCTGACGCCCGAGTGACCGGGATTCAGGCTGACCCCAGCAGCTGCTCTGCACAGGACGCAGCGGGCCGGGCCATCGTCTACGGCCTCCCGCCGCACATCGTGTCAGGCGGCATCCACGGAAGCACCGCCTACGGCCGCATCGCGCACGTCACCGTCGACCACTACCAACACGCAGGGATCTCCGCGACGGGCCCCGCAAGCGGCGAGCCGTCGCGCGTCACGATCACCGACGACGTGATCGCCGGCGGCTGGACACTTCCGTCCTTCCAGTACGGCATCGATATCTCGGCGGCCGCAGTCGTACGGATCGCCGACAACAACATCGCAGGCAACATCTGCGGAGGGCCCTTCTGCGGACCCGACCCGATCGAACAGATACAGGGCGCCGGAATTGTCATAGAGTCGGCGTTCCCCGGGACGACCGTCACCAACAACCGCATCACGAGCAACGACGTCGGCGTCTACCAGATCGCGAGCCCCGACTGCTGCGAGATCGCCGGCAACGCGCTAACCAATAACCGCTTCTTCGGCATCGTGATCCAGGACGGCGACGGGACAACGAGCGGTAACTCGATCCGCGGCGGGCAGATCGGCATCGGGGTGGTGGCCGACGCGGTGGACACGACCGGCCTCCTGCGCGGCGACCGGATCACGGGAACGAGCGCAGCGCCGATCCGCGAGATCGAGTGCTGCGGGTTCACAGCCACCGCGATCGTGAAGGGGCGGTGACCCGCGCGCCACTCGTTCTCGCCGCGGCGCCTGCTCATCATCAGCCTCCTGCCGGCTGGGGCATCGGCCCAGACAGGGACCGACTTCGCCGACCGGACGTCGTGAGCGGGAGCCAGCCGACCACAACCGCCACGCTGAACGGTGGCGCAACCGCGCCGGGTGCGCAGCGCGTGTACAGCGAACGTCGCGAGCAGCGCCGCCCCGATCGCCACGAGGCGTGACATCGATGGAAAGGAGCACGCGTGTTGTCATTACCCGCACCGCGAATCGCCATGCCTCGTTGTGGCAAATCCCAGCACCGTCGCATCCGCAATTGGCCGACGCCCAACACAGGTTTGGTCGATCAATGAGCAGGTATCTCACAGCCCCGATAACAACCCGTGCAGGGAGTGCGCATGCATGAGATCATCAAAAGGCTTCAGCGGCGCCCGGGCGCCTGCTTGGTTGCAGTGCTGCTGGCGACGCTGAGCTTGACCGCGGGTACGGCATGGGGAGCCGCCGGCGGACTGCCCGGCACCGGCGATCAGAGCTTCAACCCGGGCCCCCGCTCCGCGGGCAACCACTGCGTCAGTCCGGAAGGAGTCGACGCCAATGAGCTCTTGGGAATCTCGCAACAGCTCGTTCTTGCAGGCGCCTGCGACGTGGTGAAGACGGGTGAGTTCTACGTCCCGATGGGCCCCGGCTCGTGGGACATGAACACCTTCTGGGAGGCGGTGCCGCCCGACTACACGCCCTCTGCGCCGACACCGCTGGAGGACTTCACCTCGAAGGTTCGCTCGGTGACCTATGTCGTCGACCCCGGCACCGGGCACGAGCGTTCCTATCGTTTCACGACGCAGGCCGTCATGGACGTGCGCACGGCCCGTGACTTTTTCCCGAAGACTGGGCCGGCGTGGCCGATCGCGCTCGTCCTCGCAAAACTCCCGCCGCTTCCCCCCGGCGACCACCAGCTCGGAACTTCCATCGAAATGAGCGCCCGACATTGCGACGGCCTGGGAACCGACCCCGTTGTCCACTGCCTCGGTGCCGGGATCACGAAGCTCGGGGTGTGCCCGTTCAAGGTCGTACCTCACGACGCGCGGCCCACGCGAGCGTAGGCTCGCAACCCCCGGCTGCGGATCAGCGCCCCGGCCAAGCCGGGGCGCCGCCCGCGTTCGTTCCAGTACCCGCGACAGCTGGGTTTCGCCAATCTCGAGCAGCCCCGCGGACGTCGACTCGTCGGTCGACCGGACCGTCAGTGCGGAAGACCTTTCCGTCGTTGGCGTGCACGAGCAGCGGCGCGCGGCGCGACGCATCCACGGCCCAGGTTTCGTGGGGCGAGAGGTCTCTCGGCTCAGATCGGACGGGCCCGCATCTCGCCACCAGCGGGTTCGCGACGCCCGCCGGTCAGGATGTCGGCGTTACCGTCGGCTCGAACGCCCTGCCTTTCTTCCGGCGCGGGTGCGCGGACCCGGCGCCGGAGGCCAGTCCAGGGCCCCGCATTCATCTCCCGACAGGTCTCATGGCCAAATCCGGCTGCGCCCTGGTTCTCGCCAGAGCGAGGCCCGCAGCTCGTCGACCCGCCGGTCGTCGTGACGGTCGGTGCAAAGCACCCGCTTTCCTTCGGCGGCGTGAGTGCATAGCCGGGTGGGGTGCGCGCCTGATCCGCGGCCCCGCTTTCGCACGCCGAGAGGTCTGCCGGCCTCGATCGCAAGAGACGCGCTCCTCGCCAAACTCGGGCATCGCAGTGTCGACGACCGCGGGGCCGTCTGGCGGGATCTGCGCGCGGGCCTGCTTTGCCGAGGTTGCGGGAGCGGCCGAGGTGCTTGCGTGCGGCGCGATTCGCGGTGGCTTGCAAGCACACACGGCTCCGGCCCATGGTGGGCTACCGCGGTTGCCGTTGCCGCGAAGTGACCGCACGCGGGTCGAGCGAGCGCTCGACCGGGTCACGCGCGAGCTGCTGGCCCAGGAAGCTGACGTCGATCCGGTCAGGGTCCCAGAGGCGACTTGGGTGCCCGTCCGCGGTCATCGCCGGCGCGACCGTGACCGACTGGACGGTGTCGGTGATCAGCCGTCGCCAAGCCGCTAACTGCTTCGCGGGTTCGCGCAGCTTGTCGATGTCGTCCAGGACCAATGACACTGCTCTCGCCGCCATCGCCGAGTTGGGCCCGGGCGGTGTGCGCGGCATCGAGGGCCTCGGTCAGTTTCTCCAGGGTCTGCTGGCTCGCGGGTCGGCCCAACAATCCGAGCTCGCCGAGCTGGCGGATCGTGTCATCGAGACCCTTGTTGGCGCGTTCGATCGCCTCGTCCGCCGCGCGGATCTGCTGCTTGCGCGACCCGGGTCCGTGCGCGTCGGCCGTGGCCGAGCACGCCCGGAGGGCGTCGACCACGATCTCCTCGACGCGGTCGGCCTTGACCGCCGCTCGCCGCTGGCACGGGTTCGCGCTTGTGTCGCCGCAGCGGTAGTTGCCGCTGTAGCTGTTGATCACCATCCGCGATCCGCACGTGCCGCAGCGCAGCACTCCCAAGCGCGCCAGCAGCCGCTCGGACCTGGCTTGGCGGCCGCGCGAGACGGTGCGGCGCTGCACCCGTTCAAACAGGGCGCGATCAGTGATGATCAGCTCGTGGGCGCACGTGTTGTGCAGCTCGCCGAAGTGGATCTCGCCGAGGTACATCCGCGAGCGCAGCATTGACGCCACGCCGGCGACCGACCGCTCGATCCCGTGCTCGAGCAGGAACGCCTGCAGCTCGACGATCGTGGCGCCCCGGTCGCGGCGCTGGAACACCTCGCGCACGACCGGCGCCAGCTCGGGCACGACCGCAAGCACACCGTCCTCGCCGCGTACGTACCCGGGCACGATCCGCGAGTTCGGCAGCACCCCGCGCGCCACCGCGCGGGCCTGCGCGGCCGTCACCTTCTCGCCGGTCACCTCGGCGAAGTACTGGAACACCGCGCCCATCATGTTCGTCGACAGCCGGGTGGCGGCGGTCCCGTTGGTCAGCTTGCCGTGGTCAAGCGCGAAGATCTCGCCGCCCGCCTGCTCGACGCGCTCGATCACCTCGAGCTGCACCTTCAGCGACCGCACCAGCCGGTCGAAGTAGGCGACGACGATGTGGTCGGCCTGCTTGGCCTCGACCATCTCGACGGCCTTGAGCAGGCCGGGGCGCTTGACGAGCGGGCGCTTCCCCGAAATGTCGATCTCGGGGAAGTGCGCGACGAACCGCTCGCGGCGCTTGCGCGCCCAGCGCTTGGCGCTGTCGAGCTGCACGTCGGGGGAGTGGAAGTGCTCCTCTGCGCGGTCGCCCTGGGCGCTGACGCGGACGACGGCTACGGCGCGGGGCTTGCTGGTCACGGCGGGCTCCTCTCGGTCGGCGGCACCTAACGCCCTTTAGACGCATTCTGGGATATCCATCTAACCGGAGTAGAGCGGTGTGGCTGCCCGCCACGGCCGGTTGGCTGGGGGTCGATCGAGGCTGGCGGGCTTGCCGCGGCTTGTCGGCGGCAGGGGCGGCCTGGCGGTGCGCCTCCCTGGATTGAGGATCAGGTCGCGGTAGCGGATCGGTTCGTGCGCGGCGGCGAGCTCCAGGACGCGGTAGAAGGCGAGCCCGCGGCTGCGCGAGCGGCGGCGGTTGAAGCGGAACACGAGCTCGTTGAGATAGCTGGCCAGGTGAGCGTCGTCGAGCCGCCCCTGATGGGTGCCCAGCAGCCAGCGCTTCGCCAGCGAGGCGACGGTGTGCACACCAGGAAGCAGGTTCGAGGCGTCCGCCCCGGACGCGCCTTCTAGCGGCTCGTGGACGTACAGATCTCGGGTCGCCGGCGGGTAGGACTTCCAGCCGTCGGTGATCACCTTGGCGCCCTCCTTGACGTTGTCGAGCAGGAACGCGCGCAGCGAATCCCCGGAGGCGTCGGGCAGTGGGACCATTCGGCAGCGCCCGAAGCCCTTCGGCTCGACTCGCTGGACGGCGACGCCCACCAGCACCTTCTTGCCCTTCGCGCCGGACAGCCCCGGCTCCTCGCCGCCGAAGTAGCTCTCATCGGCCTCCACGACGCCCTCAAGCCGCTCGCGGCCGGGACGGACGAGCACCGAGCGCACACGGTGCAGCATCGCCCACGCCGTCTGGTAGGAGCCGATCTCAAGCGCGCGCTTCAAGCTCAACGCCGAGATCCCGTCCTTCTGAGTGGCGAACAGCCAGCAGGCCGTGAACCACACCGTCAGCGGCGTGCGCGTGCGGTCGAAGATCGTCCCCGCCGTCACCGACGTCCGCTCATGGCACTCACGGCACTCATACCGACCGTCCGCCAGCTCCCAGGCCCGGGGGTGACAGCACTCGGGGCACACGAAGCCCTCCGGCCACCGCAACCACTCCAGGTAGTCCAAGCAGTCGGCGTCGGTCGAGAACCACGCCTGGAACTCGCCCAGCGATCGCGGATAATGCGCTCCACCCAGTGGGGACGGGGACATAGCCCGATTCTACTCCGGTTAGATGGATATCCCAGTAGACGCATTAGACCCGACGGGGGATAAGGCGCGGGCGGTCAAGGCGCGCTACCAGGGGGTGTGCCGCGGCTGCGGCGCCTACACCCAGCCGCGCAACGGCAAGGGCGACGCCTACCGGCACTGCGAGCGCTGCCACCCAGGCGCGATCGAGCGGAAGTGGACGCAGGAGCTGGTGATCGCGGCGATGCTGGACTGGCTGCAAAGCTACGGGAGTCGTCCGTCCTCCTATGACCGGTCTCACACGCATGCCAACTGCCGGGGCGGCGCTGCCCTCAAGCGACTGAATGACCGAAAGTGGCCGCCGGCGAGCGTCGTTGGCCAGCGGTCCGGGGGTGGCAGGGAGATCGGGAGGCCGCAGGAGGGGCGCCGCAGCCATCCCGTCCGTTAATAGACGCGCGCGATCAAGAAGTTTGCGACAGGTGAGCGCGCTGCTAGCGGTACGCTGGGCACGTCGAGCTTGCCGGAGACTCCGCTTCGACCCGGCCGTTAACAACAAGCCTCCAAGCACCTTGGCTCGATTGGGCCATGAGTTCGGCGCGGGGCAGGGCACGTGCCGCCGGCAACGAAACGCTCGTGCCGCAGGCAAAGCAGGAACCGGCAGACTAGGGGTCGGGGCTGCCGAGGCTCCTCAATAGCGGTCACGTGCTCCGCATTTTCAGGCCGCTATTGCGTCGCACGCACAAGTTGCTGCGAAAGGGGTCCGTCAGGACGATCAATTCGTTAGATGCGAGCCCCCTAGGTGCCGACGTACCTTGGCCGGGACATTCCGAGCGGTAGTTGCTCGGATCACCCGAACCAAAGGAGTATTGATGTTCACCTCACTGCTGAAGAAGACATCCTCGCCCGGGCACCTCGTGTTCCTCGGGCTCTTGGGCACCGCCCTCGGCGTCGCCGCGATCGTCTGGCCCGGCGTGACCATCGGCGTCGCCGTCGCGCTGTTTGCGATCTACTGCTTCGCCAACGCAATCGGCCAGCTCTTCGCGATGTTCACGATCGAGAGGTCGGTTGGCCGCGACATCCTGCGGCTCCTGCTGGCGGTGATCGACGTGGCGGCAGGCGTCGTGGCCGTGGTCTATCCCGGCATGACAGCCGAGGTTCTCACCATCGTCGTCGGCTTCTGGGCGATCTTCGGCGGCTCGGTCGAGCTGGCCGGCGCGTTCACGGGCTGCAGGGGATGGCTGGGAGTCGCGGGGTTGCTGACGGTCGCGGCCGGCGTCGTGCTGATCGCCTGGCCCGGCATCGGCGCAGTCTCGCTGGCGCTGATCTTCCGCATCTACCTGCTGTCCTACGGGATCACGTTGCTGGTGTCTGCCGCGAAGGCGAAGGGGCGCCCGAGCTTCGATTCGAAGCTGCGCGAGCGCTCGGCAGCTGCCTGACCTGAAGCTAGCTCTCGATCATCGTTGGCGCCGCCCGCGGCTCGAGGCCGTAGGGCGGCGTCGGCGCGAGCTGATCCCCGAGAGCGCGCGACAGCTGGTTGCGCGAGCGGACGTCTAGCTTTCCGAACACCTTGTGCCGGTGGTAGGCGACGGTGTGCGGGCTGATGAACAGCTGGGCCGCGATCTGAGCGTTGGACTCGCCCTCGGCGGCGAGCCGGGGGATCTGCTGTTCCTGCGGGGTGAGCTGATCGCGGGTCTCGGGTGCTCGTACCCGCGCGTGTTCGCCCGTGGCGAGCAGCTCGACCCGCGCGCGGTGCGCGAACGCGGCCGCTCCCATCGCTCCGAACATCTGGTGGGCGGCTCGCAGGTGTACGCGTGCGTCGCGGCGTCGGCGCAATCGCCGCAGCCATTCGCCGTAGAGCAGATGCGTGCGCGCCAACTCGGTCGCCAGGCCGGAGTGTCCGAGGTGGTCGAGCGATTCGCGATAGACGGTCTCAGGCCTGTCGTCGGAGGCGAGCATCGCGTCTGCGCGCGCCAGCAGCCCGAGTGCCCACGGCGTGCGGGTCGCCTGTGCGCGTTCGCGGAGGCGCTCCCGCGCGGCCTCCGCGCCGTCCGCGTCGCCGCTGCGCGCCGTCGCCTCGACCGCGTCGGCGAGCGCGTATGTCCCGAACCAGAGCACGTCCTCCTCGAAGACCCGCAGCGCGTGCAGGCGCGCCTCCTCGTAGCGCCCGAGGCCCAGTTCGAGGATCGTGAGTAGGTACTCGACGATCGTCATTCCGAGCCCTTGGCCGCGGGCGACCGCCTCGGCCGCGACGCCGTCGGCGACGGGCCTGACCTTGGCTCGTCGCCGCGCCAGGAGAGGATCCCCAGCTTGAGGATCTCGCTCGCCCCGGGAGTTGCCGGTGCTCCGGTCGCGCGGGCGATGCCCTCGGCCTCTAGTACGAGGGCCTCGGCGGCCTCGATCCGCCCGGCGAGCACCTCGCACCACGCCAGCGCGCTCAGGGCGCCCGGCAGCGTCGCGAGCGCACCCCGCTCGCGCGACACCAGCGCCCACTCCCGTGCGGTTGCGTAATGGGCCTCGAAGTCGAGCAGCTCACCGGTCGCGTTCCACACCAGCCCGTCCCACTTCAGCTCCGGCTGTCCGCGGAGCTCATCGACGGAGGCCGCGATCGCGCGCCGCCACCCCTCGACCGCGCTCGGGTAGCTGTCGGTCAGCCGCCGCGTGTAGGCGGTCAACAGCAGGCTCCCGACGTGATCGTCCCCGTCAGGACCGGGCAGCTCCCGCGCGGATTGGGCGACGGCGAGCGGCGTGGTGCCACTGGTCAGGCGGCCGGCCCACATCGCTGCCTGGAACGCCTCCATCAGAACCTCGCGCGCGAGTCGTGGATCCGTGTCCTTCAGACCCATCCCGGAACAGCAGCGACGGCGTCTCGCCGCCGCGGCCATCGGAGAACCGGATTACGCCCTGCATTCGCATCGCCTGAGCGCGCAACGGCGCGTCGCCCAGGTCCGGCAGGCTCTGGTCCAACAGCGCCTGCGCCCGGTCGGTGGCCCCTGCCATCAGCTGCGCATGCGCAGCGAGCAACAACCGCAGCGCCCTCCGCTGCGGCTCCGGCGTCAGCTCCGCAGAACGCTCGAGCAGGGCAGCGGCTGCGGCACGACCGCCGCGTTGCTGCGCCCGGCCAGCTGAGCGTTCAAGCTCCTCGGCGACATTCTCGTCCGGTCCGGTGGCCGCCTGGGCACGATGCCATGCGCGGTGGTCGGGGTCGGCCTCGGGGTCAGTCACTTCCGCAAGCGCGAGATGGACGCACCGCCGCTGCTCCGCCATGGCCCCACGAGACACCGCAGACCGCACCAACGGGCGGTGGAACTGGAGGTTCGCCTCTAGGAGGCCCGCCATCACGGCGGGTTGCTCCGCGCCGGCGCTAACACCGAGCAGCTTGCCCGCTCGCCGCACTCGCCCCGGTTCGCCTAGCGGCGCGAGTGCTGCGATCAGCAACAGCCGTTGTGTCTCCTCCGGCAGCTCGTCGATTCGCTGCCGGTAGTGATCCTCGATCCGTCCCGAGAGCGGCACCGCGTCGGCACCCCGAATCCGAGCGCCAACTCTGCCGGCGTCCGGCCGCGCGGCAGCTCGAGCAGCGCGAGCGGATTCCCCCGCGTCTCGGTCACGACCCGGTCGCGCACCCGCTCATCGAGCGGCCCGGCGATCACCCACGCGAGCAGCGCCCGCGCGGCGGCGTCGTCGTCCAGGCCCTGCAGCGACAACTCCGGAAGCCCGGCCAGCTCCTGGCTCGGCCCCCGGGTTGCGAACAGGACGGCCACCGGATCAGCCAGCAACCGACGCGCGACGAACGCAAGCGCCTGCGCCGAGGCGCGATCGAGCCACTGTGCGTCGTCGATCACGCACAGCAAGGACTGTTCCCGCGAGGCATCCGCGAGCAGGCTCAAAGCAGCGAGACCGACCAGCAGCTGCTCGGGCGGGACGCCGCCCCTCAAACCAAACGCTGTGCCGATCGCTGCGCGCTGCGGCTCAGGCAGCCGGTCGAGCCGATCGAGCATCGGCGCACACAGGGTCTGAAGCGCTGCGAATGGCAGCTCCATCTCCGCCTCGACGCCGAAAGCCCGGACGATCCGAAAGCCCGACGCCGCGTCGACCGCATGCTCGAGCAGCGCCGTCTTGCCGACCCCAGGCTCGCCGCGCAATACGAGCACGCGACTCTGCCCACCTCGGACCACATCCAACCGTTCGTCGAGCGCCGCGCACTCGTTAGATCGGCCAAGCAGCATCAATGCCCGCCCTGGTTCGGCGACTGGCCCGTCGCACGCTAGGGGCGGGTTCGCGAGCGCGCAAGGCGCCGACTGTCAACTGTGAAGATGCGACGCCGCGCTTGCCAGTTCACGATCACCGCAACGGTTTCCATATCGCCCTCACGAAGCGAGAAAGACGATGAGCACATTTCGCCGTATCGACAGCCTGCTTGACGGAAAGACCAGCGAACAGCTCGCCATGGAAGTCGCGGGCCGAGAACGCGAGCGAGCACGGCAAGACCGCGTTCTTCGCCCAGGTCGCGATGAATCATCCAGACTGCGTGACGACCACTCACCCCCGCGGGGGTCAAGCTCACAGACGATGACGAAGACGAACCCGGTGGAGATTCCGGACCTGCCATCTGAGGCGTCGATCGACCGTCTCGTGTCGCTACTCGCGCCCTTCCTCAGGATCTGCCAGCCGAAGCTTCACGGGCTCAACAACTTGCCCGCTGATGGCTCGCTGCTCGTCGGAAATCACACCATCTACGGCTTCCTGGACCTGCCGTTCATGATGGCCGAGATCTGGAAGCGCCGCCGGCTTGCCATCCGGGGTCTGGGGGAGCACGCGCACTACACGGTTCCGCTCTGGCGCGATCTCCTGGCCAAGGGCGGGATGGTGCGCGGCACCCGTGACAACGTCCGGGCCCTGATGCGCGACCGGCAAACGATCCTGGTCTTCCCCGGCGGGTCGCGCGAGGTCAACAAGCGACGCGGCCAGCAGTACCAGCTGCTGTGGCGAGAGCGCATCGGCTTCGCCAGGCTCGCGATCGAGCACGGCTATCCGATCGTCCCGTTCGCGGCGGTGGGCGTCGATGACATGCTCGACGTGATCGTCGACCAAAACACGCCGATATACGGCCAGCTGGCCCGCGCCTACGAAAAGCTCCTGGGGTTCCCGACGCCGCCGGTCGTGCGCGGGGTTGGACTGACGCCGATCCCCCGACTCGATCGCCTGTATTTCTGGCTCGGAGAGCCGATCGACAGCGGACGCTTCGGTACTCGCTTTGACGACACGGCCGCCGCGCGAGCGCTCCGCGAGGAGGCCCAGCAGGCCATCCTGACCGGGATCCAGTTCCTGCGAGACGAGCGTGACCAGGACCCCAACCGCGGCCTCACCTCTCGGCTACTCCACCGCGGCGAATAGCAACCGACGGCCGGTCTGTCGGCAACTCGGCAAGCGCCAACGCGCCCGCCACCGCTCGGTAGACCTGCTGGACTGCCGCCTCGCCTAGCCCTGGTGGCGCGGATGCGGCTGCCGGTGCCTCACTCGATGCCACCTTCACTAGCGCGAGGTCTTCTGCACTAAAGGTCCTGCGCGTAAACCTGCGCGTCACCGAGCGCAAACGCGCTCAGCATATCGTCCACGTCGCCTGCGTCGGCGACCAGAACGACACCCCGACCCCGGAGCAGGTACCGCTGCGCGCAAGTTGTCGACGAGCAGCGTCGGCTCGCCGTCCCTCTGGCCGCTGGCGCTCACCGAGCTCGGCGAAGCCGCACTCGAGCATCTCACGAAGGCCGAGGACCATCTCGAAGCGGCCGCTCGGAAAGCCGAGACTTCCTTCAAGGAGCACACCGCGGTGCCCGAGGCGCGTCTCGAGAAGGCGGAGGACCATCTGGAAGCAGCCGCCCGCAATGCCGAGACGCAGGCTGCGGAGCGGGACGCACAGGCTCGTGAACGGATCGCGCAGGCGCGCGAGCACGTGTCTCAAAAGCGCCAGTAGCCGGGCCGGGGGCGCGACCGGCGCACCAACCACGCAATCCGCCGGCGCCCCTCCAGGCTTTCATGGGGGCGGGAACGCGTCACCGACGGCCATGGCCGAGGTGGCTCGTTCCATATTCGCGGGCGGCCGCGCCCGTTCGAGCTCAGCCCCCGACTTCGGCTAGGCCCTCGGCAACGATGATGCGTGCAGCAGCCTCGACGAGCGCGAGATGGGAGAAGGCCTGCGGGAAGTTGCCCAGGTGTCGGCCGGTTTCGACGTCGTACTCCTCGGCGTACAGCCCCAGCGGGGAGGCAGCCTTAGTGAGCCGCTCCATCAGGTCTCGTGCCCGCTGCATCTCGCCGACGATGGCCAGCGCCGAGACGAGCCAGAAGGAGCAGATGACGAAAGTCCCCTCCTTGCCGGACAGCCCGTCGTCGGTCTGTTCTGTGCGGTAGCGAAGCACGAATCCGTTCTCGCTCAGCTCGTCTGCGATCGCTAGCACGGTTGCACGCAGTCGTGGGTCGCCGGCCGGCAGGAACCCGAAGATCGCTGCCAGGAGCGTCGAAGCGTCGAGCGCGTCGGTCTCGTAATGCTGGCGCAGCACCCCACGCTTGTCGAGCCCGTGCTCGAGGATGTCGGATTTGATCTCCGAGGCCGTCTGCGCCCAGCTGGCGGCAAGCTCGGCGTCTCCGCGTATGTTCGCAAGTTGCGTTGCGCGGTCGAGCGCGACCCAGCACATCAGCTTTGACGAGACGTAGTGCCGCGGCTCGCCCCGTGCTTCCCAGATGCCCTGGTCAGGTTGCCGCCACACCGCGTTGGCGCACTCGGCCTGGGCTTGGACGAGGGGCCACAGGCGCCGCGGAATCCGCTGGCTGTGGCGGCTATGCAGCAGGATCGTGTCGAGCGCGGCTCCGAAGACGTCGTTCTGCCGCTGGTCGAAGGCGGCGTTCCCGACCCGAACGGGACGGGCGCCGTTGTAGCCCGATAGGTCCTCGCGCACAGATTCAGCCAGATCCCGGCGACCATCGATCCCGTACATGATCTGCAGTCCGCCGTCGTCGTTGCGGTCCAGGTCGGCCATGAACTGCATGAACTCGTCGGCCTCCCAGTCGAGGAGCAGGTAGTGCAGCGCACGCAGCAGGAAGGTCGAGTCCCGAATCCAGGTGTAACGGTAATCCCAATTTCGCTCTCCCCCAGGCGTCTCCGGCAGCGAGGTAGTGAGCGCTGCGACCGCCGCCCCGGTCGGCATGTACGTGAGCCCCTTGATCGCCAGGGCCGAGCGCTGGATCAGTGGGCCGAGTTCGTGGTCGGGGATCACCGCCCGCGCGAGCCAGTCCCGCCAGAACCCCATCGTGGCGTCAAGCTGCTCGACGGCCGCCTCGGCATTGTTGGGGATACGTGCGTGCTCGCTCCAGACCAGCGCGCAGTAGACCGTCTCACCGGCGCGCAGGACGTGGCGCGCTCGAGCCCGGCCGCCTTCAATGCCGAGGAGCATGTCGGTCTGGAGCTGGATTGTCTGATCGCCCCCTGTCGCTTCTGCTCGGTGCTCATCTGCGCTCAGCGTCCATGCCCCGGGCACGCGTCCATAATCAAACGCGGGCTCGCACAGCAGATCGATCTCGACCGTCCCGCCGGTGCACGTGGCGGTCCGCACGAGCGCGTGGTCGGCATCCTCGTCGGCGGGCGGTCTGGTGTGCGGCGTGATCGTATCCGGGCCGCGGCGTGGGCCCATCGTCAGCGCGTCACGAACGACGACCCAGCCCGTTGGGGTCTTCCATGACGTGACGAGCGAGTTCGTCCCAGGTTCATAGATCCTGTCACTGGGGACAGTGATCCCGAATGGACCGAAGCGGAAACTGCCTGCGC
The DNA here is from genome assembly GCA_963836065.1 of uncultured Solirubrobacterales bacterium. Taxonomy (GTDB): domain Bacteria; phylum Actinomycetota; class Thermoleophilia; order Solirubrobacterales; family Solirubrobacteraceae; genus Palsa-465. Next base: position 94,179 of record CAWIII010000022.1, read on the forward strand.
CGCGGTCGAGCAGCGCGCCGAACACGCTGGGCGAGTCAAACCGCGGCACGCACAACCAGTCGACCGTGCCGTCCGGGGCCACGAGCGCACCCGTGTGGCAGTTAGAAAGGAAGCCGTAGTTGGCGATCGGCGTGAACGGCGACGGCGCCGTCGCGCTTTGCGGCATCGCAGGCCTAGAGGCCGCGGCAGCTCCTGTCTCGGCGGAGGCTTTCGATGCGTGTTTGTTCTGGCTGACGCTCATCCTGTGTCCTTTCGCTGTCCGATGTCCGACGGAAAGCAGGCGGACGGGCTACCGTCCGCCTGCTCCGAGTTCAGCTCGCGCCGCTCCTAGGCGGCTGCCTTGTCCTTCGCGCTGGAATTCCTCGTCGGTAAGTACTCCGTAGTGCGACCCGCGCGATAGAAGAGCGGGTCATCGGCTGGCATGGTCACGTCCAAGCAGGTGAGCCGTCGTCACACAGTTTGCGTGATCGTTCGTCAGACATGCAGCGGGACGCTTGTGACGAGGACCTTCGGAAGCGCCGCGAGAGAACCCGCGGAGTCTTGTCGCGGTGTCCTCGTACAGCAGGCGCTGGCACCAGTGACGGAGGCGAGCTCGGGGACGATGACCCGAGCACTGCACGGCGAATCCGGTGAGCCGCGGCCTCGGGACCGGTTCGAGCGCTCCCATCGTCGGGCGTCGCCTCGAGCTCATCGCCCGAGCCACCAGGCGGCCTGACGTGGACGAGACGCCCCCAACGGGTCGCATGACTCACCTCGGCCTGACGGTCGAGCGAAGGGTCCACGGGCAGCGACGCGCCGTCTCCATCGGAATCAGGGCCCCATTCGCGGCCCACTTCTCGCAGGGCCTCGTCGGCAATCACACCATCTACGGCTTCCTGGACCTGCCGTTCAGGATCGCCGAGATCTGGAAGCAACGCCGGCTCGCCGTCCGTGGCCTTGGCGAGCACGTCCACTACGCGGTTCCGATCTGGCGCGATCTCCTGGCCGTGGGCGGGATGGTGCGCGGCACCCGTGACAACGTCCGGGCCCTGATGCGCGACCGGCAAACGATCCTGGTCTTCCCCGGCGGCTCGCGCGAGGTCAACAAGCGACGCGGCCAGGAGTACCAGCTCCTGTGGAGGGAGCGCATCGGCCTCGCCAGGCTCGCGATCGAGCACGGCTATCCGATCGTCCCGTTCGCGGCGGTGGGGGCCGACAGCATGCTCGACGTGATCATCGACCAGAACACGCCGATCTACGGGCACTTAGCCCGTCTTTACGAGAGGCTCATAGGCTTCCCGACACCATCGATCGTGCGCGGCGTGGGGCCGACGCCGATCCCCCGCCCGGAGCGCCTCTATTTCTGGTTCGGCGACCCGATCGACGCCACTCGCTTTGGTACCCGCTATGACGACACGACCGCAGCCCGAGCGCTCCGCGACGAAGTCAAGCAGGCAATCCTCGTAAGCATCCAGTTCCTGCGCGACCAGCGCGACCAGGACCCAAGCCGCGAGGTCCTGACGAGGCTACGCCGCCGCCCGTGACTAGCACGGCCCCGATGGTCGAACTCGGCCGGGAACTCACCGCCGACGCGCTCGAAGCCCGACCGTGCCAACCCCCAGTTCGCCGAGCTCGACTTTGCCAACTGGGGGGTCGTTGCGCGTGAGCAGAGATGGTCACACGGCAACGTCTCGCGGCATCGCCAAAGGATCTGGTTATCACTCCCCGCCGAGTAGGTTGTGTGCGCATCGAACGTCCACAAGCACCTATTAGTACTTTGGTAGGTGGTCACTCGCGTTGTGGTGGGCGGCGGAGGGGTAAGTTGGCGAGGTCGATCGTCTGTTGGCAGGTGGAGCAGCGGCCGGTCCAGCAGCGCAGGAGGGGCTGGAACAGGTGGACTGCCTGTGGGAGGGTCAGGCCGGCCGCTGGCGATTTGGGTTCTGCCGCTCCAGGGTCAGGAAGCCGTGAGCGGCGGTGACGATCGCGCAGTGGTGATGGAACCCGAGGTAACTGCGGCCCTCGTAGTGATCCAGCCCGAGCTCGCCCTTGAGCTGGCGGTAGTCCAGCTCGATCATCCAGCGTAATCGCGCCAACCGCGCGAGCCGCTCGGGCGTCGTGTCCGCGGGCAGGTTGGAGATCCAGTAGTCGCTGGGCTGCTCGTCGCCTTCGGGCCATTCGATGACCAGCCATTCCTCGCGCGGCTGACCGCGGTCCCGCTCGACGGGGTGCGCAGCGATCACCCGCAGCATCGCGAACCGAGAGTGAACCTCCTCGCCGTCGCGAGTCGTGTAGACGAGCGTCTGGAAATCCTGCGGTCTGAGTGATGCGGCGAGCTCGGTGAGCTGGCGCGGTTCGCGGTCGGCGACCAGCGCGCTGGGCGCCGGCCCGCGCGAGCCTGGCTTGCGCGCGGGCACGCTGAAGACCGTGTTCGGCTCATACACACGGGCGTCTGAGTTGATGCTGAGCAGATACTCGAACCCGCACTCGTGAAGACGCGCGCGCAGCTCGGTGTTCTTGCCGTACGCCTCATCGCCAAGCACCGGCGCCCTCGGAATCTCCCAGCCCGCGGCCCGCACGATCAACCCCCCAGCCAGCTCGGGCTTGGTCTGAAACTCAACGTCGTCGGGGATCTTCGCCTTGCGACGACGCTCAAGATCCGAGCACCACTCCTCCGGCAGATACAGCGCCCAGTCAAGCGGCACCGTCCCCTGCTCGCCGACCGCGTGCACCGACACCGCGATCTGACAGTTACCGATCTTCCCTAGCGTCCCGGAGTACTGGCGCTTGACCCCCGGCGAATGCTTGCCGTCCTTCGGAATCCCGGTGTCATCGATCACCCACGCCTCGACCCCGATCTCGGGAACGACCCGCTCGGCGACCGCCTGCTGGATCACCACCGGATCCCACGGGCTGTCGGCCAAGAAGTGCTGCAGCGCCTCATAGTCGCCGTCCTCTCCAAGCCTGGAGACGAGCGGCTCAAGCGACTTGCGCTGCCCGGCCTCCAACAGCCCCCGCGCGTACCGCTCCGCGCAACAACGCTGCTCGGAGCGGCCCAAGCCCTGAGCAACATCTGCCATAAACGCCGCCAAACGCTCCTTGACCTCCGGAGCAACCACGACCACGCCCGCCGCCTCGTCCTCGCGCTCCATCACGGTGCTGCCCATAACACAGCATTCGCCGCACCCCCACAGAACTCCTGCACGCAGCTACCAAAGTCCTACTATTGTTGAGGATCGGATATGGCTTGGTCTGAACCTGGGATCCGCAGAGACCAAGCCCGCGCGCTGCGCGCACAGGTTCCGCGATCAAGTCACGCCGTGTGGAAGCCGTCGCCAGGTCGCCGCGACCCCGTGGTCATCCTTCGGGAGCAGGAGGCAGAACGCGTCCCGGAGCTGGTGCCGATCCGCCACGAGCGGATGATCGAGTCGCCGTTTACGTTCTTTCGCGGGGCGGCCGCCGTGATGGCCGAGGACCTCGCGCGCACCCCGGTGAGCGGCCTGCGAGTACAGGCATGCGGCGATGCCCACCTGTTGAACTTCGGGATCTATGCCACGCCTTAGCGCCGGCTCGTATTCGACGTCAATGACTTCGACGAGACCTTGCCGGCGCCGTTTGAGTGGGACGTGAAGCGGTTGGCTGCGAGCGTGGTCGTGGCGGCGCGCACGCGCGGGTTTGCGGCGCAGTCCTGCAAGCGTGCAGCGCGTGCGGCAGCCACGGCGTACCGGACCCGGATCGCGGAGCTCGCGCAGATAGGACACCTGCAGGTCTGGTATTCACGGCTCGACGTGGATGAGCTGGTCGCGCTGATGCGCAAGACGCAGGCCCGTGAGGCCCGCAAGCTCGAGTCCGACGTGCGCAAGGCGCGCGCGAAGACCAGCCTCGGAGCGCTCGACAAGCTGACCGCGGTCATCGACGGACAGCGCCGCATCGTCGACTCGCCACCGTTGATCGAGCATCTGCCCGAGCGTGGTGCGAGTGTCGATGCGCCGGTCGTGGTGCGCCGGTATCGCAGATCGCTTGCCGATGAGACGCGCGCGGTGCTCGAGCGCTACCGCCCCGTGGATTGGGCGCGCAAAGTGGTCGGTGTGGGCAGCGTCGGGACGGATGACGCGATCGTGCTGCTGTGCGGCGATTCTGACCGCGACCCGCTGTTCCTCCAGGTCAAAGAGGCGCAAGCCTCGGTGCTCGAGCCGTTTGCCGGCCGGAGCCGTTACCGCAACCACGGGCAGCGCGTCGTGGCCGGGCAGCGGCTGACGCAGGCCGCCAGCGACATCTTCCTCGGATGGACCCGTATCGAGCGACGCGACTACTACGTCCGCCAGCTGCGCGACATGAAACGCTCCGTTTCGATCGACAGACTGTCACCGGAGGAGCTGACGCAGTATGCGGGTGCCTGCGGGGAGGCGCTGGCCGGCGGTCATGCTCGCTCAGGTGACCGGGTCGCGATCAGTGCGTACCTCGGACGCTCAGACGCCTTTGACCGCGCGGTCGCTGAGTTCGCCGTCGCCTACTCAAATCAGACCGACCGCGACCACGCATCCTTTGCCGACGGGGCGGGCTCCGGAGAGCTCACGGCCGCTTCGGTCTAGACGGAAGTTTTCGAGGTCTTGAGGCGCGATCGCCTGTGTTCGCGGGCGATCGGGCTTCTTGTGACTGGTTGATGTAGCCAAAGAATTGTTGTGTGGACGGCTGGGATCAGCTATTCTCTGCCTGTGCCTAGACGGTCGGGTGGCGCGGTTCATGTAGCCACAAGCAAGACGCGGTACAAAGATCGTGAGTACGTGTCGCACGTGCTGCGGCGCTCCTACCGCGAGGGTGGCAAGGTCAAGCATGAGAACCTCGGGAACGTCTCGCACCTGCCGCCCGAGGCGCTGGAGGCGTTGCGCCGCTCGCTCGCGGGCGAGGTGTTGATGCTGGCAACGGATGATTTCGAGATCGTGCGGTCGCTGCCGCACGGGCACGTCGCCGCGGTGCTCGGCGTGTTGCGCGATCTCGATCTGGAGCGGCTGATCAGCCGCGAGCGTTGCCGCGAGCGCGACCTGGTGGTGGCGATGATCGTCCAGCGGCTTTTGTGTGCGTGCTCGAAGCTGTCGATGACGCGGCTGATCGGGCAGACCACGCTCGCCGAAGAGCTCTCGCTCGGCGAGGTCACCGAAGCCGAGTTGTTGGCCGCGATGGATTGGCTGCTGGAGCGCCAAGAGCGTGTCGAGAAAGCGCTCGCCCGCCGGCACCTGCACGGGGAGGGGTTCGTGCTCTATGACCTGTCCTCTAGCTACCTGGAGGGCCGCCACTGCGAGCTGGGCGCGGTCGGCTACTCGCGTGACGGCAAGCCGGGCAAGCCACAGATCAGCTACGGGCTGTGCTGCGCGCCGGAAGGCCAGCCGTTCTCGATCGAGGTGCACAAGGGCAACACCGGGGACCCGACCACGCTGTTAGCGGCGGTCGAGCGGGTCAAGGACACGTTCGGGATCGAGCACGTCGTGTTCGTCGGGGACCGCGGGATGATCACCGAGGCCAGGACCAAGGTTCTCAAGGAGCAGGGAGTCGGGTTCATCACCTCGCTGCGCGCCCCGCAGATCCAGAAGCTGACAGTCGCCCCGGCTTTCAGCTCTCGCTGTTTGACGAGCAAGGGCTGTGCGAGGTCTCATCCCCCGAGTTCCCCGCAGAGCGGCTGATCGTGTGCCGGAACCCGGCGGTCGCGGCCGAGCGCGCCCGCAAACGCCAGGAGCTTTTGAGGCTGACCGAGCGAGACCTGGAGAAGGTAAGGCAGATGGTCGAGGGTGAGCGCGGAACGCTTCGCAACGCGAGCGCGGGGAAGATCGGCGAGCGCGCCGGCCGGGTGGTCAACAAGCGCAAGATGGCCAAGCACTTCACTCTGCAGATCTCAGACGCCAGCTTCGGCTACGAGCGCAACCAAGCGCAGATCGACGAGGAGGCGCTGCTGGACGGGATCTACGTGCTACGCACCCAAGAACCAGCCTCGCGGATCGGTTCGGCCGCGGTCGCGCGCGCCTACAAGCAACTCAAAGTCAACGAGCGCTGCTTCCGAGAGATGAAGACCACGCTCGAGATCCGACCCGTGCACCACCGACTCGAGGATCGCGTCCGCGCGCACGTGTTCCTCTGCATGCTCGCCTGCTACGTCCAGTTCGAGCTCGCCCGCCGGCTCGCGCCGATGCTGTTCTGCGACGACACCCCGATCGCGCCCGCCGACCCCGTCGCGCCGGCCCGCCGCTCCCCCGACGCGATCGCCAAGGCCGGCAGCGCCCGCACCCCCGACGGCCATCCCGCCCACAGCCTCGAAGACCTGCTCAGCGACCTCGCCACCCTCTGTCGCAACACCATCCGAATCGGCACAAGCCAACACACCTTCACCCGTCTCACCACCCCGACCGAGCTCCAAGCCGACGCCTACGCGCTGATCAACATCAAACCCGCGTAGCCAAGCAACCACCCCTCCCAAGCGGCAAAACCCCAGCCGCAACAGGGTCCAACAACCCCAACCTACGAAAACTTCCGGCTAAGCGGAAGTTTTTCGGCGGGCTGCGCGCCGCGAACTGAGAGCCGCCGGCTCATCCGAGGTTTAGGGAACCCTCGAGGACGACTTTGCCGGGAGCGTGAGGATTCGCCTGGGTCTCAAGCGTGACGATCAGCTGCTTATAACGGCCCGCGTTGGAAGGCAGCGCGCCGGCCGTCTGGAGACGGCCGTTGGAGCCGACGCCGGGATTCACGAAGCCCAGAATGTGGTTGTCGCGCGCGGAGTTGTAGAGCCAGACCGCGTAGGCGTTCGGGGGATGCTTGGCGTTTGGTGTAAGTCCTTGCGCGGCGATCGCGAGCCCCCTGACGGTGCCCTGTCTGAGTACATCCGCAATCCCGGCGGCCTTGCTCTGAGTGTCAGGGGGATTGAGATTGATCTGCGCGACAACATGTGCAGACGTGCTCGCGGTGCTCGACGTCGAGGTCGTCGTCGCCGTGGACGGAGTGGACGCGACGGCTGTCCGGCTCGCACTCGAGCTGTGCTTGCTGCTGGACCCGTCGCTGAGGACCAGGACTGCAGCGATCACCGAGCCGATCGCGACCAGCACCCCTGCCACAAGCAGAATCGCGCCGCCTACCCGCGAGCGCGGGTGCTCGCCGGCGAGCGGTGCTGCGGGCTCCGGGGGGGTGGAGCGGCCCTCCGGGGGGGTGGGGGGGCCCTTGACCGGGGCGGCCGCGGAGCCCTCGACGGGAATCTCCGGCAGCGGCCCGCTCGCCAGTGGGGCCAGCTGGGACGCCACCACCCGTGCCCAGGCGCGCTCGCTGGCACTCTCGGCCAGCCGACCGCGGGCCTCCTCGCTCTGGCCAGGAGACAGCTGACCGAGCAGGTAGTCCGATATCAGTATCCGCTGCTCGTCCGGTACCCCGGTCTGGGGCCCGAGCGCATCGACCGCGGTATGAGCGCGATCGCGGACGGCTGCCGGGTCGATCCTCAGCAGGCCCGCGATGTCGTCATAGCTGTGGTGCCGTTGCAGCACGAGCTGAAGCACGGCACGCTGGTCGGCGGGGAGGCTCTCGAGTGAGGCCATCGAGGGTCCTAGCGTAGAGAAGGGCTGACTCGAATGATGATGTCGCGGTGAGGTAGTGTGCCGCGCCGGTGCGCCTAGAGCTTCCAACCCGCGAAATGGAGGGATTTGACGGCCTGTACGGTCTCGAGATCACCGAGCTGTCCGACGAGATCGTGCGCGGTCAGGTGGTCGTCCGCGACGAGCTCAAGCAGCCGGCAGGACTGGTGCACGGCGGCGTTTACGCCTCGATCGCCGAGGCGCTCGCGTCCTGGGGCACGAGCTTCGGCGTGTTCGGGGACGGGAAAGTCGCGATGGGACTGTCCAACCAGACGAGCTTTCTGCGCCCGATCACGGCGGGAAGCATCCATGCCGTGGCGATCCGGAAGCATCGCGGTCGCACTACGTGGGTGTGGGAGGTGGAGAGCAGCGACGACGAGGGTCGGCTCTGTGTGCTGACACGAATGACGATCGCAGTCAGGTGAGCATCGCGTCCGCGCGGCGATAGCCGGGGGATCAGCGACTCGGGGCGCCACGGCCGAGCCAGAATTGGGCGAACTGTCGCAGCACGGGATCAGCGGGGAGGCGCACTCGCACCATGTGAGCCCAGGCCAGCCCGATCACTCCCGGAGTCTCCGGCCGCCGAGCGAGGATTACGGCTTGTCCTGAGGCTTCTAGGGCCGGCGTAAAGGGCCCCGCTACCTCGCGGGCCAGCGCGGGCAGGCCAGGTGGGGGCATGCGCGAGCCGTAGATCATCACCACGTTCCCCAGGGAGAGCGCCTGGAGCAGCTGATCGTCGTTCAGCGTAGCGCTGTCGCGGAGCACCGGCGCGGAGACATGGGCTCCGCTGGTCGGCGGGTTCGAGTCATACGGCGCGCGCAGCTCACCAGAGCGTAGGCGAGCATCGCCCTGGTCGCGGAAGACGATCCCCGGCCCTTGCGCGGCGCTCGAGATCCCTGCTTGATCGCGGCCCGCGAAGTAGCCCGACAAGAGGATGATCAGTCCGATCGCCAGCGCCAGCGAGGCCACCACGACGATCACGCGTTCCAGTACGCGGACGGTGCGGTCGCGGCTATGCGGGCGAGGCCGGCTCAGATCACTCCACCACGCGAACGGCGCGGCTGCCCGTCCGGCGTGTGTCGCGCTCGCCACGATCGCCGTTCGGCCCACCGGCCGCCGCGACCAGCTCCTCGATCGACGCACGCAGCTCCTCGGCGAGTGTCTCCACGTCGGCGAGCGCATCGTAATCAGCGGTCAGACCGAAGTTGAGCTGCCCGTTGTAGCTGATGATTGCGATTCCGAGCGCGGTGTTCTCCGCCAGCGGGACCATCGGAAACAGTGCGCTGAGCTCGCGGCCCAACACATACAGCGGGAACTGGGGGCCGGGGACGTTGGTGACAACGAGGTTGAAGAGACGTTGGCGGGCCTGCAGGCGCGCTGCCTGCGCCATGATCGTCGGCGGCGCGAAGCCGGTCAGCTCGGTGAGCACTGCCGCGCCCACCGCCTGCCCGGAATCCTTGATCCCCTCCATCGCGTCGCTGATCTCCCATAGCCGCTCGACCGGATCCGTAACCCCTACCGGGAGGGGGGCCCACATCGCCGCCACCCGGTTGCCTAGCGCGCCCCGTTCGACGTCGGCGCGCACGGACACCGGCACCATCGCCCTGAGCACGACTCCGTCCGTCGAGTGGCCGTGTAAACGCATGTAGCGTCCGAGCGCCCCCGCCACGACCGCCAGCACAACGTCGTTGACGGTTCCTCCGAGCGCGTTCTTGATCTGCTTGAACTCTCGGAGCTCACCCTGAACCCAGGTAAACCGGCGGTGGGGCCCGATGCGGATATTGAACGGACTGGGCGGGGCCGCCAGGCCGACCCGCGCCAATGCGCTGACGCCGGCGAGCGCATCTCCCAACCGCGAGACCACCTGGCGCGGCCCGCGCAACGTCGACCGCGCACCGCGGACGATTTCATTGGGGACAGTGGTGCGCTCGAGCAAGGCGTCGGCCAGGAGCTGGGCATCGGTCGGCATCGGCCGGGAGATCCACGCGTGCTCCGGAGGCGCGACTGGCATCGGATCGGGACTGGAGTCGAACAGGACAGTCGCGATGTCAACGCCGGAAATTCCGTCCACGAGCGCATGATGCGTCTTTGACAGCAGTGCGAAGCGATCGTCCGCGAGGCCCTCGACGAGCCACAGCTCCCACAGTGGCCGCGTGCGGTCAAGCGCTTGAGAGAACACGCGCCCGGTCAGCCGCTTGAGTTCCTCGTCGTCGCCGGGCCGCGGGAGCGCTGTGTGGCGCACGTGGTAGCTCACGTTGAAGTGCGGGTCATCGACCCACACCGGCCGTCCCTGACCGAAGGGTACGAACGCGAGCCGCTGTCGATAGCGGGGAACTAGATGAAGCCGCGAGACGATCTGATCCACCAGAACCTCGTACGCGGGGGCGGCTCCCTCGAACACCGCACAGCCTGCCACATGCATGTGCGCCACATCGCTCTCCAGGTGCAGAAACGAGCTGTCGAGGCCGCTCAGCCGGTCAGGATTGCCCACGAGCGAGATTCTTGCAGGCGGCGAGCGAATTGCGGGCGACGTCCCGTGTCCACCCCAGCCCTGCCGAATCGTCCGAAACCAATCCGAAGCGTCAGCCTCCACAGCAGCCCGTGGTGTGACCGATGTCACACAATCACCACCGCGAGGCTGCGAGCCTTGATGGCTTGTGATTCGACCTGCCGAGTCGTTCCTGCCCGGTGCGGGGGCGAACGGGGGAACCACCGCTGAGCGTGGAGTTTCCGCTCGGCTGGGGCGAATCGGCTGCCCGGCGCATACCGGCGGCAGCCGTAGCGACTGCAAACCAGCCTACTAGAGGTGCGCTGCTCGCAGTCGCGAGCCCGACAGCTAACCCCGTAGGCGCCCGGTCGAGTAGGGAACGGAGGACCTCGAGATGAGGCCCAGTGTCAAATCGCGCAAGGCGCGTCTGATCTACGCAGGCGCGGGCGCTCTCATGCTGATAATCCCGGCCACGGCGGTAGCGCTCACCTCCGTGCCGCATCCATCGTCATCCGCCGCGGCAAAAGCGCCGACGTCCAGCACATTGCACGTCGTCATAAGGCAGCGCCGCATCACCTACGGCCACAACGTGACCGTCACGGGCACGACTTCCAGTACAGCGGCCGGTCGGACGCTGTGGCTCGAGTTCGCTGCACCGGGCGCCACAAGCTGGCGCGCCCTGACCTCGAGCAGGGTGCTCTCGAGCGGTGGCCTCCAACTGGCCGCCCCGCTTCGCGAGTCGGGGTTCGTGCGCGTCTCCAGTGCCGCCACGGCCGCCGCTGCCGACTCGATTGCGCCGAGCGCCTCCGAGCACGTCGCCGTCGCCGCTGCGCTGCGGGTGCCGTCCCGTTCGATCGGCGCGCTTGACGGCCGAGCGGTCGATGTGCGCGGCAACCTGCTGCCGGCCGCGGACGGACGCCGGGTCCGTCTTGAAGGCCACCGCGGTCATGGGTGGCGGACGCTGACCGCCGCGCGCATCGGGCGCCGGGGCGGCTTCGACCTTCACTACGTCGCCGCTGGGCTCGGGCAGCACCGGCTACGCGTTCGCTTCGCCGGTGACCGGCGCAACGACTGGGCGCGCAAGCCGGCCGGCCGGCTGACCGTCTACAGGCAGAGCCTCGCATCGTGGTACCAAGACGGCGGCGCTACCGCATGCGGCTTTCACGCCAATTACGGAGTGGCCAACAAAGCGCTGCCCTGTGGCACCAAGGTGAGTTTCCGCCAAGGCGGGCGCAGCGTCACGGCAGTTGTCGATGACCGCGGTCCGTACGTTGGCGGCCGCGAGTGGGACTTCAACCAGAACACCGCCGCGGCGCTCGGATTCGACGGCGTCGGCATCGTCTGGTCGAGCCGGTAGCGGCTGCGCCCGCCGCGGTCTGGGCACCGGTCAAGTGGCCCCTGGGCCGTCTGGCCGGTCGCCTAGCCTGCTTGCCATGGCGGAGCGGTGCGTCGCTCATCTCGATATGGACGCGTTCTACGTGTCGGTCGAGCTGCGTCGCCGCCCGGAACTTCGGGGGCTGCCGGTGATCGTTGCCGGCAGCGGCCCCCGAGCCGTCGTTACGACCGCGTCCTACGAGGCTCGGCGCTTTGGCGTCGTCTCGGCGACGCCGGCGTCGCGCGCCCGCCGGCTGTGTCCCGAGGGCGTGTTCTTGGCCCCTGACTTCACCTACTACCGCGATGCCTCGCGAGAGGTGATGGAGATCGTCCGCGCTCACGTCGAAACCTTCGAGATCGTGGGGCTCGACGAGGCCTATCTCGAGCTGACCGGGCTGCCCGCCCCGCGGGCAACGATGCGCCTGATCTCTACGCAGATCGAGCGAGCCACGGGATTAGGCTGCTCGATTGGGATTGGCCCGAACAAGCTGGTCGCGAAGGTGGCCTCGGATGCCGAGAAGCCCCGTGGCTTTGTCGTCTTGAGCCGGGAGGAGGCCTGCACCCGTTTTGCGGATGCGCCGTGCGGCCTGTTGCCGGGAATCGGGCCGAAGACCGCCGAGCGGCTGCGAGCTGGCGGGATCACCACGCTACGGAAGCTGGCCGGCACGCCGCTCGAGGCATTGGCCGCCCGCTTCGGGCCGCGCCTGGGAACCGAGCTGCTGCGCCGAGCCCGCTTTGAGAGCGACGCGCCGGTCACCGAAGAGCGCAAGGTGATCTCAGAGTCTCGCGAGACTACGTTCGATCACGACATCGCCGAGCTCGCGCGGCTCGAGTCAGTCTTGGACGGTTTGGTGCACCGGCTTTGCGAGGCGCTCGTGCGGCAACAGCGCTGCGGCCGCACGGTCGGAATCAAGATTAGGCTGGACGACTTCTCGACCCACACGCGCGCCCGAACCCTTTCAGAGCCGGTCAGCTCTCCAGACCGCGTCGGCCCGGTCGCCCTGGAGCTGCTACGGCGGTTTGCACCTCCGCGCCCCGTCCGGTTGATCGGCATTCGCGTGGCCGGGCTCGAGCCGACGTCTTCGGCCGGCGACGAGCAGTTGACGCTGGCATTCTAGTGGTTCATCCTTCAAGTTCGTTGTATCGGGTAGGTTCCCTGCTTGTGGCCTCGAAGTCCTTGCCGACAAGTTCGGCGAGGATAGAGGTTGGCGATGGGTGTCATCAAGCACATCGAGGTGTCAGTGGAGGATCGGCTGGAGTTAGAGCGGATCGTGCGCGCGGTGAGTTCTGAGGTGCGGATGGTCGAGCGGGCGCAGATCGTGCTGGCGGCGGCGGAGGGGTTGAAGGGCGTGGAGATCGCCGAGCGGGTGGGGTGCTCTGAGCCGACGGTGGTGAAGTGGCGCGGGCGCTATGCCGAGCGCGGGATCGAGGGGCTGAGGGATGCCCCGCGGTCAGGGGCGCCGTTGACGCACGGCCCGGAGACCAGGGCGTTGTTGATCGCGAAGGCGTGCACCCGGCCGGAGCCGACTGCGGAGGGCGCCCGGCGGGAGCGGTGGACCTATGAGGAGCTGGGAGCGGAGGTGGGCATGTCCGCGTCGCAGGCGCACGTGATCCTGTCGCGCGCGGAGATCAAGCCGCACCGGACCGACTACTGGATGATGAGCGACTACTCGCGGCCCGAGTTCGAGGAGCGCCTCGGCGAGATCTGCGGGCTGTACGTCGACCCGCCGGAGAACGTGCTGGTCGTCTCGCTCGACGAGAAGACCGGGATCCAGGCCAAGGCGCCGACGAAGCCCGACCAGCCGCCGGCGCCGGGCAAGCCCGCCCGCCGCGAGCACGAGTACACCAGAAACGGCACCCAGTGCCTGTTCGCGTGCCTCAACGTGCAGGCAGGTGACGTGCTGGCGATGCCGTCCAAGACCCGCAACCGGTGGGACCTGATCCACTTCCTCGACCACCTCGACGACGAGATCCCGGTCGTGGAGGGTCAGGAGATCGTGGCGATCACCGACAACCTCTCGACCCGCGGCACCGAGGAAGTCGAGCAGTGGCTCAAAGACCATCCCCGCTGGAGCTTTCAGTTCACTCCCAAGCACGCCTCGTGGCTCAACCAAATCGAGATCTTCTTCTCGATCCTCTGGCGGCGACTGCTCAAGCACGGCATCTTCACCTCCGAACAGGACCTCGCCTGCCAGATGCTTGCGTTCATCGAGACCTACAACCAGACCGCCAAGCCGTTCAAATGGACCTACACCGGCAAGGTCCTCGAAGCGTAGAAAAGTAAGCAAGTAACTCAATCAACTAACAGGATGATCCACTAGCTAGTGTCGCGAGTCGGAAATTCGGTGGCACCGAGAGGGGTCACTGGTGGATGCTGCGCGAGGACGCCGGACCGAAGGCCTAGCAGCGGTACGTCGAGGTCCGAGGACGACGCGGGTCACCGTTGCGCTCGGCGAGCGACCCGGGGCCAGTTTCCTCGTGATCGCCGGCCAGCCCGGCGTACGCGCGCTAATGCGCAGATTTCAATCGATTGACTGGGCAGGTTGGTCCTCGGCGGGCCGCCGCAAGGACCCGGCGTGGGCGCGGATGCCGGGATTGCGTCGGACCGTGATCAAACTGGCGACCGTCGTCGCCGCGATCACGACAGCGACTACGGCCAGCGAGAGGGTGGTCGAGACCTCGGGTATCGAGTGATCCCGCTGATGTACGAACTGCAGCACGAGCTTGACACCGATGAACGCGAGGATCAGCGCCAGAGCGCTCGACAGGTACACGAGCGGGTCGAGCAGACCGGAGACCAGGAAGAACAGCGGCCGCAGGCCGAGCAACGCGAATGCGTTTGCAACACGATGTAAGCGTGCTGGGTGACACCGAACACCGCCGGAATCGATAAGCGACAGGCCGAAGATCAGAAACATGAACGAGAACACGGCCAGCAGCGCCGCCCCGAGGGCGATAAACACCGCGCGCAGACCGAGAGCAATCACAATCCCGATCGTCAGCGCCTTCGGCTGCTGCGAGGCCGGTACGGCGAACGCGCTGATGATGATCACGAACACGAACAAGTTGTCCACCGAGAGGCTCTTCTCCACGACGTACCCGGCGAGATACTGAGCGCCGAGATCCCAACCCGCCAGGGCACCGAAGACGACCCCGAACAGGATCGCGACCGCGATATAGAAAACCGACCAACCGGCCGCCTCGCGGAAACGCACCGCGTGCGGCCGGCGGCCGAGCACCAGCCAGTCAAGAATCAGCAGGCCGGCGATAAGGGCAAGCGTGGCGGCCCAGCCCGCTGCCGTTATGTGCAGCACAAGCCCTCCCGGCCGCCGACCGCTACGGCTCGACGAGTCCGCGCCGGATGGCGTACCGCGTCAGCTCGACACGATCGTGCATGCCGAGCTTCTCCAAGATGTTCGCGCGGTGGCGCTCCACCGTCTTCTCGCTGATGACGAGCCCGTCGGCGATTTGCTTGGTGCTATGGCCCTCGGCGATCAGCTTGATGACTTCCTGCTCGCGGTCGTGAGCGGTTCCTCCCGCAACGGCTGATCGGTCCGCGCAGGCTGCAGGTACTCCCGGATCAGCGGAGTCATCGCTCCCGGATACAGAAACGGCTCACCCCGCATCGCGGCCCGGCACGCCTCAACGAGGTCACGGTCAGCAACCGTCTTTACCACGTACCCCGAGGCACCGGCCTTGAGCGCCTCGTACAGGTACCGCTCGTTCTGGTGCATCGAGAGGATCAACACCCGTACATCGGGCCGGCGGCGGTGAAGCTCCCGGACGGCTTGTAGCCCGGTCATCCTTGTCATCGAGATGTCGATGATCGCCAGATCGACGTCGTCACGGAGCGCCCAAGCGACCGCCTCCGCACCGTCGTCTGCCTCTCCAACGACCTCCAGATCCGGCTCGGCGTCGAGCACCAGCCGCAGGCCGCGGCGCACCACCGCGTGATCGTCGGGTAGCAGGATCCTGGTCTTGAGCGGGATTGATGTCATCGCGCAGCCTCCAGCGGCACATCTAAGCGAACCTCGCAGCCCCTATCGGTCGAGTCTCTGGCGAGATTGAGCGTCGCGCCGACGAGGCTGGCGCGCTCGCGCATCCCGCGCATGCCGGTACCCGGAACATGGTCGGCGCCCAGTCCGCGTCCGTGGTCTCGAACGGTAAGCACGAGATGGCCATCCACAGTTCCCAGCCGGGGCTCAGCACGGTCGCTGCCGGAATGGCGCGCAACGTTCGTCAGTGCCTCCTGAGAAACCCGGTAGACGACCAATTCGATCTCGGCCGTGAGCTCCGGCAGGTCCGGTGCGATGCGTTCGACCACCTCGAGCGCAGAGCGCTCGGCGAACCGCTGACCGAGCACCGCCAGGGCGCTCATGAGCCCCAAATCATCAAGGGCTCCGGTCGCAGCTCGATCGCTATCCGCCGAACATCCTCCAGGCTGTAGCGCACCTCGTCCTGTATCTCAATCACGTCGCGTCGGAGCTCCGCTGGAACTCGGGCCTGGAGCCGGGAGAGGACCAGCAGGACCGCGGTCAGCTCCTGAGCAACCCTGGTCGTGCAGCTCTTGCGCGATCCGCAGCCGCTCGGACTCCTGCCCGGCCAGCACCCGGCCGGTCGCCTCCCGCCGCTCCGCCTCCAGCCTGTCCAGCATCTCGTTGAACGTCAGTGCGAGCTCGCCCGCCTCCGAAGTACGGTCTGCGCTGGGCATCCGCTCACCAGGATTGACCAGATCAACCCGCCGGGCCAGAGCCGTCAGCGCCTGCAGCGGGCGGACCACCCGCCGCAGCAGATACAGGTTCACGAACGCCACCAGCGCCAGCGCGACGAGCAGCACGACGACCTCCTCATTCACCGCAAACGAGGAGATGCGGTGAGGAGCGAGCACCAGGACGGTGACTGCGACCGCAGCGATCAGCAGCAGCGCGTTCAATCCCGCCACGCGTTGAAACAGCGACACGTAGCCGCGTCGGCGGTTGCCCCCGGGTCGTGACGAGTCAGCATTCATCCAAGGCTCCACATACGCAGCCGCAGCGATGAGCTCAGCGGACCTCAAGGATCGCAGCTGAACACCGGTCTCGATCCCGATCAACGGTCCGTGGCCCCATCCAAGGTCTCGACCTTGCGCAACATCCCCCACAGGCGCGATTCCAACCCGGCCGAGGAAAACCCACCCAGCTGATAATCCACAACCGCGACATCGAGCTCCTCGCGCTCGGCAACCGACATCGCCTCCTCGGCCGAGGAGGCCGCGTCGATCACCCGGAAGTCCTGCTGATCCTCCAACAGCTCACGCAATCCCCTCCGCACCGCTTGATGATCATCGACCACGAGCAGACGTATCAGCTCCGAAGTCGCCGGATGACCTCGCTCGCCGCCTCCGGAGTGGCATGTTCCTGGATGACAACCATCAATCCTCCAAAGTTGATTTGCCCAAGATTGCCCGCTCGGCGCGGCACTCGGAATTGGTGCGCGACCCCATCTTCGCGGCAGGCGCTCACGCGGGGGCGGATCGCGACCACACAGAACTACCTAGAGGGCCTGCGCGACCCGTCGCGCACGCGCCTGCTCTCCCGCGAGCGGCTCGTCGCGCTGAGCCTAGGAGCGCCCGCGACGCTAGTACAGCGCCGACGCCAACCGCCGGCGGGTCTCGCGCGCGAGCGGATGCTCTACACCCAGCTCGTCCAGGATGCCAACCACCACGCGGCGAATGTCGTCGCGGAAACCGTCGGCGGAAGGCAGCGCCGCAAGCAGCAGATCGAGTCCCCGCTGATGATCACCGGAGTCCAGCGCCGCAAAGGCGTCGTCGAGGTGTAGGTCGTTTGCCTGATCGTCCGCTCGCTCGAGGGCTATCCGTGCCGAGAGGCCATCGGCGGCGAAACTGCCCGGCACGCGGCCAAGCAGCTCGAGCGCCTGATCATCCTCGCCGCGGACGTGGAGGAGCTTGGCGAGCGGGACCGCGGCATCGGCTCGCATCGGCTCGAGCTCGACGGCCTTTCGCAAGGATTCCTCGTCTCCCCGTTCGACGAGCGCGTCGGCCTCGGAAGGCAGCAGCGAATCGAGGAACTGCTCCACCGCGGGCGGCGGCTGCGCGCCGACGAACTCGGCCGCGACGCTGCCGTCCCGGAATGCCTTCACGGCAGGAATGCCCTGAATCCCAAAAGTCTGTGCCAGCACTGGGTTGGCGTCGACGTCGAGCTTGGCAAGCTCGACCTTGCCAGCGCGCGCGGCAACCGCCCGCTCGAGCACCGGCCCGAGCTGCCGACACGGCCCGCACCACTCAGCCCAGAAGTCGACCACCACGGGAAGCTGATGAGAGCGGTCGATGACCGCCGACTGGAAGTTGCTTTCTGTGACGTCCATATAGGTCGATGGTAGCCGGGAGACCTCGGTTGCCGGGCGGGATGCTCTACAACACAGCCGTGGCGGAGCACCTGATCGAGCGCGACGGGGTGAGACTGGCCGCGGAGGAGCAAGGCGACGGCATCCCTGTGGTGCTGCTGCACGGTCTCACCGCCACCCGTCGATATGTCGTGATGGGCTCGAAGGCCCTCGAGCGCTCCGGTCATCGCGTGATCTCCTACGACGCCCGCGGGCACGGGCACTCATCGCCGGCACCGGACCGACGCGCCTATACCTACGAGGACCTGGTGCTCGACGCGCTCGCCGTGCTCGACGCGCTCGGCCTGCGGCGGGCAGTCCTCGCGGGAGCCTCGATGGGCGCCCACACGCTGCTCGCGCTCGCGCTCGCCGCTCCCGAGCGCGTAGGGGGGTTGGTTGTCATAACGCCGGCGTACGAACCCGACGTACCCGAGGACCCTGCGCGGCTTGCGCACTGGGACGAGCTCTCTGAGGGGCTGCGCAGGGGCGGGGTGGAGGGCTTCCTGGCGGCGTCCGGGATACCCGACGTGCCCGAGGCGTGGCAGGAGACCGTGACCAGGGTGATCCGGCAGCGGCTGTCACTGCACGAGCACCCGGAGGCAGTGGCAGACGCCCTACAGGTGGTCCCGCGCTCGCGCCCGTTTCAGACGATCGAACAGCTCGGGACGATCTCGGTTCCGGTGGCGGTGGTAGCGAGCGCCGACGAGCCCGACCCGTCGCATCCGCAGGCGGTGGGGGAGGCCTACGCCGCCGCCATCCCTGAGTCCCGGCTCGTGCTCGATCAATCCCGCCGCTCGCCGACGGCATGGCAGGGGAGCCAGCTGTCGAGGGTGATCGCCGAGACTGCGGCACATGCGGAGCTTGGGTGACGGCTCCGGCGGGATACTCGGGTACCGCGCTGGTGCGCAAGCTTGGGATCAGGCCGGGAGCTCGCCTTGGGTTGCTCGGGGCGCCAGCGCGGTTCGAGGTGACGCTCGGAAAGCTTCCTCAGGGCGTCGCGGTCCGCCGCCGGGCTAGCGGACCGCTCGACGTGATCGTGGCGTTTCACGCTCACCACGGGGAGCTCGAGCGGCGGCTACCGGCGCTCCGGGCGGCGCTTGATCTCGACGGGGGCTTGTGGATCGCCTGGCCCAAGCGCGAGTACGCGCGGAACGTCGAGGCGTTCTGCGACTGGTTGGCCGAGGTCGACAACGAGGGGTGGGGCGGCGATCCGCTCGGGGATCCGCTCGCCCGGGACTACGCGGCCCTCGACTTCAAGCGGTTCTTGAAGGTTGAGCGGGGGTTGCGGCCGGCGTCGGTGAACCTGGCTTTGGCGTCGCTGGATTCGTTGTATCGATGTCTGGGGCTGGGGTCGCCGAACGTGCGGCGTGAGGAGCTCCCGCAGGCCGCGCCCCGCGCGCTCGATGTCGATGAGCAGCGTCGGCTGTTGCGGGCGGCGGAGCGCGCGTCCGCGAGGGATCGGGCGATCGTGCTGTCGATGCTGTTCGCGACCGTCAGGTTGGCGGAGCTGGTCGCGCTGGATGTCGGTGATGTGCACACGACGGCGCGCAAGGGGCGGCTGGTGATCCGCTCGGGGAAGGGCGACGCGTTCCGCGAGGTGCCGCTGAATGCGCTGCTGCGTCAGGTGCTGGATGAGTGGCTCGAGGAGCGCAAGCAGCTCGCACGCGAGGACGAGGAGGCGTTGTTCGTGTCGGCGCGCGGCACGCGACTCTCGGCCCGGGCGACCGACTCGGCGGTCCGCAAGCTCGCGCACGACGCCGGCATTGAGGCCTCGGCGCATGTGCTCAGGCATACGTGCTTGACGGGGATGGTGCGCGGCGGGCATGACGTCCTCGACGAGCGGCTCGGCGTGGCGCCGATCGTGTGGCTGCGCGAGCAGCCGCACGGCCGGTCTCGGAGCCGCAGATCACGCAGCACATCGCCCGCTTCGAGCTGCTTGAGCAGCTCCGCGCCGGAGAGGTTGACCTCTCCGCGTTGCCGCCATCGCGCCAGCGGCTGTTGGCGGCGCGTGCGAGGCGGATGACCGCGCGGGCGCTGCGGCGGGTGGGGCCGGAGCGGCGCCGCCCGATCCTGCTCGCGTTCCTGGCCGACGCGCACATCGACCGCGGCGATGAGCTGATCTCGCAGTACGAGAACGCGCTCGGGAAGGTGTGGCGGACGACGGGGCGCAAGCTCGACGAGGTGCGCAAGGACACCGACCGTGAAAAGGCCGCGCTCGCCCGGCTCGGCGTGCGGCTCTCAAGACTGGTCCTCGACGCGCACCGCCGCGGCGAGCAGGCCGTCGAGATCGCCGAGATCGAGCGCGAGATCGGACTGCGCGAACTGAACGCGGCGGTGGAGTCCAACGACAAGCTCCAGGCGCCGGCGGAGGCGCAGCGCAACGACAAGCTGCACGAGCAGATCTCCTGGCTTCAGAAGACCGCCGGGCGGATCCTGCGCGCGGTGCCCTTGTGCGCGCACGAGCAGGACCGCGGCCCGCTCGACGCGCTTGAGCTGGTTGGTTCCCGGTCGGAGGCCTCGACCGTTCCGGACGCGCCGCTTGAGGCGATCGCCCCGCGGTTCCGCGACTGGGTACTCGATGAGCGCGGGCGCCCGATCCGCGCTCGCTACGAGCTGGCGCTGATGTTCGCGAGGAGATCTCGATCACGGTCGGCCGGCCGCTGGACCCGCACGTCCGGCTCGAGCAGCTCCAGGCTGATCAGGAGGCCGCGGTCAGGGCGCTGCAGCAGGCGATCGATCAGCACGCCGGGGTGCGGATCGAGACCGGCAAGGTGATCGCCGACCCGGTCGAGACGCTGTGGCTGCCGCCGGAGGTCGCCTGGCTGGATGACCAAATCGAGCAGCGAATCCCGCTCGTCGAGCTCGTCGACCCGCTGATCGACATCAACAGCTGGATCGGGTTTGCGGAGCACTTTGTGCACGCCGGCGGCGCCCGCCGCAGGATGCCCGACTTCCTGCCCCGCCTGTTCGCCGTCCTGATCGCCTATGCGACCAACCTCGGAGGTCCTGCCCGATCGACGAAACCTGGTCGGGTCTGCGGTTCGTCCACCGGCTACGCGATCGCTCGGCAATGCGCTGAGCTCCTAGCGGAGCGTTACGCTGCCGTCACGCGCGCTCCTCGGGGTCAGGTAGCCATTGCCGCTGAAGCGAGTCGAGATACCTAAGTGGACAGTCCGGGTCTTCTTGCCCCGACCGGGCAACCGTTTGAAAGCGACGCGAGCCGAGAAAGTGCAGTTCGGCTGCACGCCGGTAACCGTCGAGGCGACCTGGCGCTTCCGCAGTAGATAACGGATCGTGGCGTTGCCGTTGCACTGCAGGGTCGATGAGAACGGCCCGGCAATCGATCCAAACGTCGTGAACACGAACGGCTTCCGATGATCGGTGCGCGGCGTCGTGAAGGCCCGGACGCGGGGCCGCGGCCGCGGAAAGGGAAGCGTCATGAAGGTCTGATCGGCGCCGTAGGAGGTCGGAGCCGTCCTGTGGAACGCGACCAGACGGTAATGGAACGTGTTGCCTGGCTGTAGCCCCAGCAGCTGTTGAGAGACCGTCGCCACCGGCGTGGACGCGGGCAGCGTTCCTCCAAACGTCTGGTATCCATAAGCGTTCGTCGGTCCGTACTGGAACACCCATGTCGTGCTCGCCCCATTCGTACTTACGGTTCCCGTCGGAGTAGCGATGAATTTGCCGATCGCCGTCGCAGGGCCGGTGGTGACGCCCGGTGGGGGATGTCCGCCGGTTTTGAAGGTGCGGTCAATCCCGATCGAGGCTCCGGCCTTGCTGGTGGCGACCAAGTGATAGTGGTAGATCGTCCCCGGAACAAGGCCCGTCGCGCTCGCGGTGACCGCGTGCGCCTGGGTGCCGTGGCCCGCCGAATGAACGTGGCCGGTGATGCCGTAAGCGGTCGTCAGGCCCCACTGGAAGTAGTAGTTCGTCGGCAGCCCGTTCGGATTCACCGTCCCGTGAAGCTGCGCGCTCGCAGCGCCGACGCTCGACGCCGTGCCGGTCGAGACACCCGGCGAAGATGTCGCCTGCGCGACACCGGGAACAATCGCAACCGTCACGAGCGCGGCTGCCAGCACTGCGAACTTCGACGCCATTCCTACCTCCTCATGGCCGGTTGACAGCCGTTCAATACCCGGGAACCCGGCGAAGTTGCGCCCGTAAGACTACCGCTGCGCGATTGTGATCATCCGGCGTCCCGCTGCCGACAGAGCCTCGCCTTCGCCGTCGAAGAAGTCGACCGCGGTGAAGCCGGCGTCGAGAAGCCAGTCACGTCGCTCCACCGCGAGGAACATACGTATCGAGAACACGAAGCGCCGCATTCCCCCGTCGCGGATGACGATGCGCTCGGTCCTCGCCCGCCCGGTCGTCGGATCAAATCGTGAGCGGTCGATCGTAAAGTTGCCATCGCGCTCGAGCACAACCGACGGCGGCCAGCGAGGGAGCAGCGCCACCAGGTTGGGCGTCTCGAGCAGGAGCCGGCCGCCCGGACGGAGCACCCGGTGCGTCTCCCGGAGCACGTTCCGGTTTTCGCTGTCGCCAAAGTAGCCAAACGACGTGAACCAGCTGACGACGCCGTCAAAGCTGCCATCCGGCCACGGCAGCGAGCGCATGTCGCCGTGGACATATTCCGCGCTCAAGCGGCGTATCGCGGCTTGCTCGCGCGCGCTCCAGGAACAAGGGCGTCGCGGTCCCACGCCGGACGTCCAACTTCCTGGGACGCGGGGGGTTGCAGGTGGGCTAGAAGGGAGTAGGCTGAACGTCAAGGGACGATGTCGAAACGCTTCGGCGTGTTGGCGCGTTCGTCGAAGCGTGACGGGAAGGGCCAGGCCGTCAGTGCGGCCAGACAGCTCCCATAATTTAAGTACCGACGCAGGTAGGCTTGGGCGACATGAGCGGGCGGTCGCGAACACGCTCGGTTTAGCGCGGGAATCGGCGGCGACGGGAGACTTCCGGTGCGCGCTGGAGTGGCTGGCGGTCGTGGAGGTGGTCGACGGCGTCCTGTCACCGGGGTGGGAGCGGACACGCGCCTCGTGGCTTCGCGGGGAAAGGACCGCGGACGAACGCATCGAGCCGCCGGCTGCTCCCGCTGAAGCCGCCAGAGCGACGGCGGGTAGCAGGTAACGGTCCCCATTACCTCCTTTGGGACGGGAACTTCCAGAGGCCGCATGCTTACCCGCCAATCGCGACGCGGGCGTCGTCCAGTCGACGGGCGAGCGTCCCACCGTCGCGATCGGTGTAAGCCGGACCGGTTCCGTCTGTCACCAGCCGGCGCAGCATCGCGACGCCTTGCGCGTACACCGGCCGAGGTCCGCGCAGGAGGGCTGCGAGTGCGTACAGCTCGGATGCGTTGGCCCGAATGGCATTTCGGAACGGGAGCACGCGCGGGCGAGTATGGGGTTCGCTCGGCGTACGGGCTAGGCGCTCGAGGCCGTCTGCCGTCCCGGCTCGGGTCGATTTCGCGGTGAGCGTCGCTGCGCGCGCGGCGAGTTGTGGCGTCGGCGCAGCGTCAGCGCCATCTATCAGGGCGCGATCGAGCGTACGGCTTCTTAGGCGCGCGGCTAGCCGGACGAGCACGCCTGCTTCGAACACTCCGGACGCGTCACGATCGTGAAAGCTAACGAAGCCATCGATTGAGAACGGGTGGCCATTTCGCACTAGCATTCCCACACCTCCGTAAACGTATCGCTGGTGTTGTAACCTACTAAAGCTCGATGACGGTTTCAAGCACAGCTGACCCTCGCGCGCCACACGAGCTCGATCTTGTAATCGACTTCGTGAACACGCTCGATATCGAAACCAATGTCGACCAACTCGTCACGCCGGAAGGCTTGGCTACCTGGCTCGGTGACAAGCAGCTTCTTGATCCCGCGTCCCCGTCAATCCAGGGTTCTGATCATCAGAAGGCGATTCGGCTTCGCGAAGCCCTGCGGGCATTGATGATGGGGCACAACGGAGCCGCCTCGGATCCGCAAGCCGCATTCGAGCTCGAGCAAGCGGCCCGCCAGGGTCAGCTAGCGGTGCATTTCAACGCCGATGGATCCTCGCGGGTTGCGCCCCGTACGGCAGGATTTGCCGGTGCGCTTGCCCGGCTTCTGGTCCCGGTTGTCGAGTCGGGCGTCGACGAATCTTGGCGGCGCGTCAAAGCCTGCCGCGCCGGCGACTGCCATTGGGCCTTCTACGACCACTCGCGTAACCACTCGGGCGTCTGGTGCGACATGGCCGTGTGCGGCAATCGAACCAAGGTTCGCGCCTACCGCCGCCGGAAGCCCGGCGGCGGGCCTTAGCCTGGATTGTCGGCGGGGGGTTGTTCACTAATTCGCCTGTAGCGGGATGGTCTGTGAGCGGCGTTGGGCAGCGAACGGGGATCTTGGTTCATCAGGATTGGTGGACGATGAGCGGTGCTCTGCTTGGGGTAGTGCCTGCGGGCGGCGGCGCTCGGCGCGCCGGCTCGCCCGGTTGATAGCCCGGATTTCGCGTGGGTTTGATGGCCGGGGTACGGTCGCGGCATCGATCCGTCCGCGGGATCACGCATCATACGCGGCGTTTCGTTCACCAATTCGACTGAGCTATGGCCCGTCCGGGACACGAGCGCTTTACGGACCCGACGCTTGCCGCCCAGCGTCGGTATGAAGCGCTGCGCGCCTACTGGGTCGAGGAACTCTCGGCCGCCCAGATCGCCGAGCGCTTCGGCTACAGCAAGGCAAGCGTGCAGACGCTGATCTCCCAGTACCGACAGGCCGATCTCGCGGAGCTGTTCTCCTCATCGCGCCCGGGGCCCAAGCATCAGCCGAAGAAGGACGCCGCCCGCGAGCGGGTGATCGGGTTGCGCCGCTCCCGCCACGGGATCGAGGAGATCGTGGCCGAGCTCGAGCGGGCGGGCACCCCCTTGTCGCGCACCGCCGTGTGGGAGATCCTCAAAGAGGCCGGGCTCTCACGGATGCCCAGGCCGGCCGCCAAGCCCAACGGCGAGGGACAGCCCGAGCGGCTCTCCGCGCCGAAGGTGCACGTGCTCGAAGACGCCGAGTGGCCCGAGTCGGGCAGGCTTGAGACCCAGCACGCCGGGCTGTTTTTGGGGCTCCGGGGGTGATCGTAGGTGACTCGGGGGCTCTGACCGGCTCGGGTTTCGGGGCCTGAGCAGGCTTTCCTCGCTGCTTGCGGGGTCCCGGGAGGGGGTTGGGGGACGCGCACAGGTTCAGACCGTAGGTTCGCGGTCTCTGAGTCCTGCGAACTGGAGGTCCGTCCCTATGCGCGTCACGAGTGCATTCTCTCGTCTGCTTGCTCTGCCCGGAGTGTGGGTTCGCTCGGTCCGTTTCGAGCGCGATCGGGTGGTGGTCACGGTCGCGTTGCGGGCTCGTTGCCTTCATTGCCCGAAGTGCTCGTACTCCACGCGCCATCGCGAGAATAAGCAGCGTCATGACTCGGTCTGGCGCCACTTGGATCTCGGCCGCTGGCGGCTCGAGGTCCACGCCCGGCTCAGGCGGCTTGTGTGCCCCGAGCACGGCGCGCTGGTGGAGGGCGTCCCGTTCGCCCGCGACGGCGCCAGGTTCACGCGCGACTTCGACAACCTCGTCGCGTGGCTGGCGACCAAGACCGACAAGACGGCGACCTGCCGGCTGACCCGGATCGACTGGCACACGGTAGGGCGGATCATCAAACGCGTCGCCGACGCGCACCTGGGCGAGCTGGACCGACTCAGCGATCTGTTCGAGATCTCGATCGACGAGGTCGCGTGGCGAAAGGGCCACCGCTACCTGACGCTGATCGGCGATCACCGCCGCAGCGCCGTGGTGTGGGGCTGCGAGGGCAAGGGCCAGGCCGCCGCCGATCAGTTCTTCGCCGAGCTCGATCCCGAGATCGCCACTTCCTCCTCCCCGCCGCCCCAACTCGCCGCGCCAGCCAAGCAGCCACGTCAGGCGCCAGAGCCCGCGATCATGGTTCCGTTCGGTCCCTGCCCGACCGTCCCGGCCGGCCACGGCATCCAGGGCGCATGGCTCCCAGCTGGCGAGGAGATCGAGCCCGCGATCTTCGCGCGCGCCTCCCGGCTGACGGCCGTCTCGATGGACATGACCGGCGGCTACGCCGCCTCGGTGCGCGAGCACGCCCCGCAGGCGACGATCGTGATCGACAACTACCACGTCGTGCAGCTGGCCACCAAGGCGCTCGACGAGGTCCGCCGCGAGCACTGGAACGAACTGCGCAGCACGGGCGAGACCGACGCCGCCAAGCAATTCAAGCACGACCGCTGGGCGCTGCTCAAGAACCCCGAGGACCTCTCCGACCGCCAAGCCGCCACGCTCCAAGCACTCAGAGCCGCCCGCGGGAAGGTCGTGCGCGCCTGGGCAATGAAGGAGATGGTCCGCGCGATCTTCGCCCCCGGCCTCGCCGTCGAAGATGTCGCCGAGCTGATCGACCGGCTCCTCGCTCGCCTCTCCCGCAGCCGCCTCAAACCGTTCGTCAGGCTCGGACGCACGATCCGCAAACACCGCGAGGGGATCCTCGCCGCCCGGCGCATGAACTTGAGCAACGCACGCGCGGAGGCACTCAACAACAAGGTCAAACTGATCGTCCGCCGCGCATACGGATTCCACTCCGCTAACGCCGCACTGGCGCTCATTCACCTCACCTGCGGACACATCACACTCCAACTCCCACACGAACAAGCGTTCGCATAAATCCACCTACGATTATGCCGGGAGAGCCCTGTTTTTGTTGATCGGCGACCTGATCGAGCTCGACTTGCCCCGGCTGATCGAGGCGGCCGGCTGGCCGTCCACCAGCCAGCTGTCCGCGTTGCGCTCGGTGCTGTCGCTGATGACGCTCAAGCTCGCCGGTCGTCGCCGGCGCAGCCACGTGCAAAACGTGGTTCATGACCCGGCGCTCGGGCTGTTCTGCGGGCTCAACGCGCTGCCCAAGACCTGGCACTTGAAGACCTACTCCTATCGCACCACCCGCGCCCAGCAAGTGGCGTTGTTCGAGGCGCTGCAGCCCCGCCTCAGCGACGCGGGGCTGCTGGGCGACCAGGGGCTCAACCTCGACTTTCACGCGATCATGAGCTACGGCGAGGACACGATCCTCGACAAACACTACGTTCCCCGCCGCTCGCAGCGCACCCGCTCGGTGCTGACGTTCATCGCCCAAGACGGCCAACAGCACACGATCATCTACGCCAACGCCGAGCTGACCGCACGGGCGCAGTCAGGCGAGGTGATCGAGTTCTGCCGCTTCTACGAGCGCACCCATGGCGAGCTGCCGAAGCTGTTGGTGTTCGACGGAAAGCTCACCACCCACGAGCACCTCGCCGAGCTCGACGAGCTGGGCGTCGCCTTCATCACGCTGCGCCAGCGCTCCCCGAAGCTGATCGCCACGCTCGAGCAGCTGCCCGCGAGCGGGTGGACCAACACCCGGCTTGACCGCCCCGGCAAGCACAAGACCGCCAGCTACCACGAACACCCGGTCACGCTCAAAGGCCGCACCTTCCGCCAACTCGCCGTCAAAGGCCTCGGCCGCGACCAGCCAACGCTGCTCCTCACCAACCGCCAAGACCTCACCCCCAAGCAGCTGATCGAGCGCTACGCCAAACACTGGGGGATCGAGAACCAGCTCGCCGAACAGATCCGCGCCTTCCACCTCGACTCGCTCTGCGCCCAAGTCCCGCTCGCCGTCGACTTCGACGTCGCGCTCACGATCCTCGCCGACCTCATCTACCGACACTTCGCCCACGGCCTGCACGCCGCCTACCGCAACCAGACCCCCGACACGCTCCGCGCCCAGCTGATCGACGGAATCGGCGAACTACGCTTCACCCCCGGCCACATCGAAGTCGCGCTCCGACGCCGCACCCACACCCCCGCGCTACTCGACGCCAGCTACCAAGACAAACGCATCGAGGTTCCCTGGTGGGGCGGCCGCACCCTCAGCTACAGCTTCCCCGCCCGCTGATCCAAGCCCAGAAAGCTCAGTCGAATTAACGAACCGACAATCGGGGTTAGCGGTTTCAGGACGTCCTTGGCCTGGGAGCGGCAACCGGCCGCCCCGCGACTCGCGGCTACTGCTGTTCGTCACGCACTGGGAGCTCAGTGTCGGGTAGGCGGGGCGGCATCTCATTCGGCAGCGCAGGGGGCGGCCCTTCTCCCGGGAGCGGGTCGGCGTCCGCGCGCCACACGTCGTTCAGCGAAACCTGAAGGTATGCATAGAAACCGAGCGAGATGAGTATGTAGAGGATCAGGGCGATCCAGCCGCTGGGTGGCTCTTGACCGCTGATCCGGGCCGCGGCCTGAACGCGCTTGGTGCCGCGCCAGTATGTAATGAGCGCCGGCACGATGATGATCCCGCCGGGGAACAACGCCAGCAGCGAGGCTGTCGGGTTCTGCCCGAGGTCATAGCCCTTGGCGCGACCGTAGTCCCGCAGCTCACGGTTTATTCGATACCACCACACGAGGTGGTAAATGCCCAGGGTGATGATCGGTAGCAGCGCCACCGCCCACGGGCTGCGGATTTTCACCCGCTCGTCGCTGCTTCTGATCTGCAGCTCGTACGCCATCGTAGTCTCTGCCTTTCTCTTCGGGTGACCTGGTAGCACCGTCTTTGGGGGGAACGCTATCGACGCGCGCACCGGAGTGCACGGGCACCGCGCAATTTGAAGAAGGCTTGGGGCGCGCAACGCCAGCCTAAACGTCGTGCAATCCCGGGTCATTGCCTCACCCTACGGGCACAGCTGGGCCCGGCTTCTCGCGCCCAGCCCACGCGCTCCTTGCGGGATGTGCGCGAGGGGATCGCGGCGAGCTACCGATGTTGAAAGGTGCCGCAGGCATCATCCTTGAACAATCGATTAGCGATGGGGCTTCACGCTAGGCCGGGGACGCGACTCGCAGGGGGCCACCCACACGAATGGCGTGGCGATGAAACGCAAGGAGTTACGACAGCTTGGCTGGACGTCTACGAGGGGGGTCGGCGAGACCGTTGACCATGCTGCCACGCAGACCGCGCACCTCAAGGTCGCCCGTACGACACTGCTTGCCCTGCTTGCGGCCCTGTTTCTGCTCTTCGCCGCAGACGCCGCCGCCGCGACGACCTCCCAGGGCACCGTCACGCTTGACCAGTCCGCCTACACGGTATCTGAGGGCGCCGGGTATCTGACGGTCACCACCGAGCGCTCAAACTCCGCCGGCGACGAGCATGTGGGCTACGGGGTAAGGCGTCAGGAGGCCCAGCCCGGCATGGACTTCGACCCCGTTCCCAACACCTACATTTACATGCTGCCCCGGTCAGAGCACTTACAGCTTCCGTGTGCATGTGTATGACAACGGGATGAATGCCGCACCGGTACACGCCAATGTGTACCTCTACGGCCCCTGGCCTCAGCCGGAGGCCGCGCCCAACAGCGTCGATATGACAATTCTGCGCGACGATCCGCTGCCAGCTCGTGACCTCGCTAACCCGTTGGGTCTCAACCCGGCTTCGATCGACGGGAACCCGATTGAGGGGGCCCCGTTCTACGTCGCCGGCCGGAGTTACACTGCCGGCCAAGCCGCGGGACAGTATCAGACCTAATTCAGTGAGTAGCGCGCGTGGGCCTTTGGTTGTGAGGGTGTGACGGGCCTGGTGGGCTGTGTGCGTGTGCATTTGGGGTGTGCAAGGCGGTCGGTGCTGGATGGGTGGGTCGTTGGGGTGACTGTCAGCCTGTGTTAGCCCCCAATACCGTTAAGTTAGGCTGCTAGGACGATCGTGGCGTCCTCGAGGCGTCTGGTGGGCTTGGGTGGGTTGCGGTGCTCGGCGCGCTTGACCGGGTAGCTGGACATCTTGCGCTTGACGACGTGCGGGTTGGAGCGAAGGCGCCGCTCGGGGAGCAGGCCGTGCAGCAGCTCAGCCGTTGCCTGTTGGTGGGCGGCATTGAGTGCTGTGGGGGGAAAAGCCGGGGTGTGACCCGGTGGTGCGGCGGGCGACGCGCAGCGCATGTATGAATGAGACCCGGTCGGGGTCATGGCCGGCCTCGAGCGCGACGGCGTGCATCAGCCAGCGGATCGCGTAGTGCACGCAGAGGTAGCCGTAGAGCTCCTGGATGACGCCGTCTGGCAGCTTGGAGCGCAGCACCACGCGCGGACCGCGCTGGTGGACCTTGAGCTCATCGAGCGTCGTCTCGAACTCCCAGCGCTGCGGGTAAAGCGACGCCAGCTGCTGCGCTGGCGCGCGCTCGGGGTCGAGGATCGTTGTCAGCAGCCGGTAGCGCGTATCGCTTGCGGCCCGGCCGGGATCATCGACCGTGTACTCGATCGCACGGGCGCTTACCCCGTGTTGGCGTTTGCGGTCATCGGAGGCGAAGATCTCGGTGCGCCAGGAGCCGTCCGGGAAGCGCTCGAGCACCGGCAAGCGCTGGTTTGACTTCATCCGCCACAACAGCTCGGCGCCCGTTGCCCGTGCCCGATTCCACAGCGAGAAGCTGTAGAACCCGCGGTCGGCCAGGCACAGCATGCCGCTCTGGAGCGCGTCCACCACGGCGCCCGCCAGCGCCTGCTCCCCGTCGTTGTAGGCACCGACTGAGACGTTTAGGAGCGCGTGCGTGCCGCACTCGGCCATCCCCACCAGCCGCAGCTGTGGGTACGCGCCGACCCCCTCGCCGCGCCCCGAGGCAGCGCGCCCGAACCGCTGATCGTTGGCCGCCGTGTCGGGCACGTCGATGCACGTCCCGTCGATGCTCACAAGCCGCCAGTCGCGATAGAACGCCCCCACCGTCCCCGGCTCCGCCAACGGTGAGGCCACCTCGGCGAACAACGCCCGAAGCGGCTCTGGTCCCAACCGCTTGCGCGCCAGGAAGATCGCCGCGTTGCTCGGCACCTGCCACGGCGCGCGCCACCCAGACGCCCACGAAAGCCCCTCCACCAGCTGGCGCATCACTTCCTCATAGGAGCAGTCCGCAAACAGCGCCATCGCCAGCACGTAGTAGACGACCACGCGCGCCGGCAACAGCCGCTGGCGCCGCTCCGTACGACCCGCCTGCGCGACCACCCGATCGACCAGCTCCGGTGGGAACACGCGCGTCAGAACCCCAATCGAGACGTGATCAGAGAGGTGCTGATCGCTCGCCGGCTTGACCCACCCAGCCCGAGGCACACAGCAACTCTAACCCGACCCTCGGACAGCTAACTTAACGGTATTGGTGTTAGCCCCGTTTTTGGGGGTCGGTGACCGCGGGGTGCTGGTCGGCTTGTCGTCCGGGGTGCTCGGCGGGGTTGCTATGGGCGTGTAGCCAAGAGTATTGTTGACATTCGTTGGCTGACGTGCCATGATGTGCGGCATGGCGCGACCGGCTGGCGCGATGCATGTGGCCAAGATCACTCGGCGGCATGGGGAGCGCGAGTACAACTCCTACCTGGTGCGCCGCTCGATCCGCGAGGGCCGCCGTGTGCGCCATGAGACGGTCGCGAACGTCTCCGGGCTGCCGGCGGAGGCGATCGAGGCGCTGACGCTGGCGCTCCAGGGGGTGCGGCTCGTGCCGGCGGGTGAGGCAGTCGGCCGGCCGGCAGCTTCTCAGCCACGACCCGCGCGAGGATCTTGCCGACCGTCTCCCAACCGATTCGCATCAGCTTGGTTACCTGCGTCTGGCTCATCTGCTGCGCCAGCCACGCCGTGAGGTCGTCGAAGTCGCGCGTGTACGGCGAGCCGGCGCGGGCCCACGGCACCATCTCGTAGACGTCGCCGCAGCCCGGGCAGTACAGCCGTCGGAGCCGGCACTCGATCCGGCAACGCAACCCGCCTTGATCGAGATGCCGCCAGGGCTTGGTGCGATGCTCCTTGACCGGCAGGCCGCGCGCCCCGCAGCCCGAGCAGACCGGCTTCTTGGCGCGCAGCACGACCGTCACGATCACCGCCCGCTCTGAGAACTCCACATCCCTGACCGATGCTCCCGGAAGCCCGAGCATCCGGTTCAACGCGGTGGTGACCCGCACGTCGCCCTCCTTCGTAGGCAGCTGACCATCTGACAGCCAGCAGCCTGCCAAAGGCGGGGGGCGGCGGGTCGCCCAGCACGTGCGCAACTTGCCAGCCGCTCACGCCGCCGTCGGGCCTCGGTCAGTAGCGGAGCCGTACGCCGCGCGTCAAGCGGCAGCCCCGATCACCCCAGCGTCCCGACGAACCCCACGCTTGCAGGAGATTCGGCCGCCTGACCCGGGCTTCGGCCCCGCTATCTGGCGATCATCGCCGGCCAGCGGGCCGGCACCCGTCAGACCAACGACCAACCGGCCGAGACCCCCGATTCACCCCCAAGTCACGAGGAGTCCCCTACTTTGAGGGGCGCACCTGCCCGCTGGCGCGCTTTGGCTATGACCACGGCAATGGCAAGCGCGGACGGATGCCGGTCGAGTACGGGCTTTTGTGTGACAGTGACGGGCGGCCGGTGGCGATCGATGCGTTCGAAGGGTCACTGAAGGATGCCAAGACACTGCCCTCGCAGGTCGAGAAGATCGAGCAGCGGTTCTGGCTCAGACGGGTGATCGTGGTGACGGATCGCGGGATTGGCACCAAGGAGAACGTGACGCTGCTCTCGCAGACGGCGCAGTTTGCCTTCATCACCGCGCTGAAGGCGCCACAGGTCAGAGCGCTGGTCAAGGAGGGCTGCCTGCAGCTGTCGGTGTTCGACGAGCTCAACCTGGCCGAGATCGCCTGCGAGAAGCTGTATCCCGGCCAGCGGCTGGTCGTGTGCCGCAACCCGCTGGTGGCCGCGGAGCGCGCCCGCAAACGCTCCGAGCTGCTGGCGGGCACCGAGAAGGATCTGGGTGAGATCAAGCGCCGGGTGCAGGCGGGCACACTCCAAGGCCAGGCCGCGATCGGCCTGGCGGTCGGTGCAGTGTGGAACCGTTACAAGGTCAAAAAACACTTCCAGGTGACCATCACCGATGACACCCTTACGTATGAGCGCAAGGAGGAGCAGATCGCCCAGGAGGCGGAGCTTGACGGGCTCTACGTGATCCGCGCCGGGCGGATCGACCCCGAGGAGCTCCCCGCGGCCGGGATCGTGCGCGCCGACAAACAACTCAAAGAAGCCGAGAAAGGGTTTCGCTCATTCAAGGGCCCGGTGGAGGTCCGTCCGATCCACCACCGCCTCAGCGACCGCGTCCGCTGTCACCTGTTGACCTGCATGCTCGCCGATTACGTGCGTTGGCACCTGCGCCAGGCGTGGGCCGAGTTGCTCTTCCAGGACGACAACCCTCGCTCCAACACAGACCCGGTCGCTAAGGCCACCCGCTCGCGCGAGGCGACCCGCAAGGCCGGCCGCCGCCGCACCCCCGAGCAGGAGCCCTGCCACACGATCCAGAGCCTCGTCGACGAGCTTGAGAACCGCACTCGCAACACGATCCATGTCACCGGCACCGACGCGACCTTCCCGCAGCTGAGCACGCCGACCGAGCTGCAAGCGCCGGCGCTCACACTGATCAACGAGGGCGTCCCCCAGATCACGTAGCCACGAGCCGGACAGGCCTCAGCCCCAGAAAAGCCCGAAAACCGGGGCAAAAGACGACGGTCGATAGCCGCAACTTCGGGCTAGTGGCCCCTCTGTCCGGTGCTGAGGATCTTTGCGATGGTTGTCGGGGTGCGCGACCGCACGGCTGCTTTCGGAGCGAAGTGGCGGTGTAGCTCGTTGGCGTAGGATCGACCCACGTACCCTTTGTGCTCATCGAGCCACTGGCTGAACGCGGTCTGGCCGCGAGGAGGGTTGTGTGAGACGAGCAGTCCGGCCATCAGGCCAGTGATCTCGTCCGGCGTGAGCACGACATCGCGGACGAGCAGGCTGAGGGCGCGGGCCGCGGCCGTCATCAGGCGCGGGGGTAGGGGAATGATCGGCGAACGGGCGTTGACCGCGGTACGGACGAGTCCGACGAGGACACTGAAAGGCATCGTTTCTGGTCCTGCGGCGTCGATTACCAGGTCGTCGCCAGGCCCGGCGGCGTCGATGCAGATCCGTGCCAGGTCGTCGACGTGGACCGGTTGCACTTGGTAGGTACCGGTACCCGGAACCGCGAAGGCCGGCATCCGGCGCAGGATCCAGGCGATGTTGTTGACGAGCACGTCCCGCTCGCCGCCGAAGATCCACGTCGGCCTGACGATCGAGTAACGCACCCCGGACTGCGCGAGTGCGTACTCGACCAGCGCCTTACCTCGGAAGTAGGGGAGCGGAGACTCGATCGACGGGTTGGTGATGCTGACGTGGACGATCCGCTCCACGCCGGCGCTCCTGGCGGCGAAGAACAGCATCCGCGAGCTCTCGATCGCGTTGGCGAAGCTTGTCTGCCCGTGGTCGAAGCGGACCCAGAAGGTGTTGTAGAGCGTGCTCACACCCTCTAGGCTGCGAGCGAGCGCCACCGGGTCATCGAACCTGTACGCGAACGCCTCCACGCGGGCTTGCAACGAGTGAGGGCGGTCCGGATGGAAGGTCAGCGTTCTCACCTGGCGTCCGCTGTCCAGCAGCCGCTCGGCGATGTGGCTGCCCGAGTAGCTGAACGCGCCTGTCACCAGATCGATGGACGGGTTGGTATTCATGGCTACTCCTGGACTGGGGGCAGGATGCCGTCGGCCAGAACCGCCAGGCGGGCGGCGAGGTCGAGCAGTGATTCGCCCCCCGCCTGGTCGCGCTGTAGGTGGCTGAGCATGTCGACCCCGAAATACGATGCGACGATCCCGAACGCCAGATCCCGCGGGGAACCTAAACTGCGCAGCGTTGAGTCGGCTAGCAACTGCTCGAGCTTGCGCTCGACCATCCCGATCCACGGCTCTATCCGAGCTGTCACCTCAGCCCCCAGCGCGACGTCGGAGACCCCGCCGCCCACCATCTCCCCGAGCACGGTTACGTATCCGCGTTCGAGGTCCTCGTCATAGATCGTCCGAGCCAGGCGCGCTAGCTCAACCGCTGTCCGAGCGGCCTCAAACAACGGCCCGTACTCGTTCATGCGGCGCTCGCTGATCAGATCAAGCGCGGCGAGCAACAAAGTCTGCACGCTTCCGAAGTGGTAGAAGATCAGCGCCTGGTTAAAGCCTCCCTCGCGCGCAATGACGCGCGCGCTCGCCCCGGCAAAGCCCTTCGTCTTCAGTGTCTCCAGCGCGGCCTCGACGATTTGCAGCTTCGTGCCGTTCAAACCGGCTCCGTCGTCCGTCGACTCCCGTCCGTGCCTATCCGGCGCCCGCGGCTCCATCCAGCCACTTTAGCAGTCGCTCAAAGCAATCGCTCAAAGTGGTGACCGGGCGTGACCGGATGCCTACGCTAGGCTCTGCGGCAGGGGGACCGATGCGGGGCTTGTCACTGACCACAGCGCAGATCCAGATCTCGCCGCAGTTCCTGGATGACCGAGGACAGCGCGCGGGATTCGTGCTGCTGATGGCGTTTCTCCTCTCGTTCTTGTTCATACGAACGAGTACGAGGCTGATCCGCAAGCAGGTGAGGTGGTGGCCCGGGAACGTGAGTACCTCCGGTGGGTTGCACGTGCATCACATGGTCTTCGGCATCGTGCTCCTGCTGCTGTCCGGATTTCTCAGCTTCGTCATTGCTCCCGGAAGCCCTCGGACAGAGCTCATCGCAGCCGCGTTCGGGGTGGGGGCCGGGCTGACGCTTGACGAGTTCGCTCTCTGGCTTCATTTGGAGGACGTCTACTGGGCGGAGGAGGGGCGGGCGTCATTCCGGGCCGTGCTGATCGCGGCCGTGCTCGGCGCGCTCCTCTTGACCGGCACCGCGCCGTTTGGCGATCCGAACAACGGCGGTTCGATCGCCACCTTCGCGGCGATACTGGTGATCGACGTAGCCTTGGCGGCAGTCGCGATCGTCAAGGGAAAATTTCTGCTCGGATTGATCGGGATCTTCGTACCGATCGTGTCGTTGGTGGGAGCGATACGGCTGGCCTCTCCGAACTCGATCTGGGCGCATCGTTTCTACGACCCGGAAGGGCGCAAGATGGCGCGAGCCCGGGAGCGCTGGGGGAGGGTCGAGTCTCGCCGCCTGCGCCTGTCGGACGCGATCGCAGGCGCGCCGGGGATTTCAGACCGTGCCAAGCCCGATGCCGATCGACCGGCGGCGGCCGAGCGTGTTGGGGATCGCTGAAGACGGCGACGAGCGCGAGTGCCGTCACACAGCGGCTCAGGACTCAGGCAGCACGCGTCTCACGCGGGCTTGCGATCTGCGAGCACGAGGATCTGCCCGCTGTAGACCGCCACCCAGACGTTCCCAGTCGTCGCGTCGTACGTGATACCGATCGGGTGCACGCCGGTGCTGAAGTTCTGAAGCACACTCAGGTCGGACGCGCGTAGCTTGGTGACCGTGTCGGATTGATAATTCGCGACGTAGAGCGAGCGGCCATCGGCCGCAATCGCCAGCGAGCGTTCTTGTTCGCCGGTATGGGCGGCGGCGACGACCGAGTCGTTGCGGAGGTTCACTTTGACGACCTCGCCTGGGGCGTTCAACGACACGTAGAGGAAATGGCCGGTCGGGTCGATCACCAGGTGGCGCGGATTCTCGCCGACGGGGAAGCTGCGTTGCGCCTTCAGAGTGGCAAGGTTGACCACGACGACGTTGTCGCTCCCCATGATCGCCACGTAGGCAGTCTTTGAGTCTGGCGACACCGCCAGACCTCGGGGATACGCGCCCATCGGGATACGGGCGACCTCCTTGCCCTGCGCGATGTTGACCACGCTCAGGTCAAACGAGCACCAGTTCGCGACCAGCAGGTATCGCCCGTCGGGTGTTACCGTCAGATACTTCGGCACGAAGCCCACTTCGATCACCTGATCGATCGCGAGCGCGGCCGTATCGATCCGGTAGACGTAGTCGTTGGTGTCCCCGGCAGCTCTGGCGCTTTCCGGAGTGCAGGTATCGCTGCCCTCCGGGCCGAAGCCGCTCCCGTACATCGAGTAGTTGGAAACGTAGACATGCTTCGCGTCCGGGGTGACCGCTGCCTCTACCGGCGCGCCGTGGGTGATTCCAGGATGCCCTTGAATCCCGAACCGCGCCATTTGCACCGTGTCCGGGATCGTCTTCACAAGCGATCCGGCGCTGTTGTAGACCGTGTCGGTGTGGGTGTACATCATGTTCTGGGCAAACACCAGCCCGGTATCCGACGCAGTTACCGATTTGGGCGAGATGTGACCGCTGATCGTTTTCAACAGCGTCAGCCGCCGCTGATCGCTCGGCGGACCCGAGGGAACCCGCTTCAGCGGACTTACCGGGGGCGGGGCAACGGTGCCGACCGCGGATGTGTTCGATTTGTTCGACTCCGAGCGGCCGCTTGAAGCCAGCACCACGCCGAATCCGAGTACGACAAGCGCCAGTGTCGTTAGCGCCACCGCTCGGCGACGTCTGACCGTCGGGTTCGGCCTCCGTGGCGGCGGCCTTCGAGAGACCGTCGTCCGCGAGGGCGGTCTTCGAGAGCCCCCGGACCGCGGGGGCGGTCTGCCCGTCGTGAGTGCCATCCGAGATAGGTACTGGGCCGGACCGCTAAACCCTGCAAGTCAACGCCGGCTCGGCATGCTCCGGGCAGGTAAGAGCGCACGACGATGGTGACATTCGTACTAGAGCTCGCGGAAGCCTCGCGACGTGCCCGAGCTAGCGCGGAGAGGGAAGAAGCACCCGCATACCCACGCTGCGAGAGTCGGGGCCATGGGTGGCCGTCGGCGCACGGCCCCCGCACGGGGCGCGGAGGCCGCGCGAGCACGGACGTCGGCTTCTCAGACTCGTCCGATCCGAGCGTCTCGTGAGCCTCAGCCTCCACGCCTCCGTCCGGCTGCTTGCAGGTCTCTGCGGTGGCCGTCTTGTCTTGGATGATCACGACCTGCACCTGCTGGGGAGCCGAACGCCTCGTACCACAGGCAGCGGAATGCGTGGACCATGACCTGCTCTGCCTTGCCGTAGCGACGGACGGTCGTCTTGACCCATTGGGTGGTGGGGTCGGTCGCGATCTGGGAGAGCTTGGGCAGCCTGGCGCCTTTCGTCGGCGGGCGGCCTTGCTTGCGCTGCCCCTTCGGCGGGCGCCCACCGAGGTCGCCTACGAAGAAGGCAAGGAGCAGTTCGGAGTCGGCGAAGCGCGCAACCGGTCGCCCAAAGCCGTTCAGCGAACCGTCCCGTTCCAATTCCTGGCAATGACACTGACGATCACCTGGTACGCGTTGCACGGACACCACCCCAACGACGTCACCGACCACCGCCAACGCTCCCCCTGGTACCTGACTGGTACCTGACCAAGACCACCCCGTCGTTCGCGGACATGCTCGCCAAGCCTCCGCCGCGTGATCATCGCATGTTGCTGCCCGCGTGTGGCCCGACGAATCAACGCTCGATAATGTGCGTTATGTAAAGCCGTATGCGAGGGGGCGGTTCTCGCAGGGAGAAGTGTTGTCGATTCTCAGATGTTTGTCAGCGGGATTCTCACGCGATGGCAGCGGATCGGCTCATACGAAGGTCAGCCGCTCTGCTCGGCAGTTCGGCTCGCGTGACACGCGACCCGTCGTCCGCAACTCCTGACCAGCCGATTGCGTAACTCGTAGCGGCTCCGCGCGCAGCCTCATGTCTCGCTGCACCACTCGCTCTAGGCGAGCACCTCGATCCGGCAGCTGGGGCCCTTTGCGGCACCGAGTCGGGCGTCGGTTGTGAGCAGGATCGTGTCCAGTGCCTCCGCGAGGGCGACGTACATCGCATCCCAGCCGCGAACCGTATGGCGCAGTTCCCACGCGCGCGCCAGTAACAGCCTATGGCCGAACCGCTCGCCCGGCCACGCCTCGAGGTCCTGAACCGCCTGGTCGGCCGCGGTTTGATCGAGCCGCCCGAGCCGGTGCTCGCGTCTGATGACGCTGAAGACCTCCACGTCGATGACGTGTGGTGCCGCGTGCTCCTCATCTAGTCCAAGCCGCTGTCTGATCGGCTCCGCCCGCACCGCGCCGGTCAGAACCTCGAACAAGCAGGAGGCGTCAACTACCAGCACCCGGCCAGGGTCCACGATGCTCGTCGAGTGCAGCGAGGACATCGGCTCGATCGATCTGACTAGTTCGCCGCCGGGTTCTCTCGAGCCAACTGGCCACCGACGGCCGAGCAGCGATCCGCGCCGCCTCAGTCCTGAGCAGCTCGGGAACGGTCACGCCGACTTCAGCGGCGCGCCGCACCAAGCCGGCATAGACGTCGTCGTCGACGTCGCGGATCTGAATCGTCTTCGGCACAGCCACAGCTTATCATGCACAAACGCATGTCTTCATGAGATTGCACATCAGGATGGGACCATCGGCATCGGCGTGGCTGGTTCGCCTGCCGATGAGCCCCTTCGCCGCGCGATCGAGCTTCTGATCGGGGCTGCCTTCGCGATGACACTCTCGCTGGCCCCCTGGCCGTGGGAGGGAGCCGCTGCGCCAGCGAGGCGGGCGATCGCAACCGCCTGGAACATGGTCGCAGCATTGTGGGAGGCACCTGCCGGGGAGCGAGAGGCCGCTGAGCTTGCCGCCTTGAGCGCCCTCGCTGGCGCACGGGCCGCGCTGCCCCGCGAAGCCGACTCCTCCTATGAGGCATCGCTGCAGCGATGCGGTGAATCCTTCGAACGCGCCGTCGCGGAAACGCGGGCAGATGACACCGGCGGAGCAGCAGTAGAGGGAGAGGTCTCACGTCGAGAGGCGGGTCAACTCAGGCCCAGCCGCGGCTTGAGGTCCGAGTCGCGGAGCTCGTCGTCGTCGCTTGGCCGTTTAACGCAGTCAGGGCGATATCCGCCGGCGAGACGCCGACGCTATCGATGGACTCGGGAAGTGAGTTGATCGACGCCGATATCGACCAGCTCACCAACGCGGTAAGGCAGATCGACGGTATCGCGCAGCTACCGCCGAATGCGAGCGTCAGGCCGTAGGCTTAGCCGGCGACTCCGGGAATCGGGGACGTCGGGGTGCGCGGGCTTGGTCTGCGCGCTGCGGGGCCGACACTCGACCCCTCAGCCGATCGATGGTTCTAGGCGTTGCTGTGCTCGCCCTCGTTGCTGTACTCGCCCTCGTTGCTGTGCTCGCCCTCGGTAGCCGTGAGGACGGTGCCGCGGTTCTTATGGGAACGCTCATAGGAGCGCACCTGCCGGGCCCGCTCGTCGTCACCTTCGGAGAGCACGCTCTGCACCTCGGCCGCCGTCAGCTCGTCATAGCCGGACCACGGCTCGTCGGCGCGCAACGAGGTGATGCGACCAAGCACCGTGGTGCGCTTCTGGTGCTTTCGCTCGTAGGAGTCGATCTTGGCGAGGTCGATCTGGGAGAGATCGCTCAGCTTGTCGGTGATCTCCTCCGCCGTCAGATCGTCATAGATAGTGCGCGATCGCCAAATCACCTTCGGAGGCGGCGGCTCCCTTGATTTGACCCTCGACCTGCGCGACGCCAGGAACCTTGCGGGCCTGACGCGCGGTCCGCCTGGTGGCGGCGTTCGTCTTGCGCGCTGCCTTCCTTATGGGTTGCCGCGCCGGCCTCGCGGACCGCGTCCGCACCGCCCGTGGTGGTGATGTCGTAGGAGGGGTTGCCATTGACATCGGCGCGGACGACGGCGTCGGGCAGCTTGGGGATCTCGCGCAAGATCCGCTGGAGCATCTTCTCCTCATCAGCCAGGATCGACCTGGCCAGCTTGGCCGTCTCCTCATCACCAACAGCGCGCGCGAGCCGCTCGATCGCCGTGTAGGTCGCGATCTCGAAGGCCTCGGTGGCGCAGGCGTCCTTGGCGTTCTTGAGGACCTTCTCCTCGCCACCGGAGCCGCGGAGGAGATCGAACGGCGTCTTGGAGAGGGCGACGGTCTGCCCGATCACGTTCTCCCAAAAGTCGACGACGACCATCAGCGGGTTCGAGCCCTGGTCCAGCGCCTCCAGGCGTTCACTTACGCGCACGCGATGCTCACGCGTCTCGCGGAGGTGCGTCTCTAGCCCGGAGCGATAGGGCCCGCGAGGGGCCACAGCGATCTGAGTAAGTGTTTGAGAAGGGTCTATTCAGTACTCCAGGGTTGCCGTCCGGGGGTGGGGGCGAGTCGTCGTGTCATCAGGCCGACCATCGACCACTTGACCATCGCTACCGAGGTCGTGGTCAGCCGCTCGTAGTCATGGTCTAGCCGCCGGCATTTCGTGATCCACGCCAGCGTTCGCTCGACCACCCAGCGTCTGGGCAGCACCTCGAAGGTGCGCTGCCCTGACGGCGGCCATGGGAATCTCCCCGTAGGCGGCCATCGAAACTCCCCACTGATGGCCATCGGATCTCCCCATGGGTGGCCATCGGATCTCCCCACGACGAGCGTTCTGTCCTGAGCGGCCTGTAGCTCCCGGCGCTTCGTCATCGAGGCGCGTCGAGGAGGCGGGCTTGAAGAAAGCAGAGGAAGTCATGGAGATTCTGGAGGCGTTCGATCTGGCTGGTTCGCTGCGGGGAGCGGCGGAGTTGTGCGGGTGTGATCACAAGACGGTCGCGCATTGGGTAGCGGTCCGGGACGCTGCTGGTGGCGGGCTGCCGGTGTCGGTCAGGCCGCGGCCGATGGTCGACCGGTTCGCGGCGAAGATCGAGGAGTTGGTCGATCGTTCGCGCGGGAAGATCCGGGCGGATAAGGCGCACGAGACGCTAGTCGCGATGGGCTATATGGGGTCGGAGCGAACGACGCGTCGGGCGGTCGCGGACGCGAAGCGCCGCTGGCGGCAGGGGAATGGGCGTCGGTACCGGCCGTGGATCCCGGAGCCGGGGCTGTGGATGCAGTGGGACTATGGCGACGGGCCCGAGGTTGGCGGCCGCTCGATGGTGTTGTTCTGCGCGTGGTTGGCGTGGTCGCGCTTCCGGGTCGTGTTGCCGTTGTGGGACAAGACGATGCCGAGCGTCGTGATGGCGCTTGATCGGACGCTGAGACGGTTCGCGTCCGCGCCGACGTACGCGTTGACCGATAACGAGAAGACCGTGAGCGTGGATCAGGTGTGCGGGATCGCGGTCCGCAACCCGCAGATCGTGTCGGTGGGTCGCCATTACGGGTTGACGGTCGCGACCTGCGTGCCGGCGGATCCTGAGAGCAAGGGCGGGTCAGAAGCGACGGTCAGGATCGCCACGGCGGATCTGGTCCCGACCGACCATAACCTCCGCTCGGCGTATCGGGATTTCGCCGAGCTGGAGTCCGAGTGCGAGCGGTTCTGCGAGCGGGTGAACGCGCGCGAGCACCGGATCACGCGCCGGGCGCCGGTGGTGATGCTCGCCGAGGAGCGCGAGCGGATGCACCCGTTGCCGAAGGTGGCGCACACGGTGTGCTTCGGGCAGACGCGCAAGGTCGACCGGCAGTCGACGATCAGTGTCGGCAGCGCGATCTACTCAGTCCCGAGCTCGCTGGTGGAGGAGCGGGTGTGGGCCAGGGCGCATGGGTCGGAGTTGATCGTGGTGCATGTCGACTCGCCGGAGGGGCCGCGTGAGGTCGCCCGGCACGAGTTGACGACGCCGGGCCGGCCGAGCATCAAGGATGAGCACTATCCGCCCCGCCCGGCGGGCGCGCTGGAGCGTCGCCCACGGGCCCGTTCGCGGGAGGAGGCGGCGTTCTTGGCGCTCGGACCGGGCGGCGAGCAGTGGCTGATCAAGGCGGCCGCGGCGGGCGCGACGCGGGTCAGACGGAAGATGGCTGAGGCGGTCGACCTCGCCAAGCTCCACGGCGCCGAGCAGGTCGAGCATGCGCTGAAGGTATGCGCTGAGGCGGGCCGCTTCAGCGACGGTGACCTGGCCGCGATCCTCGCGCATCAGCGGGCGGGGACGGTGATCCCGTTCCCCGCCCGCGCGTCGGAGGACTCCTCGTTGCAGCGCTCGACTCGCAGCTGGGAGGGGTTCGGGCGATGAGCGGCTATCGATGCGAGGCGGAGGCGTTCGCGGGCCCGGCACGCGAACGGCTGCTCTACGGAGCCCGGCAGCTGTTGGTGCGCGTGCGGCTTCACGACGGGCCGGGCGCCGTCGATGATCACGGCCGGCCGACCAACCTGCCGGACGCGTATACCGATCTGCGGCCCGAGCAGGCGCGCCAGCTCGCGCTGGCGTTGCTGCAGGCGGCCGAGGACGCCGAGCGGCAAACGCTCCAAGCGAACTGGTGGAAGCAGGAGGCCGCGCGATGAGCGATTACCGCGACAGCGTCCACTGCCGGATCGATCCCGAGCAGGTCTGGCAACCAGACGGCGGGCGGCCGGTGCAGGAGATCAGCGTGATCATGACCGACGATCACCGCTTCGACTGCCGGCGGGAGCGCTGCTGGTTGCCGCCGGCGATCTGCACGCTCACACCCAATGAGGCGCGCGAGTTCGCGTCAGAGCTGCTGGAGTTCGCCGCGCAGGCGGATCGGATCGGAGAGGCTATGACCGTCAAGCTACCAGCCCCGCCGCCGCTGCCCGACGAGCTCGACCGGCTGCTCAGACGACTGCGGCTGCCATACGTTCGGCGGGCGGCGCCGGACGTGCTCGCGACCGCCAACTCACAACGCTGGGAACACGCCGAAGTCCTCAGGGTGCTGCTCGCCGAGGAGGCAGCCGGCCGCGACCACGCCACGATCACTACCCGCAGGCGCGCTTCCGGGCTGCCCGCCGGCAAGACGTTCGATGCGTGGGAACCCCAGGCGTCGGCGATCCCGAAACCCACCCAGCAAGCGCTGCGCACGCTCGAATGGATCGACCGCGCGGAGGTGCTGTGCGTTTGCGGGCCCAGCGGCACCGGCAAGAGCCACTTCGTCGAGGCGCTCGGGCATTTGGCGATCGACAAGGGCAAGACCGTCGCGTGGCACACGCTCGAGACGCTCGCGGTCCTGTTCCGCCGCCACCGCGCCGATGACAGCGTCAGCAAAGCGATCAGCAAGCTGATCCGCGCCGATCTGATCATCGTCGATGACGTCGGGCTGTTGCCGGTCTCGGCCGACGCGGCCGAGGCGCTGTTCCGAGTCGTTGACGCCGCCTATGAGAAACGATCGCTCGCGATCTCGTCGAACATTCACCCTTCCGGGTTTGACGAGCTGATGCCCAAGACGCTCGCGACCGCGACGGTCGAGCGGCTGCTGCATCACGCGCACGTGCTGATCACCGACGGCACCGACAGCTACCGACTCGCCCAGGCGACCGCCGGCAAGGGGGTGAGGCCCCTGACCTGAGACGGACTTTAAGCGACCATCGCCGCGGCGCCTCGCCCTCCCGGCTCGGCCCCCGCGACGACGGTCGCTCTCCCACCCGGTCGTGGGGAGAACTCATGGCCACCAGCGGGGAGAAAAGATGGCCGCCGGTGGGGAGAACCGATGGCCGTACTTGGGGAGAAACCGATGGCCATTGACACTGCCCTTCGGGCTTGCGCACGATCTCGAGAACGAGCCGCGCTGCCGCCTTGGCCCACTCCACGAGCTTGTCCGCGCACCCGCCGTCAGCCCACACCAGGCTGATCGTCGGGAACGCCTTGCGCACCGCGGCGAGCACCGGGCGCGCGCCGTCGCGGTCCTGGACGTTGGCGGCGGTGATCATCACGATCACCAGCAGCCCGATCGTGTCGACCATCGACGCGAGTGGCCAAGGCGAAAACTCGCTGCCCAGACTCCATTCACTATACACGAACACCTGTTCGGACTGAGTGATACCGCTCACGACCCTTCCCCTTTTGGCCCGAGTCCGCTGAGGACTCTCATTAGCGACCGCGATCTGCTCTCACCGGCGTGAACTGCTCCGGGCCTTGCTTCTCGGAGTGCTCGGGGAAGCCGTTCCTCGACACGGGGGCTAGGATACGGCTAAAGGACGTGGTCGAAACGCCTTGGAGCGTGTTGGCGCGTTCGTGAAGCGCGACGGGAAAGGCCGGGCCGTCAGTGCGGCCAGACAAGTCCCAGAGCCTGAGCATGGCGGCCAGCAGGTCTGGTCCGTCGATGGCTGTGCTGCCGTCGGCGGGCGAGACCGGTCGTGCTGTCTTGCTGCGGCGCGCCCGGCGCGCGGCGCGGCTTGGTAAGACGAACCGGTCGGGGATCCGTTTCTGTTTCGGCGAGGCGCGGCTGCTCGACGAGTGCAACGGCGCCGGAGAGTTGCGCGTGGAGTGAAACGGCGCGCACGCTCGGCTGTCGCTCGCGCTCCTGGT
This sequence comes from uncultured Solirubrobacterales bacterium, assembly GCA_963836065.1. GTDB lineage: Bacteria > Actinomycetota > Thermoleophilia > Solirubrobacterales > Solirubrobacteraceae > Palsa-465. The sequence goes on from CAWIII010000022.1 coordinate 139,066, forward strand.
CGACCGCTGTGACGAGGTGCAGATGTGGGCGTTGGCGCATCCGGTGAAGTACGTGCGGGTGCTGCGGCGTGTGATCCGCGGGCGGGAGCGGTTCTTCTGTCAGCTGATCCTCGCGGGGCGGGCGCTGGTCAAGCGGCCCGCGCGAGCAGGCGAGCGGTTCGGGATCGACGTCGGCCCGTCGATCGTGGCCGTCTGCGACGAGCACGGCAACGCGGCCCGCCACCAGCTCGCCTGCGGGGTGAGCGACGCAGCCCGCAGGCGTTTGTCGCGGCGTCGCAGCTGTGGGCGTTGACGGCAGCCGAGACCGCGTCCAGCTGACGGTTGAGCGTGTTCGACTGGCGGCTCGCGAGCAGGCCGGAACTGCCGCCACAGGCGGCCAAGAACGACATGGCGACCCCGAGGAGGCCAGCAAGAATCGCGCGCGGCGCAAAGCCCATCGGGAGTGTCGAAGGACCCGTGTAAGGCTGATCGAAAGGATTTCTCATGCCTACGACTACGCAACGCAGGATCGATCAAGAGGAAGATGTTCTGTCTGTCAGCGAGGAGCGAAGCGACCTCAGTACCGTAGAGCGGCGAGAGGTGTTTCCTGGGTTGCCGGGCGGTTCTGGGCTCGATCAGGAGCCGTTGGAAGTCAGCGCCGAGCTGCTCGACGCGTTGTTCTCAGGGGCGAGGACCGCTGAGGAGATCGCGGGCCCAGACGGGCTGCTGGGGCAGTTGACGCGCCGGCTGTACTTCGACGGTGGCCCGCGCCTGAACACGCCGATCAAGCCGGCGCTGTGGATGGGCGCCAAGCGCGTGATCGTGATCGCGCTGAATTCGATCGCCCCGAGTCGCACGCCGCCGCCCGATCACCAGCCCGACTGCTACGTCGGGGCTGCGCACCTGCTGCACGCCGCGCTCGGCGACCCGCTGGCCCAGAACATCCGCACGCTGCCCAACACAAACGCGCTGATCGGAGCCCGGCTCGCCGCGGAGCGACGTTCTGCTCACCGCCTCGGTGTGCGCCAGGAGCGCCCCAGCGGGCTCGACGAGCCGGTCCAGCCCGTGCCCTACATCTTCATCGCGCCCGAGGACCCCTCGGCGATTGGCGAGATCGCCCGGCGCGTCTACCGCAAGCACTACGCGCGCCCCTGGAGATCAGGGGCGCTCGATCTGTGGCTGCTGGGAAAGTTCCTCGACGGCGGTGCCGACGCGATGCACGGCGAGCTCTTGAGCTACGTGTTCTTCGCCGGCGAGTTCGCCGAGGAACTGATCAAGCTCGGCCAAGCCGACGCGCAGCGCTGGATCGACCAGCACCCGGCGGACCTCTGGCAGCTCGATCCCCTACCCGCCTGGAACCCCGCCCCCCAACGGCAGGCAACACACGCGCCCTCAGCTCCCCGCAGCGAGCCCGAGCACGCGCTGTCGCAGCCGCGAAAGAGCACACCACAATCGCACTCAAGCGGAGCAAGGGCGCGGCTGCGTAGCCGAGCAGGCCCGGCCACGCCCGACGGCTGCCGGTTCAGCCGGCTGTCATCCCAAGCTCCGGGCACTCGTATTGGGTGGCGCGCGTCGTGCGACACACACCGGCGGATCCGACAGCGAGCGGGGAGCGCGTCGCGAGTGCTCCAACCACGCCGTTGGGGAACAGGCGCGCGCCCGTGACGGCCTTGGTCGAAGTGACGCGTTCATGGCAGAGCTGCAGCTTCTCCGCTCGTAGGGTCGCCCACCCGAGCGTCGGCTTAATATGTCGCTTCGTCCGCAAACAGCGGGGACCGGGTCTCGCCAAACGCGTCGATCTGTGGTAATAAGATTGCCCGCTACCGGGACTGTCGGTCTGGCGCTCAGACCAGCCGCAGGACCAGAAAGGAGCGCGGGGTTCATGATCGGCACCGCGCCACTTTCCTTCGACCGAGCCAGCGAGCAAGTCGAGGGCATGATGAACCACCACACAGCGTTCGCCCGCGTGGAGGATGCGATCGACGCCGCCCGGTTGTCGCCGCATCACAAGGCATCCCTATGGCTCCTTGCCTGGTCGCTACGCGACCCGGCGCTCCAACGCCACGATGCCCGGCTGATGGCGGCAGCGTTCGCCGCCGACCGGTAGTGATTAGCCAACCTGTCGCTCCTCCTTCCTGGCTCGTCGATCCACCCGGAGGAGCGATAGGTTCGAGCAGGCGTAGTCGCCATCCAGCGCACGATCGCCTCGGATTGGGTGAAGCTCGGATTTGATCGTCCGGGTCGCCGAGACGCTCGAGGTAGCCGCCGCGTCTCGAGCCGCCTACTTCCACTTGCTACTTGGGCCGCTGTCGATTTCGTACCTCCTGGTTCGTCGTAGGTATCAGAGGCCGATCACAGGCCGCCACCATCGACGAAGGGATCCACTATGCCGCATCCGGTTGTTCACGCAGAGGTTCGCTCCAGCGATCCTGACGCCACGCGGGAGTTCTTCGGGCAGCTTTTCGGCTGGACTTATTCCGATGGCGCGTTTACGGGTTACACGTTCGTCGATATCGGGATCGACGGGGCCCTCCCGACCGCGATCGGTCAACTACAGGGGGGCGCGGACGCCGTCCTGTTCTTCGTCGGCGTGGAGGACGTCAAAGCCACGCTGCAGCGCGCAGAGGAGCTCGGCGGACGCATCGTCCAGCCCGCGCAGGAGGTCCCCGGTTTGAGTTTTGGCGTGTGCGCGGACGCCCAGGGACACGTGATCGGGGTCGCAGCTTCCTAGGCGTCCGAGACGATCCTAGCGCGGAGAAGGAGACGCTTCCGTGGAAGTCACGTGATGAGCTGCCGACCGCGACGGTCTACGTGCCCGGGGTGATCTGCCAGGCATCCTTGAGGACCCCTCCCCAGCCCCCGACGGCCTCCGGATCCGCCTTCCCCGCTCCAAAACGGACCAGCGAGGCGCCGGACAAGCGCTCCGCGCGCTCTACCCGGAACCACCCCCGCCGTGCTTCCGCACTTCGGGATTGGTCGCGACCTGGAGGTCCACACGCAGTCGCACGGATCGATCTATCAAGTCCTGAGCGTAATGATCCTCGCGCGATAGTGCTCGGATTTGACGCTTGCCGCAAGTCTCCGTGCATCACGGCGACCATTGGCGCGGATGAGGTCGCACTCGCTGGTACCGCGTCTACGAACCTCGACGTAGTAGTGCCTCATGTGATCACTCTCTCATCAACTCTTGCCCGGTGACTAGCGGCGATGCTCTCATCTCTCGGCATTCCACGCATCCGTCATTCGGTCCCCCGAGGCTAGGTACTTCCCCACACCAGTGAATCGTGGGTAACGAGCACTCGGGACTGGGCCGCAGCCGGAGCTATACCCAGAAGTTGTGGATGCGCGTGAAGAGGATGGCGGCGTACCTTCCCGGTTGATTGAAGACCGACCGCCTCGAAGGCGGGAAAGGAAGGCACGCCAATGGTGGATGTTCGCAGGCTCCCCGTCGGGGAGGACAACGAAGAGGTTCGGCTCACGCTCGATGATCTCGCGCGGGAGGGCGCTCGGCGGATGATCGCTGCCGCGCTTGAGGTGGAGGTTGACGGGTACGTCGGGTCGTGCGTGGACGAAGTCGATGAGGACGGGAAGCGGCTGGTCGTGCGTAACGGCCGCGCGCGGGAGCGGAAGGTGACGGTCGGCTCGGGCACCGTGCCGGTCCGCGCGCCGCGGGTCAACGACAAGCGCGTCGAGGAGGAGACGGGCGAGCGCAAGCGGTTCAGCTCGCGGATCCTGCCGGCGTACGCGCGTCGGTCGCCGAAGGTCACCGAGGTGCTGCCGATCCTGTACCTGCACGGCCTCTCGACCGGGGATTTCGGGCCGGCGCTCAGGGATCTGTTGGGCGAGGACGCGTCGGGGCTGTCGTCCAGTTCGATCCAGCGGCTGACCGAGGCCTGGCAGGCCGAGCACGCCGCGTTCCGTGCTCGGGAGCTGCGGTTTCACCGCTACGCGTACCTGTTCGTGGATGGCGTCAACGTCAGCGTCCGACTCGGCGAGGACTCCGAAGCTGTGCCTGCTGGTTGTGATCGGTGTCCGTGAGGACGGGGAGAAGGTGCTGTTGGCGGTCGAGGACGGCTACCGCGAATCCGAGGACTCGTGGGCGGCCGTGTTCCGCGACCTGCGCGATCGGGGGCTGAACGAGCCGCGCCTGGTGACCGGCGACGGTGCGCTCGGCGCGTGGGCCGCGCTGCGCAACGTGTTCCCCGGCGCCAAGGAGCAGCGCTGCTGGGTTCACAAGACCGCGAACGTGCTCGACGCGCTCCCGAAGCGGCTGCAGCGCGGGCGAAGGGCCTGCTGCACGAGATGGCCGAGGCGCCCACACGGGCGGACGCTCGTAAGGCGCTTGAGCGGTTCCGCGGCGAGTTCGACGCCAAGTACCCGAAGGCGGTCGCGAAGCTCGACAAGGACTGGGACGCGCTCACCGCGTTCTACGATTTCCCCACCGAGCACTGGCGGCACCTGCGGACGACGAACCCGATCGAGAGCAGCTTCGCGACCGTCAAGCTGCGCACCAAGGTCACCAAGGGCGCCGGCTCGAAGAAGGCCGCGCTCGCGATGGCCTACAAGCTGCTCGATGCCGCCCAGGAGCGCTGGCGGCGGTTCAACGGCCACGAGCTCGTCGCTGACGTGCTCGCCGGCGCGACGTTCAAGGACGGGATCAAGGTCGCAGACGACGAAACCACGACGACGGACGAGAACGTCGCCGCCTGATGCTTCACCTTCTCATCCACAACTCTTGACAATTGCTCCAGCAGCCCGAGCCCAGCAAGTCGCTTACGCGAGACGTCGGACTGCCGGGAATCCATTCGTCGGTAGTACGATTTGCGGGGCCCGATGAAGATCCTTCTGTGGCACGGGTACCTACTCGGGGGGACCGGATCGAACGTTTATACACGCGCTCTGGCTCGCGGGTGGAGTGTGATGGGACACGACGTCACCGTCGTCTCACAGGAGCGCGCCCCGGAGCGGTACGACCTCGGAGGCGCTGCGACCGTTCGCCCCGAACTGCCGGACGATCTGTTGCCCGTGTTCGTACTGGACGACTACGCGGGACTCGACGCCCGGCTGCTCCAGGACTTCACCGCCGAGGAGCGCCACCGGTACGTCGCGGCAAACGTTGCCTCACTTCGCGAACTGCTGCCCGCTGACCTTGTGTTCGCGAATCACGTGCTGATGGGCGGCGCGGTCGGAGCAGCGCTCGGCGAGCGGTTCCGGATCAAGGCACACGGCTCCGAGCTCGAGTACTCCGTGCGCGGGCGGCAGGCGCTAGAGGAGTGGGCGCGCGTGTCGCTCGCGGCCGCCGAGGCGGTGTTCGTCGGCTCGCAGCACATCCGCGAGGTCCTCGAAGATGTGGTCGGCCACATCGACCGCGTCTGGGAGGTGCCGCCCGGTGTGGACGTGGACGAGTTCGTGATCCAGCGCCGTGATGAGGCGCTCGCCGACCTGCTTGCCGAGGCGGCGCTCGATCCGCCGAACCCCGGGAATGCGCTGGAGCGGCTGCCCGACGAAGACAATGCTCGGAGACTTGCCGAGTTCTTTGCTGACGAACGGCCAACCGTCGTCTACTTCGGAAAGCTGATTGAGAACAAGGGCGTCCAACTCGTGCTCGAAGCGCTGGATTCGCTGGACGCGCGGGTGGTGATCGTGGGGTTCGGCGACTACCGGCCCGAGCTGGAGCGACTCGCGGTCGGGCTCGAGCCCGGCCGGGTACTCCTCACCGGGCCGCTCGAGCACCGGCATCTGGTGCATCTGCTGCCGCTCGCTGATGCGGCGGTTGTCCCATCGATCTTCCCGGAGGCGTTCGGGATGGTTGCGGCAGAGGCCGCCGCCTGCGGGTGTCCACCCGTGGTCGCCCGCCATTCGGGCCTTGCCGAGGTCGCCTCAGGCCTCGAGGAGGTATATCCGCCCCATCTGCGTCACCTAGCATCGTTCAACACTGGCGATGCTGCTGATCTCCGCAAAAAGCTCGTCGCACTGTTCGCGCTGAACGACGCCGATCGCCGCGTGCTTGGCGCCGCTGCACGGAGCGCGGTCGAGGCCCGTTGGTCGTGGACTAGCGTTGCCGCCCGTTTGCTCGCGCCCGTGAGCTACGAGGACTGCAATCGCGATCACACGGAGCGTGGCATTGATTGACTGCTCCTGGTTCTCGCGTGGAGGCAGGAGTGTCCGCTGCAATCCTTACTTCAGCGGATCAGTCTGTCGGCCAGCAGCTGATGCTCGACCAGTTGCGCAGCGACGCCGTCGCTGGACACCGACAGATGAACGCCGTCGGATTCGTGGATCACAAATCCTCGGCCGTGATAGGTCATGAAGTCTCGATACCTGCCGCCAGGGGTGAAAAATGAAGCAGCGTCGACCAATGCCACCCGCCCCGGAAAGCGGCGGCCCGCTTTCCGGATGCCGGCGTTGACCGCGCTGAACAGTCTCTGGAAATTACCGGCCCGAGGTACCGGAAGCAGAAACCAATAGACACGACCGGCGTCGCCACGCAGATAGGTCATCATCATCCGGGCGACGAGGTTTGCGTACCCGGCACTCCAGGCTGGGGTGCAGCAGAAGACGCGTTGGCCGTGCTGACCCGCGACCGGAAACCCCTCGTTGCCGCCCAGGAACATCACGGTTACATCGGGACGCAACGTTGCGGCTTGAGCCCGGGCATGACTCTGCCAATCGAAGAAGAACGAGTTCGTCAGCCCGGTGCTGATGCGGGCGTCGCTCGTCACCTCGAGGCCACGGGACCGGAGGTCCTGAGCCAGAAAGTCGTCCAGAAGCTGGATCTCTGAATCTCCGGCCGCGAGTAGGCGGATCCGGGCCCTCGGATGGGCGACCCACACTGCGGTGATGCGCTTCTGGCCGTAATTCGTCATCACGGTGACATTCCAGCCTCCTGGACGCGTTGCCGGCACACTCAGGACACGCGTCGGCCGGCCGGCATCCAGCCGCCAGGGCCGGCACTCGCGAGACGCGCCAGGGGGTGCAACGCAGATCGTAAGCGGCAGTGAGCCGATCCCCCAGCGGTCTCGGAGCCTCACCGTAAGACCGGCACCAACGCGTGCATGCCTATCAACCGCGGCCGCTAGCCGATGCTCGCAGGAAGGCGTTCGGACGATCGCGATCGCCTGCTGAGGGGGAGCCGGTGGCAGTGTGGTGGCGACGAGCTGCCGGTCCCGGAGGTAGCAGCTCCACGTCAGCGCATCGGGAACGTTCGTGGAGCCTCCCGCCAGGCGGAGCACAGTGATTGCCCTCCTGCTGCGTTGCCGCTGCTCGCTCAGCTGGACATTGGTACCGAGCGGCCCAGAGACCTTGGCCCCGACGTAGCCGACACGAGCGAGGGTCAGCTGGATCCTAAGCGGAGAGCCGGGCTGAATCGGAGTAGTCGCCGCAGCGCTCGACACGAGCGGAGGCGTCTTCTCGCTCTGCAGATCGGAGGCATGCTTGTGGGGCTTCCTGCGACGCTTCTTCCCGGGCGGGTAGGCGCGGGGAAGGGCGCGCGCTAGCAGGCGGGTGAACGCGGTCGCACCGGCGGTGGTCAGATGGAGCCCGTCGGGCTGGAACCAGTCTCCATGGCCCGCGCTGTACCGGACCCAGTCAAGCAGCAGAACGCGGTTGTGATGCCGCTTGGCCTCGTCCCGGACGGCCGCGGCGTCGGCACCGGACCCTCCTCCCAACTCGCGTGGAGTGACGAGCACGAGCAGGCGCGAGCAGCAAAGGAGACCGAGCGCCACACCGATGTCCTTGTGGCTGACGGGCCCGTCGGCACCGAGCGCGATCACCACCATGTGCGGCAAGGCATTATGCGCATTGCGCTCGCGAAGCAGCGCGAGTGCCTCCGGGAATTCGCGGCAGCCATGTGCGTTGGCCTCGTACCCGATCCCGGCAAGGTCGTACAGGGCCAGCAGCATCGTCGAGTCCCCGATCGCCAGCGGAGGCCGGGCCGAGTGAGGCGATGCGCGGGCTCGGTGGTGCGGACGCCGCCGCAGCCCGCCAGGCTCCGCGCCGGGAACGCGAACAGGATCGTAGTCGCAGCGAGGAGGGCAGCGACGAGTAACCATTTCCGGTCCAGGCTGCGACGGGTCATTTCGCCGGTACTCTGCCGGATCGGGGGGCCGGCTGCTTCGATCCAGCAGCTCCTCCCGTTTCGAACGATGCTGTTCCCGACCATCCAGTTCGCGATCTTCTTCCCGATCGTGCTGGCGCTGTCCTGGGCGCTGATGTCTAGGCCAACACTCTGGAAGCCCTTCATCGTGGCCGCGAGTTACGTCTTCTACGCCGCAGCCAGCCCGGAGTTCTGCCTGCTGCTCGCTGGCGTGACCTTGTGGAACCACTTCGCGGCGCGGCTAATTCACCGGTCCAAGGAGGAGCGGGTGAGGCAGCGAATCACCGCAGTGGCGGTCGCCGGCGACTTGCTGGCGCTGGGTGTGTTCAAGTACTACTCGTTCTTCGCCCAGCCGCGGAAACGGACTTGACACCCCGCTTCGCGGAAGCCGCCGATGATCCTTCCGCTCCGCGCCCACTACTCAGGCCATCAACCCAGCAGCCACCCCACCGGCGACGCCGACAGCCCCCTGCTCAGCCCCCTCAAAAATGCGAAACCCGAGTTATGAGGATGAGCCGGTAACTCGCCGGCGCCGAGTCCTCCGCGACAGACATCCGAGCAAATCGGCCGTTTCTTGCCGTGTGTTTGAGTTCTCTGGTAGACGCGTGTCTGAGTTCTCTGATAGGTTGACGCGCGCCGAGTCCCCGGAATGCCGCCCCGGGGAGCGGGGAACCCAATTTTTGGGGCGAGTCTCGCGGTGGTCCGCGAGAGGCGCAGGCAAATAGCGCTAGCCCGTCAGCTAACCCCGCAGGCCAAGGCGTCAATCGCAACACCGCGCCCGCGGAGGTTTGTGCATGCGTTCACTTCCTGCAGCTTTTTTGTGGTTACTCGGTGCAAGCGCGGTGGACGACGGCGAGCCGGGGGGATCGTCGTGAAACGTGCTCGGGCGATGAAGCGCGCCAGTGGTGTCTCTGGTTTGCTGCTCGTGGCTGTGCTTTGGTGTTGCTCGAGTGCGCTGGCGAGCTCAGGTGGGGCTGGGTTAAAAGGCCAGCGAGCCTCACATCGGGTCGTGGCGAGCAGGTCGTCGGCGTCGGTGTTTACGCGCACCTTGCGAAAGGGTCAGTCGGGCGCTGATGTCAAGACGCTTCAGACGTGGCTGTCGGACGTGAACTATAAGGTTCCGGCGACCGGCTATTTCGGTGCGATGACCAAGTCGGCGGTCAGACGCTTTCAGCTGGCGCATCGGCTATATCCGCCCAGCGGGTCGGTCGGTAAGCGCACCGCTTCTAGCCTGGTGGCCGCGGTACACAAGGCAACCAAGGGACAGCGCACTCTCGCCGCTAGCAGCAACCCGGGTGGATCAGATCCGATCCCCGGCTTCCGGATCGGGCGCGATGATATGGGCGTCGATGCAAGCGCACAACCCGGCGCCGCGATCTATGCACCCCTCGCGTCCCGGCTCGTACAGGTGATGCGGGATTGGTATGCGGGCGAACCGCTGCTGCTGTTCCGATTCGTCAACCCCCCGGCCGGCGCTCCATCAGGCTACTGGTACTTGGCCGAGCAGATCGACCCGGTCACCACCACGATCGGCACCATGTTCCAGGCCGGAGCGAGGGTGGCGTCGTTTGCCTCCAGCGGCACGGGCATCGAGATCGGATGGGGCTCGCCGACGTCCAACTCGCGTACCCTGGCAGGAGCGACCGATTCAGGGGCCGCCGACCCGCCGGCAGGATCCACTACCAGCTGGGGCGAATCGTTCAAGAAGTTCTTCGGGATCAAATGAGTGCGACAGTGCGGAGAGCTTCCCGTCAGACGCGTGGTGTTCCCGCTGCGGCCGATCTCGCGGCCGGTCACGCCGGACGCCCGCTCTGGCTAGTAGAGCAGGACCTCCAACCGCCGCTGAGCCTGGTGCTGGCGCCAACCCGGACCATCCGGTCGCCATCGACCGGCACGCGCTCGCCGTCTAGCTCGAACTCCGCCGAGCCGCGGAGCACAACGTAGATCTCTTCTTGGCCGTCGTGCGAATGGTCGTGCTCTGGGTAATCCGGAAAGCCAGGTGAGAAGTCAAAGACCTGCATCCCGAACGATTCGACGCCCAGTTCCGCCCCGGCCAGCTTGGTAAGGCCGTCATTGATCGACTCCATCTCGTCGATCGGCTTTCTAAAACCGTGAACCCGTCCATTGTCCATCGCTAATGCCTCCTTCGTTCTTTTCAGATAACTGGTTCTCCATCTCGCTGCAGTTGGACGAAGTGGCCAGGTTGACCAAACCACCTCCTGAGACTCCGCGTGGCGCTCCGTACGGAGGTTTGTTGGGCTGAGTCGGCTTTTCTCAGATCCGCCCGCGCGTGGGGCCGTTGTACTGCGACCAGCGTCTTCTACTGCAGCGAGATGGAGAACCAATTTCAGATATTCCGTCTCGCCTGAGCGGTCGAGACATGGGGCCAAGACCCGCCTTGGATTCCCTCTAATTCAGGCTTTACAGTGCAGATCGCTCGTGTTCTCGAAAGCAGCTGGGCAGTGGCGTCCCTACCGAACGCCGTCGCGCCTGTGCGCGAAGAACCGCCATCCGATCGCAATCCACAGCACCCAGATCAACGGCGCCCCGCCCCTCAGCCCAACCATCCCCAGGTGATCTGCGTGCGAGTGACCGCTCAGCGCAAACGCAACCGACGCGATCAGCACCAGCGCGAGCGCAAGCGCGACTGCCGCAGCCATCGCCGGCCGCAGCCGGACCGGCTCTTGAGAGCGTCTCCCGCGGCCAACACTTGGAGTCGGCAGGTCGGAGACGATCGCATCGAGTTCCAACCTCCGCGATCCATCTGCCAGCCATGGGATGTCTTGCCTCCGCTAGGGAGTGACGACGCGGGTCTGCTCCGGAAAGAACGGCCATTCTTCGAAGGCGGTGCACAGACCGCCGGGATCGAGCGTGATGATCCAGAGGTCGCGATACGTGCGAATCACCGGTTCGCCGTACTGGACCTCGATCCGTGCGACGGCTGTGCCGCCAGCTGCGGCGACGATCTCGGATGTAAGCGTGAATGCCTCGGCCCGTGAGGAACAATGGAACGAGAAGTGCCGCTTAGCCCGACAATACCGTAAACTTAAGCCGCGAGGATGGTGATTGAGTCCTCGGCTGGCTTGGCTGGCTTGGGCGGGTTGCCGTGCTCGGGGCGCTTGACACCCCCAGTTGGACATCTTGCGCTTGATCACTCGCGGGTTGATCCGCGGGCGGCGCTCAGGAAGTGCCTCGGCGAGGATCTCAGCGACTGTCTGCTGGTGGGCGCTGTCGAGGCTGTGGGGGGGAAAATCCCGGCTGGGTGCGGGCGGCGCGGCGGGCGGCGCGGAGGCCGCGGATGAACGACAATCGGTGGGGGATCAGGTCGGCTTGGAGCGCGGCGTCGTGCATCACGCGGCGGATCGCGTAGTGGGTGGCGAGGTGGCCGTAGGCTTCTTGGTAGACGCCGTCGGGTGCCTTGGAGCGCAGCACGACGCGCGGACCGCGTTGGTGGGTCTTGGGTTCGTCCAGCGCCGATTCGAGCTCCCAGCGTTGCGGGTAGAGCGCGGCGAGCTAGCTCGCCGGCGCCTGTTCTGGGTCGAGGATTGTGGTGATCAGCCGGTAGCGCTGATCCTCCTCGGCCAGCGCGGGATCCTCGAGCCGGTACTCGACCACGCGGGCGCGTTGGCCGTCGCGGCGGGCCTTGCGGTTCTTGAGTGCGTAGACGCTCGTCAGGTACGAGCCGTCCGGGAGTGTCTGCTCGCGCGGCAGCCCGATGTCGGACTTCACGCGCCAGAGCAGCTGCGCACCGGTCTGGCGGGCGGTTTGGAAGCGTTCGAAGCTGTAGAAGTTGCGGTCGGCGAGGCACAGCATTCCCTGCTTTAGCGAGTCCCACAGCCGGTCGGCCAGCGCCTGCTCAGAATCCGTGTAGGGGCCGAGCGCCGCGTCGAAGATCGCGTGCGTGCCGGACTCCGCCAACGCCACCAGACGCAACTGCGGAAACGCCCCGCCACCTGCTCGCCGCGAGGAACCCGGCCGCCCGAACTCCTGATCGTTGGGCTCGGTGTCGGCCACGTCCAAGCACGTGCCATCCAGGCTCACCAGCCGCAGCCCGCGGTAGAACGCCCCCCGCGTCGCCTCTCCCCCCCCCAACGGCCGCGCGACCGCCCGGAACAGCAGCTCGAGCGGCTCGCGACCCAGCCGCTGGCGGGCCTTGTAGATCGCGACCTTGCTCGGCACCTCCCAGGACTGGCGCCAGCCCGACTCCCACGCCAGCCCCTCCACCAGCTGGCGCATCACTTCCTCATTACGAAGAGTCCGCAAACAACGCCAACGCCAGCACGTAGTAGACGACCACCCGCGCCGGCAACAACCGATGGCGACGCTCGGTCCGCCCCGCCTCCGCCACCACCCCGTCGACCAGCTCCGGCGGGAACACCCGCGTCAGAACACCGATCGAGATGTGATCGGACAGGCGCGAATCGGAGAGCGGCTTGAACTGACCAGCCCGAGGCACGCCGCCACAATATCTCCCCAACCAGACGTTAAGTTTACGGTATTGCGCATAGCCCCCCCGGCTAGGCGGCTGGCGGTGCGAAACATGCGGTGGTGCAGCGGCCAGAGGCATTTCTGAGATCGTCGTTATGTCGACTCCGGGATGTCGGTCGGTCCATCCCGGTGATCGCGCGTGAAACAGAAGTCGACCGATTAGCGACGAGCTCGCCGGCTGGCTCGCCCGGAGCTCCCGGGTGGACGGGCGTGACGCGAGCTGGGGTGAGCGGACGTGTCGCCGAGCTCGTCTGTGTTTCCATCGCGGATCAGGGCCCGAAGCGAGACGTGGTCGCTCGCCCAGGACGGCGTCAGTGCCATGTCTCCGTGCTCGGGACAACGGATTGACGGCAGCCGCGCCGTGACGAACGCCTCGAACGCCACCACGTCCGGCTGGCGCCAGGTGCCCTCGGTGAACTCGACGGCTTGGCAGGCGCGCCCGCATTGCGGGCATGGGAATCGCGACCCGGCCCGGAAGCCCAAGCGCAGATCGACTCGTCGGCGTTCGAAGTCGAAATCGCTGCTCACGACGCGCCACGGCGGCTCGAGTTGCAACGCAAGCTCGAAGAGCTGCTTCATGCTCCGGACAGGCACGCCGTCGGTCACGACCGGACATAGTATCCGCCCGACATCGGCGAGCCCGGGCGCTGACTCGAGCTGACGTTGCTGACAAGCCACCGCCCGCGCGTCTGCGCGATTGTGAGCACGAGCTCGTAGGTCTCGTTTCCGTCGCTGATGTTCGGAAGCGCCTGCCGGCCGCGGTTGCGGCGCTGCATCGCGATCGCTGCGACCTCCGGTCGCAGCGCCAGCATCGTCGGCGGGGATCCGCGGCGGGCGCGCGTTCAAGTTCACCAGCAGGCCGCTCGTCGCGGCGGTGATCGCGCGCAGGGGCGCTTGGCCGTAGAGCCACGGCAGATAGCCGTGTAGGAAGAGCCACGCCGCGTTCTCGGCTCCCGCGGATCCGGGAGGAGGTGCCGGCGGCGGCGGGCCGGCCGGCGCGAACACCTGCACGAAGTCAGGCGGCGTGAGCTCCACGACCAGCCAGCGGCCGTGCTGCTCGGCGAGCGTCATCTGCGCGTAGAAGGCGTGCGCATCATCCCGTGCGGTCAACAGATAGCTGTCGCTGGCGCCGACCGCCGGGCGCAGCTCGGTCATCAGCAGCGTTCCGCGGTGACGGCGCCAGGGCGCGCACGGTCGACGTCGCGTCAGGCAGCCCGCTTGCCGTGCCGGCGCCGTCCAGGAACCGGACGTACGCCGCGGCGAACTGCGATACCGCGGCGTGCTCGGCAACGGGCACTCCGCGGCTGGTGGTCGCGCTTGTCCTCGACGCGCGACGTGTCACGCCCGGCGTCGCGGGCGTGGTGGCGGTGTGCGAGCCGCCGCAGCCCGCGAGGTCCAGTAGACAGGCGGCCCTGACGCCTGCCGTCATGACGGTGCTTGATTCGGCCCGGTTTACGCTAAAACCAGCTAATTTGCAGGCAGCCTCACATAATCGCGGCTAAGTTCAGCCAAGGATGGTGTCCTGCGTAGTTGCCTGCGCACGGTCGTCATTGATATGTCAGCGGCGCAGCTGCGCCGCAGCGCTGCTGCGGCAAGACGACGCAATACGAAAGAAACGAACTGACGCGCCCGTCGAGCTGCTGTGACCGGTGCCGTGCGCCGGCAGTCTGTTCACGGGATGTTGACGGTGAAGTGGCCCACGTCTCGGCCGATGCTTTGGCCTCGGACCGCAGGGGTCGGTGCCGGTGTAGACGGGCCGGTGTTGATCACTAGGCTGATGTCGCCATGCACAGGGCCTCGGCAGCTCAGGTTCTCGAACATCGAGAACGTGACGCGCTGGCCGGCGGCGTAGTCGGAGTTGCTTTGCCCGAAGTCGCTCGCTCCGGCGCCGCATTCCAGCCCGGTGGGGTAGCGGGGGTCCGAGTATGGGGCTCTGCTCATCTGGACGTAGTAGTTGCTGTGACCGTTGGTGATCGCCACGCGCGAGATAAAGTAAAGCTGATCTGGACCAGTGTCTCCGCGGGGCCGCGGCTCATGTTGATTCGCTTGAAGCCTTCCGGGACTCGTCCGGGGCAGGTAACGATCACATCTGAGATGCCCTTCTCGCAGTAGTGCTTCGCGGACTCGACCTGAGCGGTTATCGCGGTCGCAACCTGCGCCTCGGTCGGCGGGTGCACGGGCGCGGGAACGTAGCCGACGGCCGGGCAGGATCCCTGACCGATTTCGACGCGTCTGCCCGGTGCTGGGAGCCGGCAGCTGCGGCCGTCCCGGTAGTGGACTTCTCGGATCGCTCCGGCGAATGGCGAGGAGCCGTATGTGCTGCTGTCATTCTCGCTCAACGGCCCGTGGTCGGGCAGCACGATCAGGTAGGCACCGTCCGGGCCGACGGTCGGCGTCGTGGCGAGGCTGCCGGAGGCCGTCACGTGGGTGACGCTGACGGCGTCCGGACCGAGCAGGCCGTAGTAGACGTCGCGCAGATCGCGTTCGGGACAGGCGGGCAGCCGACGGTGTCGCTGGGCCCTCTTGAGCGCCGCCGCCAGCGCAGCGGACTGACGCTTCACAGGCGACTGTGCGGGATGCAGCCTCCAGCCCCTTCCCGCCCGGCGAAGAAGGCGCTTTCCGGCACCCCGATCGCGGCGACATCGAGAAAGCCATTGCCTCGCCCGTCAGGCGTGGCGCAGGCGGAGTTGGGGCCTGGTTCGTAGTTCGGTGAGAACGGGTGGAAGCGCCCGTCGTTGTGGAAGGCGTCATCGACGCCGAGCGCGCCGACGGTCCCGAAGGCGACGCGACCGACCGACCTGCATGCACAGCAGACCGCGGGTGGTCCGGATCCTCCTCATGCCCCAGGCCGGCCCGCCGCCGGGATCGGCGGTGCGCAGCGACAGCATGCGGACGCCGGTGCGCAGCGCGACGCCGTTGAACGCGTTCGGCGTTTGGGGGATGCCGGGCCGACGGACGATCCGCTGTGCAGCAGGCTCACCGCCGCTAGCGCCGGACCCGCGATGATCAGGCCGGCGAGGACCACCACGAGCGCACGCGAGTGCCGCAGCCGGACGCGCACGTACCAAGGAAGGTGAGCGTGACCGCGCACGGCGGTCCGCAGCTCGCGCTCGACGTGGTCAAAGTAGTCGCTCATGATGGCTCCTCGGTTTGCGACCGCAACGTGTTCAGCCCGCGGCTGACGCGCTGCCGCCGCCATCTCTGAGCAGCGAAGCTCGGAGGCGATCTCCTCATAGGACCGCTCGTCCACGATTCGGGTGAGAACCGCCTTGCGCTGATCGTCCGGAAGGCCAGCCACGCGTCCCAGAATCTCGCCGTCGAGGCTGGCGAGCTCCTCGACACGCTCGAGGTCGGCGTCGGTGATAGCCGTCGGCTCAACACCCAGGCGTCGACGAGCCGCGGCCTCCACCCGTCCCCGCCTCCGGCTCTCGCGGAGCTTGTTCCTCGCGATCCCCAACAGCCACGCGGCGATCGACCCCCGGGCGGCCCGATACCGCCGGCACGCCGTGAGAGCCGCAGCAAACACCTCTGCGGACAGGTCGGCGGCGAGCTCGCGATTGCCCGTCTCGCGCCAGCAACAGCGCAACACCATCGGCAGGTATCGGCGATAGACCACCCGCGAACGCAGCGTCATCGCCGCGACCCACCGCCGCGAGCAGGTCCGCTTCCGCACGGTCATCGGTATCCGACATTCGCTTCGCAGGAAACCCGTGGCCAGAACCTGCCATTAACCGGAAGTTTTCGAGGTCTTGAGGCGCGATCGCCTGTGTTCGCGGGCGATCGGGCTTCTTGTGACTGGTTGATGTAGCCAAAGAATTGTTGTGTGGACGGCTGGGATCAGCTATTCTCTGCCTGTGCCTAGACGGTCGGGTGGCGCCGTTCATGTAGCCACAATCAAGACGCGGTACAAAGATCGTGAGTACGTGTCGCACGTGCTGCGGCGCTCCTACCGCGAGGGTGGCAAGGTCAAGCATGAGAACCTCGGGAACGTCTCGCACCTGCCGCCCGAGGCGCTGGAGGCGTTGCGCCGCTCGCTCGCGGGCGAGGTGTTGATGCTGGCAACGGATGATTTCGAGATCGTGCGGTCGCTGCCGCACGGGCACGTCGCCGCGGTGCTCGGCGTGTTGCGCGATCTCGATCTGGAGCGGCTGATCAGCCGCGAGCGTTGCCGCGAGCGCGACCTGGTGGTGGCGATGATCGTCCAGCGGCTTTTGTGTGCGTGCTCGAAGCTGTCGATGACGCGGCTGATCGGGCAGACCACGCTCGCCGAAGAGCTCTCGCTCGGCGAGGTCACCGAAGCCGAGTTGTTGGCCGCGATGGATTGGCTGCTGGAGCGCCAAGAGCGTGTCGAGAAAGCGCTCGCCCGCCGGCACCTGCACGGGGAGGGGTTCGTGCTCTATGACCTGTCCTCTAGCTACCTGGAGGGCCGCCACTGCGAGCTGGGCGCGGTCGGCTACTCGCGTGACGGCAAGCCGGGCAAGCCACAGATCAGCTACGGGCTGTGCTGCGCGCCGGAAGGCCAGCCGTTCTCGATCGAGGTGCACAAGGGCAACACCGGGGACCCGACCACGCTGTTAGCGGCGGTCGAGCGGGTCAAGGACACGTTCGGGATCGAGCACGTCGTGTTCGTCGGGGACCGCGGGATGATCACCGAGGCCAGGACCAAGGTTCTCAAGGAGCAGGGAGTCGGGTTCATCACCTCGCTGCGCGCCCCGCAGATCCAGAAGCTGACAGTCGCCCCCGGCTTTCAGCTCTCGCTGTTTGACGAGCAAGGGCTGTGCGAGGTCTCATCCCCCGAGTTCCCCGCAGAGCGGCTGATCGTGTGCCGGAACCCGGCGGTCGCGGCCGAGCGCGCCCGCAAACGCCAGGAGCTTTTGAGGCTGACCGAGCGAGACCTGGAGAAGGTAAGGCAGATGGTCGAGGGTGAGCGCGGAACGCTTCGCAACGCGAGCGCGGGGAAGATCGGCGAGCGCGCCGGCCGGGTGGTCAACAAGCGCAAGATGGCCAAGCACTTCACTCTGCAGATCTCAGACGCCAGCTTCGGCTACGAGCGCAACCAAGCGCAGATCGACGAGGAGGCGCTGCTGGACGGGATCTACGTGCTACGCACCCAAGAACCAGCCTCGCGGATCGGTTCGGCCGCGGTCGCGCGCGCCTACAAGCAACTCAAAGTCAACGAGCGCTGCTTCCGAGAGATGAAGACCACGCTCGAGATCCGACCCGTGCACCACCGACTCGAGGATCGCGTCCGCGCGCACGTGTTCCTCTGCATGCTCGCCTGCTACGTCCAGTTCGAGCTCGCCCGCCGGCTCGCGCCGATGCTGTTCTGCGACGACACCCCGATCGCGCCCGCCGACCCCGTCGCGCCGGCCCGCCGCTCCCCCGACGCGATCGCCAAGGCCGGCAGCGCCCGCACCCCCGACGGCCATCCCGCCCACAGCCTCGAAGACCTGCTCAGCGACCTCGCCACCCTCTGTCGCAACACCATCCGAATCGGCACAAGCCAACACACCTTCACCCGTCTCACCACCCCGACCGAGCTCCAAGCCGACGCCTACGCGCTGATCAACATCAAACCCGCGTAGCCAAGCAACCACCCCTCCCAAGCGGCAAAACCCCAGCCGCAACAGGGTCCAACAACCCCAACCTACGAAAACTTCCGACTAACGCGGGTTATTCGCAGGTCTTCGCGGTCCTGGGACGATTCAGATGTCCTCGTCCTCGGGCATGTCGGGGTCGCGCAGCGGCCGTCGAGGACAGGCACGTTGAAGGGGTAGCGGCCTGAGAAGTTGAGGTGCTCATGGGTCACCGGGCTCAGACCGGCGAGGATCTCATCCGGGATCGGCCGCCCGGCGGCCTGTCGTTGCGCGTAAGCCCTCAGTTTCCGGACACGTGTCCGTCCGGGACCGGTGGGACACTCGCGACGTGTCGCTCAGGATCCTCACCGAACTGCGACGTGTCGCGCGAGACCCGCAGCGGCGCGTTCCTGCAACGAGCCCCCGCACCGGGTGGAGCCGGCCGGGGGCAGACCGAGGAGGACCCCTCGATGCTCGTTCACCGTAACCAAGCTTCCTCCCCGCCGTCTGACGTTCTGCCGGTCGTTGGGCTGGTGCGAACCGATTGGGTGCTTTCGGTCTGCGTCGTGTGCGGCCACGAGCAGCCCGATGGCGAGCGGCATCGCGCGAGCTGCCCCACTTGCGGCGCGACGCTGCACAGCTTTCCCTTGTACCGCGACCTGCACGCCGGACGGTGAGCGCGATCGAGGAGCGGATCCGCAAGCTGCTGGCGCTGGCTGACTCGCCGAACGAGAACGAGGCGGCCGCCGCGGCCGAGAAGGCGCAGGCGCTGATGCTCCGCTACGGGATCGAGATGGCGACGATCGCGGCGTCGGGCGGCGAGCGCTTGGCGGTCGACGAGCACGTCCTTGACGGGAAGGTTGATCCGTGGCGGCGGATGCTCGCCGTGACGGTCGCGCGCAGCGCGGGCGGGCGGGTCGTGTGGGCGCCGGACGGCTACAGCCGCGGCCAGGGCAGGATCTTCTTCTACGGGCCCGCGGGTGCGGTCGGCGGGATCGTCGAGCTGTACCGCTACCTCGAAACGCAGCTGGTCGTGATCTCCGCCGCCGCCACCGCTTCGCGCCAGGAGCGGCGCGTGCACGGCCGCACGTGGCGCAACTCGTTCCTGCTCGGCGCGGTCGGCCGAGTCGGGCAGCGGCTCGACGCGCGCCGCGCCGAAACGACCGCTACCGGAGAGAACGGCCGCGCGCTGGTGTTGGTCAAGACGGCGGTCGACCGGGAGATCGAGCGGCGCCACCCTGAGCTTGAGGCCTCGGGCTATCGGCCGTCGGTCTCCCGCGGCGCGTATGAGGCTGGCAGCCGCGCGGGCAAGCAGGTCGATCTTGGCGACCGGCGGGTCGGGCACCCCTCTCCGGCGCTACCGGACGCCGCGGCGGGATGAGCGACCGCCGCCTGTGGCTGGCGGAGTCGTGCCCGACGTGTGGCGCGCACGCGGGGCTGCGCTGCCAGACCGGCCGCTACAGGGTAGGGTCGGCGGGAGGCGCCCACGCCGCGCGGCTATGAGAGCCCGACTGGCGCTGGTTTCCTCCCGCCGCCGCATCGATCCGTGCATGCGGTTGTCGAGATAGAAATCAGGTGCGCGCGCCGCGTGGAGATCATGCTCCAACTGGCCACGTTTCCTGAAGCCCCTCTACGATCCCGGACGGTCGGATTTCCCGAGTCCGGTTCTGGCCTCGGCTCTGCACACCATTCCTCAGAGCGGGCCTTCCCCCACGGCGCGAAACTGCGGTGCTGGCGCACCCTTCGCCCCGACATCGTGGAGTGCGCCAGACCACCACCCTCCCCGCGCCTCGGCTCTCGCCTTGCGCGCCGGGTCTTTGCAGGTTGTCGCCAGTCCCTGCTGGGCGATGGCCCTTCCCGACATTATCTCTGCGACCCTTGTGCAGGCGCTCGGACCCATACCCCGCCGCGCTCCTCGGCTGAACGTGTCCATTCCTTCACCCAGGACACCGGCCTCACCCCGCGGGAAACGGGTTCGGCGCGCGGATCTATCCCCACATGGCAGCTTCCGTGGGGAGCCGTATTTCGAGGCTGCAGTCATTCGATCACCTTCGGGCTCCTGCACTCGCTCGGTCTCCAGACTGCTCCGACCGCAGCGCCGACGCGCTGGCCGCCAGGCCTTTCACACCACGCATCGCCCGGCCGGTTACCCGAACCGGGATGTGGCGTCGCTTCACGTCCGACATGGACAACTGACGTGGCTGGACTCTCACCAGCTGAGGTCGCAGCCTTGTCGGCTGCTCCCTCCCGCACACGGCTCACCGACGTTCTTCACCGCAGGCATTCGGCTACCCGGTCCAGGCCCGGTTGGGTCTGGGGGCGACGACGGTTCCGGTGATAGCTCGCTCCAGGACATCTCTGCGGTAGATCTTGTCGTGCAGCGCGGAAACCGTCGCCCGGGATGAGGGCGTCCCGTTAACTGTGTAGGCGGATTATGGTGAGTGTAACAGTTACTCCGTGTGAGTGGCAATCAGTGACTGTCAGTTTGCATTGTCGGGGACGCGGTCACTCGGTCCCGAGCTCGCTGGTGGAGGAGCGGGTATGGGCGCGGGCGCATGGCTCGGAGTTGTTCGTGGTGCACGTCGACTCGCCCGAGGGGCCGCGTGAGGTCGCTCGCCACGAACTGACGACGCCGGGACGGCCGAGCATCAAGGATGAGCACTATCCGCCGCGTCCGGCGGCCGTGCTGGAGCGCAAACCCCGGGCACGCTCGCGTGAGGAGCGGGCGTTCCTTGAGCTCGGTGCTGGTGCTGGTGCTCGGCTGATCAACGCCGCGGCGGCGGGCGCCACGCGGGTCCGGCGGAAGATGGCCGAGGCGGTCGACCTGGCCAAGCTGCACGGCGCCGAGCAGGTCGAGCATGCGCTGAAGGTGTGCGCGCAGGCGGGCCGGTTCGCCGACGGGGACCTGGCCGCGATCCTCGCGCATCAGCGGTCCGGGACCGTGATCCCGTTCCCGACGAAGGTCTCGGAGGAGTCCTCGTTGCAGCGCTCCACCCGCAGCTGGGAGGGGGTCGGGCGATGAGCGGCTATCGATGCGAGGCGGACGCGGTCGCGGGCCCGGCGCGTGAGGGGCTGCTCTACGGGGCCCGGCAGCTGTTGGTGCGCGTGCGGCTTCACGACGGGCCCGGCGCCGTCGACGATCACGGCGGCCCGTCTCCTCTCCCGGATCCGGCCCGAGCAGGCGCGGCACCTGGCGCTTGAGCTGCTCCAGGCCGCCGAGGACGCCGAGCGGCAAACGCTCAGAGCGAACTGGTGGAAGGAGACGACGCGATCAGCGACTACCGCGACAGCGTCCACTGCCGGATCGATCCCGAGCAGGTCTGGCAACCAGAGGGCGGCCGGCCGGTGCAGGAGGTCAGCGTGATCATGACCGACGATCACCGCTTCGACGGGCGGCGGGATCGCTGTTGGTTGCCGCCGGCGGTCTGCACGCTCACACCCGACGAGGCTCGCCAGGTCGCGTTCGAGCTGCTGGAGTTCGCTGAGCAGGCGGAGCGGATCGGAGCACGGCTATGACCGTCAAGCCACCCACCCCGCCGCCGCTCTCGGACGAGCTCGACCGGCTGCTCAGACGGCTCAGGCTGCCGTATGTGCGGCGGGCGGCGCCGGAGGTGCTCGCGACCGCCAACTCGCAACGCTGGGAACACGCCGAAGTCCTCAAGGTGCTGCTCACCGAAGAGGCCGCCGGCCGCGACCAGGCGACCACCTCGATGCGACGGCGGTCCTCCGGGCTGCCGGCCGGCAAGACGTTCGACGCGTGGGAACCCGACAAGTCAGCGATCCCGAAACCCACCCAGCAGGCGCTCCGCACGCTGGAATGGATCGACCGCGCCGAGGTGCTGTGTGTGCGGGCCGTCAGGGACTGGCAAGAGCCACTTCATAGAAGCGCTCGGGCACCTGGCGATCGACAACGGCAAGACCGTCACGTGGCATACGCTCGAGACGCTCGCTGCCCTGTTCCGCCGCCACCGCGTCGATGACAGCGTCAGCAAGGCGATCAGCAAGCTGATCCGCTCAGACCTGATCCTGATCGACGATGTCGGGCTGCTGCCGGTCTCGCTCGACGCGGCCGAGGCGCTGTTCCGCGTCGTCGACGCCGCCTATCAGAAACAATCCGTCGCGCTCTCGTCGAATATTCACCCGTCCGGGTTCGACGAGCTGATGCCCAAGACGCTCGCGACAGCGACCGTCGAACGGCTGCTGCACCACGCCCACGTCCTGATCACCGACGGACAGGACAGCCACCGGCTCGCCCAAGCGACCGCCGGCAAGGGGGTGCGGCCCCTGACCTGAGACGAACCTAAAGCGACCATCGCTGCTCGGGTAGCCGGGGCGGTTACCCGCCCCGGCTCCCACAGAACCGTACGTACGATGGTCGTATACGGCTCCTCGGGACGGCGGGTTATGACCTCCGCCGCCGGTCGGTTTGCGACCTCGAAGTCATCCCCACAGCGCCAGTTGTGGCGACTCGGGGGCGACGATCTCCGGGTGCGCCTCGCGATGCAGCTCGACCAGGAAAACCAGCCCACGCTTAGCGAAATACGCGTTGCGCAGGCCCTGGTCGATCGCGTGGGTGTGGCTCAGCGCCCACCAGGACTTGCGTCCTGCGTACACCTGCCGCCACGCGCTCTGAGGCTTGACGCCCAGGGCGATGAGTTTGCGGGCGATCGTCCGTTTGCGTTTCCAGTGGCGCAGCACAATCGCGCGAAGCCGACGCCGGATATGGGCGTCGAGCGCGCGCAACGTGTACTGCTCTGACGGCGAGCAGGTCCCGAAGAACCCGTGCCATCCGCACAGCCACGCGTTGATCTGGACGATGCAGTCGTCAAGACTGCTCCCCCAGTTCCGCGGCGTGAGCTGCCGGATCCGCTGCATCGCGTTGCGCTTCGTGCGCTCCGACAGCAGGACCTCCACGATCCCGGACTGCGGGTCTATTACGCCGCGTGGCAATTAGTGCGTGGTTACTTGGCGTAGGCGACGTACTCGCCGTCGAAGTACTTGCTGACAATCTCACTTGTGCGGGTAGCGAGATACTCGACGGTGAGAATGACGAGCTTGGCGAGGTTGGATGGGCGGCGTCGCGCAACGTGGGTGTGAACGTCCTGGTTGAGGAGCTCGTCGGGGTTGAGCTCCGGAGCGTACGGTGGAAGGTAGAACGTAACCGTTCAGGGGGTCGTCGGGCTGCGATGAAGGATTCCTGGGTGGTGCAGGGAACTTTGCATTCGTGCCGCGAGATGTTGTTGATGTCGCTTTCGATGCCGGGCGAGACGCTGTCAGGGCTCTGTTTGCCGCGCAGGCGGAGCGGATCGCGGCGCTGGAGGCTGAGGTCGAGGAGTTGAAGCGGCTGATTGGGCGTAACTCGCGCAACAGTTCGTTGCCGCCATCGCGGGATTCGCGTGAGGGTCGCAAGCAGCGGCCGAAGAAGCGCTCGGGACGCAAGCAGGGCGGCCAGCCCGGCCATCCCGGCAGCACGCGGGAGATGATCGCCGAGCCAGATCGGGTGGTGGTGCACTGGCCCGAGCGGTGCGGCGGGTGCGGACGGCCGGTCGGCGAGTCCGACCGCGATGGGGATCCGGTCTGCCATCAAGTCTCGGAGGTGATCGTGCGCGTGGAGGTGACCGAGCACCAGCGGATGCCGGTCGGGTGTGAGTGTGGCTGCCGGACGCTCGCCGAGCTGCCGACCGGGGTGCCGCTCGGCGCGTTTGCTCCCGGGATCGCGGCGGCCGCGGCGACGCTGACAGCCGCGAGGGTCTCGCGCCGTGAGGTCGCCAGGTTGCTGAAGGACTTGCTAGGAGTCACGGTCAGCCCGGCGAGTGTCGAGGCGCTGCTCAAGCACACCTCGACCATGCTGGAGGCACCGTACGTTCAGATCTTGGAGCAGCTCGACCACACCCCGGTGCGCGGCGCCGACGAGACAAGCTGGCCGCGCGCTGGGGATTCGGGCTGGCTGTCGGTCTCGATCGGCGAGCAGGCGGCGCTGTTTCAGATCGCTGCGCGCCGCGACCGGGAGGCGGCGATCGCGCTGTTGGGCGAGCAGCCCACCGGGACGATCATCTCTGACCGCTATGCCGTCTACCTGTTCATCGATGACAGCCAGCGGCAGCTGTGCCTCGCGCACGTGCTGCGCGACTTCACCGCGCTGGCCGAGCGTGACGGCGCCCCGGGCCGGCTAGGGCGCCAGCTCCGCGACACCCTGAGCGGCGTGTTCAAGATCCTCAACCAGCCCGGCCGCGACCCCAGCGACCTGACCGCGCTTCGCGGCGACCTCGCCGATCACCGCGAGCGGGTGCACAACCTGCTCGAGCAAGGCTCCCGCTGCCGGGATCCCAAGACCCGCCGGTTCACCGCCGGCCTGCTCGAACACGAACAGGCGCTGTGGACCTTCACCACCACACCGGGCGTGCCGGCCACCAACAACGCCGCGGAGCGGGCGCTCAGACACGCGGTCCTGTGGCGCAAGCAAAGCTACGGTACCCAAACCGACCACGGCGACCGACTCGTCGAACGACTGCTGACGATCCGCGAGACCTGCCGGCTGCAAGGCCGCCGCTTGCACGACTACCTCACCACCGCGATAACCGCCGGACTCCACGGCCAACCGATCCCGGCACCCACCCCGCCGTGACCCCCTGAACGGTTACGGTAGAACAGCTCCATCCGCGGATGGTCCAGCAGCCAGTACTCGACCGCGGGAGACTTGTGGAAGGAGGCGTTGTCGACAATCAGGAAGATCTTGCGCTCGGCGAAGTGCTCGAGCAGCTTGTCGAGGAAGTCCAGGAAGCGGATCTCATCGCAGGTGCCCTCGAAGATCTCGAACACGAGCGTGCCGTCGGCACCGATCGCGCTGATCACGTTGGCCGAGAAACGCTTGCCGGTCAGCGGCACGACCGCGCGCTCGCCGATCGGCGCGTAGCTCTTGCCGGCGGTCTGCCCGGCGCGCACGCCCATCTCATCGCCGAACAGCATCCGCGCCCCTTCGCGCCGCGCGCGCGCCTGGATCGCTGGGAACTCGTCCTGGAGCCACGCCCGCACCCGCTCGGGGTCCTGCTCGAGCCACCGCCGCTGCGGCTTCTTGCCCGAGAACCCCCAGCGACGCAGGTAGACACCAACCGTCTGGCGGCTGAGCCCGTGGTGTCGTGGTGGTGAGCAGGATTCCTTCTGGATGGATGGAATCCTGCGGTCGTGGATCGGATCGAGGCGGAAGCGATCGCGGTGGCTGGTGGGGAGCCTGCACGGGCGCTGGTTGTCCGGCTGCTTGATGCGTTGGACGAGGTGGCTGGGTTGCAGAAGCGGTTCGAGGAGCTTGAGCGGCAGGTGAACCGCACCTCGCGCAACAGTTCGGTGGCGCCGTCGTCGGATTCGCGGTTGACGCGACAGCAGCGCCGTCAGTTGGCGCGGGAGCGCGCGAAGAGGCAGCTGGAGCGCGAGCGGCGCGAAGCGCGCAGTCAGGGCGGGCAGCCGGGTCATGAGGGTTCCAGCCGGCCGCCGGCCGAGCCGGAGCAGCTGACCGCCGGGCCGTTTGACTGTGTGCCGGGGCGGTGTGGGTGCGGGCACCGGTTCACCGGCGGCGAGGAACGCGTCGGCGATCCAGTCGGCCATCAGCAGTGGGAGCTGCCGGTGGTCGTGGCGGAGGTGCGCGAGTGGCGGCGGCTGCGGCTCGAGTGCCCCGATTGCGGCAAGCCGGCGCTGGCGGAGCTGCCGGCGGGCGTGTCGTTGAGCGCGTTCGGGCCGCGGTTGCACGCGCATGTCGCGGTGCTGGCCGGGGTCTGCCGGCTCTCGCGCGAGAAGATCGTCGAGCTGCTCGGCGAGTGCTACGGAATCGAGCTCAGCACTGGTGCGGTCGATGGGATGCTGCGGCGCGTCAGCCGCGTGCTGCACGACCCGTGGCGCGAGCTGCACGAAGCGATCAAGCTCGCCGAGGCCGTGCATGCCGATGAGACGACGTGGCTGTGCAAGGCCGATCCGTGCTGGCTGTGGACGGCTACCACCGCCGCGCTGGTCTGCTACCGGATCGACCCGCGACGCACCCAGCAAGCAGCGAAGAAGCTGTTGGGCGAGAACTTCGGCGGGTTCGTCACCTCCGACCGCTACGTCGGCTACCACTGGCTCGACGTTCTGCAACAGCAGCTGTGCTGGGCGCACGCCGTGCGCCAGCTGACCGAGCTCTCCGAACGTCCGGGCGCGCCCGGCAAGCTCGGCGCTCGGCTGCTCGACATCGCCGGCCAGGTGTTCGCGATCCACCGCGAGCATGCCGCCGCGCTCGCCGGCGCCGACGATCCCGAGCACCCGGCGCTGGTCGCGCTGCGTGAGCAACTCGCGCCGTTGCGCGAGCGGTTCCGCGGCCTGCTCGATCAAGGCGCACGCGGCCGCCACCCCAAGACCGCCCGCTTCTGCGCCGGACTGCTGGAGGAATACCCCGCGCTCTGGACGTTCAGCGAGGTGCCCGGCATCACCCCGACCAACAACGACGCGGAGCGCGCGATGCGCGGCCCGGTCATCCTGCGCCGGATCTCCGGCGGCACCCAATCCGAGCGCGGCAACCGCTGGATCGAACGGATCCTCTCCACCCTCGAAACCTGCCGCCGCCAAGGCCGATCCGCATCCGAGTACCTACACGACGCAATCGACGCCAGCCTCCACTCCCGGCCGATCCCCACACTGGTTCCTGGCTGACGCAGCACCGTCACCCGAACCCCGAACCGGGCGTCCCGAGTTACAGAAGGAATCCTCGCTCACGTACCGACACCACGTGAACGGCTACGCCGGCTGCGTGACCGTCCGCGGCGGCAAGTTCGGCGCCGCGCGCGAGCTGCCGCTGCACCACAGCACGCTCAGCGCGCTTGAGCAGTACTGCAGCGTGCGCGATCACAGCTTGCCGCGCGCAAGCTCGCCGGCGTTCTTTCTGTCCACCGCAGGCACCCGGCTGTTCTACGAGAACATCTATAAGACGTTCCGGGGCCTCCTCGCCCACGCGGGCCTGAGACCGCTTGCCGGCGGCAACGGCGGTTCGCGGATCCATAGCCTGCGTCATACCTTCGCAGTCGGAACGCTGAGCGACTGGTATCGCGCCGGCCTCGACGTTCCCGCTCTGATGCCCAGGCTCTCCAGCTACCTCGGGCATGCCGCACCCGCCTGGTCGTACTGGTATCTGCAGGCAACGCCGGAGCTGCTGCAGTTAGCGGCCGAACGGCTCGAGCGCTCAGGGAGCCAGTCATGACCTTGCTCGCGCCGACACTCGAGGCCTATTTCACTGAACGGCTGATCGGTCAACGCCGCGCGAGCCCGCACACGATCGCCTCCTATCGCGATACGTTCGTGCTGCTGCTGGCCTTCACGCAAGAGCGGACTGGCAGCTCGCCATCGCGTCTGCAGCTTGAGGATCTCGACGCGCCCCTGATCAGCGCGTTCCTCGAGCATCTCGAGCAGCAGCGACATAACAGTGTGCGAACCCGCAACACGCGACTGGCGGCCGTGCACTCGATGTTCCGGTTCGCCGCGCTGAGGCATCCCGAACACGCCGCGTTGATCGCCCGCGTGCTCGCGATTCCGCCCAAACACACCGAGCGGCCGCTGGTCACGTTCCTGACCGCCCCGGAGGTCGACGCGCTCCTCGCCGCTCAGGACCGCTCGCGCTGGATCGGCAGGCGCGACCACGCGCTGCTGCTACTGACGATCCAAACCGGGGTCCGGGTCGCGGAGCTGATCGGGCTGCGATGTCACGACATCTCGCTTGGCCGCGGCCCCCACCTGCGATGCGAAGGGAAGGGCCGCAAGGCACGCATCACGCCGCTGACCAGCCAGACCGTGGGCGTGCTCCGCGCGTGGATCGCCGAGCAGCACGCCGATCCCGCCGACCCGCTCTTCCCCGCCAGCCACGGCGGCCCGCTCAGCCGCGACGCCGTCGAGCGGCTCCTCACCAAACACGCGCAGATCGCCCAGCGCGCCTGCCCAAGCCTGAACGGCAAGCGAGTCTCGCCCCACACGCTGCGTCACACCAGCGCCATGCGGCTCCTACACGCCGGCGTCGACAAGACAGTGATCGCGCTGTAGCTCGGACACGAGACGACCAGGACGGCGGACGCATATCTACACGCCGACCTTGCGCTCAAGGAGAAAGCGCTCGCCCGCACCGCACCTCCGAACACGCGCGCCGGCCGCTACCGAGCCCCCGACAGCTTGCTCGCCTTCCTGGACAGCCTGTGATTATGCCGACAGCTTCGCGCTCGCCACCCCGTCCGAACAGCGGAAACCCGTGTGACGCAACCTCCAGTCGGCATAACCACACGCGCGGCATAACGAGCGCGCGCAGATCCGCGAACGCTCCCAGGCCGGCCGGGAGGTCGCCAGAGCGGCCGGCCGGCTCGGCGGCCGCCCGGTCAAGCTCACGCCGGAGAAGCGCGGCGCTGGCGATGCGCGAGCGGGGCGAGATGACGATGGCGCAGATCGCCCGGGCGCTCGGTGTCGGGCGCACCACGTTATACGACCACCTCGGCGACCTGCCGCCGCTCGACGGCATTCCCCGACCCGACGACGAGCTGGCGGCGTAGGGAGTCTGAGCTGCGGCGGCCGCCAGCGACGCATCGCACACGCCGTCGCCGCTGTCGAGCTTCCAGTAGGGGTACTGGTAAGAACCGTGTCACGAGCCGCAAACGAGCGGCGCTCGCACGGATCCTGTGGCTTGTCGGCGCATGCCGGGGAGGCCTCTGGTTCCGGATCGCCTGCTGGACACGGAACTTCGCGTCCGCTGTAAGCGCGAGAGCACCACGACCAGCGAGTCGGGGCGGCAGTTTGTTCCGTTTCTGGTGGTTCCCGGAACTTCTCAGGGTGCTCGTTTGCGGCTGGTGACACGGTTCTCACCAACGCCCCGAGATCGAGGACACCTGGGACGCGCTGAGGATGAGCGTCGACGAGCAGCTGCATCCGAGCTGTCCTGACTGCGACGGCGAGGGATACCCGTGGCCCGCCGGTACCGGCGAGGAGGACGACGGTGACCCGTGCCCGCGCTGCGCCGCCAACGGCTTCATCGAGCGCGACCTGGGCCGCCATCCCGACGCGCCGGCAGCCGACGCGCACTGACCTAATTCGGTGAGTCAGGGGTCGTCGGGGGTGTGACTTAGCGGGCTGGCGTTGGCGGGTTGGGTGGTCTGCTCGCTGCGGCCCGCATCTACGACGACGCCGCCCCCCGCTTGGTCCGCGTAACTAGCCCGTCAGGGGTCAACGCGTCAGTGTCCGGCAGCTTGACCGCCATCGATATGCAGGGTCTCGCCGGTCACAAATGTGGCGCGTTCGAGATAGAGGATCCCATCGACGACGTCGCTGATTTCTCCTATTCGGCCGACGGGGCCGGCCATGCCCGCGTACGACGCGGGGTCGTGCATCGGGGTCTTGATAACCCCGAGGGCGACCGCGTTGCATCGCACGCCACGTGACGCATATTCGATGGCGAGCGAGCGGGCCACGGCGGCGAGTCCGCCCTTGGTGAGGGCCGCGAGCGCGGACGGTCTGGTGCTGTCCGCGTGATCGACGAGGCTGGTTGAGATATTGACGACGTGACCGCTTCCCTGGGTGACCATCTGCTTGATGGCGCGTTGGGTGATGTGAAAAAACCCAGCCAGGTTCACGGCTGTGATCGCGGCATAGTCCTCCAGGGTGTAGTCGGTGAACGGCTTGCCGATGAAGACTCCCGCGTTGTTGATCAGACTGTCGATTCGCCCGAACCGCTCGAGCGCCCGGTCTACCACGCGCTGGGCTGTCTCGGCTTCTGTGATGTCACCCTCCACAGCGAGGAGGTCGGGCTCGTCGGAGTGAGGCATCGAGAGCGCGGTGCCCACGACGGCGTACCCGGCAGCACGGAACCCGGACGTGAGGCCTGAGCCGATGCCTCGCGAGGCGCCGGTGACGATCGCGACCCGCGGTGACGCCGGGTCGTGGCTCACGCGACGAGGTAGGTCTCGTAGATCACGCCTCCGGCCTGGCGACCAGCCACGCTGATGAAGATGCCCTTGTTGAACCAGTCGAGGTCGGGGGAGGCGGCCTCGATCTGGGTTGAGGTGCGGAAGGTGTAGGTGTACTCGCTGGCGTCGACGCCTTCACCGTGCGCGAGACGAGCGAGGACTTCCGTGCTGCCGTGGCGGACACCTCTTGATTGGACGTACGGGACTATGTCGGCGCGCATGATGTGCTCCTATGTCGTTTGAAGGGGCGGTGGCTATGTCGGTATTGGCGTCAGGATCGCGCCCCGCACGGCTGTCCTTCCGTCAGCTCGCCATGGGTGGGCCCGCGCCGATCGGCGTGTGCGCGGTCGCGATCTTGTCCCGAAGCGCCTTGAGCGCGGCGACGTAGATCTCCGAGAACGCCGGAAACGGCTGAATCGTGTCGCCGAGGACATCGAGTGGGACGTGGGCACGAATCGCCAGCGTCGCCTGCTGCAGCCACTCGCCCGCCTCGGGACCGAGCGCATAGGCGCCGGTCAGCCGCTCGCCGTCGCTGAGGAGCGTCAGGAATCCGTTGTCATCGGCGTATGCGCGCGTGTAGGTGGCGGTCTTGGCGACCTCCGACACCGGGACCATGGCGCTGAAGCGACCGGCGGCAGCCCCCACAGCCGCGGCTTGCGGGTCCGTGTAGACCACCCGCGGAACGGCCTCGTAGTTCGCCTTTCGAGACTCCCCGAGGATGTTTGCGGCGACAACGTCGCCCTGGTACTTGCCGACATGGGTCAGCGGCCAGAGGCCGTTGACGTCGCCGATCGCCCACAGACGTTTCGCGGCACGCAGATGCGCGTCGACCGGAACGCCGTGAGCATCCGGTTCGACACCGACGGTCTCGAGGCCGATGCCCTGCACGCGAGGACGGCGGCCCGTGGCGACGAGCAGCCGGTCGCCACGCAGCTCTTGCCCGTCGTCGATCTCGAGCACGTAGTCGTCGCCATTGCGTCGCGCGGCGGTCGCGTTCGCCGACAGGGCGAGCTCGATGCCGTCGCGGCGTAGAACCTCGCCGAGCGCCTCCCCCAGCGGCGCCGGCTCGCGGGGAAGCACGTGCTCGGCCATGTCGATCACCACCGCCTCGGCCCCGAGTCGGCGCACGGCCTGCGCCATTTCCACCCCGACCGGCCCTCCACCCAGGATGAGCAGCCGGCTCGGAATGGCTTTCATCGAGGTCACCTCGCGGTTGGTCCAGACTCCGTCGAGCTCGCGAAGACCCGGGACGGGCGGAACGACCGGGTCGGCGCCGTTCGCGAGCACCACGTGCTCGGCCGTGTGGCGCACCCCGTCGACCTCGACGACGCCCGGGCCGGCGAGCCGGCCGGTGCCGCGTAGCAGATCGATCCCGTGATCGGCCAGCCAGCGCTCCTGACCGGCGTCGGAGTAGTCCGAGACCATGAAGTCACGCCAGGCAAGCACCGCCTCGACGTCGACCTCGGCGCTCGCCGCCGCGTTGCGCGCCCCGTGGACCGCCTCGCCCGGCCGTAGGAGCGTCTTTGAAGGGATGCACGCCCAGTACGAACACTCCCCTCCCACGAGATCGCGCTCCACTATCGCCACGCGCAACCCGCGCTCGGCCAAAGCACCTGCGCAATGCTCGCCCGGCGAGCCCGCGCCCATCACGATCACGTCGTAGTCGCTGCTCATGTCGGTTGCTCGCACGCCGGAATCGGCTCAGCTAGCGCAGCGCGTCCGGGAGGCGCGGGGAAGGGGTCGGCGAAGTACTGGGTCTCGTGTGTGACGAGACCGTCGGTGATCTCCATGACGCTGAGCGAGTATGTGGGCACGCCGTCATAGCTGATCACGCACTCGCTGACCCAAAGGTCGCCGCCGCCCAGGATCCGGCGGATCGTGAAGTGGCGTTCGGCCGGGTGCCCGCCGCGTTGCGCTTGGATCCGTGACCGGCCTCTGAAGCGCTCGCCGGACTGCGGGTAGTCCAGGATCGCGTCGGCAGCGTAGATCGCATGCTCAGCGTCGAGGTCCCCGCGTTCGGAGGCCTCCCAGTGCTGCTGGAGCCGAGCCCGGAAATCGGCTTCACGATCAATTGCGCTACTCACGCGTTAGCCCCTCATGACCAGTAAGGAATGTCGCTAGCTCGCACGACAGATGTTACTCGAAGGTTCTCGTGCAACTTGGGACCTCGGTAGCGGTGCCAGATCGCCGCGACCCCGTTGCGAGGACCGGAGAACTGGAAGTCTCCGCCCGATGATCTCCTGGCCGTCGTCGAGCTTCGCCGGCGCTCCCAACCAGAGCGGAGAGGGCGGGAGGACCACCACCTCAGTTGTACGCCACGCGGGACAACCTCTCCAAGACCACCGCTCTCCCACCAGTAACCCGCGGCTGCCCCTTCGTCGCCCAAGCGCTCGCGCGGCGCCGGCGGGCGCAATGGTCAAGGCGATCGTTCCGGTGCCCGCGTCACGTCTGGCAGCCCAGCGATCATCCCGTTTGGCCGAGCGGCGAGGTGGGCCTGTGCGACAAGGCTGGTCGAGGCCAGTCGGCGAGTAGCACGGAGCTCCGTAGGGATCGCCGAATTGTTGCTTGCGTCCACGCGCCAGATTACAACGGCGTGATCCACGGCTGCTACTTGAACAAGATCGCGGCGGCGCGCCGGGCAGATGCTGCTTCGCCCAGGCGGTGCGCGAGTCGATGCACGTCGACGCCGACGCCGCGTTGGACTGAGTGCCGCTCCGCGAGGCGAAGCCTTGACCTGCGAGGCTACAAGCGCGAGACGAGTTCGCCCACGATTTCGGCAGCGGGCTGTGGCTGTTTGGCGAGCGCAACGCTCTGTCCGGCCCACAGCGATAGCGCTTCGATCTCGCCGGTTGTTCCAACGAGCGGGGGCGCGGGGGAATATCGAAGGATGGGTTCGCCCGAAGCGAAGCGCGCTATCACCTGGCCCTCTCCCGGCCGACTACCTGGTGGCGGCCGGCCCGCGGTCTCCCACCTCTCGGCCGTTGAGTTGTGGAGGGCGCGGTGAGGAGCGTCCGGCCATCCCACCTCATAAAGGTTGGCGTACCACTCCGCATCGGTCTCGGTCGCGGCTATCAGGAGGCGCCGGTATTCCTCGTGGATCGGCATTTCGTTGGCCAAGAGAAACCGAGTGCCCAGCCAAGCGGCCTGCGCACCAAGGGCAAGCACGGCTGCGACTCCTCGAGCGTCGCCAATCCCACCGGCCGCAATGACCGGTATGGGTGCCACCGCGTCGACTACCGCTGGCACCAACGGGAGCGTCGCCACACCACCCCAGATGTGGCCGCCGGCCTCCCAGCCCTGCGCAACGATGATGTCCACTCCACATCCGACTGCGCGCCGGGCTTCCTCGGCGCTGCCGACCGTGTGCATAACAAGCCCTCCGGCGTCATGCACCAAGTCGACGTAGCCCTGGGGATCGCCGAAGATGAACGACACGATCCGCAGGCCAGCAGAAAGGGCCTGATCGACTCGACGGTGCTGATCCGAGGTGAGAGCGAAGTTGCCGCCAAACGGACGATCGGTCAGCGCTGCCGTTTCACGAACCAGGTCTCCGGCGTCGTCGGCCCACCACAGCCCCATGGTGCCGAGGGCGCCGGCGTTTGAGACCGCGGCGGGCAGCCGGGGGTCTGCAGCCATCGGCGCCGAAACAATCGGGTGGTCAATCCCCAGCAACTCGCACACCGGCGTGTGGCTACTCATTGGGGTGGCCTCCTTTCTGGCGCCCGCGGCGCTGTTTGACTAGGCTGAATGTGGACCCGAAAGGCTCCGATGGCGCCCGGGTTACCACTGGTCCACACCCGTGCCGCGGACCGGGGGTCCGGACCCGTGGACCACCCGGCGCGAGTGGACGGAACGGCGGCCATCGTTCTCGTCACTCCTCAACCATAGATAGGAGCAGATCATGCGCAGCGACATCGCCCCCGGCGGCACCTTCCCCGACTACGAGTTGCCCGATCACGAGAACCTTCCTCGAAAGCTCAGCGAGATCCAAGGCGACGACCCCGTGATCCTCACGCTCGCGCGCGGGAACTACTGCCCCAAGGAGCACCAGCAGCACCTCGAGCTCGCCGCCAACTACCCCAAGATCGCAGTGGCCTTCACGAAGATCGCCACCATCTCGACCGACACCCACCACTCCAGCCAGGAGTTCCGCGCGTCGACCGGCGCCCAATGGCCCTTCCTCTCCGACCCGGAGCGGACCGTCCAGAAGGACCTCGAAATCCAGGAATACACCGACCCCGAGCACGACCCGATGATCCCCCACACCCTCGTGCTCAAGCCCCGGCTGGTCATCCACAGCATCTACAACGGCTACTGGTTCTGGGGACGTCCCTCCTTCGCGGATCTCTCGCACGACCTACGGACCGTGACCCGCGAGATCCGCCCCGACTGGGATCTAAGCAAGCCCGGGCTGCGCGAAGCGTGGGATGCGGGCGACTACTCGCCATTTCACGGATGGAACAGGCGCTCCCCCCAGTCGACGCCGTCGTCTTACAATTCTTAACTGCCCCGCGGCCCCGACCGCGGCCTCAGCATCGACGAGGTCGGCAGCATCCGACTTGTCGAAGATCCAGCTCCGGCAGCGGCGTAAGCGTGCGCTCTAAGCACCAGCAGCCCGCGTCGTCCCAGCCCGTCGCCCAGTCTGTTGGCACGTTGGTGTCGGTCAACGTCGGCATGCCGAAGAACGTGCCCTGGCAAGGAAGAACGTCCATACCGGCGTCTTCAAGGACGCCGTCAGCGGTCCCCGCCGTGTCGGCAAGCTGAACATCGAGGGCGACGGTCAAGGCGATCGGGCGGGGCACCGCGGCGAGCAGCGCGCCGTGTTCGTCTACCAGATCGACTCCTATCGCTGCTGGGAACGCGAGCTCGGCCGAAACGACTTCGTCTACGGACAGTTCGGCGAGAACTTCACCGTCGAAGGACTTGGTGACGACGAGGTGTACATCGGCGACCGCTACCAGATCGGCACCGCCATCTTCGAGGTAACCCAACCCCGCGTCACCTGCTACCGCGTCGGGACCCGCATGAACGACCCGCGCATTCCCGCCTTGCTCGTTGCACACCATCGCCCGGGCTTCTACTTCCGCGTGCTCGAAAGCGAGGTACAAGCGGGAGACGAGATCATCAAGCTTGCTTCCGGCCCCGAACAGATGCCGGTCGCTGAGGCGGATGCCCTGCTCTACCTCCCTGGGCACCCGCGCCAGCAACTGCTGCGAGCGCTCCGGATCCCTGCCCCGAGCCCCGGCTGGCAGGCCTCGTTCCAAGCTTTGCTCGAGGAAGAACCAGGTAGCGGCAACGCCGGGCTTTCGGTGACGAGCCCGCGTCCGGCCAGGCCGGGCTTCCGTCAGCTGATTGTCACCGCAATCATCCGCGAGAGCGAATCGGTGATCTCCATACGCCTCGATGACCCAAACGGCGCACCACTAACCGCCGCCCGCCCAGGCCAGTACCTCACGCTGCGGGTCCAGCCCGACAAGCAGCAGAGGTCGGTGCTCCGCAACTACTCCCTCTCCGGACCGCCCGACGCCGGCTACTACCGGATCACCGTCAAGCGCGAACACGACGGCGCCGCCAGCGGCTTATCTGTACACCCGGCTTGCCGTCGGCGATCAACTCGACATCGCAGCGCCGCGTGGCACCTTCATCCTTGACCGGACCCATGCACCCGTGCTGTTGATCAGCGCTGGGATCGGTGCCACCCCAGTTCTCGCCATGGTTCAGGCGCTGGCGGAGGAGCATTCCGATCGCGAGATCTGGTGGCTGCACGGCGCACGCAACCGGCGCGAGCACTCGTTCGCCGCCGAGGCCCACAGTCTCCTCGCCTCGCTCCCGAACGTACATACCCACGTGTACTACAGCCGTCCCGATCCGGATGACCTCAAAGGCCGCGACTTCGACAGCGCGGGCCGTCTCACCGGATCGCTGCTCGCCGAACTCGAGCCGCCCCGCGCTGCCGAGGCATACCTCAGCGGACCTACGCCGTTCATGGACGAGATCAGCGCGGGTCTGGCGGCGCTGGGGATCGACGCCTCACGCATCCATACCGAGCCGTTCGGGCCCGCACCGGGTCTGACGCCGGGCATCGCCCCAACACCTGCGCGGACGCCCCACCCACCCGCTGGCCAACCTGGAGACGGCGCAACCATCGAGTTCGCCCGCAGCAACCTCGCGATCCCATGGAGCGGCGATTACACGAGCCTGCTCGAACTCGCCGAGGCATGCGACGTACCCATCCGCTGGTCCTGCCGGACTGGCGTCTGCCAAACCTGCGAGACGACGCTGATCGCCGGTGAGCTCGACTACAACCCCGATCCCGTAGAGCCGCCCGCTGACGGGAGCGCACTCATCTGCTGCTCACAGCCACACGGCGACATAGTGCTCGATCTATGAGCGGCCGATGCGCCGAGTGCGTCGGTTCGCTGTGGCCGAGTCCGGCTTGACGGGCACACTCGGCGTACAAGCCCGGGAGGTTAGCGCGCCACTCGATCAGCAAACAATCGGATCGGCGACGGCGACGCGAAGGCCGTCCCCAGACAGCGCGCCCACACAGGTGGTCAAGACGGTGGACGCCAACTTCTGGGCAGGGTCGTCTGACCCACCTCGATCAGGTAGCCGTCGGGATCGCGGATGTAGCAGCGCATCTCGGTCTCGTGCTGCTTCGGCGGCGTCAGGAATTGGGCGCCCCGCGCGCTCCACTGGGCGTACACAGCTTGGATGTCCGCAACCCGAATGTTGAGGAAGCTGCTCACCCGATCTGGGTCGGGCGGCGTCTCGAGCGTGACGGTCGGCTTGTCGTCCGTCGGACCTCCTCCAACGTTGATGATGATCCAGCTGTTGGCTAGCGCGACGTACGTCACCTCGTCATTCAGCTCGCCGGAGATGACTGCCTTGCCGCCAAGTACTTCGGTGTAGAACCGGCGGGAACGCTCGACATCATCTGAAACGATGAAGTGGGCCAAGACCATCTCCTCGTCGATGGTGCTCACGCTGACCTCCGTTGTTGGCATTGACTCCATAGTCGCGCCTTATACCGCGCATTGCGCCCGCGTGTGCCCCTAGTCCGATGCCCGGTCGCTGCACGGGCGCTGCGCGTTCGCCGCCCCGCTTCGGGCAAAGGTGTGGCGGAGCGCGTGGAGCGGCATGTCCGCAGCGTGGCTTCTGTGCGGGTTGCATTCCGCATGTGTCGGTGGTATAGACCTCTCCGGGGCGGCAACCGATTTGGCGGCACCGGTAGCCAGCGTGTCAGCGGAGGCAGGGCCGAGCGCGATGGGGTGTCGCGGACAGTTCCCTCGAGCAGTCGGTGGTTTGATCTCCCTGCCGTCCGGGTGGTCTGAGTCCATCTCCTGCTCTCGCGCGAGTCGAAGAAGCTCATGCGCCTGCCCAAACAGCTCGCTTGACGATCGCGGCGGCTCAGCATCGATGGCCCGGGCGAATTGCTCCGGGCCCGTAAACTCTCGACGTCCACGAGGAGCCGGAGGCAAAAAAGCGGGTCAACGCGTGCTCCCCTTCAGCGCGAAGCGGTCGTCCACATTTAGGCTCGACGGCTGTACTGCAATGGACGAGTTGCGACGGTCCGCCGGCCCGTCTCGACGGACTGCTCCCTACGTGACGGAGCAGTCACTTCGCCGTGCTGGCCGGGCTGCTGCTCCAGGCGTGAAGCGGCAGCGCCCGGTCAGTCGCGCTGGGAAGCGAGTGATCGGTCACGAGAGACCTGCTCTGCGGGTGCCACGAGGATCTCGAGCGTGACGCCGCCTTCCCCGCAACGCGCGGGAAGCGGGCCGCCTGCCGAATTGCGACTAACTAATACTCGTTATCGGAACGTGAGAGCGGCCTTTGGTTCCGATAATGGGCCGCGCCGCGGCGTGTAGAGTCGTGGCGTGGGTTCTGATAACAAGAAGCGTCCCGCGCGGGGACGCTCGGTTGCCCCGCCTGACGGGGCGTCGGTGCTGGTTGGCTATGAGGAGTGGTTGGATCGTCAGGCGCTGAGTTCCGCGACCCGGCGGGCGTATCTGCGCGCGGTGAGGGCGTTCGTGGCGTTCGTCATGGCAAGCGATGTCCGTGGCGATCCATTGGGTGATCGGATGGCGGGCGCGCATGCGCTGCGGGATTTCAAGCGCGGGAGGCTGCGTGCGCGGGCGGCGCCCGCGACGGTGAATCTGGAGCTCGCGGCGATCGACACGCTGTACCGCTCGCGTGGGATCGTCCCGCCCGTGGTCGAGCGGTTGGAGCTGCCGACGCTCGCGCCGCGGGCACTGCCGCACGGTGAGCAGATCGAGCTGTTGCGCGCGGTCGAGCGGCGCGGCTCGGCGCGCGACGCGGCGATCGCCGCGGTCTTGTCGTACACGGCGGTCCGGGTCAGCGAGTGCGAGGCGCTCGATCTCGAGGATGTGTCGGTGACGGCCCGCACGGGGGAGGTGGTGGTCCGGCAGGCCAAGCGCGAGGAGTGTCGACGGGTTCCGTTGCATCGCGCTGCTCGCGAGGCCGTTGGAGCGTGGCTGAGCTGCCCTGGGATTCGCGGAGGCTTTGAAACGAGGATTCGTTCCTCGAGCAAGGAACTGCAAGTTCATGCCCAGAGCCAGGAAGTATCCAGAGGAGCTGATCGACCGTGGCGTGCGTTTGGCGCTCGAGTCGGGCCGGCCGGTAGCTGCGGTCGCGCGCGATCTCGGTATCGGTCACGAGGTGCTGCGTAAGCGGGTTCGTCTGGCCGAGGCCGACGGCGGCCTGCGGCCGGATCTGCCCACGACCGAGGAGCGCGAGGAAATCAAGAAGCTCCGCAAGGAGAATCATGAGCTGCGTCGCGCGAACGAGATCTTGAAGGCTGCCAGCGTGTATTTCGCGATCGAGCTCGACGCAGACCGACCGAGGTGAGCGCGTTCATCGATGATCACCGCGACCGCTTCGGCGTCGAGCCGATCTGCCGGACCCTGGACGTGTCGGCGTCCGCGTACCACCAGCGCGCGACCGGCGAGCGGTCCGCCCGCCGCGTCGAGGACGAGCGGTTGACCGGCCGGATCCGGGAGGTGCACGAGGCCAACTACGAGTGCTACGGCTACCGTCGCACGCACGCTCAGCTGGTTCGCGAGGGCGAGACCGCCGGCCGTGACCAGGTCGCCCGGCTGATGCACGCGGGCGGCATCCAGGGCGCGAAGCGGCGCGGCAAGCCATGGAAGACGACTACCGCGGATCCTGAGGCGCAGCGGGCGTCTGATCTCGTCCAGCGGGACTTCACCGCCACCGCGCCGGACCGGCTGTGGGTCGGGGACTTCACCTACCTGCGGAGCTGGGAGGGCCGGTCGTTCTTCTCGTTCATCATCGACGTGTTCTCGCGGATGATCGTCGGGTGGCAGATCGCCCGTCACATGCGCACCAGCCTGGTGCTCGACGCGCTCCGGATGGCGCTCGCGATCCGCCAGCCCGGCGCGGACTTCGAGCTCGTGTCCCACAACGACCACGGCTCGCAATACACCGCGGAGGACTACACCCAGCAGCTCGACGATGCGCACGTGCTGGCGTCGGTCGGGTCGGTCGGCGACTGCTACGACAACGCGCTCGCCGAATCGTTCGTCGACAGCTACAAGACCGAGCTGATCGCCGATCGCGTGTGGCGCTCCCACGCGCAGCTCGAGCTCGCGACCGTCGACTACGTCGCCTGGTTCAACACGCGCCGGCTGCACTCCTCGCTCGGGAACGTACCGCCCGTCGAGCACGAGCAGCGACACGTCGCGGCGCTCGCCGCTGACCCTGAAGCGCTGCTGTCTCCGACGGGCTCTGTCACCCTTGAACCGCTCCGGGGTGTACGACCCCTTCGGGGTCGTCTCCGCTGTGAGGGTGGGTAACTATTCACACTAACTTGATATAATTACTCACAAGGACCTACAAACCCGGTCTCCGTCAAACC
The DNA here is from genome assembly GCA_963836065.1 of uncultured Solirubrobacterales bacterium. Lineage (GTDB taxonomy): Bacteria > Actinomycetota > Thermoleophilia > Solirubrobacterales > Solirubrobacteraceae > Palsa-465. The sequence continues at coordinate 179,056 of CAWIII010000022.1, forward strand.
CAGGGCATTCCATGGCTGCGGGAGCGTCTAGACGTCGAGGACGCGGAGGGCTGTCGTCCGTTGTTCGTGAACCGAGCGGGTGGGCGGCTGTCGGCGCGGTCGATCGCGAAGGTGATCGCGAAGGTTGGGGTGGATGCCCGGATCGAGGGGCTCTCGCCGCATGTGCTGCGCCATACGTGCCTGACGAACCTGGTGCGCGACGGGCGGGATCTTGTGCTTGTCGCCGAGGTGGCCGGCCACAAGCGACTTGAGACCACGCGGCGTTACACGCGGCCGGATGAGGCAGCGCTGCGCGAGGCGATGGAGACGCTGCCGAACGATCGCTAAGACCCACGCTCGTCGGTCGAAGCGGCCGCTTTCGCACGAGCGTTCGGTAGGCGGGGTATGCGGTCGCGAACCCGACCTCGCGCTCGTCGAGCTGACGGCGGAACTCCGCGAGCCTGTATTCGGCGAAGTCGCTGGCCGGGAGACCGAAGGCGGTAGCGAGGAGCTTGAGCGCACGGCGGCTGAGCTCCCGGCCGGCGGCGAGGTTGGCTATGTGGCCCTAGCTAAGCCCGCTTCCGGCCCGATCGAGCGATTGCGTCTTGGCGGCGAGAGCCCGGTAGGTGATCGCGTGTTCGCGCATCAGCGCTGGCAGCGTCTGTGCGAGTGGGGCCGTGAGGAACAACGGAACGAAAAGTGCCGCTAAGCGGAGCGCGTGTTCGAACTCCGAGGGTCGTGTCGATGTATGCCTGATCAGCTGATCGGCGCGCCTGTGCGGGGCACTGGGCCGTGGATCACGAGGATTGCGTCGCCTACGGGGCTGACTTGCGTCGCGCCCATGCCTGCTTGTACCCCTCGGTGCGGCGCGGGCGCTTGTCTTTGCCTCGCTTGGAGGCGGCGCCGCCTATCGGTTTCCCCTGGGCTCTGCGGCGTGCGAGGCCGGCGCGGACCCGGCGCCGAGGACCAGGCGTCCGCCGCGGTAGTCGAAGATGACCGAGCCATAGCGGTTCATTTGGTCGGCTCCTAGTAGACCGGAGGCGGGGCCGGAAGTAAGCAGCCGGGCCGTCACCAACGGTTGCGGTACCAGCGGGTGGCCGGCGAGCGACCAGGGGCCGCTTGCGACCTTCGGCAGCGTGATGATCTAGCACGCCGTGTTGTTCCGCGCTTGGATGCCCGTGGGCGTCATTCGGGCCGCCTTGGCGACGCTCGTGTCGACTGCCGAGCTCGAGGCTCCCGTGTGGGGGGTGAAGTCGCTTTTTGGGTGTGAGCCGAACGCGATCCCGACGAAGACCAGCGTTTGCGTGGGGCTTGCGTCGACGCTCATCGGAGCGACGATTCGTGGGGCGTCCGTGCAACAGCGCGCCCAGGTCGGCGCGCAGATCCGTCCGCCCGGGTCGTGCGGGTTCGGGCAGTACGCGGCACTCAACGACCCGAGCTTCTTCAACTACAAGGACCTCTCGATCCGGATCCCGGCGCCGGGCGTACTGCGGGAAGAAGGGAAAGTCATCGTCAGAGGCTCCAACACCAAGCACCTCCACGACGACACGTTCGAGCCGGGTGGCACGATCGACGAGACCGTCACCCAGAGCGCGGCCGTGACGCTTAAGCGGATCGCACGCTGAGGCGGGGGATCACCAGGCACCAGGCGAGGGTGCCGGCGAGCGCGACGACCAGCCCGCTGCCGCTCCCTCACGGCCAAGCTGTCAGCCCACGCCGCTGACCCGCGTATGAATGCCAAAGGGACCGGGGAGAGGTGCCCGACTTGGGATTTGGCGAATTGGCCGAGCGGAACTGCATTGGGGTGAAGCGAGCGATCGCGAGCCTGGTTCTGCTGTGGACGCTTGGCGGGTTCCTACAGGCCGGAACCGCGGCCGCGGCGAGGGGAGCGCCTGCTCGCACGAGCGTCCTGCTTCTGATCAGCCATCGGAGCGCGGCCCTGGACCGGTTTGTGGCCGGCGTGTCTGATCCCGCCTCTCCGCTGTATCGGCATTTCCTGACGATCGAGCAGCTCGAGCAGCGCTTTGGCCCGTCGGGCTCGGCGGAGCGCACGGTCGCGCGGTGGCTGCGGGTGCACCATCTCAACGATCGTCTCGGTCCAACGCGCACGTACGTCGATGTGTCGTTGACCGCCGCCCAGAAACGGGTGCTGTTCCCGGGCGGAACGGTCGCGCAGGCCGGCTCGCGGTCGAACGGGCTAGCGGTGCCGCCGCCGTTGGCCGGAGCCGTGAGCGCGGTCATTAACGGTCGGGCGCGGATCCCTGGCGCGCCATCGACTGCCCAGACCGACAGTGGGGCTTTGGCGGCCAGCGAGGGTTTCAACCCTCAGGGTTCCTCGGTCCGGCCGCGGACCGGCACACCGTTAGGTTGCCACGCGGGCGTTCACGCCGGTACCCCCAGGCTCGCGGAGCTGGACCTCCAGGGATTCACGCCGAACCAGTACCTCACGGCGTACGGCTTTCCACGATTGATCCGACAGGACCTTCGCGGCGACGGCGAGCGGATCGCGGTGGTGGAGTTCGGGGGTTTCAGGTCCTCCGACGTGGCGACCTTCGCGCGCTGCTTTAGCCTGCCGATGCCCCATCTGAAAGTGATCCCGGTCCTCACCCCCCGTCCGCTCCCACCGCTGGACGAGACCACGCTCGACCTTGAGGTCCTAGCCGCGGCTGCCCCGCGCGCGACCAGCATCGACGTCTATGAAGGCGCGCCGAGCACCGCCGAAGGCTTCGCCGCCGCGATCGCTCAGCCGTTACTGGCGCGCTCGCGACGGCCAAACGTCGAATCGATCTCGTACGGGATCTGCGAACCGAACTTCGCTGGACAGGTCCCCGTCCTGCGGGTGGTGAACACCGTGTTGGAGTTCGAGGCCGCCGCGGGGATCAGCGTGTTTGCGTCGAGCGGCGATACCGGCTCCACCGACTGCTCTCTGAAGCAGAACAGCGAAGCACTTCCAGTCCGAGCCGTGGGATTTCCGGCCTCATCGCCGTACGTCGCCGCCGTCGGTGGCCTCAACTTCACGCTGACGCACCGCAACCGCCTCGCTAGCGAGCTGGTCTGGAACAACAGCCCGCTGGGCTTCGGCGCCGGCGGCGGCGGGACAAGCCTGCTGTTCGATCGCCCGAGTTGGCAAGCCGTACCCGGCGCTGCCAGCGTCATGCGAGAGGTACCGGACGTGGCGATGCTCGCCGACAACGCACCAGGCTACGCGATCTACTGCACACCCCCTGCCTGCCCGGACGCCGGCGAGACCACCCGCGGCTGGCTCCCGGTCGGGGGCACCAGCGCCGCCGCGCCGCTGCTCGCCGGCGGGGTCGCCGACGCCGATCAAGAAGCCGCACGCCACCACCAACCCCCGCTCGGCTTGATCGACCCGCTGCTCTACGACGTTTCCCGGGCGCCCCGCCTCGGAGTGACACGCGAAGTCGTTCGCGGCAACGACGACCTCGGGACGCTGATCAACGGCTCGCCGATCGGTTGTTGCAGCGCGCACCGCGGCTACGACGACGCGTCCGGGCTCGGGTCGGTGAACGTCGATGCGTTCTCGCGTGCCGGGTTACGAGCCTACCGCCACGCAGTCACGCTGCCGGCGGAAAAGTAAGGCGGCCATCCGCGCCGATCACCTGAACGGATATTTGCTGACAAACATCCTGGGGCTCGTCGGAACTTCCTCCTGGAAGTCGACCACGTGCCGCGGTCTGCGTACGGGGACTGCGGTGGGCTACCGATGCCGGAATGCCTCATTTAGAGAAGGGGCTTCCAAGCTAGCCTTGGGGAACGCGACTCGCAGGGGGTCCACCGAGCTATACCCAGAAGTTGTGGATGCGTGTGAAGAGGAAGGCGGCGTACCTTCCCGGTTGACGAAGACCGAAGCCGGCGATGGCCGGCAGGAAGGCACGCCATGTCAGATGTTCGCAGGCTCCCCGCCGGGGAGGACAACGAGGGTCGGGTCACGCTCGATGATCTCGCGCGGGAGGGAGCGCGTCGGATGATCGCTGCGGCGCTCGAGGCCGAGGTCGACGAGTACGTCTGCACGTTCGTGGACGAGGTCGATGAGGACGGCAAGCGGGTGGTGGTCCGCAATGGTCGTGCGCGGGAGCGGCGGCTGACCGTGGGCTCGGGTACGGTCCCGATCCGGGCGCCGCGGGTCAACGACAAGCGCGTCGACGAGGAGACCGGTGAGCGCAAGCGGTTCAGCTCGAAGATCCTGCCGGCGTACGCGCGGCGGTCGCCGAAGGTGACCGAGGTGCTGCCGATCCTGTATCTGCACGGCCTCTCGACCGGTGACTTCGGGCCGGCGCTTCGGGACCTGCTGGGCGAGGACGCCTCGGGTCTGTCGTCGAGCTCGATCCAGCGGCTGACCGAGACCTGGCAGGCCGAGCACGCCGCATTCCGCACGCGGGAGCTGCGGTTTCACCGCTACGCGTATCTGTTCGTCGACGGCGTGAACGTCAGCGTGCGGCTGGGCGAGGATCCCAAGCTGTGCCTGCTGGTTGTGATCGGCGTCCGCGAGGACGGGCAGAAGGAGCTGCTCGCGGTGGAGGATGGCTACCGCGAATCCGAGGACTCCTGGGCGGCCGTGTTCCGCGATCTGCGCGACCGTGGCATGAACGAGCCGAAGCTGGTGACCGGCGACGGCGCGCTCGGCGCGTGGGCCGCGCTGCGCAACGTATTCCCCGGCGCCAGGGAGCAACGCTGCTGGGTTCACAAGACAGCGAACGTCCTCGACGCGCTCCCCAAGCGCCTGCAACCAAGGGCGAAGACGCTGCTGCACGAGATGGCCGAGGCGCCCACACGCGCGGATGCTCGCAAGGCGCTGGAGCGCTTCCGGGACGAGTTCGACGCGAAGTACCCGAAGGCCGTTGCGAAGCTCGACAAGGACTGGGACGCGCTGACCGCGTTCTACGACTTCCCCGCCGAGCACTGGCGGCATCTACGCACCACGAACCCGATCGAGAGCAGCTTCGCAACCGTCAAGCTCCGCACCAAGGTCACCAAGGGCGCAGGCTCCAAGAAGGCCGCGCTCGCGATGGCCTACAAGCTCCTGGACGCCGCCCAGGAGCGCTGGCGGCGGTTCAACGGCCACGAGCTCGTCACCGACGTGCTCGACGGCGTGAAGTTCAAGGACGGCATCAAGGTCACAGACGACGACACCACGACGGACGAGGAGGTCGCCGCCTGATGCTTCACCTTCTCATCCACAACTCTTGACAATTGCTCGGTCCACCTGCCCGAATGGGAGGTGTCCCGATGAAACGGCTGGTCAATCGCTGGTCGACGCGTGTCCGAGAACCCGGCTTGGGGAGCGTGCGGGCCAGCCACGCACAGCTGTTCGCGGCAATGAGCAGGCGCCTCTGCCTAGGTATTAACGGCTCAGCCACGTTGACGGTGCAGCAACAGTGGTGGCTGGGCGAAGCACAGCTCGCGACTACGAATCCTCCCGGAGAGCAATTCTCGGAGTTCTACAAGCGGGGCGCCGGTTTCAGCGGCGATAACAGTGGTGCTGGCAACGCTGCGCAGCAAGCGGAGTTCGACGCAATGGTCAGGGCAGATATCCCGTAGCTCCCCACTAACTGACCGGGCTCGGCTACATGCCGCTGCCCACCCCTTCACAAGCGGCTACCGAGGGTTCAGGATTGAGTCGGGTGTCGAAGGCGAAACAGATGTTTCTGGTGCTGGCGGCCCTGCTCGCGGGTGCAGGCGCGGCTTGGCTGGCGGCAAACCGAGATTTCACTCCCTACCAAACGGCTCCGGCGTCCCTCGGTCTGCTCGTTGGCTGGTCATTGATCGGTAGTGGAGTGGTCGCGTGGCGGGTTCGTCCTGATAACCGGTTGGGGCCGGTGATGGTGTTTACCGGCTTTGCCTGGTTCGCAACATTCCTCACCGACGCGCACGATCCGTTGCCCTTCACAGTCGGGACGGCGGTCCAGAGTTTCTATCTCGCGGGCTTCGCTTATCTGATCCTGTCGTTTCCCTCCGGGCGGTTGGAGAGCGCACTGGAACGCGTGCTGATGTGGACGGCGGTCGCCCTTGTCACCGTCGTCCAGCTCGCGACGCTGTGGTTCTCTGACTCACGCGCAGTTCTCTGCGACGGTTGTCCTCGGAACGTCTTCCTAGTCGTCCGCAACGATGCGCTGGCGAGTGGAATCGCGCAGGTGACCAGGATCGGCGGGGTTGTGCTGGCGCTCGTCGCGCTCGCGTTGCTCGTCGGCCGCTGGCGGGCGGCGAGCGCGCCGCAGCGGCGCAACGTTGCGCCGGTGGTGTGGGCGGGTGGTTTTACGTTCGCGGCGTTGGCCGTCTCGGTGGCGAACGACGTCGTGGGTGATGCGCCGCTGGGCCAGGCTCCCAAGCAAGTGCTGTTCGTCGCGGTCGCGATGTTCTCGGTCGCCGTCCTGCTGGTGCTGCTGCAACGGCGCTTGGCGCGTGGGGCGGTCGCCGGTTTGGTCGTCGATCTGGGCGACCGTGGTGTCGCGACCGATCTTCGGCGAGCCCTCGCCCGCGCTCTCGGTGATCCCTCGCTCGAGCTCGTCTTCTGGTTCCCGTCGGCGGCTCGCTTTGTTGACGGCGATGGCCGACCGGTCGAGTTGCCGACGTCCGACGCCGGGCGGGTGGCGACGGTCGTCAAGCGAGACGGTGAGCCGATCGCGGCGCTGGTGCACGATCCGGCGTTGAACGACAACGCTGAGCTCGTCGATTCCGTGTGCGCGGCCGCGGCGCTTACGCTCGAGAACGAGCGCCTTCAGGTCGAGTTGCGCGCTCGCCTGGTTGAGCTCCAAGCTTCGCGGGCGCGGCTGGTCGAGGCCACCGAGGCCGAGCGCAGGCGGATCGAGCGCGACCTTCATGACGGCACCCAACAACGGCTCGTCTCGCTCGCGATGTCGCTCGGGCTGCTGGATTCGAAGCTGCCGGGGAACCCCGACGCGGCCAAGCCGCTCGCGCGCGAGGCGCGCGAGGCACTGGCGGTCGCGCTCGAAGAGCTGCGTGAGCTGAGTCAGGGCATCCATCCCGCTGTCCTCACCGAGCGCGGACTACCGGCCGCGCTCGACGATCTCTGTCAGCGAGCCGCGCTGCCGGCGCACCTCGAGCTCTCGATCGACGAGCGCCTACCCGCGCAGGTCGAGACCGCCGCCTACTTCGTCGTCAGTGAGGCTCTGACAAACGCCGTTAAGCACTCGCACGCGAGCGAGGTGCGGATCGCCGCATCGCGCGAGAAACAGATGCTCAGCGTCGAGATCTCCGACGATGGCATCGGGGGCGCCGGAACCGGAGGTGGCTCGGGGCTGCGCGGCCTTGGAGACCGCGTCGAGGCGCTCGGCGGTCGACTCACGGTGTCGAGCCCACCCGGCCGCGGAACGACCGTACGTGTGGAGCTTCCGTGCGGGTAGTCGTCGCCGACGACGCCGTCATCCTCCGCGAAGGACTCGCCCGGCTGCTGGTCGAGGCGGGGTTCGAGATCGCCGGCTTGGCGGCAAACGCCGACGAGCTGTTCGCGCTCGTCGAACAGTCCCGACCGGATGTAGCGATCGTCGACATCCGGATGCCGCCGACCCACACCGACGAGGGGCTGCGCGCGGCCAAGGCGATCCGCGAGCGCTGGCCGGGCACCGGGATCCTGGTGCTCTCTCAGCATGTGCGTGCGAGCTACGCGCTCGAGCTGCTGTCGCAGGGAACTGACGGGGTTGGCTACCTCCTCAAGGAGCGCGTCTCCGACCTCGACGAGCTGTCCTCCAGCGTGGAGCGGGTCGGACACGGCGGATCGGTGCTTGACCCGAGCGTCGTCGAGCAGCTCGTCGGACGACCGGGACGGGGTGAGGACCCGCTCGAGCATCTGACGAGCCGCGAGCTGGAGGTGCTGGCGTTGATGGCCGAGGGCCGCTCAAACAAGGCGATCGCCGAGCGGTTGTTCGTGACCGAGCACACGGTCGAGAAGCACGTCAAGAGCATCCTCGGGACGCTGCGCCTCCCCCCCTCCCCCGACGACCATCGGCGGGTCCTCGCGGTCCTCGCCTTTCTGGACTCGCGCTAGCTCCGCTAGGTGGTTGAAAAGTTCACGGATTGGTCATCTTTTCAGGCCGCGATAGCGGCCTGTTTGATCTTGTCCTCGAGTGCTCGCTCGAATGCGCGCCATGCGCGCGCGAGGGGGTGGTGGTTGGCGATCTCCGGTGGTAGCTGTGGGTCAAGTTCGGCGAGGGAGGGGTTGACGATCCGCGTGTAGGTCTTGCTGAAGAAGACGGCCAGTCGGCGTCCCTCGCGGGTCAGCTCGTAGCGCTGGGTGCGAGGGATCCGCTGGATGAACCCGTTGCGGCGTAGCCGCCTCAGGTCGTAGGTCATTTGCCGCGGGCCGTAGCCGGGGATCAACCCGGCGATCAGCGCGCGTAGCGAGCGGTTCGTCACCCCGGTGAACAGGTGCTGGAAGCTGCACAGGCAGGCGAGCAGCGCCATCGTTCTGGGGTCCCCGAACCGGAGTCCGGGGGCGGGTAGGCCATCATCGGTGGTGGATGGCAGCACCACGCGCTCAAGGAGCGTGGCGTCTGGTGCGCAAGCGCACGCGTCAAGCTGATGGTTCAACAGGCGTTGATTGATGTCGTGTCCGATTTGGATCAGCGCCTGCCAGTTGGCGTCGGTGAGGAGTCGTCCGACCCCGAAGTCGCGGGTGTCGTTGACGGTCGTCTCGGTTCTGAGCGCGCGGCCTTCTTTGAAGTACTGCTTGACCTTCGACGCGCGGAAGTGGATCTGGATCGCGGCCTCGACACCGCGGTTGAAGACCTTGGTGTGAAACCGTCCCGGGGTCTGCCGGGTCACGCGGCGGCCGAAGATGACCGCGGCCTGATCCGGGCGTCCCAATGTGAGCTGATCGGGGATCGTTGCCTCGAACCAGGCGCGGCCCGCGGCCGGCCGGTCAAACACGCGGGTGTCGGAGATCTCCAGTTGCCGGAACGCGAGGTCATAGCTGTAGCCACGGCGGCGGTCCTCGTCGGTGAATGGGGACGGGAGCGCGGCCTGCCAGCGATCAAAGAACGCGCGAACATCGGCGGCGGACAGACTCCCGCAGATCTCGGCGAGCGCCTCAGCGTTCTCGCACGATGCGAACCCGTTATCCAACGGGCGGAAGCCGATCCCGTGCTGGGCGGCCTGCTGCTTGGCCCACTCGTTCCCGTTCAGGTAGACCCATACCGGGAACGGCGCATACCCGACAGTCTTCAGAAAACTGGGTCCCCAGTCCGGATCGCGGATGTAGAAGTAATAGTTGTTCGGGAAGATCGACTGACGGCGATAGACGAAATGCGGATGCCCGTCCGGGCCGCCGTCCCGCCACCCGCGCCACGCGCTTGTTCTCTCCTGCGCGATCCCGACCATCACCACCCCGAATCGGCCCTCGCGTTCAGCGGCCTCGAAGTGCTTGCGGGCGATCTCCTCCTTCACATCGCCCTTGACAAATTTTCACCGCCGGGATCCCGTTGCTGATCACGAAATCGTTGATCTGATCGACGTAGCGACGGCCGATCCTCCCCAGCACCGCTGGTGACGGGATCGGGAACCCACGATCCAGCAGAAACCGGATCACCTGCCCCTCCGTCATCAGCCGCGGCACGTACCCCTGCAAGAACAGGCGGTCGACCGAACGCACCTGGAGCGTTACGTGATCGGCGAGTAGGCTTGAGATCGTGGCCACGGTGGTACCTCCGCAACCGTAAGGTGCAAAGCCCCGCAGGGGCTTCCAAGCGGGCGCCGCTCGCCCGCGCTCTAGATCGGAAGGTACCCCGCGGCCACACCCCGCGGCCCGCAGGGACGCCCCGCGAGCGGGGCTCATACCGAACCCTGACCGCCCTCAAGATCACCGCAACGCTTGAACAACCACTCGGCGGTATGAGGCTCGCTCGCTAACGCTAGGCGCGCGTGTACCGGCCAGCCGTACCCGTCAAGACTCCGGCTGCCCGGCTGGGCAAGCCCGTGCGCACGTGAGACCGTTCTGCCATGTACACGCGCCTCGCACCCGCCCATCTCGGCCGGTGGAGCATCGGTCACCCGCGGCGCGCGATCGGGATGTGGCTCGCTTTTGTCCTGATCGCAGTGGCCGCTGGGGTCGGAATCGGAACCAAGTCGCTTCCGAACGGCGCCGTCGGTGAGTCTGCCCGCGGATATTCGCTGCTTGACCGACACCAGGCCTGGCCTGCCCAGCGTGAGTACGGCTACGTGCACAGCGACACGTTGCGCGCCACTGACCCTGCCTTCCGAGCAACAGCCGCGGATGTCGCCGCGCGCATGAGACGCATCCTCGGAGGGAAGACGACGGCACGCGTTTCGAGCGACGGGCACTCGGTGCTCGTGACCGGCCGCGGCGCACACCAGTTCTCGACCGCAGTCCTCCGGGCCTCGGTAGTCACGGCGGGGGCAGGACATCCGCAGATAACCGTCGGAGAGGCGGGCGACGTGTCCGCTAACGACGCGCGCGATCACGCCGTGAACGGAGACCTGCATCGCGCGGAGCTGCTCTCCGTGCCGGTGACGCTGCTCGTCCTCCTGTTCGCGTTCGGGGCCGCCGTCGCGGCGCTCGTTCCGGTCCTGCTCGGACTAACCGCGGTCATCTCCGCGTTCGGCCTGCTCGGACCGATCAGCCAGGCGTTCCCGCTCGACAACAGCGTCAAGACGGTGGTGCTGCTGATCGGCTTGGCCGTCGGTGTGGACTACGCGTTGTTCTACGTGATCCGGTCGCGCGAGGAGCGCCGTCGCGGACTGCCGTCGCACGAAGCGCTCGAGCGCACCGCCCGCACGTCCGGGCGCACCGTGCTGATCTCCGGAGCCACGGTCGCGACCGCGATGGCCGGCATGTACCTGATCGGCTCGGATCTCTTCAACGGGATCGCGAGCGGCACGATCGCTGTCATCGCCTGCGCCGTCGCCGGGTCGGTGACCGTGCTGCCGGGGGTGCTCGAGCTGCTCGGACCACGGATCGACCGCGGCCGGATTCGCTTCCTGCCGCACCTGAGCACCGACCCCGCTCATCCCCGCGTCTGGCCGGCAGTCATCGATCGCGTGCTGCGCCATCCGGTGCTGTCCTGCGCCCTGTCAGCCGGATTGCTAGCGGCACTCGCGGTCCCCGCGCTCGGACTCCACGTCGCCAAGCCGAGCGACGAGTCGCTGTCATCGCAAAACGAGCCCGCGCTGGCGACCCTGGCCCGGGTGCGCACCAACTTCCCGAGTACGGCAGCGCCGGCGATCGTTGTCGTGACCGGCCCCCGGCAACAAGCGGGCGCGGTGAAGCAGGCGATCGTACGCTTCGAGGCGCTCACGATCGCGCGCGGTATTGCCCACCCGCCGTTCACGCTCAGTGGTGGCGCCGACGGACAGGCGGCGGCCATCGAGCTCCCACTCACCGGCGCTGGTGACAACGCGGCCAGCCGGCGGGCGATCTCGGTGCTCCGACGCGATCTGATCCCGCAGACCTTCGGCCGCGTTGCCGGTGTCGAGACCGCCGTGACCGGTACCGTGGCTGAGGACGTCGACTTCACCCACCAGATCAAGCACGGCACGCCGTACGTGATCGGTTTCGTGCTGGCGCTCGCCTTCCTGCTGCTGCTGATCGCGTTCCGCTCGATCGTCGTCCCGTTGAAGGCGATCGTTCTGAATCTCATCTCCGTCGCCGCGGCGTATGGCGTGCTCGTGCTCGTCTTCCAGCACCACTGGGCGGAGGGTCCGCTCGGCTTTCACTCAAACGGGGCGATCGTCTCGTGGCTCCCGCTGTTCCTGTTCGTGGTCCTGTTCGGACTCTCGATGGACTACCACGTATTCATCCTCAGCCGCGTCCGAGAAGCCATCGACAGCGGCATGAGCACCGACGCGGCCGTTCGCCACGGCATCACTCGCACCGCCGGCGTCGTCACCAGCGCGGCGCTGGTGATGGTCGGCGTCTTCTCGTTGTTCGCTTCGCTCTCCTCGCTGGACCTCAAACAGGCCGGCGTCGGCCTCGCGGCCGCCGTGCTGATCGACGCGACGATCGTTCGCGCAGTGCTCCTCCCAGCATCGATGAAGCTCCTCGGCGAATGGAACTGGTATCTGCCCGGCTGGCTCGCTTGGCTACCCCGCACAAACCTCGAAGGCCCGCCGCGTCGCGAAGGCTCGGTTGCCGCGCCCGCTTCAGCCCAGAGTCCGTCCTAGACGTGGAGCGAGGAGGAACGAAGATGAGCACTATCCCCGGAATCGCCGCCGATGCGCGCCAGCTGATGGCGCGGGCGGACGCGCTTGGACGCCGGTGCGAGACGCTGGCCGCCCAGGCGCAGGATGAGGCGACTCGCGCCACGCTCGCGCGCGCTGCCGGCCGGTTGACGGCATCCGTGGTGCGACCGCTTCACGCCGGGCTGGGCGGGGCGCCCGGCAGCGTCGAGGCTCCGATGCTGGCCAGCGAGTCGGACCTCGCCGATGCGCTACACGAGCTCGCTGTCGATGCCACGCGCCTGCGGGTGCGCGCCGGTGCGCCCTCGCTGCAGGAGGCAACATCTGCGCTACAGGACCTTGCGTGCCAGTCGGTTGCGGGCGACGAGGAGCGTCTACAGTGACGACGCACCGAGCTGGCGGCGCTCCTGGATGGGCTGCCACCAGCGATCCAGTCGGCGTCGGACGGCCCGTACCTGATCACCAACCTGACCGGTTTGACTGACTGGCTCGGGGTGCCGCTGGCCGTGACGCCACAGGCCGCCCTGTGCCGCTCGCCTCGGAGCTCAAGCCGTGGTGCGACGGCTCGGACGCGCAGATCGGCTTCCACGCCGCCAAGGCTGAGGACCGCGTCCCCGACCGGCTCGAGCGATACCGCGGCATGGGCATCACCGTTGCGGACAACCGCGGAACCTGCGCGCACTCGGGCTTCTGCACCGACCGCCTGCCGTCGGTGTTTCGGTCCGACCAGGAGCCCTTCGTCGCGCCGGCCGGCGGTCGCGTCGACGAGATCGCCCGCGCGGCCCGGGATTGTCCCTCGGGCGCGCTCAGTGCTTCAACCGACGGCGGGTCACCTGTCGGCCGCTCCGATCAGCACCGGCCACCGGGAATCGAGGTCTCCCGCGACGGGCCGTACCGGGTCACAGGCAGCGTGAGGCTCCTCGACGGCGACGGTAACCCCGAACCACGTAACGACGGTGCCTCTCTGGAGCAGTACTGGATCATCCTGTTAGTTGATTGAGTTACTTACTTACTTTTCTACGCTTCGAGGACCTTGCCGGTGTAGGTCCATTTGAACGGCTTGGCGGTCTGGTTGTAGGTCTCGATGAACGCAAGCATCTGGCAGGCGAGGTCCTGTTCGGAGGTGAAGATGCCGTGCTTGAGCAGTCGCCGCCAGAGGATCGAGAAGAAGATCTCGATTTGGTTGAGCCACGAGGCGTGCTTGGGAGTGAACTGAAAGCTCCAGCGGGGATGGTCTTTGAGCCACTGCTCGACTTCCTCGGTGCCGCGGGTCGAGAGGTTGTCGGTGATCGCCACGATCTCCTGACCCTCCACGACCGGGATCTCGTCGTCGAGGTGGTCGAGGAAGTGGATCAGGTCCCACCGGTTGCGGGTCTTGGACGGCATCGCCAGCACGTCACCTGCCTGCACGTTGAGGCACGCGAACAGGCACTGGGTGCCGTTTCTGGTGTACTCGTGCTCGCGGCGGGCGGGCTTGCCCGGCGCCGGCGGCTGGTCGGGCTTCGTCGGCGCCTTGGCCTGGATCCCGGTCTTCTCGTCGAGCGAGACGACCAGCACGTTCTCCGGCGGGTCGACGTACAGCCCGCAGATCTCGCCGAGGCGCTCCTCGAACTCGGGCCGCGAGTAGTCGCTCATCATCCAGTAGTCGGTCCGGTGCGGCTTGATCTCCGCGCGCGACAGGATCACGTGCGCCTGCGACGCGGACATGCCCACCTCCGCTCCCAGCTCCTCATAGGTCCACCGCTCCCGCCGGGCGCCCTCCGCAGTCGGCTCCGGCCGGGTGCACGCCTTCGCGATCAACAACGCCCTGGTCTCCGGGCCGTGCGTCAACGGCGCGCCTGACCGCGGGGCATCCTTCAGCCCCTCGATCCCGCGCTCGGCATAGCGCCCGCGCCACTTCACCACCGTCGGCTCAGAGCACCCCACCCGCTCGGCGATCTCCACGCCCTTCAACCCCTCCGCCGCCGCCAGCACGATCTGCGCCCGCTCGACCATCCGCACCTCAGAACTCACCGCGCGCACGATCCGCTCTAACTCCAGCCGATCCTCCACTGACACCTCGATCTGCTTGATGACACCCATCGCCAACCTCCATCCTCGCCGAACTTGTCGGCAAGGACTTCGAGGCCACAAGCAGGGAACCTACCCGATGCAACGAACTTGAAGGATGAACCACTACAGCCTATGTCGTTTGCGGCAAGTCGCAGAACAAGCCGTTCTGCAGCGGCATGCACTGGTACGCCGACTTTCACGATCCGCCGACGCCCGACCAGGCGACGCTGTTTCAATGGGCAGGGGGCTTCCCGGCGCTGCTACGTCTCGCGTGCGCACGCCAGCAAGCAGACGACCGAGGATGAGGGTCCGCCGGAGCTTCCTGGACCTGAGGAGCCGCTCTCCTACAAGACCCACATCAGGCCGCTGTTTCGCCAACGCGACCGCGACTCGATGAGCTTCGTGTTCGACCTCTGGTCCCACGAGGAAGTGAGCGCCCACGCTGAGGCGATCCTGGCGCGGCTGCGCGCGGGGACGATGCCGTGTGACGGAGCGTGGCCACCTGAGCGGACCGATGTCCTCGAGCGCTGGATCGCCGCGGGAACTCCGGCGTAGGTGGGCTGCTCTCACCTGACCGCGCCGGCCCGCTCGACGCGGGCGTTCGCGGCGATTGCCGCGCCACTCCCCACATCGGCGCGCCCGTGCGACGCGACCTGGGAGCCGCCGCCGCCCTGCAGTAGTCGCAGGGCGATCAAATACACGATCGGGACGCCGGTTCCGAGCACGGTCCCTCGGAGCCACAGCGTGGCGCCGTCGGACCCGGCCCCGAGGGTGTGGATCACCGCGAGGATCCAGACCAACACCGTCGCGCGATGCAACTGGCGCCACCTGCGGGCGCCGATCCGCCGGCGAAAATAGAAGCTTGGCCCGAGCAGTGCCGCCAGATAACCCGCGATGATGCCGAGGGCAGTGAACTGCGTCCGGTAGCTGATGGCGAACGGAACCGCGATCCCGCGTACTCCGGGCTTGAGCCAGTGATCGCCGAGTAGCGCCAGCCCGTGGACGGCGATCGCGGCGATCGCGATCAGCGCGATGTGCTCGTGCAGCCGGGCGCACGCGCGCTTGAGGCGTGGTGGTCGGACCACCTTAGTCGCCATCGCGAGGCCCATCAGGACCGACGCGCAGATCAGTACCAAGGCGAGGATCCCTGAGGCTCGGCTCACCAACCACCACA
Source organism: uncultured Solirubrobacterales bacterium (assembly GCA_963836065.1). Taxonomy (GTDB): domain Bacteria; phylum Actinomycetota; class Thermoleophilia; order Solirubrobacterales; family Solirubrobacteraceae; genus Palsa-465. The sequence continues at coordinate 194,429 of CAWIII010000022.1, forward strand.
GGACATGTGTCGGATCGCGGTGGGCCACTACCCGATCGCCCGGGCAGCGGCTGGCTCGACCTGCCAGTTGCCAAGACCGACCGCCTCGACCTCACCGTTGTCGCACACGATCACGCCGCCGTACTCGGAGAGCACCTCCGGAGCCCTCGCGGGGCCCAGCAGCAGCGCCATCTTCGAGAGCGTCTCCGCCTCGAGCGCGCTCGGACCGAGCGCGGTCGCACCAATCAAGCCGGTCCACGCTGGGGCGCCCGTGCCGGGGTCGAGCAAGTGATGGGCGAAGGCTCCGCGACGATCGCGCCAGATCCGGACATTCAGCCCCGAGGTCGCCACACCCCCTCTCGCGACGCGCAGAACGCCGATCCGGGTACGCGTGAGTGGGTGCTCTACCTCGATCTCGTACGGCTCGAGCTGAGCGCCCACTCCGCCGACCGCGATATCCCCGCCGCAATCGATCATGAACCGCCGGTACGCGCCGAGTCGATGCGCCACCGCATCCGCGCACAGGCCCTTACCAGTGCCGCCCGTATCGACCATCAGGCCAGGAGGACGACTGATGACGCCAGTCTCGTCGTCGACCATTATCTCGCGCCAGTGTGCAGCCGCGTTCGGGCGAGCGGGACATCGAGCGGGCGCTCCGGCCAACGCCTCGACCAGCGACGCCGGCTCGGCTCCGTCGAGCGATTCCACGTAACCGGATCGCTCGATCTCCCGCACGAGTGTGGGATCCACGAGCCCAGCGCTGCGCTCGGCGGCCCAGACGCCTGCGCTCACGGCGGCTCGCAGCAGCCCAGAAGCCGCGACCTTCGGGCGAGGGTCGCGGTTCAATGCTGTGAGCTCGCTGTCGGACTCGAACCGCGACAGGCGGCGTGCGTAGTCGAGCACGAATGCTCGCTCGCGCTCTGCGATCTGCGCTGGAGGCGGCGCTCCGGGAAGCAGTGGCGACCCGACCAGCAGCCGAACGTCACTGCCCATCGACTGGAATATGTAATCGAGCTCGATGCTCATCGGCGCTGTGTCCTGGCCATCCTCACGAGCTACGGGTGCTCGGTGCGGCGCCAGACGTATACGAAGATCCCGAGCTCGACACCGACTGCGTGACGGAGCGACCGCCACGCGATCCGGGCCCCGAAATCGTTTCGACGACCCTCGTTTCGTACACGCGGCGCAGCACGATCGCCCGGCTGGCCCGGACGTTCACCGCGCCTGAGTTCAGCTGCGCGGCCAGCAGCGCGAGCACGGTCAGGAATCCGGCGAGCGCGAGCAGCGCGACGGTGAGGCGGTCGGGGCCCGATCTTCCGCGCGCTCGAGTGTGCGCCCCGGAGGGCGCCGCCTCAGTTATCGCCGCCCGCGTGGCCATTGCCGTCCCCTTCGCCGCTGGTTTTGGTGATCACGGGCTTGCTGCCGGAAGACGAGCTTCCCGAAGCGGAGCCGGCCGTACCGCTGGCACGGGTCGTGACGGGCCTCGTCCCGCCTGCGGCGGGTGTCCCGTTGGACGCAGCTGTATGAGAACCACTGCTGCGCGTGGTGACCGGGCTCGAGCTGCCCACAGAGCTCGTGCCGCTGCCCCCGGCCACGGAGCTATGCGAGCCGCTGGAGCGCGTCGTCACCGGGCTCGAGCTGCCCACAGAGGTCGTGCCGCTGCCGACGCCCCCGGAGCTGTGCGAGCCGCTCGAGCGCGTCGCGACTGGAGCGGACTGCCCGCCCGGGCCACTGGCGGAGTGCGAACCGCTTGCACCGGTCGCGATCGCTCCTTTGGCGCCGTGGCCTGGAGCGCCCGTCGCGATCGCCCGGCGGGGACTCGGAGAGTGACCGGCGGAGTCGTGCCGGATGACATGGATCGTTCGCCTGATCACCTGCGTGCGCACCTCGACGGGATTGCGGGACGCGAGTGCGACACCCGGATTGTCTGACGGCCGCAGCGCGTATGCCGCCAAGCCGCCGGCGGCGATCGCCGTCACGGCCGCGACAATCCGGATCTGGGTTCTGCGCATGTTCCTGCCTCCAGGTCAGTGGGTCTCGGGCACTATGCCCGAGCCACCGTCATCGGCGAGCCAAGCTCGGGCAAAGCTTCGGTTAAGCGCCGCTTCCTCTTAGCGTCACCTAACCGTTTGTTTGCGCGCCTCGACGAACCTGGTCGACATGACCTCAGACGGAATCGTTATCGCTGGCGGCGGGCTCGCCGGCCAGCGGTGCGCTGAAACTCTCCGGCGACACGGATACACGGCGCCGATCAGGATCGCCTGCGCCGAGTATCACCGCCCGTACGACAAGCCTCCGCTATCGAAGGAGCTCCTGACCGGAGGGCGGGATGAGGAGTCGCTCTCCTTCAGACCGGTCGCGTGGTACCGAGAGCACGACATCGACCTGTTGCTGGGGGTGAGCGGCGCCGCGCTATCGGTCGCACAGCGGCGATTACACCTCTCTGACCGTACGATGCTCAGCTACGCGGCTACGAAGTGCCGCCGACGGCGGGCCCGGTCATTCTGCGGTAAGGGTTGTCGCCGGTCTCCGGAGGAACACCTGTGGAATCGACGTAACGTGTCAGCATGTTAAACCAGGACATCACAAGAATCGCCCGGCAGGCCCCGTTCGGTCCGTTGTAGTGCGTCACGAGAGACGCGACAGAATCGTCCGACAGCCGCCCCTGTTTGCAGATCTCGTCGCACATGAGGCATAGGCTGCGGTGCCAGAGATCCAGAACATCAAGGCGGTCCTCGAGAATCCCGTCGACTATCTGGTCCGACAAACCCGAGAAGGCCCTGTGCTGGGGGATCTCGTAGGTCGAACCATTGTTTCGGCAGACCCGAAACAGGATCACCTCGCGGTCATCCGGTGCAAGAAAGTCCTCCTGGAACAGCTTACCAAGCACCGCGTAGAACTCTGGTGCGATGCCTGTACGCGCGAGCATTCGCGCCACGTTCAGCTTGGGTAAGACCCCAAGCAGGGCCAGCGCGCGCTCGTCAAGTTCGTCATCGTTGGGAAGTGGAATGCGTGCCATGAGTCAGTCATATCTCCTCCCGATACTGCGCGGTATCGTTTCCTGGAGTCTGTGCGATTGTCGGTGAAGACGACTCACTCTATCGCCCGATGTCCCCTTCGTTGTTGCGGCCACCGCATTCAAGTCTTTCTTGTGCAGCGCCTCGAACTAGCTTTGTATGTACAGTCTGAGCGATTCTGAAATGGCTTTGTCGGCAGCGCATTGCCACTCACTGTCAGAGCCCATCGACTCGACATCGCGCGCCGAATGGCGGCTTCGAGCCTCCAGTCCCGACGGCTGAATGTCGCAAGCTGGCCGATAGCGGCCATCGCATTGACATGCAAGTCATCAGCGGTCGTGAGCGTGTCGACGTCGCGGCATGGCCCAGGGAGGGTGCCAATGTCGAGACCCCAAGCGCCCCAAGCTTCTCATTCACGGACGACGAGGCCGGGCGCAATGCGCGGACGGAGGCGGTCCGACTCTGGGCACGGGGAGAGACCGCGAAGAGGAATAGTCAAGACCTGTGGATCGGCGTGTCACGCGACTTGCTGATCACCACCCTCTGATTCGTCGGGGTCGTTCGATGAGCTTGCCGTTCTTTGAATACCGCGCCCGGCTACGACGAGGAGCTGCGCAATTCGGTGTTCTTCGAGCGTGGTCTGCACGCGACGTCCATCTGCGGCGCGGTCGGCCCCGCGGTGGCCGTGGCGATGCTGCAGGGGCAGGACGAGGCGGGGATCGCCTCCCCCGCCGGCATCGCGGCCAGCATGGGCACCGGCCTGCTGGAGGCCAACCGCACCGGCGGGACCGTCAAGCGGGTCCACTGGGGCTGCGCACTGCGGCGTGGCAGCGGCCGACCTGGCCCGGCACGGGCTCACCGGCCCGCCGACCGTGCTGGAGGGCCGCTTCGGGTTCCTGCAGGCGTTCTGCGGCGACCGCGCCCACCCGGACGCCGTCGTCCGCGGCCTGGGCACTGACTGGGAGCTGCCGCGCGTGGTCTTCAAGCCGTACCCGTGCGACCACTTCGCCCACGCGGGCGTGGACGCCGCCCTGCGGCTGCGCGCCCAGGGGCTCGCCCCCGCCGACGTCACAGCGATCGAGCTGGGCGTCGCCAAGCCCGTCCTGCGCACGATCGCCGAGCCACCCGAGGCCAAGGCACGGCCGGCCTCCGGGTACCACGCGGCGTTCAGCGGCCCCTACACGGTCGCCGCGGCGCTGCTCGGCGGCGGCCTCGGCGTGTCCCACGAGGACTTCACCGACGCCGCCGCCCGTGACCCCCGCCGCCTCGCCCTGGCCGCCCTGGTGCGCTGCGTCGAGGACGAGCGCTGCAGCGCGTCGTTCCCGCACGCCTTCCCCGCCGTCCTGCGCGTGACCACCCGCACGGGCGAGGAACTCGAGGCCCGCGTCGAGGTCAACCGCGGCGGCCCCGGCAACGCCCTGTCCGACGAGAAGCTGGCGAGGAAGTTCCACGACAACGCCGTGAGGTCCCTCCCGGAGGAGCGCGCGGCCGAGCTCGCGGCCCGAACGCTCGCCCTTCCTGACGCTCAGAGCGTCGAGGATCTCACCGCGCTGCTGACCTCGGCGGGGGAGCGCTGGGGTCGAGACAGTTACCGCTCCCGGACTGCGTAGGTCAGGTGGGTCACCCGCTGCGTTGGCTCCGCGCGACCCGGCTCGAGGGCCACGCGGCCCGCGTCCACGCCCTCGAACAGGCGGATTCCGGAGCCGAACAGCACGGGTGAGAGCGCGATCGTGAACTCGTCGATCAGGCCGGCGTTCACGTACTCCAGGATCGTTGCGCCGCCGCCCGCGATGCGGACGTCCCGGTCGCCGGCGGCCTCGCGGGCCTGGTCGAGCGCGGGCTCGATGCCGTCGTTGACGAAGTGGAAGGTGGTCCCGCCCGGCCGCTCCCAGGGGTCACGCTTCTCGTGCGTCACGACGAAGACCGGCGTGTGGAACGGCGCCTCCTCCGGCCACGCCTGCTCACCGAGGTCGAACATGCGCTTGCCCATCACGCTCGCGCCGGTGCGCTCGAACGTCTCGCTCGAACGTCTCCCGCACGACGTCGTTGTCGCGCCCTTCCTCGCCGCCCTCGCCGAGCTTCAGGTTCTCCCGGAAGAACCGCTGCGGGAATATCCACTGCTGCAGCTCCATCCATTGCGCCATCCAGCGCTGCACATCCGGGTCGTCCATGCGCTCCTCGGGCGCGATGAACCCGCCCAGCGACATCGTCACGCTGAAGAACACCTTTCCGACCATCAGTCCTCAACTCCCTTCCGAACGATCTCGGTGACGTAGGCAGCCAGGTTGCTCAGGGTCTGCTGGCCGCCCTCGATCGCGTGGTACTTCTCGACCGCCTCGTCGCGCAGCGTTCGTCACAAAGAGCGCAATGTGATGCATGGCTACCGAGCGAGATATACAGGCTTCCACCCATACGACAAGCGGGCTCCCGGAGAGACAATGGAGTCCTTCCCTTATAGAAGAAGGGAGCGTCACCATGCTCAAAGCAATCGTTCTGGCTGGCGTGATTCTCGCGAAGCTCCCTCTTGCTTCTACGGCCGTCCAAGGAAGGCCGAAGCGCACAGCTAGGCGCGTAGTGCTATCCGGATCGGGGATCAGTACTTCCGACTCCGCCAGCCGCGCGCTCGTCATGCTTGCGACTGGCGACGTCGCACGTCTCGGGCACCTTACACTGAAAGGTCAGGGGACCTTTGCGGCTGCGGATTCGATCCTCTCCTTCACCGGCGCGGCTACGCTCGTTGCCGACAATGGGGACGAGCTGACCAGCACGTTCGAGGGTACATCTACGCCGCTCTCAGTTGAAGGGGACGCAGTGTTCCTCCTCACGATAACCGGCGGCCGTGTCCCGGACGGGCCATAGCTCAGTCGAATTGGTGAACGAAACGCCGCGTATGATGCGTGATCCCGCGGACGGATCGATGCCGCGACCGTACCCCGGCCATCAAACCCACGCGAAATCCGGGCTATCAACCGGGCGAGCCGGCGCGCCGAGCGCCGCCGCCCGCAGGCACTACCCAAAGCAGAGCACCGCTCATCGTCCACCAATCCTGATGAACCAAGATCCCCGTTCGCTGCCCAACGCCGCTCACAGACCATCCCGCTACAGGCGAATTAGTGAACAACCGCCCGCCGACAATCCAGGCTAAGAAGGCCTTGGGCGCTAGCGAACAGCTCGTCGAAGGTAACGATCACGACGTCGTGCAACGCGTTGCGGTAGAGCTCGAGCGATCGCTTCCGGGCGGGATCCTCGGCAACCTCGTTCCTATACAGGCCGGCGACAACGTAGCACTTGGGGTGAATTGCATTGAGAGTGGCCTGACCCCGGAGGATCGGTCCGACGCGTGTGAGAGTTTCTCGCGCCCACGATCATGGGCGAGGAAGGAACTCCACGATGAAGCGCCAGAGGCACACGCCGGAGCAGATCATCCGCAAGTTGCGGGAGGCTGAGCGGTTGCTCGGCGATGGCAAGACGATCCCGGAGGCGGCGAAGGAGCTGGGGATCTCTGAGAACACGTATCACCGGTGGCGTAACCAGTACGGCGGGATGAAGGCCGATGACGCGAAGCGCTTGAAGGAGCTCGAGCGTGAGAACCGTCAGTTGAAGGCGATCGTTGCTGACCAGGCGCTGGAGAACCGGGCGTTGAAGGAGGTTGCTCGGGGAAACTGGTGAGCCCGGCCCGTCGGCGACAGGCGGTCGCGATGCTTCGCGACCGCCTCGGCATCAGCGAGCGCTGGGCATGCAGAGTGTGCGGGCAGCACCGCTCGACCGAGCGGTACGAGCCCAAGCGGGCCGAGGACGATGCGGCGTTGCGCGCTGAGCTGCGGACGTTCTCGGTCGAGCGGCCGCGGTGGGGGTACCGTCGCGCGCATCACCGGCTGCGTGAGGAGGGCTGGTCGGTGAACCGCAAGCGGGTGCAGCGACTGTGGCGCGAGGAGGGCCTCAGAGTGCCGCAGCGCACGCGCAAGCGTCGCCGGCTCGGCGAGTCGACGGTCCCGGCGCAGCGGCTGCGGGCCGAGCGGCCCAATCACGTGTGGGCGTTCGACTTCCAGTTCGACCAGACCGCCGACGGGCGGGCGTTGAAGCTGTGCAACATCGTCGATGAGTTCACGCGCGAGGCGTTGGTGATGCTGGTGGCGCGCGGCATCGACGCCGACCGGACGGTGAGCGAGCTGGAGCGCCTCGTCGCCGAGCGCGGCGTCGCCCCGGAGCAGCTGCGGATGGACAACGGCACGGAGATGACCGCCAACGCGCTCAAGGACTGGTGCCGGTTCTCGAAGACCGGGACCGCGTACATCGAGCCCGGCTCGCCGTGGCAGAACCCGTTCGTGGAGTCCTTCCACTCCCGCGTACGTGACGAGCTGCTCGACGTCGAGGAGTTCTCCTGCCTGGCCGAGGCGCGCGTCGTGATCGAAGACTGGCGCGAGGACTACAACCGGAACCGACCGCACAGCTCGCTCGGGATGCGCGCCCCGGCCGTGTTCGCGGCCGAGTGGACGCCGAGCGAGCCGGGGCCGGCCGCATGACCCGACCCGGGGGGTGCCGGCGCGGCGCGCGCCGCGACCATCGCCACTCGGCCACTCGCTCCGCTCGCGCCTTCGCGACGACGGTCGCGGGGAAGCCTCGAGCGCTGCTGTGTCCGTCTCGCTGGCCGTGTCCGTCCGGTGGGAGCGCTACCTTCCCCCGAGTCACATTCACCACCCTCTCACTCGTGGTGGACCGACAAACGGGGTCCGGTCAAGAGTGGGCGCTGTTTCCAAGAGCGTCCGCCACTCGTCAAGAAGAGTACGACGATAGCTGAGCACCTGATTCACGGCACCCCCAAGGTGCCGTGATGGGGCGTACACGCCACTACGGTATTCCGTCGACATCAGGAGCTCGGTGGTCGGAGTCTTCAACTCGAGTAAGACGATGCTCCCGCTCAGCTTGCTGCTCACGAGGAAGTCGGCCATGTTGCCACCGGTGTTGTCAAGGCGCTTGCCGCCGACATAGACCCTTTCGCCAATAACGACAGCCGCCCCGGGGATGAGGTGCGTGAGCAAGAAAGGGTGGGCTGCAAAGAGACCCTGCCAGAAGCTCTCGCTGCTGTTGTCTTGGTATCCGGAGCTCGTGCTCGGTGAGGTGTGGCGCCAGCAGCCGGTAGCGGTGCGCGATTGCGGATTCGTCGCTCACGCCGAGCATTGTGCTAGGCCGCCGCGACCGCTGCCGGCTGTCGCTCGCCGGCGGTCGGCGGGGACTGGGGCGCGCGCGGCGCGATCGTGTAGTTCCACTCGGGGTGGAAATCGTGGCCGCGGAGGTTGAGCGCAGCGATCTCGGCGTTGGTCACCTTGATCTTTGCGGGGTAGCTGCCCTCGTCCAGCTCGGCATGGACCTTCAGCCCGCTGTTAGTGGTGGTCGCGGCGATCAGGTTGATGATCGTCTGCAGCGGGTACAGCGGCTTGCCGCGCCAGTTGATCGTGACGAACGAGAACAGGCGATGCTCAATCCGATTCCACTTCGAGGTACCCGGCGGGAAGTGCAGCACCTGGATTGCGCAGCCGATCTCGTCGGCCAGTTTCTGCAGCTCCGCCTTCCACAGCTTGGTGCGGTTGCCGTTGGAGCCGCCGCAGTCAGCGGTGATCGTCAACGTGCGCGCATCCGGATAGCGCGGTTTGCCGAGCTTGTGCCACCAGCGCCGGATCGAGTTGACCGCGAACTGGCTGGTATCGCGATCGACACCGACCGTGATCCACCCGTGGTCGGCGCCGATGTCGTAGATGCCGTGGGGGATCGCCTTGCCCAGCTCCTTGTCCTTGAAATCGTGGGTACGCACCCGCTCCGGTGAGCCCTTGCGCCGCCACTCGCGCCCGCCGTTGTTGAAGTCCCCCACGAGCTCCTTCTTCTTGGTGTCGATCGACAGCACCGGCTGGTGGGCGTCCAACGCCGCCTTGGTGATGGTGTTGATGTAGCGGAACTGGGCGTCACGGTCGGGGTGCTGGCGGCCCTCGCGGACCTTGCGATTTGACTGCAAGCTGAACCCCAGCGTGCCCAGCAGCGGCACCAGCGAACTGGCGCACACCTGATACCCGACGGCACGCAGCTCGGCGGCCAGCGCCCTGACGCTCTTGAGCGTCCAGCGCAGCGGCGACTCCGGGTCGCCGCGACTGTCCTCATCAACCAGCCGATCCAGGCGCTCAACCAGCTTCGGATCCTGCTCGACCAGGCGCTTGCGACCCGCGCCCGACCGGCGCACCCGCCCCACCTCCAGCACCTCATCCGAGCGCAGCTCCTCGATCCCACGAGAAATCCTCGAGACCGCGAGCCCCGTCGCCCGCGCGACTACGCGATCCCGCCGTACCCCAACGCGATCGCCTCCGCCGCCGCTACCAAGCGAATCCGCCGCTCGTCAAGATGCGGGACCAGGTAGCGAAACTTCTCAGCGATCGAGCGCTCATCGAGCACGCACACCCAGTTCCACACCGCCCCGCCAAACCCCCCAACCCCAACAGACCTCAGATCGAGCGGTTATCTATGAACGGCCCCTAATCGAGCCGCCAACCCAGGATCGTGTGAGCGAGATCGCCAGATCGGCGCTCTACCAGGCCGAGCAGGCGCTGCTCGCGCTGCTCGCCGATCGCTTGGACCCCGCGGTCGTCGCGCGCCTGGAGGCGCTGATCGCCGTCAGTGACGACGACGAGGACAACGTGCTCGCGCTGATCAGGGCGGCGCCGGGCAACGTGAGCCTGGAGACGATGCTGGTCGAGATCTCCAAGCTCGAAGCGATCCGCGCGATCGGCCTGCCCGCCGGCCTGTTCACGGGTATCGACGCGAGGATCGTCGCTGGGTGGCGAGCCCGCGCTGCGGTCGAGTCGCCCGTGCATCTGCGTGAGCATCCGCACCCAACGAAGCTCGCGCTGCTCTGCGCCCTGCTTCATCTGCGCGAGCGGGAGGTCACGGACGCGCTCGCGCAGCTGCTGATCTCGACCGTGCATCGAATCAACGCGCGCTCGGAGGAGAAGGTGATCACCGAGCTCGTCAAGGACTTCAAGCGCGTCACCGGCAAGGAGACGCTGCTGCGAAAGATCGCCGAGGCGTCGCTGGGGACCCCGGACGACACACAGATCGACGCGTTTGGCGAGACCCGGTTTCTCATGCTGCTGCAGCTCCCCCCGATGCCCGGCCACGGTGACCGGAGAACGAAGAACGGTCCCGCACTCGCTGGCCATGGCGCGGAGGCCGTACGGGACGCCATCGCCGCGGCGATCACGACACTGCCCGAGCAGTTACGCCGGTCGCTCACCTGGGATCAAGGCTCCGAGATGTCACAACACGCTCAACTGCGGATTGACACCGGCCTGACCGTGTACTTCTGTGACCCTCACAGCCCGTGGCAGCGCGGCAGCAACGAGAACACCAACGGCCTCTTGCGCCAGTACTTCCCGAAAGGAACCGACCTCACCCGACACACCCCTGAGGACCTCGCCGCCGTCGCCGCCACCCTCAACAGCCGCCCCCGCAAGACACTCGGATGGAAGACCCCCACCGAGGCACTCAACGACCACCTACTATCCCCTCAACCAACCAACGTTGCGACGACCGATTGAATCCGCCCACATCGCGCCCATCGATGTCGGGGAGCGCAAGGTCGAGCAGGACCACGTCGGGCTGCAATTCGCGCGCCAGCGTCATCGCCTCCCGGCCGTTATGGGCGACCGTAGTGCGGAAGCCGCCACGCGCAAGCGCCTTCGCGAATGGCTCGGCGATCGAGTCCTCGTCTTCGACGAGCAGAATCGACGGGCCTTGCGAGACACTCGGCGAACCGGCGCAAGATTGTGTATTGAGCCGCATGCGCCGACCGTAGGGTGCGTTCCTTAAGGGAGCCTCGGTGCCACGTATGGCTGATGTCATTCGCTGCCCGCACCGATTTGCCAGAATCATGGCCGGATATGCAGTCTCTTGCTTAGGCCGAAGTTGCGGCTATCTGGTCCGCCCGCCCGCCATAGTCGATCCTCTGCCCACGCTCCGCAGACGACGTGGTCTGGGTCGAGTCCTTGGGCGTCGGCCAGGTCGGAGGCGAGTTTCTGCAGGCGAACCGTTAGCGGAATCTGCGTCAGCACCGGATGAAGTCCTTCCGGCTCATGCACCGTCCGCGCCGTCAACCCCTCACGGACGGCTGCCGCTGTGATGCCCTCAAGCAGACCGAACTCATCCTGCGTTGGCTGGATCGCCAGGAAGACGTCGCCGCCGCGCAACGGGACGGCCGAACCGTGCAGCAAATATTCCGCTTCATAGCCCTCCGCTGTCAGCCGCGCGGCCTCGCGCAATTTCAAGGCACCCTCACGCGCCGTCACCGCACCCGGACCGACGCCAGCGAGGACGAGCAGACGCTCCGGCGGTGACTCGAGCACTGAGGTCGAGTCGATCGCGGCTGCGCGTACCCTGCTCGGCAGCTCAGACAACTGCTGCTCGTCAAAGCTCGACTGACGCAATCTGAGGCTCAGACGGGCCAGCACCACCAGCGCGGCAAGGTAGCTGGCGGTGTAGGTCTCGGAGCGTTCATTGGACACCGTCTCTACAACCTCGGGCCAGCCCCGTCCCGGCCCGGTGATCGACACCACCCGCGCGCCAGCTTTGAGCGCAAGGTGGCGCGCTCGCTGTGCGAACGCAGTTTCGGCCGTATGCGAAATGACCACCACCGCGTCGTCCTTGCCGAAGACATGCTCGGTCCACGCAAACGCCGAGGAGGAGCTCGAACTTATCGTCCTCTCCCCCGGACCGAACATCCACGTCGCCAGCTCCGCCGCATGCTGACTCGTTCCCGTGCCGACGAACCAGATGCGCGTCGCGGGTTCGATCCGATGAACAGCGTCATCGATATCCAAGGTCAAGATCGCTTCGAGCAGGTCGCCCTGGGCTGCGATCGTTTCCGACAATGCCGTCATCTCGGAACGAGGATGCCTTATTTCCGCTTACGAGCGATACATCCTCACCGCGCTGCTCGGAGGCGTCGTCGCGTTCGCCGTTTTCGACCCGATCGCTCGCATCCCATCCGGCATCCTGATTGGTCTCGACGCCGCCGGGCTGTCACTGTTTGCCGTCTCCGGCGCGAGCAAATCGGTGCTGTTCGGGACCAACGCGCTGACTGCCGTTCTCCTAGGGGCAGTCACCGGCACAGGCGGAGGAGTGATGCGGGATGTGCTCCTAAACATGGCGGTGTCCGTGCTGTTTGCCATCGGCGTCGGGATCGGGTTCGTCCTGATCATCATCCCGGGACTATTCCTGATGACTATCTGGGCAGTCGTTGCACCGGTAACCGTGCTCGAGCGACCCGGGATCTTCGAGGCGTTCGGATGCAGCCGCGAACTGGTGCGGGGCAATGGCTGGAACGTCTTTGGCGTGATCGTGATCATGTAGTGGCGACGGTGGCTATCAGCATCGTCGCGGCGGCGATCGCTGCGCCGCTGGGTCATGTTGGCCGCGATCTCGTGCAGTGGGCGGTCAATGTCGTCCTCGCCCCGGTCGTCGCGCTAAGTGCATCGGTCATATTCTTTGCGCTCAAGGCAAGCCACCGGACGGTGCCCGCCCCTGGCCTCGGAGGCACGCCCGAGGCCACATGATCCGTTGGTGGGTGCCGCATCGCTCACCCCGTCCCGAAGGTCGTCCTACTGATCGTCCGCCGCGACGACACCTGTTGCTGACACACTAGTCACGCGCGCACAGGTGGTGGTCCGTTTAGCTTGAATAAGCGTGAACGGACCAAGGCTGGCCCGCGTCGTGGCGAGGACACGACCGGGAGGCCGCCGTAAGGACCTTGAGACCGTGAGACAAAACGTGCAAAAGTCCGTTCTTTCCCGATCGAATCCGACCACTCGGGCGGACTTAGCTGCCCGACCGGCGCCGCGGGATCGTCGACCCCCCGGCCGTCGGATGAGCGGGCTGCCCTATGTCCCGGCGCTTGACGGGGTGCGGGCGCTCGCGGTAGCCGCCGTAGTGCTTTATCACGGTCAGGTGGGATGGCTACCAGCTGGCTTTCTGGGCGTCGACATCTTCTTCGTGCTCAGCGGTTACCTGATTACGTCGCTGCTACTGAACGAATACCGCCGCATCGGCAGCATCGCCCTCGGGAGCTTCTGGATGGGCCGGGCCAGACGGCTATTGCCGGCCGCGCTGCTCGTGATCGTTGTCTGCCTGATCGTCGTGAGGATCTTCTATGCCGGCGACATGGCAAAGCTCCTACCGGATGCCCTGTGGTCGGTGCTGTATGCCAACAACTGGCATCAAATCGTGGTCGGCCACTCGTACTTCGCGCACTTCGGGCGGCCATCGCTGCTCCAGCACTACTGGTCGCTGGCCGTCGAGGAGCAGTTCTATCTCGTGTGGCCAATTGTGCTCGGGCTCGGCCTAACGTTCGCCAAACGCCGAGGAATTGTGCTAACGATCGTCGGTGCGGCGATCGCCTCCGCAGTGCTCATGGGGGTGCTCTTTCATCCGGGGCTCGATCCCTCGCGCGTCTACTACGGCACCGATACGCGCGCGATGCCGCTGATGATCGGAGCGATTCTGGCTTTCGCTTGGCCGTTGGGGCGGATGTCGGGGCGGGCCGCTCGGGGTGCCTTGCTGATCCTCGACCTGCTGGCAGCTGCCGCGATCGGCGGACTGATTCTGGCGATGCACGCATGGCACGACTACGACACGTTCCTGTACCGAGGAGGATTTGCGGTCACGGCGATCCTCGCGGCCGTCCTAATCGCCACGGCGGCCAAGCAAGGGACCGTCGTCGGACGCGTCCTGGGAACTCGGCCGCTTCGCTGGATCGGCCAGCGGAGCTACGGGATCTACCTGTGGCACTGGCCAGTCATGGCTCTGACCAGGCCGGGGATTGACGTCCGCTGGAGCTCTACGCTCCTGCTTGGCGCCCAGGCGGCGCTCACGGTCCTACTGGCGGCACTGTCTTACAAATTCGTGGAAATGCCGATCCGCCGCCGCCAGGCCTGGCCGGCGATCAAACGTCGCCTCGACGGGTTGCAACCGTCTCACCGAACCGCCGTTATCGTCGGCGCACCCGCGGCGGCGTGCGTGATACTCGCCCTGGTGGTTCTGCTTCCGGTGCGCTCGGCGCGCACGCCGCTAAGAGCCTTGTCTTCCTCCGCCGCGGCGTCGCCAGTCAAGCGAGCCGTGACCCCGCATCGCCAGCGCGTCCCGGCCGCGACCAGCTCATCGCCGAAGTCGCGCGGCTCGTTCGTCGCCAGCCGGGCTTTGACCGGTGGCGTGCTCGCGGTCGGCGCATCGGTTATGCTGGCGGCGCAAAGCGACCTCCAGCGCCACTTCGGAGCCCGAGTGGATGCTGCCGTCGGGCGTCAGCCGGGAGCGATCATCGATCGGCTCGAGACGTACCGACAGGCTGGTGCGTTACCGCCCAATGTGATCGTGCAGATCGGCGACAACGGCCCGGTCTGGAGCGGGGACATGCGGCGCCTGAAGTCGGTACTGCAGGGCGTTCCGCACGTCGTGCTCGTCAATGTCCGTGAGCCGGATGGGAGCTGGCAAGGCGAGGTCAACGGGATCCTCTCGCAATACGTTCAGCACTGGCCGCAAGCCTCGATCGCAGACTGGCTCTCATCCAGCAGCGATCCCAACTTGACCTACGACGGCGCGCACCCGAACCCGGCGGGAGGAACCGTCTATGCCCGGGTCATATCCCAAGCGTTTGGAAAACTGCTCGTCGGATCGGATCCCCCGGCGCCGGGCACGGCATCCTCAAGCGACCCCTCCGCCGGGAGCCCATCGTCATCGTCGGGAGCGCCCACCTCCCAAACAGCAAGCTCAGCAAGCTCGATCCGAGCGACGATGGTCGGGGATTCGGTGTCTGCCGGCATCGATGAGGCTCCCGCCGCGCTCCACAAGCTGACGCGCGGGCTACACATCCGACTCGACCTCCGAGTCTGCCGCAGACTGATTGCACCGAGCTGCCCCTACCAGGGGTCGACCCCGCCCACCGCACTCCAGACGGTCGAGAGTCTGGGTAACTCGCTCGGATCGGTGCTCGTGATCGACGTGGGCTACAACGACGATGCCGCCGGCTTCAGCCCCGGTATCAACCGGGTAATGCGATACGCCCTCGCTCACCACGTGCACAGCGTGATCTGGGTCAACCTCCGCGTGACCGGTGGCTACGCCTCGGAGTATCGCGCCATCAACGCCAACCTGGCGCAGGCCGCACGCCGCTGGCCACAGCTTCACGTCGCCGACTGGAACCGCTATAGCGCCGGAAAGCCATGGTTCGCAGGCGATGGGCTACACCTCAGCTCGGTCGGCGCGGTGGGACTCGCCACCTTCCTTCGTCCCTACATCCTCGCGCAGCGCCCGTGACCTAGGCGGGTGGGGATCGCGAGGACGAGGGCCGGGGACGCGAAAGGTGGTCGTAGAGCAACCCGCTCCCGATCGCCAGCGCCGTTCCTGCCACGGGGGCACTTCGACGGCGAGCGAGTCGGCGGACGTCGGTGGCTCAGGCACCTCTGTTAGGGCCACGTGGGGAGCCTCGACGGTAGTGGTTAGTGCCAGTATCTTGCCCGCGATTCCGCGTCGCTTTTGCAGTGCACCGAAGCCAGAAACGCGCCCCGGGGCTCCTGGTCGATCCCGATTGTCAAGCGGTTCATCACGTAGAACACTCTCAGACCGAAGGGAAATCCGGCATAAATCCATGTTCGGCGGCAACGGCGGCAAACGCCTCATAGCAGATACGTCCACACTCCCACGCGTCGTCAGCCAACGCCGGTCGCATGTCGCATTCATCTCGCCAGCAAGCTCAGGCGCCGGGAGTGGCAGCTGTGGCCGGCACCTCGGGCTCCTCGGGTAGCTCCACACGGCCGCGTGGGAGCCAGCGGACGGAAACGAGAAACGTTGCCGCCATGACGCCGGCCATGATGTAGAAAACCGTCTGCGTCGAGTGCGCGAAAGCCGTCTGGACAACGTGCACCTGTGATCGGGACGCGCCCGTCCCGGCGTGGGCGCCGGGGGATGCAGCGCCGAACGAAGCAGCGACCCGGTGGGCCACCGCCTTCGGCACGCCGGCCTTCGTCAGAGCACCGGAGACGTTCGTCTTGTTTTGCGTGATGAGGACCGCACCTAGAACGGCGAGGCCGAGGCTGGCGCCGAAGTTCCGGGCGGTCTGGGTGATTCCGGTCACCTCGCTGTAGCTCGTACTGGGAGCTCGGTTAACCGCATCCGTGCTCGCCGGCCCGAGCATCATGCCCAAGCCACCACCGGCGATCATCACGTACACCCACTGGGCGTTGAGTGACAGATCGGTGAGCTTCCCGGCGAGCAGAAAAAAGCCCACCGCGCCGATCACACCACCGTAGATGACAGCCGGTCTCGCGCCTCGGGCATCGAGAATCCGCCCACCGATCTGGGACGTGATCACGAATCCGAGAAAGAAGTACAACAGGTAGAGCCCCGCCTTGGACGCGGTCTCGCCGAGCGACACCTGGGCGTAGACGCTGGCAAAAAAGAAGAACGGAACGAACACGATCGACATCAAACCGAGCACGGCCGTATCGGCGGCAAACCCGCGATCGCGGAAGATTCTCAGCTCCAGGAGCGGCTCGGGCGTGCGTAGCTCCCAGACGACGAACGCGACCATCAGGAGCAACCCGGCGACGATGCACAGCCAGGTAGTGCCACTGCTCCACCCCCACACGCTCGACTGCATCAACCCGAGCACAATTAGACCCATCGCCCCGGTGATCAGCACGGTCCCGGGGTAGTCGAGCTTCGCAGGGTGCCGGGCGTCATCCGGTCGAGACTTCCAGATCAAGATCAGGGCGATGATCGCGACCGGAATGTTGATCCAGAAGATCGCGCGCCACGTCCACTGCGTGAGGTAGCCGCCAGCGATCGGCCCGATCGCGGTCAAGCCACCTGAGATACCGAAGAAGATCGCCATTGCCTTCCCCCGCTCACGGAGTGGGAACGAAGCCACGACGATGCCCACGGCCGCGGGGAACATCAGCGCCGCCGTCGCCCCTTGGACCACGCGAAAGAAGATGATCCACGCCTCTCCGAGACTGCCCGTCGGGGTCGCCCCGCAGCAGGCCGAGGCGCCCGCGAACCCGATCACGCCGATCACAACCATCCGCCGCCGTCCCAACACATCGCCGAGCTTGCCCCCGAACGCGAACAGCGCCGACAGCGCGAGCAGGTAGCCGTTGATGATCCACTGCGAGCCGGTGGAAGAAAGCGACAGATCCTTCTGCAAGCTGGGGATCGCGATCGCCACGATCGTCTGATCGATGAAGGTCATCGCGACCGCGAACACCATCGCCGCCAACACCAGGTTCTTGTTCGGCGCGTCGGTCACGGCCACAAGTCCGCTGCGCTGTGTCGTGCTTCCGGGCCCTCCGCTGGGACAACGCGGTGGGTCGGTGGTTTGCGGCCACTCGTTGAAAGCACTGCGCGAATATAACTCGATCAGCGTTGTCACTAGCTCACATACGAGATGAAGGAGCCGCGATGAGCAACCAAGACGCCGACATCAACTCAGCGGACGGCGATGCTGGCGAGGCTGTGATAACCAAGGTCAGTCCGTGGTCAGTGGCCGACACCGTATCTCGCCTGTCGTCGGCTGTCGCCACGAGGGGAATGAACTTGTTCGCCGTGATCGACCCCAGTGGCGAGGCCAGCGCCGGTGGGCTCCAGTTGCGCGACACCAAGGTCGTTATCTTCGGGAGCCCGCAGGCCGGGACGCCGGGAATCGATGAACAAACTTCCGGCTTGTTCTCTCGTTGACTCCGGCATCTACGGCCGAGGCAGCAATGAGGAGCTCCTCGGACAGGTTCTCGAGGGCCGCCGACACCAGGTCGTGCTGGCGACGAAGTTCGGTATGGATATGGGCGACGGAAGGGTCCGCGCCGCTCGCGAACTTCACCGCCGAGCAAGTCGAGGACGCCGGCAGGATCGTGCGCGAGCGCGGGCTCGCTCGCTTCGCCGCGATTCAGAACGAGGACAGCCTGCTGGTCGGCCAGACCGAGCGCGAGGTGCTGCCGGCCTGTGAGCGGCTCGGTCTCGGTTTCGGTTCCCTACTTCCCGCTGGTCTCTGGACTGCTGACCGGTAGCTACCGACGACGATCTCGCGGCGCTGCGCTCGCTGCTCCGTCTGAGGCGGGCTGATCGAACCTGACTTGCGGGGTCGCCCGGGGGCCGGCGGCAACGAGTCGCCGCCGGCCCTCTGAAGCGGTCAGCGTCCGGCTGAGAATGCCAACGCGGGCACGAACTTCGCCGCGTTCACGGTATCGAGGCCGCTCGCGAGGTCATATCCCGAACCTGCGTCGTAGCCTTGGCCGGCAGCATTTGACTGCCGATGGCAGAGCCGCGCTGCGCTCTTAGCTTCCATACCCGAGTAGCGTTGGTGAGCGAGCTGTGAGAAACCCCAACCTCAAAGCAGAGTTGGCGACTGCCGCGCCACCGCTGGGCTCAACTTCGCGCGAGCGCGCCCGTCACCGGCTTTCGGTAGCAGCCTCCCGGCGCCGGCTGGACCGGCAGCTGGCCCGGGGCGCCGATCCAGCGGCCTCCGGTGCGGTCACGCTGCGCGCTCGGCAGCTCACGAGCCGCCCGGCGCGCGAGCGGCTGGCGAAGTCAATCGATGATCGCCTGCGCGCTGCTGAGCACCCGCCGCGACTGAGCGTCCGCGTGGAGCCGGCGCGCCCAGACGTTGGTATACGCTCACGGGGCCGCGCTCACCGCCGCTCTCCTGTACGACGACGAGAGCGCTCTGTACATCGGCGCGGAGGCTGGATCTGCGTGGTACTGGGCGGAGCTGGCGACGCAGGCACTCGAAGGCCGGATCTAGACCGTGGCTCAGCGGTAACTGATCAAGGAGGCATCGGCTTCCTCGAGGTGAGCATGCTCGTTGGAGGAAATCAGCGTCGTCCCCCCACGCCCGACGGCCAGCTTGGTGATGGCGGTGTTCACGCTCACCTGGTTGAACACGATCATCGCATCGGGCGGGAGGCCCAGCAGCGTGGCGGTGACCGCCGCGATCGCCCCGCCCGAGCTGACTACCAACGCTGTTTCACCCTTGCCGAGCTCGCGCGGGAGGTCCTGCAGAGCCGCCATCAGTCGCTCTCGGAATTGAGGCCAAGGTTCTCGGCAACCGCTAGCTCCACCGGCCTCGATCCACTGCCGCAGCGCCCGATTGAGGATCTGCTGGAACTCGCCGACGCTGAGAACGTCATCGCCAGCTTGACACTCTAGACCAGTCGACGCGTTCGCGTAATTGGTGAGAATGTCGCGATCGTCGTACTCGTTCCACCGCTCGTCGATCCCGACCTGGCGTCCCACTGCCGCCGCGCAGGGGGCCGCGGTCTCCCGCTGGCGGCGCAAGCCGCCAGCGATGACCAGATCGGCGACGATGCCGCGGCGCTCCAGTCCGGCGACGAGCGCCCCGACCTGCTCATGACCACGCTCAGAGAGAAGGTCGTAGTCGACCGCCCCAAACGACGCCTGAGCGTGGCGAATCAGCAGGACGGTCGGCATCGCGCACACCCGGAAAATCGGACGATATCCGGCGGCATCTCGGGTCCATCTGTTGGCCGATTCGCGCCGCGCGCATCGCCTTGACTGTAGGCGAGCGGTCGCAACGCTGCCGCCACGCCTGACACATCCGCTTAACGAGCACCGCTACCGAGGGGCGGGCGATGAGAGGGGCGCGTCAGCAGCACGACCGAGACCCCGAGGACCACCGTGACCGAGACCACGGCCGCCCGCCGCGACCTTTGGCGTTTCGCCTCCGGGGGCCGGAGGTAAATCACCATTGTTCGTCGCGGGCGGGGTCTTCAGTGCGACATGCCGCCGCCGCGCCGCCATCAGCGCCCGCAGCTTCGGCCGCTCCCGCGCCGCCTTTCGTCCGAACCGCGTAGCCTTGAGCTGCTAGTGGCCGCGTCTGCGAACAGCGCGCGTTCTCCGCGTAAGCGTCAAGCGCTTGACCTGTTCTCGGGCTTGCCCGGTCAGTACGGCCGCATGGGCGCGGTGCTGAGCTTTGGCCAGGATCCCCGCTGGCGACGGGCGCTGGTCGCAGCGGTCGCTCCCCGTCCGGGTCAGCGTCTGCTCGACGTCGCGACTGGAACTGGGTTGGTAGCTTGCGAGCTCGCTCGTCGCGGAAGCGAGGTCATCGGGCTCGATCAAAGCGAGGATATGCTCGCTGGCGCACGCGCGCGTCTGAGCAACGATCCTGCGCTTGCCGATCGGATCAGGTTCGTACGCGGAGAAGCTGAACGGCTTCCATTCGCCGATGCCGAGTTTGACGGCCTGACTTTCACGTACCTGTTGCGCTACGTCGACGATCCCGTGGCAACGATGCGCGAACTCGCTCGCGTAGTCAAACCAGGAGGCCGGGTCGGGATGGTCGAGTTTGGGGTCCCGCACTCCGCTCCGTTGCGGGCCCTCTGGCGGGTGCACACCCGCGTCGGGTTGCCGCTGCTGGGAAGCCTCATCTCGTCGGCCTGGTTTGAGGTTGGCCGGTTCCTTGGCCCGAGCATCGAGTTGTTCCACGCCGGGGAGCCCGACCTGCCGGCGCTCTGGTGGGCGGCGGGAATCGGGGACGTGCACGAGCGGCGCATGAGCTTTGGTGCCGGGCTCTTGCTGTGGGGAACACGGAGTGGCAACGGCGCCGCGTGAGCCGGACCGGCCGGCGTTCTATGCGCTTCGATCTGGCGGCTGGCGCGATTTCGTCACGCTCCTGCATCCGCCATACACCGTTTGGCACTTGAGCTATGTCGCGCTGGGTGCGGCGGCAGCGCCGACGCTCCACGCCGACCGACTCGTCGCGGCCCTGGCCGCGTTCTTCCTCGCGGTCGGGGTGAGCGCGCATGCGCTCGACGAACTACACGGACGACCGTTGAAGACCACGTTGAAGCGGCGGTCGTTGATCGCGCTCGCCGTCGCAGGGTTGATCGGCGCCGTCGGGATCGGTGTGGTCGGGATCGTGATCGTCTCGCCGCTGCTCGCGCCGCTCGTGGTCGTGGGGGCGTTCCTCGTTCCGGCCTACAACCTCGAGCTAGGGGGCGGTCGATTCCACAACGACATCTGGTTTGCCCTGGCCTGGGGCGGATTTCCGGCCTTCACCGGCTACTTCTCGAACGCGCTAGAGATCCGGCCGGCGGGCGTTCTCGTAGCCGCTGCTTGCTGCCTGCTGAGCACGGCGCAACGTCGACTGAGCACCCCAGCGCGCGAGCTGCGGCGCCACACCGCTGCTCTGAGCGGCGAGCAGCGGCTCACCAACGGGCAGGTGCTGGAGCTGACCAGGGGACGGCTAGCGACGCCGCTCGAGGGCGCTCTGTCGGCGCTGTGGCTTGCCCTGGTGGTGCTCGCCGCGGGGTTTGTCGCTATGCGGCTGTAGGAACCCGTAGGAACCAGTTGGCGTGCAGAATGGACAACCGTTCGGCGGTCCGGTTGCGTATGAGGGGGTGACGAGGCAACTAACACTAACTAAACGAGAAGCCTGTTGGAGATGTTTCGCATCCGCTCTGCCGGCCGAGCAGCCGCGGCCGAACTGGTCACTGACTTTGCCGCCCAGCAGCAGCCGCGATGCAAACAGGTGCACCCCGGGGAGCAGCTAGTGCGCCTGCTCGCCGGAAGGACCGATCGGCTCCAGCAGCTTCTTGAGGTGCGCCACCACGATCTCGTGTGCGTGGATCCGACCCTTCCATCGGTCGCCCTCGCGGCGCGCCGGCTCATTCCAGTCCAGACGCGGGCGCCGACAGGCGCTTTGGCTCCGCGCGCGAGGCGAGCGCGTCGGCTCCGCCGACGAGGCGTTACACCAGTACATCCGACTTGACTCCTGCGTCGCAGCTTCACGTCAGCCGAGGTAGGCGAGTTCGACGAACGCCGACTCGAGCCCAGGCGGCGAGCGCCAGGCCGTGCTCGCCATCGACGCCGACCAGAGCGTCCTGGCAAGGCAGCGCGCCCAGGCGGCGATCTTCCGCCTGCAAGAGCTGGTAAGTAAGCCCCGGGACCGTGCCGCAGCGGTAACCTTCCTGGCGTCCCCTACGGGCCATGAGAGAGCGGAGGGTCCATGCAATTCATCCAGCTCGTCGAGTTCGACGCCAGCCACTCAGTGGAGAAGGTCAGGGACGCAATGGACGACTGGCTGGCGATCAGCCGTGGCAAGCGGCCGCTGCAGATGGCCCTTGTCGCCGCCGACCACGATCGTCCCAACCATTACTGGAACCTGCTGATGTTTCCGTCGGAGCGGGAAGCGATCGAGAGTTCCCAGCTGCCGGAGACCCATTCGGCATTCCAGAGATGGTCCGAGCTCCTCGACGGCGAGCCGGTCTTCCACAACCTCGACGTCGTCAATCATCTGGGTGGTCCGTCAGCTGTGCCGGTGGACGCCGGCTCCGCGGTGACTCCGGGCGCTGGCTGAGCGCGCTCACCGCAGCCACCGGGCCACCGCCTGGCACAGCTCGTCGCCCATGCGCTCGAGCAGGTCGTGGCCCTCCGCCGCCGACGCACCACGTGGATCGCCGAGGACCCCATTCGGCGAGACGCCGCGCACGGTTCGCTCCCGAATCGTCGCCATGAGCTCGGAAAGGCCCGTCCGGTTGCCGGGAGCCAGGCGGTCCGCCCGGACGTGCCCGGGCGCAAGGGCGAGCAGGAGCGAGGTCTCGACGCGGCCGGCGTGCGCGTCGCCGTCCTCGATGTCTGGCATCCAAGCCAGCACCGCCCGGTCCTCGGCCCGGAGACGCCGCTCCGCGCCGCGCAGCGCCGCCGCGTTCCCCCCGTGCCCGGAGATCAGCACGGTGCGCTTGACCCAGCGGCTCGCCGAACGCACAAGCTCGAGCACCACGAGCTCCAGTGCCGCGGACCCGATGGACAAGGTCCCGGGGAACGTCTCGTGCTCTCCGCTCGCCCCGTAGCAGAGCACCGGGGCCACGAGCACACCGGGACGGCTCCCCGCGAGCCGCTCGGCCAAGGCCGTCGCCACGCGAGTGTCGGTGTCGAGGGGTAGGTGAGGCCCGTGCTGTTCGGTGGCGCCCAATGGCACTGCGAGCAGCTCGACTGGCCGCCGCTCGAGCTCGGGCCATGCCCGGGCCGCGAGCAGCCGACCGTTCACTCGATGTATCCCCAGGCGCGCAGGGCGCCGATCAGCGCCTCCGCCGCCTCCTCCGGCTCGCCCCGCACGACCTGCCGACCACCACCGCGCGCGGCGAGCGCGCCGGTCAGCTTGAGAATTCGTTCACGCGCCGGCAGCTCAGGGTCTGGCGGGTCGAGCGCGCGTGCCCGCGGCCGGTACGGTCGCAGCCTCCCGCGCGCCGGTACCTCGTCGTGGGCCTTTGAGACGGGGACAACGCGCTCGACCTCCCTGTGCCCGGCGCGGAGCACGCTCGGCAGGGCCGCGCGCCGCAGGCGTGCCGTAGCGCCCTCGACGGAGAGGACGGACGGCGCGCGCACCCGGAGCCGCTCCCGCCGACCACCGTCGAGTCGCCGCTCCGCCCGGATGCTCGACGCCTCCTCGGGCGCGAGCCTGACGAGCCCGAGGGCCTGCGCAGCACCGAGCTCGGCGGCCAGGAGGGCGGGCACGGATCCAGAGCCCCGATCCCGGCTGTGGTCGCCGCACACGATGACGTCGTAGCCGTCGAACGCCTTCGCGAGCGCCGCCGCGGCGGCCGCACTCGACGATGACGAGCTGAGCTCGCATCGCACGGCGCGGGCGGCGCCTGCGGCGAGCGCGTCGCGCAGCATCGCGTCGGCCCCCGCGGGTCCCGCGCAGGCCGCCGCCACCTCGCCTTCCCAGGCCTCGGCCAGGCGCAAGGCCCACTCCAGCGCCGCGAGGTCCGCGTCGGAGGCGCCCATCATGTGCTCGTCGAGTGTGAGCGTGCCCGTGAGGTGATCGACCTCGGGCCGGCGCGGCTGCCATTTCAGGGCGGCACCGATCCGGGGGCGCCGTGGGCTCACGATCGGCGGAACACCACTCCGAAGCCGCCTTCGGGATAGCGCCAGGTGATCGCGCCCTCGCGATTGCAGACCATGTAGCAGGTGCCGCACTCGAAGCATTGCTCGTAGTTGAACAGCACCCCCCCGTCCTCCCGCGGGACGAACAGATTCGCGGGACAGGCGTGCACGCACTCCTGGGTGCTGCAGTGACGGCATACCTCGTTGTCGACCACGATGTGCGGCTCGACCGCCACCCGGAAGTCCACCGTCGACATCCGATCCTCGAACGAGATCTCGGGAAGCGCGTCCACGCTCATGCGAACGTCCTCAATGCCGTGTATGCGTCGCGCGCGATATCGCGCGTACGGACTCCTGCGCGGCGTAGCTCGGCGCGACCGATCTTCATTGCGCCCCGCTTCGGGGCAGGGTTTTCGACCGTGAAGAGCTGCTCGGCGAGCGCGCACGCGAGCTTCGGATAGACGGTTTGCACGCGCTCGCCGAGTACGAGCGACGGCGCACGACGCAGCTTCCGGTGGTCCTTGAGCACGAAGCTCTGCTGGAGCCGGCGGCGGTACCGGCCCAGGCTCGCCGCCGACGTGTCGCCGGATCCGATCGCCTCGGCGGCGGCCTCGCCGGCGATGACTCCCGAGCCGATCGCGAAGTTGACGCCCTCCAGGTAGATGCCGGCCGCCAGCGTCAAGGCGGCGGCATCGCCGACCACGAGGATCCCGTCGCCAGCGAGCGTCGGGATCGAAGCGTAGCCGCCCTCGGGGATGAGATGCGCCGAGTATTCCTCGAGCGTGCCGCCGGCCACGAGCGGAGCGATCGCCGGATGGCGCTTGAGCGATGCGATGATCTCTTCTGGGCGGCGGTGGGCGCCCGCCAGCCCGGGCAGCGAGAGCACCACGCCGACCGCGACGGAGTCGAGGTTGGTGTAGAGGAAGCCGCCGCCTGGAATCCCGTGCGTCCCGCCGACGATCTCGATGTCGGCTCCCTCCTGGCCGGTGAGGTTGAAGCGCGTCTCGATCTCCTCACGCGGGAGCGCCAGCACCTCCTTCGCTCCGAGCGTGAAGTGATCCGCGGTCTTGTGGGGGTACAGCCCGGCCTCCACGGCCAGGAACGAGTTCACGCCGTCGGCCGCAATCACCACGTCGCTCTCGAGCTCGCCGTCCGCGCGGTCGGTGCGCACGCCGCACACGCGCCCAGCGGCGTCGCGCAGCAGCCCCGTCGCCGTCGTCGAGCAAACTAGCGTCGCGCCCGCGTCCGCGGCGAGGCCGGCGAGCCAGCGGTCGAAGTCGGGGCGCAAGGCGGTCGCGCCGTTGTAAGGAGGACGGCCCCATGCCGTGCTCCGGACGTCGACGCTGATGGATTGCTCATTGGTCAGGATCATCGTGCTGCGACGCGTCACCCAGCGCTGGATCGGCGCCTGCTCCCACCACTCTGGCACGAGCTGGTCCAGGATCCGCCCGTAGATGACGCCGCCGTACATGTTCTTGGCGCCGGGGAACGGCCCACGCTCAAGCAGGCACACCGACCGACCGGCGCGGGCGAGCGCCAGCGCCGCGCTTGACCCGGCCGGGCCCGCCCCGACCACGACCGCATCGAAGCGCTCACGCATGGGCCGGCTCCCGCTCGAGGCGGACGCGCAGCTCTGCCAGGAGGCCGCGCGCCTCTGCGACGATCGCGAGATCGGCCATCTCCATCATCGGGCAGCTCAGATCGAGGTTGACCGAGACGACGTGACTGGGCCGGCCCAGGCCGGCGGTATGCTGCACGGCGCCGGAGATGCCCATCGCGATGTAGAGCTCGGGATCGATCGCAACGCCGGTCGTCCCGATCTGGCGCTCGAACGGCGCCCATCCAGCGTCGGTCGCCACCCGCGTGGCGCCGAGCGAGGCGCCGAGCAGGCGTGCCACGTCGGCGAGGTCGGCGAAAGCGTCCGCGCTGCCCAGTCCATGTCCACCGGCCATCACGCGGGGAGCTTCGGCGAGGTCGATCGTCTCGGGATCGGCGCTCAGCAGCTCGAGCAGCTCCGGATCGTGCACCTCGGTCAGCTCGAGCCACTCGGCCTCGACCGCTGGCGGCTGGGACACCAGCTCGTCCCGGGCGATGCCGCGCACCCCGGGCTGCAGGGTCGCGACCACCCGGTCATCGACCGTCACGTCCTGCATCAAAAGGCCGCCATAGCACACGAGCGTCGCCCGGTCCTCCCGGACGGCGACGGCGCCCGCGAGGAGGGGGCGGCCCATCGCGTGAGCCAGGCGCGGAGCGAGGTCGCGCCCGTCAGGTGCGGCAGGGAGCAGCACCACAGGCTCGTCGTACAGGCGCCCCGCCAGGGCCCGGGCCCACGCCGCGGGACGGAACGCCCCCGCCTCCCACGCCACCAGCTCGCGGGCCGTGCGCGCCTGCTCCGCGGCGGCGCGCGTGCCCTCACCGATCAGCGCCGCCCGGCCGCCGGCCTCGGCGATCGCCTCGTCGGCGCCGACGGGGAGCGTGCCGTCGCGCACCGGGACGAGCGCGATCACAGTGCCGCCCCCACCCGGCTGCCTTCCACGACCGCTGCGTGGGCGCGCCTCGGAGCCACGCAGTCGCCTGCCCGGTGCACGTCGACGCCCTCCTGCTTGAGCGCGAAGTACAGCCCGTCGGAGGCCTGCCAGGGGGCGGCCGTGACCACCCAGTCGACCTCCCGCTGCTCCATCCGGCCGCTCGGGTGATGCAGCAGCGATAGGTTGTTGCCCTCGAGGCCCATCGGGACCAGGTCCGTGTTCTGCGCGATCCGCTTCGTCGCCGCGCGCATGTTCCAGCCCTCCATGTCGAGCGTGACCCCCAGGTCCTGTCCGACGACCATGCCGGGCGTGACGACCTCGACCTCGCACCCCCGGTCCGCCAGCAGCTCGGCCACGCTGGTGGCCTGGTGGAACCCGAGCTCGTCGATGACCACGACGCGTCCCGACGGGGACGCGGCGCCGGTGAGCACCGCGCTCACGTCCACCACCGGCGTGGCGCCGTCACCGTTGGCGGCCGGAGCCCAGTGCGGGGGGACCGGAACTGCTCCGGTGGCCACGACGACCGCCTCCGGATCCGCCTGGCGGATGGCGTCCGCGTCGACCCGCTCGCCGTAGCAGATCTTGACGCCCACGCGGGCGCAGCGTTTGAGCTGGTTGCGCACGATGTCCCCGAACTCGGCGCGGCTCGGGACGCTGGCCGCTAGCCGCGCCTGACCACCGGCGGCATCGGCCTGCTCGTAGACCGCTACATCGTGACCTCGCTCGGCGGCGACGGCGGCCGCCTCGAGGCCGGCTGGTCCCGCGCCCACGACGAGCACGCGGCGCCGGGTCGTGGCGGGCGAGGACGGCGGCTCGGCCTCCCGACCGGTGCGCGGGTTCTCGATGCAGCCCAGCCAGCGGTTGAGTCCCATCCGTCCAACGCACTCCTGGTTGCACGACAGGCACAGCCGGATGTCCTCGGTGTGACCGGCCCGGGATTTCGCCGCAAAGTGGGAGTCGGCGATCTGCCCGCGCACAACGCCGACGAGGTCGCAGTGGCCATCGTGCAGCGCGCGCTCGGCCTGGAGCGGATCCTTGAACCGCCCGACGCCGATCACCGGCAGATCGATCGCGCGACGCAGCGCCGAGGCGATGAACAGGGCGTAGCCCGGCGGCACGGCCATTGATGCCTCGATCATGTGCAGCGTCGCGGTCGCGACCCCGATCGAGGTGTTGACGAAGTCCACGGTGCGCGTCGCTTCAACCGCCCGTGCCACCTCGACTGCATCGGCCAGCGTAGTGCCGCCGTCCATCAGCTCGTCGCCGCACAGGCGCACCCCGAGCGCACGCTGGGGGCCAATCGCCTGCCGGACGGCGTCCACAAGCTCGAGCAGCAGCCGCATGCGGTTCTCGAGGCTGCCGCCGTAGCGATCGCGTCGCTTGTTGGTTAGGGGGGAGAGGAAGCCGCGGACGATCGACGAGTGCGAGCACTGCAGCTCAATGCCGTCGAAGCCGCCGTCCGCGCAGCGCCCGGCGACGTCCGCGTATCCCGCGATGACCTCGGCGATCTCACGCTCGTCGATCGCCTTGGGCACCTCGCGGAACAGCGGGTCCGGCACGGCCGACGCTGCCCACACCGGCAGGCGCGTGTACATCGACGAGGCCTGGCCGCCGTTGTGGTTGAGCTGGGCGAGGATCGGTACACCGTGCCGGTGCACCGCCTCGGTGATGCGCCTATAGCCCGGCAGCACGTTCTCGTGGAAACCGTGGATGAGCTTCTCGTACGGCCAGTCCGTCGGGTGGGTCGAATGCTCCTCGGTGATGATCAGACCGACGCCGCCGGCCGCCCGCTCCGCGTAGTAGGCGGCGTGCTGCTCGCTCGGGCGCCCGTCCTGCGCGTAGTTCGTCAGATGTGCGGAGAACACGAGCCGGTTGGCGACGGTCAGAGGACCGATGCGCAGCGGGCTGAAGAGATAGCGATATTGGCCGCCGCTCATGACAATCCTTCCAACGCCAGCGCCGCGCGGCGCCCTTCGAGCACCGCCTCGTAAGCGGTGCGCGGCGCGATCGCGTCGCCCGCGCGCGAAAAGTGCTCGCCAGTGGCGTGCCACAGGCGATCCTCGGGCAGCCGATGCCCGCAATCGACGAGCCCCGCCGCCTCGACGGTCCATGCACGGGCTGACATCACATCCTCGAGCTCGACGGCCCGCGCTGCGAGCTTGCGTACGCGCGAGCGCTTGATGAGCTCGACGCCCGCCTGGTGGAGGCGGACGTTCGCGGGCGCCAGGTCCCCCGACCGGCTCAGCTGCTGCCCCACGATCAGATCGTGCGTGATGAAGACCACCTGACGCTCGCGCGCGAGCAGCTCGGCCACTGCGACGCCGATCGGGCCGCCGATCGGGTCCCAGACAGCCACCGCGCCGTCGGACAGGCCGCCTCCGTCGCCCTCGCCGTTGCCGTTGCCGTTGCCGCCCAGGATCGTGAGCGCGGTCACGACGCGTGCGCCGTCGTCTACCGGGAACGGCAGCTCCGCAGGCCGGCTCCCCGTCGCCAGGACGACTGCGTCCGCCCCGTCGACATCGGCTGCGGTCGCCTCGTGGCCGAGCTCCAGCGCGACGCCGAGGCGCCGGCATTCAGCCTCCAACCAGCCGGCCAGCAATCCGAGCCGCTCGCGCCCGGGGCCGGCGGCGGCGACTCGCAACGCCCCTCCGAGCCGATCCATGCGCTCCAGTACGCGGACGTCGTGACCGCGCGCGGCGGCCACACGGGCGCACTCCAGGCCGGCTGGGCCGCCGCCGACGACGAGCAGCTTGCGCGGTCGCCCCGCCTGCCCCGCGAGCGGCGGGTCCTCGGTCTCGTGGCCAGCGGCGGGCTCGCCGATGCAGCTGACCGCTGGGTTGCGCGGGTCTCGCACGCGGCAGTTCTGGTTGCAGAGCGTGCACGGTCGCACTCGATCCGCCTCGCCGCCCAGCGCCTTCGCGACCAGGTCCGGCTCAGCGATCTGGGCGCGAGTCATTTCGACGGCGTCGCACACGCCGTCGGCGATCGCCGCCGCGGCCATCTTTAGGTCCACCACCGAGCCTTGCAGCACGACTGGCGCCCGGCCCTCGACGGCGGCGCGCACTTGGGCGCTGAGCTCCCGGTTGAACCCCGGTTCGATATGCCCATCGGGGCGCGTGGCTGCCAGGGAGTAGATCGAGCCGCACACCACGACCAGATAGTCGGCGAGCGCCGCGAGCTCGGCGGCGATGACGGCGCCCTCGTCGGGCTCGATGCCCCCATACGGGAACAGCTCGTCGCAGCACAGCCGCAGGCCGACGACCCGGTCTCCGGCGGCATCGCGAACGGCGGTCAGGACCTCCCGGGCGAGGCGCAGGCGATCCTGCCCGTAGCCATCGTCGCGCCGGTTCGTGAGCCCCGACAGGAAAGTGCGCAGAAGACTGTGCTGCCCCGCATTGATCTCGACCCCGTCGAGCCCCGACGAGACCGCGAGGCGAGTCGCGCGCGCGAAGCCGCGGACGAGCGTGGCGAGGTCCTCCTCCTCCATCTCCTTCGGCACCTCGCGGCCGGGCACCTCGGGCACCGGGGAGGGAGCCCACAACGGCAGCTGGCTGTACGCGCTCGTGCCCTGACCTCCGGCGTGCCCGAGCGCCGCCAACGCGAGCGCGCCGGCCTCGTGTAGCTCGGTGGCGACGCCCGCCCATCCGTCCCCGCACTGGGCGGCGAGCGGACTGTGCTCGTAAGGCCAATCGGATGGGTCGACCGAGGCTTCCTCGACGACGACCACCCCGGCGCCGCCAGCCGCTCGCCGGCGGTAGTAGGCAACGTGGCGCTCGCTGATGCTGCGACCGTGGTCGAGGTTGGTTTCGTGCGGACCAAACAGCACACGGTTGCGGGCACGTCGGGTGCCGAGCGCAAGCGGGGAACCAAGACTCTCGAGCGTCATTGGCGCACGCAAGTGGTCTTCTCAGGCCGTCGAGCGCCGCCGGCGCGAGTGGCCGGTGGCGACCACCGGGCGTGCGTCGGCGGCCACTTGCGATAGCGCAAGCTCGCCGTGCCCGAGGACGCATTCAGGATCTGGCCCGTCGAGCGGCAGGCCGGTGAAGAACTTCGCCGCCATGCAGCCGCCCTGGCAGCGGTCGTACAGCCCGCAGGATGCGCATGCTCCGGCGCTGGTGGGCTCGCGCAGCTCGTGGAAGAGGGCCGACTCACGCCATACCCGGGTGAAGCCGCCGAGCTCGCGGACGCTGCCCGCTTTGAACGTGTCGTGCAGGACGAAGGGGCATGCGTACACGTCGCCGACTGGGTCGACCAGGCAGACGATCCGTCCCGCACCGCACAGGTTCAGTCCGGGCAGCGGCTCACCCAGGCCCGACAGGTGAAAGAAGGAGTCGCCGGTCAGCACGTCCGGCCGCTCGCGGAGCCACCGGTAGAGCGCCCGCTGTTGCTCGGCCGTGGGATGCAGCCGGTCCCAGATCTGGGCGCCGCGTCCCGAAGGGCGGAAGCGGGTGATGCGCAGCTGCGCGCCGTAGGAATCGGCGAGCGCCTCCAGCGCATCGAGCTCTGGGACGTTGTAACGGGTGACGACCACGCTGATCTTGAATGGGCCGAACCGCGCCTCCGCGAGACGGTCCATTGCCCGGCGCGCTGCGGCGTAGCTGCCCGGGCCGCGTACCGCGTCGTTGGTCTCCGGCGTCGCGCCGTCGACGCTGATCTGGACGTCAACGTAGTCCATCGCTGTCACGCGGGCGGCATGGTCGGCTGTGAGCAGGGCGCCGTTGGTGGAGAACTTGACGCCGACGCCGCGAGCGACCGCGTACTCGACCAGGTCAAGGAAGTCGCGTCGCACGAGCGGCTCCCCGCCCCCCACGTTGACGTAGAACACCTGCATCGCGGCCAGTTCGTCGATGACCTGCTCGGACTCTCGCGTGGACAGCTCGCGCGGGTCTCGCTTGCCCGAGGACGAGAGGCAGTGGGCGCATGCGAGATTGCACGCGTAGGTGACCTCCCAGGTCAGGCAGATGGGGGCCTCGAGCCCGTGCTTGAAGCGCTCGCGGAGCGGCAGGACGGCGGCTTCAGCAGGCATCGATGACCTCCGAGCTCTCAAGCGTGGCGAGCGCGCGCAGGTAGGCCGCCCGGCGCTCCTGGTCGACTTCGCGCACCTCGAGCGCTTCCGCCACCGAGGCGTGGCGCGACAGATCCCGGACCAGCTCGACCAGCTCCGCCGATTTCAGGAACGTGAGACGCCGGTTCCCGTAATGGTAGGCCAGCGCGCCGAACGGCTCGGGCCGAAGGGCGACCTGTGGATGCAACGCGTAGCGACGATTCGGGTCGAGGGTCACGGGCGCCTAGACGCTCGGTGCATACCATGCACGCCGGCCGACTTCAACGGGCGATGAACTCACATCAACCCGCTAGTAGACGCCGCACATGCCGTCGATGGAAACCTCCTCGACCAGTAGCTCTTCAAGGAGTGGCTCGTCCGCGGCGGCGTCGTCGACCTCCACCGCCTCCGGCGCGCTGTCGACGCGGAAGATGGCCGGGCTAATCTCCGTCTGCTCCGGCTCCGTGGGCGTCATCACAGCCTCCTCTTCAGTCGGTCCAGGGCGACGCAAAGATATCACCAAAAGCCTGCGATTCGGCGATAAGGTGACGCTTATGGGCGGCCGGGATCGCGTCGACCGCCGGAGAGCCGGAGGAAGGAGCGCTAGCCGATGCAAGCCGACAAGCTGTGGCAGTTCCCGATCAAGGAGTTCCACAATGTCCCCCGGGGTCTACTCGGGCCGGGTGCCTACGAGCTCGTGGGTGTGGAGGCGAAGAACTACGGTTTCAAGAAGTCGCTGCTCATGACCTCGGGACTGCGAGGGACCGGCATCATCGACGACATCGTCGGCAAAGTGAAGTACGCCGGCGTCGACGTCGCGGTCTATGACCAGGTCGAGTCCAATCCCAAGGACTACAACGTCATGGACGCCTACCAGATGTACGCCGGGGAGAAGTGCGACAGCTTCATCTCGGTGGGCGGCGGCTCGACGCACGATGCCTGCAAGGGCGCGCGGGTCGTGGCGGCGCACGACGGCCGGAACGTGAATGAGTTCGAGGGCTTCAACAAGTCCGAGAACCCGATCAACCCGCCTCACATCGCCATCAGCACCACGGCGGGAACGGGCTCCGAGACGAGCTGGGCGTATGTCATCACGGACACGAGCGACCGGGAAAACCCACACAAGTACGTCGCGTTCGACGATCGCTGCATCGCCACGCTGGCGATCTGCGACCCTGTCCTGTACTACTCGTGTCCGCTGGACTACACGGCCTACTGCGGCTTCGACGTGCTGGCCCACGCCTCCGAACCGTATGTGTCCCGACTGGACTTCCCGCCCAGCCTCGGGTCGGCGCTGAAGGCGATCGAGCTGACGGCCACCTGGCTGCGCCTCGCCGTCGCCGAGCCGACCAACTACGAAGCCCGCACCGGGATGATGTACGCCCAGTACATCGCGGCGCAGGCGTTCAATTCAGGCGGGCTCGGCATCGTCCACTCGATCTCGCACGCCGTCAGCGCCTTCTACGACAGCCATCACGGCCTCAACAACGCGGTCGCGCTGCCGCGCGTGTGGGACTTCAACCTCTCCGCCCGCTATGACCGCTTCGCGGACATCGCTGTGGCGATGGGTGTCGACACGCACGGGATGACGAAGGTCCAGGCGTCGGAGGCGGCCCTCGAGGCGGCGATCCGCCTGTCCAAGGACGTCGGCATCCCGGAGAACTTCACGAGTCTCGTGGACTACACCAAGAACCGCATGGATACGGGCATCTACGAGGGCAAGGGACGCCGGATCCGGGGCGACGAAGCCGACGTCGAACGCGTCGCCAAGCACGTCATGGGCGACGCGTGCACCCCCGGCAACCCCCAGGAGTGCACGGTGGAGCGACTGATGCCCGTGGTGCGCGAGGCGATGGTGGGTAGCCTGTAGGGCACAGGCCTGACCAGGAGCAGAGGATGGATCCGCTCGACCAGTTCGAATCCGTGCAACAGGTCGTGGACGGGTTTCGTGCGCACGACTACGTGACCACCGAGCAGGTGGCGACCGTCGTCTACCTCGCGACACGCCTGGGCAGGCCGGTGCTCCTGGAGGGCCCGCCGGGCGTGGGCAAGACTGAACTCGCCAAGTCGCTGGCCCGGGCAACGGGCCGGCGTCTCGTGCGGCTGCAGTGCTACGAGGGCCAGGACGACACGAAGGCGCTGTACGAGTGGGACTACGGCAAGCAGCTGCTGTACACCCAGCTCCTGCGTGAGAAGATCGACACGGTCCTCGCCGATGTCACGCAGCTCGCCCAGGCGGCCGCGCGGATCCGCGACCACGAGGAGGTCTTCTTCTCCGAGCACTTTCTCGTCGAGCGCCCGCTGTTGGAGGCGATCCGGTCGCCTGAGCCCACGGTGCTGCTAATCGACGAGATCGATCGGGCCGACGAGCACCTCGAGGCACTGATGCTCGAGGTGCTCGCTGAGTTCCAGGTGACGATTCCCGAGCTCGGAACGATGGTCGCGCGCTCGACTCCTTACGTGGTGATCACCTCCAACAACACACGCGACGTGAGCGAGGGGCTCAAGCGCCGCTGCCTGCACCTCTCGCTGCAGTATCCATCGGCTGAGCGGGAGCTGGAGATCCTGCGGCTCAAGGTCCCCGCGATCGAGGAGCAACTGCTCGCTCAGGTGGTGGAGGTGGTGCGCGCGGTCCGTGAGCTCGACCTGCGCAAGGCGCCGAGCATCAGCGAAGCGCTCGACTGGGCGCGGTCGCTCGTACTTCTGAACGTCGCCAGCCTGGACCGCTCCGTGATCGAGGAGACGATCAGCCTCATCATCAAGTACGACAAGGACATCGACCGCGTGCAGGAGCAGCTGCCGCGACTGCTCGGCCTGGTGGGCGCGTCGACCCACGAGCATGCATCGGCGCCCGTCGGCGCCGATCACCACCACGACCACAGTCACGACCACGGGCACGACGACTCCAGCCCTGAGCAGCAGGCGTACAAGCGCCATGCCGAGGGCTACTTCGGTGCCGTCCGGCCGCCCACCTGAGGGTTGTCGGGGTGGATGCGCCGGTCTTACGCTTCGCCGGCCTGCTGCGTAAGCGCGGCGTGCGGATCTCGCCGGCGGAGACCCTGGACGCCCTGCGCGCATGCGCCGTCGTCCCGATGATGCGACGCGACATGGTCAAGGCGTCCCTCCGCGCAACGCTGATCAAGGAGACGCGGGACGAGCCGGTCTTCGACGAGCTGTTCGAGGTGTTCTTCTCGCCCGACCACTGGCGGGCGCGTCGCGGTGGTCATGACCACGACCACGACCACGATGACCAGGACGAGCCGAGGCCGCCGACCACCGTCAAGATCTCCGAGGAGCCGCCCGACTTCGACGATCCGAGCCACTCCCACCAGGCGCCGGCCGAGGTGGCCAAGTACTTCGACGACGACCAGCTCGCCACGGCCAAGCGCCTCCACAAGGAGGGCAACCGGATCGACCTCGCAGGACTCAGCCAAGAGCTGATGTTCGCGGAGGGCAAGGACGCGCTCGACCAAGCCGTCCAGCAATTGCGCCACATGCTCCATCTGCGCCGGCTCACAGGTGCCGGGCTGCCCGGCGAGCTGGCGCTCGACGGGGGAACCGTGGTCGATGCCGACCTCACGGCCAGCGCCGTCCACCATCTGCCCTTCCTCCCGGCGGACGCGATCCTTGGCGACGCGGAGGCGGACGTGCTGCGACGCCAGGTCGACGGCGCCATCGCCAACCTCCCTGAGCTGCTCCAGCGCTACCTCGAGCGGCTGATGGCGCTGGAGCGCCCAGCACCCGTGGGCGAGCCGGCGCCGGTGTACCGCACAGCGTTCACGGAAGAGGAGCGACGCCGCATGGACGCCTTGCTGCGTCGACTCGGGCGCGAGCTGAGCGGCGCCCTGTCCCAACGGCGGCTGGTGGCCAAGCGCGGCCGCATCCACGCGTCTCGCACGATGCGCGCGAACATGCGCTATGGCGGGCTGCCATTCCAGCCCGTGCTGGCGGCCAAGCGCGAGGATCGGCCGCGCCTCGTCCTGCTGGTGGACGTGAGCCTCTCGGTACGCAACACCGCCCGCTTCACGATCCAGCTGGTGCATGGCCTGCAGTCCTTGTTCTCGCAGGTCCGCACGTTCGCGTTCGTGAGCGACCTCGTCGAGGTGACTCCGTACCTGGAGCGCTGCCCGCTTGAAGAGGCGCTGGGCATGATCTTCAGCGGCGACGTGCTGGACGTCGACGCCAACTCCAACTACGGCCGCGCGCTCGCCATGTTCCGCGAGGAGCACCTCGCGGCGGTCAACCGCCGCACGACCGTGCTGGTGCTGGGGGACGGGCGCGGCAACGGCAACCCGCCGCAACTGTGGGCGCTCGAGGACGTCCGTCGCCGGGCGCGCCAGCTCGTCTGGCTGACGCCCGAGCCCCGACGCTACTGGCATCTCGGGGGCAGCGACCTGCCCGCGTACGCCGAGCTGTGCCACCGCGTCGAGCTCGTTCGCGACCTCGACCAGCTCGAGGCGGTGGCAAGCAGCGTCCTGCGACCGGCGTGACCCGCCGGGACCGTCCGGTGCTGCGGTGGGCGCGCCGTCACGGCGACCTGCTCGTGGCCTGGGAGGGGGCCAACCGGCACGTCGCCGGGCGGTTGGAGTGCGGGGAGCGCCACGTCCGCACGCCCACCTTCTCGGTCTTCCAGCGGGATGAGGGTGCAGTCGTGCTGCACCGGGTCGCCCCCACCGCCCTCGACAACGACCTCGCCGAGCTGATCGCCGAGGAGCTGTTCCGCCCGGGGGTGTTGGCTTCCCCCGGCGCCTTCGAGCGCTGCTTCGCCGGCGTCGTCACCTCGACCGATCCTGTGCCGATCGCCGCCTGGCGGCGCTTTTACGCAAACACGCTGCGCGGGCTTCGTGGTGAGGACGGACGCCATCGCTCGGCAAGCCCGATCGCCGTCTTCCGCGAGATCTACGCCCACGCGGAGCGGCTCGTACGCGGCCCGCGGGTGCTCGACGTCGGGAGCTGCTTCGCGTTCTTCCCGCTGCTGATCGCCCAGCGCCCGGACCTCGAGGTCACCGCCAGCGACCGCCAGCGGGGCTCGGTCGCGCTCGCCCGGCAGATGGCCACGGACCTGGGCGCGCGAGTCGCGTTCAGCGTTGCCGACGTTGTCGATCCGTTGCCCTTCCCGCGGGAGAGCTTCGACACCGTCACCGCGCTTCATCTCCTCGAGCACCTTCCGCCGCGTCTGACCGCCTCAGCGCTGGCCGGACTCTGCCGGATGGCGCGCCGCCGCGTGGTGATGGCCGTGCCGCTCGAGCATCGACCCGACCGCGTCTACGGCCACTTGCAGGCGTTCGATCTCCACAGCCTGCGTGCGTGCGCGCAAGGGCTGCCGGGCTGGCGCGGGAAGGCCCACGAGCACTTGGGTGGCTGGCTGGTCCTGGATCGGCGCATCACCAGTCCTCCGATCCGCCGCGATCATAGGGCTCGGGACGCCCGCCGTCGGCTGCCACGCCTGGTTGGGTGAAGCGGACGTCGAGATCGCGCGATGTTCGCGACCCCGGCTCGCTTGGCTACTCGAGCGTCGCAACCAGAGAGCGCTCGCCGCCCGCAGACTGAGCGCCTACCGCTCTGCGCCCTGCCCAGAGTCGACAGCCGATCAAGTGGGATGAGGGGGCATTCGCCGGCGAGCCCGCAATCATGTGTCGCAAGCAGCGTGTCGGTCTCGCGTTCCGCCGGCTGAGCGCGAGCCTGCTTTCTCTCAAGGGCCTCGAGGTCCCAAAGACCCCTTGTGCAGACCGGAGTATAGTCGACGCTGCGCGATTGCACCCCGGGCTACAACCGGCTGGCGTCACGCTTGGCTGGCGCCAAATCCCACCCGGGAAGAAGGAGGACATCATGGCAACCACTGTCGAGGCAGGCTCGCCAGCTGCTGGGTTCCTGGCGCAGCCAAAGCGGATGCTGATCGACGGGGAGTGGGTCGAGGCTCGCCACGGTCGGACGCTCGAGGTCTATGACCCGGCGCTCGGCGACGTCATCGATCACGTTCCCGCAGGCGACGCCGAAGACATCGACCTCGCCGCCGCCGCTGCGCGGCGCGCGTTCGAGGACTCCGACTGGAGCCGGATGACCGCCGCCGAGCGCGGACGAGTCATCTGGCGGATCGGCGATCTGATCGCCGAGCACGCTGACGAGCTGGCGGAGATCGAGTCGCTCGATAACGGCAAGCCGCTCGGGATTGCGCGCGCGGCCGATGTGCCGTTGGCGGCCGAGCTGTTCCAGTACATGGCCGGGTTCGCGACCAAGATCCACGGCCAGACGTTCCCGATCTCGGTGCCGTACGCGCCGGGCGCGCAGTTCCACGCCTTCACGCTGAAGGAGCCGATCGGCGTGGTCGGCCAGATCATCCCCTGGAACTTCCCGCTGCTGATGGCCGCGTGGAAAGTCGGGCCCGCGCTCGCAACGGGATGCACGGTCATACTCAAGCCCGCCGAGCAGACTCCGCTGAGCGCGCTGCGGCTCGCTGAGCTGATGCTGGAGGCTGGGCTGCCGAACGGCGTCGTCAATGTGATCACCGGCTTCGGCGAGACCGCCGGCGCCGCGATCGCCGCCCACCCGCGCATCGACAAGGTC
The DNA here is from genome assembly GCA_963836065.1 of uncultured Solirubrobacterales bacterium. Lineage (GTDB taxonomy): Bacteria > Actinomycetota > Thermoleophilia > Solirubrobacterales > Solirubrobacteraceae > Palsa-465. The sequence goes on from CAWIII010000022.1 coordinate 232,486, forward strand.
GCGTTCACCGGTTCGACCGAGGTCGGCAAGCTGATCGTCAAGGCGGCCGCCAACGATCTCAAGCGGGTCACGCTCGAGCTCGGCGGGAAGTCGCCGAACGTCGTCTTCGCTGACGCCGACCTGGAGACCGCAATCCCCGGCGCGGCGAACGCGATCTTCTTCAATCACGGCCAGTGCTGCTGCGCCGGCTCGCGGCTGTACATCGAGCAGAAGGTCTACGACGACGTGGTCGCCGGTGTGTCCGACCATGCCGGGAAGATCAAGCTCGGCCGCGGGTTGGACCCCAACACTGAGATGGGTCCGCTTGTCTCGGCCGAGCAGCTCGAGAGAGTGACGGGGTACCTCGAGGGCGGCGAGGCCGAAGGCGTGCGCACCGTAACCGGCGGCAAGCAGGTCGGGAAGCGCGGCTACTTCGTCGCGCCGACCGTGCTCGACGGCGCCGGGCCTGGCAAAAAGGTCTACGACGAGGAGATCTTCGGCCCGGTGGTGACCGCGATCCCGTTCAAGGACGCGAGCGACGTCGCCCCGGCGGCGAACGAGACCGTGTACGGCCTCGCGGCCGGCGTTTGGACGAACGACCTGACCAAGGCGCATCGCCTGATCCCGAGACTGCAGGCGGGCACCGTGTGGGTCAACGCCTACAACATCTTCGACGCCGCGCTCCCATTCGGCGGCTACAAGCAGTCGGGCTGGGGGCGCGAGATGGGCGAGGAGGTGATCCACGAGTACACCGAGACCAAGTCGGTGTGTATCGGGCTGTAGCCGAGGTCCGAACAACTACTGATCGGCTCCGGGGCCGCGCTCTCAGGGCGGCCCCGGTTGCTGTCTAGGTCGAACGACAGTCGAGTACGAGGCGGTAGTTCCCCAGCTCGGGACATCCCCTCGTCCACTCGCACGTCCATAGGAACACGATCGTCGAGTGGCTCGCCGAGGCTCACCGAGCGCGCGTCCTGCCGGCCCCGAACGACGTCCGGCACAAGCGCAACCAGGGGATCCGCAATGCGCGCGGCGAGATCGTGCTGTTCGTCGACTCCGATTGCGAGGCAGACAGCCGCTTACTCCTGGAACACGCGCACGGTCACCGCGCGGGGCCAGCGCCGGACGGGCGTCCCGTGGGTGGCGTGCTCGGCGCCGTGACGCTCAGCGGCGCCATCACCGGCTGGCGTGCCGCCGACGCCGCCGGATTCTGCGACAGCTTCCACTTCGCCCGCCGCTACCCGCAGGCGGAGTGGTGACCGTGCGCGAACCTCTCGTCTCGCCGGGAGCTGCTCGTCTCACTCCGCGGCTTTCGCTAGGACTGGCCGCGGCGGCTCGGCGAGGACGACGTCGAGCTCGGGATGCGTGTGAACGCCAGCGGACACGCGATCCGCTGCCGGCCGTCCGCCGTGGTCCGGCACGACCGCGCCACGTGGGCGCGCTGGGGAGCGGTCGCCGAGCGAGCATGGCGGTGGGGCGCCATGGACGTTCATGTGCGCGTGGCGTCGCCACCCGGCCGGCTGGTTCCCGCAGGCGCCGGCCCGGAGGTGTACGCGGCAGTCCTCAGCGGAGGCGCGCTGCTCGCCGCGACCCGGCGCCGGCGCGCCCGTCCGCTGCTCCGCGCGCTACTCGTCCTGCCATGCGCGCTCGTCCTGGACTGGCCGCCGCGTGCTCCGCTCCTTGCCGGGGCGTCAGGCGCGGCGCTGCGGCTGATCTTCGCGGTCGCGTCCTTCGCGGAGGCGCTGCGGGTCAAGCGGCCCGGTCCCGTGCTCCTGGGGCTCGCTCCCGTCGACCGTCGATGTGCTGCGCGCCGTACCGCAGTCACGCTCGCCGGGCTGATGCTCACGGTGCCCTGGGTGACGCGCGCACCGCGCGCGCCGCGGCAGGGATGAGCGGGCCGGCTGCACCCATCCGGACGCAGCTTTGCCACAGCCCCGCGCAATAAGCCGAGTCGTCCAGGAGCCGTGCGATCGCGTAGCGCACCGGGTCGAGTGCGGGACGCCGCCGCCGCCAGTCCGTCGCTGCCGGGAGCAGCCACGCCGCGAGTAGCACCCGGCGCGCGAGGGCCGACCGCGGGAGCGCCGCCAGGACGAACGGCAGCCAGGCTCGCGTCACGGCTTCCGCCAACAACCGGCCCGCGCCCGCTGTGCCCCCGATGACGACGCGCACGGCGATTCCGTCGCGGCCGGGCACCTCGTCGAGCTGGAACCGGGCGAGGCACGTCGCCCCACCGACGACCGCGAGCGCGGACCGCCACCGCCGGCCGAGTAACAGGCTCCATGCGGCTGCGCTCCACGGCGAGACGATGGCTGGCGCAAGCCGGCGCGGATGTCGCGCGGCGAGCGGGGCCGCGGAGGTGCCGTAGTCTGCTCGGCGGCGCATCCACGACCGCAGCGGCGTCCGGTGGTCGTGCGCCACACGCGCGGCCGGCTCGAACCGGACGCGCCAGCCGGCCGCCTCGACACGCCAGACGAAGTCGACGTCCTCGCCAACGAGCATGTCCTCGTCGAAGCCCGGGCCCGCGGCCGCCCGGCGCACGGCCAGCGCAGCCGCCGGCACGTAGGAGATCCGCGTCTGGGGAACGACCGGACCCGGTACGCCACCGAGATCGAGCGGCGAGCGGACCGCGTCGTAACGCTGCAGCCAGCCGCCGCCCGTCTCGAGCGGGACGATACGCGGCGCCACGACCCCCAAGGCGGAGTCCGCGAAGTGCGCGAGCACGCGGTCAAGCCACCCCGGCTCAGGGACGCAATCGCTGTCCACGAAGGCCACGAGCTCTGTCGTCGCGGCGGCCAGCCCCGTGTTGCGCGCGGCCCCCGGCCCGCCGTTGGTCGCGCGCCGCACGAGCCGTGCACCCGCCGCGCGGACGACCTCGGCAACGGCATCCCGCTCGCTGGACGCGTCGTCCACGACCAAGACCGTCGCGCGATCCTCGATCGCCGCCAGGCAGCGCCGCAGCTCCGCCGGGCGGTCGTGCACCGGGATCACGACTGTCACCGCGGCGAGACCAATACGGCTCGGCGGGACGGGATGTGCGAGACCTGCGTCGACGAGCCGACGGGCCAGGAGCCGCTCGGCCTCCGTGGTCGGTTGGGCGCCATGCTTCCATGCGCCGACGCGGGACGACGCGCCGGCGGATAGCCGGAGCAAGCGGCGGGGGCTTCCCCCCAGCATCGTGCGTCCGCCGTCGAGGATTCGCACAGAGGGATCGAGGCGCAGCCCGAACCCCGTTGGGAGGGGCGGCACCGACGCGCGCCCCGGCGTCACGTGGTCAGCCCGGCGTCGGTCGGAAGCACGTGGCCGGTGAGCGAGCTGCTCTCGGGACTACACAACCAGGCGATCGGGGCCGCGATCTCATCCGGGTCCAGCAGACGGCCGTGGAGCGGATTATGCGCGAAGTCGTCGACGTTCGTGAAGTCGTAGATCTCCGCGCTGACGTCGAGCATCGTTGTCGACGTCAGACCGGGCGAGACACCGTTCGCGGTGACGCCGCTGCCGGCCAGGTCGGCGGCCAGCCCGCGAACCAGCCCGACGACGCCGGCCTTGGTAGCGCCGTAGGCCGCGAGCCGCGGCATGCCGTGGTGCGCCGCCGCGGAGGCCACCGCGACGAAGCGGCCGTGACGAGGCTCCGGCCGCGCGAGCAAGGCGGGAACGGCCGCCTTGGCCAGGCGCCAGACGCCGGTGAGGTTGACGTCGACGGTGAGTTGGTACGCCGCGTCGGACATCTCCCAGAGCGGCGGGCCACCGACCATCATCCCGGCGATCGCGACCGCGGCATCGAGACGCCCATGCTCCCGCACGGCGGTCGCGACGGCGCCGTCAAGCGCACCCTGGTCGCGCACGTCGGCCACCACGGGGACGATGAGCTCTCCGTTCGCGCACGACTCGACCACCGCGTACAGATCTTTCTCGGTCGCGAGCTCGTATCCCAGCCCGGGGTCGTCCGCGCACCGATCGATGGCGATCATGGCCCAACCCTCGCCCGAGAGGCGCCGGACCACGGCGGCGCCGATGCCGCGCGCAGCTCCGGTCACGACGGCGACGCCGGTGACGTCGTCCATCTCAGTCAGAACCATGTACGGTCGATATTTAGCGTGCCCGTCATTCTCGCGCCATGACGCCCCCGAGACTATCGTCAAAGTTGGATCCCCGACGCCATCGGCGGAGCAAACGGACGCGCCCGGACGTGATCGTCGTCGGCGCAGGATCGGCCGGGAGCGTTCTCGCGGCGCGGCTGAGCGAGGATCCGTACAGGTCGGTGCTGCTGCTGGAGGCCGGGCCGAGCTTTAACTCGGTCGCCCGTCTTCCGGCGGAGATCCGGCATGTGGGCTCGCTCGCCGCCACCGTCCCCGGGCACCCGAACAACTGGGCGTTCACGGGGGCGCTCACGCCGGAGCTGACGTACCCCGTGCCCCGAGGCAAGATCATCGGCGGCTCGAGCTCCATCAACGGCGCCTACTTCATGCGCGCGGTTCCCGGTGACTTCGAGCGGTGGGTGCAGGCGGGAAACGACGCGTGGTCGTTCGAGAAGGTCCTGCCCTACTACCGCAGGCTGGAGGACGACCGCGACTTCGGCGGGCCGCTCCACGGCGCGGGCGGTCCGATCCCGGTCAAGCGGCAGGGCGGCGAGGTCATGAGCCCCGTGACGGCGGCATTCATCGAGGCCTGCCTGGAGCTCGGATTCGTGGAGGAGGAGGACAAGAACCGTCCAGGCGCTCCGGGCGTGGGGCTGATCCCGCTGAACGCCGTGGACGGTCTGCGAGTGAGCACCGCCGTCGCGTACCTGATTCCGATCTGGAGGCGGCCAAACCTGACCGTGCGCGGCGACACGTTCGTCCGGCGAGTCCTGTTCGATGGCACGCGGGCGATTGGCGTCGAAGCCGAGATCGGCGGGTGGCAGGGGGCGATATACGCGGCTGAGGTCGTCCTCTCCGCCGGCGCGATCGGCTCGCCGCAGCTGCTGATGCTATCCGGCGTTGGCCCCGGAGACGGGGTCCGCGCCCTCGGCGTCCGCGTCGTGCACGACGCGCCGGGCGTGGGTAAGGACTTCGCCGACCATCCCGACCTATGGGTCACATACCGACCCAGGGGGCCGATCCCAACCCACCCGCACATGGCCTTTCCCCAGGCGGCGCTCAACTATACGGCCGACGGCTCAGACGTCGTCGGGGACATGGAGATCATCTGCGGCGTCCTCTCGGTGGGACAGATGATGCTGGGCTCGGGGGTCTCGGCCGTGCGCGGGATCGGCGGCATCCTGCGGCGGCCGATCAGGACGGTGGAAGCGATGGGCGGCGTGTCGATGCGGCGGCTCCTCGACCAGGCGCACACACAGGGCGACCTGACGCTGCTGTGCGGGCTGCAGCAGGAGCGCAGCCGCGGCGAGCTCCGCGTCACCTCCGCCGACCCGCACGTGCCCCCGACGCTCGACTACAACTATCTGACGGAGCCGACAGATCTGGAGCGGATGCGGCAGGCCGTCCGGCTGGCCATCGAGCTGCTCGACTCTCCGACGCTGCGCCGGATCATCGCCACGCGGACGTCCCCGAGCGAGGCAGACCTGGCGTCCGACTGGGCGCTGGACCGCTGGATGCGCGCCCATCTCGGGACGGCGATCCACATGAGCGGGACCTGCAGGATGGGCCCGGCGTCCGATGAGCGGGCTGTGGTCGACCAAGTCTTCCGCGTCCACGGCGTGACGGGCCTGCGGATCGTGGACACCTCGGCCATCCCCTGCCTGATCCGCCGGGGGCCGAACGCGACCGCCATCATGATGGGCGAGCGCGCCGCTGACCTGATGGCAACGGACCCGGTCGTCGTGGCGCGCGCCACCGCGTCCTGAGCTCCGCGAAGCCCGAGGTGAGCGCCGAGACCCGCGCCCTCTTCAGGAGGGTGGCGCGTCGCGCGCTTGCTCGACCCTGGCCGGTTTGGTCGCTTTGAGCACCCGACAGCCTCGCCTATCTAGGGATCGTCCCCTCGGAGAACACCGGCGACGGCGACGGCGGGGCGGCGGGAGGGGCACCGTGGTGGTCCCGAAAGGTTGCACATCTCAATCTCGACCTCGGAGCCTGATCGAGGCTGCCTCAAGCAGGTCGGCGAAGAAGCGACCTGGAATGATGAGCGGCATGGACTACGGCCTGCACGACAAGGTGGCGCTCGTAACCGGGCAGCATCGGGCATTGGCCGGGCAACCGCGGAGCTGTTCGCGGCCCAGGGAGCGCGTGTCGTTGGCTCCGATCTTGACGCGGAACATAGCAAGCACGGCGTTCTCGGTCTCACCCGCACGGCCGCGATCGAGTACGCATCAGCCGGCATCCGCGTCAACGCCGTCTGCCCGGGTGCGATCGACACGCCGATGATGGACGAGACGTTCGAACGCTTCCCCGGTTTCCGCGAGAGCCTGCTCGGGTTCGTGCCCTTGGGGCGCATGGGCCGTCCCGATGAGGTCGCCGGAGTTATCGCCTGGCTTTGCTCGCCGGGTCTACATCCCCGGCTATCGACGGGATGGCCATGGCGGCTGGTTCCTGGCCCAGGACACCGGCGGGGCGATCAACGGCCGGCACGTCGACGTATATCGGCCTCCGCCGTCAACTCAGAGCTATTCGGGCGGTTACCTGAGTAGCCAGCGCGTCTTCGTGGTCGCGGCTCGGAAGTAGCCACTAGACTCTTCGCAGCAATGGCCAAGCAGCAGCGCACGATGCGGATCGAGCAGCGCAGCCAGCTCGCCGCGATGCAGCAGCTGGAGAGCCGCTCCGACGAGGAGCTCGAAGCCGAGACCAAGTTCAAGGCCGCCGCGCAGGCGATTCTCGGGGCGCGCGCCGCCGAGCGATACGACGCCAAGGCGGCGCGAGCCCACTTCCAGCGCGCGCTCGCGGCGGCCCGTCCGCAGGAGCGCTTGCAGCTGAGACGGATGGCGGACGCGTCTCTCGCCCTGGCGGAGCGGCGGCCGGACGATCTCAAACGGGCGACCGAGCGCCTCGGCGTCGAGACGCCGACGACGCGCCAGCTCCGGGGCCTGAGGTTCATGGGCCTGATCGCGCCTCCCGCCAGCGCCGGAATCCTCGCTCGGATCCGCGGGATCGCGATCGTGATCCTGCTGATCGTGCTGGTCCTGCTGGCAGGCTTTGGGCTCGTGGAGCTGGTGGCGCTGCCGTTCGGTGGCATTTCCCTCGATCTCGCGATCTTCTACGGACTCGTGCTCGTGCTCGTGGTCGTCGGGGTGCTTGCCTACTTCGGGCGCCGCCGCCAGAAACGGGCGCAGGCCGAGCGCGCCGAGCAGACTGCGGCGCGCTCACGCTGATCGCCGCGCCGTGTGTGGCAGGTACACGCTCGCAGCGCCTAACCCGGCGGCCGTCCGCGCTCGGTTCCCGATCGGCGAGTCGATTCCAGTCCGCCGGCGCTATAACGTGGCGCCGGGTGACGACGTGCTCGCGGTCACCACGGACCGCGACGGTCGCTCGCGCGGTGAATTGCTGCGCTGGGGCCTTGTCCCGGCATGGGCGAAGAGCCCCGATACCGGCCTGAAGATGATCAATGCGAGGGTCGAGACGGTAGCCGAGCGTCCGGCTTTCCGGCGAGCGTTCAACCGCTTCCGCTGCCTGATCATCGCTGACGGCTTCTACGAATGGCGGCGGATGCCGGCCGGCCCGAAACAGGCATTTCGCATCACCCGCACCGACCAGTCACCGTTTGCCTTCGCCGGCCTGTGGTCGATCTGGTATGGCGGGGACGACACCAAGCTCCGCACTTGCACGATCCTCACCACTGCCGCCAATCCAGCGATCTCCCCCTTGCACGATCGGATGCCGATCATCCTCGCACCGCAGCACGAAGCCTTGTGGCTGGATACGGCCACTCCGGGCGGGAAGCTCACCGAAATGCTGGCCGGTCTCGCTCCGCAGCAGACCGCCCTGCAGCCGGTGGGACCGGCCGTAAACGACGCTCGGTATGACGGCCCAGACTGCCTCGCGCCACCGCTCGAGAGCGGACAGGTGTCGTTGTTCTAATGGCCCTCTCCCCTCTGCTCGCGCATTACGATCACGTGCTGCTCGACCTCGACGGCTGCGTTTACGTCGGCGAGCTCTGCACTCGCCGCGCCCCGGAGGCAGTCTCCGAGCTGCGGGCCGCCGGCAAGGCCGTCATGTTTCTCACCAACGACGCGCGCCACTCGCCCGAGGACTATGTGCGCAAGCTCTGGTCACTCGGTCTTCGGGCCTCCCTCGAGGAAGTCGTGACGGTAGGAGCTGCGATCCAGTATGTGCTCGCCGGCAACAGACCGGGATCGGCAACGTACGTGGTCGGCTCGCCGGCCATATTTCGCCACGTGGCGGATGCCGGGCAGCGGATCATCAACGGGACCGACCAGGTGGCAGAGGCCGAGATCGTGGTCATCGCGAGTCACGACGAGCTGCACTTCAGCGAGCTTCGAGATGCGACGCGAGCGGTACTTGCGGGCGCGGAGATGCTCGCGGCAGGCCGCGACCGCACGTTTCCGACGGAAGATGGGATCTCGCCAGCCACGGGAGCGGTCGTCGCCGCGCTTGAATATGCCACGGAGCGCAGCGCCCGAAGCGTCGGCAAGCCGGCGCCGGACATGTTCACCACGGCACTCGACCGGCTCGGGAGTGGACGATCGCTGGTAATCGGCGATCGCCTCGACTCTGACCTGGCGGGCGCCGCGGCCGCGGGCCTCGACGGCGCGATCGTGCTCACCGGCGTGGCCACCCGGGCTCAGGCCGAAGCGGCGAGCGAACCGGCCCCAATCGCCATCGCAGAGGATCTTCATGCGCTCGTGGTCGCCTCGTGACGTTGGCGGTGATCGTGAATCCGGCGGCCGGTGGCGGCCGCGCCGGGCGGGCGTTGCCAGCGGTCCAGGAGACCCTGAGCCGCCTCGGGCTCGAGCACCACGTCGAGCGCACGAGCAGCCTCGAGCACGCGCGCAAGCTGGCGCGGGCCGCCATCGCCGCTGGTGAGACTGCGGTCGCATTCGGGGGCGACGGGATCATCAGCGCAGTAGCGGAAGCGCTCCGACACACCGACAGCCTCTTAGGCGTGCTGCCAGGGGGGCGGGGAAACGACTTTGCGCGGACGCTTGGAATCCCGCTCGATCCCTGCCAGGCTTGCGACGTGCTCGCGCACGGGGCAGTGCGTGAGCTCGACCTCGCCACCGTCAATGCAAAGACGTTCATCGGAATCGCCAGCTGCGGCTTTGACTCCGACGCGAACCGGATCGCCAACGAGACGCGAATCGTTCGTGGCAACCTTGTCTACGCCTACGGCGCCCTGCGTGCGCTCGTCGCCTGGGAGCCGGCCGCCTTTGAGGTCACCCTCGACGGCCATCAGCGCCGCGCGTTCAGCGGGTACTCGGTCGCGGCGGCCAACTCGAAGGCCTACGGCGGCGGGATGCTCCTGGCGCCGGGCGCCTCCCTTCAGGACGGCCTGCTGGACGTGGTGATGGTTGCCTTCCTGCCGAAGCGTCGGTTTCTCCGCCTCCTTCCTACTGTCTATAGGGGTGCGCACATCAAGCAAGCAAATGTCGAGGTCCTGCGCGCAAGCGAAATCGAGGTCAGCGCCGACCGGCCATTCACGATGTACGCCGACGGCGACCCGATTGCGGAGCTTCCCGTGAAAATCAAGGCGCTTCCCCGTGCCGTGCGGGTGCTGGTCCCGGAATGAGCGCGCTCGGCGCGGTCGCGCTGTGCCTGGAGCTAGGCATTAACCTGGACGCAGGCCGGGATGTCTCCTGGATCTGGGACGCAGACTTCGAGCAGCTCGCCGCACAGGTACGCCGCGTCACCTGCTCCGGCACACGCGCCGCCGAGCTGGCGCTGCGGCTGAAGTGCGCTGGCCTCCCAACCGATCGGCTCCAGGTCGCTCCCAGCCTTCGGGATGCGTTCGCTCGGGCCCTCGCCGACACCGCTGAGGGACGGCTGTTTGTGCTGCCGACCTATACGGCGCTGCTGGAGCTCCGCGACGAGCTCGCATCGCGCGGTCACGTGTTGCAGTTCTGGCAGGACGAGAGAGACGGCAGACGATGAGCGCGATCTGGCACGACCTGGAGTGCGGCGCCTATGTCGAAGATTTGCCACTGTGGCGCGCGCTCGCCTCTGAGCACGGCGATCCGGTGCTGGACGTGGGCGCGGGCACCGGCCGCGTGGCGTTCGATCTCGCGCGCCACGGGCACCGGGTAACGGCACTAGACCACGACCCGGAACTGATCTCCGAACTGGCCACGAGGGCCCACCGGCTCGGGATCGAGACGGTTATCGCCGACGCACGCGAGTTCGAGCTCGAATACCGGTTCGCGCTGTGCCTGGTACCGATGCAGACGATCCAGCTCCTCGGGGGAGCGGAGGGACGGACCCGTCTTCTGCGCTGCGCCCGGCGCCATCTGCTCGACGGGGGCGTGCTCGCGATCGCCATCGCCGAGACGCTCGAGGCCTACGAAGTCCTCGATCAGGCGTTTGCGCCATTGCCCGACATCTGCGAGCACGAAGGAGTCGTCTACTCGAGCCAGCCGATGGCGATCAGGGCCGATCGCGGTAGTTACACACTCGAGCGCCGCCGCGAGACCGTCGCCGTCGACGGCCGCCGCACGGTCGAGGACGATGTCATCAGGCTTGACCGGGTGACCCCGGCTGGGCTGGAGCGCGAGGGCGCCGGTGCCGGATTCAGGCCGGCCGGCACTCGCGTGGTTCCGGCGACCCGCGACTATGCCGGCAGCACAGTGGTGATCCTCAGTGCCTGAGCTGCGCGTCTGCGCGCTCTATCCCGACCTGATGAACATCTACGCTGACCGGGGCAATCTGCTGATGCTGAAGCGGCGTTGCCGGTGGCGGCGGATCGGCTTCGCCGTGACCGCCAGCGGCGGCACGTACCCCCACGGTCTCCTCCTGCCCAAGAACGCCTGGTTTGCCGATTGGCTGATCGCGACGGCGCTGGCCGGGTCAGAGCCGCTGGCGCCCCTCGAGAACGAGCTCGAAGCGGCCACCCACTCCGACGCGAGACGAGCTGCCGGTGTCTAGCTGCTCACGCCGGGTTACGATGCCCCGAGATCCCGACGCTTGATGTCCCGCTCGAGCTCTCCCGTCATCGTTCGCCTGCCCGCGCCCGTCCTGGCGTGTGCGGTGACACTGCTGGTTGCCGGCTGTGGTGGTTCTGAGCAGAGCACGTCGCCGGCCCGAGTCGCATCAGCCCCACCGAGCACGACGTCGACCACGACGAGCACCACTACCACGACATCGACGCCGGTGCTTCCGGGGACCGGCAAGCCCACGGTCACGATCGGAGACAAGAACTACACCGAGCAGTTCGTGCTCGGCGAGCTCTACACCTTGGCGCTGCAGGCCAACGGCTTCAAGGTCAACATCAACCGCAACATCGGGCCCACCTCGGTCACGATCCAGGCGCTGAGCAGCGGGCGGCTTGGCATGTATCCCGAGTACCTCGGCACGTGGAACACAACCGTTGCCGGTTATCACCATGGCTTTCGCTCGCCGGCCCATGCCTATCGGGCGGCGCAGCACTACGCAGTCACACACGGCTATGTGCTGCTGAACCGAACGCCCTTCAGCGACACCGAGGCGGTCGGGGTGACCGTCGGCTACGCGGCCCAAAATCATCTGAGATCGATCGGGGACCTCAGCAGGGTCTCTTCGACGCTCGTGTTCGGTGGCCCGCCGCAGTTCCAGCAGGATCCCGCCGGACTCCCCGCGATCGAACAGACCTACGGCTTCTCCCCGGCGTCCTTCAAGACGCTCGCGGTTGGCGATCAGTATCAGGCCCTGAACCAGGACCAGGTGCAGGCAGCCGATCTGAACACGACCGATGGTCAGCTCGCAACCGGCGATTACGCGCTGCTGCGCGATCCGGCAAACGTGTTCGGCTGGGGCAACGTGGTACCGGTCATGTCAGCCAAGGTGCTGGCCGAGGAGGGACCTGCGTTTGCTGAGACGATCAACAAGGTCAGCGCCCTGCTAAGCATTTCGACGATGCGCGAGCTCAACTTCCTGGTCGACGTAGCCAACCAGGATCCCACGGCGGTCGCGCAGCAGTTCCTCCAGACACACGGGCTGCTGTCCACCAGCCCGTCGCCGTAGGCGGCTCAGCCGCCGCTCGATCCCAACCCACCGGTGCCGCGCTCCGAGACTGCGAGCGCGTCGACTTCGACGATCCCCGGAAGCTGGACCGACACCAGCATCAGCTGGGCAATTCGGTCTCCCGAGGAGATCGTAAATGGGAGCTTTCCGTCGGTGTTTAGCAACAGCGCCTTGAGCTCGCCGCGGTAACCGGCGTCGATCAGGCCCGGCGCATTGACGAGCGTGATCCCGTACCGAGCCGCCAGGCCCGAGCGAGGTAGTACGAGGCCCGCCTGGCCCTCTGGGATCTCGACCGCGACCCCTGTGCGAACGGTGGTCCGCTCCCCCGGCCCAAGCACCGCGCCGTCGAGCGCATACAAGTCGAGGCCCGCGTCCCCGGGATAAGCACGTGTCGGCAGTTTGGCTCGCGCGTCAAGCCGCGCGACGCGCAAGCTCATACTCGCCGATCAGTCAGCGCGAACGGCTGATAACGGGCCGCGACGGCCGCTGGCAGCCGGGCAAGCACTCGAACCCCCTCGGGTGTCTCCTCACGCTCGAGGTCGCCCGCGAGCGTGTGCAGCTCGGCGAGCCGACCGCCCTCGTCGTAGGGGATCAGCAGGTCGACGAGCTGCAGCGACAAGGCAAATTCCTCTTCGATGCGCTCGGTGAGAGCCTCGACGCCCTCCCCGGAGGCGGCCGACACCAGAACCGCTTCGGGATGTCGCCGCGCCAGCTGGTCGCGATGCTCGGGATCGATCAGGTCTGCCTTCGAGAGCACCAGGATCCGGGGGGCACGCACGGCATCGATCTCTTCCAGGACCTCCTCGACCGCGGCGGTCATCGCCAACAGCTCCTCCTCGGGCGCCGAACCATCGACCACGTGCACGATCAGGTCTGCGAGGCGGGTCTCCTCAAGCGTCGCCCCAAAAGCGTCGACCAGCTGATGGGGCAGCTTGCGGATGAAACCGACGGTGTCCGTCAGCAGGTAGTCGCGGCCGCCGGCTCGCAAGATCCGGGTCGTCGGATCGAGCGTCTGAAACAGGCGATCGCCGACTCCGAGGGTGGCGCCCGTGAGCGCGTTCAGAAGCGTTGACTTGCCGGCATTGGTGTAACCGGCGAGCGCGACCGACGGGAGATGCGCACGCTCTCGCTCGGCGCGCATCACCGCTCTACTCGATCGAACGTGAGTGAGCTTTCGCCGAAGTGCCGCGATTCGGTCGCGGGCGAGACGGCGATCGGTCTCGATCTGCGTCTCGCCGGGTCCCCGTGTGCCGATTCCGCCACCGAGCCGCTCGAGGTGCGACCACAGGCCTCGCATTCGCGCGAGGTTGTACTCGAGCTGCGCGAGCTCGACCTGAAGCTTTCCCTCAGCGCTGTGCGCGTGCGCGGCGAAGATGTCGAGGATGACCGCGGTACGGTCGATCACCGGGACGCCCAGCGCCTGCTCGAGGTTACGCTCCTGTCGGGGCGAGAGCTCGTCGTCGCACGCAACCAGATTTGCGTCCGCCGCCGCCAGCTCTGATGCCAGCTGCTCGAGCTTCCCGGGACCGATGTAGCTGTTCGGGTGGGGATGGTCGCGCCTCTGGACGAGTTCGCCGACACCGGCGACCCCAGCCGTGCGTAACAGCTCGCGCAGCTCAGAGAGCTCGTGATCCTGGCGGTCGGGGAGTGCCGCCACCAAATAGGCGCGCTGGCGGGCGCGACCCCCGGGGCGCTGCCCGTTGACGGCGCCTAGGGACGGTTGCGTGCGCCCGTTGCGGCTTCGCTGCACAGAGCTGATGGTAGCCGCGAACGCGAAGGCCGCTCACAACCCGCTTAGGCGGTCCACTGCCTCCGCCAGTCGGTCGTCGGGCGTGGTCAGCGAGATCCGGAAGAAGCCCTCCCCGCTGCGGCCGTAGGCGCTGCCGGGTGAGATCACGACTCCAGCCTGCTCGAGGACGTGCTCGCAATACGCCGCCGCGGACGGAAAGTCGGCGGGAACGGGCGCCCAGATGTAGATCGTGCCCTTCGGGGGGATCACATTCACTCCGGCTTGTCGCAGGGCTTCACAGACCAGATCCCGTCGGCGCTCATAGACGGCGTTCATAGCCCGCACCTCGGCGTCGAGCGCGGGCGTCAGCGCCGCACCGCCAGCCAGCTGTATCGCCTCGAACAGCCCCGAGTCGATGTTCGACTTCAGCCGCCAGTAGTGGGCGATCGCCTCGGCGTTGCCGACGATCGCCGCACAGCGCCACCCGGTCATGTTGTAGCCCTTCGAGAGCGAGAACACCTCGACCGCGACCTCCTTGGCGCCGGGAGCGGCTAGGAACGACGGCGCCTCGTACCCGTCGTAGGTCGTCTCGCTGTAGGCGTTGTCGTGCACGACGAGGATCTCGCAGCGCCGGGCGAGCTCGACCGCCTGCTCGAACAATCCATCCGGAACGATGGCGCCCGTCGGGTTGTTCGGGTAGTTGATGAACATCAGCCGCGCGCGCTCGAGCTTGTCCGACGGGATCGCGTCGAAGTCGGGAGCGAAGCCACGCTCGGGCTCGAGTGGCATCAGCACCGGCTCGCCCCCGGCGAGCAACGGTCCACCGGTGTACACGGGATATCCAGGGTCGGAGGCAAGCGCCACGTCGCCAGGATCGAGAAACGCCAGGTTGAGGTTGAAGATGCACTCTTTGGCGCCGATCGCCGGCATTACCTCGGTGCCGGGATCGAGCTCCACTCCAAATCGCCGCGCGTAGAACTCCGCGACCGCCTCGCGAAATTCCGTGCGGCCGCGGTTTGAGGGGTAGGTATGCGTGCTCGGATCGGCGACCGCCTCCTGCATCGCGGTGACGATTGGCGCGTATGTGGGTGTGTCAGGATCGCCGATCCCGAGGCTGATCACGTCGACTCCGGCGGCGCGCTTGGCGTCGATCTTGCGCTCGAGCTCGGCGAACAAATATGGGGGAATGCGGTCGAGTCGCCTACTTGGTCGCATGCAGCTCCTTTACGAACTCGTTGGCGAGCGTCCCGCGGAACACGGGTACCGCCCAGCCGGTCAGGTTGATGTGAAGGTCCTTCCCCACCTCGACTTCGAGCTCGCCTCCGTCGAGGAGGACCGTTACCGGCGACACCCCACCGTGGATTACGTACGCGACTGCCGCCCCCGAGGCCCCGGTACCGCTGGCCGAGGTCTCGCCCACTCCTCGCTCGAAGATCCGGGCCCGGATCCGTCCCGGCCCCAGCACGGTAAACCAGGAGACATTAGTCCGGTTTGGGAACAGCTTGTGGTGCTCGACCCCGGGTCCGACCGCGGAAAGATCGAGTGCATCGAGCTCGGCCTCGGAGTCGATGCCGATCGAGCACTGCGGATTGCCGACCTGAACGTGCTGGAAGCGCCACCGGCGGACACCATCGCTGAGTTCACCTTCGCCGTTCTCGTGCCCCGAGGGGTAGTCTGCACTGCGCAAGCTCGCGCGGCCCATGTCGACCGTGCAGGTCGTAGCAGAGGTGATCACCGGGTGGATGGCCCCGGCCGCCGTCTGCACAGAGAACGAGTCGGAGTCGGTCCAACCGCGGCGACGAACATACAGGATCGCCTCGCGCGCACCGTTACCCGACAGCTCGGCCTCGGAGCCGTCGCGGTTGAAGATCCGCAGACGAGCCACAAATCCCGGGCGATCGGCCTCCGAGAGAAGCAAGATGCCGTCGGCGAACACGCCCGTGTGCCCGGCGCAGATCGCGCGGATCCGAGCCGGCGTTAGTTCGAACGGGAGCGCAGCCTGTTCGACGATCAAGTAGTCATTGCCGAGCGCGTGCCACTTCTCGAAGTCCACGCGGCGGCAGTCTAGGTACCGTCGCCCCGCGATGATCCGTCGGATTCACTCCTCCTCATCGCTACCGCTGGCGTTGCTCGCGGTCGTCTCGCTGCTGTCGCTGGCCGCACGGGTCGCATGGCTCGAGCAGCCGTGCCGTTCCCCCTGTCGCTCGGCGACCGATCACATTCTGATCTTCGACGAGTCCTATTACGTCAACGCCGCTCGGGTAATCGCCGGGGTGCACCCGCCGGCGGGAGCCACGTATGCCGATGCGCCGCTGGGCGACGATCCGAATGCGGAGCACCCGCAGCTGGCGAAACTGGTGATGGCGGGTTCGATCGAGCTGTTCGGCGATGGGCCTCTGGCCTGGCGGCTCGGCAGCCTTCTCTGCGGTTCGCTGGCGATCCTCGGGTTGTACGCACTGGTGCGCGCTGCCGGCGGAAGCTCAGCCGTGGCGCTGGGGGCGAGCGCGCTGATGGCGCTCGACAATCTGCTCCTCGTCCACGGGCGGATCGGGACGCTCGACATCTACGCGCTGGCCGCGATGGTGTGGGCCGCCGTCGCCTACCTGCGTGGGCGGCCGATCATCGCCGGAGCACTCATCGGCATCGGCGCATGCTGCAAGCTCGTCGCGCCGTACCTGCTGCCGGTGCTCGCCGCGTTCGAGGCGTTGCGGTGGTTGACCGACCGCACCGAGGCGAAGCGCCGGCTGGGGAGACTCGGCGCGTGCGTGGCGAGCGCTGCCGGCGTCTTCTTCGCACTATTGGCCGTGCTCGACCGGGTCGCTCCGCCGTATGACCCGGTCGCGCACAAGCTGATAACCGGTGGCCCCTTTGCCCACCTGGCGCACATGGTCAGCTATGCCGCCAGTCAGAGCAGTCCCAGCGGCCCGAGCGGGATCGCGTCGTATCCGTGGGAGTGGCTCATCGACCTGAAGCCGATCACCTATCTGAATATCAACCCGGCGAGACCGGCACCCGGCCTCTACCACATCCACCCGGCCGCCCACTTCCTGGGGATGATCAGTCCGCCGGTCCTGCTCCTCGCGGTGCCAGCGCTCGCGTTGGCGCTTCCCCTGTCCGCTCGCCTCCAAAACGATGTCGGCGTACTCACGCTGGCGTGGTTCATGGGCACGTTCGTGCCGTTCGAATTGCTGAGCCTGATCTGGAACCGAACGAGCTACCTCTACTACATGGTGGTCGTGATGCCCGGGATCTACATCGCTGTGGCGCAACTCCTCGCGGGCAGCCGCGTCAACCGCCGGGTGGTCGCCGTATGGGCCCTCGCGGTGCTGGTCGCCGCGATCGTGATGTATCCGTTCACGCCGCTGCCGTGATTGGCGGCGCAACCGGGGATCGGACGGCCGACGAGCTGACGGCGCTGCAGATCTCCCCGGTGCACGAGCTGCCGGGCGTCGGGCTGAACCTCCACGACCATCCCAACGCGGGAGTGAACTACGCCTGCGACAAGCCGGTCAGCCTCAAGGACGCATTGACTGAGGAGAATCTTGGGCTGCTGCAAGCGGGCCAGGGCCCGCTGACCTCCAACGTCGCCGAGGCCGGCGGCTTTCACCGAACGCGCGAGAACCTGCCGGCACCCGACATCCAGTTCCACGCGGTGCCGGCGCTATTCATGGACGAGGGGCTGCTGCCGCCGCCCGAGCACGGCTGGGCAGTCGGCGCCTGCGTGCTGAAGCCCGAAAGCCGCGGACAGGTCGCTGTCATCTCCCCCGACCCGCTCGCGCGTCCGCTGGTCCTGCACAACTATCTGGCCGAGGAAAACGATCGGCGCTCGCTCGTCGAGGGAGTGCGCCTGTGCGAACAGATCGCCCACACCGAACCCCTCGCCCGCTACTCCCAGCGTGCGCTGTTCGCGCCCGAGGGCGACAGCGACAAGGAGGTTCTTGCGTACGCGCGGGCGACGATGCACACCCTTTACCACCCCGTCGGGACGCGCAAGATGGGTGTCGATGACCTGGCAGTGGTCGATCCCGAGTTGCGGGTACGCGGCCTGGAGGGGCTGCGCGTGGTGGACGCTTCCGTAATGCCCACAGTCCCGCGTGGGAATACGAACGCGCCGACGATCGCGGTCGCGGAAAAGGCGGCTGACCTGATCCGAGGCCGGGCGCTCGCCCCGCCGGAGACTGCGGCGAGCACCGTGGCGTAGCCGAATGCGGCCCGCGGGCCGCGGTTGGCTCAGCGCACTGCGATCTCCGCGGCGAGCGCGTACGGCGCGATCAGGTCAATGCGGTCGCCGCTCCAGAACCGCCCTGGGTCATACCAGCTCGCCGGGCGCGTGTCGGGGAGCAGACCCATGTGCTGGTAAGTCGTGGCGACGAGCTCGGCGCAGAAAACGGTCTCCAACGAGGAGGAGCGGCGCAACCGACTTGTGAACCACCGCCGCAGGAGCCCGAACGTGGTGGGAAATGGCCGGCCGTCGAAGCGGTCGATAACCTCCATCACGCGATCCTCGTGGTAGCGCTCGATCGGCCCATGGAGCTGTCGCACCCACGCCCGCTGCTGGTAGCGGGCGTTCCAGGTCGTAACGGCCTCGGCGAGTACGTGAAGCTGCACGCCGCGTTGCCGCTCACCAGTCCACACATCGGGCAGCGAGCGGCCCAACTCAGCGTGCCAGAGCAGCGGGGGCAGGTCGTCGATCGCGACAACCATGCCGACGTGGTTGACCGGACTGTTGGTGGCGGCGCGGATCGTCCGGTCACTGAGAGATGTCCCGCGAAACAGCCAGATGTCGCCGGTCGCCGCCATCGCGATGGCGTCCTCGAGAGCCAGGATCGTGTCGGTCACGCTCCTAATAAGCTACGCAACCGATGCGTATACCCTGGAAGTTCGTCGGGCTCGCCGGGCTCGCGGGGGTCGCCGCCACGGGCGTGGTCATCGCCCGCAAGCGCCGCCCACAGCACGATTACCAGCCCGACGAGCTGCGCGAGCGGCTGCACGGCCGGCTCGCTGACATCTCCGCACGGGGCGATGCCGAGGGGCGGCCGGGGAAGGCCGAGCCACCGGTACGCTGATGCGCCACCGGGTCCGCCGCGCTTCGTCCACGGGGTCAGTCTGGCAGCGACGGGACCATCCGCAAACGATCGATCGGAGCCTCACGTGGGACTGATGGAGCTCAAGGAGAAGACCACCCTCTCTCGAGAAGAAGCGGCGGCGCGCCTGCGCGCGATCGCCGACGACCTGGCGTCGAACAACAGTGTCGTGATCGAGCGGGAGCACATTCGGTTTGTCGCCCACGTCCCCGATCAGGTCAACCTCAAACTGGAATTCGAAATCGAGGACGACGGCACCGAGCTCGAGATCGAGCTGACCTGGTAGACGGGCATGGCCCGCCCGGAGAGCGCGATCGCGGTCCGGCGATACTCCGGTAGGTCCGACTAGCGCGGTTGCAGGCCCATCGTGCGGCGCAGAAATTCGTGTTCGGCGGACAGCGCCGCGTCCGTAACAGTCATCGGCAGCGAGATGAATCCGTGCGGCGCCTCGGGCCACAGGCGTAGCTCGGTCGCCTGCCCCGCCGCGCGCCAACGCGCTTCCATGAACAGCGTGTCGTCGAGTAGCGGATCCTGGGTGCCGACGGTAAAAATCGCTGCGGGCATGCCCGACAGCTCGGCAAACAACGGCGAGATGTCGGGGTCACGGCGTTGCTCGCGGTCGTGAGCAGGCAGGAACTGCTCGTTGAACCAGTTGATGATCGGCTCCGAGAGAACGAGATTGCGCTCACCCCACAGCCGCTGGCTCGGGGTCATCGAGAGGTCAAAGCAGCCGTACTGAACCACGGCGGCGGCGAACGCGCCGGTTATCCCGTGACGATCGCGCAACCGCAGGAGCGTCACCGCGGCCAGGTGCCCACCGGCGGAATCGCCGCCGATGGCGAACGGACCCGCGTCGCCGACGGTGACCTTCCCCTCTTCCCCCAGCAGCCACAGCGCGGCTGCCTCACAGTCGTCAGGGGCCGCCGGATAGGCATTCTCAGGCGCGAGGCGGTAGCCCACGCTCACGACCGTGAGGCCGGTCTCCCGAGCCAGGCATTGCAGGCGAGGGTCTTGCATGTCGTTCTCGCCCAAGGTCCATCCGCCCCCGTGGAAGTGAAGGAAGGCGCCGGTCGACGCTCGCTCGGGAGCGATGATTCGCAGCCGGAGGGGGCCGCCCGGCCCGTCGATCCGGAGGGTGCGAGCTTCGGGCAGGAACACCGGCGCGGGGTAGATGCCTTTACCTTCGCGGCGCGCGCGGCGCGTCTGCTCCGGCGGAACCGTATTAATCGGAGGCATCGTCGTCAGCTGATGCTCGAGCTCGACATTGAACGCACGCGTCTCGGCGAGCAGCTGTTCGTGATCGGGCGTGGTCATCGGCGTAAGGTAACTCCTCGCGGACGGTCGTCGTAGCGCGCAGCGCCACACTCGAAGTGAGCATCGACATCGTCGCGCACGGGGCGATTCTAAGCACGGTGTGCTAAAGCTTGCGCGATGACCAGGATCGCGGTAACCGGCGGTAGTGGCAAGGCCGGGCGGGCAGTCGTTCGGGACCTGCTTGAGCACGGGCACGAGGTCCTCAACATCGACCGGGTGCCGTCCCCGAGCTCGTATGCGCCCGACAGTCCGGTTCCGTATCTGCCGGCTGTCCTGACCGACTTTGGGCAGACGTTGGAGGCCCTGAGCGGGGGCGAGACGCTGCCGGGCATCGAGGCGGTTGTGCATCTCGCAGCGATCCCCTCGCCCGCTCACGCCACCCCCGACCAGGTCTTTCGCACGAACATCACCAGTACGCATACGGTCTTCTCGGCGGCGACTCGCCTCGGCCTGCGGCGGGTGGTGTGGGCGTCGAGCGAGACCACGCTCGGCCTACCATTCGACCGGTCGCCCGACTACGCGCCGGTCGACGAAGCACATCTGTACCCAGAAACCAGCTATGCGCTTTCGAAGGTGCTCGGTGAGGAAATGGCGCGCCAGTTCAACCGTTGGGGCGGAATGCCGATCGTCGGCCTACGGTTCTCCAACATCATGGTTCGCGAGGACTACGAGCGGTTCCCGACGTTCTGGGAGGATCCGCACCTGCGCAAGTGGAACCTGTGGGGCTACGTTGATGAAAGCCACGTCGCTCAGAGCGTGCTGCTCGCCCTCGCCGCGGACACCCAGGGAGCTGACAGCTTCATCATCGCCGCCGCCGACACCGTGATGACGCAACCGAGCCGCGATCTGATGGCCGAGGTCTTTCCAGCGGTCAGGCTCGCCGAGAGCCTCGACGGAACCGACACCTTGCTCGACATCACGAAGGCGCGCAAGGTGCTCGGATACTCGCCACAGTTCACGTAGCGAGAGCTGTTCTGAGTCATGCTGGCGCGCTCGACCTCCCTCGACGGCACTCCCCGAGCGCGCTGATCGAAGCTGTTGCGAGGGCGTCCGGCGAGTGACGCCCTTAGGCCAGGCGTGGGCGAAGGATGCGCCCGAGCCAACGGCGTGCTCCAGCAGGCGACAGCTGCTCCGCCCGCACGCGCAGCAGTCCGACCGCCTCGCCTGTGGGGACAAACGGGTTCGCAACCACCCGCCGGTCGCGAAGCGATAGTCCGGCAATCGCCTCACCATTAGTCAGCGCGAGCAGAACCTGCCCCTCGAGCTCGGGCGCATCATCAAGAGCGGCGAGCCTCCGAACGGAGTGCGCCTCGTGGGCACGGGCGAGCCGCAGCTCAATGGAAGGCGCATCCACGTCGCGTGAGCGGCTTGGCGCCCAACGCCGTTGCTCGGCGATGCGGCGCAGATCGGCCACGTGTTCTGCGGCGGCCAGTGTGTTTATCGCGGTAGTCATGATGCCTTTCTCTCGCTCGACTACCAGCATCATGCGCCTAAGATGTGGTTTGCACATCGGGCAGAAGGAGCGACATCGCCCTCTCGATCCCTTACCTGGCCGCCGGCTATGCCTTAGCCGTCGGCCAGCCAGTCTTCGGGGCGGCGGGCGGCGGGCGGCGGAAGACGGGCGGCGGAATCCGCTCAGCGGCGAGAGCCGGTTCGAGCTCACATGCGATCCGGCCGACGGCTGCACGCAGCGCGCCAGAGGCGAGCACCGCATCTGTCGCCTGCGCCAGGACCCGGCCCATCGGGCCGCGTCCGGAAGCCCCGCCACTCGCGTCTGCGCCGTCCACGTCGCCATCGGACCACTGTCTCGCACGCACAAGCTGCTCGGCTGTGACATTAACCACTCGCGTGCACTAGCCCGCCGGCAGGGTTCGTTTACCTCGCGTGCACCCGAGCCGAAAGGACCACCATGTACGCAGTGCTGGTTGAGATCGATGTCAGCGACGTCGACCGCGAGTCTGGGCTGAGCGGACTACGCGAGCAGATCGTGCCGGGGATCAGTCAGTTGCCAGGATTTCGGTCGGGCACATGGCTGACCGGAAACGAGGCCGGTAGGGCGCTCTCGCTGACTTTGTGGGAATCAGAAGTGAGCGCGCGCGCATTCGCGGGTTACTTCACCGTCGGGTCCAGCCCGCAGCTCGGCTGCGATCGAACGCTGCGAGGTCCGCGAGGTCGCAGCCACCGCGTAACTGAAAACACGACTCAGCGTCCGCGGCCCTCGCCAAACCACTCGTCGAGTACCTCGCCGGCGACATCGGCGGGAGAGCGTCCCGTCACCTCTAGCTGCCTGACCGACGCGAGCTTGCGCATCCAAGTCAACTGACGCCGCGCGTAGTTGCGGGTCCGCCGTTTCATTGCATCCACATCGCCGGACAGCAGTTCCTCGAACCCGAGCGCCTTGCGCGCGGTGATCGACGCTCCCGCAGAGAACGCGTGGCGTACCTCGTCCTGGGCGCCGGCAGTGACCATCTCCTCAACACGCTCATCAATCGTGGCGTACAGCGGTTCCCGCGCCATCACGAGGCCGATCAGGAGGGTCGGCCGCCGAACCTCGGCTGTCCAGAGCTCCGATTCGCCTTCCGGTGGCTCGAGCTCCCCCACTTCGAGCAGCTCCAGCGCGCGCACGATCCGTTGGCGATCTGTCGGCTCGATTTCCGCCGCCGCCCACGGTGCGCGCTCAGCGAGTCGCGCGTGAAGCGCGGCCGGTCCGCGTCGCTCGAGCTCCTCGGTGAACCGCTCCCGCAAGCCTTCGGGGGGCGGTGGGCGGAGGCTTAGCTCCGTCAGTGCCGCTCGTAGGTACAGACCC
Organism: uncultured Solirubrobacterales bacterium; assembly: GCA_963836065.1. Taxonomy (GTDB): domain Bacteria; phylum Actinomycetota; class Thermoleophilia; order Solirubrobacterales; family Solirubrobacteraceae; genus Palsa-465. Next base: position 255,493 of record CAWIII010000022.1, read on the forward strand.
GTTCCGCCGACGATGATCGGCCGCCTGCCCTCCGTCAGCAGCGAGTCTATCTCCGCGTGGGCGAGCTCCGCGTACTGGCCGGCACTGAAGCTCGCGTCGACCGGGAGGAACGACAGCAGCCGGTGCTCGAGCCGGGCCCGCTCGGCAGGACCGGCGGCACCGGTGATGATCTCCAGGCCTCTGTACACCTGCAAGGCGTCGGCCGACACTGCCACCGGATACTCTCCGATCGCGCGTAGCCGCTCTCCGAGGGCGATCGCTACGGCCGTCTTGCCGACTCCCGTGGGGCCGAACAGCGCGATCACTTCGGCACGTCCCATCGGCGGAGTATCGTGAAGCGATGAGCGGGAAGACGCAGCGGTGAGCGTCCGGATCGGAGCGGGAGTCTCGGTCGAGCTCGACCCGCTCGCAGCCTCGGTCCAAGCGGCCGGCACTGCGGCGAGCGCCCTCGACGGCGCGCCCGCCGATTTGGCGCTCGTTTTCGCCAGCGGGGCGCACCTATTTGCGCCAGAGTTCACGCTTGAGGGCGTTCACGGGGTGATGCAGCCACGGGCCCTCGTGGGATGCGGTGCAGGCGGCGTCCTGGGCGGGGATCGCGAGCTCGAATCCGGAACCGCTGTGGCAGTGTGGGCGGCGGCATTCGACGGCGCCGGTGAGGTGGCGCCGTTCCATGCCACGGTGAGTACCGATGAGATTGACGGCATCCCCGAGCTCGAGGGTGCCGGGGGCATGATCCTGCTTTCCGATCCGTATACGTTTCCGACCGACGCCGCACTGGCTGCGCTAACTCGTCAATCGCCCACGGTTCCAGTGGTCGGAGGGATTGCGAGCGCCCGGAGCGCGGATGGCGCGGGGACGCTCCTATTCGGCGAGCAGGTCTGCGAGGAGGGCGCGGTCGGCGTCAGCCTCCACGGCATCGAGATGCTGCCATGCGTCTCGCAGGGCGCCGCGCCGCTCGGCCGCGAGGTAACGATCACGGCGGCCGACGGACACGTTATCCACGAACTCGCCGGCCGTCCCGCGCTGGAGACGCTCGAGGGGATCATCACCGAGCTGTCGCCGCGAGAACGGGCGCTCGTCAGCGCAGGGGTTCTGATCGGCATCGTGATCGACAGCGGCAAGCCCGAGTACCAGCAAGGCGATTTTCTGGTTCGCGGTTTGCTCGACGCCGACCCCGGCTCGGGGACGCTTGCCGTCGGTGCCGAGGTCCGGGAGGGACAGGTTCTGCGGTTACATGCCCGCGACGCGAAGTCGGCCGATGAGGACTTGTGCCGGACGTTGAGGCTTCACATCGAAGCGATGGCCGGCGCCTCGCCGGCGGGCGCGCTCGTGTTCTCTTGCAATGGTCGCGGACAGGCGATGTTCGGCTCCTGCGATCACGACGCGAAGACCGTGCAGCGAGAGCTGGGCGGAGCGCCCGCCGCTGGATTCTTCGCCGCCGGCGAAATCGGCCCCGTCGGCGGACGAAGCTTCCTGCACGGGTTCACCGCCACCCTTGCCGTCTTTCCGGGCTGATTGGCCGGATACACTGCGGCGCCGTGAGCCTGGTCAGCGGCAACGTGTTGGTAACGGGCGCGACCGGCGGGATCGGTCAGGTGATCGCGCGGTCATTCGCATCCCGGGGCGCGCGAGTGCTGTTGACGGGTCGTCGTCTCAACGTACTGGAGCCACTGGCGAGCGAGATCTCTGCGCGCGCAGTGGCCTGCGACCTATCCCGTCGCGAGGACGTCGAGCGTCTGATCGCCGAGGCGCTCGAAGCAAAGATCGAGGTCCTGATCGCCAACGCGGGCCTGCCGGCAAGCGGTGTCCTCACCGAGCTGACCCAAGATGAAATCGACCGCATGCTCGAGATCAACCTGCGGGCTCCGATCGCGCTGGCGCGGGCGCTGGCCCCGGCGATGATCGAACGCCGCCGTGGTCACATGGTGTTCATCTCCTCCCTGTCCGGCAAGGTCACCTCTTCTGCTTCCTCGATCTACTCCGCGACGAAGTTCGGGCTCCGCGGATTCGCCCTCGCGAGCCGTGAGGACCTGCGCCGATACGGGGTGGGCGTATCGGTGGTGCTGCCCGGCTTCATCCGCGAGGCCGGCATCTTTGCCGATGCCCACGTCGAGCTACCGCGCGGAGTCGGCACCCGGTCCCCGGAGGACGTGGCGAGCGGAGTGATCAGCGCGATTGAGCAGAACCGGGCCGAGGTCGAGATCGCCCCGCCCTTCCTCCGTCTCGGCGCCGGCTTCGCGGCGCTCGCGCCGCAGTTGGCCGCCACGGTCAGCCGCCGGCTCGGCGGGGAGCGGGTTGCGCAGGATCTGGCGGCGGGCCAGCGGGACAAGCGCTGAGCGTCACGAACCACCGTTAGCCTGCTAGTCCACCCAGGATCGCAAACGGGTTCGGCAGCTGATCGTCGAAAACCTCCCGACCAGTCCCCTCGACGACCACCACACAACCCGCGGGTGCCTCCGCCCGCAGCCGCTCCGCGAGGGCCTGCGCGGTGTCCTCGTCAGCGACGCCGATCAGTAGGTAGTTGGAGCGCTGCACGCTTGGTATTCCCTCGCCGCGAAGCTTGTTGGCGAGCTCCAGTGCGGCATCGTGCGACGAGGCTTCCAGGCGGACCTCGAACGCGGGATAACCACGCGCCTGCGCTTCACGCCGCTCGTTGGCGAGCAGCTCAGCCCGTTCGGCCGCCAGCTGCGCGTCGCTCTCGGGCAGTGGCTTGTCGGCGTCCTCCCATTCTTGCGCGCTCGGATGCCAGCGCCGGAGCTCGGTCTCCACTTCCCAGTGGTGCTCGTCTGCGACCGACCGGATCAGCTCTTCGACGCGATCGGCCTGCTCCCGCGAGTCCAGGTAGCAGAACACCTCCCCACGGTCGCGAGAGACGACTACGCGATCGTGGAAAGCACGGGCGATGTCGTGCTCCAGCTCGGATGCATTGAGACGCTCGGTTAGCGAGCGGGCGATACCGGATTGATGCAGGTCGATTCGCAGCCGCCAGTCTTCGCTCATAGTCTGCAGCGTATTCGAACGCGTGCTCGCACGATGCCGGTGAAAGCCCCGCTACTCGTTCGCGAGCGCGTGATCGCCCGTCACCGTCGACAGCGCGGCGATGATCTCATCGGCCAGCTTTGCGCCGTCCTGCGCGTGTTCGGGCGTGGCCAACACTCTCACCACGAGATCGTCGCCGTCGAGCTGCTCGAGCAGAACCCGCGCGCTCGAGCGTGTCGGCGTGGTCACCTGATCGTTCAGCAGCGACTGCACGTGGCTGGGACGGACGTTCGAGCTCAGCCGCACCTTAACGTCGACCGAGTCGGGCTCCTTGAGTGGCATGACCGCAGCCGCGAGCACGACGTTGTTCGGAACCATCACCCTGTCCTCCCCGCCGATCACCAGCGACGTGTACAGCAGCCCGAGCGAGCTGACGACCCCCTCGATCGTGCCGGCCATCGCACCCGCCTGTAGGCGGACGCGCTCTCCAACGCGAAACGGTCGGGCGCTGATCAGTACTAGCCCGGCGATCAGATTCCCCAGCGTCTGCTGGGCAGCAAGACCGAACACGACCGCGGTGAACGCGCTCGTCGCCAGCAGCGTCTGCGGATCGGCGCCCGCGATGCTGAACGCGATCACGATCGTAATGACGATCGTGATCAGACGGATCAGGAAGCCGACGGTTCCGGCCGTGGCAGGATCCATGCGCCGGAAGATCGTGGGCGCGGCCGCGCGTCCAACGTCGCGCGCGAACGACCAGCCAAGGATCAACAGGGCGACCACTGCCGCTATCTGCAGCGGTGTCTCCCACGGGCTGTGCGTGCATTGAGTACGCCCGGAGGGGTGGGACACGCACTTGATGCCGAGAATCTGGTGGCGGTCGTTGTAAGTCACCAGCACGGCGACCAGAAGCGGGAGGAAGATGAGCGCTTGGCGACGCGCCTTACGGACGGCGCGGTGGCTCGTACTCACGGCGAGCCCGACTCGTTCCCAAGCCTCGCTCCGCGTCTCGAACATGCGATCGAGACCTCGATCTCTGCGATTTCTGAACGGATTTTCCATATCTACGCGGATCCTGCCATGCCGGCTCATCTGTTACCTAACACGCCTCCGCCTGAGCGTTTCACACCTCTCGGTTCAAAACAGGCGGGCCTGCTCATCGCGATCCGGGGGTTGCGGCGGGTCGGGCTCCGGTTCGATTGTCCTACCCCGCATCCGCTCGTCGGGCGCGAGGTCCGGCCCGGTGACGAGGTTAGCCAAGCGACGGCGCTCCGCAAAGGGCATGTAAGCCCCACGCTGATACAGATCCTTATAGAGCGGCATCAGATCCGGTCGGTTGGCCTTCAGCCACTCGAAGAACAGCCCCTTCACCTCGCCACGCAGGTGCAGCGCGATCCCAGTGATGTAGGCGGCACCGGCCTCCGATGCGAGTTTCAGGATCTCCGCGACCTGCTCGGCTCGATCGTTGACGCCTGGTATCAACGGCGCCACCAGCACACCCGTCCTGATCCCCGCCCGTGTCAGCTCCGCGACCGCCTCAAGCCGCGCGCGGGGGTTTGGCGTATGCGGCTCTGTGGCCCGCCAGGCCCGCTCATCGAGCGTCGGGACTGAGAGCGCGGCGCTGAACTCCGTTCGCTGCGAGATCTCCTTCATCTGCGGCAGGTCGCGCAGCAGGAGCGGCGACTTCGTCAAGATCGAGCAGGGATTGACGGCGTCGCGCAGGGCCTCCCAGATTCCCGGCATCAGCTTGTAGCGGCCCTCGACCCACTGATAGGGATCGGTGTTTGTGCCGAGTGCGACGTGCTCGCGATTCCAGGATGGCCTTGCCAGCTCGGCGCGTAGCCGCTCGGGCGCGTTGACCTTGACGACGATCTCGCGTTCGAAGTCCCGACCGGCGTCGAAGCCGAGATAGGTGTGGGTGGGCCGCGCGAAGCAGTAAGAACACGCGTGGCTGCAACCTCGATACGGATTAATCGTCCAGCGGAACGGCATCCGCGACGCCGCGGGCACGCGGTTCAAGACCGACTTCGCTCGAACCTCGTAGAAACGGGTCCTGACCGCGCCGGGCGCCTCGAAATGCCGCACCACGGCCTCATCTCGATAGCCGGGCAGACGGGTTCGTTCCTGCTCCAGGACACTGAGGTTGCTCCATCGCACCGAACACATGTTCGCACGTGGCGCGGCGGAAACCCGCGAGCGCTGGCGAAATCCTCGGACACAATGCTTGGCGTACGCTGGCGCAGGATGCTTAGGCCCCGGCGGTAGCGGGCGGCGCGAGCCGGGGCTAACCGGCGGCGCGAGCCAGCAGTGACTCGTCACCGGAGAGCGTCTGGCTCGTCGCGCCGGTGATCTCGACTTCGACCAACTCGCCAGGGGAGGCCAGGCCGGTGAAGTTGACGACCTTGTTGTGGCGGGAGCGGCCGCGCAAGCGGCTGGGATCCGTTCGCGAAGGTCCTTCGACGAGTACCTCGACGGTTCGGCCGAGGAACCGCCGCGCCCGTTCGGCCGCGCGACGCTGAACGACCTCTACGAGGCGTTCCAGTCGCGCCACCTTCAGCTCGTGGGGCACCTGGCCGGGCAACGAAGCCGCTTCCGTCCCCCGCCGTGGCGAGAAGATGAACGTGAACGCCCCGTCGTAGCCCACGTCCTCGACCACCTCGAGCGTCTGCTCGAACTCGTCCTCGGTCTCGCCCGGGAAGCCGACGATGATGTCGGTGCTCAGCGCGCAGTCGGGAACGTGCTCGCGAATCATCGCGACCCGGCTCAGGTAGCGCTCGCGCGTGTAGGTGCGCCGCATTTGCTTGAGAACCCGACTGGAACCTGATTGGAGGGGAAGGTGAATGTGCTCGCACAGCGAGTTCAGCTCGGCGTGGGCGCGAATCACATCCTCGCGCATGTCCTTGGGGTGTGGGCTCGTGTAGCGGATCCGATCGACGCCGCCGACCGCATCCAGTTGCGCCAGCAGCTCCGCGAACGTGATTCGCGTCTCGCGAGGAAGTTCACGTCCGTATGAGTTCACGTTCTGGCCGAGCAGCGTCACCTCCTTGACGCCTTCGGCGGCGAGCCGCTGCACCTCCTCGATCAGCTCCCCGGGGGGGCGGCTGACCTCGCGCCCTCTGGTCGAAGGCACGATGCAGTACGAGCAGACGCAGTTGCAACCAACGCTGATCTGGACCCAGCCTTGGAAATCGCGGGCGCGCTTAGCGGGCAGATGACCGGTGAAGCCCTCGAACTCGAAGAAGCCCTGAGCTGTGACCGATTCGCTAGTCAGAAACTCGGCGAGCTTGTGGACCTGGCCGGGCCCGAACGCGACATCGACGAACGGAAAGCGCGCGAACACCTCTTCCTTGAGCGATTGCGCCCAGCATCCGCCGACTCCCACGATCCGCGCGGGATCTGCGCGCTTGAGTCGCTTGGCCTCACCCAGGTGTGCGACGAAGCGCTCATCGGCCTTCTCGCGAATCGAGCAGGTGTTGAACAGGATCAGATCTGCCTGATCGCGCTCGGAGGACTCCTCGAAGCCAAGTGAGTCGAGCATGCCCTTCATCCGCTCGGAGTCGTGCTCGTTCATCTGGCAACCGAACGTGGTGAGGTGGTAGCGCTTCATCTCCGGCCAAGAGTACCGACGGCACGAGGTCAGCTCGGCTCGAACCCCGGCAGGAGAAGCTCCACGCGCGCGCCGGAGCCGTTATGCGGATCACGCGCCCGGACCGTGCCGCCGTGGGCCTCGGCGATCGCCCGCACGATTGCGAGACCAAGGCCCGCACCTCCCGCCGCGCGGCTGCGCGCCGGATCGGTGCGATGAAACCGCTCGAAGATCCGCTCGCGCTCCGCGAGCGGGATTCCGGGCCCATCGTCGCTGACCGCGAACCGGAGCTTGTTAGGGCCGACTCGCTCGACCTCGAGGCGGACAAGCCCCGTGGCGGCGGCCGTGTGCTCGATCGCGTTACGCGCGAGATTACGGACCGCTTGGGCGAGCCGGTCGGGATCGGCCTCAAGGTGCCCGTCGGGCACGGGGCCAACCTCGAAACGGCGATCCCCGGTCAGGCTGATGCCATCCCACAGATCCGCTACGAAGGGGCGGACCTCGATCGTTTCCGTCCGTAGGAAGTCGGTCTGCTCGGCCTGCGCCAGCAACAACAGATCATCGACGAGGCGGCTGATCCGCGTCACCTCTGCCAACACGAGTCGCTCCACCCGCTGGACGTCCGCTTCGGAGGGATGCGGCTGGGCAGCCAGCACCTCGAGCTGTCCCCGGATGACGGTCAGAGGCGTTCGCAGCTCATGCGACGCGTCCGCAACGAACTCACGCTGGCCGGCAAACGCCTCGGCGAGACGATCGAGCATGTGGTTGAAGGCCTCCGCCAGGACCTGCACCTCGCCCCTGCGACGTCCACCGGTCACCTCCATCCGGGGTTCGAGCTCGCCCGCGTCCACGCGCGCAGCCGTCGAGGCCATCCGCCGCAGCGGCGCTGACACCCGCACACCGGCGAGGTACGAGGTCAGCAACGCGATCGCCAGCGTCAATGAGCCGGCCAGCAAGAACGAGCGCGCCAGGCTACGCTGGGCCCGCTGGACGATCGCCAGCGGCTCGCCCGCACCGACCACGGCGCTGAGCGTCCCCAGGGGCAAGGAACGCTCGAGCACGCGAACGCGACCAACGTCGGGAACATGCTTGACCGAGTATCCGTCGGTCGGCTCTCTGAGCTTCGTCCCGGCCGCATTCTCCCTGGCCTGCTCCGCGGGAGTCTCTCCGCTCTCGGGAGCGCTCGCGCCGAACAACTCCGGATGATTGCTCACCGTCGCCGCGCCGGGCACGAGTGCGAACAGCAACGTCGAGCTTGCGCTGTATGGCTGGGAGCGCGCGTAGCGCTCGGCGGCAGCCGCAATCTGTGGGGCGGTGGCACCCTTGGTCGCGCTGAGAGCCTGCGAAAACTGGCTGACATCGCCGGCGAGATCACGGTCGATCTGGCGCTCCATCTGGCTGCCGGTGTCGGAGTAAACAACGATGAAGATCACCGCCGCTGAGACGAGCATCACCCCCGCCACCCACGCCGTCAGCCGCCAGCGCAGAGTGGTCGGCATCCAGGCTTTAATTCGACGCATCAAAGCGGTAGCCGACCGACCGAACAGTGACGATCGGGGTGCTGCTGTCGTCGCGCCGCAGCTTCCGGCGAAGGTAGCCGATATAGACATCGACTACGTTTGTTCCCGGGTCATACTCGTAACCCCAGACCGCGCGCAGAATTTGCTCGCGGGAGAGCACGTGTCCCCGGTTTTGCAGCAGGTACACGAGCAACTCGAACTCGGTGGTAGAGAGCCGAACGAGCGTCCCGCCACGCCGCACCTCGCGAGTGATGAGGTTGACCTCGACGTCCCCGACCTGGATGCTGGTGGCAGGTGTCTGCGCCGCGACGCGGAGTTGTGCCCGGATTCGCGCGGCAAGCTCACTCAGCGAGAAGGGCTTGGTCAGATAATCGGCGGCGCCCGCATCGAGTCCCGCGACGCGCTGCTCGACCTCGCCTCGGGCGGTGAGAATAAGCATTGGTAGTCCTGGCTTGGCATCGTGCACGGCCGCAAGCACATCGAGCCCGCTTCGTTCTGGAAGCATCAGATCGAGCACTACTAGGGCGACGTTCTCGCGCAGCGCCAATTCGGTGCCGGTCACGCCGTCCAAAGCCGAGATCACGTCATACCCGTGCGCTTTCAGACCACGCTCGATGAAATCGACGATCCCCGGCTCGTCCTCGACGATGAGAATCAGCGACGCCATGGGCGGTGAAAAATCGGGGCTCTCATCGGTTTGATCATAAGGCGGGAACTCGCCGCCGCTGCGACCCACGCGGCCGGCAAGAGGTTTCTCATCGAGCGCTGATTGATGGTTGAGCTTTCGCAGCAAAACTCATGTCTGATGCATACCAGCGGTCGTACAGAGAGTCGGCTGCGGGAGCCGATCGCGGCTGCGCGCGTCAATCGTAAGGGGAAGCGGCGCGCCGACGCCCTCACCGGCGGCGGCGCCGACGGCAACGAGCAGCTCACCTCTGTGACCGGGGTAATCCTGATCGGTCTCCTCGCGGTGATCGGAGTCACCATCCTCCGGATCGGTCAGTTGATCTCAGTCCACCTGTTCGTGGGCTTCCTTCTCATCGGGCCGGTCACTCTGAAGATGGGCTCGACCGGCTACCGCTTCGCCCGCTACTACGCACACAACCGGACTTACCACGAGAAGGGTCCGCCCCACCCGGTGCTGCGGTCGATCGCGCCGGTTGTGGTGATCATGACCGTGCTGGTATTCGCGAGCGGAGTCGTGTTGATGTTCAAGGGGCCGGCCGATCGCGGGCAGTGGGTTCTGATCCACAAGGTCAGCTTCATCGTCTGGATCGCGTTCACCGCCTTGCACGTGCTCGGGCACCTTCCTGGCCTGCCCGCCTCGCTCCGCGCCGTACCGCGCCACAGCGGTCCAGCGGGCGTCACCCCCGGCAGCGCGGGGCGCTGGATCGCGCTCGCAGGGGCGATCGTCGGGGGACTGGTGCTGGCGATCGTGCTGATCCCGGACTTTGCGTCGTGGACCGCGCACGGCGCGCTCCACCATCACCGCGAGGGCTGATCGGGCCTACCGGGCGTACTCGACCGCCCGGGACTCTCGGATCACCGTCACTTTGATCTGCCCCGGGTACTCGAGCTCCTTCTCGATCTCCCGGGCGATCTCGTGAGAGAGCAGCGTGGCCTCATCATCGTCGATCGTGGTGGGTGCGACCATCACGCGGATCTCACGGCCTGCCTGCATGGCGTACACCTTGTCGACGCCCTTGTGGCGCGTAGCGATCTGCTCCAGGTCGCGTAGCCGCTTGACGTATTGCTCGAGCGACTCGCCCCGGGCACCCGGCCGGGCCCCGGACAGAGCATCGGCGGCCTGCACGATCACGGCCTCGATCGTCTGCGGCTCGACCTCGTTGTGGTGGGCCTCCATCGCGTGAGCAACCGCCTCGGTCTCGCCGTACCTCCGCGCGAGCTCGCCGCCGACAAGCGCATGCGGGCCTTCAATCTCGTGCGTCACGGCCTTGCCGATGTCGTGCAACAGCGCCGCCCGTCGGGCGGTCTTCGCACCAGCACCCAGCTCATTAGCCATCATCGTCGCCAGTTGAGACACCTCGATCGAGTGAGAGAGCACGTTCTGGCCGTAGCTGGTGCGGAACTTGAGGCGGCCAAGCAGCTTGACCAGCTCGGGGTTCACGCCTTGCACACCGGCCTCGAACACGCCCTGATCGCCCATTTCGACTATGTGGCTTTCGAGCTCGGACTTGGCCTGGTAGTACATCTCCTCGATCCGAGCCGGGTGGATGCGACCATCTTGAAGGAGCTTCTCGAGGGTCAGCCTCGCGATCTCGCGACGGACGCCGTCGAAACCGGACAGGACCACCGCGCCGGGGGTGTCATCGATAATGAAGTCGACACCGGTCAGATTTTCAAGCGCGCGTATGTTCCTCCCTTCGCGGCCGATGATGCGCCCCTTCATGTCGTCGGCCGAGAGCTGGACCACCGACACCGTCGTCTCGGCGGCGTGTCCCGCGGCGAGCCGCTGCATGCAGACCGACAGGATGTTGCGCACGCGTCGATCGGCCTCCCGCTTGGTCTCCTCCTCGATCTGGCGAATTCGGCGCGCGGCGTCGTGCTTGGCCTGCTCCTCGACATCATCCATCAGCAGCTGCTTGGCGCGAGCCGCGGACAGGCCGGAGATCCGCTCGAGCTCAAGCTGCAGCTCCTCCCGTTTGCCGGTCAGCTGCCCACGCTCACCCTGAACCTCGGCTTCACGCTTGGCGAGCACCTCCTCGCGACGCGCGAGCGCGGCACTGCGCTCGGGCAGCTCTGCCTCGAGGGCCGTTACGCGGGCTGCATGGGCGCTGGCCGTTGCCGGGCGGCCGTCCCCATTCCCGCGGACGACAACCGCATATATGACCGCGGCGAGCACGAGCCCCACCGCTATCAGCGCTGCCGCACCGATGATGTCCATGGTCGTTCCTCTCCTGAGCCCGGGACCGCGCCCGGACGCTTCAATGCTTCATTTTTTTGGAGCGACCGAGCGGCCCGTGCAAGGCACGAACGGATGCCGGTGAGGCGATCGTCGCCGACCTTCAAGCGGCGGCTATCTGGCGGTGAGTTTGACTGATCTGAGCGGACTGAACGCCGACAGCGATTGTCGGGTCAGACCGTTTGCACTTGCCGTCAACGCTTGAGTCCGGTATCCAAGATTTATGAATTTTGCTGGTATTTTCATCGCCCTCGCGGGCCATTCGTTCGCTCCCGGCATCGTAGTACCGGGGACCGACGGGCGCAAACTGGCGGATCGGCGAGGTTAGGACGAGCCCGGAAGACCCGTTGATGGTGTGTGAAGGTCCCCGCGGCCCGGCGCGCGGATGCTCGTCAATTCCAGCTGGCCGCCCCCGCCTCGCGCCCGTAGGCAGCGAGCGCGTCCACAGCGAGCTCGCTGTCAAAGCCCTTGCGGGCCATCACGCCCAGTGCCCGGTCACGCTCACGGCGGTCTTGCGGTGGAGACGGAAACCGGCGCCGCAGCAGGACCAACGCACGCTCGAGCTCACTGTCGGCAGGCCCCTCAGCAAGACTCCCGTCAATCAGGTCGTGGTCGATTCCTCGGCCACGCAGCGACCTCCGGATCCGCTCGTTTCCCCACTGCTCGAGCTCGCGCTTGTCCGCGATGAACAAGCGCGTAAAGTGGGCGTCGTCCAGGTATCCCTGCTCGCACAGTGTCTGGAGCGCGCGACCGGCAACGCTTGACTCGACGTCGTGGGCGACGAGATGACGCTCCATCTCGTTGACCGTGCGGTCGCGTCGGTTTAGGTACCTGAAGGCGAGGCCAAGCGCATGCTCGAGGCGCGCGTCGCGAGCTTCGGTCGGATTGAAGCTGTCCGCCGCGTGACGGGAGCGGTCGGCAGGGCTCTCTGCCGCCTGGCGACGATCGCTCAAGTCCGCCGCGTGGCGGGAGCGGTCGGCAGGGTCATCCACCTGAGTGTTCCGCGCTGAGCCCGTTACGCGGCTCGATCTCCGACGGCCTCGATCGACGCGAGCGGCTGCTCCTCACGCGGCTCGATCGGCTTGACGAGATCGCGGCTGAGCCCGAGCGCGGCATAGATCTTCGCCTCGATCTCCTTCGCCATCGCCGGATTCTCATCAAGGAATCCCTTGGCATTGCCGCGTCCTTGTCCCAGTCGCTCCTCGCCGTAGGAGAAGAACGAGCCCGACTTGGTGATGATGTTGTGCTCGATCCCGTAGTCGATCAGGCAGCCGGAGGTCGAGATCCCCCTGCCGAATTCGATGTCGAACTCGGCCTGCTTGAACGGCGCCGCGACCTTGTTCTTGACGACCTTCACTCGCACCCGGTTCCCGACCGCCTCGGTGCCGTCCTTGAGCGTCTCAATCCGGCGGATGTCCAGGCGCTGGGAGGCGTAGAACTTGAGGGCCCGGCCGCCTGGCTGCGTTTCTGGCGAACCAAACATCACGCCGACCTTCTCTCGAATCTGGTTTGTGAACACGCACAGGGTCTGGGTGCGGTTGAGGTTGCCGGTCAGCTTGCGCATCGCCTGGGACATCATCCGCGCCTGCACGCCGACCGTCTGATCGCCCATCTGGCCCTCGAGCTCTGCCCGCGGCGTGAGCGCGGCAACCGAGTCGACGGAGATCACGTCGACTGCTCCTGAGCGGATCAGCATGTCAACGATCTCGAGCGCCTGCTCGCCATAGTCGGGCTGAGAGACCAAGAGCTCGTCGATGTCGACGCCGATCTGCTGCGCGTACAGCGGGTCCATCGCATGCTCGGCATCAACGAACGCGCACACGCCACCGAGCTTCTGGGCCTCGGCGATGATGTGGTAGACGAGCGTCGTCTTGCCGGATGACTCGGGCCCGAAGATCTCAATGATCCGCCCACGCGGCACGCCGCCGATCCCGAGCGCCACATCGAGCGCCAGCGCACCCGTCGGGATCGCGTCCACGGCGACCCGCGCGCCGGGATCGCCCATGCGCATCACGGTCCCCTTGCCGAACTGCCGCTCGATCTGGGAAAGGGCGCCCTGGAGGGCGGCCTGACGCTTGGCGTCGACCTTGGCGTCAGCCGCTGCGGAGGCCTTCGCGCCGGCCTTCTCATGCTCGCTCATCTTTAGCTCGGCTCCTTGTTCATGCGCTTTGCACCTGCCACGGTAGGACGGGTGGCGGACGGAACCAAACGCTAGATCCGAGCCTGTGATCGAACAAGACACGTCCGTCACAAGTGGGCTACGAAACCGTCCCAATTGTGCACGGACAGGCGGACCTGAGGCGATGCTCGACTGATATCGCGGTTCCCTCCTCGCAAGGGTTGCGGGGGGTGTCGGGGCGGGCGGGTTGGCGCGGGGGCGCGGCGCGGACGCGGCGAGTTTGGTCGGGGCGGCGCGGGGCGGGACGCGGGGGCGGCGGGCGAGTTTGGCGAGGCGCGGTGGCGCGGCGGCGCGGGACATGCTCTGGAGCGCAACTCGCGGACGTGGCAGCTGATTTGCGCGCCACAACAGGTAACCGGGGTCACCACCGGTGCCGCGGACGCGACCGCCCCGCGACCGACCCCCACGAACGAGCGACCGCCCCGCGACGCCCCCCCCGCGATCACCGCCTCAACGCAAAGCCACGACGCGCAGTGGCTCGTATCGCGCCCCGGAGGGGCTGAGCCGCGAGCGAAACAGAGTCACCATCGACCCCTCGAACGTCACTCCCGGCGATGCCGGCAACTCGCTTCGGGGCACGCGGACGGCCCTGCCCGCGCGCGCGACGGTGACGTGCGGGAGAAACGGACGCGATTCGGGTTCATACCAGCCGCCCGCCGAGAGGGCACCCGAGAGCGTGCCTTGGAGTTGCGCCAAGGCTCCGCTTTGCTCTTGCACTTCGACCGCGAGCACGCGGGGCCGCCGCGGCGGCAACCACAATGGAGCGCCCAGCGCCAGCTCGAGCGAGGGCGAGGCGGCGGCCTCGCCACACCGGTCACCGATCTCCGCGATCTCCTCCTCGGCCTGCCATCCGAGGAAACAGAGCGTGACGTGGATGGTCTCGGGCGCCATGGCTCGCAATCCCGCGCTGCCTTCGAGAATCGGGGCCCGCCAGGTGACAAGCGCCGTTCGGACCGCGTGCGGCAGCTCCAGCGCCACAAACAGGCGAGCGCGCGCGTCGGTCACGTATGCTCGGTGGCAGCGTCTGCGCCCGGGAGACGCTGATCGCTCTCCCCGAGCAGCAGCCGACGCAACAGATGCAGCGTGACTGTCGTCGAACGGTCGCGAATGTCGTCTCGATCCCCGGGGAGGCGCGTGCTACGGGTGATGCGCGAGCCACCGCGCTCCGCGACGGAGAAACAAACCAGTCCGACCGGTTTCTCCTCCGAACCGCCCCCCGGTCCGGCGACCCCGGTGATCCCGATGCCGAGGTCGGCGTCGAATCGCTCGATCGCACCATCGGCGAGCGCATCGGCCACCTCGGTCGAGACGGCACCGAAGAGTTCAATCAGGCGCGGATCGACACCCACCAGATCCATTTTTGCCTCATTGCTGTAGGCGACGATGCCGCCGGCGACGTACGCTGAGGAGCCGGCGCGATCGGTCAGGCGAGCCGCGATCAGCCCGCCGGTACAGGATTCGGCGGTGGCGATGCGGCGATCGTCGAGCAGCGCCGCAACCTGCTCGTCGATCGTCGAGCCGTCGTCGGAGAACAGCGTGTCCGCATGGCGCTCGCGAAGGAAATTGCGCAGCGCGTCGTAAATGTCCTCCGCCGGCGGCTCGTATCGGGTTGCCACCTCGATCTCTCCGCGACGCAGGCAGGTTGTTATCTCCAGCGGGTCGAGATCGAGTCCGGCATCCTCGGCGGCTCGCAGCGTGTTCGCGATCTCCGACTCGGGTATTCCGAACAGGCGCATGATCTCGCGGCGATAGGTGGTCGCGCCAGCGATCGCCGCCCTGAACGCGTCGGCGGCGCGAGCCATCTCCCACATCGGCTGCAGCTCACGTGGAGGGCCCGGCAGCACGACAACCGTTGGATGAATCCCGCTGCGTGGTGCCACCACAAGTCCGGGCGCGGTTCCCACCGGGCCGAGCGGCGTCGCGCCTCGTGGGATCACCGCCTGCTTGCGGTTAGAGGCGCGGATCGCATCCGGGTCGAGTCCGTGCCAGCGCTTCATCATCGGCCGCAGGATTTCGCCGATCCGCCGCTCGAGATCGTTGTCCAACACCATCTCCCGGCCGGCGAAGCGGCCGACGATCTCGGCGGTCAGATCGTCGGCGGTAGGCCCGAGCCCACCGCTCGTGATGATCAACGCCATTCCCTGCGTCGACATGTATTCGAGCGCGGCGAGCAGATCTTCGGGGCGGTCGCCGACGATCTGGATCATCGCGGGATCGACGCCAATCTCGGTCAGGCGCTCCGATAGCCAGGGACCGTTGCGATCGGAGATGATGCCGGTGAGGACCTCTGTCCCAGTGACCAGGATGCCCGCTCGGAGGGGAGCGCGAGTGGACTGTGCCCGGCTCACGCGCACCGGGGCTGCTTCGAAACCGGCAATGAGGTGCTCCCACTTGGCTGTAGCAGGAACCCGATCGAGCTTGACGACGGATTCACCTTGACCACCGACCCGTTGACCTTCATCTGCACGGACGAGTTGCCGAGCGTGAGCATCAACTTCGATGCGTTCTCGGTCGGAATCGTTTGCCCAGCACTGAAAATCTGTCCAGGAATCAGCTTCTTTCCCTGCCCGTCTACCAGGCACACGTAAACCTGACCCGTTGGCACGAGTTGAAGCTTGACGGTTGTCGGCTGCCGGTGCGCACGAGCGTGTGCCTTATGCCGAGGTTGCGTCCGCCGATGAGGAGGGCCCGCGTGCGAACTCGTGGTCGTCGTGCTCGTGCCCGAGTTGCCGACTACGTACAGAACGACGACAACTGCGATCAGCACCACTCCAACAATCGCCCACGGTGGGATCAGCGGACCCCGCGCGGCTCGCTCTCGCTCGCGAGTGAGCGAGGCAATCGGCCGCGCCTCGTTGTCTGACGGACGCTCATAGCGCCGTTTGTACTCGTCGACGAGCATTCGGCTGTCGAGGCCGAGAAAGTCCGCGTACGTCCGTAGGAAGGTCTTGGCGTACACGGGTCCGGGCAGCAGGTCCCATTCCTCGTTCTCGATCGCGCGCAGGTATCTGGCACGTATCTTGGTGCGGGTCTCGACCTCGGTGATGTCGATCCGGGCGCGCATCCGCGCCTCCCGCAGTGTCGGCCCGATATCAGCCATCTAATCGAAGGCTACCGCCGACCGTTCGGGTGGCCATGCGAGGAAATTCCCGTCGCTAGAGCTCGTCGGAGTCCTCCACTGCGGCGGGAACTCGCGTTGCCCCAGCAGGCGCGGAACCGCCTTCCGCTTCGGCCAGGTGCGCGAGGATTCGCGGAACGTCGGCCTCGGTGATCAACACCTGGCGAGGCTTTGAGCCCTCGTATCCCGAGATGATTCCGCGCCGCTCAAGCATGTCGATCACTCGTCCGGCACGCGTGTAGCCGAGCCGCAAGCGCCGCTGCAACATCGACGTCGACGCGGTTCCCATCTGTGCGACCAGCGAGATCGCCTCCTCGAGCAAAGGATCCTCGTCTGGAGGTAAGGCATCGTCCTCCGAGCCGCCAGCCGCCTCGCTTTCGACTTCCTTGAGCAGCGCTTCGTGGAACTCGGGTTCGCCCTGACGGCGCCAGCCATCGGTCAACTCGGCGATCTGCTCCTCATCGATGAACGCACCCTGGATCCGCTGAAGCTTCGAGGACCCGATTGGCGAGAACAGCATGTCGCCCTGGCCCAGCAGCGACTCTGCGCCGTTCTGGTCGAGGATCACTCTGGAGTCGGTCTGGCTCGAAACCGCGAACGCGATCCGCGAAGGCACGTTCGCCTTGATCATCCCGGTGATCACATCGACGCGTGGCGATTGCGTCGCGAGCACGAGATGGATACCGACAGCACGGGCCTTCTGCGCGAGCCGAATGATTGAGTCCTCGACATCGGCCGGCGCGACCATCATCAGGTCAGCGAGCTCGTCAATAACGCAGAGGATGTACGGCAAAGGAGGCTCGCCGCGCTTCTCTCGTGCGCGGTTGAGCTCCGGCAGGCTACGCGTGCGGGCGAGCGACATCGTCCCGTATCGCTGCTCCATTTCCTTGACGAGGTTCTGGAGCGCGTTGGCTGCCATCCGGGCACTCGTGATCACCGGAGTCAGCAGATGCGGGATTCCTTCGTAATGGTTCAGCTCGACCTGTTTGGGGTCCACGAGCACGAACCGTGCTTGGTGCGGGGTCGCTCGCAGCAGGATGCTCGACAGCATCGCGTTGACGCACGCCGACTTTCCGGCGCCCGTGGTACCGGCGACCAGCAGATGCGGCATTTTTGCCAGGTCGGCGCCAATCGCCCGGCCGCCGATGTCCTTGCCTAGCCACACCGTCAGCGGCGACCAGTCCAAAGGTGGCTCCTGGAAGACGTCGCCGAGGTGCACAATCCGTCGTCGCGCGTTCGGCACCTCCACCCCGACGGCCTGCTTGCCAGGGATCGGCGCAAGGATCCGGATATCGGTCGCGGCCAGCGCGTAGGCAAGGTCGTCCTTCAGCTGGGCGACCTTTGCCACCTTCGTCCCGGGAGCCAGGCGAAGCTCATAGCGCGTGATATGGGGACCGGTAACGCGGCCGATCACCTTCGCTTCGACGCCAAAATGACCGAGCGTCTCGAGCAGGGTCTTTGCGACCTGCTCCTGACCGGCGGTGTCGGGCTTGGCGGCCTCCCCTGTAGAGCGGGTGAGAAAGCGTGCCGCCGGCACGTGCCACTGGAAGTCTGGGTCCTCGGTTATCGATGCGCGGTAGCGGCCCTGCGGTGTCAGGTCCTCGGGTCGGAGGTCAAGTTGCTGCGGGTCCGCCGCATCCTCTGGCTCACCGCCCGCAGGCACGGGCCCCTGCGCCTCGGCGGACTCAGGCTCTTCCGGTTCGTCTTCTGAGGCCTGGATCGGCGGGGCCTCGACGTGTGTGGCGCGGACCACTAGATCCGCGGTGTCCGGCTCTGGAGGCAGGAGCAACTCCGGTTCTTGGCGGCGGGATTGCGTGGCGCGAGCCGCCTCGATCGTCGGCCGGCGCGAGACCGTCGCCGCGAGGTCCTCGGTTGAACGCTTGAGCGCACGGCTGGTTCCGGCAACGGTCGTGCCGGTCGCGCGAAGGATTCCGCCTAGCGTGGCACCGGTCACCAGGATCAGACCGGCGATCAGCAGGAAGACAGCCAGAATGTTGGCTCCGAGCGAGGAGAGCAGATGGGAAGAGACCCACAGCTCGGCTTGACCGAGCACCCCGCCTCTGGTCTTGAACGCCGCCGGGTGCCAGAAGATCGCCGCCGGCGTCCGCCCCGGACCGAGCCCAAGCGTGCCCGCGGCAAGCGCGAGCGTGAGAGCCGCCAGCAAGCACAGCGTGCCGGTTCGTAAAGGCCTAGCCGGCGGTCGCAGCTCACGGAGCAGAATCAGCGCAGCGCCGGCGATCAGCACCGCCGGGATCGCGTAGCCAAGTACCCCGAACAGGAACCGCACGCCCTGAACTGCCCCATTCCCAAGCGCTCCCCCCGCCCAGTGCAGGTATACGACTCCCCCCAGAAACACCCCGACGGCGATCACGGCGAGGGCAAGAATGTCGAAGTGGTGAGGCTCGAGCTCGAGGTGCGGCCGCGGCAGCGCGAATCGATAACTCGCAAGCAGCGAGCGCTTGGCGCGCTTGGGTGGCGGCTTCTTCCTGCGGCGGGTGGCCATGTCGCGACTTCACTGCTTCGACGGGCGGGGCTGGCCTCCTGCCCTGTATCAAGGCGCACTAAATCTTCGGAACACGCGACAATCGGCGGCCGTACCATCTATCTAAGATGGCGGACTACGAGCGCCCACCACGAGTCTTGGTTGTCGAGGACGACGACGCGATTGCCCACGTGTTGCAGCGCTCCCTGCGGATGGAGGGCTACGACGTGAAGATCGCAGGAGACGGCATCGTCGCGCTCGATCTGGCCCACGGATTTCTGCCTGATCTCGTGATCCTCGATCTCGGACTGCCGGGGATGGACGGGATCGACGTTGCCAAGGCGCTTCGGGAGACCGACGACGTCCCGATCCTCGTGTTGACGGCGCGCGACGCGCTCGAGGCGCGGGTCGAGGGCCTCGACGCCGGAGCCGACGACTATCTGGTTAAACCGTTCGAGCGCCAGGAGCTGCTTGCCCGGTTGCGGGCGCTGCTCAGACGTCGTCCGCCGAGAGGCCAGGCGACGCTCACCGTAAGCGATTTGAAGCTCAATCCGGACACCCACGAGGTCACCCGCGCCGACCGCACGATCGATCTCACGCAGCGCGAGTTCGAGCTACTCGAGTACCTGATGCGCAACGAACGAATCGTGGTCTCGCGCCAACGCCTGCTCGACGAAGTCTGGGGCTATGACCCGTTCTCAATGACGAACACGATCGAGGTGTTTGTCTCCAACCTGCGAAGGAAGCTTGAAGCCAGTGGCGAGCCTCGGCTCCTACACACAATCCGCGGCGCGGGCTACGTTCTCCGCGTATAGGTCGCTGCCGATCCGCTGGCGGCTGGCGGGCGGTTCAGCGGTGTTGACTTTCGTGATCCTGGCTGCGTTCGCGGCGATCGTCGGGGTGCTGACGGACCGGCAGGTGGTCGGTCAGTTCAATAACGAGGTCAACTCGGCAGCCGACCAGCTCCACGAAGGCTTGAACCACAAGCTGAGGTTTGAGGGGCCCAAGCTGCAGTGCAAGCGTGCCCACGTGCACCTGAGCGACTACGCCAGCGCCGAGCATGCGCAGATCCGGATCTTCGACCAGGCCGACCTGCTCTGCACCCAGGATCAGGTACTGAAGAAGGGAGCCAAGGCC
This sequence comes from uncultured Solirubrobacterales bacterium, assembly GCA_963836065.1. Classification (GTDB taxonomy): domain Bacteria; phylum Actinomycetota; class Thermoleophilia; order Solirubrobacterales; family Solirubrobacteraceae; genus Palsa-465. The sequence continues at coordinate 275,417 of CAWIII010000022.1, forward strand.
CCCCTCGACACATCGCTGTTCACCGCTGCCCCGCCCCAGACCTCCGGGATGTTCACGCAGACGGGCTATCGGGTGGCGGTACGTTCACTCTCCGTCGAGCCGGACTACGGTGAGCTGACACTGCTCTATGCCCGACCGGTGTCCGACGTCGAGCACACGCTCTCGCGTGTCCGTTTCTTCCTACTGCTGGGCGTGCTCGGCGGCACGGTGCTGGCGCTTCTCGCTGGACTCGCCACCGCGCAGCGCGCGATGCGTCCAATCGTCCAGCTGACCGACGCCGCCCGCGAGGTCGAGCGTACGCGAGATCCGCGGCGGCGGTTACCGCATCCCGAGGCCCACGACGAAGTCGCGGAGCTCGCCCGCACACTCGAGGGCATGCTGATCGCCCTCGGCGCCGCCCGCGGTGAGACCGAGGCGATGCTCGAGCGCCAGCGCGAGTTCGTCGCTGACGCCTCCCATGAGCTCCGCACCCCCCTCACCAGCGTGCTTGCCAACCTCGAATTGCTCGCCGAAGAGCTTGGTGGCGAGCAGGCAGAGTCCGCTCAGGCGGCCCTGCGCTCAACCCGGCGGATGCGCCGGCTGGTGGGAGACCTGCTGCTGCTAGCCCGCGCCGATGCGCAGCGCGTGCAGCCGCGCAGACCAACCGACCTCGCGGAGGTGCTGACCGAGGCCGCTTCGGAACTCGGTTCGGTAGCCGATGAACACGAGGTCTCGATCCAGGCCGAGCCCGCCATCGTCGCCGGTGTCCAGGATGACCTGCACCGCCTGACGCTGAACCTGATCGAAAATGCCGTCCGTCACACGCCGCCCGGAACGCACGTGTGGGCCTTTACGTTTACCGATCACGGGACAGCGACACTGATCGTCGAGGACGATGGTCCGGGCATCCCCGCCGGGATCGAGCGGCGGGTGTTCGACCGGTTCGTGCGTGGCGGAGGTGACGGTGGCCGCGGGTCAGGACTCGGTCTGGCGATCGTTCGTGCGGTGGCGGAGTCGCACGGGGGCACCGTGGTGCTTGAGCGTGCCCACAACGGTCAGGGCACGAGGTTCGTGATCCGGATCCCAAGCGCCGTCGGGGCACTCGCCCGGGATGGGGAACTCGAAGCCCCGGATCAGACCTCCACAACCACTGGCAGGACCATCGGCCGGCGCCGCAGCCGGTCGTAGACGAACGCGGCGAGGTCGTCGTGGAGCTCCTGCTGTAGCAGGTCGATCGCGCGCACGCCGGCGCTGGCGGCGGCGGCAAGCGACCGCTCTACCTCATCGCGTATCTCCTGCACGACTCCGTCGCCGTGTTCGATGAACGGGACGCCGCGGAAGATCACTTCCGGCGGCACGACTGACTCCCCGGTCTGCTCGGAGACGGTCGCGACGACGATGAAGATGCCGTCAGCCGACAGCATCCGCCGGTCTCGGAGCGCGACGTCGCTGGGGTCTCCAATGTCGACCCCGTCGACGAAGATCATCCCCGATTGCTCCTGATCGCCAAATCGGGCACCGCGGGCGTTGAGCTCGAGCGGCAGGCCGTTCTCGCCCTGGAATACGTCGTCGGGATCGATGCCGACGGCATCGGCGAGCTGGGCGTGCAGGTGCAATCGCTTGTGGTCCCCGTGTATCGGCATCACGTAGCGAGGCTTAACGAGATTCAGCATCAGCTTCAGCTCCTCCTCGTAGCCATGACCCGAGGCGTGGATAGGCGCATCGCGCGGGGTAATCACGTCGCAACCGATGTGGTAGAGGCGGTCGACAGTTTCGTTGACCGCCCGCTCGTTGCCAGGGATCGGCGTCGCCGAGAACACGACGGTGTCGCCACGATGGAGCTTGATCGCCCGATGGTCATCGTGCGCCATCCGCCGCAGCGCCGATAGCGGCTCGCCCTGGGAGCCGGTCGAGATCACGACCACCTTGTGATCAGGCCAGTCCCCGACCTCTTGCGGCTGGATCAGCATCCCCTCGGGAATCTCGATGTGCCCGAGCGAGCGCCCGATGTTCACGTTCTTGCGCATCGAGCGCCCGACGAGCGACACCTTGCGTCCCAACGCGGCTGCGGCGTCGACGACCTGTTGGACCCGATGGATGTTCGATGCGAAGCTGGTCACGATGATCCTCCCCTCCGCCCGCGCGAACGCCTCCTCAAGATGAGGCCCGACCTCGCGCTCGGAGGGCGAGAAGCCGGGGCGGTCGGCGTTGGTCGAATCGCCGCACAGCAGCAGCAGTCCCTCCCGACCTAGCTCCGCGAGCCGTGACACGTCGGCCGGTGGGCCGTCGACCGGCGTCTGGTCGAATTTGTAATCGCCGGTGACGAGCACCGTACCGAGCTCGTTCGTGAGGGCCACGGCGCAGGAGTCAGGGATCGAGTGGGTCATGTGGATCAGCTCGACCGCGAACGGTCCGACGGTGATCTCCTCGCCTGGCTCCAGGTCCTCGAGGGGCGCCTCGCGCAATTTGTGCTCATCGAGCTTCGAGCGGGCCATCGCGATCGTGAGCCGCCCGCCGTAGACGGTGGGTGCATGCTCCGCCCCGAGCTCGCGCAGAACCCAGGGAAGCGCGCCGAGGTGGTCTTCGTGGCCGTGCGTCACGACGATCGCCTCGATGTTCTGCGCCCGCTCTCGCAGGTAGCTGAAGTCCGGTAGCACCAGATCGATCCCGAGCATTTCGGCGGTCGGGAACCGCAAGCCCGTGTCGACGACCACGATCCGGTCCTCGTACTCGATGACCGTCATGTTCTTGCCGATCTCTCCCAGACCGCCGAGCGGCAGGACGCGCAGGGTGCTACTCACGCTGTCGTGAGCATGCCGTGCCGCTCGAGCATGTCGCGCACGATCGCGGTCTCCCGCTCATCGAGGCCGACGTAGGGCAGCCGAGGCACGCCGACCCCGAGACCGAGCAGATTGAGCGCCGCCTTGACGCTGCATGCGAGCGGGGCAACCCCAAGGTCACGGTAAACGTCCTGCAAGCTCTGGTCGATCTCCCGCCGCCGTTCGGGCTCGTCCACCATCCGGCGCATTTCCTCGCCGAAGAGGTGGCTGGCGACGAGAATCCCGCCCGCCTCCCCCATGTCGAGTACGTCGGCCAGTAAGTCGTCGTTGCCCGCGTAGATCTGCAAACCGTCGATGGGGGCGAGATTGGCGGGGTTGGCCTGCTTGACGGCGACGATGTTCTCGAGCTGGGCGAGCTCGGCTAGCAGGTCGTTCGACATGTCGGCCGCAGTGCGCTGGGGAATGTTGTACAGCACGATCGGCCGGTCGGTCGCGCGGGAGACCTCCTCATAGTGACGCACTATCCCGCGGCGACTCGGCCGGTTGTAATAGGGGTTGACCGCCAGCAGGGCATCGGCTCCGAGCTCAGTCGCGTGCTCGGTGAGGTAGACCGCGTGGCGCGTGTCGTTCGAGCCGACCCCGGCGACGATCTTGCATCTCTCGCCGAGCTGCTCGACCGCCAAGCCGATCATGCCGAGGTGCTCCTCGTCGGAGAGCGTCGATGCCTCTCCGGTCGTCCCGCACACAACCAAGCCGTCTGCGCCGTGGTCGACCAGGTGGTTCATCAGCCGCACGGCCGCTTCTTGGTCGACGCGTCCTTCGTCGTCGAACGGCGTGACCATGGCCGTGAAGATTGCGCCGAGACTCGCAGTCATCATGCTCAATTATCGCAGGGGCTGGCGTCGCCTCTTGCCAGCGTGAGGAACTACGGCTTGCGGGGACCCCAGGCGAGCACCGACAAGGGACCGAGGCGGGCGCTCGCGGCGGTGGCCACCGGCACGGGCGCAGCTTCGATCTCGGGCTTGGGGGGACGCGAGACGACATGAGTGATCGGGGCGCCCGTCAGTCGCCCGATCCGCTCCGGCAGTCCCGCCCGCAGCCACTTCGAGAGGCGCATCGGAAGCGTCGAGACGATGATTTCGTCGTAGTGCTTGGGATCCCAAGCCTCGGTTACGGCCACGGCTGGATCGGCATCGCCAACGGCGCCCTCGGCCTCTAGCCCTACCGCTCGGAGCGACTCGACGGCGGCCCGCAGGTGCTCAGCGGCCGCCGAACGGCCGCCTCCGAACGGTGTCGCCGGGACGATCAAGGTGAAGCTGGCAGGCGATTGCTGGGCGCGCGCCTGGAGCGCATCGAGCAACTCTTCGGACGTGGCGGTCACGTTGGCGACGACGAGGATATTGCGCTTCCAGGCCACAGCGACCCTCCGGTTGGTCGAAAGTGTTAGCGCTCACAAGATAGCGCGCCGACCAGCGGCGCAAACCGAATCAGCGCGAGGGCGCTCCAGTCTTAACGAACCGGAAATGTGCCCGCGTCGATGATTGGCCAGCGGGGCCAAATCTCAGAACCTATTTGTATACAGACGCCATGCACATCGACGTTGACCAATCTGCTACAGCAACCGCTCGAGCCCGACCACGGGAGACTCCGTCAGCCCGCCTACGCGCCGGATCGCCAGCAGCACGCCAGCCATAAACGACTCGCGGTCGGTCGAGTCGTGCCGGATCGTGAGCGTCTGGCCGACATCGCCGAGGATCACTTCTTGATGGGCGACCAATCCTGGGAGACGGACCGAATGGATTGGCACCTCACCCCCCATCAGCGCCGCGGTGCGGGCCGCGGTACCGCTCGGCCTGTCGAGCTTACGGTCATGGTGCAGCTCGATGATCTCGGCTCGCGCCATGTGCTTTGCCGCCTCCGCGGCGAACTGCATCATCAGCACAGCGCCGATCGCGAAGTTTGGAGCGACAAATACGTTCGCGCCGGTTAGCCCGTAGATGAGCTCGAGATCGAAGCCGGTCGTCCCGATCACAACGTGCACCCCCGCGGCGGCCGCCTCACGCGCGTTTGCGGCGGCCGACTCCGGAACAGTGAAATCGACGAGCACTTCGGGGCCCTCGGCGAGCGCCTGGGTCAGCGAAGCTCCCAGCGCCGGGTCGGCGCGGGCGACCAACTCCATATCGTCAGCACTCTGAACCGCGCTGCACACGGTCTTGCCCATGCGCCCGGCAGCACCTGCGACGGCAACTCTGATCAATGGAGGACCTCGGCGGCGACTACCGCCGACACCGCCTCGTCGAAGCGCTCCTCGTCCGGACCGATTCCGGCAGCGGACAGGCGGTCGGGCGCCCACAATTCTTCGACCAGCGCCGAGAGGTCTTCGATCGACACGGCGTCGATCCGCTCCACAAGATCATCGAGCGACAGCAACGGCGCTTGGGCCAGCACCTCCGAGCCGAGTCGGTTCATCCGCGCTCCGGTGGACTCGAGCGACAGCACGACCCGTCCTTTGAGGTTCTCCTTTGCGCGCTGGAGCTCCTCCTCCGTGGCAGCCTGCTCCCTGAGTCTCGCGAACTCCGTCCCGACGACCGCGAGCGCCTCCACGAGGTTCTCGCCGCGGGTCCCGATGTACAGACCGACCTGGCCGGCATCGCGGTAAGCGCTCGTGAACGAGTACACGGCGTATGCCAGTCCGCGACGCTCGCGAATCTCTTGAAACAGCCGCGAAGACGTGGTCCCGCCGAAGATCGTGTCCAGCACACGCAACGCGAACCGGCGCTCATCGTGGCGTGAGAGGCCCGCGCCGCCAAGACAGAAGTGGTACTGCTCGGTCTCCTTGCGCTCAAAGCGCCGCCGTGCAGCCGCCAGCTCCGGGGCGGGTTTCGTCTCCGGCGCGACCGAACCGTTGGTGGCGGGCACCCGCGAGGAGGCGAGCTCTACCAGTGCGTCGTGATCGATCGCGCCGGCGGCGGCGATCACGACGTTACCGGGCACGTACCGGGCGGCATGGAAGCTCGCGATCTGCTCAGGCGGCGCCTCCGCGATCACCGGTGCGCGGCCGATGATCGCTCGTCCGAGCGGATGATCGCCGAACACCGCTTCGCCGAACACGTCGAACACCTTCTCCTGCGGGTCATCCTCGTACATCGCGATCTCCTCGAGAATCACTGCACGCTCGGAATCGAGGTCGTCGAGGCTCGGTCGAAACACCATATCGGCCATCACATCGAAGGCCTCAGCAAGATGCTGGTCGATCACGCGCGCGTAGACCGAGGTGGTCTCCTTACCGGTGCCGGCGTTGAGCTCGGCGCCCATCGCGTCGAAGATCTGGTCGATCTCGAGCGATCCGTACTTGGCGGTGCCCTTGAACAGAAGATGCTCGAGCAGGTGCGATAGCCCAGCCTGCTCCTCGGTTTCGCCGCGGGAGCCTGTGCCAACCCAGAAACCGAGCGCGACGGATCGGACGGAGGGCATTGCCTCCGTCACGATCCGGACGCCCGAGGGGAGCGTCGTCAGTCGGTGCTCAAGCGCCACGCCTAGGAGCGCCGCTCAGGGTCGCGGTCGCGCACGCGCCCGCGATCACCATCACGCCCACGATCCCGCGGACCTCTAGGACCGCGGTCCCGGTCGCGCCCGTCGCGGCTGCCACGATCGCGCCGCGGGGGACCGCTGTCGCCACTGCCAACGGCCGCGAGCTCCTCAACCGTCTTGCCGGCAACTTCTGGGTCCTCCGCCAGCCGCAGGCCGATCCGGCCACGCTCCCGGTCGACCTCGACCACGCGCACGTTCAGCTCGTCGCCCTTGTTCAGGACGTCCTCGACGCTGTCGATCCGGCGACCCGGTGCGACGTTGGAGATGTGCAGCAGTCCGTCGGTTCCCTTCGAGAGCTCGATGAACGCGCCGAAAGTCGTCGTCTTTACGACCTTCCCGGTGAACTCATCTCCGACCTCGACCTCTTTGGTCATCGCTCGGATCCGATCGACCAGCGCGTCGCCGCGCTCGCCGTCGGAGGCGTAGACGAGCACCTGTCCCTCGTCGTTGACGTCGATCTGGGCCTCGAACTCCTCCTGCAGGGAGCGGATCGTCTCTCCACCCTTGCCGATCAGGAGTCCGATCTTCTCGGGATCGATCTGGATCGTCGAGATCCGCGGCGCATGCTTGGAGAGCTCCGTCCGCGGCACGTCGATCACCCTGCCCATCTCGCCGAGAATGAAGCGACGTGCGACCTTCGCTTGCGCGAGCGCGTCCCGCAGGATCTCGAACGTAACGCCGGTGATCTTGATGTCCATCTGCAGCGCGGTAATCCCCTGCTCGGTGCCGGCGACCTTGAAGTCCATGTCACCGAGATGGTCTTCGACGCCGGCGATGTCGGTGAGGATGATGTAGTCATCGCCCTCCTTGATCAGACCCATCGCGATTCCCGCGACCGGGCTCTTGATCGGCACCCCGGCATCCATTAGCGACAGCGTCGAGCCGCACACCGAGGCCATCGAAGATGAGCCATTGGACTCGAGGATGTCTGACACCACCCGAATCGTGTACGGGAACTCTTCCTGGGTTGGAATCATCGGCACCAGTGCTCGCTCAGCGAGTGCGCCGTGGCCGATGTCGCGGCGCTTAGGACCGCGCATGAAACCAGCCTCCCCGACCGAGAATGGCGGGAAGTTGTAGTGGTGGAAATAGCGCTTTGCAGTCTCGAGACCGAGCGTGTCCAAGCGCATCTCCTCTCGCGTCGTGCCGAGCGCCACAACGCTCAGGGCCTGTGTCTGACCGCGGGTGAACAGCGCCGAGCCATGCGCGCGAGGCGCGACGCCGACCTCGACCGAGATCGGACGGATCTCCTCGGAGCTGCGGCCATCGGGACGCTTCTTGTGCACGGCGATCCGCTCGCGGATCAGCGTCTTCTCGAGCTTGTCGAACGCGAGCTGTGCCTTCTGGCGGTACCCGGCGAACGTCTCTGCCTCGGGATCCCCGGAGTACCTGGTGAGCACCTCCTCCTCGACGGCCTTGGAGGCCTCCTGCCGGGCGAGCTTGTCCTCGACCTGGGTGGCAGCGTCGAGCGCCGCCCCGTGGGAGGCCTTGATCTGCTCGTATAGATCGGGATCCACCTGCGGAATCTGAACCTCGACCTTCTCCTTGCCGGCCTTCTCGGCCAGCTCGTGCTGGGCACGGCAAAGCTTCTTGATCTCGTCATGGGCAATGTCGAGGGCATCGAGAATCTCCGCCTCAGGGATCTCGTTCGCGCCCGCCTCGACCATCAGGATCGCGTCCTCGGTGCCGGCGACGATCAGATCGAGGTCGGTGTTGTCGACAAGGTCCTCCTCGTCGGGGTTGACCACGAAGTTTCCGTCGATCTTGCCGATCCGGACCGCGCCAACGGGAGCGGGGAACGGGATGTGCGAGATCATCAGCGCCGCCGAGGCGCCATTCATCGCGAGGATGTCGTAGGGGTTGACGTGGTCGACAGAGATCGGCAGCGCGACTATCTGCGTCTCATAGCGCCAGCCCTTGGGGAACAGGGGCCGGATCGGACGATCGATCAGTCGCGCCCCCAGCGTCGCCTTCTCCCCCGCGCGGCCTTCGCGCTTGAAGAACGAGCCGGGAATCTTCCCGGCCGCGTACATACGCTCCTCGATGTCGACGGTAAGGGGGAGGAAGTCGACGTCCCGGAGATTGCCCGCAGTCGCGGTACACAAGACCATGGTGTCGCCCGCACGAACGACAACGGCGCCGGAGGCCTGCTTGGCCAGCCTGCCGGTCTCAAACGAGATCTCCTTGCCCTCGATCTCGACGGAGACGCGCGTAACGGCGTCAGACATATTCAGTTTCCCTTCTGCTCCGCCCTTCGGTCGGCGGAGTTCTTCGTTTCTCTTCTTTTTTCCGAACGGAAGTGATGGTAGCGGGCGGGGCACACAGGTCGATCGGCGGTGGGGTCGCGGGTGCGTGCGCGTGGGCGGCTCCTGATGATGATCAAGGGTGTCTGCGTGGCGTCGATGGCGTTCCAGGAAGTGGATCAGGGGATCACGTTGCGGGCGCTCGATCTCGTTCGGGGCGCACTGAGCCCGGCGGCCTCGGCCCAGCCGCTGCGCGGCCGCACGATTACGATCGAGGACTTCGAGCGCGCCCACGGGCGCCTCGCCGCCAAGAGCGCCTAACCCCCTGGCTGCCCCGAGTCAGTCGTCGCCGGCCAGACGCTCGAGCGTCGGCTCGCCGATCCGTCCGGCATACAACTCACCAGCGCTGAATAGCGTCGGGGTGCTGACGACGCCTGCTCGTACCCCCGACTGGAAGTCCCGGCGCACCCGCGCCAGGACCGCGTCGCTGCGGCGATCGGTGTCGAACCGCTCGAGGTCGAGACCCAGGGTCCGCGCCCGCTCCCAGAGGTGGGGATCCTCGAGTCGCCCCTGATCAGCGAATAGGGAGTCGTGCATTTCCCAGAAGTGGCCCTGAAGGGCAGCGGCTTCGGCGCCGCAGGCCGCGGCCCAGGCCCTCGGATGGCTGGAGCGAACTGGAAAGTGCCGGAATGCACGCCGCAGGCGGCGGGTCGCGAGCTTGGCGTTCACGGTGGCGCAGAACGGGCACTCGAAATCGGCGTACTCGATCACGAGCGGCGCGCCAGCGGGTCCACGCACATGGTCCTCGCCGGATAACTCGGGAACCGGCGCGGAACCGAGGTCAGCCACTGAGAGCGTCGAAGATCAGGTTCGCTCCCGGCAGATCACCGGGAGAGGCCGCCTGATAACTCCAGCTCACGACGCCGTCGGGGCCGACGAGGACAAGCGCCCGCTGCGGGAATCCGCCAGGATGGTAGACGCCGAAGGCCCGGCAGACCTCACCCTTGGGCTCGAAGTCCGACAGCTGCTCGATCGTCACACCGAGCTTCTCGCGGAACGCCGTCTGCGAGTAGGTCGCGTCGCAGGACACGCCGTACAGGGTCGTTCCGGACGCCTTGAACTCGTCGAGCACCTCTTCGTAGAGGTTCAGCTGGTCGGTGCACACCGGACTGAACGCGAATGGATAGAAGACCAGGACGGTCGTCTGGCCCTTAAGGTCGGCGAGCGTGAACTCGCTCCCGTCTTCGCGGCGCAGCGTGAACTGGGGCGCCGAGGTTCCGGGCGCGATCGGATTCACTTCCGCAGGCCGAGCTCACGCACGAGGGCGCGATAGCGCTCGAGGTCTGTGCGCTGGAGATAGTTCAGGAAACGCCGGCGGCGCCCGACGAGCATCAGCAGACCACGCCGGGAATGGTGGTCCTTGCTGTGGGTGCGCAGATGGTCGGTGAGATGGTTGATCCGGTCGGTGAGCATCGCGATCTGGACCTCGGCCTTGCCGGTGTCAGTCGCGCCATCGCCGAACTTATCGACCAGTTCCTGCTTGCGTTCCTTAGTCAGCGTCATGCGGTGGGTGAGGCTAGCAGAGTGGCGCTCACTGGAACCCGTCTGTGGGAGCCTTCCGGCACAGCTCGCGGGCCCGCTCCGCGTCTTGGTGCATTTGCCTGACCAGCGCCTCGGACGATTCGAATCGCCGCTCGCCGCGCAATCGCTCCAGGAAGTCGAGCTTGAGGATTTGCCCGTATAGGTCGATCTGGCGGTCAAGCACGTACGCCTCGACGAGTACGGCGCGACCGGTGCCGAACGTCGGCCGCACGCCGATGCTGACCGCGGTGCAGTCCTCGTTCGCGCGCGCCGCGTAGATCCCGTGGCCCGGGCACACCAGGTCCTCGTCGGGCACGATGTTGGCGGTCGGAAAGCCGAGTGTGCGCCCACGCTGCTCGCCCCGGACCACCTCGCCTCGAAGCTGAAACGGCGCGCCGAGAAAGCGGGCGGCGAGGCCTACATCACCCACCAGCACCAGGCCACGGATATGACTAGAGGATACGATCTCCCCGTCCACCTCCACGAGCGGGACAACCCGCAGTTCGAACCGTCCGTCGGCGGCCAGCAGCTCGGGATCCCCGCTCGCGAGATGTCCGAACCGGAAGTTCTCGCCGACCGAGACATGGGTGGCCTGCAGGCGCTCCACGAGCACGAGGTCGATGAACTCACGAGCACTCTGATGCGCGAACCCTTTGTCGAAGGGAATCACGACGAGCTCCTCGACTCCGAGCCCCTCGATCAGCTCCGCCTTCGCCTCGAGGCTGGTCAGCAGTTTGGGTGCCGCTTCCGGGCGCACCACACGAAGCGGATGCGGCTCGAACGTGAGCACGGTGTCATTGCCCCGGATCACCTCCCGGTGGCCAAGGTGGACCCCGTCGAACTCGCCCACCGCGATCTTCCGAGGGCGCGGTTCTGCATCTGTGAACTTGGTGATCCGCATCGGCGCGCAAGCGTAGAGACTTCCGCGCGCGCCAGGAGGCTGCGCGGGGCTCAGCCTCGAAACCCGACGATCGGCCGCACGGCGCGGCCGTCCTGGAGCGGCTCGCCGAGCGCGATCAGCCCGGCGTCGTCCATCAACCTGACCAAGCCGGACGCGCAGGCCTCGACGGTCCCTCCATGGCTCGCACGGCGGGCGCGCTCGGCGTCGAGTCGCAGCTCGGGCAGGAAATCCAGCGCCGTGTCGAGGTCCACAACCCGATTGTGATCTGCCTGCCTGACTTCAAAACGACCGATCCGCGTGCGCCGCAGCGCTTCGCAATAGGCGTCGCCGAGATCGGCGATCAGACTTCGCACGTAGGTGCCTGACGAGCACTCGATCAGAAATCGCCTGTGCGCGCCGTCCCGGTCAAGTTCCCGGAAGCAGTAGATCTCAACCTCCCGCTCCGGCAGCTCTACCTCCACCCCGGCACGGGCGAGCGCGTACGCGCGCCGCCCACTGACCTTCACCGCCGAGTACGCCGGTGGCCGCTGGCGGATTGTCCCGCTCGGCAGCTGTAGGTCCCCTACGGGCACGATGCCCGTATGGACGATCTCTCCGTCCGGATCGCCCGTGCTCGAAACGGCCCCGAACCGGGCCGTGGCCTCATAGGTTTTGGGCAATGCCATCAGGAATCGCTGCACACGGGTCGCGCGGCCAAGCAGGATCAGCAACAGACCAGTCGCGAACGGGTCGAGCGTCCCCGCGTGCCCAACCTTCACGCCTCGCCCGAAGCTTCGCCGGACGCGCGCAACGGCGTCGTGAGAGGTGATCCCTGCCGGCTTGTCGTACAGCAGGACGCCGTCGATCACGAAACTGCAGCCAGCTGCTGCGCCACCGCCTCCCGCAGGAACGGGACCAGCTCGTCCCAGTCCATCGCGGTCGTAAAGCCCGCGGCTTGGCGATGACCGCCTCCGCCCTGCGCGCGCGCGATCCGGGAAACGTCGACCCGATCGTCGCTGGCCCGCAGCGAGACCTTGCGCAGGTTCGACCCGTTCGTGTCGCCGATGCGGTCGCGAACCAGGGCGGCGACGGCGGTGCCGTGCACCGCTCGAAGATGATCGATCACTCCCTCGGAGTAGCTCTCCTCAGCCTCGGATTCGCTGAAGTCCTGGGCGCTCAAGGAGGTGACGGTCAACGTCCCGCCGTCATAGCGCTCGACGTTCGCCAGTCCGCGAGCCAGCAGGGCCAGCTTGCCGTAGGGCAATCCTTCGTACACCCGCCGGTAGATCTCGTGCGGTTCGACGCCCGCCTCGATCAGTGCCGCGGCCATCAGGTGGGCACGCGGGCCGGTGTTCTTGTACATGAAGCGCCCGGTGTCCGTGATCAGCCCGACATACAGCGCCTCCGCGATGGTTACCGTCGGGTTCACCTCAAGTGCGTCCAGCAGGTCCCAGATGATCTCCGCGGTGCAGGATGCCTCCGGGACGACGAGGTTGACGGTGCCGAAGCGCGTATTGTCGTGATGGTGATCGATATTGAGGATGCGCGCCCCCGGACGCTGGAGGGCCTCGGCTGGATTGCGCTCGAGATTGCCGCAATCCAGGAACACGATCGTGCGCTCGGGCAGATCGCTCGGGGGTGCGCTGACCAGCCCCGGGAGTGGCAGGAACCGGTACTCCTGGGGGAGTGGGATATTGCTCGCGTCGATGAACATCACGCTGTCTTTGCCCAGCGCAGTGACGATTTCCTGCATCGCGATCAGCGACCCGAGCGCGTCACCGTCGGGGTTCTCGTGCGAAACCAGGATCAGCTTGTCGGCGCCACGGAGGTCCTCGAGCACCGCCTCGCGGCTTGAGCGGTTGCCATTCTCAGGCATCGCCCCGCTCCTGGGGCCGGTCGATCAGCTGTGAGATCCGCATCCCGCGGTCGACAGAGTCGTCATAGGCGAAGGTCAGCGTCGGCGTGTGCTTGAGCCTCAGCTCGGTCGCGACTCGACCCTGCAAGAAGCCGTGTGCGGAGCGCAAGCCGATCAGGCTCTGCGATCGCGTAGCAGCATCGCCAAGGACGCTCACGTACACCCGAGCGTGGCGGAGGTCTGGGCTAGTCTCGACACCGGTCACTGTCACGAATCCAACCCGAGGGTCAAGGAGATCTTTTGCAATCGCGTCGCTGAGCACAGCGCGTACTGCCTCATCGACGCGACGCATGCGTGGTTGGCGCCGCATCCTATTCCTCCACGCCGAATCGAGGAACGACGTCGCGGAGATCCTCCAGCGACACGACAACGCGCTCCACTCGGGCTCCATCCGGCCACCGCGCCTGCAGCCATCGCTCCAGTTTGTCGGCTGCAGCGGACAGCGTTGCGAATGAGCCGCCAGTCAGCGCAGCGGTCAGCGTCGAGCGTTGCCAGGCGTTCTGATGATCGACCTCTGCGACGGCGGCGCCGAGCCGCCCGTGAAGCTGTGCCTTGATCGATGACAGGTCCTTGCGCTTGCTTTTCAGACTCCCGGCGTGCGGGAAATGCAACTCGATAACGAGCACGGCAACGAAGCCGCCCGCAGACATCCATCGGTCCTCTAGACGAGCTCGCGCTCGACCTGACGGGTTGCGTACGTCTCGAGCACGTCGCCTTCCTTGAGGTCGGCGAAGTCCCTGAGCACGATGCCGCAGTCGTATCCGGCAGCGACCTCGCGCGCATCCTCGTTGAAGCGACGGAGGCTGGCGATCTGGCCGTCGTAAACGACCCTTCCGTCGCGGACCAGCCTGACCTTCGATCCGCGCGCGACCCTGCCTTCGGTGACGTGGGAGCCGGCAATCGTCCCGACACGCGAAGCGCGGAAGATCTGACGCACCTCGGCCTGGCCGAGCGTCTCTTCCACCTCCTCGGGTGCGAGCATTCCCTGCATTGCGCTGCGAAGCTCTTCGGTCGCACGGTAAATAACGGAGTAGTGGCGGATCTCGACACCTTCGCGTTCGGCGAGCGCGCGGGCGTCACCGACGGGCCGCACGTTGAAGGCGAGGATCACGGCGTCCGATGCCGAGGCGAGCATCACGTCGGACTCGGTCACGCCACCGACCGCACCCCGGATCGTGTTGACCGACACCTCGTCCTGCGGAAGCTTCGCGATTTCGTCCTCGATCGCCTCGAGCGATCCTGCAACGTCGGCCTTGATCAGCAGGTTCAGCTCTTGCACACCGCTCTTGAAGATGTCCTCGAGCGAGACCTTCTTGCCGGCGCGGCGGGCAAGCGACTCGGCCTTTAGGCGGGACGCACGCTCGCCGGCAAGTTGACGGGCGCGGCGCTCGTGATCCACCACGCGGACGTGCTCGCCGGCCTCGGGTACGCCATCAAAGCCGAGCACCTCGACTGGCTCGCCGGGCAGGGCCTGCGCGACACGGTTGCCAAGGAAATCGTGCATCGCCCGGACTCGGCCCCAGTGGGCTCCGGCGACAAGCGCATCACCGACCTCCAACGTTCCCCGGCCAATCAGGATCGTGACAACTGGCCCTCGGCCGGGATCGAGCTTGGACTCGATCACGGTTCCGGACGCCGGAGCCTCCGGATTGGCGCGCAGCTCCATGAGCTCGGCCATCGCCACGATCGTGTCGAGGAGATCGTCGAGCCCCTGCTTGGTCCGAGCCGAGACATCGACGAAGTCGGTGTCGCCGCCCCACTCGACCGGCTGGAGCCCAAGCTGGCTCATTTCCGAGCGCACGCGGGTTGGGTCGGCCCCTTCCTTGTCGATCTTGTTGACCGCGGCGATCATCGGGACGTCCGCCTCCTTGGCGTGGTCCACTGCCTCCTGCGTCTGCGGCTTGACCCCATCGTCGGCCGCGACCACGATCACGGCGATATCGGTCACCTTCGCCCCGCGGGCACGCATCGCCGTGAACGCCTCGTGGCCCGGGGTGTCAAGGAACGTGACCTTCCGCTCGCCGTGGTCGACTTGGTAGGCGCCGATGTGCTGCGTGATCCCGCCGGCCTCGCCGGCGGCGACCTGGGTTGTGCGGATTGCGTCCAGCAGCGAGGTCTTGCCGTGGTCGACGTGGCCCATGATCGTTACCACCGGAGCACGTTCGACCAGCTCCTCTTCAGCGTCCTGGAACACCGGCTCGGACACGGTCTCCTCGCCGGTGTGAACGATCTCAACCTCCTTGCCGAGCTCAGCCGCGAGCACCTGAATCGCTTCGTCCGAGAGCGTTTGTGTGAGCGTCTTCATCTCACCTAGCGCCATCAGCTTCTTCATCACCTCGGGCAGCGGCACGTCGAGATACTCGGCCACGTCCTTGACTGTGGATCCGGAGTTGATCCGGACTGCGTTGGGTTCTGCGACCGCGGTGCTTGCGGACGGACGGGACTCTGCTTCCTCGTCGTAGATGCCGCGACGGCGCCGTCCGCGACGCTGGCGTCGCGGTGGCTGGTTGGACTGTGGGGGTCCGCCGCCGGCAGACGCACGACGTGAAGCTTGCGAATCGATCACCACGCGTCGCCGGCCGCCGGGGGTACCGGGGGGGCGCTCGCCTTGGAGCGAGTCGCGCGTCGGGCGTTTGTGCGGGGGCTCGCCGTTGGGGCCGCGCTCTGCCGAGGCACCATCGGAGCGGCTCTCGGTCGCGTTCTCAGCGGGCGTCTCGGAGGCCCCAGATGTGCCACCGCCATTGCCAAGCGCGCGTAATGCTGCGTCCTCGTCGACCGACGAGGACGCAGCCTTGACGTTCAAGCCCGCGGCCCGCAGACGCGCGAGCACGTCCTTGGCGGGCAGGCCACGTTCCTTAGCGATCTCGTGTACACGCTTGTTCATCTAAGTCCAGTGTAGATCGCCTATGAAGCGCCAGCCCGCGAGTCGTCCACTTCAGCCGCAGGTTCGCCGGTGGCGACCTCGCCCGGAGGAGCGCTGTCGCCGTTGACGGCATCGACGCGGTCAGTGTCCTTGGTTGCGAGCGCCTGATGAGTTTCCAGGCCGCAGTAGCGTGACCCGGGTAGTGCGGCGTTCGGGCAGCGCCGACCGTTTGTCAAAATCGCGGCGCAGCGGCCCTGTGCTTCGTCCTCTTCATAGCCGTGCTCGGCTTCCTCGGCCGCGAACTCGGTCTCTGAGCGGATGTCGATCCGCCATCCGGTGAGGCGCGCCGCCAGGCGTGCGTTCTGCCCTTCACGACCGATCGCCAGCGAGAGCTGGTCGTCGGGCACGATCACGGTCGCCTGCTTGCCGGCATCGTCGACCAGCACCTCGCGTACGCGAGCCGGCGACAGCGCTTTGGCCACGAACCGAGCAGGCTCGTCGTTGTAGGGAATGATGTCGATCTTCTCGCCGCGCAACTCGGACACGACCATCCGGACCCTCGAACCACGCGGACCGACGCAGGCGCCAACCGGATCCACCCCGTCGACGTGCGAGACGACCGCGATCTTCGAGCGGTAGCCCGGCTCGCGGGCGACGCCGGTGATCTCGACCAGGCCGTCGGCGATTTCCGGGACCTCTAGCTCGAACAACGACTTGATCAGCTCAGGATCGCGCCGGGAGACGATGATGCTCGGGCCCTTGGTCGAGTTCGAGACGTCCTTGATCACGGCCTTGATCCGCTGCGAATGGTCGTAACGCTCGCCTTCCACCTGCTCGGATTTTGGCAGCAGCGCCTCGACCCGCTCGCGCAGCTGAACGAGCGTGTAACGGGAGTCTGATTGCTGCACGATCCCGGTGATCAGCTCGCCTACACGATCTCGATACTCCTCATACATCATGTCGCGCTCCGCTTCGCGGATCCGTTGGAGGATCACCTGCTTGGCGGTCTGAGCCGCGATCCGTCCGAAGTCGTGGGGAGTTACGTCCTCGGTCTCGATCTGGTCCTCGTACTCCTTGAGCTTCTCGAGATCGATCTCAGGCTCGGGCGGTTCGCGCATCTCGCCGGTCTCGGGATCCACGGTCGGCTGTTGCTCGGTGGTCGCCTCGACGAGCAGCTGTTCCTCGAGCTCCGGCGGGATCTTCAACTCCCAGACGAGGAAATCGCCGCTCTCGCGGTCCATCTCGACCTTCGCGTACGGCGCCGATCCGGGTGTCTTCTTATAAGCCGACAGCAGGGCGTCCTCGAGTGCTTCCATCAGCTTCTCGGAGGAGATGTTCTTCTCGGCGGCGAGGCCCCTGACGGCTTCGAGAATCTCTCTGGACATGTGGCTCAGACTCCGGGGACGAGGTTGGAGCGGGCGATTTGCTCGTAGGGGATCGTGAGGATCGCGCCATCGGCGGCGATCGTGACCTCGCTGTCTGAGGCGCCGACGAGCTCGCCGGTCACGCTCTTGTGACCATGCCTGGCATCCCGCAGGCGAAGGCGCGCATGACGGCCGAGAAAGCGCGAATAGTGCTGGGGCTTGGTTAGCGGCCGATCCTGACCGGGAGAGGACACCTCGAGCGAGTAGCGGTCGCGATAGTCGTTCAGGCGGCCGGAGACGCGCTCGCAGAGAGCGAGGGTCACTCCGTCGGGATGATCGATGAACAGCCGGAGCGTCCTCCCGGAAACCAGCTCAGCGAGAAGCACCTCCACTTCAGGCTCGGTGGCGGCGAGCCTCTCTTCGATCTCGTTTTGGAGTGCGCTCACGATCTCCTCCGTCATAAAACTCATAAAAAAAGCGGGCCAGCGCCCACTTCCTTGACAACTACCGGGAGGCGCCCGGCGCGCAAGCTGTTTGCTCAGGGTAGCACCAGCCTAGCCGGGGCGCGACTCACGAACGGGCGGCTGCCGCCCGCGCTCGATCCCGATATAGACGGTAGTCGCGGCGGTTCGGCTGCATGCACGCGGCGAGCGCCAGCGGCTGGCGAGCCTCGGCGTGGCGGCCGAGCATTTGCAATGAGCGGCCAAGGCAGAAGAGCGCGAAATCGTTGGTCGGCGCGCGATCGATTACGGCCTGGAACTCGTCGGCAGCCTGCTCGTAACGCTGGGCATGGAAGAGCGCCCGTCCGAGCGCCTCGCGGATCGAGGTCTTATCGGGAGCAAGATCTCGCGCGCGCGAGAGTGGAACCGTTGCCTGGTGGTTGTGACCCGCTTCCAACAACTCGGTCCCGCGCTTGAAAAGCTCATATACATCGTCCATCGGTCTCAGTTTAGGCGTCCCGGTGGCCGCTTCTCAACCGCAATCGAGAGGCCCACCGTGACGGCAGATAGCACCGTGGTGGCAGCGCCCAAATGGCTCGGATTGCCCCGGACAGTCCCAGGCCGGCGGCCAGCTGAGAGCGAAACGCGCGACGCTGCTCGAGCGTCGGCGGCTCGGGCCGGCCGCCGAAGCGCGCCAGGCGAAGCGAGCGAATGTAATCCGCTGCCTCAGGCGAAGAACGAAAGCGCTGCTCGAGCGCGGCGAGCGTGACTCCGACGCCGATCGGGCGTCTGGCGCGCTTGAGCGCTCGTTCGAGCTCGGCCAACAGATCATCAGTACTCGGCTCGCTAATCCGCACGGCAGCCCGCCCCACGAGGAGAAGCGCGGCCAGCAGCGCGATCAGCACGATGATCACAATCGCGTTCGAACCGTGGGAGTGACGAGAAGCGACAGTCCGGGCAGCCGACGCCCCGGTCGTCTCGGCCTTGCGCACGGGCGCTCGCACTTTAATGATCCCAGATGATCCACCCGGCAGCTCCGGAAGGATGCCTGCGCTGCTGCGGGCCGGCGCTGACGCGGGCGTCGGGTCGAAGCGCACCCATCCGTATTGCGGAAACCAAGCCTCTACCCAGTCGTGCGCATCGATGTCGCTAACGATCCACTGGTGGTTGGTGGCGTCATAGCTTCCAGTTGTGAACCCGGTCGAGACACGCGCCGGGATCCCGCCCATCCGCAACAGCAGCGCCATCGCGCCTGAGAACTGCTGGCAGTAGCCGACCTTGCTCGCGAACAAGAAACTCTCGAGTGGGAACTGCGAAACCGGCGGATTCTCGCCGTAGGTGAACCCGCGGTGCAGGTAGCCGAGAACCGACTCGACGTAGTCATAGGGGGTCCGCGCGTGGCGCGCGAGCGCTCGCGCCAACCCGTACGCGCGGGCGTAGGGGGAGGCGCTCGGGATCGCCGCTCCGTTGCCACCGCCAGCCGTGTCCACGGCCCGGCCGGAGTGGAAGCTCGGAAACACGACTGTCGAAGCGGGCACCAGGGACCTGTGGTCGGGCGTACTGAATCTAGGAAGGGCCAGCGAGCGATAATCGGACAGCGTCGACGGATACGCGCCGCCGGCGTGCTCGAGCTGGCCGGGATTTGGACTGGGCGTGTAGACGCGGACCGTATAGCTATTACCTGGACCCAGCGCGCTCTCTCTCGCCCACGTTCCGAGGCTCGCCCCTGGCAAGACGGGCCCCGCGAGCTGTTGCGGCGCGGCGGCGGTCCCGGCGGCGATGACGTCGGTCGTGTTCATGCCCCGGATCGTCACTCGGATCGTCTGTGTCCAGCGGCTAACCGTCGCGGCGGCAGGCTGCGGAATCGACTGGTCGCTCGGGAGCGTTCCCTGGGCCCAGCCGTAGCCGGTGAAGATGCTCAGGTTCTCGGCCTTCCAGTATTCCGCGTGCGCCGCTTTGACGTCCAGCACCTCGTGGCCAGTGCGCGGCCAGTGCAGCGGTCCGTATTGCTGGCGCCAGGTAAAGGTCTCGACGTGAGCGACTGACACTTTGCCCGCAAGCGCCTCGTAGTTGAGCCATGGCTTGTGCTGGTCGAGACCCGGCGCCAGGATCGCGCCGCCGATCCCGGCGAGTACCGCGACCGCGCACGCCGTCTGCAGACCGTCTGAGCGGATCCGCTCGCCCCACACGAACGCCGCCAGTAGCCCGAACAGCAGCAGCCCTTGAAGGTAGGGCAGCGAGGGCCGCACCAGCGTACAGGGCACGATCGCCAGCGCCAGGAGCGGCAGCGCCGCTGCTGCTCGCCGCAGGTCGCCGAGCGCCCGGGGTGCGAACGCGAGCACAAATCCGGCGCCCAGCAGCAGCACTCCGGCGCCGAGGACGATCACGATCCGCACCCAATCCGTGTGTGCTCGTCCCGCGTACGGGACAAGCGCACGCGGGATTGCGATCAGTCCGTTACCAATCCCATTCGCGGTCACCTCGATCCGCACGTGCCAGAGCAACGGGAACGGGACGCCCGCGATCGGAAACATCGTCAACACCGCGAGCACCGCGCCCAGCACCGCGGCGGCGCGGCTGCTTCTGGCGAGCCTCCCGCCGGCACCGGCGATCAGCACAGCCAAGGCGAGCAGACCCAGCAGCCGAGTGGACGGGACAGGGTTCAGCAGCGTCCCCCACCTGACGATGCCGTACAGACCAAGCGCCGTGAACGTCACCAACCTCACCAGCGGCCGCTCCGAGACGACTGCCGGCGGAGCTATCGTCTGCTTACCGGCCCGAGACGAACCCAGCACGGCAACCTGGGTGCCCGTCGTCACGCGGCGACCTTCGCGTGGGCTCGAGGCGCGAAGCCGTAGCAGCCGGCGACCTCGAAGCTAGGGCGGATCTCGATCCGCTGGGCGAGTTCGCGCGGCAGGACGAGCACGCGGCCACCCCTCACGAGTCCTGCCACTCCAGCCGGCAGTCGGTCGAGCGGTTGCGCCACGACGTAGAACACCGGGCCCAGATGCGCCCCGGGAGCGAGGACTGGCGCGCGCGTTCCGGGGCCATCCTCAACCAGCGCCAGCCGAGCATGCGCCGCCGCCCAGCCGCTGAGGTCCGGCTCGATCTTGACCGCGCGCCGCTCGCCGGGCAGCAGCAGCCCGCAGCCTCCTCGACGCGCGAGTTCGACCACAAGTGAGGCGGCGGCACGGACGGCGGCGTCGAGATGGTCGCTCAGCTCGCTGCCGCGGGCGTCGAGGACCACGAGCGGCCGCGTATCACCGTCGGCTTGCAGCCGACGCTCGAGGAGGCCCGCACCGCGGGCGAGGGCGCTCCAATGGATTCGCGATGCGGGCGTTCCCGGGCGGTACGGGCGAAGCCCATCGACGTCGACCGCCGCAAATGGCTCGCTTGACTGTGCTCCACGAGAGGCCGTCGCCTGCCAGCCGCGGCCCGGCTCGGTCCACCTCACCGGCTCGATGCGCGGCAACACCAGTACCTCATCGACCGGCGGTGAGCCGGTTACGGCGAAACGAGCCAGCTCGAGCGTGTCCCCGGCGATCAGCACCGGACCGTCCACGCGCCTCAACCCTCGTCGGGCGAAGCTGGCGACGATTCGAATTTGTGCCGTGCGACCGCCGCGGATCAGCGACAGCGGCGTGGCCATCCGGACCGCGTCGAGCGTCAAGGGATCGACCACCTGGGCTCCCGGCAGTCCGAGGCCCCCGCGGCGAATCTCGACGGTCGCCTCGAGGGGCTCGCCTTCGAGCACCCGGTTTGCGTGGAGACGACGCTCGATGCTGGCGCCGCGCACGCTCAGCCAGACCCAAGCGGGCACGATGACGCCGAGAAGGATCAGCGCAATCGCGGGCACGAACAGCGGCGAGGCGTCGAATACGAACGCAACGAGCGTGAGCACGGCACCAGCAACGGCCACGCCCGCCGCGCGGCTCATCGTCGCGGCCGCCGCATCACAGGGCCCGGATCGAGGAGATGGCATCGGCCACGACCTCGCGTGCCGCCGCCCGCGGAGAGTCAGTTGCAATCACCAGGCGGTGAGCCAGCACAGGCTCCGCCAGCGCCTGAACGTCGTCCGGAAGCGCGTGGTCACGGCCCTGCATCATCGCGTGAGCCTTGGCGGCCCGCAGCAGCATCAAGCCTGACCGCGGACTGGCACCCAAATCTACGCGGGGGTCCTCGCGAGTGCGCCACAGGACCCGGACGATGTAGTCGCGCAGCGGCTCGGATGCCCTCAGCCGCGTGGCGGCGTCCTGGGCGGCCAGAATCTCGGCGGCGGTTGCCACCGGAGCGAGGGTCAAGACGCGGTCACCGGTCTCGTGCTCGGCGAGCATCTCCGCTTCCGCGCCCCGGGACGGATATCCCAGCGAGATCCTGACCATGAACCGGTCGACTTGCGCCTCGGGTAGAGGGTATGTGCCTTCGTACTCGATCGGGTTCTGAGTGGCCAGCACCAGAAACGGACGCGCCAGCTCGTGGGTCTGGACATCGACGGTTACGCAGCGCTCCTGCATGCACTCCAACAGCCCAGACTGCGTCTTCGGAGACGCCCGATTAATCTCATCGACCAGCACCACATTCGCGAACACCGGACCGGGCCTGAACTCGAACCGCTGCTCGCGCTGGTCATAGACATTTGTGCCGACCACGTCCGCCGGCAGCAGGTCGGACGTGCACTGAACCCTGGCGAATTGACAGTCGATTGAGCGCGCTACCGCGCGTGCGAGGGCGGTCTTGCCAACGCCCGGATAGTCCTCTACCAGCAGATGCCCTTCCGCGAGCAGCGCGACCAGCACACACTCAAGCGTCTCCTTGCGGATCTGCACCGCTCGCGAGATGTTTTCAGCGAGCCGTCTGGCCACGGCGGCGGCCGCCTCAAACTCTTGCGGCGCTACGGGCGTCTGCTCCGGCTCCACGGTTCTCCTTGCTTTGCTGGTAGAGGCGCTCGACTTCGTCGAGCACCGCCCGGGCGACCTGCTCCTTGGCTCGCCGAGACACGCGCTCCACGCGGCCGTCAGCTGCCAGGATCACCACCTCGTTATCGCTCGCGTCAAAGCCGATCTCAGGCTCAGATATGTCGTTGACGATGACAGCGTCCAACCCCTTACGCTCGAGCTTGCCGCGCCCGTAATCCACCGCACGCTCCCCGTGCTCGGCGGCGAATCCGATCATCACTTGTTCAGGACGCCGCCGCGTGCCCAAACCTTTCAGCACGTCTGCGGTCGCCTCGAGCTCGATCACCGGGACTCCCTGATCCTTCTTGAGCTTGGTCGGCGCCGTCGACGATGGCCTGAAGTCCGCCACCGCGGCCGCCATCAGCAACACATCGCACTCATCGAAGCGCTCCTCACACGCGCGCGCCAGCTCCGCAGCGGTCCCGACAGTGATCAGGTTGACTCCGGCGGGCGGCTCGATACCCACGTTGGCCGCCACCACCGTCACCTCGGCGCCGCGGCGGATGGCCTGAGCAGCAAGCGCCATCCCCATTCGCCCCGAGGATCGGTTACCGATGAAGCGGACACTGTCGATGGGCTCACGGGTCCCTCCGGCGGTGACCAGCACCCGCACGCCCGTGAGCGTCGCCGGCGTGAGCAAGGACTCGCAGACCTCGAGCAGCACCGGCGGCTCGGCGAGCCTGCCGACACCATGCTCCCCGTGCGAAGCCAGCTCTCCCTCACCCGGGACGATCACGGTGACCCCCCGCTCCGCGAGCCGCCCGATGTTCGCTTGCGTCGCGGGATGGAAGTACATCCTGTTGTTCATCGCCGGGGCGACGGCCAGTGGGCAGGTCACCGCGAGCGCCGCTGTCGTCACGAGGTTGTCAGCGTGACCATGCGCGAGCTTCGCGAGCGTGTTGGCACTCGCCGGGGCGATTAGATACAGATCCGCTCGCTCGGCCAACGCGAGATGACTGATCGGAGCGCGCCCGCCCGCCGGCTCACCGGGATATGCCCCCTTGGCGGGGTCCGGCTCGAACTCGCTGGACAGAACCGGTCCGCCGGTAATCGCCGCAAACGTGGCCGCGCCAACGAACCGCTGGCTCGCCGGCGTTTGGATCACGCGGACCGCGTGGCCCGCCTTGATCGCCAGCCGCGACGCCTCTACTGCCTTGTAGGCCGCGATGCCGCCGCTCACTCCGAGGAGCAACCGGGCCACGGCGGCCGCCTACCTGTAGTGGTACTTCAGCTTGCCCTGGGCGACTTCCTCGAGCGCGATCGTCAGGTAATTCTTCGAGCGCGTGTCCACCATCGGCGGCGGGAACTCATCGAATGTCCCCTCGCCGAGGTTGTGATAGTAGGAGTTGATCTGTCGGGCGCGCTTGGCGGCGACGATCACGCTCGCGTAGTCGGAGTCGACGTTTTCGAGCAGCTTGTCAATTCGGGGTGAGATCAAGGCGTTGAGACGTCCTTTTGGGATTGTTTGCTAAGGGAAGGTTAGCGGCCGGAGTCGGCGGGCCTAGCCGGTAACTAGGCCAGCAGGATCCCCGCCAGCTCATCGGTCGCTTGCTCGAGCCGGTCATTGACGATCACGTGGCCGAACTCGGGTTTCGCCTCGAGCTCACGGACGGCGGTGCGCAGCCGCGCATCGACCTGACCAGGATCATCGGTCCCGCGCCCGACCAGCCGCGCTCGCAACGCCTCGATCGAAGGCGGGGCGATGAAGACGGCCACCGCATCGGGCATCGCCTCGCGCACCTGACGAGCACCCTCCACCTCGATCTCGAGCACGACCGGAACCCCGGCGCTCAGTCGCCGCTCAAGCTCCGAGCACAGCGTCCCATATCGGTTTCCAGAGTAAACAGCATGCTCGACGAAGTCGCCCGCCTCGACGTGCCGTTCGAACTCCTCCGGCGTGAGGAAGTGATAGTCGACGCCATCGCGTTCACCCGGCCTCGGGAGCCGAGTGGTGGCCGAGACAGACAGCTCCAATTGCGGCACTCGTTCGAGTAACCCTCGGATCAGCGTGCCCTTGCCGACTCCTGAGGGCCCGGTAATTACAAACACCTGGGGCACTTCGGCCGGGCGCAGGCGGGCGAGCCGTTACCGGCGGCGCATCAGCGCGACCAGCTCCGTACGCTGCCGCTGCGACAGACCGCCGATCGTCTTGCTCGGCGAGATCCTGCACTGCGACAGGATCTTGTTGACCTTTACTCGACCGTACTTTGGGACGGCCAGCAGGAGGTCAAATACCTTCGCCGTGCCCAAGAAATCCGGCGGCTCCAACAACAACTCGTGGATCGGTTGGCGGCCCGCCTTCAGGTCGCGCTTCAGCTGCGCTCGCCGGCTGCGAATGTCGTTCGCGCGCTGAAGTGCCTCCATGCGTTGCACGAGAGAGCGTTCCGGCGCAGCGACTGGCTTCGTGGGCGATTCACTGACCGGCGGCATCGGCGGCGACTATACATCTTGGGGCGGGGCGATCAAAGGCCAATCAAGCTAATTCGACTCGACCTCAAGCTGAGGTCGAGCATTGTCGAGGATGGTTCCGACAATTGGCCCGTTTGCAGGGCCTTTCTCGATTCGCGGGGCGTTCATAGTGCCGGAAAGCCGTTTTTTGCGGCAGGCGACGCAGCTCCCTCCACGCCGGACAATCTTGCCAGTTCGACGGCGATCCGGTGAGCGGCTGCGGGATCCCTGAAGCTTTCCGTTCCAACCGCTACGAGATCTGCGCCCGCTTGGAGGAGATCAGCAGCGTCTCGGCCACCCTGGACGCCGCCCATTCCGACGATTGGAATCTCGATCACCTGCGCTACCGCGTACACCTGCGCGAGGGCCACCGCCCGGACTGCCGGCCCGGATACCCCCCCGCTGCCTCCGCCCAGCCACGGCTCGCCGGAGACGGGATCGAAGGCCATTCCCCGAATCGTGTTTATCAGCGACACGGCACTCGCGCCCGAGCCCTCGGCGGCGTGGGCGACCGCCGGCACGTCGGTCGCGTTCGGGGTGAGCTTCACGATCAGCGGCTTGTCTGTAAGCGGACGAACCCGATCGAGCAAGGCGGCTGTCTCGTAGGGGTCGGCGCCCATCACTAGTCCAGTCTTCACGTTAGGACACGAGACGTTGAGCTCAAGCGCCGCAACTTCGTCGAGCTCCCCAAACGAGCCCACCAGCTCCGCGACCTCGTCGCGACTGAAGCCCATCACGTTGACAATCAGCGGCACCGGCAGGATGGCGAGCTTCGGCAGGTCCTCGGCGATGTAGCCGCCAAGGCCCTTGTTCGGTAGCCCGATCGAATTGATCATCCCGCCCGCGAGTTCCCACAGCCGCGGTGGCGGGTTGCCCTCTCGAGGCGCGAGGGTGACGGTCTTGGAGACGAATGCCGAGAACGGGAACTGCTCGAGCATCTCCTCGCCAAACACGCGCACGGCGGCGAGCGCATCGAATGTGCCCGAAGCGTTGATGATCGGATGTGCGAGCTCGATCCCGCAGAACTCGACCGTCAATGTCCTGCTCCGGCCACGACCGCGGTCACCAGCTGGGAGGCGTCGAGTACTGGGCCGTCGACGCACAGACGCAGGTAGCCGTCGCGCGTGGGAACGACGCAGCCGAAGCATGCGCCGAATCCGCATGCCATCCCCGACTCGAGCGCTAGCTGGACGGGAACGTTGCGCTCTGCGCAAATCCCGCGCACCTCCTCCAGCATTGCGGGTGGCCCGCAGGCGTACACCTCGGAGTCGGCGTCGTCTCCCAGGTGGTCCCGTAGCAACTCGGTGACGAGCCCCCGATGGCCAACACTTCCATCGTCGGTCGCTAGCCGAGTGCTCTTCAGAAGCCCCGCACCATACGCATGGTCGGCGTCGCGGAATCCGAGCAACGACGGCATTCTCTGTTCAAGCTGGTCCTGCCAGATCGCGAGCGGCGCGATCCCGACGCCGCCCCCGACGAGCAGTGGGGTGCGTCCGTCGCGGGGTCGTTGGAATCCCTTGCCGAGCGGGCCGACGAGCAGCAGCTCGTCCCCGGCCCGAAGCTCGCACAGCCGGTTGGTGCCGGGACCCACATCCTCGAGCAGGAATTGGAGCTCGTCGGATCGCGCCGGGGCTCGCATGACACTGAATGCGCGTGGCAGGAACGGCCGCTCGGCTTCTCCTCCGCCCCACCGCTTCGCAGCCGAGAGCATGTAGAACTGGCCCGCCTGCGGTCGCGGCCCGGCGGGGTCGGAGCAGCGCAGGACCACGTAGGCGCCGTGCTGTTCGCGAGTGGAGATCATCACCGCGCGACGGCCGAACGGGGCGTGGATCCGATCAGGGGACATGCGAGGCGTTCGCGTGAATCTCCTGGAGCGAGAGCACTTCCGGTTCGCCGCGCCGCCCCGAGGCGATCGCCCGGGCGGCAGCCATGCCGCCAGCCATCGTGGTGATGCACGGAATTCCCCGGGCAACGGCGGCGGTGCGGATCTCGTAGCCGTCGGATCGAGCGCCGGTACCGCGGGGGGTATTGACCACGAGGTCGACCTCTCCCCGCTCGATCCAGTCGACGACGTGCGGCGAGCCCTCCCCGATCTTGTTGATCGCCTCCGCCGGAATACCCATCTTCCGGATTGCCTGTGCTGTACCCCGCGTGGCGATGATCCGGAAGCCGAGGTCGTGCAGCACCGTGGCCACCCCGGTCGCGGCCGGCTTGTCCCCGTCAGCAACGGTGATGAACGCCGTGCCCGTGATGGGAAGCTTCGCGCCAGCGGCGGCCTGCGCCTTGGCGAACGCGGTCGGGAAGTCGTGGGCAACCCCCATCACCTCGCCGGTCGAGCGCATCTCGGGACCAAGCAGCGAATCGGCGCCGGCGAAGCGATCGAACGGCAGCACCACCTCCTTCACGCACACGTGGCCGTTGCTGGCGTCCTCTGGCAGGTCCAGGCTCGCGATCGCCTCCCCCAGCATAATCCGGCAGGCCAGCTTGGCGAGGGGGATGCCGATGGCTTTGGAGACGAACGGCACAGTCCGCGAGGCCCGGGGATTGGCCTCGATCACATGCAGCCCATCGTCGCCGTGAATCGCGAACTGGACATTCAGCAATCCAATGACCCCCAGTGCTCTGGCGATTCCTGCGGTCTGCGCTCTGATCTCGTCCAGCATCTCATTCCCGAGCGTGTGCGGCGGAAGCACGCACGCTGAGTCTCCCGAATGGATGCCGGCCTCCTCGACGTGTTGCATGATTCCGGCGATCCACACCTGTGAGCCGTCGCAAAGCGCATCGACGTCAACCTCGATCGAGTCCTCCAGGAAGCGGTCGAGATAGATCGTCGCTCCCGGCTTGGTGCCGACGCGCTCCAGGTATTCCTTTAACCCGGCGACGCTGTAGACGATCTCCATGGCGCGGCCGCCGAGCACGTAGCTCGGACGTACGAGCAGCGGGAAGCCGACATTGGGCGCGCGATCGAGCGCCTCTTGGGGGGAGTGCGCGGTCGCGTATGGCGGCGCTTTGTAACCGAGCCGATCGAGCAGGGGACCGAACTGCGAGCGGTCCTCGGCGAGGTCGATCGCTTCGATGCTCGTGCCCAGGATCCTCACCCCAGCCTGGTGCAGGCCGCCGGCCAGTTTCAGCGGCGTCTGACCACCGAACTGCACGACCACCCCTTCGGGTTTCTCAATCTCCGTGACTCCGAGTACGTCCTCGAGCGTGAGCGGCTCGAAGTACAGCCGGTCCGAGGTGTCGTAGTCGGTCGAGACAGTCTCGGGGTTACAGTTGATCATGACCGCATCGCGCCCCAGTTCGCGCACCGTCTGGGCGGCGTGCACGCAGCAGTAGTCAAATTCGATTCCTTGACCGATCCGGTTCGGTCCGGAGCCGAGAATCACGACGCTGGCGTTCTCGCCCCGGACCACCTCGTGCGCGACTCCGGTGCGGCCGGCGCGTTCCCAGCCCGAGTAGTAGTACGGCGTGCGGGCAGCAAACTCCGCCGCACAGGTGTCGACCGACTTGAACGTACGCTCGCCGGCGAACGGAGCCCGCGGATCATGGACCAGTTCTCCCAGCTCCCGCAGGAACCAGGGATCGATGCTCGTGCGGTCGTGAAGCTCATCAATCGAGGCGCCGCGCCGCAGGGCCTCCAGCAGATGGTCGAAGCGCTCCGGTCCGGGCTCTGCCAGCAGCCCGAGCAGCTCGCTGTCGCCGGCGGGCGAGAGCGGATCGAGGTCCAGCTCACGCGAGCGAAGCGCCTTGGCAAAGGCCTGCTTGAACGTCCGTCCGATCGCCATCGCCTCCCCGACGGACTTCATGTGGGTGGTCAGGCCTGCCTCAGCGCCCGGGAACTTCTCGAACGCGAACCGCGGCCACTTGACCACGCAGTAGTCGATCGCGGGCTCAAAGCTCGCGGGCGTGGCCCTTGTGATGTCGTTGGGGATCTCCTGCAGCGTGTAGCCGACCGCGAGCCGGGCGGCGATCTTGGCGATCGGAAAGCCGGTCGCCTTGCTCGCCAGCGCACTCGAGCGCGACACGCGGGGATTCATCTCGATGACGACGATCTCATCCGTTCTGGGATTGACCGCGAACTGGACGTTCGAGCCCCCGGTTTCGACGCCAACCGCTCGGATCACCGTGATCGCCTGGTCTCGCAGCTTCTGATACTGCTTGTCGGTAAGCGTCTGCTGTGGCGCGACGCACACGCTGTCGCCGGTATGGACCCCCATCGGATCGAGGTTTTCGATCGAGCAGACGATCACGACGTTGTCGGCGCGATCGCGCATCACCTCGAGCTCGAACTCGCCCCAGCCGAGCACTGACTCCTCGAGCAGTACCTGGCCGATCGGCGATGCGCTCAGGCCTCGGGCGACCACGGTCGCCAGCTCCGCCTCGTGGCGGACCACTCCGCCGCCGGTGCCGCCGAGCGTGAACGCGGGTCGCACGATGAACGGCAATCCCACTTCACGCAGCGCGGCGAAGGCGTCCTCGACGCTGTGGGCGACGGCGCTCTCGGGGACGCGCAGGCCAGCCCGCGTCATTGTCTCGCGAAACCGTTCGCGGTCCTCAGCGCGATCGATCGCCTCGTAATCGGCGCCGATCAGCTCGACCCCGTGACGTCCGAGAGTCCCGTCTTCGTGCAGCGCCTTGGCGATGTTCAGGGCCGTCTGGCCCCCCAGCGTCGCCAGCAGCGCATCCGGCTTCTCGCGCTCGATCACCTGGGCGACGGTCCGCGGGAGCAGAGGCTCGATGTAGGTCGCCGTGGCCACCTCCGGATCGGTCATGATCGTCGCTGGATTGGAGTTGACGAGCACGACCTCGTATCCCTCCTGCATCAGGACGCGGCAGGCCTGGGTGCCCGAGTAGTCGAACTCGGCCGCCTGACCGATCACGATCGGGCCAGAGCCGATCAGGAGGATCTTGTGGACGTCCTCGCGGCGAGGCACCTAATGGCCCCTGACGCATTCGCCGCCGCGAAGCGCGTACGGATTCTCCCGACGGGCCACTAGCTACGCCGCCTCCTTGATTTCGTCGACAAACCGATCGAACAGGTAGAGCGCGTCGTGGGGACCCGGTCCCGCCTCGGGGTGGTACTGGACGGTGGCGCCCTGGACGTCCCGAAGCGTGAGGCCCTCGACCGTGCGGTCGTACAGGTTTATGTGCGTAAGCTCGGCGACCCCAAAGTCGGTCTCCCAGCGGACCGCTTCGTCGTCGTCGATCGTCCGTGACCCGTTCGGGCCCAGGACGGCGAAGCCGTGGTTCTGGCTCGTGATCTCAGTTCGTCCCGTGGTCAGATCCTTGACCGGATGGTTCGTTCCATGGTGGCCGAACGGCAGCTTGTAGGTCTCGAGCCCCACCGCTCGGCACAGCAACTGGTGCCCGAGGCAGATGCCGTACACCGGCAGCTTGCCGACCAGCCCGCGGACGGTGTGCACGATGTAGTCCAGCGCCGCCGGATCCCCCGGCCCGTTCGCCAGGAAGATGGCGTCTGGGCTACACCGCCGGAGCTCCTCGGCGCTCGTGGTGCATGGATGAAGCTCTACGGTCGCGCCTCGCTCGCGCAGGTTGCGAACGATCGACAGCTTCACGCCGGTGTCGATCATCGCGATCCGGGGTCCGCCAGCACCGTCGCCCGCGCCAAGCACGAGCGGCTCCCCCGGGGTCACCTCGCGCGCGAGGTCGCGACCTTTCATCGCCGGCTCGAAGGCGATCAGCTCGCGCGCCTGCGATTCGGTCACCCGGACAGGAAAGAGTCCGCCTCGCATCGCTCCCTGATCGCGGATATGGCGCACGAGCGCGCGGGTGTCGAGGTCCGTGATGCCGGGAACACCGCAGTCGATCAACCAGGAGAGCCATCCTCCCTCGGAGCCGGGGGCATCCTCGCGATCGACCGCGGCTCGCATGATCGCGGCGCGCGCATGGACGCGATCTGACTCCATCGCCTCGGCTGAGACGCCATAGTTGCCGATTTGAGGGTAGGCGAAAGTAAGCAGCTGGCCCGCGTAGCTGGGGTCGGTCATTGCCTCCTGATAGCCCGACATCGCGGTCGTGAACACGATCTCGCCAACCGCGCAGTCATCCGCGCCGCAGGCAATGCCGTCAAATCGTGTGCCGTCTTCCAGCAGCACATAGGCCGTTGCCTCGAGAGTCATCGCTCTGCGGTCACGCCGACCCTGGTAGCGGTCAGCAACGGCGCCTGGAACGCGACCAGTCCCGCGGCCACCGTTAGCACCACGCGCCCGCGCAGCGTGCGGCCGTGAAAGCAGCAGTTCTCGGAGCGGCTTACGTACCCGTTGGCTCCGACTTCGAACTTCGCCTCGAGGTCGACCAGGGACAGATTGGCCGGCTCGCCTGACCTGATTTGCGGCGTCGGCAGCCCGTACAGTGCGGCGCCGGCGGTCATCCGCTCGACTAGCGTCTCGAGCCGGAGTTCGCCGGAAATCACCAGCTCGGTGAACAGTGCCGCGAACGCCGTCTCAAGTCCCGTCGTCCCCATCGGCGCCTGCTCGAAGGGGACCTCCTTCTCGTGTCGCGCGTGCGGGGCGTGATCGGTCGCTACGCAGTCGATCACGCCGCTTTCCAGCGCCTGGACGAGCGCGCGGCGATCGCTTTCTGAGCGCAGTGGGGGGCTCATCTTGAAACGCGTGTCGAGCGTACGGATCGGATCATCGGTGAGCGTCAGATGGTGCGGGCACGCCTCACCGCTTACTCGCGCGCCCACCTCCTTGGCTTGCGCCAGCGCCTCCACGGATTCGACGCATGACAGGTGTTGAAAGTGAACGCGCGCATCTTCGTACCGGGCGAGTGCAGCATCGCGCGCGACCATCGTCGATTCCGAGAGTGAGGGGATGCCCGCCAGCCCGAGCCGAGCCGAGACCGCGCCCTCGTGCATGACGCCGTCGCCCGAGAGGGCCGGGTCCTCCTCATGCAGCGAGACCACGCCACCGGCGAGCCGCTGATACTGAAGTGCCTTGCGGAGCATCCCGGCGGAGACGACCGGCTTTCCGTCGTCGGTGAACCCCAGCGCGCCCGCATCGCGGAGCGCGGCCATCTCGGTGAGCTCCTCGCCTTTCAGCCCACGGGTGATCGAGGCCAGGAAGCCGACCGGGACGTGGGCGGTTCGGCTCGCCGAGGCGACCAGCGATCCAAGCACCGCGGCGTCGTCCACGACAGGCGACGTGTTCGGCATCGCGATCACCGCGCAGAAGCCGCCGGCCGCCGCCGCCGCGGTGCCCGTCTCGAAGTCTTCCTTGTACTCCTGGCCGGGGCTGCGCAGGTGAACGTGCGGATCGACAAATCCGGGAAAGGCGTGCTTGCCTGCTCCGTCGAGGACGTCGCCAATCTCCGGAGCGACCAGCGACCCGGGAGATCCGAGCTCCGCGATTCGTCCGTCGCGGATCAGAACGTCGTGTGGCTCGTCCAGGCCGGTCCGCGGGTCAACGACATGGGGCCCGCGGATCAGCAGCTCGGCAGGCGGGCCTCCTCGGCGGTAGAGGGACGCCATTACGCTACCGCGGCCAGGATCGGCGAGCCAACCAGGAGCTCGTACAGGACTGCCATCCGCACCGCAACGCCTCCCTTGACCTGTTGACCGATCAGCGCCTGCGGGGAGTCGATCGCGTCAGCCGAGAGCTCGATGCCGCGATTGACGGGCCCGGGATGCATGAGCAGCTGTCCGGGCGAGAGACGGGCAGCGTTGATTTGGTATCGAGCGGCATACTCCCGCAGGGAGGGGACGAACGACTCGTGCATCCGCTCCTGCTGCATGCGCAGGACGTACACGACGTCAGCCTGTTCCATCTCGGCGAGACTGCAGGTGGCCCGGCAGCCAAGCGCCTCGATCTCACGCGGCAGCAGCGTTGGCGGCCCGCACACCGTCACCTCGGCACCCATCCGCTCGAACGCGAGGATGTTCGAACGCGCGACACGCGAATGGAGAACGTCACCGACGATCCAGATCCGAGCGCCATCGAGCGAGCCGAGCGTTCGCCGCAGGGTGAACACGTCGAGCAGCGCCTGGGTCGGGTGTTCGTGTTTGCCGTCACCGGCGTTGACCACCGCGGCCGACGTCCATCCGGCGACGAGCTGCGCCGCCCCTACGTGGGGCGAGCGAATCACGATCGCTGCCGGATCGTAGGCAGACAGCGTCTGCATCGTGTCCTTGAGCGACTCCCCTTTGTCGACGCTCGATCCGACTGAGCGGATGCTGACCACGTCCGCGCTCAGCCGCTTAGCGGCGAGCTCAAACGACGAGCTCGTGCGGGTGCTGGCCTCGTAGAAGAGGTTGACGATGGTTCGCCCGCGCAGCGCCGGCACCTTCTTGATCTCCCTTCCCGCCACCTCAGCAAACGACTCCGCGCGGTCCAGAATCCGTTCGATCCCGGCGCGATCGAGCTCGTCGATCGAGATCAAATGCCCGGGCATGGACGCGTTCACGCTGCCTCCCGTTGGCGCTCACGTGCCGGCCCGATCGTCACCTCGTCGACGCCGTCGATCTCCTCGACTCTGACGTTGACGCGCTGGTCCTGAGAAGTCGGGATGTTCTTGCCAACGTAGTCGGGGCGGATCGGAAGCTCTCGGTGCCCACGGTCGACCAGCACAGCGAGCTGTACCCGAGCCGGGCGGCCGTAGTCGAAGATCGCGTCGATCGCCGAGCGCGCCGTGCGGCCGGTGTAGAGCACATCGTCGACGATCACGATCGTGCGGCCCTCGACCGAGAACTCAAGATGGGTGGCGTGGACGATCGGTGCGCTCGGCCGGATTGCGAGATCGTCCCGATAGAAGGAGATGTCAACGTCGCCAAGCGGCACCGCCGGCGCGAGCAGCTCGCTGGTCAGCGCATGAAGTCGCTGGGCAAGCACAGCGCCGCGACGATGGATTCCCACAATCGCCACGCTGCCGTTCGGGTTCTTCTCAACGATCTCGTGAGCGATCCGCACCAGTGTGCGGCGCATATCATCGCGGTCGAGTACGACCGTAGTGGCTTGCAACGTGCTCCTTCCTGGCCTCACGGGACCTGGTTAAAGGGGCCGACCCGATCAGGGTACCAGCGAGCGCGGCAGGTGACTCGGGCGTGGGTTTTGGGGGAGTTTTGCGCGGCGGGCGTGGTGTTTGGGCGTGTGGGGCGTGTCTGGCGCCGGCGGTTGCTGGCGGGGTCCCGGGTGCCCGGGCGGTTGCGGGTCACGGGCCGGGCGGTTGCGGCGTCGGCGGGACGGGTTGCGGTTGCGGCGTCGGCGGAGGCGGTTGCCCACCGAGCCCGCACCTGCTCCAGCGCAGGTCCGAGTCGGGCTTCGTTCGGTCGCGACCGGATACCCTCCGGGTGCCGCGCCCCCTTCCCGTCAGGCTGAGTGTCGGTCCCGATCGCGCCGGTAGAGGACGTGCGGGAGACCGGCGTGGACGATCTCGCGATCGAACCCGAAGCCGGACTTCTCCATCACCCGGCGCGAGGCGACGTTGTGCGGCAGGGTGAAGGCCACGATCCGCATCAGGTCGAGATCGCTCAATCCGACTTCAACACAGGCCAACGCGAGTTCTGTGGCGAGCCCTTGCCCCCAGCGCTCGGGGACGATCGCCCAGCCGGCCTCGATCTCGTTCAGGCCACCCACGAAGGTGTACTGAAGGCCGCCCCTGCCGAGCATTTCGCCGGTCTTGCGATCGGTGAGCAACCAGAGGCCGAAGCCGTGACGCTCCCAGTGGTCGATTTTGGCCTGAAGGCTATCTGACAAGTCGCGAGGGGCCGGCAGCTCATTCCGCACCCACAGAGTGCGGGCGATTCGAGGATCCATCATCAATGCCGAGACCTCCGGGAGATGCTCTGAGCGCAGGCGGTCGCAGACCATCCGGGACGTTTCGATCCGATCCAGCGTGCGCGTGTGCACGTCAGCCCTCGCTCACGACTTCCGCGACTTCTGGCTCGCTGGCGTTGCGATCTGCCCAGCGCACCAGTTCCGGCTCCCCGCGCTCCGGGAACGGGATCTCGATCGCATCGAAGTCGCGCGGGAGGACGGTGTTGTGAAACCTCGCTCGGGCTTCGTCGCGCAGCAAACCGGCTGGGTATCGGGTCGAGAGGTGGTTGAGGGCCAGCATCGTCACTTCGGCGTCCTGGGCGACGGATGCTGCCTGGCCCGCTGTCGAGTGCCCAGTTTCGGCGGCGCGCTCACGCTCCTCCTCGGCGAACGTCGCCTCGTGGACCAGCAGGTCCGCGCCGTGAGCGGCGACGCGAAGAGCGTCGCTAGGAGAGGTATCGCCAGAGAGCACGATCTTGCGGCCAGCTCGGGGACGCCCCAGCACATGCGCAGGGCTGACTCCCCTTACCGTCTCGCCGCTTTGCACGCGACCGAACTCGGGCCCGGGGATGAGCCCAAGTGCGACCGCCGCCTTGGGATCGAACGCCCCAGGCCGCTCGTCCTCGAACAGCACATACCCAAAGGCCGAACCGCGATGGGCGACCGGAATCGGGGCAATCTGGTAACCGTCGCGCTCCAGCACGTCGCCGGACTCAAGCTCGACCAGCCGCAGGTCGAAGGACACTCGCCCGGCAGTCCGCAGCGCAAGCACCACCAGCTCGCGCAGGCCCTGGGGTCCGTGGATCGTGAGCGGCCGCTCGCGCCCACGAAGGTCGAACGTCTTCAGAAGTCCGGGCAGGCCAAGCCAGTGATCGGCATGGAAGTGAGTCAGGAATATCTCTGTCAGCTCGGTCAGGCCAACCGAGCTGACGAGCTGTCGTTGGGTGCCCTCACCGCAGTCGACGAGGATCCGGTCGCCGCCACGACGCACGAGCATCGCCGGCAGCCCGCGTCGCGCCGTAGGCACGGAACCGCCAGTCCCGACAAAAAACACAGATAGATCCATGAGAATGTGAGTTTCGCATCCCCGGCTCATTCCAGTGAGACCAGGTCGAAGGTCAGCTCGCCCGGATGCGCGTGTGCGATCCCCATCGTGTGCCGCGGCGCCTGCCTGCGCTCGGTCGGACTTCGGGATTGAAGATCTGAAACCCATCGGCGGTCCGCCCGTGAAGCGGCATGTGGGAGTGACCGAAGACGGCGGCATCGGCTTCCGGGAACCGCCTACGTAACCGCTCGGCCCGCCCCCGGGCGGGACCGGCATCGTGAACCAGGCCGATCCTCACTCCCGACACCTCCACTACCGTTCGTGCGGGGAGAACCGCTCGAACCTCCTGATCGTCAACGTTCCCGTGGACTGCGACGACTTCACCGATTTCCTCCAACTCGCGGAGCACCGATAGCCGCATCAGGTCGCCGGCATGCAGGATCAGCTCGGCGCGTCGCAGCCTCGAGACGCCGGCGGCCGGGAGTCGCCGATTACCCCGCGGCATGTGCGTATTGGAAATGATCGCGATCTCCACGGTAAGCTCGTCGGGTCAGTTTCCCCCGCGCCCGTAGCTCAGGGGATAGAGCGTTCGCCTCCGGAGCGAAAGGTCGCAGGTTCAAATCCTGCCGGGCGCGTCAGAAAGTCCCTGTAAAACGTGACTTTTCGCACCTGGGTCGGGGACGGGACCAGAGCTTCGGATACGCAGTTGGCCCCGGGGTGCTATTCAGGGTGCTATTGGATCCCTTCATTGCTCGTCCCCCCAATCCTTGCTGGGGTCGCCGAGGTCCTCGAGGAACTGGTCGAACGGGCCCTTCTCGACTGCGAGCCGCCCTCGCGGATCGTCCTCATCGACGCGGGTGAGCTGGCGGCTCTGGACGCGCTCGGCGGGTTCGTCTGAGAACCGCATCACGGTCCAGATCGCGTGCTCGTCGATGTAGCGGCGCGTGGCGACCTGCTGATAGACCGAGAACGTGAACTCGGGGTCGGTGTGGCCGATCTGGGCCGCGATCCATTTCGGATCGCGGCCGATCGACGCCGCGAACGTGGCCCAGGTGCGTCGCAACGAGTGCGGTGTGATCTCGGGCAGCTCCGGCAGCCCGGCCTGCGCGCGGCTGGTGTTCGCGCGCTCGATCGCGCGGACGAGGATCCGGTCGCGGAACCGGTTGGGGTCGCGGCGCTTGCCCGCCGCGGTGCCGAAGAAGTAATCCCTCGGCCGGCAGGGGAGCCCGCGCTCGCGGCGGTCGATCGCATAGGCGACGAGCTCGTCGCGGAGGTAGAGGGTCATCTCCACCTCGCGGATCCCTGCTTCGGTCTTCGCATCGGGCAGTTTGAATCGGCTCCGAACCAGATCGACGGTCGCGCAGCGGAGGTCCAGCAGCTCGCTGATCCGAAACCCGGCGAGGCCTAGCGTCGCGCACATCGCGCGGCGGCCGAGGCCCTGGCGATCCGCCCGCGCCTCCGCCTCGAGCTCGCCGGCGGCGTCGAGCAGCGCGTGGAACTCGTCGATCTCGAGGAACGTCCGCACCGGGCGAACGCGGGGCAGGAACCGGGCAGAACGCTCCCCCACGCGGACCGGGTTGCGGTCGATCAGGTCGTAATCGACCGCCTGCTGGAGAATCTGGCCGAGCAGCTTGATCATCGCGTTGATCGACGTGTTCGACAGCGGCTGGCGCCGGCGCTGATATGTGCGCCCGCGCTTGTCGGTTACTGTCTCCATCAAGGGCCGCCCGCTCTTGTTCGCGGCCGCGCGCGCCTGCGCGGCGCGGATCGTCTCGGCCTGGTCGTGCAGCTCGTCGCGGAAACGGTCAACGACCGCGGTCGTGATCTCTCGTAGTTGGTAGCGGCCGAAGAAGCGCTGCAGGTACCCGAGTCGCCACTGGTAGTCGCTGGCCGTGCTCTCGTCGATCCGCAACTGCTTCGATTTCCACCACCGCTTCGCGAACACGCGGAAGGTCTCATCGACCTGCACGCCGAGCTGCGCCATCGCATCCTCTAGGCGATCCTCACGCGGCTCCAGGCGCGGGGGTACCCACGTGCCACGCTCGATCTGCTGCAGGATCTTCTCCGTCTCGAGCTCGGCACGCTGGCGGTTCCATCCCTGCTTGTTCGTTCCGAACGTGATCTTCTCGCGACGGCCGTAGGCGTAAACCCAGGCGCCGTAGCTGATCGTCTCACCACCCGCCCACGGCTTCTCGAACACACTGCCAGTCTTCGGGCGCGGCATCAGCGCAGCATGTCCGGCTGCCGCGTGCTCTGGAGCTGGATCAGGACGACTCCTCCGGGGGTAGTAGGCCCGGAGCGTTCACGTGCTGCCGGACCAATCATTTGGTGTGCATCATCCTGCCACCAGGGACGGCGAGACGCTCAGCCCCGGCATCGCCAGCGCCAGCGTCGTGGACTCCGTCGAGCTCGCGCGCGCGAGCGCGAGGAAGCAGCAACTCCCGTAAGCGCATACGCCAGTCACTGCATGCAACCTTCCCGAGCCGGTCGGCCACGCCGGCGGCGGTCCGTCTGCTCGAACAGTCGGAGCGGTGGCATGGTCACTTGAGAACTCGGCTAACGGGCGCGGTCTCGGCGCCTCCCCGCCGGCCGCCGGCGCCTCGACTCCAGGGCCTGTCGCGCCTCGTCAAGATCGAACCTGATCCGCGCCTTCGGGCCCGAACCCAGCCGCATCGCTCCTAACTCCGCCGCGTGGGCGTACACGTAGTCGATCGACACGCCGAGCTCCTCAGCAAGCTCCCGCGCGTCGACGAGCCCAAACGTCGTGGATCGGGCGTCGACGATCTCCACAACCCTCCGCGCGATCGCCTCCACGATCGCCTCCACGTCGCTGGCGGTGAGGATCCGATCGCTCACAGCACACTCCGTTCAGGGTCGCTGACCGCTGACGCCGAGCCAGCGACGAGCGCTACACCATGACCGACGGTGGCCGACCCACGACCCTCGCCGGCCACGATGTTGACCGCGCCCAGGTCTGCCTGCCCGCAAATGTGAGGGTTCCGTCCATCCGCGTCGGCGAGCTCAAGCGCCATCGGCGCGGTCCTGGCTGGTCCTGGTGATCGCCTCGGGCGCTGAGCGACGCATGAGCACGCTCGAACTGGGCAGGATCGTGTTCTCTCTGTCGGCATGTCGGCTCTGACTACTAAGTAATGCGCTTCGGGCTCGAAGCCTCGTTTCTAGAGCGAGACGTGAGAAGACGGGCGCCGCTGAGCGCACCGACAGCCCTCCTCGCGCGCAGCTGCACACCTGATTCCACCTGAAGGAGCCTCGGTTGGCGCGTGCCCGCGCGTGGTGGCGTCCTTAATGGGTCGGCCACGCGGGAACTTGGGTCTAGAGCGCGACCTCGCAGAGCCGGGGCCTCGCAACCGGACGGCGGCGGGGACAAGGTGGGCTCACGTGTCGTAATCATGGTCTTGCTACCGCGACCCACTTGGACTCGATCAGATCGAGATGGGACCATTCGGCAGATCTTGCCTGCCTACCTGACCGTCGGGGAAGTCGCCGAGCTTCTCAGGCCGAACCAACAAACGGTTCGCAACTGGATCGAACCCGGAATTCGAGGTTCGATCCATTATCTGGACTTCCGGGTTATCCGGATCGGGCCACGGCGACGGCGCGTGCTCGGGCTTATGCCGGAGCGCTAGTTCGGATAATCCTGGACACGTGAACTGAGGCGGCGTCTCCTTTCTCGGTTAACCGAGAGAGGAGTTCGTTATGCGTGATGGGGTGTTGGTGTCGGAGGTGCGGGTGCGCGGTCCGCTGTCCGCGTACGCGGTTGGGTTTGGCCGGTTCTTGGCCGGTCAGGGGTACACGCCGGGGTCGGTGCGGCTGCAGATGTATCTGGTCGCGCAGCTCAGCCGCTGGCTCGATGCCGAAGGTCTTGATGCTGGGGGGTTGACGGAGCTGGCGGCGGAGCGGTTCATCGCCGCACGTCGCGCTCGGGTTGAGCGGCTGTTTCGTTCAAGGCAGGCGCTGGAGCCGATGCTCGGCTACCTGCGTGGGCTCGGTGTCGCACCGGCACCGGTCGTCGCGGTGCTGACGCCGGTCGAGGAGCTGGTGGAGCGTTATCGCCGCTATTTGCTCGTCGAGCGGACGCTGACGGTCGGGACCGCGCGCGTGTATGTCACGGCGATCCGGCCGTTCTTGGAGGGCTTCGAGGTCGATGGGCACCTTGAGCTGCGTCGGGTCACGGCTGCCGATGTGAGCGCGTTCGTTCTTGCCGAAGCGACGCGTCGTCGGGGAACGTCGATCAGGTCGGCCGCGACTGCGCTGCGGTCGTTGTTGGCGTTCTTGCACGTCGAGGGATTGGTGGAGCGGACGCTGACGGGCGCGGTGCCGGGTGTGGGGGCGTGGCGCGCGGCGGGACTCCCGCGGCCGCTGGAGAGCGGTGAGCTGCGCCGGCTTTTGGCCGGCTGCGACCGACGCACGGGAATTGGCCGCCGGGATTTCGCGATCGTGGTGCTGATGAGTCGGCTGGGGCTGCGTTGCGGGGAGGTCGCTGGTCTGACGCTCGAGGACATCGACTGGCGAGCCGGGGAGCTTCTGATCTACGGCACAGGCCGTCGCGATGACCGGTTGCCGTTGCCGACGGCCATTTCATACTGCACCTCCGTTGATCCTGTCTTTGGTTTTTGTGTGGATGTGGCCTGAGTTCGCGATGCGCTCGCGGCAGTCCTGCTCGACGTCTGGCCCGAATTGGACCCACAGCCGTCCGCCCGGGCCGCGCCGGGCCTGCAGCCTGCCGTGGCGGATCCAGTCGTAGACGGTGCTCTCTGAGACGTCGAGGCTTTTGGCGATCGCGGGTGGGCGAAGCTCTCCGTCGTAGTGGAACGGGCCCAGGGAGATGTTGTAGCGGTAGCGGACCGATTTCACGGCGGGCCCGTTGAACTGGCGGCCGCGTGGTGTGCGCAGGCCGGCGGTGTGGAGCTCGGCGGCGGTCTCGGCGTCGCTGTGGTCTGCGGCCAGGCGCCCGATCAGGTCGAGTGTGGCCCGCTGCGGAGCTACCTTCGCCGAGTCGTTCAACGCCCTGGTCACTCGGCCCACGACGTGTCCGGGCACGACGGCGGGAAAGTGTGGTGGTCAGGTCGCGCGCTCGGCGTCGACCCTGCGGATCACGGGCGTGCGCGCGGCCCCGCTGAGGCGCGGCTGCGCGACCGAGACCAGACGGGATGAGCGGGAGATCACCGCGCGGGCCGCCGACGCTACCTGCCGGCACTTTCGACTGACGGTAGTGGGGACGATCAGCGTGCGTGGGAACCGGACGTCGGCCGTCACCGGCGCTGTGCAGGTGAAGGTGGACGCCCACCTCCCGGCAGGCCGGGCCAAGCGCACCGCCCGTACCATGGTCCGTCACGGCCGCTGGCGCGTCTCGCTCGTCGTCCCCGGCGTCAATCTCGACCCTCTCCCGCCCATGTATCTGATCACCGCCCACTACGGCGGCGACCGCAGCACCGCGCAAGCCAGCCGCACGCGCCGCGTCCGGATCGAGAGCGAACGCGCCGGGTCATAGCAGGCTCCGACGCACCGTCCACCGGCACCCGGCTCCCGCGTTGATCGATTAGTTAGCGGGCCCGTGGCTCGCGCGCGGGGGACTCCTGTCAGGCGTCCCAGCCGAAAGACACCCTAAGCGTCGTCGTCGCAGCCGTGGCCGGCGACCGGGCTGGGCGCTGCCAAAGACGAACGAGCAGTGAACGAGCGAGCCGACATCGTGCTTGCTGACACCCGAGTCCGCGGACCGGAGCAAATAACAGCCGGCGCATACGAAAACGCGATCAAGCCCGCCGGCGACGATCATCGCAATCCAACGCTACCTGCCGCCAACGGCCCAAGAGCAGGCGTCGGACCCGCCGGCGCCGACTATCGCTTTGCTCGGCCCGAGGTCGCCGGGGTCACGATCGAGTTGGCGAGAGGATGTCGCGTAATTACCGTGTCGTCCGGAGGGTTTAAGACCATTCCAGGATGGCTCAGAACTTCATTGGTTGTGACCGGGATCAGTCGTTTTTGATGCCGCCGGATGTGCGGGATTGGCTGCCTGAGGGTCACCTCGCTTGGTTCGTGTTGGACGCGGTTGCGGGGATGGACTTGGGCGGGTTCTATGGGGCGTATCGCAGCGACGGGTGGGCCGACGGGCGTACGACCCGGCGATGATGGAGACGCCCGATCACGCGACGATCGCGCGGTTCGTGGATCGGCACGAGGCCGCGCTGGCGGGGCTGTTCGGCCAGGTGCTGCCGCTCTGTGATGAGGCCGGGCTGGTCAGGCCGGGGATGGTCGCGATCGATGGGACGCGGATGGCGGGGAACGCGAGCCGCGAGTCAACGCATGACTTTGAGGAGATCGCCCGGGAGATCCTGGCTGAGGCGAAGGCCATTGATGAGGCCGAGGATGAGCTGTACGGCGATGAGCGCGGGGATGAGCTGCCCGAGCAGTTTGCACGCGGGAGGGCCGGGCGGAGTTCTTCCGTCAGGCACGCGAGCGACGCGCGGGCGAGGAGAGCGAGGATCGGCAGCCTGAGGGGTCAGATCCTGAGCCGCCGGCCGATCCGCAGGATGGGTTCGAGTTCGACACTGAGCGGATCGTGGCGCGCCACCAAGGACGCCAGGGCTGGACGCGGGAAGCGCACCGCCAGCTCGAGCAGCGGCGTTGGGAGAACCCGCATCCCGTTCCGCGTTCGCGTGAGGATCGGCTGCTGCTCGCCGGGGAGCGGTTGGAGGCCGAGCGCGACGCCCAGCTCGCGGCCAACCGGGCGTATGAGGATTACCGGGAGAACGGTCGCGACACGCAGGGCCGGCGGCTCGGTCGCCGACCGAAGGAGTGGGTCGCGCCGGAAGTTCCCGAGGGGGTGGTCAGCGTGAGCGGCCCTGACACCCAGCGGATGAAGGCCAACCACGGGTACGTGCAGGGGTACAACGCGCAGGCGGTCGTTGATGAGGGGCAGATCGTGCTCGCCGCGGAGATCACCAACACGCCGGCCGATTTCTCCAACCTCGATCCGACGATCACGGCGGCGATCGGCGAGCTCGAGCAGGC
The DNA here is from genome assembly GCA_963836065.1 of uncultured Solirubrobacterales bacterium. Classification (GTDB taxonomy): domain Bacteria; phylum Actinomycetota; class Thermoleophilia; order Solirubrobacterales; family Solirubrobacteraceae; genus Palsa-465. The sequence continues at coordinate 318,303 of CAWIII010000022.1, forward strand.
GGGCGTTGTCGGCCGGCCAGAGCTCGCGCTCGCGGACGCGGGGTACTGGAACGAGCAGCACATGGACGAGGTGATCGCCAACAAACACATCCAGGTGCTGATCCCGCCGGACTCAGCCGGCCGGACCGAGCCTCGGCCGGGCTGGACCGGCGGGCGGTACTCATGGATGCGAACCGTCCTGGGATCCCACGGCAAGCTGCTTTATCGAAGACGGATCCAGATGATCGAGCCGTGTTCGCTCACACCAAGCACAACCGCACGATCACCAGGTTTCACCGCAGAGGCAGAACCGCGGTGCGCACTGAGTGGCGATTACTGGATGGCAACCCACAACCTCACCAAGCTCCACCGCCACCAGCTCGCCACCGCAGGCGCCTAAAACAAGCCCCTAGGCGTTCACACCGCGAAAACCACGCCACCCCGCCCGCAACGTCACACCCAGCGCAAAGAGTTGCGCGACAACCTCGCGACGTTGGAGTGGCTCGGCCGGCGCTGACGAGCGCAACGCGACGAACTCGATCGTCAGCTCGCCGGCTTGGTGGGCCACTCCGTCGTCGCTATAGCTATAGCTGCGTTCGTGCCGCCGCCAGCGGAAAAGCACTCGTGCCGCCGACCCAACTCGGCGCGGCCCGGGGAAGCTCGTGATGGCGCGCTTGCCGTGCAGAGCCGGCGCGTTCGGCGGCTGGCGGCTGATGCACGTTTGCTCGGACCAGACGCCGGTGCTGATGGCGGTTGATTCGGATCGGTGCGGCCACCTGGGTCGGTCTGGCACCGTCAAACAACCAGAAGGCAGCAGGTCGAGGTCGGCGAGCATCGCGGGCTCGCTGCTGGAGTCGGCGGTGACTGAAAGCACCACCGACGACTTGCGCTGTTATGTCCCCTCCAAGGCCACGACCCTTTCCCCGGGCCGTGGCACTACTCATCTGAGGGGCCACTGATCGATCGCGAAGGTGCAGAGAGCGTCCCAGCTCGCTGACGAGTTGCTTCTGTGTTTGACAGTTCCGGATGAGCTCGCCGTCGTGGTCGACGCCGAGTCATCGACGAGGTGGCCGGCGTTGGGATGCAGATCTGCTCAAGGTCGGGCGGAGCTGACCGTTGTCCCCGTGGTGGGCGCGCTGCGTGTGTTGCCGGGGATCGCCGGTCACTTGCTTTACGGCGCTCGTCCGTCAGCGGCGCCAGACCGACTGACCCTGCGCGTGACCACGGAGCTGCCAATGAGTGGTGGTGGCTGGATCCTGCTCGGCGAGCCTGCCGATGAGCAGGTCGCGCGCTGGGTATGGTTGGCAAGTTCTGGCGACCTTTGATCGAGCATGCGGAAGGTGGTGCCAGCCGGGTTCAGGGAGTTCGAAACCCCCGGTGCGCCAGGACGGTGTACGGGCTCGGCGTCCGTCGGCTCGACGGTGAGCGCACACGCTGCTGGCGGTGATGCGGACAGCCACGACCGACGACGGGCGGCCGGGTGGTCGAGGCGGTCATAGCTGTGGGCGAGCGGCGAGCAGCGGTGCGAGCTGTCCCAGCTTCGCGCTTGAGACCCAGGGGTGCTGATTGGGCTGGCAGAGCGTGCTCCGGGGTGCTGTTCATCGAGACGACGGTGCTTGGGAACGTAGCGGCGCCGCGAGAGGCCGTTGTCACACTCGATACCGACCTCCTCGATCGGCGTGATAGCCGCCGGCCAGCCCAGCGGGCGGAGCGCGATCTGGCCTTGAGCTGTTGCTCAGCATCGTCTTCTCTGTTATGACGATCGGGTGCGTTCATCCTCCTGACGTCCCGGTGCCGCGGTGAGATTCCGGCGCGCTGGTCGCGGTTTGGCCATGGGCGCCTCGGGCTGGTCACTTGATGGCGACCCGATCTAGAAAGGAAGTTCCGATGGCGAGCGAAGTGGAGCACACGAGAGGGTAGGTCGGCACGGCCGAGGGACGGTGCGAGACGTGACCTTCGACTTGCTCCGTGCGTGCGGCCTGACCACGATCTTCGGCAACGTTGGCTCAACGGAGGAGACGTTCCTTAGGAACTTCCCATCCGATTTCCGGTACGTCTTGGGGCTTCAGGAGGCCTCGGTCATCGCGATGGCTGACGGCTTCGCGCAGGCGACGCGCCGACCGGCGCTCGTCAACCTCCACACCGGAGCCGGCCTTGGTAACGCGATGGGGAATTTGCTCACGGCGTTCCAGAACAAGACGCCGCTGATCGTCACTGCCGGTCAGCAGACGCGCGAGATGCTGCTGCTCGAGCCGTGGCTCACGAACGTGGAGGCGACGACGTTGCCTCGTCCGTGGGTGAAGTGGGCGTATGAGCCGGTGCGGGCGCAAGACGTGCCGGCCGCGTTCATGCGTGCGATCGCGACCGCCCTGCAGCCGCCTGCCGGCCCGGTGTTCCTGTCGTTGCCGCTTGATGATTGGGACAAGCCGTGTGAGGGACCGGCCGTGGTGCGGACGGTCGGCACGCGCGTTGCGCCGGATCCCGCGCGCCTGGGCGAGTTCGCCGAGACGATCCGTCACGCCTCCTCTCCGGTCCTGATCTACGGCGCGGCCGTCGCGCGGGGGAACGGATGGGCGGAGGCGATCGCGCTCGCGGAGGCGTTGAACGCTCCCGTTTGGGCGGCGCCCGCGTCGGAGCGCGCTCCGTTTCCGGAGGACCACGCGCTCTACTGCGGTGGGTTACCGTTCGCGACTGGCCCGCTGAGCGAGAAGCTCGACGGGCACGATCTCGCGTTGGTCGTCGGCGCGCCGGTGTTCCGGTACTACCCTTACGTCGCCGGACCGTACCTGCCTGCGGGCATGCGCCTGCTGCACATCTCCGACGATCCGGCCGAGACCGGCCGCGCGCCGGTCGGCGACAGCCTCGTGAGCGATGCCGTCCTGGCCCTCGCGGCGCTCACAGAGCTGCTCGCCGATCACACGCCGTGCAACGGCAAGCCGCGGGAGCGGCTCGAGCACCGCATGGCACCACACCCCGCGCCGGCGGACGGGTCCCGGGGCGACCGGCTGTCCGCGGCACAGGTCTTCGCCGCGCTCGGCGAGGTCCGGCCGAGACACGCCGTCCTGGTCGAGGAGAGCCCCTCCAACCTTGCCGACCTGCACAAGGCCTGGCCGATCACCGAGCCCGACACGTTCTACACGTTCGCCAGCGGCGGCCTCGGCTGGAATCTCCCGGCTTCGATCGGTATCGCGCTCGCCGAGCGCGATACCAACCGCAACCGGCCCGTCATCGCGATCATCGGCGACGGCTCATTCCAGTACTCGGTCCAGTCGATCTGGACCGCGGTGCAGCTGCGGCTCCCGATGTTGATGGTGATCATGCGCAACGAGGAGTACGCGATCCTCAAGTCCTTCGCCGTACTCGAGCAGGCGCCCGCCCTGCCCTGCCTCGATCTTCCTGGTCTGGACATAGTGTCGATCGCGAAAGGGTACGGGTGCGATGCCGTCCGCGTCGAAGACCCCGACGCGATCAAGCAGGCCGCCGCGAAGGCGTGGACCCAGGATCTCCCCACGCTGTTGGCGATCCCCATCGACCCGCAGATCCCCCCATTGATCTGAAGTTACGACGGGCCTCGCACCTCGCCTCTGGCTGCCTTCTCATCCGTCTCAACTGGTGCGGCGCTGGGGGGTCGGACGCGCGCTCGGGCTTGCTGCGCGTCCCTCCGTGAGCGGTTTTGCTGTCGCCGGCGGCGACGGACCGAGCTCGAGGTCGGGCCGGTCGAGCGCTCGCGCAGCGTGCTCGACGCGACGCTCGAGCGATCGGAGATGGTCTGTGTGCAGGCCGGTCCATGCGCATGCCACCGCTGCGGACACGACTGGCCGCGAGTCGGCTGCGGACTGGCGAACCGCTTCAAGCATCGCCGGGTGCTCGAGCGGGTCGAGCGCTTGCGGCGCGGGTAGTTCCGCACGCGCCGAGAACGCTTCGCCAAACGCGATGTACCAATCGGTGATCGCGTCGGCGTCGGTCCGCAGGAACGCTGCGGCGTTCGGTCCGGGAGCGTCGGCGATCATCTGCGCAAGGCGGTGCTCTGCGGCAGCGATCCGGTTCACGCGCGCTGATGAGGTGACGAGAATCGAGAGGTCTGTCAACCTGGGATCGTCGCTCGGGCGCTCCGCAAGCCGCTGGCGAAAGGCACAGTCGAGGCGGTTCTGGGCGGCGGCGGAGGCGGCCGCCCAGCTCGCCATCTGCTCTTCAGCGCCGCCGGCGAGAGCCCCGCCCGTCGTTGCCGCGGCATAACGCGCCGCGGTCGCCAGCGCAGCGCCGATCGATCTGCGCAGCAGTGCGGCTGCGCCGCGCGGCCAGAACAGCACGCCGACGAGCAGGCTGATGCCAAACCCAATCGAGACGTCCTCCAGACGGACCAGCCCGATCGTCCAGCCGGTCGGCGCGATCAGGTCGAAGATCACGAACACGGCGACGGTAAATCCTGCCTGGCCAGCCGCGAACGAGATCGCCCGCGGGGCGTACGCGGCGAGCAGGCAAGCGAACGGCAGAACCGCCCACAAAATCGCGGTATTCGTGCCGATCGCCACCAGGAGAGCGCCGCCGATGACGATCCCGATCGTCGTCCCGATCACTGCCCTAATGATCGTTGCGCCGGTGCTCAGCGCGCTCGATCGAAGCACCGAAAGCGACCCGAGCACCACCCAGAATGCGTGCTGGAGGCTGACGAGCTGGCCGAGCAGCACGGCGACGGACAGGCCGCAGGCCCCACGCAGGCTGTTGCGCAGCCACACCGACCGGACATCCGCGTGAGCGAGGATCACGCGGCCGGAGGCGGTGAGCGCGACCGATTGGCGACGGATGAACGCAAGCCACCCAGGGTCGGTCTCGCCCCCCGTCGTGTGCTCGCCGGCAACGGCCGCGCGCCGCGCCATGTCAACCACCGCGTAGGAGATGACCCGCGCCTCCCAGGCCGCGACGATCACGCCCCACAGCCGGTCATCGTCGTCGCGGATCGCCGGGTCGCTGACCATCTGCAGCACCTCGTCGATCACGCCGGCGCGCCCGCGCACGAGTGCCTCCTCCTCAACAGGCGGAACCCGGCGGCCGCGCAGTAGCTGCGAGCAACGCTCCAGCGCCGCCGCGCTCAGATCCAGCAGCGCGTGCTCGCCAGATGTTGCCGAGCGTCGCAGCCTCGAGCTCGCCGAGAACGCCAGGAAGCTGCGCAGCCAGTCGAGCTCGTCGATCAGCACGGCCAGCGCGCCCGTCGAGCCCGTCGGCCCCGTCGGCCGAAACGGGGTGCAGGAGAACTGTCGGTGCATCAACTCAACCGCGCTAGCGGCCTCCGCTTGCGCGTGCGGTCCCGGATCCGCCACGGCCCGCGCGACCGCGTCGCAAGCGGTCGCGATCGCGAGACGCAACCGGTCGCGGGGACGCTTCGGGAACACCAACAGCGCCGCCGGGATCGCGATGCAACCGGCGAGCCCGAACCCCAGCACGCGGTCAGATATGGCAGCCGCACCGGCAGGCACCATCACCGGAAGGACGTACGTCAACAACGCTGCCGACGACCCGGCAGCGAGATACCCATTGATCACGCCCGCGAACAAGATCGCGAACCCCACAACCGCCATGCCCGCCGCCGCCAGCAGCGGCTCAGTCGAGCACAGCGTACCGATCGGGATCAGCACCAGGCCGACCCCGACCAGGCTCAGGTAGGCGACCAGCCGAGCCGCCCGCGGGCCACCGAAGTCGGCGAACAACAGCAGCGCGATCGAGCCGAATACGGCGAACAGCGCCGTCTGCCGATCGCCAACCCAACGTCCAATCACAAGCGCAAGCGGGATCACGATCGCGGCACGCACGGCGTTACGCAACGCGAACCGACCGGGATCCGACGGTCGCCACTTCAAGCGCTTCACCCTCACGTCAGCTTACAGCCGCGGCACCCTCGAGACCCACAAGTCGCGATGTCGCAGACGACGTTGCTGGGCGTCCTCGTCCGGATTCTGGGTCGCGCACAGCTCGGCTCGGCTACGCGTTCGCGCGCAGGCATCGGTGCGGTGGTCGACCGCGGTGCGCGGCCCTCACCGAGACTCACAGCAGCGACACCGGTGTGACCTCTCTCAGGCGTGATTCAGCAGCCCGCATTCGGCGACCGGCGTGGCTCCATTGAGGCGCCAGCAGTCGTCAGAGCTGACGACCGCTTCGGCCGCGGACCCGCTGTCCAGACTGCGATCGCTCTGGCGAGAGGCTGTCGGAATATCGATGCCGTCTGGCCGGTTTAAGACACTTCGAGGATGGCTCGAGATTTCGTTTCGTGCGAGCGCGGCCAGATGTTGTTGATGCCGCCGTCGTTGACGGAGTGGCTGCCCGAGAATCATTTGGTGTGGACGATCCTGGGGGCGGTCGATCAGATGGACCTTGATCGTTTCTGTGAGGACTATCGGCTGGGCGGCGCGGGCCGCCCGGCGTATGACCCGGCGATGCTGGTGGCGCTGCTTTTGTACGCGTATGCGCGCGGGAACCGGTCTTCGCGGGGGATCGAGCGGGCGTGCTGGGAGGACGTGGCTTACAAGGTGATCTGTGCGATGCGTACGCCTGATCATTCGACGATCGCGGAGTTCCGCCGCCGGCACGAGGACGACATCAAGCAGTTGTTCGATGACGTGCTCGGGCTGTGCCAGGAGGCGGGGTTGGTGTCGGTCGGGGTGATCACGATTGATGGGACGAAGATCCAGGCGAACGCGTCGATGGATCAGAACCGCTCCTATCGGGAGATCGTCACGCAGATCTTGCGTGAGGCGGAGGAGATCGACCGGCGCGAGGATGAGCTCTACGGCGAAGCGCGTGGTGATGAGCTGCCCGAGCAGCTGCGTACCCCGGAGGGCCGGCGGCGGGCGTTGGCGGAGGCCAAGCGGCGGATCGAGGAGCGCAGGGGCCGCGTGATCCGCGAGGAGGAGACCGTCGCGGAGCCTGTCGTGGATCCGGAGTCGGTGCTCGGTCGCGGCGGGCGACGTGGCGGCCGGCGCGATTGGCCTCGGGTCGCGCGCCGCGAGCTCGAGCAGCGACGGGAGCAGCAAGCGCGGCCGATTCCGCGGGATCGGGAGGATCGGTTGTTCCAGGCGCTCGGTCGCTTGGAGGAGACCCATCGGGTCGACCTGGCCGCGAATGAGGCGTATGAGCGGTGGCGCGCGACGGACCGCGACACTCGCGGGCGGGTGTTGAAGGGCAACAGCAAGCCGTTCACGCCGCCGGAGTTGCCGGACGGGACGATCAATCTCTCCGATCCGGATTCCAGGGTGATGCGCACCCAGGGCACCCCGCCGCGGCAGGCCTATAACGCGCAGACCGCGGTCAACGACCAACAGATCATCCTCGCGGCCGAGATCACCGTCGACGCTGCGGACTTCGGGCATCTGGAGCCGATGCTCGACAGCACCCTGGCGATGCTGGAACGGCACGGTGTCAGCGAGCAGCCCGAGGCGGTGATCGCAGACGCCGGCTATTGGCACAACCGCCAGATCCAGACGATCACAGATCGTGGGATCGAGGTGCTAATCCCGCCCGACGGAACGATGCGTGATGGCAAACGCCCGGGCTGGGAGCACGGCTTCTACGAACTCATGCGCGAGAAGCTCAGAAGTGACCGTGGCCGCAAGCTTTACGCGCAACGGAAGGTCACTGTCGAGCCGGTTTACGGTCAGATCAAATACAACAGGCGTATCGACCGGTTCATGCGAAGAGGCAGGGCCGCGGCGCTGTCGGAATGGCGGTTAGTGGCAGCGACCCACAACATGCTGAAGCTTCACAGCCACTGGATCGCGAACACCGCCCGATCGGATCGGGCGATCACGAAACGCCGCCGCCGACCCCAAGCCGTGAACGATCCCCAGATCTCGGTCTTCCCGCATTTTTCGACGGCCTCGCGACGAAGGAGTGCTCCGCCGGCCCGGACCGCGGACGAGTCCTTCGCCACGAGGGCGTCGGAAAATCCGGAAAGAGCGGGATTCGGCTCCTCGAGGAGAGTGCGAACTGCACCTCCACCTGAGGGTGGCTGCGCGCCTGCCGTCAGGCGGGGTTGGCGATCCAGTGGTTGTGCAGCTTGAACATGTTGTGTGTCGCTGCCACTAACCGCAACTCGGACTGCACGGCCGCTCTGCCTCTTCGCATGAACTGATCGATGCGGCGGTTGACTTGATCTGGCCGAAGACCGGCTCGATCGTGATCTTGCGCAGGGCATAGAGCGTGCGGCCGCGTGCGGTCTTGAGTTTGTCGCGCATCTGCTCATAGAGTCCGTCCTCCCAGCCGGGTCGGTTGCCGTCGCGCATCGCTCCGTCGGGCGGAACGAGCACCTCGATCCCGTGGTCTGCGATCGCCTGGATCTGCCGGGTGTGCCAAAAGCCAGCGTCACCGACCACCGCCTCGGGCTGCTCGGTGATCTCGTGCCGGCGCAGGTGCGCGAGCGCGTGATCGAGCATCGGCTCCAGGTGCCCGAAGTCGGGCGCGTCCAGGCTGATCTCGGCGGCGAGGATGATCTGGCGCTCGTTGACCGCGGTCTGCACGTTGTAAGCCTGGCGGTGCGGCAGTCCCTTGCTGCGCATCACCCGCGAGTCCGGATCAGACAGATTCACCTGCCCCTCCGGCCTCTCGGGCGGCGCATAGGGCTTGCTGTTGCCCTTCAACCGCCGCCCGAGCGTGTCACGCGAGTCCGACCGCCAGCGCTCGTAGGCGTCGTGGGCAGCAAGGTCGACCCGGTGGTTCTCCTCCAGGCGACCGAGCGCTTGGAACAGACGGTCCTCTCGATCGCGCGGGATCGGCTCGGCCTGACGCTCGCGCCGCGACTCAAGCTCGCGGCGCGCGACCCGCGGCCACTCGCGCCGCCCGCCACGCCGGCCACCCCGACCGAGCACCAACTCGGGATCGACCTGCACATCCTGCTCGGGCTGCTGCTGGGCGATCGCGCGGCCCTTGCGCTCCTCAAGCCGCCGCTTAGCATCTGCCAGCGCCGCGCGCCGACCCTCGCTGGTGCGCAGCTGCTCGGGCAGCTCATCGCCACGCGCATCGCCGTAGAGCTCGTCCTCCCGCTGGTCGGTCTCCTCGGCCTCACGCAGGATGTCTCTGACCACGCCCGAGTAGGAGCGGTTCTGATCCATCGACGCGTTGGCCTTGATCTTCGTCCCATCGATCATGATCACCCCCACCGACACCAGCCCCGCCTCCCGACACAACCCGAGCACGTCATCAAACAGCTCAGCGATCTCGGCCTCGTGGCGGCGGCGGAACTCCGCGATCGTGGAGTGATCCGGCGTCCGCAGGCCCGTGATCACCTTGTAGGCAACGTCCTCCCAGCATGCGCGCTCGATCCCCCGCGACGACCGGTTCCCACGCGCGTATGCGTGCAAAAGCAGCGCCACCAACATCGCGGGGTCATACGGCGCGCGACCCGCCCCACCGAGCCGATACCCCTCCGTGAAACGCTCCAGGTCCATCTGATCGACCGCGCCGAGCACCGTCCAAACAAGATGCTGCTCAGGCAGCCACTCCAACAACGACGGCGGCATCAAATACAGCTGGCCGCGCTCACCTCCAACAAATTCTCGAGCCATGCCGGAAGTGTCTTAAACCCGTCAGACGGCACCGATATTCCGACAGCCTCCCACGTTTGCGATCGTCGTGGGGCACCCGGCAGTCGAGCGGCCCGATACCCGCGGAATCACAAGAGTGGTGATGCGCCCTGGCTGGGCGCGCCCGGAACGGATGAAAATGTTCGTGCGGCGGTGGCGGGGCTCGCCTGGAACGGTTGCAATCTTGTCGACCGTCTTGGTCGACGTCGGCTCTGCTTGGTGCCAGCGAGTCCGGACAAGAGTGGGACGCGAGAGTCTCGGGCACCCCGAACTGTTGCCTATTACCCCGGCCTGCAAATGGGTTACGCGGCGTAAGCCGTGGCGGGATGAGTGAAGAACCGCTTGATGATGTGTGGCTGTTGCTGGCGACCGTGTAGGTAGGAGCGCACCTCATCGATCAGCTCGCTCAGGTTCCGCGGCCGGCGGCGGCCGACCGCGTTGGCCTTCACGTCATGGTTGAGCAACTCCACCGGGTTGAGGTCGGGGCTGTACCCCGGGAGGAAGTACAGCTCGATCCGCTCACCGTGTTCGGCCACCCACGCCTTGACCAGCTTCGAGCGATGCGAGGGATGCCCATCCACGATCAGGTGCACCTTCCGATCCGGGTGATGGTCGATCAGCCGCTTGAGGAAGTCGATGAACACGAACTGGTTGAACTTGCCCTCAAACAGCGAGAAGCGCAAGGACCCGTCGTTGCCGATCGCGGAGATCATGTTCACCCCGAACCGCTGGCCGGTGGCCTCCTTGATCGGCGTCTGCCCTTTCGGGCTCCAGGAGCGCCCTTGTGTGAGCACTGCGAGCGAAACCCGGTCTCGTCCTGCCAGAGCAGGATCCCCCCGTCGCGCCTGGCCATCGCGCGGATCGTCGGGTAGCGCTCCTTCAGCCACTGCTCGACCGCCTCGGGATCGCGCTCCAGCGCTCTGTGCGCCGGCACCTGCGGCGTGAACCCCCACGCGCGCAGATAGCGCCCCACGGTCCTCACCGCGAGGCGGACCCCGAACCGCTGATCGATCAACTCCATGACCGCGTCCCGCGTCCACAGGAACCCCGGCAGCTTCAGCTGATCGGGGTTGCGCTCCTTGACCAAGGTCACGATCACCCCCTGCTGCCAGGGCTCAAGCGCCGCCTGCTCACCCGGCCGCCGGCCCCGGCGGCGCTCCTGCAACCCCTCCCAGCCGCCGTCACGCCAGCGGCGCATCCACTTCGACACTACCGCCCGCTCAACCCCGAACACCCGTGCGGCCTCACGGTGACTCATCCCACCGATCACCGCCCGCACCGCACGCTCGCGAATCGCCGCCTGTGCCTCACCTGACAGTGACCGAAGATCCGAGCGAGTTGACACTCTCACATACTATCAAAACGGTAACCCATTTGGGCGTGGCTACTTCAGGACGACGGGGTTGAGCTGCCAGGCGTTCTGGCGGTATAGGCGTTGTTGATCGAGCTTGATGTGGTGTTCCCAGTAGTCGTTGAAGTCGCCGGAGAGGTGGGTGGCGCGTAGGCGCAGGAGCGCTTCGGCGGTCTGGGGGGTCCAGCGCATGCCGGAGCGTTCGAAGCGGTCGCGGATGAGGTTCTTGCAGGCGCCCTCGACGGTGCCTGAGGCGATCGGCCAGCCGTTGCGTAGGTACTCGTCGTAGCGCATCCGTTCGCGGTTGCGGTAGAGGTAGTCACAGACGCCGTGGATGGTGTTGGCCTTCTGGCCGGTGAGCCGTCGTTTGGTGACGGTCTGCCGGAACCCTTTGACGACTTGGCCGCTCATGCCGCAAAGGATCCGTTCGGTGCGCGCCCGGACGAACGCTTCGGCTTCGGGGCTGCCTTCGGGGTGCAGCACGTGCGTGACTTTCCAGAGCTTCTCGAGGACGTGCAGGAGGTCGAGCACGAGCGTGACGTCGGTGAACGTGCTGATCACGCGGCGTTGCAGCGCGCGCTCGCCGTCGGTGAGGATCACCCATGTCCGGTCGTGTTGGGGGTCGCGGCGGGTCATCTCGGCCTTGACGTCGTTGATGAACGCGTCCTTGCCTGCGGTCAGGCTCGCCCACACACGCTTGCGTGCCGGCTTGGGGCGCTTGGGACGGTCGGATGAGGCGCCGTCGGTGTGAAACAGGCTGTCGATCACGTCCTTGGGGGTGCGGGGGATCGGCGGCTGGCTGTGCACAGCGGCGACGGTCGCCATCTTCTTCTTGTTGGCCTTCTCGCCCTTGGTGCGCCGCACCACGCGCTGCGCGCCGTCGGGCTTGACCATCGGGATGCCCTTGCAGTCGATCGCGCCGACCAGGAGCTCGCCGTCGGCTGGCGCGATCGCGTCCTGCGCGCGAGCGGCGTAGAACGTCTCGAAGTCCGCAGCGGCTTCCTGGACGAGCTGCTCGGCAGAGCGCTTGGGGATCATGGTGCCGGTCATCTCTGCGATCAGCGCGATCGCCTCGTCAAACGGGCCGCAGACGACCGCGCGGAGCAGCCGCCGCTGGCACTCGTAGCTCCACAGGCGGCCCGGCAGGCGCAACTCGGCGTCGAGCGGATGGATCGCCTCCCGCCCGCGCGCGCCATAGCCCATGCGTGTGACGCGGACCTCGCCGAACAAGGTCACCAGCGGGCGAGTGTGCAGGCGCTTGTGCGCCAGGCGGACTGCTCCCCGCTCACCGGGCAGAACGATCGCCTCACCCACATCGCCGTCGCCGCGTGCCTCGATGTGCGCCTGCAAGGCGAGGCGCAGGATCTCACGCCCGCGCTGTTCTGACTCGCGCTCAAGCTCCGAGAGCCCGGCGCTCGCTGCTGCCTGGCCCGACAGCCAGCGCCCAGATCCCGGAACGCGTCGATCCCACTGCTCGGAGGCGACTGATCGTCCATCCGAGCGCCCAGTATTCTACTGGGCGATGACAGAACCCCGATCGCTCGCCGACCTTCAACGGCTCAACGCCGCCTACCGGTCCGCGACAGCGCGCCTGACCGAGATTGGGTTCACATGCGAGGGCTCGCTGATCGAGCGCTACACCACCTGCAAGAACCCCAACTGCCGTTGCGTGAACCCCGAGCAGCGCCACGGCCCGTACTGGCAGATCTCCTGGAAGGACGCCGGCAAGACCGTCTCGAAGATCCTTCCCGCCGACGACGCCGCCCTCTACCAGGAATGGATCGCCAACCGCCGAGCGCTGGAAGCGGTCCTCGACGAGATGCGCGACCTCTCACGACAGGCCGCCGAACACATCCTCGCCAGACGCGGCCGGCCCCTCCACGCCCCCCAACGGCCCCGCCTCAAGGCCCGCTGAGCGACGCTCAAACCCCGGTTATCGACCCTGCCGGACGATAACCCCGGGTTAAGCGCGACTCACGAGCCCCCAACACCGGGCAAAACCCATCGATTAGCAGCGACTTCACCGTCGTCGTGAAGTAGCCACGCCCAACCCATTTACTGGCCGCGGTAATAGAGCACGTGATTCAGACTCCACAGCATGAGGCTCTCCCGGGCGGTCGTCCTGTTCCTCTGACCCTTGGGAGGGTTTGATGAATCGCTTGATCGAGCGTTGCGCGATGCTCGACATCCACAAGTCGCAGATCACAGCGTGCGTGCGCGTCCCTGACGATCACGGCGGCCGCCGCCAGGAGATCGCCGAGTTGTCGACCACCACCGCCGGGCTGATTACGCTCGCGGACTGGCTGCGAAGTTTCGCGGTGACCGTGGTCGGGATGGAGTCCACCGGCGTGTACTGGCGCGCGGTGTTCTATCTGCTGGAGGACGAGTTCGAGTGCCGGCTCTACAACGCGAGACACTTGCGCCACGCCCCTGGTCGCAAGAGTGATGTGCAGGATGCGGAGTGGGGGTGTCAGCTGATCGAGCACGGCCTCGTTCGTTCGAGCTTCGTGCCTCCCCGGCCGCTGCGCGAGCTGCGCGACCTGGTCCCCTACCGCAAGGCCAAGATCCAGGAGCGCACCCGCGAGGTCCAACGGGTGGAGAAGACCTTGCAGGACGCGGGGATCAAGCTCTCCTCGGTCGCCTCCAAAGTGCTCGGCGTGTCCGCCCGGCGGATGCTCGACGCGCTGATCTGCGGCACCCACGACCCCGACGTGTTGGCCGATCTCGCCAAAGGCACGCTGCGCAAGAAGATTCCCGCGCTCAGGGAAGCGCTCCAAGGCCGCTTCGCCGGCCACCACGCCCTACTCGTCTCGCAAATGCTCGCCCAGATCGACTTCCTGGACGAGACGATCGCGACCCTGTCGGAGCAGATCCAGGAGCTGACCCGCCCTTTCTCTCGTGAGCTCGAGCTGCTGGACACGATCCCCGGCGTGGACAAGCGCGCCGCAGAGATGCTGCTCGCCGAAATAGGACCCGACATGAGCCGCTTCCCCACCGATGGGCACCTCGCCTCCTGGGGCGGGGTGTGCCCCGGCCAACGCGAATCCGGCGGCAAACAGCACTCCGCCGCCACCCGCAAAGGCTCCAAATGGCTGCGCGGCACCCTCACCGAATGCTCCAAAGCCGTGGTGCGCACCAAAGGCACCTACCTGTCCGCCCGCTACCACCGGATCAAAAGCCGCCGCGGACACGCCAAAGCCACAGTCGCGACCGCCCACAAGATCCTCACCGCCGCCTACCCCGTCCTCGACCGCGGCGTCCCCTACCACGACCTCGGCGAGGAATTCTTCTACCGCCGCGACACCGAGGCCACCGAACGCTACCGCCGCCGCCTCATCCACCAGCTCGAACGCCTCGGCCACCAAGTCACCCTCCAACCGTTACCGGAGGCCGCCTGATCCAAAGCTCCCCGGGCTCTATTTTCGATTCAGCAGGACGCGACCCGTCGGCACACGCAGTCCCGAGATTCGCCACCAGCGAGGCTCAGCACGCCGTCCGCTGGTCCGTCGTCGACGGGCGATCAGCTCGGAGTACCGCGTTGTCACGAAAGGGGGACTCGCAGCGCCGGACGCGGCCGACCGATCCGGAGAGCCGCAAATTTCGAGAGCAGGTCTGCGACCGTTTCGCGGGTCGGACCCCGTATGCGCGGGAAGGGCGTCTCTGCCGCCGTTCGCTGCCTCTCGGTCGGCATGCGAACGTTGACGGTCCCGAGATCCGCGGAGGCTGTCGCGTAAACCTTTGGCCTTGTCAGAAAGTGATAACCGCGACCGGCCGTATCGTGACCAGAACCGACGTTCAGGCTCGTGGTGGCGACCGGGTTCGCCGGATCGATCGCGCCGCCGGGGGGGCCATGGGTGATCTTCTGCCATATACGCACCCGATCCCCCACAGTCGGACCCTCCGCCCGTGAATCGGGTGAAGCTTGACGTTGTCAATGCTTGATAACCAACAGACAAGCGCCGAGGTTTACGCGACAGCCACCGCGCAAAGCGAGGCTGGACGCGCCGGCTCCAAGATGCCCGTGCCGCCATCGATGCAGGGCTCGCCGGTCGACCGCCGATTAGGCACGTGCTGCTGCTCTACGCCTATACCGGCCATGTCGCGGCGGTGGCCGATTTGCACAGCGAGCGGCAACGCGGGCGTCGGAGCGCACACGATCGCGATCGTGTCAATGCGCAAGCCCGCGCCAGCGGTCCGGTAGCCTCCGCTGGTGCTAGCTGGCGTCCGCCGGCTCGGCTAACTCCGGGCAGATCCGCCGATGCTGGATGAGCGGCAATGCAGCGGTCGGCGTTTCGCGGGCGAGCCTTCCGCTTTCTCGAGCTGGTGGTTGCTGGCCAGGGCAGAGTTGCACGCGCTGGGTCGGCGCGACTGCCGTTACGGCGTCGGTCGTGGCGCTTGGCAGCTCAGCTGCCGGGGAGGTCGACGCGCTTGACCGGATCGAGCTCGAGCTGCACGGATGTGTTCCTGAGCCCGTTCGCATTGAGCGCGGTCCGCAATGCCTGGGGGTCAGGCAGTGGCAGCGGGCCGATCGCCCGAACGGTGACCCCGCTTTCGGTTGTTGCGACGTTCACGACCTGCCAGCCGACCTTGTTGGCCCAGTTGCTGGCCACGGTGGTCACGTCGGTGTTCGTCAGTTGTTGTGAGGTGATCTGCGCTGAGTCGACAGCCAGTGGTCCAGCCAGCACGATCACGAACGCCGCGGCCACCGCGACGGCGAGGCGTGGATGCCCACGCGGAGTCGTCGAGCCCTGCGCGACGGTTGCGCGGACGCGATAGATCGCCATCACGATCAGCCCGGTGAGCAGGATCGCGCCGAAGTTGGTGAGGAACAGCAGCAGAGCGCCGAGCGCCTGCTTGGGCGCGCCAGACTCAAGCGTCAGTCCGACGACCGCGAGCGGCGGAACCAAGGAGATCGCGATCGCAACGCCCGGCAGGGTGTCGGAGACGTCGTCGCGCACGAGCGCGAAGGACCCGACGGCGCCGGTCGCGAGCGCGGCGATGAGGTCCCCGATCGTTGGGTCGACGCGGCCGGCGACCTGCGAGTTCGTAGCAGCCACAACGGGCACGGGCGTCAACTGGCCCAGCAGCCACCCGAGCGCGACCACGGCACCCGCTCCCGTTGCGACGAGCAGAAACGAGACCCCGAGGTTCCGTGGATCCACCGTAACTGTCGAGAGGACCATGCCGAGGATCGGGGTCATCAGCGGCGCGACGATCATCGCTCCGATCACCGTCGCCGTCGAGTCCGTGACGACCCCGGCCGTGGCGATCACCGCGGCCAGCAGCAGCAACGCCCAGAATCGGCTCAGCTTGCGCGCGCGCTGAGGGCCATCGAACAGGAGTGCGTTGCGCATCCGCTCGAGGTCGGGGGCAGCGATCGCTGGCAACAGGCTCCTTAGCTTGCAGTCCCCGGTCGGCATCCGCGCCGCCGGGCAACGACACTTTCGGAGCGCCCCGCGTCACTCCTGCTCCCCGGCCGGCTTCCGGTCGACCAAAGCGACACCATCCAACACCCTGCTCGGATGATCGCCGACTGGCCTGGCGATCGTCATCCCAACCGGGTGACGGCATCGAGGCGCTGCGCGCGCTAGAAACGATCGGGATATCGGCGGGGTGCTGTGCGCGAGCACCCGGTCGACGGGCACGTCGCGGGTCATGCCGGATCCCACCGTCACCCCCATGCCGACGACCGTTCAGTTTCTTGTGGTGATCGCGCCGGCGCGCAAGCGGCGCCCGTTCTGGGAGTTCGTCGCCGCGGCGATCGAATCTCGACCGTGGTGCGGTTTCCGACGTGAAACCGGCGATCGTCGAAGAAGCGATATGTGAGCGCCTGATCGGTCATCGGGTCTCGCGCGTCCGGCAATGATTGCTGAGGCGCCTGGATCGCGGCCGGCGACGACCGCTCGCGAGCGTTCCAAGCTAACCCTGCGATCGTGACCTGGGCATCACCCCTTCGGATGGTCCACGGCATGGGCGGCGGGTCGCCCCGCCGCCCTGATTCCTCGCTTGCCTGGGGCTACGCCGCGACCCCTTGCGCGACCGCGTTCAGGCTCGCGTGTTGGTGCAGCGCATGCTCGTCGTCGTGGACCGCCGGTTTGAGATCAAAGACGACCTGCTTGACGGTCCCGGTGAACGCGTAGGGGGCTTTGGGTTCGTAGTCGAGGTCGACGACGAGGCCGTTGTCGCGGCTGATGTCCATGCCGGCGTAGGAGGAGAAGGCAACCGGGACGGTCCGTGGCATCGTGCCTTCGCCGATCTGCTTCTCGCCGGCCCAGAGGGTCACCTTGCCGCCGGTGCCGGGCTCGTTCTCCTCGGCCTCGAACAGCATCTTTACCGTGACCGCTCCGGTTGGGATCGGTTCGTCGGAGACCTGCTTGTAGGTCTCCACCCCGAGGAACGAGTAGGTGTGATGCAGCTTGCGCTGCTCGTCGACCCACAGCGCAAAACCCCCGATGAAGTCGGCGTTGGCGACGATCACCCCTTCGGCTCCGCCGTCGGGGATCTCGAGCTCCGCCTCGATCGCGTAGGAGCGCCCCATGATCCGGGGGACCATCCCGCGCTGGACGTTCTGGACGTCGCCGTTGAACGCAAACCGCGTGATCGTTGGCAGCGGCGGCAGGATGCCGAAGAAGATCGACATGGACCCCATCAACGGCAGCACGCGGTTGCGCTCCGCCTCGGCCCAGAACAGCTCCTTCAATTCCTCGAGCTTCTCGGGATGCTCGGCCGCGACGTTGTGCGCTTGGGAGAAGTCGTCGGGCAGGTAGTACAGCTCCCACACGTCCTTCTCAGGGTCATACGCCCCGGGGGCGAACCGTTTCATCGTCTCGGGCGAGAAGTCCCACGGGATCCGGTCCAGTTTCGCGCACGCCCACCAGCCGTCCTTGTAGATCGCGCGAGATCCGGCGAACTCGAAGTACTGAACCGTATGGCGCTCCTCAGCGACGGGGTCATCGAGGGTGTAGAGGAAGCTGGTGCCGTCCATCGGCTCCTGCTCGATCCCGTCGACCTGCTTGGGTTCGGGAATGCCGGCCGCCTCCAGCACCGTGGGGGCAATGTCGATGCAGTGCGTGAACTGCGAGCGCACGTCCGTGTCGGGCCCCAGCCGGTGCGGCCAGGCGACGACCATCGGGTTGCGCGTTCCACCGAGATGGCTCGCCATCTGCTTGCCCCACTGAAACGGAGTGTTACCAGCGTGCGCCCACGCGGCGGCGACATGCGGGGCGGTGTGCTCCCCGCCGATCGCCTCGATCCCGCCGTACTGCTCATCGATCAGCTTGAGCTGCTGCTCGGGATCGAGCACGACGCCGTTGAGGAACGTCATCTCGTTAAACGAACCGGTGACCGTGCCCTCCATGCTGGCGCCGTTATCACCCCAGACGTAGAAGACCAGCGTGTTCTCGAGATCGCCCATCTCCTCGATCGCATCCAGCAACTGCCCGACGTTCCAGTCAGCGTTCTCCTGATAGCCGGCATACACCTCCATCTGCCGGGTGTACAGCTGCTTCTCTGTGTCGCTCAACGAATCCCACGCGGGGAACAGATCCGGACGCTCGGTCAGCTGGGTGTCCTGGGGGATGATCCCGAGCTTCTTCTGGCGCTCGAACGTCTGCTCGCGGTACGCGTCCCAGCCGTCGTCGAACGTGCCCTTGTACTTGTCCGCCCACTCCTTCGCCACGTGGTGCGGCGCATGCGCGCAGCCGGTCGAGTAGTACATGAACCACGGCTTCTGTGCATCCTGCGCGCGGACGGCGTGCAGCCACTCGACCGACTTGTCGGTCAGGTCATCCGGGAAGTAGTACGGCTTTCCGCCCTTGCCTGGCTGGACTCCGAGGGTGGTGTTGTCCTCGGTGATGATCGGGTCGTACTGACCCGCCGCGCCGCTGAGAAACCCCCAGTAGTGGTCAAATCCCCACGACTGCGGCCAGTGGTCAAACGGTCCCGCCGCCCCTTGAACGTTGTCCGGGGTCAGGTGCCACTTGCCAAACCCACCCGTGACGTAGCCGTTCTCGCTCAGAATCCTCGGCAGACCAGCACAGCTGCGGGGTCGCGCGGCAGTGTACCCCGGAAACGGCCCCGGATACTCGGCGATCGACCCGAACCCAACCCGATGGTGGTTGCGGCCCGTCAGCAACGCCGCCCGAGTCGGCGAGCACAGCGCCGTGACGTGAAACCGGTTGTACGTCACGCCCTGCTCCTGCACGCGCGTCATGTTCGGCGTCCTGATCGCGCCGCCGAAGGTCTCCGGTTGGCCGAAGCCGGCGTCATCGATCAAGCAGATCAGGACGTTCGGGGCGTTATCGGGCGCCTTGGGGCCGGGAACGATCGTCCAGTCCGCGACCGACTGATCCATCGTGCGCCCGATCGTCCCGCCGAAGGCGCGATCCGGAATCGGAAGCACGGTGCGGTCCGGGCTGAACTTCCCCATCGCCTCCGCGAGCGAATCCTTCAACGCCTGGACCCCCTCCTTGTCGCTCTGCACGACCGATTTCAGCAGCGACCCGGCGAGCGCCTGCTCCACGGCGAGCCGCTGAGCCTCGTCGAACACCGCGATGATCCCGGCCGAGCCCGGCGGCAAGTTCTCACCGATCTTGTCGTGAATCTCGCTCTCGACGCGATGATCGACGAACTTCCCCATCACCCCACCGGCAACCGCGCCGACCGCGACCGACGCGAGCAGAGGCGGCGCGAACAGACCGACGGCCAGACCGACGCCGCCGCCCCATCCCGCGCCCTTGCGATCGAGATGATCGCCCGTCTGCTGAACCGAGACGCTTCCATCCATAGCGTGCGTGACGAGGATCATCCCCTCGATCTCGAGCTTCCCGTCCTTCACCAGCGCCACCAGCGACTCGAAGTCCTTTGTCGCGGTGTCGATGTCCTGGTAGCCCGCTACGAGGACGTCAGTCGGTGCGTCAGCCATCAGTTTCTCCTTCGAGCGCGTGCAAACTCCAGCCAAAGACAGACCAGCCAGGGGAACAGGCACGACGGTCGTCGTCCAGCCCCAACTCAAGCCGTATACCAACCGCTTGTCGTCACCCGGTTCGGGTGACCGCAGCCGTCACAGGACCCGCGACCAGACGCAGGACGCACGCGGTCCGACACACGCCATCATCCTCGGTCGCAGCGCCGGACCGGCGGATGTGAGGTCCTCGCGGGAGACATCGACGGACTCACCACGGGCCCACTCACGTGTTGGCGAGGGTCTCTCGGCGGCTGTGGTCGGATGCCCAAGTTGCAACCAACTCGAGACTCTCGACGCGGCTCCGGGCGCGGCCGCCCGACTCCGCGCGAAGGTCGCCAACTTGTGCCGCACCACAACCTTGCTGCGATCCAGACGTCCCTGCTGCTGACGACCGCTCTGCCGCTGAAGCGGCCACGAGACGCTCCGCCCTCAGACTGCTGGTATCGGACAAAACCGGCCACGCCAACCGGGCCATACTGGGCGGGTCTCGACCTGGCGCGGATATTGTCGCCAATCGCCGAATACAAGGCTCGCAGAGTGGCGCGCCGAATTGGGCAACTGCCTACGCATAGCCGTGGGGCAGTGCTTCTCCGCTCCCGCGTGAAACGCGGATCGTGCTAGCCCGACTCGCCGTCCCCCGGGGGTGACGCCGTCTCGGCGGCGTCGGTCGGCGCCGAGAGTTCTCGCCAAGCCACGGCAAGATCATCGGTGATCCGGTAGTACGACTGCTGCTCCCCGCCAGCGCCAAACTCGGCAGCGAAGGGCCAATTCGAGCGGTCGAACCGGCGCTTGACGGTCATTGTGAGCCCGGCCAGGTCCCCGCGCGCTTGGGGTGGCGTTCTGGCGGCGCGCTCCTCGATCGTGCGCAGCGGCACCCATTCACCGGGGCTCTCGGAGCAGAGGTCGAGGACAGCCAGCACAGTCGGGTTTGCAAGCTCACGCAGGCGCGTCAGGTCTGCGGACGACCAGTGGATCTCGGGCAGCAGATCCGCTTCCTCCGACGCCGACTTGGCTGACCTCGCAGGCGCAACCGTGAACTCTTCGACGTCCGCGACTGGATAAAGCTGCGAGACCGTGACGATGATTTTGTCGTCTGCGCGGTAGGCCTGGAACGTGACCAAGCTTATGTCGAGCGACATCTCTGTGAGCCAAACGGTGGTCGCGGTCACGACCGGCGGGAAGGACGAAGCGAGCAGAACGATCCAGGGCTTCGCGAGGTTCTCCGGCAGGAGCCCGTATTTGCCGTGGGCCTCGAGCGCTTCGGCATCGCTCGTTGGCTTGCCCCGATTCGACCGGTACTTCGCGTGCTGAGCGGCAAGGCTGTCGGGGGTGAACCTACTCGCCATCGCCGCATACTTGAGGGCCGGCATCTCAACAGTGTCCGGTGCGGCATCGCGCTTCAGCTCAGCAACGACCAGCCGGCCGGCCCGGTCGAGTCCAAGCACGTCGAGCCGATCGCGCTCGGCCGCACCGCTCGCCGCCCGCCATCCATCAAATTCAAGCGTGACGATCATGACGCCGTCCCCGAGCATCTCGGGGTGCGCGATCACCCATTCCTGCAAATGAGTTCGTTCCGAGAAGCCCGCCTCGGCGAGCGTAATCGGCAGCAGCGGCGTAGCTACCGCGCAAACCACCGTGAATACGCGTTCATCCGCCACGCAGACGACCCTAACTCATGCCACGCTGCAAGCGGTGCGGGTCTCGCGCAGTTGAAAGGCAGACCCGAGGTGTCTCGCAGCCGATCAAGTGGGCATTCCAGGGCCTCCGTGCATACGGCCGGTCTCGCCGACGATCACGGAAATGCTCCTGTCACTCGGATCGGGGCCAGGCCGTTGGCCACCGCGCAGGGGCGGGCTCACGGCTCGCCGAACGCACGGCTAGCACCTCGGTGTGCAGAAGCCCCAAGCTGCGTATGCAGAGTCGCTTCGGCCGCTCCGGCACCGAGGCCCGGACTGCGCGGCTCGGAAGCTCGTCCCCGGCGATCGGAACGTCGCCAAGGCAATCGCCACGCGCGGGACGCACGAAGAACGAAAGCGATCGCGGGAAAGTTTGGCCTCAGGCTTGAGCACCGTCGCTGGTTTTGTCCGAAGTCAGCAGTCCGGGCGGTGCCGACGACGCTGCCGCTCTTGTGCTTGCTACTCGGGAGTTCGTGGCTAACCGGAAGTTTTTTGGGTGAGGACGTGAAATCGCCCGGAGCGGCGGGGTTTTGGCCGTTCCGGGCAGGTGGATTGCTGTCTACTTGCCGGGGGTGACGCCTGCTAGCTCGAAGGCGGTGGCCTGGAGCTGGGTGGGGGTCGTGAGCTTGGTGAAGGTGTAGTCGCTGTTGCCGATCCGGATCGTGTTGCGGCAGAGCGTGCCGAGATCGGCGATCAGGTCTTCGAGGCTGTGGGCGGGATGTCCGTCGGCGCTGCGGGCGCTGCCGGCCTTGGCGATCGCGTTGTGTGAGCGTTGCGCGGGCGCGACCGGGTCGGTCGTTGAGAGTGGTGTGTCGTCTGTGAACAGCATCGGCGCGAGTCGGCGGGTGAGCTCGAACTGCACGTAGCGGGCGAGCATGCAGAGGAACACGTGCGCGCGGACGCGATCATCGAGGCGGTGGTGCACAGGTCGGATCTCGAGCGTGCTGTTCATCTCTTTGAAGCAGCGCTCGTTGACTTTGAGTTGCTTGTAGGCGCGCACGAGGGCGGCAGAGCCGATCCTGGTGGCGGGTTCTTGGGTGCGGATCACGTAGATCCCGTCCAGCAGCGCTTCCTCGTCGATCTGGGGCTGGTTGCGCCGGTAGCTAAACGCGCCGTCTGAGATCTGGAGGGCGAAGAGCTTGGCCATCTTGCGCTTGTTCACCACGCGCCCGGCGCGCTCGCCGATCTTCCCCGCGCTCGCGTGCTTGAGCCGGCCGCGGTCACCCTCGACCATCAGTTTGACCTTCCGCAGATCGGCCTGGGTGAGCGCGAGGAGCTCCTCGCGCTTGCGCGCGCGCTCGCCGGCGAGCTGAGGGTTGCGGCAGACGACCAGCCGCTCATCGGGGAACTCCGGCGATGAAACCTCGCACAGGCCTTGCTCGTCGAACAAAGAGAGCTGAAAGCTGGGGGCGAGCGTCAGCTTCTGGATCTGCGGGGCGCGCAGCGCGGTGATGAACCCCACATCCTGCTGCTTGAGCGCCTTCACGCGAGCCTCGGTGATCATCCCGCGATCGCCGACGAACACGAGGCGCTCGATCCCGAAGCGCCCCTTGACACGTTCCACGGCGGGGCCGAGGGTGGTCGGGTCCCCGGTGTTGCCCTTGTGCACCTCGATCGAGACGGGCTGCCCCTCCGGCGCGCACACGAGCCCGTAGCTGATCTGCGGCTTGCCCGGCTTACCGTCACGCGAGTAGCCAACCGCACCGAGTTCGCAATGGCGGCCCTCCAGATAGCTCGAGGACAGGTCATACAGCACGAACCCCTCGCCAGCGAGGTGGCGGCGCGCGAGTGCCTTCTCGATCCGCTCCTGACGCTCAAGCAGCCAGTCCATCGCTCCGAGCAGCTCAGCCTCGCTGAGCTCCCCGAGTGAGAGCTCCTGCGCGAGCGTCGTCTGCGCCACCAGCCTCGTCGTCGAGAGCTTCGAGCACGGCGCCAGCAGCCGCTGGCAGATCATCGCGACCACTAGATCCCGCTCGCGGCAACGATCACGCGAGATCAGCCGCTCCAGATCCAGCGCCCGCAGCACCCCCAGCAGCAGGGCGACGTGCCGATGCGGCAACGAGCGGAGGATCGCGAACTCCTCGTCGAGGTCGAGCAGCCGCCGGCCGGCGAGCATCGCCCGCAACCCGTCGACCATCCACTCCTCCAGATGCGAGAGGTTCCCGACCGTCTCGTTCTTCACCCGGCCGTCCTCGCGGTAGGAACGGCGCAGCAGCGTGGTCTTGTACTCAGTCCCCTTGTAGTGGCGACGCGTGACCGCCACATGAACCTTGCCGCCGCGCTTAGCCACGCGAGAATCATCTCACACGGAGCCCGCTCTGTCAAGCATTTTAGTGTCTACAAATCCCAGTCTGAAAAGACCCGATCGCCCGTAGAGGCTGGCGATCGGGCCTCAGACGCTCAAAAACTTCCGTCTAACTGTGGAGGGTCGTCGTCAGATCGACGCCGGCGGGGTGCTGCATCGTCGGGGCCGACGGCAGGCGTGGCCGTTTCGGTCGGCATGGCTATTGACGTTTCACTGCGAGCTCGCCGAGCCAGGACGCATGGCAGGCGCTCGAAACCGTCGGTGGCGCCGCGCCAGGCATCTCCTTGTGGGCGATAGGAGAAGCGGGACCGGACGCCCCCACGCGGACGCCGACGGGGAGTGAGGAGGGTGCCGGAGTCGGTCGGCCGATCGTGAAAGCGGTCGTCCGCGCACTCGTGGGGGAACGCGCTTGTCGCCGAAACCAGGGCCCGCCCGGAGGGGTGCCGAATCGCCGATCTGCATAGGTAAACGCGCCGTGCGTGGCTAGGCTCGGTAGGTTGCGCAGCGGCAGACTGCTGCGCGGCCCGCATTGCTGCTGCTTGACGCCTATTGCAGTAGTCAGGGGGTAGCTACTGCTTCGCGCCACGAGCAGGCACGCCACCGCACGTCACCGTGCTGCTGCCTGTGGGCGATAGGAGCAGCGCGCGATCCGGCGGTCGGTGCCGTTCGTTGCCACCTTGGGATCGGCATCGACGCCCAACGGGGACTACTACTTCGATCAGAGCGCTAGCAAGCAGGCTGCAAGCACCCGATGCTCGGTGGTGGCGAATGGCAGGACCAAGCGGCCGGTTGACGGCAACGGAGCCTGCGTAGTCTCGAGGTTGGCGGCGGGCGCAGGGCGCCCGCCGCGCTCTACTTCTCGTCTTCCTCTCGGCTGAGCGTAGTCCCAGCGCTCTGCACGACGCTGCGCAGGAACTCATACTGAGTCTTGACGAGTCGGTCGGCCATATCCATTGCGGCGTCCACGATTTCTCGCCGGCGGGATGGACGCTCGCCGTGTGGTAACGCTGGCAACGCTTCGTCAACGGCGTCGACGAACTTGCGAACCGCCTCGATCACGGCCCGCGACCCGGACTCGAGCGACTTGAGCACATCGTCGGAGAGCTCGGAGGTCCGGTCGACCACTTCGCTCACCTGCTCCTGCTGCTTGCGCTCGAGGGCGTGCTGCTCCTGCTTGCGCTGGAGCTCGGGGGCCTTCCGAGTGGCTGCCCCTTTGCGCGCCGTCTCGCTGCGGTGGGCCTTGGTTTCTGGCGTGAGAATTGCCTCCTCCCTCGAGGGATATGCGTCCCGTTGACATGCATTCTCGGAAGCCGGTCGGCAGTTTCCCGGCTCGCGGGACCCGCCTCGTGGTCACCGTCTTGGTCGACTCTAGGCCAGCCGGCCGGCCGTGCCACCGGTAGAAAGCCCGGAAGTAGCCGGACGATCCCAGCGGCAGGTGCTAACGCTCAGGCTCGGACGGGCGGCCCAGCCTGAGTCATGCCGCGGCGCGGACGCTCGCGGTAACTCGGTGTGGCAGGGACCGCCCGCGCGAGCGCGCACCTGGTTGAGATCGAAGTCGCGGAACGGGGGGTTCTGAGGGTCTGTATCGCGACCGTGCTTGCCCTTCTCGATGCCGCCGACCCACGTCTCGTCCACCTCCACCAGACCGCCCAGCTGTTCGCGGCCGGGGCGCACCATTGCGGCGCGGTAGCGGTGCAGCATCGCCCACGCCGTCTGGTAGGAGCCCAACCCCAGCACGCGCTGAAGCCCCAACGCCGAGATGCCGTGCTTCTGGCTGACCATCTGCCACGCGGCGGCGAACCACACAGTCAGCCGCGTGCGGGTGTCCTGGAAGATCGTGCCCGCGGTGCGCGACACCCGCCGGCGACACCGAGCGCAGCGTTGCACGCCATCCGCCATCTCCCAGCTGGACTCACCGCCGCAGTGTGGGCACACGAAGCCGTTCGGCCAGCGCAACCAGTCCAGGTAGTCCAGACACGCCGCATCGTCGAGGAACCATGCGCGCAGTTCCCCGTAGGACCCTGGGTAGTGCAGGCCCGCCCATGGCACGGCGCCAAGGTCAGATGGATACCCCCTCCTCCCGATTTGCGCGCATACCTCTGCACGGAGAGTGGCTTGGCCGACGACCACCGGGACCCTAAGACCAGCGGTCGAGGGCGCGGGCGGTGATCTGCGCGAGCGTGGTGCCGAGGAGTGCTCCGGCGATGACGTCTGCCGGATAGTGCACCCCGGTGTGGACGCGCGAGTAGGCGACGACGGCCGCTAGCGCTCGGATCGGGATCGCATCGCGCGGCAGGACGCTGCCGACCCCGGTGGCGAAAGCAAACGCCGAGGCCGCATGGCCGGACGGGAACGAAGTGCTGCCGGGCATCGGAGCCTGGCGATTAGCGGGCGCTTCGCTCGGATCCGGCCGCCGGCGACGGCCGAGCGGCTTGATCACGAGATTCGCGACGGCGGACGTCACGGCGACCGACGCGAGCCCCGTGACCGCGGCGCGCCGCCCGCGACCACCGCGTGTCGCGGCGAGAATCGCGGCGGAGCCCAACCACAGCCGCGAGTAGTCCGCCGCCTGCGTGAGCCGGCTCATCTCCAGGTCGAGGCTGGGCGTGGGGGTGTGGACGATCGCGTCGTAGACGGCGACGTCGACGCGCGTGGCGTCGACCCACCAGGCGGGGAGCCGCCGCCTGCGCGAAGCCAAAGAGGTATTGGCGGCGACGCTGGGCATCATCGGGAATCGTACGGACGAGGACGGTTCCCGCGAGCGTGCGACCGGTCGCCCGCGGCTTGACGAACCTGCCGACGCCGCCGCCCTCGAGCACGGCGTCGCTGAGCATCCACGTCGAGGCTCGATCGGGCTGCGAGCCGCAGACCCGGCTCCGAGGGCGGGACGCGCGGCTCCGAGTTGGAGGTCGCTTCCACGCTCATCGGACCAGCC
>CAWIII010000023.1:0-65367 GCA_963836065.1 uncultured Solirubrobacterales bacterium
CTCGGCGGGCACCCGATCGACTACTCAGCCCTCGCCGAGCCCGACGGCGACGGCGACGGCGACGGCGACGGCGACGGCGACGGCGACGGCGACGGCGACGGCGACGGCGACGGCGACGGCGACGGCGACGGCGACGGCGACGGCGACGATCGTGACACCAACCAGCAGGAGGACGAACAGTGAGTATTGACAGGTTGCGCAGCCACTATGGGTTCTCGAGGATGCCGTTCGGGAAGGACCTCGCGCCGGGGATGCTGCACGCGCACGGCGCGCATGCCGAGGCGGTCGCTCGCATGTCGTGGTGCATCCAGGAGCAGGCGATCGGCGTGATCAGCGGCGAGTGCGGTGCGGGGAAGACGGTCGCCGCGCGCGCCGCCGTGGCCGGGTTGGACGCGTCGCGGCACACGATCCTCTACTTGGGGACGCCGGGGGTCGGGTTGCGCGGGATCTACGGGCTGATCATCACCACCCTCGGCGGCATCCCGCGGTTTCATCACGCCGCGCTGATCCCCCAAGCCCAGGAACTGCTGGCCGCGGAGAGCGCTGAGCGCGGCAAACAAGTCGTGCTGATCATTGACGAGGCGCATCTGCTTGACGCCGAGAGCCTGGAAGGGATCCGGTGCCTGTCGAACATGGGGATGGACCAGACCGCCCCGTTCTGCCTGCTGCTGCTCGGTCAGCCCACGTTGCGCCGCAAGCTGCGCAACGGCACGTTCACCGCGCTGGATCAGCGGATCGCGGTCCGTTACGCGATCACCGGCCTGAACGCGCAAGAGACGCAGAGCTATGTGCAGCACCATCTCGCGCTCGCGGGCCGCTCCGACACCCTGTTCTCCGACGACGCGATCGGCCTGATCCACAGCACCTCTCGCGGCCTGCCGAGATTGATTAACAACCTCGCCGTCGCCGCGTTGGTCGCGGCGTTCGCCGCCAACAAAGCGATCGTCGACGAGAGTTCGGCCCGTGCCGCGGTCGCCGAGATGTCCACGGAATGACCGAGCCTGTCGTGCTCTCGCTGCTCGACCAGCCCGACGACCCGCCGCGGAGCAGCTCGCTGACCCTGCCGGCCCCCGACGGCTGGCCGGCACCACCACAGCCCTCTGTCTATCACGGGCTGGCGGGCGAGATCGTGAACACGATCGCCCCAGAGACCGAAGCTGACCCGATCGCGATCCTTTCCCAGCTGCTGGTCGCGTTCGGTGCCGCGACCGGTCGCGGCGCGTGGTTCCAGGTCGAGGCGACCCGGCATCACCCGAACGAGTTTCTGGTGTTGATCGGTGACTCAGCTCGCGCGAGGAAGGGATCGTCATGGGATCACGTGCACCGCCTGATCACCGGCGCCGACCCGCACCTCAGTGCCCGGATCCTGACCGGTCTCTCCAGTGGGGAGGGGCTGATCCACTCAGTCCGCGATCCTGCCGGCCAAGACCCCGGCGCGACCGACCGGCGCCTGTTGGTGATCGAACCGGAGTTCGTCAGCGTGCTGAAGAACGTCAGCCGCGAGATCTCTACGTTGTCGCCAACGTTGCGCTCGGCGTGGGACGGACGCCCGCTTCAGATCCTGACCCGGACCGCGCCCGCGCGCGCGACCGACGCGCACATCTCGGTGATCGGTCACATCACCGCCACCGAACTCCGTCATCACATCA
This sequence comes from uncultured Solirubrobacterales bacterium, assembly GCA_963836065.1. Classification (GTDB taxonomy): domain Bacteria; phylum Actinomycetota; class Thermoleophilia; order Solirubrobacterales; family Solirubrobacteraceae; genus Palsa-465. The sequence continues at coordinate 1,650 of CAWIII010000023.1, forward strand.
ACCCCGTCGAGCTTGCCAACGGGCTGCTGAACCGCTTCCTACTCCTCGGCTGCCGCCGCGTCCGACTGCTGCCCGAAGGCGGCAACCCCGACCCGCTGGGGCGCACCGGCCTGGACCGCCGTCTCCAGACCACGCTCAACACCGCCCGTCACGCCGGGCAACTGCGCCTCTCACCCGCAGCCCGCCACACCTGGGCAGACACCTACCAACAACTCGCCCAGCCCCAGCCCGGGATCGCCGGCGCGATCGCAGCGCGCGCCGAAGCGCACACCATCCGCCTTGCGCTCCTCTACGCGCTGCTCGACAACACCGGCGAGATCCAGCCCGTCCACCTGAACGCCGCGCTCGCGCTCTGGAACTACGCGCAACGCTCCGCCAGCTGGGCGCTTCAGCGGACCACCGGCAACCCGCTCGCTCACCAGATCCACGCCGCGCTGACCCACGCACTCCCCGACGGGCTGACCCGCACCCAACTGCGCGACTTGCTGCACCGCAACCCCACCACAACCCAGCTCGACCAAGCCCTCGCCGCGCTCGCCGACGACGGCAACATCACCAGCCAACGCGTCCTTACCCTCGGACGCCCCGCCGAGCTCTGGACCGCCGCAGCACCCGGCGCCTGACCGGCGACCGCTACGCGCGAGTGGGTCGCATCGCTCGCCCACCCGCGCTCGCCCACCAGCACGCCTCGCGGACCCCGACCACCCCTCGTGGCGAGCGATCAACAGCGAGAGCGAAGCGGTCACAAACGCGCGACGCACAACCACGCCCCCCCGGCCCCCGCGCCATCATCGCCGCCGTTCCCGACGCCCACCGCCACCCCCCCTTTGAACGTTTCAACGTTCGAACGTCAGACACCACCAGCACCACGAACAACGGCGCGACCGTGACCAAAACCAACGGCGCTCAACAACCGCCTTGACGATGAGGTCCCACGGCACTTCGTCGAAGAACTTCTGGACGTCGAGATCGATCGCCCAGTCGTGCTTCCAGCACCGCGCCCGGCATACCTCCACCGCATCCAACTGCGAGCGTCCCGGCCGATAGCCATAGGAGTGATCATGCGCCGCAGGCCCGCCCGGAGCGGATGGAAAAGGGCACGCCGCGACGCGTCGCTGGGGCGGCTGGCGCATCACGGGGACGACGAGTTCCCGCACCGCACTAATGAGTGAAGGGCACCTGAGCAGGCATTTTGCTCCGAAGCGGCGAGAGGCGCAAGCTATTTCCGATTCAGTCAGGGTGAAACCGCGGTTCCGCCCTCTCCCCCAAACGCATGGCCACGACCGTCTGCGCGACCCTGTCTGCAATAGTCGGGACGGTGGCTTCATACTGCACCTCCTGCAGACCTGGTTTTGGTTTCGGCCGGTAGGTGAACCGAGTTCTGTATACGCTCGCGGCATTGTTGCTCGACCTGCGGCGAGAACGGGATGTAGAGCCGGTCGGCGGCCCCGCGGCGGGCGGTGAGCTTGCCAGTTGAGATCCAGGCGTAGACGACACTGTGCGAGACGCCGAGCCGCTCGGCGAGGTGCGCGACGGTGACCTCGCCATCGTTGAGGAGCTGCTCGGGGCCGGTCAGGATCCGGTAGCGCCAGCGCAGCCATCTGACGGCGCTCTCGTCGAACGGCTTGCCTTTGCCGGTGCGCAGGCCGGCGGCGTTGAGCTGCTCGGCGATCTGCGCGTTGGCGTGGTCGGCGGCTAGGCGCCGGGTGAGGTCGACGGCGGGGGATGGCGTGCGTTGCGCGTCGGCCGGCTTGGGTGGGCGCTGGACGGTGTGTTGCTCGCTGGCGCCCGAGCGCCAGCGGATCCCGACTTGAAGCTCGCGTCCCTCGGGCTGGGAGGTGAGCGTGACGTCTGCGATCAGCGCGCGCAGCAGCCGCTTGCGATCGTGATCTGATGTCGTCTTCGCGGCCCACAGCGCCGGCAGGTCGCGGGCGAGCGCCTCGAGCTGCTCGCGCGAGGGCTCGACTGCGGGCACGACGTGCTCGGCGAGCTCGGCCTCGGCGTCCTTGAGATCGCGGAGCTTCTCCTCCCAGCGGTTCTCCAGGCTGCGGGCGACCAGCCGGTTGTCCGGCTCGCAGGCGTGGAACGCGCGCTCGGCGCGGATCGCCTCATATCGGGCGCGCTCGACGCGCAGCTGGAGCGCTCGGTCAGAGCGCGCGCGGCGGTCGGCGTGCTCGTCGGCGGCGGCCAGCGCGAGCGCGATCTGTTCGGGCTCAAGCGCCTCGAGCAGCCGGCGGGCGATCAGCTCATCGACGACGGTCGCCTTGACCGAGCGGCAGCCGGGCGTGCTGAGGTGGTTGGCGCGCGAGTGGCCGCACTCGTAGTAGCTGCCTTCGCGGCGGTGAAGCGTGGTCATCGACCCTCCGCACGCCCCGCAGCGCACGATCCCCTGGCAGATCGCCTGCCCCTCGCGCGGCGGGCGGGCTCCCTTGCGCGTGTTGTTCTGAGCCAGCCGCTCTTGGTTGGCCAGGAACTCCTGCCAGCTGATGTATCCCTGATGGTGGTCCTGGATCACGACCGCCCACTCCGAGCGCGGCAGCTCGACCATCTTGCTCACGATCGCGCCGTCGGGCCTGACCACGCGGTGATAGCGGTAGCGCCCGAACACGTACGCCCCGGCGTAGCTGGGGTTCCGAAGCACGCCGCGCACGCGCGCGTGCGTCAGCGCTCCCCAGCGAAGCTCGCCCGCCCACGCCCCGCCGTAGGCGCGGCGGGGGAAGCGCCTGCCCTTGAAGACGCCGACCACGCCGTAGGCCGAGCCGGTCTGCCAAAACGCCTTGAACACGTCGGCGATCGCGGCCCTGACCTCCTCGTCGGGGTCGATGATCGTCTGACCGTCGGCGTCGTAGACGAGGCCGACCGGCAGCGGGAAGTGCAGCTCGCCGCGCTCGGCCGCGTGCCGCTTGGCGCCCTGCAAGCGCACGCCCATCATGTGCAGCTCGGCCTGGGCGAGCTGGCCCTTGACCCCCAACACGAGCTGGTCGTTGAAATCCCTGAGGTCGTAGATCCCGTCGGTGTCGATCACGAGCGTGTCGGTCAGCCCACAGTACTCAAGCAGCCGCTGGGTCTCGGCGCTCGAGCGCGCCAGCCGCGAGACCTCAAGACCGAAGATCGCGCCGACCTCCCCCAGGCACACGCGCGCGACCAGCTCCTTGAACCCCCCGCGCGCCTGGCTGTCTGAGAACCGGCCCGAGACGCCCAGATCGCCGTCGACGGCGATCACCCGCTCCGGCGCCCAGCCGAGCCGGACCGCCTCCTCCGAGAGCCCGCACTGACGCTCGGTCGAGCGGAAGTTCTCGCGCAGCTGCCTCGGCGAGGACTGCCGCAGGTAGATCGCCGCCAGGCGCTCCAGGTGCGAGCTCGTGATCTTCTGCCGCGAGTTCAGCATCGGCTCCCGCCCCCAGCGCGGCGCCGAGCATGTTCGCCACCGCCACTGTCGCCTCGGCGCCGATGCCCGCCACCGCCGATCACCGCAGCGCCCGCCGCCTGAGCAGCTCGAGATTGACCCGCGAGATCTCCAACATCAACGCCTCGCCCTGGCGCGTCGCCTCGACCTGCTCTGAGGTGATCGCGGCGAGCGCCTGGGGCACGTACACCGTTCGGCTGCGCCCGTCGCCGTACACGGTCAGGTACGCGTAGGGGCCATGCAGCTCGCCCGACCGGCAGCGACAGTTCTCGCTCGAGCAACGCCGCAGGTCGTGATGAAGCGCGCCGCGCAGCGTCAACGCCGGATCGTGAACGCCCGACGCCAGCCGCCGCCGGAGCGCGAACAGCTGCCGCTCGCTCAACTCTGAGAGCTTGGTGCCCGTGCTCATCCTCACCCCTTGTGTCCGATTCGACGTGTATCCGATTCGAGACCAGGCTGACGAGTCCTTCCCCTGACGCTCATCGGATCCTCGCCCCGGCGAGCTTGTGCACGTCGGCGTTCCGCGCGTCGTCCGCACTGAAGCCGGCGGCGCACAGCACCTCGGTCAGCTGCTGGGAGAGCTCGCCGACGTCGACCGCCAGCTGGCGGCGCTCCTCGCACGCCGACTGGTACCCACAAAAGGAACGATCGATCGCCGAGTGGATCTGCTGCAGCGCCCCGAGCACTGCGGTGTCGGTATCCGGTCCGACGGCGCTGCGCGCGTCGCTCATCAGCTTGGCGATCTGGCTCTGACCGGCTGGCGCGGCCCCGTCGTAGACCAGCCCGAACGCGTCCGGCGCCAGCCCCGACCAGAGCCGCTCGTTGGCGTCGCGCAGGCGGCTCTGCGCGTCGTTCAGCCGCCCCACAATCTCGATGTCGCGCTCGAACAACGCCGACAGCCGGGCGGCCAGCTCACGTGCTCGCGCCGGAACGGCGAGCTCATCAGACAGGCTCGCGGCGATCATCGCGCCACCCCCTGCTCGCCGGTGAGCTCGGCGACCAACGCGACGAGCGCCGCCAGAACCTCGATGCTCAGCGGCCGCTCAGCCGGCCCCGCGCCACGATCGGTCGCATCCTCCGGAAGCGACACGCTGCCCAAAGGACCGCCCTCGCACACGTAGATGCGAGTGGCACCGATGCGACGCACGAACAGCACCTGAAGGCGCTCGCCGCACAGCAGATGAAACGGATGCGTGACCACCAGCGAACCCAAAGACCGCCTGCACGACCTTGTGGTATGCGATGACCGTCGGCACACCTAGCAAACGGACCCCGCCGCCATGCGGCTTTGGGACCTCGACCGCCCTGACCGGAGGTGGAAAGTAAGAACCAGAGCTCATCCTGTTCCAGATCTTGTACAGGTTGTCCTTCAGATCGGCTTCGAACTCGTCCAGGTCCTGCCCATCCACACCGGGGGCGCCCTTGTTCGCCTTGACCTGCCGCCACGCCTCCCACACCATCAGCTTGGGAATCAGGAACGGCTTGTCTTCGGGCTTTGGCATGTCTACTCGCTTCCTCCCAGGACCCAAGGGCCCCGGTTGATCGAAACAACATTCCTGGTGAGCCGGCCCCTTCGCTCCACCCCCACCCCAGCAAGCAGGGACTTCACAGCTAATACGAGCCGGTCCGCCAGCGAGCGCCGCATCGGTACTCAGTGCCTACGGTTTCTGCCTCGGCACGCTCCCTCCAGCGACCTTTAGGGCCTGCGACCCCGATCGTCATATCGACGCTCGCCTTCTCACGTTCCGTGCAAGAGCCGCAGACCAGGATCACGCCGCCTCTACGCCGGACACCGCCTGGCCAGGAACGCGGGCACCCGCCAAGCTCATCCCGAGGATGCAGTGGCTCCCCGGTTTCGATGCCGTCTGTCTACTATTTCGACGCCTCAACGACGACACCCGACCCGAGCATCCGCCCGAACCAGGCGCTTCTGGAACGTCTTCCTGGTCCCCACCTGACCGGGTCAAGCCCAGCCTTTTCCCTGGACGCTCACCACGACAGTCTTTAGCTAACGCAGCTCCAAGGCGGTTTGGCGCCTACCCCCGCAGGGCCGACGCCGGAGGGCCGAAAGCCTCCATCTCTTGCACAGCACCGCTTTCTAGAGTACCTACATGGATCCTCCTTCAGCGTTCGTGACACACCACCGCGTAGTACTGGTAGTGCCCGCGCAGGACACTGGCTAGCCAGCGCCCCTGTTCGGGGATGGGCTGATGCATGCGTCGCCTCATTTCGAGCCGTTTGGCCCGCAGCTTCGCGCGCACCCGTTTGGAGTCGGTAATCCGCTTCAGCTTGAACCGCCCCTTCTTGGTCTTCGCGCACACGTGCGTGAAGCCGAGAAACTGGAACGTCTCAGGCCTACCGAGTCCGCACGCCTCTCGATTCCGGGCGGCGCACCGTCCGAACTCGATCAGCCGCGTCTTCTCGGCGTTCAGCTCCAGGGAGAACTGCGCGAGTCGTTCGCGCAGATCAGCCCAGAACCGCTCCGCGTCATCCCGGTGCTCGAAACCCACCACGAAGTCATCGGCAAACCGCACGATCACCACATCACCATGCGCGTGCCGAGTCCTCCACTGATGCGCCCAGAGGTCGAAGACGTAGTGCAAGTAGACGTTCGCAAGCAGCGGTGAAGCTGAAGCCCCTTGCGGCACGCCGTCCTCGAACGCCGTCCACGTCCCCTCCTCGATGACCCCCGCGGCCAACCATTTCTGGATCAGCCGCAGGACCCTCCGGTCCGCGATCCGATGCTCCAAGAACCGCTCAAGCCACCGATGGTCGAGGCTTGAGAAGTAGTCGCGGAAATCCGCGTCGAGCACCCAGTTCACGCGCTTTCGATTGATCCCGTACGCGAGCGCGTCAAGCGCATCGTGCGGCTTGCGCCCCGGCCGGAACCCATACGAGAAACCGACGAAATCCTGCTCGTAGATCGCGTTCAGCACCTCCACCACCGCCCGCTGCAGGATCTTGTCCTCCAAGCTGGCGACCCCGAGCGGCCGCAGCCGCCCGTCGGGCTTCGGGATGAACACTCTCCGAGACGGCTTCGCCCGGTAGCCCCCGCGATGCACGCGCGCGTGCAGGTCCTCGAGGTTTTCCTCCAGGTTCTGCCCGTACTCGTGCCACGTCACGCCATCCACCCCCGGTGCGGCCTTCGGCCGAAGCGCGAAGTACGCCGCCCGCAAGCGATCGACGTCGACATGATGCAGGAGCGCCGTGAACCGCGCCTCCTTATCCGTTGCTGCCACTCGGCGCACGCGACCAAGCTCACTGAGCGCGCCCTGCCCGGCACCGGGTCCGGGACGCGTTTCGCCAGCCGCGTTCCCCTTGGCCGATCCCCTTCCCTCCACCGACTCCGCCACCCCGCCCTGGGCGTTGTTCGCCGGTTTCGCAGGTACTACGGGACCGTCCGACTTCTCACGATCGTGCATCACGGGATTACGGCCTTGACCTTCCCCGCACGACCCGCCCATTCCATCACCACGGGCAGGTGACCGTGAGACCTCCCGGTTCTCAGCATGGAGAGATCACGCGCATGCTGGGTTCTCCGACCCCGCGGGGCCCAATGGCGACTCGCGATAACGCCACCACCGGTGTTGCCTTCCGACGTTTGAGACCGCGTCGGCACCCCGGACCGCTGATTTCGAGGCTCAATAGCCCGCCTGCGCGCACCCCGATACCAACGCTTCGCTGCGCCCTCACGGGTCGCCAACGCATGGTCGGGGTCGTCTGACTCGCTAGATCTTCGACGTAGGACTCTTTCATTCCCTTCTCTCATGCCGGTTGTCCGGCGCTTTCCCCAAACCCCGCCAACGCGAAGACGACGATCACGGTTGGCTCCAAGAACTTCAGCGAGGAGTTCATCCTCGCCCAGGTCTACGCTCAGGCCCTGCAGGCCGCTGGCTACAAGGTGCAGACCCGGCTCAACCTGGGATCGGAGAAAGTGGCGCTGCGGGCGGTCAAGGATGGCCGGGTCAGCGGCTATCCGGAGTACACGTCCACCGCGCTCGGCTCGTTCTTCCACGTCCCTTCGAGCCAGATCCCCTCGAATGCCAACCAGGCGTACAAGGAGGCGAAGGCGGACCTTGCCAGGGAAGGGATCGTGGCGTTTCCCCCGACACCGTTCGCGGACTCGAACGCCGTCGGCAGTCTGGCGAGCACGGCGCGCAGGCTTGGCGTGAGGGACATCTCCGATCTGACGGGCAAATCGCAGCGCCTGGTTCTCGCCGGTTCCCCTGAATGCCGCGTGCGGATGGACTGTCTTGCGGGCCTGGAGCAGAGCTACGGCCTCAGGTTCAAGCTGTTCAAGCCGGTCGCGATCGGCCGGCGCTATGCCGTGCTCGACAACAGTGGGGCAAATCTCTCGATCCTGTTCACGAGCGACGCGCAGCTGGCGAGCTTCACCAAGTACACGGTCCTCAGGGATGACAAGGGCCTGATTCCCCCCGGCAACGTGATCTTCATCGCGTCGAAGAACGTCGTTGACCGGGCGGGCCCGGATCTTGGCGCGACGATCGCGAAGGTTCAGGGCAACCTGACGCTCCCGGTCATCCAGGAGCTGAACTCCCGGGTCGACATCGGCAAGCAGGACCCGGCCCGGGTTGCCCGCCAGTACCTGATGTCGTTGGGCTACGTCCGGTGACGCGAGACCTCAACACCGCCGAAGCTGAGGCTGCTGCGAGCAAGGCAGCAGCGGGCGGGCAAAGCCTCAATGTTGCCGCGCGGATGGGCCGCTGGAGCGCTCAGCATCGTAAGACGGCGATCTGGGGGTGGCTTGGGTTCGTGATTGTCGCGTTCATGATCGGAAGCAGCGTCGGGACGAAGACGCTCGATAACGCCCATCTCGGTGTCGGCGAGTCGGGCCGGGCACAGCGCACGGTGGACGCCGCCTTTCCGAAGAGCGCCGACGAGATGGTGCTGGTGCAGAGTGCGAGGGAGAACGCGAACAGCCTCCGGTTCCGTGCTGCGGTCGGCGACGCCCAGTTCCGCTTGTCCCAGCTGCCGTACGTGTACGCGATCGAGAGCCCCTATACGCCGGCCAACCGGTCGCAGATCTCTGCGGACGGCCACTCCGCCCTGACCCGCTTCAAGATCGCCGGCAACCAGGCCACGGCCAAGAAGCGCGCGAGCGAGACGCTGGCGGCGATCGCCGCCACGCAGGCCGCCCATCCGCAGTTAACGGTCGGAGAGTTCGGCCAAGCGAGCTCTGATAACCAGGTGAGCGACGCGATCAGCAAGGACTTCAAGACGGCGCTGGTGACCTCGCTGCCGATCACGCTGTTGATCCTGTTGATCGCCTTCGGGTCGCTGGTGGCTGCGGGCGTGCCCCTGTTCCTCGGTCTCACGGCGGTGCTCGGGACGATCGGCGTTGTCGCGGTGCTGAGCCACATCAGGGGAGTGGACGAGTCGATCAACGAAGTGATCCTGCTGATCGGCCTCGCGGTCGGGGTTGACTATTCGATGTTCTACCTGCGCCGGGAACGCGAGGCGCTGGTATCGCCAACAACACCAGCAGCCCTCCGGCGGCCACGACGGAAACGACAGGATGGCGGAGAGCCGGGTTGAGGACACGCCGGTTCGCTGCGCCCAACCGCCTCCAAGCGGTCTTTCCCGGCGGGCCGATTCCGGCCCAGGCCGGCCATCGCGATTATCACCGTGACCTCCGGCCGGGCGGACCGGGACCTCGACCGGCTCGACGGTGTGATCAGGGCTCACGGTGCTCGTGATCGGCTGCTTGACCGCAGCGACCACCGGCAACGACCTCACATCCTGAGCGTGCACGACGACGTCGCCGGCTATACGGCGAGAGTGGGCGCTCCGGCACGATCCTCGTCGTCGCCGTGGCGGTGATTCTCAGCGCTCTGGCCGCCGCCAGCCCGGAACCCGCCCGATGGTGGCCGGGACCCCGGTGGTCTTTATCTTCGTGCTCTCCGCGGCCTTTCTCCTGTTGTTGTTCACGTTCCGCTCGCTGGTGATTCCACTGAAGGCGATCGTTCTCAACCTGCTCTCGGTCGGGGCGGCCTACGGGGTGCTGGTCTGGATCTTCCAGGAGGGCCACCTGGAGTCGGTACTCGGGTTCAAGTCGAACGGCGCGATCGTTTCCTGGATGCCGCTGTTCCTGTTCGTGGTGCTGTTCGGCCTCTCGATGGACTACCACGTGTTCATCCTCACTCGAATCCGGGAGGCGTTCGACCGCGGCCGGCCGACCGTGGACGCGGTCTCGCACGGGATCAAGTCGACGGCCGGTGTCGTCACCAGCGCCGCGGCGGTGATGATCTCGGTGTTCGCGATCTTCGCAACCCTGTCCCTACTCATCTTCAAGGAGCTGGGCGTCGGCCTCGCGGTAGCAGTGCTTATCGACGCGACCATCATTCGCGGCGTGCTGTTGCCCGCGACCATGAAGCTGCTCGGAGATTGGAACTGGTATCTGCCGAAGTGGCTCGAGTGGCTGCCGAGGATCGGGCCCGGGGCCGGCTCACATGAGCTGCCTTCTGAGGGACCCGATGACTCAGCCGCAGTCAAGCGTCCGCCGGTTCAAGCGTAGTTCCGGTACCGCGGGGCGCCATACCCCGACCCAGCATCGCGGTAACGAGCATCGGAGATGACCCCGAGGCGGTCGAGGACGACAGGTGCTCATCCGCTGCGGGCAGCCGCAGCTGCGGGATTTGCTACCCGCTAGTCCCCGGCGGGTAGACGCGGCCGACGTGCCGAGGATGCGTCCAATCTTCCATCAGATGTAGAAGCTCTCGCCGAGCGTGACCCGTAGTCGATCGCGTAGTTCGCTCGATCTAGTCTGGGCCCGGGGAGTACGGTGATCCCCGTGTCTATCCGCGGGGCGTTCCGGGTGGTTGGGCTTGCCCTCGCGACTCCGTCGGGTTCCAGATCCGGCTGGGCGAACAGCACGACCGTTAGGCCATCAGCCACGCTGGCGCTCGTTCGCAGATTCCGGCGCGACGGGGAACCCGTCACGCCTCAGTATTCGAGGGCGTATGTTCCGGCAGCCTCACCGACAGGTCTCTCCGCCTACCTCGGGATCGTCCCCTCAGAGCACACCACTGGCCAGCAACGCCGGCTCGGTTCGATCACCAAAGCCGGCTCCACCCACGCCCGCCGGCTGCTCGTCGAGGCCGCGCACCACTACCGCCGCGGCCCCGTAGTCGGCGAAGCGCTCGAGCGTCGCCAACGTGGGCAAGCACCCGAGATCATCAACGTCTCCTGGCGCGCGCAACGTCGCCTCAACGCCCGCTGGCGCCAGCTCAGAGACGCCCGGCGCAAGCCCGCCGGGATCGTCGCCGTTGCGATCGCCCGCGAGCTCACCGCCTACTGCTGGGAGATCGCCACCTGCACTACCACCACGCCCGAACCGACGCCCACACCAACCACCCGCAAGAGGCTCACCAACTCACGCTGAACCCTTCCCAACCCGTTGCGGCTGGCGAGGCGGCCCGAGCATCCCCGGCTCGCGCACACAACTCCGCGATGCGTCGCCTGAGTACCCACCCCGGCGGGCGCGCTCGACTTTAGACAGCGGACGTGCGACGAACAAAGGTCTTGGGGTGCCCAGTCCCCGAATATGAGCATGACCGAACGTCGCGAACCCCGCGGTCGCCCGGACCGCCCCGCGAACCGCAACCACACCCACCCCCGCACCACAACCACACAATGGCCCTCCACCCCTACCCCTTGACAACCGCTCCACAATATGGGCGACATTGGGATCGTCCAGATCGGGCTGTGCGCGCCCCCGGCGCGCTGTCGGTTTCGCCCAGTAGCGAGCGTCGTCGTGCGCCGCTGCTCACGATTCCTTTGATCTCGCGCCGGCGCTGCACCGGACGATTGCAAGGGCGACGCTGCGGTCGTCAAGGTCGACATGCGTAGGCGGGACTCTGTGGCGCTGTGCCGGCCGTCGCCGTTTAGCGGTATGGCGCGTCGCGAAGGGACGGCACACCCGTAGAGCCTCGGGCGGCGGTGAGCAGGGGTCTCGCGCAGAGTGGGGGGTCTTGCGTAGCCGTTGAACTAACGCGGCATGGATCCGCGCAGCGAACGGATCGCGCAACGCTTCGAGACCCCGCTCCTGATCGCGGCGGTTCTGACGATCCCGGTGACGATCTTGCAGTTGTTGCAGTCAAGTCGTATGTAGTGGTGTAACGGTGCTAGCTCGTCGGTGGGATGGATGGCGGCTCACGCCGGCGGGAGCGTGCTCACCTTTTCTCGGTTGTTTGGCTTGGTCGCGGGTTGTTGAGCGGTTACTTGGTAGGGGGCGCCTGAGGCCTGAACCAGCCAGGTTGCGCTCATGCGCAACCTGAGCTGCCCTGGGATTCGCGGAGGCTTTGAAACGAGGATTCGTTCCTCGAGCAAGGAACTGCAAGTTCATGCCGAGAGCCAGGAAGTATCCAGAGGAGCTGATCGACCGTGGCGTGCGTTTGGCGCTCGAGTCGGGCCGGCCGGTAGCTGCGGTCGCGCGCGATCTCGGTATCGGTCACGAGGTGCTGCGTAAGCGGGTTCGTCTGGCCGAGGCCGACGGCGGCCTGCGGCCGGATCTGCCCACGACCGAGGAGCGCGAGGAAATCAAGAAGCTCCGCAAGGAGAATCATGAGCTGCGTCGCGCGAACGAGATCTTGAAGGCTGCCAGCGTGTATTTCGCGATCGAGCTCGACGCAGACCGACCGAGGTGAGCGCGTTCATCGATGATCACCGCGACCGCTTCGGCGTCGAGCCGATCTGCCGGACCCTGGACGTGTCGGCGTCCGCGTACCACCAGCGCGCGACCGGCGAGCGGTCCGCCCGCCGCGTCGAGGACGAGCGGTTGACCGGCCGGATCCGGGAGGTGCACGAGGCCAACTACGAGTGCTACGGCTACCGTCGCACGCACGCTCAGCTGGTTCGCGAGGGCGAGACCGCCGGCCGTGACCAGGTCGCCCGGCTGATGCACGCGGGCGGCATCCAGGGCGCGAAGCGGCGCGGCAAGCCATGGAAGACGACTACCGCGGATCCTGAGGCGCAGCGGGCGTCTGATCTCGTCCAGCGGGACTTCACCGCCACCGCGCCGGACCGGCTGTGGGTCGGGGACTTCACCTACCTGCGGAGCTGGGAGGGCCGGTCGTTCTTCTCGTTCATCATCGACGTGTTCTCGCGGATGATCGTCGGGTGGCAGATCGCCCGTCACATGCGCACCAGCCTGGTGCTCGACGCGCTCCGGATGGCGCTCGCGATCCGCCAGCCCGGCGCGGACTTCGAGCTCGTGTCCCACAACGACCACGGCTCGCAATACACCGCGGAGGACTACACCCAGCAGCTCGACGATGCGCACGTGCTGGCGTCGGTCGGGTCGGTCGGCGACTGCTACGACAACGCGCTCGCCGAATCGTTCGTCGACAGCTACAAGACCGAGCTGATCGCCGATCGCGTGTGGCGCTCCCACGCGCAGCTCGAGCTCGCGACCGTCGACTACGTCGCCTGGTTCAACACGCGCCGGCTGCACTCCCCGCTCGGGAACGTACCGCCCGTCGAGCACGAGCAGCGACACGTCGCGGCGCTCGCCGCTGACCCTGAAGCGCTGCTGTCTCCGACGGGCTCTGTCACCCTTGAACCGCTCCGGGGTGTACGACCCCTTCGGGGTCGTCTCCGCTGTGAGGGTGGGTAACTATTCACACTAACTTGATATAATTACTCACAAGGACCTACAAACCCGGTCTCCGTCAAACCCAGGGCATTCCAACCTCTCGCTGCCAGAAAGCGAAGCGACCGCGGTCCAATCAAAGGGCGGGCCCGGCAGGCCGAGCGAAGCGAGCCGCGAAGCGGCGGCCCTTGACGGGAACCGGCGGCGCGAAGCTATGCCGTTTCGCTGGTGCCTCATCCCGAGGGTCCTATCGCTTGCGTCGGTCTGCCGCAGGCCTTAGAGCTGAGGACGCGCCGATGTGCAACGTGATGGTTGCGTGGCCCGGGTGATTGGGGCCGGGGGGCGGGGTCAAGCGGTTGGGGTGAGACTGGGCACCTCCTCGTCGGCCTGCTCGGGGGGATCGGCGAGGGTCAGCGCCATCGACTCGACCGACAGGTAGCGGCGCTGGACCAGCCATTCGTCGTTCTGCTCTGAGAGCAGCGCGCCGGCGAGGCGAATCACCGCGGCGTCGTTGGGGAAGATCCCCGACGTCGGTGCGGCGGCCGATCTCCTTGTTGACACGCTCCAGCGGGTTCGTTGAGCGCAGCTTGGTCCAGTGCTCGGCCGGGAAGTTGTAGAACGCGATCAGGTCTTCCTCGGCCGTCTCGAGCAGCTCGCATACCTTCGGCGCGATCCCCTGCAGCCGTTTGAGCACGTGCCCGACGCGCGCGCGGGCCTGCTCGAGGCCCTCGGCGTTGAACACCTCGCGCAGCGCGGCGGCGACGAGTCCTCGCTGGTCGCGGCGGCAGTGCATCACCATGTCGCGCAGGAAGTGGACCGTGCAGCGCTGCCACGGGCAGCCCAGCACCCGGGCGATCGCGGCCTTGAGCCCCTCGTGCTGATCGGAGATCGCCAGCCGCACCCCATCCAGCCCGCGCTGCTTGAGCCCGCGGATGAACTCGACCCAGAACGCGCCGGACTCGACCTCGCCGACGTCCAGGCCGATCACCTCCCGCACCCCGGTCTCGTGCACCGCATAGGCAACCACCAGCGCCTTGGACACCACCCGGCCCTGGTCACGAACTTTGACCTGCTTCGCGTCGAGCCAGAGATACGGGTAGGCACCCTCCAACGGCCGCCCGCGAAACAGCTCGACCTGCTGATCCAGCGCCCGGCAGATCGCGCTCACGCGGTCCTTGGTCATCCCGTCGATCCCCAGCTGCTCCACCAGCCGATCGACCTTCCGCGTCGAGACACCGTTCACATACGCCTCCAACACAACCGCAACGATCGCCTGCTCACTGCGCCGGCGGGGCTCCAGAAAGCTCGGAAAGTACGCCGGACCCGACCGCTTCTTCGGGACCAGCAGCTCGAGCTCCCCAACCCTCGTCTCCCACGCCCTGGGCCGATACCCGTTGCGATGCGTGAACCGCGTCCCCGGCGCGACCTCGCCCCGCCCAGCGCCCACCTCAGCGCTGACCTCGGCCTCCATCACCTCGCGGGCGACCAGCGCGACCGCCTCGCGCACGAAATCCTCAAGCCGACCATCCATCGTCTTGGCGACGACATCGGCAACCGTCATGCTCTGAACTTCGGCCATCGTGGTGTCTCCATTCGTCTGACTGCGAGAACAGCCGACGAGTTCCGCGCCACGGTGGCCGACCCCTCTTCAGCGGTCGACCCCCGAGACGCTCGTTACACCACTTCTACCGACATGACCTGTTGCCTCCGCCGGATCCGTGGCGGACGCTCGCCGACGTGCTGAACTGGGCGATCTGGCTGACCTTCCTGGCGGACGTTGTGGTCATGCTCGCGGTCGTCCCGTCCCGGCGGCGATGGCTGCGCCAGAACCCGATCGACGTGGCGATCGTCCTATTTACATGTCCCGTCCTGGCAGCCGTCATCCAGTCCGCGAGGGTGCTTTGCCTGGTTCGACTGCTTCGCTTCCTGCGGCTCGCGCCGCTCGTCCGAGCGCTTTCACCGCGGAAGGCGTTCGCTACGCCGCACTCCTCACAGTGCTGACAGCGCTGACCGGCGGCGCGGCGTTCGCGTCTGTCGAGAAGATATCGGTCGGCGACGGGATCTACTGGGCGATCACGACGATGACGACCGTCGGCTATGGCGACTTCTCCCCCAAGACAGCCGAAGGCAAAGCGATCGCCGTCGCCGTGATGCTCGTCGGCATCGGCTTCGCAACGCTCCTCGTCGGCGCCATCGCCGAGCGATTCATCCGGCCCGAGGTTCACGAGGTCGAACAAACCGAGGAAGACCTAGGCGGACAGGTGCGGGACATCTCGGCCCGGTTGCAACAGCTTGAGCGCTCGCTCCAGGGCCGAGCAGCCGCGGATCGACCGCGATTACTTAGATTAGGTGGTGCGCAGCCACGGCGGACGCTGCGCCGAAGAAGAAGCGCGGGATCTTCCCTCCGCAGGTACCACACGATTCAGCGAGCCCGCGCGTGAGCCGCCCAAGCGGGATTAGCTATAGCTCGCTCCGTCCTTGACCGCGCGTCAACCAGTAGTGCCTGCGGCTTGACCGCGACACCCAACGTCGCGATCATCGTGTCGGGGCAGATCGCACATCCAGAGCAGGTCTACCGCACCGACCACGCGAGGAGATCTCATCATGCCGTGCTCGAAGTACGTCGTACCGTTGGTTGCAGTGCTGGCGCTCGTGCTCACGGGCGGGGCGTCGGCGTTCGTCGTTTCTCATGCGAGCACGCACGTTGTGCAGCCCCAGCCGGCGCCCGGGAGCTGTCACGTGCGCGGCAACTTCCCCTTCACCATGCCGGACCTGCACTGCACGCCGGGTGCACTGAACCCTGCGGTCGCTCAAGCGACTATCGACAGCACGATCTGTCGTCGCGGGTACACCTCGACCATCCGCCCGTCCACCAGCATCACCGGGCCGGAGAAGCTCGCCAGCATTCACGCCTACGGCTTCCACCACGGCCCCTCAAGCTACGAATACGACCATCTCATCTCGCTGGAGCTGGGCGGCGCCGCGAACGACAGCCGCAACCTCTGGCCAAAGAACGGCGCGTCGCCGAACCTGAAAGACAAGGTCGAGAACTACCTCCACGCGCGCGTGTGCGACGGGCGGGTGTCGCTCGCTCGCGCACAGCGCATCATCGCGTTCGACTGGGTCTCGTTTTACAAGCAGAATGTCAAACCGAGACCGAAGCCGAATCCTCCGCCCCTACCACCACCGTCGCAGCCGTCGCCACCCGATGAAGGCGTTGTGCATCCTGGGGCTTTCTGCTCGCCAGAGGGCGCGACAGGACACACCACCGCCGGTACGCCGATGTTTTGTGAGCCAGCGTCAGACGGCCGTGACCGCTGGCAAAGCGCATAGACGAATGAGCCCGACGACGGCTGCTTCGGCGCCTCCGGCGTGGGGCACGCGACAGCCGTGCCACTCGGTGGGCGGGGGCGCCGCGTCCCAGTAGCCTCACGTACACTCGAACGGAGAGTCGGCATCCAGTGATCGTGGTCCGACGCCTACCCGACCGAAATCGGCGCGAACAGCGCGTCCACAAGCGGTCGCGAAAACGCAGCTACCGTCGCCGTCGCACTCCCTCACACGCGGTGTCAAGCCTCTGCTTGCCGCCGTCCGTCGCGATCGCTTCCGCACTCCGGCTGCCTCGTCTCGCGCGATCGCTTCGGCGACGTTCCGATCGCTGGGTATCAGGTTCCGGGGGCGGTCAGTCCGGCCGCGGCGCCCGAGCCTCCGCACCGGCTCTGCATATGCAATCGGTCGATTTCGCACGCGTCAGCGCGGGCCCTGGATTCGGCGACGAGCGGAGCTGTGCCGCCAGTGCGGCGGGAGCCCTCCTCGTCGCCAATAGGAGGTACCGGCGCAGGCTGGCCGCCGCGCCGTCCTTCGAATCCGATCGCCCCCATCAGTGCGGCGTGTTCGATCGCGATGATCCAGGCGTGCGCGTGCGATCGTCTGCGTGGGGGGGTCGCGTCGCCGTGCAGAGGTGGTGGCTAGGCCTGTGACAAATCGCACTTCCCACGAGCTTGGGCCGGGTGGATACTGGCGATTCGGCCCATGGCAAGTACGGGGAGTGGAATGCAGGACCTCTCAGATGCGCGCCCGCGACTAGTGGTGATTAGCCACGGAGACTTCGAGGGTCAGGTCCTCCCGGTCCGGTCCGGTGTTCAGCTGATCGGCCGGGGTGGCTCCGCTGACGTCAGGGTGACCCATCCCGCGCTGAGCCGGGAGCATGCCATTCTGCAGTGGGACGGCCGGACAGCGACGATCGCCGACGCCGGGTCGACCAACGGCACGGCGGTGAACGGACAGATTGTGCTCGCAGATCAACGGCGGGTGCTGCGCCGCCATGACCGCATCCGCCTCGGCGATTTCGAGTTGCGCTACGAGGATGGTCCGGAGGACCGCACTGCGGAGATTCCACTCACCCGGCTCGGCAATCGTGTCGATGGCGACAACTACGGTGACATCTACCAGGCGGGGCGCGACGTGAACTACGCGTGGCAGGTCCACTACGACTCCCACCAGGAAGACGAGTGGGACGAGCTGTTTGCCGGTCGCGGCCTGGGCCGGCTGATGATGATCGTCGGCCTCATCGTCTGCTTGGGGGGCTTCGGTGGATGGGCGGCGATCATCCTCTCCGGCTTCTCGAACTCAGACCCCAGCCACGATCCATTCTCCGCCCACGTCCTCGGCCTCCCAGCTGTGCCCATCGCCTTCGGTGCATTCGTGGTCGGTGGAATCATCGCCGGCCTCGGCCGAACAATGTCCCGGGCAGCTCGCCAGCCCGAAGAGGCACGAGTTGCCGCGAGCACCCCACCGCACGTCCGGATCTAGCCGCCGCTATGGGCAACATCAGTAACTACATCGGCGGCGAGAATCACGGTGACATCGTCCAAGCCGGTCGCGACGCCAACGTGACCCAGGTTCACGGCGCTGACATGCTCGATGCGCTCGTCGCCGCCCGCCGTCTACGTACGGCGCTCGCAGACGCTGCTCTTGACCCGGCGCAGCGAGCATCAGCCGCACAGACGATCGACGAGCTCGAGTCAGAGTTGCGCAAGCCCGACCCTGACCGCGACGTGGTCGCCCATCGGCTCGAACGGTTCACCACGATCGTGAAAACCGCAGGGGCGCTACTGACCAGCGGCGTCGCTCTCGCCACGCCGATCGGGACGATCGCCAGCTGGCTCGGGCCGCTCGGCCAGGCCATCAACAACGCGCTGCGCTGACCGCATGCCTTGCCAGGGGAGCAGGCGCCCGAGCCCGATCGTCCCAGCACGACTTCTCTTGCGATCGCGAGCAGAGCGTGCCGGCGACACGTCGCTCAAGTCGGGCGATTGTTTCGGCGACATTCCGATCGCGAGAGATGAATCGCAGACCTGGCCAGCGAGGCCTTGGTGGGGGAGCGGCCGAAGCGACTCTGCATAGGCAGCCGAGCGCTCTTGCACGGCGCGGTGCCGGCCCCGCATCCGGCGAGCTGCGCGCTCCCGGCGGCTCGCCGGGACGGGCCGGGCGTGGCCGGGTTTGTCCGAGAGCGGTAGCGCTCGGCGCCTGGATCGGGGTCGGCATCCTGGCTCCCCTGCACCAACACCAGCAACACGGTGCCGGTGCCGACACTGCTGCTCTTGTGCTTGCTGCGGTCTGGATCTTGGCTAGCGCCGGAGCCGATCAGACGCCCGCGACGGCGGGAGTTGCGCATCGCCCTGGCATGCGGGTAGCCATGGCCGCGGTGGCCGGCGTGGCTTGTCGCGTTCCGATGCAGGCGTGTCGGTCCGCTGGCGTTGCCCGGCTCGCGGGTATTGTCAGGAACTGCACCGGCCGGCGAACTGTGCGGCCGGCGGCATGCCCTTGTGCCCGGCTTCCTTCATGATCGGCGGGACTTCGGAGTCGGACACGAAGCTCTGCCAGCCCTGCTCGTCCCAGGCGAAGATCACCCAGACCCGATCGTCCTCGGAGGGATCACGGAAGATGAGCGCGCCCTTGGACCCGTGTTGCTGGCGCTTCTCGGCGCCTTTGGTGGAGAAGACCTCCAGGAACTTGTCGAAGTCCTCGACCTGCGTCGCTGCGAGTAGCATCTCGTTCCCTTTTACGTGTGAGGAGGATCCCGCGTCGAGCGCGGGGTCCGGCGTTGTCTCGGATTAATCGGCTGAGGAACGGGCCTGACGGGGCTAGGCCTGGACTAGGCCCAGAACTCGTCCCAGGCGTAGAGGTCCTCGAAGTGCTCCCGACCGTCAACCACCCGGCCGTCCCTGAGCTCGAAGACGATGCAGTTGTCAACGTCCAGGTGTTTGCCGTTTCGGTCCGCGGTGCTGCGCTGGATGCCAACTACCCGGGTGTCGCCAACTGCAGCCATGTGCTGCAGCTCGGCCCGAAAGGTTCCTCCAGTCTTCTCCGCCAGCTGGCCGAAGTACGCCAAGGTCGCCCCGGTGCCCTCGTAGTCCCCGGCCATCGGGCTCCGGCCCGGCAAGTGCCACACAGTCTCGTCCATGAGCTCGGTGAGCGTGTCCATGTCGCCCGTGTTGAACGCGTTGTAGGCGCGTCGCATGATCGCTACGTTTTCGTCTGCGCTCATCGTAATGAACTCCTTCGCTGCCGAGCCCCCGGTCATTGCCCCCGGCGATTGAGTTTGGTGCACCTCTCGCGACCGCAAGACGACTCTACACCTCATCCGCGTCGAGCAGGGTTAAGTGTTCGGCGCTGCATTGTCGAAACGCACGCGGCGTGAAGCTCGTCGCACTGCTGCGATTGAGCAAGACCAGCGACGCGACCGCGTAGCGGGTGCGCCGTCGGATTGCGCGGGAGCGGCAGCGAGGAGTTCGGGCTGTGCGTCCGGGTCGGCGGATCGGTAGGTGCAGGTCGGTCAACGATCTGCACTCGAAGGGAGGGAGCGATGTCTTCTCCGCAGCTGCTCGACGTCACCGGTCGGCGACGGTCGCCGGCGGCGATGCCCGGCCACACCGCCGGACGCGCCCCCCAACAACGGGATGGTCTATCCGGCGGACCCGCCGACGGTCGGCGAGATCGTCGCCGTGATGCGCAAGACGCCATCCGATCGGCATGGGATCAGGCTCCGCACGCTGATCGTCGCGCTGTGGCGCGGCGGGCTACGAATCAGATCGCCCTGCGAACGCCACTGGTTTGGAACGCGACCAGCCACGCCGGCCACCGCGGCCACGGCTGCCCGTCTGCCGGGGCCGATGCGGCACTGTCGCGGTCGCCGGGCGGCCGGATCGGCTCCGGCGCTAGCCGAAAATCCCGATGGCAGCAAGCGCGAAAGCAGCAGTGCCAGCGCCCGCACCAGACTGCCGGTCGTGGAGCGGAGCGGTCACGACCTCGCCGTGGCTGCTTCAGGCGTCAAGGAGCAGCGCACGACCGTGGGCACGGCTCTGCTGCCTTCGTTGCGGAGGAGTCGGCCCCGCGAGGTGGCGGACGCTCCCGTTCGGCCAGATCCGAGCGCCGTCGCGGCGCGGGGAGCCGGCAGGTCTTAGGGAGCACTGCATAGGTAAAGGGCAGGTTCTGCATGCCGTCTCGCGAGCCCCGCTATCGGCAAAACGGAGAGCTCTCGGTCCGCTCGCTACTGGGCGGATGCGATCGTGCGCGGAAGTACCACTCGGGCCCGATCGGGACGACTCCTCCGTCGCCTTTGCGATCGTGCGACTCGCGCTGGCCGGAGACTCAAAGCAATCGTCCGGCGTGGCCGGTGTGGCGTGATCGCGTTCCGCGCAACGCGATCGCGCGCTCACGAGGGCTCGCGTGATCGCGTCCCGGCGATTGCGATCACCCCGCGATCCGCGGCGCGGTGATCGCGTTCATGGTGGAGCGATCACCCCGCCCAGTGGGCTCCCCGGATAAAGCCGATCGTCAGCGGGTCGCCGCACACACGACGGGCAGCGGCGCTCCCGCGACGGTGGAGCTGGCCGCGTCGGGCCTCGTGCTTGCTAGCGAGCCGCTGGCTGCTAACGATCCGCCTGTCTCTGTTGTGGCAACCAGGAGGGCTCGGCCGCACTGGCGGCTCAGCTCCGCTCGTCGCCGAAAGCAGGGCTCGCGTGGCGGCGAGCACAATGGCTGATCTGCATAGGTAGCGGTGGGCTGGTGCAGCTACGGCCTGCCGGCTCTTGACCGGCGGCATGGTGCGAGGCGCGCACTGCCGCTTGACGCCTGAACCGGCAGCGAGCGTAGGACGGCGACGCTGCTGCTCTTGTGCTTGCTTCTCAGGAGCTCGTGGCTAACGGTGTAGGCGCGGTCAGGTCGGCGCCGCCAGAGTGCTGCATCGCCGGGGCGGACGGGTAGCCGTGGCGGTGTCGGTCGGCGTGGCTGGCGGCGTTCCGGACCAGCAGTCTCCTCGGCTCTGATCGCGCCGGCCGAGACTGCCGCAGCTAGCCCAAGGCAGCATTGTCGGCCCCGGTCGTCCGAGGGTGTTCTGGGCGAAAAGGCAGCGAGAGCCAGATCTTGTAGGTCGGAGGCTCTTGCTCGCCCTTAGGAGGCGCCGTCACACATAGGCAGTGCCACCCGAGCTATTGAAGACGTACGAAGGCCCGGCTATCATGCTACGGAACTAAATAGAACCGAACCTGCCAACGTGCGGCAGGGTGGGGGATCCGTGGGCGATCTCTTCCTGAGGGTTTGGGAAGAGCTGAGTCGAGCTAACCCACTAGCTAACTCCGTAGGTCACAGCCGCAAGGACATCGTTGACCTCTCACCGTGTCGGATCGCCGCGAGCACATCGTTTCCTTGGTCAGTTTTTGGATTCGATCGACGATCGTCGTAGTAGCGCCTGTTGGAATGTTGGCAACCCGGATGGTTGTCAACATTTCAATGGGCGGCCGTTTGGCCGTGTCCCGCGTCGCGCGCGCGGGCGCGCGTGGCTGGTCAGCGGCCGGGGGTCTGCAGCCGGCCGGTGGTGAGCAGCTCGCCCTGGTCGCTTGAGACGAGGAGGTTGTGTTCGTTGGCGGTGAGCGCGAGATCGAGCGTGGCGGTGACGTACTGGTAGGCGCTGCCGTCGGGCATCGTGATCGCGCGGCCGAGGATCTTGAGCTTGTGGTCGGAGCGGATGAAGCGAATGAACTCGACCTTGCCGCGCTTGGGCCAGCCGGCGGGGAGCTCGGCGAGCGCGATCGGGGCACGCGGCTTGCTCGCTGTGATGTTCTGGTCGGGCGTGAGGCCGCTGGTGGCGCTGTAGCGATGCTGGGCGTTGTGGAAGCGCTCGAACGCGCCCGCACGTTCGGCCAGATGCCCCAGGTCGGCGAAGCGCTCCTGGCGAAAGAAGCGCTTATCGAAGGTGTCGTTGAAGTGCTCGATCGTGCCGTTGCGCCACGGCTCGCGGGGCGGCACGAACACCGGCGTTGAGCCCTGGCGCAGGCACACGCGCACGACCTCGCCCAGGCCGGTCGGGGACACGAACGGCCCGCCGTTGTCGAACTGGATCCGCTGTGGCACGCCGTGACGACCCCACAGCGCGTGCAGCGCCGCGAGCACTCGGCGATCGCCGCGGTCTTGCACGATCTCGATCCCCGCGTGATGGGACGCGACGTCGATCTGGTTCAGCGCGTGAAAGCGCACCCCGCCATCGAGGTGCCGCGGCCCGACGAGGTCGACCTGCACCACCTCGCCGGACCGCGCCGCGGCAGGAGCTGGATACGGGATGCCCTTGCTCGCCCGCCGGCCGGGACGCTGACGCTTGGTCGCGCCGGCGCGCTCGAGGATCTCCTCGATCGTGCGCTCGGGCGGCACGACCGCACCGAGCTTCGAAAGCTCCCACGCGATCGCTGGCGCGCCGACCTGCGCCCACGGGTTCTCCTCCAGTCGCTTGCGCACCTCGAGCACCTGCGCCTCGACCCCAGCCTCCGTCCGGTTCGCGACCCGCCTGGGCGCCCGCGAGAGGCCCTCCGCCCACCCCGGATCGTGCGGGTCATACCGCGCTGCCCACTTCGCCACCCACTGCCGCGTGCGGCCAAGATCCCTGGCGATCGCCCGCGGCGACTCCCCAGCCAGCCTTCGACGCGCAGCCTCGCCACGCAACACGATCTCAGCCTCATCCATCCAAACCTCCTGCGCTCGATCAACATGAGCGCACGAGCCTCAATCCAGGGTCGGATGGAAACGATGTGCTTGCGGCTCAACCCGCAGCCCCGTAAACGATGCGCTTGCGGTCACCGGTAAACGATGTGCTTGCGGCCGTCACGTAGGTAGCGAACGAAAGGAAGGCCTTTGAGGTCTACTTTGGTACGCCGCCTACGAGGGCGGCGAAGATGTCACCGACGGAGGGACATTGCGACTCAGCGAGCACGATGGGAACTAGTGTTCTATTGCTGGCGGTGGTTCGTGATCCTCCTTCCCGCAACGGCTCAATCTCTTGAAGCTGTTATCGCGATCGCCGAGGGCCGCACTCCACAGCTCCTTCTTTTGAACCAGCCTTTCCGCTAGTGCTCGGCCTTCCTGCAGTACTGGGACCGGGACGGAGCTGCGGCGGCGCCAAAGGACCGCTGCCCCTTTGATCGAGTTGCAACAGCCTCGGTGGCCGCTGCTGCTTCGCCTGGTTGGACCGGCGGTGAGGCCAGCGCGGCGTGGGCGTCGAGCATCGACTCGTGGATCGCCGTGGCAACGCAGTAGTCCGGCGTACGCGGCGCGAGGACTGGTTGTCGCAGGCATCGCTCGGCTGGAGGCTGCCTCCGGTACCACGCGCCGTGCCGGTGGCCCTACTGGGAGGGGCTGGCCGGTTGCGGCCGGACGCCCAGCAGCGATTGCGTGAGTTGGCTGGTCGTGTCGTTGAGCTCGTCGATCGCGTTTGCGATGAGCTGATCGCTGATCCGGGGGTTGCCTTGCTCTGCGGCTTGGAGGGCAGCTCGGCGCAGCACCTCGCGGATGAAGGCGGGCGTGGCGCCTTCGGTCGCCGTAACGAACTGAGCGAGGTCGTGCAGGTCGAGCTCCAGCCCCTGGCCGTATAGATCGAGCAGCCGCTTGCGCCCGTCCACGTCCGGCAGGGGCATCTCGACGGCGAGGTCGACGCGGCCGGGCCGAGACGCGAGTGCCGGTTCGATCACCTCGGGCCGGTTGGTCGTGAGCACGAACACGATGTCGGTGTCCTCTCCGAGCCCGTCCATCTCGTTCAACAATTCGAACAACACAGAGGTCGAGTGGCCATACTCACGATCCTCAGCGACAAGATCCACATCTTCGAGCACGAGCATCGATGGGGCCAGCTCGCGCGCCATCCTGCACGCGGGTCCGATCGCGTGCAACGCCTCACCGGTGAGGAGCAGGACTGTGCGATCAGGCATCAGGTGCGACAGGTACATCGCGGTCAGTGTCTTGCCGGTTCCCGGAGGGCCATGCAGGAGCAGACCGCGCTTGAGATGCCGTCCGGATGCTCGCAGCGCTTCAGCATGTTCGGCGACCGTCTTCGTGTGCCGCTCGATGCGCTCGAGCACACCATCGGGGAATACGATCTGCTCTCGCAGCACCGGGGGTAGGCGTCTGACCTCGACGCCCAGTCCGCCGAACG
The DNA here is from genome assembly GCA_963836065.1 of uncultured Solirubrobacterales bacterium. Lineage (GTDB taxonomy): Bacteria > Actinomycetota > Thermoleophilia > Solirubrobacterales > Solirubrobacteraceae > Palsa-465. The sequence continues at coordinate 26,145 of CAWIII010000023.1, forward strand.
GCGAGCCAGACAGCGCCAAGATCCTCCCGCGGTAGACGTTCAGCTCCGTCATCAAGCGGTCCAGTTCGCCGAGCAGCCGCTCCGCGTCTGCACGATCGCCCGCCATGACCTCGATTCCAAGTTCGGCGTGTCCGGGACCGTGATCCTCGCGGCGGAGCAACAGGAGCATCCCCCTGTTCCCGTCTGTGATCAGCCATAGGCCAGCAGCCACACATAGGATCCGCCGCTCTCCGACGTCGACCGGCTCGTACTCGATCGGGCCCGCGTCCCCGCCGATCGACTGCCACGGTCCGCGCGTTCGATCGTCGACTAGCTCGGCCAGACCGACCCGATAGCCGCGCATCATCGGCAGCCCGATTAGCTCGGCGTCTCGATCACCGTGCGCGAGGTACGCGTCGATCGCGACTTGAAAGTTCGCGCGTTGATATCCCTCCAACGCTCGCGAGATCACTGGCAGACCTCGGATCGCGCCCCCGAGATGCTCAGCCAGCCGTTTCCCGAGAGCATCGGACTGCTCGTCGGAGGCGTGCTCGTGCGCCCACTGGAGCAGCTCAACAATCGCGCGCGCGAGTTCCTGCGCCTCGAGATCGGCCATCGCTGGCAACCTATCGCACACGAAGCCCGGGGACGATGGACCGCGGCCGCGCGGCGCTGCGCAACTGATCGCATGGGTTATCCATTTTAGTCAGGGAGGCCTGTAGCTGCGGTGTTTTGGCGCCAGGGGCGATCGACGGACGGGACGTCGGCGAGGCGGCCGGGTCTTGATGGGCGCGTAGGTCGGCGGCCGGTCGGGGTCGGGTTGACCACGAGGCTGCGGTAGGTGATCGGGTCGGCCGCGACGGCGTGTTCGAGCAGCCGGTAGAACAGCAGCCCGCGACGCCGGGAGTTGCGTCGGTTGAAGCGGAACGTGAACTCGTTCAGGTAGGCGTCGAGGTGCTCGTGGCCGACGCGGCCCTGGTGGGTGCCGAGCAGCCAGCGCTGCAGCAGGCTCGCGACACGGTGCACGCCCGGCATCACGATGTGCGCGGGATCGCTCTGCTGGCGCATGACCGTGCGCTCGTGCTCGTAGCCGCGCTCGGGCAGCTCCCAGTACGCCTGCCACCCGTTGGTGTGGATCGTCGCACCGGCCTCGACCGCCTCGTCGATGAACGGCAGCAGGCTCTCGGCGGTGACGTCGGGCACATGCTTGAGCCGGATCCGCCCGAATCCCTTAGGATTCTTGATCTCCACAGCGATCGCGACGATCGCCTTGGTCTCGGTCTTGCGCCCGTCAGCGCCGCTCTCCACCCCGCCGAGGTACCCCTCGTCGACCTCGACGTGACCCGCGAGCCGGTCGCGACCCGGGCGAACCATCGCCGCGCGATAGCGGTGCAGCATCGCCCACGCGGTCTGGTAAGAACCCAGCCCGAGCGAACGCTGAACCCCGAGCGCCGAGACCCCGTGCTTCTGGCTTGTCATCTGCCACGCCGCCGCGAACCACAGCCGCAGCGGGGTCCGGGTGCGATGAAAGATCGTCCCCGCGGTCACCGACGCTTGGCGCCCGCAGACCCCGCACTCCCAGCGCCCACTACCCAGCCGCCACCCGTCTCGGCTCACGCACCGCGGACAACGGATTCCGTCCGGCTAGCAGCCACTCCAGGTAGTCCAGGCACGCCGCGTCGTCCGGGAACCACGACAACAGCTCCGCAAACGACCCCGGGTAGTCCCGTCCAGCCACCGGCACCGCGCCAGTCTACCTGACTAAAATGGATAACCCATCTGATCGCTTGCGTCTACGACGCCCATTCTCTTCAGCAGGAGGAGGCGGTCTGAATCACAGCGCCGAACGGCGGACACGTGACGCTGATCGTGTGTTATGCGTCTGAGTTCGTTTCCGAAATCCGCCGTATTGTTACGCCATCTCGTTGCGTGTGCAACGATGCTGTGAGGGGGTCAGACGGGCGCGAGGAGGAGCATGTCCGAGCTACAGGATGCCAGTCGTCGTGGTGGGCGCCGCAAGCGGGCGCTCAGTGCGGAGGAGAAGCTGCAGATCTGGCTGCAGTTGTTGACGGGGGAGCTGACGCAGCGTCAGGCGGCCGAGCGTTGGGGGGTGGATCCGACGACGATCATGCGGATCCGTCGCGTCGGGCGCGAGGGCGCCTTGACCGCGTTGGCCAGCTCCAAGCCCGGGGGCGGTGGTCGTGGGGCTGTGGACGCGGAGCTGTTGGCGGCGCGGGCGGAGATCGCCAGGCTGGGGAGACGGTCAAGGAGCAGGCCATCGAGCTGGTGGCGTTGCGGGGAAAAACGCGCTCGGGCTGGTAGGCCGCGTCCCAGCCCGCGTTGATGTGGCGGTCAAGGCGCGGCTTTTGGCGTTGATCGCCGAGGCGACCGCGGCGGGCTGGAGCTTTCAGAAGGCGTGCGGGGTGCTCGGCCTCTCTGAGCGGCGCACCCGCTACTGGCAAGAGCGCGCCGCCGCCGGCGCTTTGGCGGACCGTAAGCCGGGCGGGATGCCGGTGCACGCGCTGCGCCCGGAGGAGGTGCGGGCGATCCTGCGGCTCGCCGAGGAGTGGGGCGAGGTCGACGCCTCGCACCGCAGCTTGCCCACCGCGGCTCCTACCTTGGACGCGTGTGGGTGTCGCCCTCGACCGTCCTGCGGGTGCTGCTCGAGCAGGGCCGCCGGCTTCCCTACCGGCCGCCGCGTCAAACCTCGGTGAAGCGGCCGTGGCCGGAATGGGTCGAGTACAAGCCTTGTCACGTGTGGGGCTATGACTTCAGCGAGTTCCCTCGCGCCGGCACGAGCGCGCGAGTTCGTGCTCGACCGCGCGCTTGAAGAGATCGGCGGGCTCCGGCGAGAGGGCCTGGGCGTGACCGTCGCGGTCAATCTCGGACCGGCCGACCTGCTCGATCTGGGATTGCCGCTGGAGATCAGCCGCCTACTCGCCGGGCACGATCTCCCAGCGGCCGCGCTCGAGCTTGAGGTCTCCGAGAACACCGTAATGGCCGACCCTCCGCGCACCGTCGACGTGTTGCGACGCCTCCGCGAGATTGGCGTCGCGGTCTCGCTTGATGACTTCGGCGCCGGTCACTCCTCGCTCGCCCACCTCAAACAGCTCAGCGTCGACAAGCTCAAGATCGACCAATCGTTCGTCGCGGGCATGGCCGACAGCCCGCAAGACGCCGCGATCGTCCGCTCTACCGTCGACCTCGCCCACCGGCTCCACCTGCGCGTCATCGCCGAGGGCGTCGAGACACACGCCGTCTGGGAGCTGCTGGCAGATTGCGCGTGCGACCAGGCGCAGGGCTACTTCGTGGCGCGCCCTATGTCGGGGGAGACGCTGGGCGCGTGGCTGCATACGATCGGCAGACAGACGATGATTGGTGCGCGCGGCGGGCGCTGGCTCGTCAACCACCTATAGACAGCCCGGCCAATCAATCCAGCAAGGCTGACTCTGGTCGCCGCGCTGCGCCGCGACGTCAACGATGCCGGCCATCCCGCAGATTCCGTCCCGGCCGACGCTTTGCGCCTGCACACGTATCCCGCGGCCTAGCCAGGTGTCACCACCTCCGGCTGACGTTCCCCCACCCGGGCAGGCCCTCACCGCGTATGGCAGACATCCCGCAGGCCGGCGATCGCAACGCCGGTCGATGCGGGTCGGTCTCGGGGCGGACGCGCCACGGGACGTCATCGACACCCTGAGATTGCTGCATCCACAAGAGAATCCGACTGTCCGCCCCCGCAGGCCCGACGCTACCGATTTGGAACGATGCCGGCGGTCTCCTCGGTGCCGCGGTTACTTCCCCATTGTCGCCGCTGCGGCAGTCAGGCCGGTTCTTTTGCTCTCGCCCAGAAGGAGGCCCCAGCCACCGACGCGCCAGTGCTGATGCTTTGCCAGGGATTGCGAGCACGCGGCTCGCCTCTAGTCTAGACCCTATGGAGGATGATTCGCCGGGACGTTGAAGGCCGGACCTCGGTCGCATTATGCGGGGGTTTGACTGGCCGGAGATGGGCTCCGGCTGACCCCATACGAAGGAGGTCCGGCCGTGACTGGAACGATGACATGGGCCGCGATGGATGTCCACGCGCGCTCGACCTACGCGGCGTCGCTGGACGTCATGACCGGCGAGCTGTCGCGCCAACGATTCGATACCGGGGCGATCGAGCCGGTCGTTGGGTGGCTGGCTGGGTTGCGTGGGCCGGTGCGCGCCTGCTACGAGGCGGGCCCGACCGGGTTTGGCCTGTACCGGGCGGCGGTCGCTGCCGGTGTCGATTGTCAGGTGATCGCACCGTCAAAGACGCCGCGTCCGTCCGGGGATCGCCACAAGTCCGATCGCCGCGACACCGACCTGTTGTTGCGGCAGTTGATGGCCGGCGCGTTGACAGCGGTCGCGGTCCCGTCGGCGACGTTCGAGGCGGCGAGGGACCTGGCCCGCGCGCGCGAGCAGGTCCGGGTCGATCTGATGCGTTGCCGGCACCGGCTGTCCAAGCTGCTGCTACGTCACGGCCGGGTGTGGGATCGCAGCACGTGGACCAAGGTGCACCGCCAGTGGCTTCACGCGCAGCGCTTCGAGCAGCAGAACACCGAGCTGGCGTTCATCGACAACCTCGCCGCGTGCGACGGGCTGAGTGCCCGCAAGGACGCTCTGGACGAGCGGCTCTCGTGGGTCGCGACCGACCCGGAGTTCTCGCCGCTGGTCCGCCGGCTGCGCGCGTTCCGTGGGATCGACACGCTCTCGGCGCTGATCATTGTGCTCGAGGTCTCAGACTTCACCCGCTTCCCGCGCGCGGCGCAGCTCGGGTCGTGGCTGGGGCTGGTGCCCTCCCGCGAGCAATCCGGCGAGACCGATCGGCACGGGTCGATCACCAAGACCGGCTCGCGCTACGCCCGACGGATCCTCGTCGAGGCCGCCTGGCAGTATGCCCGCCCACCCGGGCTCGGCCGGGCGCTGTACGAGCGCCAGGAGGGGCTGCCCGACCACGTCCTGCAGATCGCCGCGCGCGCCCAGGCACGCCTCTACCGGATCCACAAGCGGATGCGCGAGCGCAAGAAGCCCGGCAACGTGATCGTCGTCGCGTGCGCGCGCGAGCTCTCCTGCTTCCTCTGGGCCGCCGCCATTGCCCCATAGCCCGATCTGACAGGCCGCTCCCGCTCGGGTGGGGAGGCGCCGGGCCCCGAAGTCCGCTGGTACGCGCGATGAAACTATGGGCAGCCCTCACCAGGCCACGCCCGCTCCTAGACACGCGTCCGCCAGCGACGAAACCAGGGACCTGGGGTAGCCAACCCCCGCATATGAGACTGACCGACGTCGAGAACTTCGCCCGACGCCTCCCCACCCGAGCAACTCTTCCACCAACCACCGGCGGCAACGACGGCGGAACAATCAACGCTGCCTACTTGACAAACGTTCCTCCATATGAGTTTCTAGTGTCCTGTCAGGTTAGTTCGTGTGCAGTATCGGGTGATCGATTCGAGGATCTGATCGGCCGTTTTGGTCCACACAAACGGTTGGGGATTCCCGTTCCAGGTCGCGATCCACGCTCGGATGTCTTTGTTGAGCGCGGTCACGGAGGTGTGTGCGGAACGCTTGAGCTTCTTGGTGGTCAGCTCAGCGAACCAGCGCTCGACGAGGTTCAGCCACGAGGAGCTGGTCGGGGTGAAGTGCAGCTTGAAGCGTGGGTGCGCGAGCAGCCAGCGTTTGATCAGCGGCGTCTTGTGCGTGGAGGCGTTGTCGAGGACGAGGTGCACCTCGAGGTCGGCCGGCACTTCACGATCGAGGGTTTGCAGGAACTTCTTGAACTCGATCGCGCGATGTTTGGAGTGCAGACGGCCGAGCACCTTCCCGGTCGCGAGGTCCAAGGCGGCATACTGGCTGCTGGTTCCGTGGCGCTTGTAGTCGTGGGTCGCGCGTTCAAGGGTACCGGGGAGCATCGGCAGGATCGGCCGGGTGCGGTCCAGCGCTTGGATCTGGGACTTCTCATCGACCGCCAAGACGACCGCCCGCTCGGGCGGGTTCAGATACAAGCCGACGATCTCACGAACCTTCGCGACGAACTGCGGATCGCTGGAGAGCTTCCACTTCTCCTGCAGGTGCGGCTTGAGCCCGAACGCGGTCCAGATGTCATGCACCGCAAGTCTGCGTGAGCCCGACCTCACGGGCCATCGACCGCGTCGACCAGTGCGTCGCATCCTTCGGCGTGGTTTCGAGCGTCTTGACGAGACCTCGTCCACCTTCTGATCGGTGATCGTCCGCGGCCGGCCCGGCCGCGGCTCATCGACGAGCCCGTCCAACCGGTCCTTCGCGAACCGGTTGCGCCATTTCCGGACCGTCGCGACGCTCACACCGAGATCCCCAGCGACCCGACTGCTCGACAGGCCCTCCGCGGCCGCGAGCACCACCCGCGAACGCAACGCCAACGCCTGCGCGGTCGTCGCTCGCCGAGACCACGATTCCAACTGCTCACGCTCACCCTCGGTGAGCTCGATCGAAACTGCGATGGGAGAAGGCATGAGAACCGCATTCCCATACTACCCCCGAATTAAACCTTCGGGACACTAGTCGACCGCGCCGTCGACGTCTCGTCAGGGCCGGTAGCGTCGGCCGTCCGCATTGCCGGATACGTGAGCAGTCCGTTGACTTGTTATGTCGGCCGTCGGGGTCAGCTGTGTAGCTGGGCCGAGGGGCATCCTCCGAGCTGCCGCAGCCGGCTGCGGTAGAGCTGCATGTCGGCGTGAGTCCAGTCCCCGTGCGTCTGGGTGCGCAACGATGGCACGCGCTCGTGATGGTAGGGGCTGCTGAGACGCTCGTTGTGGCCGATGACGTTGGCGGTCGTGATGTGGAAGCGGCAGCGCAGCCAGCGCACCAGCCGAAGGCTCGCGCCGAACTGGCGCCGGTTGTCGAGGATCTGCCGATCGCTGTAGCCGACGTGCTCGATACCGATCGAGGTCCAGTTCAGTCCGACGGTGTGGCGGCACATGATCCCTAGCGAAACCAGCTGGTGGATTACGCCAGCGCTGTCGATCACGAAGTGCGCGCACGTTCCGGGCAGCTCGTGCAGCTCGCTGTCGGGCACGTCCGGGGCAAATGTGTTGTAAGCAGACTGGAAACTGGGCCCGTCGGTGTAGTGGATCACGATCACGTGCGGGTTGATCAGCTTGTAGGTATGCAGGCTGTAATGGCGCTCGGCGTAGGCGACCATCTCTGCCTTGCGCTTGCCTCCGAACGGGATCGGGTCCCAGGCGATCCGAGGCTTGATCACAGGCGGCAGATGGAGCCGGGAAGGATGGCGTTTCGCGGTCGGCGGTGTGGCCCGAGTCGATCGCGTTGATGCCGTCGAGGCCGTTAACGCGCGAGCGGTCACGCTGCTCGCTGCTGCAGCAGTTGGAGGTTCCGCTCTCGGTGTCTGCTGCGACGTGGCGCAGCCGGCCAGCAGCGCGACAATCATCGACGCCACCGTCGGGCGTATGGGCGGAAGGCGACGGCGCCATTCCCGCGAGTCCTGAGCTGGCGCCATCCGCGGATCTTACGGGGGCGCGTTGGCCAGCCAGGATCGCGGCGAAGGCCGATATTTGACGGACCGCACTGTACGCTCGAGCACGATGCTCGTGAGCAGAAGGCGGGTAGTGTTGGTGGTGCTCCCGGTGGTGCTCTGGTGCCTTGCGGGGTCGGCGGTCGCGAAGCGGGTCGTGATCGGCGCCTCGGTGCAAGGGCGGCCGATTGTCGCGTGGTCGTTTGGCGCCGATCGCGCCAGGCGCAAGATCCTCGTTGTTGGTTGCATCCATGGAAACGAATGCGCCGGGTTGGCGGTCACCTCGGCGCTAAGACATATGCGCGTGCCCGAGGGCGTGCAGTTGTGGCTCGTCCCCGAGATGAATCCGGACGGAACCGCCGCTGATAGCAGGCAGAACGCGGATGGCGTGGACCTCAACCGCAACTTCCCCTACCGCTGGCGACCGATCAGCGATCCGACCTACTCCTCCGGGCCATATGCAGCGTCGGAACCAGAGACGCGCGCCGCGATGCGGCTGGCGGGACGGATCCGACCGGCCGTCACGATCTGGTACCACCAGCACATGGACCTCGTCGACCTTTCCGGCGGGGATCGCGGCGTCGCCCGACGCTACGCGCAGCTTGCCGATCTGAAACCGACCTGTCTGACTTTCCTCGCAGGCGTCGAGACAGCGTGGTCCAACCACACCCTGCCAGGCACCACTTCGTTCGTTGTCGAGCTTCCCGCCGGTTCGGTGCCGCCGGACGCGCTGGCGCGGCACCTGCGTGCCATCCGCGCGATGGAGCTCGGTCAGCGCTCGGGCTCATCGACCCGTTGCGACTCGATCACGCCCGCCGCCTAGATGCCCATGAGCGCACGTCGGGTCGCCCCAGGTGCTCGACCTCGAAGCGATCGTGGTCGACCACACCGAGGAGTTGGCGCTGATTATGCACCGCAACAGCCAGCGGCTGCAGCACTTCTTCGCTGCGGCAACAGACATCGAGCCCAAGCCGACCAGCTCGCAGGTCACGCGACTCGGTCGCGGAACCGCCGCACGGTCCGAGCATGCGCTGCCTAAGCATTTACCGGAAGACCGGCGATCCGTGAAGTCTCTAACCCGCTTGCGCAATCGCGGTCACTGAGCCGTCACGGTCGCCGTCACGAGACGATCGCAATGCCTATAGGTCATCCTTGTTGTTGCCTCGACCGCCGCCGGGAGAGGGCTTCGCTTTGCCTGCCCCCCGGTGTGGAGGGCCTTTCGTGGACCAGCCCCTCTCGGCGGTGGTGAGGTGCCGCAAGCGGCAACAGGACGTAGCCCCGTGTTGAGGGCCTGTCTATAGGCATCCGCAACGGTACCTCTCGGTCGGGGCGCCTGTGAAGACCTGACCAAAATGGAGTTGAAGTTCTGATGAGAAATACCTATGCGGGCGTTGACTGGGCGTCGGAGAAGCACGACGTGCTGATCGCTGATCAGGCGGGCGAGGAGATCCTGGCCGCGACGTTCGCGCACGACGAGGCCGGGGTGCGGGGCTTGTGCCGCACACTCGTGCGCCACGAGGTGATGCTGGTCGCGATCGAGCGGCCCGACGGGCTGCTGGTCGAGCGGCTGCTGGAGGCTGGACTGCGGATCCTGCCGTTGCATCCCAACCAGGTTGCGGCGACTCGTGATCGGTTTCGCGTTTCGGGCGGGAAGTCCGATCGGTTCGACGCGTTCGTGTTGTGCGAGCTGGCGCGGACCGATCACCACCGCTTCCGGGTGCTTGAGCCCGATTCGGATCAGACCAAGGCGCTGCGGGCGCTGACACGAGCACGAGAGGATCTGGTTGGCACCAGGACCGCGCTGTGTAACCAGCTGCGCGCTGAGCTTGCGCGGTTCTGGCCCGGTCCGCTGGGGCTGTCCTCGGCCAGCCACCAATCCGCGCCACGCTCACCTGGACCCTGCCCGATCGTCGCATCACGATCACCGGCAAGCGCGCCGATCAGCCGTTTGAGGAGGTCATCTCCTGATGAAAGAGCCCGCCCCCGTCCAGCGCTGAGCGCCGTAGCGCTGAGGCGGTTCGAGACGGTCGCCGGCTGGTCGGGCCAGCAGGAGGAATGAAGACCTCTTGATGGGCATAGGAACATATGGCGCATGGTGGCGGTGGAGCTGCTGGTGGCCGGATTGATCGTCGTCCTCGTGGCGCTGCTGGTACGCCTGGCATGGGTGATTAGCCGCCGCCGGGAGGGAGGGTCCATCACCGAGGCGCAGGCGCGCGAGAACGCCGCGCCGTTGACGACGGCAATCCTGGTGTCGGACGGTCGCGAACGCACGGGCCCGTGATGCCGCCTGGACGCGACCGGTCCAGGTCCAAGGAGCTGATGGTCCGGCCTACGCAGCGATGCTCGAAGTCGGTCGCGCCCAGAAGACGATCTTCCTCGTGCGTTACCTGCGGTTGCGCGATCTGCAACGCGAGATCGAGGAGGGCCTGAACGTCGTCGAGTCCTGGAACGGCGCCAACAGCGTCCTCGCCTACGGCAAACGCAGCGACATCCAGACCAACCGCCGCGACGAGCGGGAACTCTTCGTTCTGTGCCGGATCCTCCAAGCAGCGCTCGTGTACGTCAAAACCCTGATGCTCCAAGAGATCCTCGACGAACCCGCCTGGACTGAAATGCTGACGCCCGCCGACCGGCGCGGCCTGACGCCGCTGTTCTGGATGCACGTCCTGCCCTACGGCGAAGTCAACGGGTAGCGCCATCATCCGCGCGAAATCCAACACTTAGTGTTTGTCGCCACTGACGCCCCAGTGGCAGCGTCGGGTGGGCACGATCGGCGCCATGATCGGCGGGGCGTAGCGGTCGGAGCTGGCTATCCAGCCACTTCCTGGCCAGCATCTCGGTTGACGAGCTGAGCCACGAGCGACGCGATCAGACCGCTTGCCTTATCGACCTCCGGATGCCACTGGACGCCAAGCGCGAACGCTCGTGACGGGTCCTCGATCGCTTCGATCAGGCCGTCGGCGGCGCGGCCGCTGACCCGGAAGTTCGACGCAACGCGATCGACGCCCTGATGGTGATGCGAGTCGACGTCGTGGCGCTCTTCGCCGGCGACGCGCGCCGCGAGCGATCCCGGCGACAGCCACACGGAGTGGCGTGTGAACTCGCCTTCCCGGCGACGATGCTGCTCACCTTGTCTACCTGGAAGGTGCTGGCGCAGGGTGCCGCCGAAGGCGATGTTCATGAGCTGCATCCCGCGGCACGTCGCGAGGACGGGCAGATCGCGCGCGAACGCCGCTCGCACAAGCGCGATCTCGCACGCGTCTCGCCCCGGATCAGTCGGTCCCGTTTCGCGCTGTGCGGTATCCCCGTAGAGGCCGGGATCGACGTCGCAGCCGCCCGTCAGGACGAGCGCGTCGATCCGGTCGAGCGCCAGCGCCGGATCAGCCGCCAGCGTGCCGGCGGTCGGCAGCATGATCGCGGCGGCGCCCGCCCGTTCCACAGCCTCGACGTAGTCATCGTCCAAGAGGAACGCTCCACCCGTCCACGGTCCCCACCGCGCCTCCGCACGCCCCACCGTCAAGCCCACAACCGGCACAGATCGGTTCACCGCTACAGCATGACGCGTCTTCCCCGGCTCCCTGTCGGTGACGCGAGGATCGTCGGCGGTCAGCTGTCGCCGAGGAACGAGCCGATCAGGCCTCGCGACGAGGTCGGGGTCTGGGTAGGAACGGAACAGAAAACCACGCTAATAAGCCGTTCGCTTTGGTGAACGCCTGGGCCCCGTCTCGGCAAGGAGCTCGAGATCGACGTCGCCGCCGAACGAGATCACCACCTCCCGTTCGCGCGTCTCGATGCTGAGCGCGGTGGCCCCGAGCCGCCGGTAACGGTCAAGCTGCGCGACGAGGTCGCCGTCGTCGAGCGTGCAGCCCGTCGGCGCGATCGGAAGCTCCGGCCCGGGCTGGCTCATCTCGCGCAGCAGTCCTCTGCCCAGCAGGCTGACGCGGCCGTGCTTGGTGACGGCGCGCAGCACCCTTTCTCGCGCCACGCCTCGCGACCTTCCTTGACCGCGAGCGCGACGATCGCGAGCGCGACGACCGGATCGGCCCACCACGGACCCGCGAGAGTAACTGCGCGAGATCCAACGGTTTGCATTTGTGGCCGTTGGTCGTGGCCAATGATCAGGACGACGCGCCCGGGCTGCGGGCGGGTGTGGGGGCGCGTGCGCCCCCACACCGAAACCGGACCTGCCCTAAGTCGTTCAGTCGGTAAGGTAGGTAGAGGACGCCGCGAGGGCCCTGCTGGCGCCGTCCCGAGGCCTCCCGCGCGGATACGAGCGAGACACCGACACCGAAGCCGCGAGGAACGCTCGCCGGGCGGTAGATGCGATCGCGGATCGTCATAGGGACTCTCCCGCTTCGCTTGCACCTCTCCGTCGAGACGCGGCACGCGCCTGCTCTCGTGAGAGAGCACAACAGCTGTCGGCTTGCTGGCGTTAGCTTCGTCGAGGATCGAGCAAGCGCGCCGCAGCTCTTCCCAGCGGTGGCGCTCGCCGCTGACTGAGGCAGTCTCGAGCTGAACTGTGGCTGGCGCGAGCGAAGTCCGTCCTGCGCAGCGGTTTGGTCGACGCCTGAAGGAGTCGAGCGCAGCTCGTGTCGACCGGGAGTGACGCGCGGCTGATGATGTTTCAGCGTTCTTCACGGGCGGCGAGGAGCCGGTCGGCGAGCTTCTCGACGTGGCGGCGGCCCTTCGGCCCTTTCTCGAGCGAGTCGAGCCATCGGGAGGGAATCGTGCTGGCGCCGGTCCGGGCAGCCGCGATCGCGCCGGCCATCGCGCCGATTGTGTCGGTGTCGCCGCCGCAACGGACCGCGAAGGTGATCGCGGGCTCGACCGATTCGGGCGACGGCAAGAGTAGATTGCGGCTGGCACCGATTGGTGGCCTGTGGAGCGGTTGCCGAGCACGGCGGCGAGCTCGGCAGGCTGGGGACCGATGTCAAGCAGCCGCGCTGCCTCGGTCAGGCGGCGCTTTAGCTCGGGAGTGGTCGCGATCTGAAGCGCCGCGTCGAGCGGCAGGTCGCCCACCAGCGCGGTCGCGCCGGCGACGCGTCAAACTCGTCGGCTTTGATCTGAGCGCGACTTCGCGCAGGAGCGCGCTCGAAATCAGCAGCGCAGCGACCGAATCGGCCCACCACCAGCCCACGGTGGTGTTCAAGGCGAGCGCGATCAGCGTGACGGTGCCGAGCGCGGCTGCAGCCCCACTCAAAATGCCGTGCGCCCGCTGCAGGCGGGCAAGGCGCAAATTTCGCTGTCGCAAGAAGCAGCGGCAGGACAAGCACCGACGCACTGGTCAAGACCACACCGACAAGGGAGTCCTCGGGGCCCGAGCTACGAGACCCCGCCGCGTTCGGCGGCTGAGCCGCTCGATTCGTTACCGATTGTGCTCTCGCGGCGGTAAGGCTGTCTTCACCTCGATCACGGTCTCGATCGGTAGATCAAGCGAGGCGGAGACAAGACATGTCTGCTCGGCCTGCTCGGCGAGCTCGCGCACCTGCGCCTCGTCGGCTGCGTCGGTCTCGAGTTCGACGCGCAGCAGCAGCCGAGTGAACCCGAAGCGCCCGTCGCTACGTTTCCCGGCGATGCCGTCACCGTCGACCTTCAGCTCTGTGTAGGTGATGCCATCACGGGCGGCAAGCCCGGTGAAGGTGACGGCGAGACAGGAGGCCGCGGCAGCGACGAAGAAGTCCTCGGGACTCCATGTGGAGGGATCGGTGCCCCGGAAAACCGGTGGCGGAGCGATCTCGACCGCGGGCTTGCCCTCGACCCGTGCGGCAACCCGCCGCTCGCCGAGCCATTCGACCGTCACCGGGAAGTGGAACTCCTTCGCGTGAACGGTTGTGCTCGTACCGGCGCTGGCGACCATCAGTAGAGGCTACCCGGTCACCAGACAAAGCGTTGGCGCCATCGGCCAGCAACGCCCTTGTGTCAACGGAGTGCCGTCAGTCAAGCCGCGTCCTCGCCCAGCGTGGCGGACCGAATATGGATTGGGTGCGGCTCTCGTGGAGGGTCGTGCCAGGATGGTGCAACACCCTGGAAATTGAGGGGTTTTGGGTTGTGAGGCTGGGGCTACTGGGAGCCGTTGGCTGGTGTCGATCCCGGTGGGTTGGGCGGCTGGGCGTGGCTTTCCCCCGGTTTTGAGGGGGTTAGCGGCGCCGAGCGGGGCGGGCAGGAGTCGACGAGGAGGGTGCCGAAGGTCGGCGTTGAGCTATGAACGTCGACCACGAAAGGTGGCCGCAATGACCGTCGACCTTGGCACCCGTTCTGGCGAAGGTTACGCGCCGGCGGATGAACTCCTGCCCGGCGGGAATGATGCATCGGATCTTGAGCGCAACGAGGGGGGCGCGCCCGGCGAGCCCTCCGGCGGGGATGCCTTTGCCCGCTCGCGGGAGCGGTTTGATGCGATCGTGGGCTCGCTTGAGAGCGTGGAGACCGACGGGCTTGAGCACTCAGAGCTGGAGGATCTGTTGCAGAGCGAGGGCCGCGAGCTGTTGCGATCGCTGATTGAGGACAAGCTTGAGCTGCGCGCGATCCGCGAGCCGCGCCTGGATCAGGTGGTGGACGCGGCCGGCGTCGCGCGCCGGGCGGTCGAGCCCGGCCACAGCCGGCCGCTTGGGACCGTGTTCGGCGAGGTGAGGGTGGGGCGGCTGGCGTACCGGCGGCGTGGCGAGGAGAACCTGTATGTCGCCGATGCGACGCTGAATCTGCCCGAGGAGAAGCACTCGCACGGTGTCAGGCGGCTGATCGCGCTGGAGGCCCCCAGGGGATCGTTCGAGGATGCCACCGACGCGATCCGCCGCAGCATCGGCGTGCAGATCGGCAAACGCCAGGTCGAAGAGATGGCGCTCCGGGCCGCGGTCGACTTCGAGGCGTTCTATGAGCAGCGCGAGCACGAGGCCGTCGATCAGGACGATGTGCTGGTGCTCTCGTGCGACGCCAAGGGGGTAGTGATGCGCCCCGAGGCGCTGCGGGAGCACACCAAGAGGCAGGCCGCCAGCTCCGAGCACAAGCTCCGCACGCGCCTGTCGCGGGGTGAGAAGCGCAATCGCAAGCGGATGGCGGAGGTCGCCGCGGTCTACGAGGTCGCGCCCAAGGTCAGAGCGCCGGCCGACATCCTGCCGGCCACCGATGAGGAGCGCGAGGTCGCCCGCGCCGGGCCCGAGGCGAAGAACAAGTGGGTCTGCGCAAGTGTCACTGACGATGCGGCGCAGGTGATCGCGCGGATGTTCGACCAGGCCTGCCGCTGCGACCCCGATCATCAGCGCAGCTGGGTCGTGCTCGTCGATGGCAACAACCACCAGATCGACACGGTCAAGAAGGAGGCCAAGAAGCGCGACGTGAAGGTCACGATCCTTGTCGATTGCGTTCACGTACTGGAATATCTCTGGGGATCCGCGTGGTGCTTCTTCACCGAAGGCGACCCCGCGGCCGAGCGCTGGGTTCAGGAGAAGGCGCGGGCGGTCCTTGAGGGCAACGCCAGCACGGTCGCCGCCGCGATCCGCCGCACGGCCACCCGCCGCCAGCTCGCCGCCGACAAGCGCAAGAACGCCGACAACGCCGCCGACTACCTGCTGGCCAAGCGTACCCTACCTCGACTACCCGACCGCGCTCGCGAACGGGTGGCCGATCGCGACCGGCGTGATCGAGGGTGCCTGTCGCCACCTGGTGAAGGACCGGATGGACATCACCGGGGCGCGCTGGGGACTCGAAGGCGCCGAGGCCGTGCTGAAGCTACGCGCCCTGAAGAGCAACAACGACTTCGACAGCTACTGGCGCTTCCACCTCACACAAGAACGCAAACGAGTTCACGAAGCTCGCTATGCCGGCGGGATCATCCCCGGTCGACCCCAGGCAGCATGACGTCCCTCCAGGAGAGCCGCACCCATATGGATTATCGGGCGCAGATTGTGGAGACCACCGCCGGGCCTTCGCAGGCCTTGCTGTGGCTGGACACTTGGGTCAGAGTGGTTTCGTCCCGTTGGCGGGCTGCGTGGTTGGTCTGCTCGTGAGTACTAGCGAGGTAGGCGACGGTCAGGGGGTTGATTTGCGTCAGCGCGAGAAATCGCATCTACGTTGCCCGCAGCGCGCCAGCTCGAACCGTGCTCGGAGTGTCGCGGGAGCGAACAGCCCGGAGGATGCCGTAGCCGGCCAGGGCGCCCGGCACGCATCCGCTCAGGAGATGAATGAGGGTGCTCGCGCCACGGAGGTAGGGCGTGAGCGCGGCGCCGGCCCCAAGAGCGATTGCGGCATAGGGTGAGGTCGGCGCTTGCGGCACCGAGGCCAGCAACTGCTGTGGAGCGGAAGGACTCGCGTGCCGCCTTGGTCACGATCAATATCGCGATCGCGCCGACGGGAATCGCGATGCCGTAGCCGGCTACCAGACCGCTCGTGAAGGCGTTCATGCCGGCCACGGCGTTCGTGGTCGCTCACATCAGTCTGGGTCCTCCGTGGGTTTGCGCGCGCGGATGATCGCGGAGGAGGCGTGTTCGTGAACGCGGTGGGTTGGGCGGATCTCGATCTCGTCGAACCCGGCGGCGGTCAGGGCCGCGCGAAATTCGGTTTCGGTGAGTGCACCGGCGACGCATCCGGTCCATGCGGCCATGTCGGCTTTGGTGTTCTCGTCCATGTCGGGGTCGGCGATCACGTCGGAGATCGCGAATCGCCCCCCGGGGCGCAGTACGCGAGCCGCTTCGCTGATGACCTGGGGTTTGTTGCCGGAGAGGTTGATCACGCAGTTGGAGATCACGACGTCGACGCTTGCGTCCTGAAGTGGCAGTTGTTCGAGGTAGCCCTTGATGAACTCGACGTTCTCGACGCCCGCTTGCGCGGCGTTTGCGCGCGCGAGTGCGAGCATCTCGTCGGTCATGTCGAGCCCGATCGCCTTGCCGCTGGGCGCGACCCGGCGGGCGGAGATCAGGACATCCGCACCGGCGCCTGAGCCGAGGTCAAGGACGGTTTCGCCTTCGCGCAGGTCAGCGACAGCGGTCGGTACGCCGCAGCCGAGCGAGGCGTTGAGCGCGGCCTCCAGGACTTCCTCGCGCATCGCGTCGCCGTACAGCGTGCCTCCGAACACGCCCGTCTCGTCCGCCGGGCTGCAACAGAGGCCGTCGGTGCCGCAGCAGCCGGCTTCGGCCTCCAGCTCTCGGGCGGCGTTGTAGGCGCCGGCGGTGACGGCGCTCGCGGCGTTCGCGTAGCGCTTGCGGACGGTTTCGCGGATGTCGGTCAGCTCAGCCATTGCGAGAGCTCCTTCAGTGCGTCGGGGATCACGTAGTAGTAGGCCCACAGGCCTTCGCGTTCAGAGCCGACGATCCCGGCTTGGCGGAGCACCTTGAGGTGGTGGGACACGGTCGGCTGGGAGAGGTCGAACAGCGGCACGAGCTCGCACACGCACACCTTCCCAGCGTGCTTTCGCAGCACGTCCACGAGCTGCAACCTGACTGGGTCGCCGAGCGCTTTGGCGATCGTGGCCATTCGCTGCGCGTGCTCGCGCTCGACGTCGGGATAGACGACCGGCTCGCAGCACCGCTCGCCGGCGGCGCGTTTGACCTTCGGGGTGAGTTCCAGATCGACAGCCATCTATATAAACCTATCTATTGAAGTGATGCCTGTCAATAGCTATTCTCGTGCGCGCATTGCTGCTCGTCGCGGTACTCACCGTCGATCCCAGGAAGCGCGCTCGAGGGGCGCCTCGAGGCGAGCGGGTGGCTGGCGAGGTGCGCTGCCGCGCCAGTCGCGGGGAGAGAGGGAGGTGTTTGAGATGAAGTACGTGTTGTTCGTGTGTACTCACAACGCCGGTCGCTCGCAGATCGCGCAGGCGCTGTTCGAGCGCTACGGCCCTGACGACGTCCGGGCCGAATCGGCGGGGTCTCAGCCAGCACAGCGGATCTGGCCCGAGGTCATCGAGGTGATGAGCGAGGTCGGGATCGACGTCTCCGGTTGCCGGCCGAAGCGGCTGTCGGTGGAGATGCGGCTGCACGCCGACTGGGCGGTGACGATGGGCTGCGGCGACGTCTGCCCGTACGTCCCGACCACGGTCGATGACTGGGACATTCCCGACCCCGCCGGCCGATCACTGGAAGAGGTGCGGGAGATTCGCGAGATGATCGATGAGCGGGTCAAGGATCTTGCGTTCAACAAGATCGACGCGATCCGACTGGACGCGACCGCGCACCGCTTTCGGCTGACGAGGCTGCTGCCGGCGCTGGTCGAGGAGTTCGGTGAGCGGCGCCCGGCGGAGGTGATCCGAGGCTGCGCGGACCGGATTCTGGATGATTACGACGACGTTCCGGTCCGCAGCCACATCCTCACGCTCGCGCATAAGCGCACGCGCGAGTGCCTGCGCCAGGAGCGCTGCGAGGTCCTCGAGCTGGCGGTGCGCTAGGGCTAGGGATGGATCGGACGCTTGCTCTGTGGCGGCGAGCAGCCGCTGAGGCCGCTGCCGCATTCGCGCTCGTGTCCGGCGAATGGGAGAACTTCTGGGTCTACCTTGCCGGCCCGATCCTCGGCGCAGCGGTCGGCGCGTTCGCGTATCGGCTCGTCCGCGGCGAGCATCCGCCGGTCACTGTCCACCGCGAAGGAGGGGAGCTGCGCGATGGCGCACGTTCTGTTCGTCTGCCTGCATAACGCCGGGCGCTCACAGATGAGCCAGGCGCTGTTCGAGCACGCGGCCGATGGCCGCCATACCGCGGCCTCGGCCGGCACCACCCCAGCGGGCCGGGTCCACCCTGAGGTGGTTCAGGTGATGCGCGAGCTCGGCATCGACCTCGCCGACCGGCACCCGCAGCTGCTCACGCGCGAGCTCGCTCTACAGGCCGATGTCGTGGTGACGATGGGCTGCGGTGACCAGTGCCCGTTCATTCCGGGCAAGCGCTACCTCGACTGGGAACTGGAAGACCCCAAGGGCCGCCCCGTCGAGGAGGTCCGCGCGACGCGAGACGAGATCGCTCGCCGCGTCGAGGAGCTGCTCGCGGACCTCGACGCCTCCCGCACCCTCACATCTGGCTGACGCCAACGCGCACTCCAGGACGCGCCCGCAAGCAATCGTTCGCAGTTTGCGGCCGCTGTTCGCGGTCCTCGGGATTGCGGGGAAACCCGGATCGGGGTCGCGCAGGCCTACGGTTGACCGATCACAGCGGGCGGCGGATGATTCGAGTATCGTCGATTCAATCGGCAAGTTGCAATCTAAGTTTTCGCTCTTGTTGCGCTTGCCGTCTCGCCCCGCAATCGGCTGCTGGTGATCTTTCCGGTCGCTGCGGTTGTGTGGGTGGCGGCGATCAAGAAGCCTGCCACCAGATCGTCTGATACGAAAGAAGGTGTCAACGCCCATGACCATTGAAGTTCTCGGTCGCGGCTGCGGACGCTGCGAGGCCCTTCACTACATCACCCTGACCGCTGTGGCCGAGCTTGGTCTCGACGCGCGCGTTGAGAAGATCTACGACGACGCCGAGATCGCACGCCTCGGTGTGATGAGCACCCCCGCACTGGCGCTCGACGGCCGTGTGCTCATCTCCGGCGCGGTCCCGTCAGTGAAGGTGGTGAGCAGGCTGCTGACCGCCAACATCGGATGAGCGTCATGGAACCGATCCTCGTGCCCAAGCGCAAGCGCAGGCCCGGCGCGCCGCCGGTGGTGAGCCCCGCGCAACCTTCGCTCGGCGCCGAGCGGGCGGAGCGGTTGGCGAGCTACGCCAAAGCGCTGGGCGACCCGATCCGCGTGCAGCTGGTTGACGTGCTCGCCGAGCATCCCGGCGAGTTGTGCGCGTGCGAGCTCGTTCCGCTGTTCGACCTCGCCCAGTCGACGCTCTCGCACCACCTCAAGACGCTCGCTGATGCCGGCGTCCTCGAGACCAGGCGCCAGGGCCTGTTTGCCTACTACCTCGTCCGCCCGCACGCGCTGGCCGACCTGGCCGCCTGGCTCGATCACACCGCACCAGCTGGAGTCCGGTCATGACCGCCGTCACGTATGAGCTGGTCGCCGAGCTGCCGGTGGTGATCGAGGAGTACACGCTCGATCTTCTCTCGCGCCGTGTCTCGAGCGGCTTTCGGCGGTTCACGACCGTCTTTGCGCTCGCCGGAGGCGGTCATCGTGGCGTTGGCGAGGACGTGACCTACGAGGCCGCTGAGCACCGTCTGCTTCAAAGGGCAGGGGCGGTGCTGCCGCTCGCGGGCACCTGGACGCTGGAGGCGTTCTCCCGGCACCTCGACCAGCTCGACACATTCCCGGATCGCCCGCCCGCGCACGAGGTCTCGCGCGCGTACCGCCGCTGGGCGCTCGAGAGCGCGGCCTTGGACCTGGCGTTGCGCCAGGCCGGCCGGCCGCTGCATGAGCTGCTCGGACGTGTGCCGGCGCCGGTGCGGTTCGTTGTCTCGCTGAACCTCGGCCAGGCTCCGACGTGCGAGCCGTTGCTGAGCCGGCGAGCAGCTTGCGGTGCTCTGCGGTTCAAGCTCGACGCCAACTCGGAGTGGGGCGACGAGTTGCTGGAGTGCCTCGCGGCCAGCGGATGCGTCGACGCGATCGACTTCAAGGGCGTCTACCAGGGCACGCTATCTGCCGCACGCACCGACGCGGATCTGTACCGCCGCGTCGCCGACGCGCTGCCGGACGCGTGGCTGGAAGATCCCGATCTGACCGACCCGGCCGCCCGCGCGGCGCTGCACTCACAGCGCCCCCGCGTGACGTGGGACGCGCCGATTCACAGCGCGGCGGACATCGCCGCCCAGCCATGGCCGCCGCGCACCGTCAACATCAAACCGTCGCGATTCGGAACTCTGCGGGCGCTGTTTGACACCTACGACTACTGCGCCGCGCACGGCATCGGTGTCTACGGCGGCGGACAGTACGAGCTCGGCCCCGGCCGCGGCCAGGCTCAGTACCTCGCAGCGCTGTTTCACCCCGACGCGCCCAACGATCTCGCGCCCGCCGGCTTCGATGACCCCGTCCCGCCCGCTGACGTGCCCTGTTCCCCGATGACCCTGACCACCGCCCCGATCGGCTTCGGCGCACAGCACGAGCCACGAACTCGCGCAGACGCGCAGCCCGGATCGGCGAACTCTCGCAACCCGGCGTGCGGAGCGCTCGCCGCCGTTGGCGACCGTCCAGCACCGGCGCGACTTCCAACTCAAAATAAAGGATGTGTCATGAAGATCGAAGTGTTTGACCCTGCGATGTGCTGCTCGACCGGCGTGTGCGGCCCCAGCGTGCCGCCAGCGCTGGCGCGGTTCGCCGGCGACCTGGAGTGGCTCGCCCGCCAAGGCGTAAAGGTCACCCGCTACAACCTCACCCACGAGCCGCAAGCGTTCCTCGCCAGCGAACCGGCGCGCACCGCTCTGGCGGAGCGCGGCGAGCAGGCGCTGCCGCTCATTTTCGCCGACGGCGAACAGGTCTCGACCGGGCGCTACCCGGTCCGCACCGAGCTCGCCGGCTGGGCCGGCGTGACGCTCCCCCGGCGTCGCGAGTCGCTCACGATGGCAGCGCCCGCGTCCGGCGCCGGAGGCTGCTGCGGCGGGGGAGGTGACTGCTGATGAGCACCCTGTCCGCACTGATACAGAAGCCCACCCGCGTTCTGTTCTTCACCGGGAAGGGCGGCATGGGCAAGACCACGCTCGCGTGCGCGACCGCCGTGGCGCTGGTTGCTCGCGGTCTGCGGGTGCTGATCGTGTCCACCGATCCGGCCTCCAACCTCGACGAGGTCCTCGTTACCCAGCTCGCTGAGCAGCCGCGTCCGGTCGCCGGGATCGCCGGTCTCGACGCGGCGAACATCGACCCCGAGGCCGCGGCCCGGGAATACCGCGAGCGTGCCGTCGGCCCGTACCGCGGGCTGCTCCCCGACTCGGCGCTCGCGAGCATGGAGGAAAGCCTGTCGGGCGCGTGCACGGTCGAGATCGCCGCGTTTGACACCTTCGCCGCGCTGCTTGGTGACCCTGAAGCGACCGCTGGCTATGACCATGTCATCTTCGACACCGCGCCGACCGGTCACACGCTGCGGCTGCTCGCGCTGCCGGCCGCGTGGTCTGGCTTCATCGATACCAACACGTCCGGGGTCTCCTGCCTGGGTCCGCTGGCCGGCCTGCAGGATCAGGCCGAGCTCTACGCCGCCAGCGTCCGCGCGCTCAGCGACCCGCAGCTCACGACACTCGTGCTCGTCAGCCGCCCGGAGCGCACCGCGCTCGCCGAGGCCGAACGCACCCGCGCAGAGCTCGCCGGCGCCGGCATGCGCCACCAGCTCCTCGCGCTCAACGGCACCTTCGACGCCAACGACAGCGACGACCAAACCGCCCTCGCGCTGGCACAGCGCCAGGGCGACGCACTGGCGTCGATTCCCGCCGGCCTCGAGTGCCTGCCGCGCGTCGAGGTGCCGCTGCTGGGCTTCGCGCCGATCGGTCCCGACGCGCTCGCCCGCGTCCTCGCCCCGACCGCGGCCACGTCGGCTCGCGAGCAGGCTCCCGACGCGGAGCTGCCCGGGGCGGCGCTGTCCGAGCTGATCGACGAGCTCGAAATCTCCGGCCGCGGAGTGATCATGACGATGGGCAAGGGCGGCGTCGGCAAGACGACGGTCGCCGCCGCGATTGCCAGCGAGCTCGCTCGCCGCGGACATCCCGTCCACCTCTCAACGACCGATCCCGCCGCGCACGTCGCCGACGCGGTCGGCGACGGGGTGCCGGGACTGTCGCTCTCGCGGATCGATCCCGCCGCGCAGACGCGTATCTACTCCGAGCAGGTACTGGCGGCCGCCGGCCCCGACCTCGACGACCAGGGCCGCGCGCTGCTCGAAGAGGACCTCCGCTCGCCGTGCACCGAGGAGATCGCCGTGTTCCGCGCGTTCGCCGACGTCGTCGCACGCGGCCAGGACGAC
This sequence comes from uncultured Solirubrobacterales bacterium, assembly GCA_963836065.1. Lineage (GTDB taxonomy): Bacteria > Actinomycetota > Thermoleophilia > Solirubrobacterales > Solirubrobacteraceae > Palsa-465. The sequence continues at coordinate 48,489 of CAWIII010000023.1, forward strand.
TTCGTCGTGCTCGACACCGCCCCCACCGGCCACAGCCTGCTGCTGCTCGACGCCACCCAGTCCTACCACCGCGACGTCGCCAGAGGGCTCTCGGAGGTGCCCGACGCCGTCGCGCAACTGCTACCGCGGCTACGTGATCACGAGTACACGCGGGTGCTGATCATCACGCTTCCCGAGGCGACGCCCGTCCATGAGGCAGCGCGCCTGAGCGAGGACCTCGAGCGCGCGGGCATCACTCCGTACGCCTGGATTGTCAACCAGAGCCTCGCCGCCGCCGGCGCCGAGCACCCCACCCTCGCGGCCCGCGCCCGCGACGAGCATCCCTACCTCGCCGAGGTCGCCGCGATCGCCCAGCGCCTGGCGCTCGTCGCGTGGCAGCCGCATACATCCGCGGGCAACCAAGGACTCCGAACGCTGGTCGGCGCATGAGACAGCTCACGCTCCTCGCGATCCCGGATTGCCCGCTGAGCGCCCAAGCCCGCCATGTGCTCGACACGCTCGCCGCCGACGGGCTGCTGGTCTGGGGTGAGGCCGCGACCGGCACGCCCAACGGCGAGGCGCTGCAGCGCAACGCCCCCGACCTGCTCCCCGCGCTCTTCAACGAGTCCGGGCTGCTCCTGGCGCACGGCCGGCTCTCCGAGCGGGGGCTGCGCCGGGCGCTCGCGACCCCGGCCGAGGCGCCCTCGTGATCGCCCTGACTCCTCTTCGGCAGAGCCCGGGCAGCCACATCGCACGGTCGAGTGCTCCGGTCACCGATAATGCCGATGGCGAGTCCGCCGGCACGGCAGCGTGGTACGCCGTTGACGGCGAGAATGTGCCCGGCGGGGCGGCAACGGTCGTTTCGCGCGCGAGCACGATCGCGTTCGACGGCTCGGCCGGCACCGGCGAGTTGCTGCCCGGCCCGGCGGATCTGCTCGCGGCCGCGCTGGCCGCGTGCATTCTCAAGAACGTCGAGCGGTTCTCCGGCCTCCTGCCGTTCACCTACCAGCGCGCTCGTGTGCACGTCGAGATCGAACGCGAGGAGCCGCCGCCACGGATCGTCCGTGCCCGCTACACGCTGCGGATCGTCACCGACGAACCCGAACACCGGCTGGAGCTGCTTCACCGCAACATCCTGCGCTTCGGCACCATCACCAACGCCATCGCCGCCGCCTGCGAGCTCGAAGGCACGATCCTCGCCGAGCCGCCCGCAGCCGCTGAACAGGAGCAGCAATGAGCGCCCTGACACACCCCCGTCCGCCGATCGTCGACACCGCTGTATCTCCCGCGGCGATCGTGCGCGGCTTTCATCCCGGCTGGTTCGCCGCGGTGATGGGCACCGGCATCGTCGGCGTCGCCGCCTACCTGAACCCCGGCGGCCAGCCCGGGCTGCGGCACACCGCCCACACGAGTTCATCGAGGCTTGGCCTCGGCCGTTCCGAGTGCGGTGTTCCGGAGGGCCTCGCCGCCTCCCCGGCGGCGAGTTCATCGAGGCCGCGCAGCCTCGCCTGCCGTCCATTTGCCAGGCCTCGCCGCCTCCCCGGCGGCGAGTTCATCGAGGCAAGGCCGCTCTGAAGGTGTCCGCTCGTGTCTGTGACGCCTCGCCGCCTCCCCGGCGGCGAGTTCATCGAGGCGCGGGCGCCCGTCGGCAACGTGGCAGAGCATTGGCTGCCTCGCCGCCTCCCCGGCGGCGAGTTCATCGAGGCTGGGCATCGAGGTCGGCGGCCCTGGCGAGCCCCCTGCCTCGCCGCCTCCCCGGCGGCGAGTTCATCGAGGCCCCGAAAGGTGCGCTCATTCGGTCGCTCCTTCAGCCTCGCCGCCTCCCCGGCGGCGAGTTCATCGAGGCAAAGAGCGAGCTGCGCATCCCGGTCGCAGTCCATGCCTCGCCGCCTCCCCGGCGGCGAGGGTCATGTCGGTAGAAGTGGTGTAACGAGCGTCTCGGGGGTCGACCGCTGAAGAGGGGTCGGCCACCGTGGCGCGGAACTCGTCGGCTGTTCTCGCAGTCAGACGAATGGAGACACCACGATGGCCGAAGTTCAGAGCATGACGGTTGCCGATGTCGTCGCCAAGACGATGGATGGTCGGCTTGAGGATTTCGTGCGCGAGGCGGTCGCGCTGGTCGCCCGCGAGGTGATGGAGGCCGAGGTCAGCGCTGAGGTGGGCGCTGGACGGGGCGAGCTCGCGCCGGAGACGCGGTTCACGCATCGCAACGGGTATCGGCCCAGGGCGTGGGAGACGAGGGTTGGGGAGCTCGAGTTGTTGATCCCGAAGAAGCGGTCGGGTCCGGCGTACTTTCCGAGCTTTCTGGAGCCCCGCCGGCGCAGTGAGCAGGCGATCGTTGCGGTTGTGTTGGAGGCGTACGTGAACGGTGTCTCGACGCGGAAGGTCGATCGGCTGGTGGAGCAGCTGGGGATCGACGGGATGACCAAGGACCGCGTGAGCGCGATCTGCCGGGCGCTGGATCAGCAGGTCGAGCTGTTTCGCGGGCGGCCGTTGGAGGGCGCCTACCCGTATCTCTGGCTCGACGCGAAGCAGGTCAAAGTTCGTGACCACGGCCGGGTGGTGTCCAAGGCGCTGGTGGTTGCCTATGCGGTGCACGAGACCGGGGTGCGGGAGGTGATCGGCCTTGATGTCGGCGAGGTCGAGTCCGGCGCGTTCTGGGTCGAGTTCCTGCGCTCCTTGAAGAAGCGCGGGCTGTATGGGGTGCGGCTGGCGATCTCCGATCAGCACGAGGGACTCAAGGCCGCGATCGCCCGCGTGCTGGGCTGCCCATGGCAGTGTTGCACCGTCCACTTCCTCCGCGACATGGTGATGCACTGCCGCCGCGACCAGCGAGGACTCGTCGCCGCCGCGCTCAGGGAGATCTTCAACGCCGAGGATCGCGACCAGGCGCGCGAGCGGGTCACCAACGTGCTCGAGCGCCTCGCGCAGGTCGCACCGAAGGTGTGTGAGCTGCTCGAGCACGCGGAGGAGGACCTGATCGCGTTCTACGCCTTCCCCTCAGAGCACCAGACCAAGCTGCGGTCCACCAACCCGCTGGAGCGCGTCAACAAGGAGATCGGCCGGCGCACCGACGTCGTCGGGATCTTCCCCAACGACCAGGCGGTGATCCGCCTCGCCGGCGCGCTGCTCTCCGAACAGAACGACGAATGGCTCGTCCAGCGGCGCTACCTGTCGGTCGAGTCGATGGCGCTGAGCTGCGCCGACCCCGAGCCCCCCCAGGTCGAGCAGGAGGTACCCAGTCTCACCGCCGCCTGAGCCACCCGCCGACCCAATCCAGCCAAGCCGTAACCCTCGGGTTGCACACGGACGCGTCCTGGGCCCGGCCAACGCCCTCCGGCCGATGACCGCGACCCACAGGAACCCACCCGCCGGCATCTGTTTCAACGCGAACGCTCGGCTCGGCGCACACCGGCAAACGACCGCTGCATCGAAGGGGGGGCGAAGCGACGGTTGGTCCGACCCCTAGCAAGGCGGGCTTCTCAGCTGCGCCAACGTCTGGCCCGCTCGGCGAGCGGCTCACGGCGCCCTACGGGCGAGTCCCCCGCATCGATCATCCGGATTCCACGGCACGGCATCCATGACCGCTTGATCCCCCCGCGCATGAACCACCGATCAAACCGTTGCCCATTACCCCCGAAGTCACCAAACTACGAGGAAGTCCCCGTACGCCCTCCCCCCAAGCAGACAACGAGGAGGTAAACACTTCTCAGCTCAGGCCTGAGACGCCAACCTCACCGACGAGCTCTACTCGTTACACCACTACATCCGACTTGACTGCGGCGAGTTCATCGAGGCGGTCATCCACCGCCTGGTGTGACGCCAGAGTAGTGGCCGCCTCGCCGCCTCCCCGGCGGCGAGTTCATCGAGGCGTCGACACGCAGCAGGGCCGGATGGTCGCGATCCCCGGCCTCGCCGCCTCCGCGGCGGCGAGTTCATCGAGGCACCCTGATCGGTGACGGCATCGTCCTCGCCGTACGGCCTCGCCGCCTCCCCGGCGGCGAGTTCATCGAGGCAGATGGCGATGCCGGGCGCGCCTGCGTTGCCGGTAGCAGCTTCGCCGCCTCCCCGGCGGCGAGTTCATCGAGGATCGACGCGCTCAAGGCTGCCGGCTACTTCGCAGCGCCGATCCCGGTCGAGCTCGGTGGGCTCGGCGTGTCATCCGCACACGACCTCGTCGTGGCGTCAAGCCGCCTTGCCCGCGGCGACGCATCCATAGCGATCGGCGTGAACATGCACCTCGTCGCAGTGCAGAACATGGAGCGTCGCCGCCAGGTGGCGGTCGCGACCGGAGGGTGTTCATGCTGCCTGAGCGGCCGTCGCGGGAAGCAGATCGAGGTGCGGGTCGAATGCGTCGGGCGGGGCGATGAGCCCGTCGGTGGCGTACTCGCCGAAGCGTTTGATCCGCTCTCTGATGTACGGCGAGAGCGCGGCCACGCCACGGAGCCGCGTGGCTACTCACGGTTTGCCCACGAGGTCTCTAGTAGTACTTTGGTAAGTAGTCGCTCGCGTTGTGGTGGGCGGCGGAGGGGTAAGTTGGCGAGGTCGATCGTCTGTTGGCGGGTGGAGCAGCGGCCGGTCCAGCAGCGCAGGAGGGGCTGGAACAGGTGGACTGCCTGTGGGAGGGTCAGGCCGGCCGCTGGCGATTTGGGTTCTGCCGCTCCAGGGTCAGGAAGCCGTGAGCGGCGGTGACGATCGCGCAGTGGTGATGGAACCCGAGGTAACTGCGGCCCTCGTAGTGATCCAGCCCGAGCTCGCCCTTGAGCTGGCGGTAGTCCAGCTCGATCATCCAGCGTAATCGCGCCAACCGCGCGAGCCGCTCGGGCGTCGTGTCCGCGGGCAGGTTGGAGATCCAGTAGTCGCTGGGCTGCTCGTCGCCTTCGGGCCATTCGATGATCAGCCATTCCTCGCGCGGCTGACCGCGGTCCCGCTCGACGGGGTGCGCAGCGATCACCCGCAGCATCGCGAACCGAGAGTGAACCTCCTCGCCGTCGCGAGTCGTGTAGACGAGCGTCTGGAAATCCTGCGGTCTGAGTGATGCGGCGAGCTCGGTGAGCTGGCGCGGTTCGCGGTCGGCGACCAGCGCGCTGGGCGCCGGCCCGCGCGAGCCTGGCTTGCGCGCGGGCACGCTGAAGACCGTGTTCGGCTCATACACACGGGCGTCTGAGTTGATGCTGAGCAGATACTCGAACTCGCACTCGTGAAGACGCGCGCGCAGCTCGGTGTTCTTGCCGTACGCCTCATCGCCAAGCACCGGCGCCCTCGGAATCTCCCAGCCCGCGGCCCGCACGATCAACCCCCCAGCCAGCTCGGGCTTGGTCTGAAACTCAACGTCGTCGGGGATCTTCGCCTTGCGACGACGCTCAAGATCCGAGCACCACTCCTCCGGCAGATACAGCGCCCAGTCAAGCGGCACCGTCCCCTGCTCGCCGACCGCGTGCACCGACACCGCGATCTGACAGTTACCGATCTTCCCTAGCGTCCCGGAGTACTGGCGCTTGACCCCCGGCGAATGCTTGCCGTCCTTCGGAATCCCGGTGTCATCGATCACCCACGCCTCGACCCCGATCTCGGGAACGACCCGCTCGGCGACCGCCTGCTGGATCACCACCGGATCCCACGGGCTGTCGGCCAAGAAGTGCTGCAGCGCCTCATAGTCGCCGTCCTCTCCAAGCCTGGAGACGAGCGGCTCAAGCGACTTGCGCTGCCCGGCCTCCAACAGCCCCCGCGCGTACCGCTCCGCGCAACAACGCTGCTCGGAGCGGCCCAAGCCCTGAGCAACATCTGCCATAAACGCCGCCAAACGCTCCTTGACCTCCGGAGCAACCACGACCACGCCCGCCGCCTCGTCCTCGCGCTCCATCACGGTGCTGCCATAACACAGCATTCGCCGCACCCCCACAGAACTCCTGCACGCAGCTACCAAAGTCCTACTAGGTAGGAGGCGGGAACGGAGGTGATTTCCGGTGAAGGTGGTGTACACGATACTCGCCGTTGCGTTGATGCTGCCACTGCTGTTCCTTGTCGGCATCGCCCCCGGACCCGCAATCCTGGTGATCTTGTTGGTGATCGTCTGGGCGGTGCCCGTCCTGTTGCTCGAGGGAGCGAGGGAGCGGCATAAGCACCGTATCCAGATCCGGCCGGTGCACAGGTAGACAGCGGGTCGTCGTCGCGTGCCCAGCGAAGGGCGACACATCGTCTGGTGAGGCGATTGCCCTGAGCCTCTCGCGCGGCGTCCTGCACTAGACGGTGCCTATCAACGCTGGAGGACGGGTTCGGTGCATCAGCGGCGCCGCGGGTATCCACCAAGCCGCGGCTCGAATGGCGTCGGCAGCCGTGACGCAGCGTGTGCTTCTCATCGCGGGGCTCATCGGACTTCGGCGAGTTCTGCTTCTCCGCGGTGAAGCGCGAAGCTGGCGAGCGCTTCGATCGTCTGCCACGCCGTATCGGGGTTCAGCGCGGATGGCGAGGCGCCGGGATGGTGCGGCGCGATCCTGACGCGCAGTGCCCTGGGCCGGGTGCGGAAGCGCAGCGGGTAGACAACATTTTGTCGATCACTGTTCGGCAAGCGTCTAGCTCAACCGAACGGAGCGTAGCCTCCCGGTCACTAAGCGGCGCGCAGCTCCGATCGGCCAGCGGCGAACCGCTGACATTGAGCACCATGGGGTTGCTCGTCTCTTGCATCGCCGGCGCGCGCGGTCCGTAAAGTCTCGGCCGATATCACCAGCCAGGTCGCCGCGAAGACGCCAGATTCACCCCCAAATCGAGAGGAGCCGCCGTTATTTCAGGGACCGCGAAGGATCATGTTCGTCGGCTGGTTTCCTGCGGCGGTCGGGATGCTCTCGTCGTACTGGACAACTCCGGCGTTTCCGGGCGGCGTGAGCATGTGATTTGCCGCATTAGGATTGTGGGATTGCCCGGGTGTATTGGGTGCCGTCACTGACGCGCGGCTAGGACTCGTTCTTTCAACGTGTGAAAGGCGGGCTCCAAGGGGAACAGCCACAATGGCCGCCGTCGCAGCGGCCACCGCGACTAAACCTCCTGTCACCCCGGCCCGTAACGTGCGGACGAAAGCATTCGGAGGTGAGGTCGCCAACGACCACAAGACCGATCCCCGTCTGCCAGAGTAGTACGCGATGAACGCGCGTACCGGCGCGGGATCAAGTTGCGTGCCAGCTTCCTTGCCGAGAACGTCAAGCGCGTGTTTATGTGGCGCGCCCGAACGATACGGCCGCGACGATGTGATCGCGTCGAAGGTATCGGCGACCGCGATGATCCGCGCCCCCAGCGGAATCTGTGCACCCGTCAACCCGGATGGGTAGCCAGTTCCATCGAACCGCTCATGGTGATGGCGCACAATCGCTGTGAGCCCGGAATCCCCCAGACCGGCAACCATCGCGGCACCCTCGTCGGCGTGGCGTCGCATGATCGCAACTGACCGGACCCCGTTTGTCGGTCCACCACGAGTGAGAGGGTGGTGAATGTGACTCGGGGGAAGGTAGCGCTCCCACCGGACGGACACGGCCAGCGAGACGGACACAGCAGCGCTCGAGGCTTCCCCGCGACCGTCGTCGCGAAGGCGCGAGCGGAGCGAGTGCCGAGTGGCGATGGTCGCGGCGCGCGCCGCGCCGGCACCCCCCGGGTCGGGTCATGCGGCCGGCCCCGGCTCGCTCGGCGTCCACTCGGCCGCGAACACGGCCGGGGCGCGCATCCCGAGCGAGCTGTGCGGTCGGTTCCGGTTGTAGTCCTCGCGCCAGTCTTCGATCACGACGCGCGCCTCGGCCAGGCAGGAGAACTCCTCGACGTCGAGCAGCTCGTCACGTACGCGGGAGTGGAAGGACTCCACGAACGGGTTCTCCCACGGCGAGCCGGGCTCGATGTACGCGGTCCCGGTCTTCGAGAACCGGCACCAGTCCTTGAGCGCGTTGGCGGTCATCTCCGTGCCGTTGTCCATCCGCAGCTGCTCCGGGGCGACGCCGCGCTCGGCGACGAGGCGCTCCAGCTCGCTCACCGTCCGGTCGGCGTCGATGCCGCGCGCCACCAGCATCACCAACGCCTCGCGCGTGAACTCATCGACGATGTTGCACAGCTTCAACGCCCGCCCGTCGGCGGTCTGGTCGAACTGGAAGTCGAACGCCCACACGTGATTGGGCCGCTCGGCCCGCAGCCGCTGCGCCGGGACCGTCGACTCGCCGAGCCGGCGACGCTTGCGCGTGCGCTGCGGCACCCGCAGGCCCTCCTCGCGCCACAGTCGCTGCACCCGCTTGCGGTTCACCGACCAGCCCTCCTCACGCAGCCGGTGATGCGCGCGACGGTACCCCCACCGCGGCCGCTCGACCGAGAACGTCCGCAGCTCAGCGCGCAACGCCGCATCGTCCTCGGCCCGCTTGGGCTCGTACCGCTCGGTCGAGCGGTGCTGCCCGCACACTCTGCATGCCCAGCGCTCGCTGATGCCGAGGCGGTCGCGAAGCATCGCGACCGCCTGTCGCCGACGGGCCGGGCTCACCAGTTTCCCCGAGCAACCTCCTTCAACGCCCGGTTCTCCAGCGCCTGGTCAGCAACGATCGCCTTCAACTGACGGTTCTCACGCTCGAGCTCCTTCAAGCGCTTCGCGTCATCGGCCTTCATCCCGCCGTACTGGTTACGCCACCGGTGATACGTGTTCTCAGAGATCCCCAGCTCCTTCGCCGCCTCCGGGATCGTCTTGCCATCGCCGAGCAACCGCTCAGCCTCCCGCAACTTGCGGATGATCTGCTCCGGCGTGTGCCTCTGGCGCTTCATCGTGGAGTTCCTTCCTCGCCCATGATCGTGGGCGCGAGAAACTCTCACACGCGTCGGACCGATCCTCCGGGGTCAGGCCACAACCTCAGCGTCGGTGAGCCTGCCCGCCTTCCGGAGAATTTCCGGTGGTGTGTGAAGCTTGCCGACATCGTGAATCGCGGCTGCCGTCTGGACGGCGGTCGCTTGCTCACCAAATAGACCCATCCTGTGCGCGGTGCCCGTGGCGTAGCGAGCCACGCGGCGCGAATGGCCATTGAGGTAGGGATCTTGTCCATCCAACGCAGTCGCAAGCTGCTTGAGTAGCCGCACTCGTTGCTTGGCGCTCTCGCCTGGGTCACTCCAATCCAACTGACCGAGAACCGCGACGGTACGTGCTGTCTGGCGCTCGATGTACAGGCGATGCAACCAACCCCACACCAACAAGTCGCTAAACAGCACGTCGCCTGATCGTCTACGGCGCACCCAATACGCGCTGCCAGCAAACGAGGCAATCAGCGACAGGACGACTGCTAGGCCCAGACAAATCCAGGCCGCCGAAACAATGCCATCCGCGCGCAGCCCCCACACCAGCGCTGCCGGAATCACGGCCACGACCGTCGTCGCTACCAGAACCTGCGGAAAGTAGGACAAAGCAGGATCGGTGCTCGACTCCATCTTGAAAACATCCCGCTCGTCGTGCAAACAGTCAATCCTTAATAGCGAGCATTACGCTTGCAATCAACTACTGGTGGCTGCCGTCGCAGAGTAGCTGGCCCCCTACGTCGCGCCGAGCCGGCCTATCTCTCCGTCGGGAACGCAAGCATGCGCGCCGCGCTCCGCGGCCAGATCAGGGGGTCGGACGCTCCCTCGCGTTCCTTTTCCCGGACCCTCGGCGGCTTCGAGCCGACCGGCCGCCAGGCTCTGGGAGCCTTGCACAGCGACTATGCGGCAGACGCTGGAGCAGACCTGGCCCGAGGCGCGTTCATCAGCGCAAATGCGGATTAGCTACTGATTGCCCTGCTGTGTGATGATCGGCGCGTGGGCGAGTCGCACAACCTGCTGGTGGCGCTCACGCCGCTGATCGGGCGCTCGCGCGAGCTCGATGCGATCGGCGAGACGCTGCGGCGTAGCCGCCTGGTGACGCTCACCGCCCCGGCGGTGCCGGGAAGACCCGGCTCGCGATCGAGCTCGCGCGCCGACAGATCGGCCGCCGCGCCGACGGCGTGTGGCTCGTCGACCTGACCGCCGCGGCAGATCTCGATCCCGCCGCCGAGGTGGCGCGAACGCTGGCGGTCGGTGGTCGCAGCGCGGCGTCGCCGACGGACTCGCTGCGGACGTACCTGGCCGATCGCGAGCTCCTGCTCGCGCTCGACAACTGCGAGCACGTTATCGATGCGTGCGCTGAGCTAACGACCAGCGTCCTCAGCGCCTGTCCCGGCGCTCACATTCTCGCGACCAGCCGTGAATCGCTCGGCGTGAGCGGCGAGACCGTGTGGCGGCTGGATCCGCTCGAGGCGCATGACGCTCAGCGACTCTTCGTCGAGCGCGCGCGCCAACGCCAACCCGACTTCTTACCCGGCGAGCAGACCGAGATCACGATCGCGGCGCTGTGCGCGCGCCTCGATCATCTCCCGCTGGCGATCGAACTCGCCGCTGCGCGCGTGAGCGTGATGTCGCCGGCGGAGATCCTCGCGGCGCTCGCCGCACGGCTCGATGCGCTGGCGGCAACTGGCGGTCATTTCCCGAGCGCCACCGCACCCTCCGCGCGACGATCGAGTGGAGCCACGCGCTTCTCGGCGCCGATGAGCAGCGAGCGTTCCGGTCGCTGGCCGTGCTCGTCGGCGGCTTCGACGCAGGTGCTGCGCTGGCCGTCGCTCCCGGTCTGATGCTCGACACGTTCGCGCGCCTCGTTGACAAGTCGATCGTGACGGTTGGCAAGAGCGCTCGCGGGGGGACGCGCTACCGGCTGCTCGAGACGATCCGCGAGTTCGCGCACGAGCGCCTTGTCGAGGCCGGCGAGCTCGAGGCCGCACGCGAGCGCCACCTACGCCACTTCTCGGTGCCCGAAGACGAGGTCATCCCGGACGGCTGGCCGTCGCTTCGCGCAATCGAGGTCCTCGACGAGATCGAGGAGGACTACGGCAACGTCGTCGCCGCGCTCGAGTGGGCGGCGACGTCGAACGGGTGTGCCGGCGCCCGGTTGCTGTTCGCGCGGCGTGACCTCTTCCTGATGCTCGGCCAGGCCGACGGGCGCCGCCTCGCCGATCTCCTGCTCGAGCGTTGCCCGGCGCGTGACCGGCACCGGATCGAACTGCTCATCACCGCCGGGTTGCTGGCGATGCTCGTCGCCGACGTGCCGGCGGCGAAGCGCGCCCACGAGCAGGCAGCCGAGCTCGCGGTCGCGCTCGGCGAGCCGCGGCTCGAGGGCTGGGCGCACTTCTTCCACGGCCTCGCTGACACCCTCGGCGGCGCCGGCGAGGCCGCGCGCCCGAGCCTCACCAAAGCGCGCGAGCTCCTGGACCGCGCGGGCATCCAGATCGGTGCGGCCCATGCCGACGCGACGCTCGGCCTCACGCATGCCGCTGCGCGCGACACCGCCCAAGTCCAAGAGCTCCTCGAACGAGCGCTCGCCGCCCAGACCGAAGCGGGCTATCGCTGGGGCCAGGGTCAGGCCCACCTCTACCTCGGGCTCGTCGCGGACACCGGCGAGCCCGGCTCGCCCGCGGCCCTCGCCCACTACCGCGACGCGATCGCGTGCCTGCGCCCGTATCGCGACTCGAGCCTTGTGACCGTCGCGCTGATCGGCCAGGCGAACGCGCTCTCGCGGCGCGATCCAGCGCGGGCAGTGAAGATCGTGGCCGCGGCATGGACCAACCGCGCGCGGATCGGCGGGGAATTCGCGCCGCTGTTCCGCGCGTTCGCGGACCGGGTCCGTACGACGTGCGAGGCTGCAGTCGGCGCCGAGGCCGAGGCGATCTGGGCCCAAGGCTCGCGACTCGGCGTCGACGACGCGATCGCACTCGCGTCCGGCACGCGCGGCCCACGCGCGGCCGCACCCGGAGGCCTGAGCGCGCGCGAGCTCGACGTCGTCCGTCTGGTCGCCAGCGGCCTTGCCAACAAGGCGATCGCCGCCGAGCTACATCTTTCGGTACGGACAGTCGAGAGCCACGTGCGTCACGTGCTCGCCAAGGTCGGGCTCGACAACCGCACCCAGCTCGCGACCTGGGCGCGCGATCGGATTCAGTAGCGAATCCGCAATCGCGCTGATGACGCCGCATACGAGCGCACTTAGCGTGCTGAGGAGTCGTGGCGAGTGGCCACATAAGAACGCAGGAGGTCGACATGTGCGCTCAGATGCAACCCTTCACCCTCCAACCGGGCCGGGGAACGAGTGTCCCGACCCTGATCGGAGGACCGATCACCTTCAAGCTCACGGGCGACGGGTCTACGGAGCAATGATGGTGATCGAGTCGCAGCCCCCTCCGCGCCAGGGACCGCCGCTGCACCTCCACGAGGCTCAGGACGAGTGGATGTACGTGCTCGACGGCGAGATGCGATTTCGAGTCGGCGATGACGTGGTGCCCGCACCGGTAGGCTCGTTCGCCTTCATTCCGCGCGGCGTGCCGCACTGCTGGCAGAACGTCGGCAGCACGCGGCGCCTGCCGCCGTGATCACACCGGCAGGTATGGAGCGATTCTTCAGCGCTCGGCCGCGCAGCCCGAGGCCAACCGGAACCTCGAGTCGTTCCGCGCACTCGGGCAGGAAGCGGGCATGATCGTTGTCGGACCGCCCCTGGCCCACTCACATCCGCTCCCGGAACCCGCCAACGCGTGACGCCAGGCTGATCGGAGATCGCCGGGCACGATACCGGCCGAGCCGTACTGCTTCGCTGCCAGCACGAGCATCCCACCGTTGCGAGCGCCGCACCTGAGTTGCGCGGCAAGCAAGCTCCGCGACGCGCTCCTCCAGGCCCCGGTCGTGCCTAGGCACGAGCGCAGATAGCGGCAAACGATGAAGGCCCTGCTTCCGGCGAGGTGCGGGCGACGGTGCCACTGACGCGAGCTCCCAGCTGCGCTGCCGTCGGAGCCCTCCGGACGAGCGCTTCACGTTGAAACGGAGCGCCCGCCGGAGCGATCAAAGCGAAAGGCTGCGCTGGTCCACAGCCGACACCCGGCGTGAGCCGGGTACCGAATCCACAAGTCCAGACGGTCTGCTGCGGCTAGAGCTCTGGGGGCGCTTGGAACCACGCGATAGGTGAAGCGGGGATACTCGGGTTTCGCAGTTCATAGGCCGGCGGCTGCCCATGCCTGCTGGACTTGCGCTATTTCCGCGGGTTTGGGGGCGTGGCATTGACCTGGGTGAAATTGGGTGGCGATGATCACGCGGCGGAGCTTGGCGAGCATGTCCGCGAACGACGGGGTGGTGTTGGTCAGGTACCGGGGGGAGCGTTGGCGGTGGTCGGTGACGTCGTTGGGGTGGTGTCCGTGTAACGCGTACCAGGTGATCGTCAGTGTCATTGCCAGGAATTGGAACGGGACGGTTCGCTGAACGGCTTTGGGCGACCGGTTGCGCGCTTCGCCGACTCCGAACTGCTCCTTGCCTTCTTCGTAGGCGACCTCGGTGGGCCAGCGGTCGGCGTAGCGTTCGATCAGCTTCGCGGGAGCGGCTTGGAGGTCGGTCGAGATCAGCGCCAGCTCGTACCCGGAGGGCTTCTTGGCGTCTTGGATGATCACGACCTGCACCTGCTGGGAGCCGAACGCCTCGTACCACAGGCAGTGGAACGCGTGGACCATGAGCTGCTCTGTCTTGCCGTAGCGACGGACGGTCGTCTTGACCGATTGGGTGGTGGGGTCGGTCGCGATCTGGGAGAGCTTGGGCAGCCTGGCGCCTTTCTTCGGCGGGCGGCCTTGCTTGCGCTGCCCCTTCGGCGGGCGGGGTGGCGGCAGCTGGTTCAGCGCGGCGTCGGCACGCAGCCGGGAAGTGATCGTGACGTTCTCAGGCAGGCCGGCGAACGCGCCCGAGGCGTAGGCGGCGTCGCCGACGATATGGATCATCCGGTCTTTGAACCGCGCGGCGAGCAGGTACAGGATCTCCCTTGCCAGCCTGGGTTTCGAGGGTCGCTCGGGGTCGGGCTTGTGCTTGGGGATCTCCTTGCGCCGCGGGCGCCAGAGCCGGAAGAGCACCAGCAAGCAGACGGTCCGCTCAAGGAACGGCAGCTTGACGTTGATCCCGGCGGTGACCCAGTTGGTGCCCCACGCGAGCGATCCCTTGCTGCTGTTGGCGGTCGCGTCGTGATGCCAGAAGCAGCCGAACACCTTCCGTCCTCGGCGCTTGGTCAACGTGTCGTCGATCGGGACAACAAGCGGTTGATCGGGCGAGAGCAGACGCGAGACGATCACCTCGGCCACCTTGAGCCCAAGCTCATCGGCGCACCAGCGGGCGTGACTGAAGAACCGGTGCGCACGCGCGTGATGCCAGACCCCGGACAGCCGCGCGCCGATCAGCATCCCGGTCACGCACCGCACCCGGGTCTGGGAGATCTGACCGACCACCAGCGCGCAGAACGTCCGGTAGGTGGGACGGGAGAAACATGTCGCGAACAGGAGCAGCAGCTCGTTCAGCGAAGAGGGCAGGCAGAGCATCGGCGGCGAACCTCCGTGGGCAGCCGCGAACGGGCCTCCCACCCAGCCGCGGAAACGGACTTGACACCCACCGCTTCGCGGAAGCCGCCGATGCTCCTTCCACTCCGCGCCCCACTACTCAGGCCATCAACCCAGCAGCCACCCCACCGGCGACGCCGACAGCCCCCTGCTCAGCCCCCTCAAAAATGCGAAACCCGAGGGGGATATGGACCGATTGGAATCGTGGCGTAGGCCGGCGTCGGGGGGGCCGGCTTCGCCCCCAGTTGACTGCAGTTAGTGTCAGGGTTGTCGGCGGTGCCGGTGCATGTAGCGGACTGCTGCTGCCCAGGGAAGAAGGCACTCGTCACGGTGACCACAAAGACGGTCACCCGCGCCGACCCGCGATCACGGCCAGCGCACACGACGCGCACTTTTGCCTTGCGCCACACGCGACACGTGGTGCAGCTCGGTTGCTCGGTCGGACCCGCGCGCCACGAGCCTTGGGTACGCTGAGGCCATGAGCGACAACGTCCGCATCGAGCGCGGCTGGATCTTCGTCGACGGCACCCGCCAGGACGACGGCACGATCGCGTTCGGAACCGGCGGAGAAATGCGCTTCAGCCCGTTCGAGGCGATCTCGCAGCGCAAGGACGCGCACCTCACGTGGGGCCACATCCTCAGCGCCTCCGTGCAGCGACTCGCGTTCTGGCGCCGCTAGACGGCACGAAGTGCGGCCAGCACCGCGACGTCGCGAAGCTGATAGCTGACCGGATCCAGACGCTGACCGCCGGAGGCCCCTGCCGGCCTCTACGCGGCGCTCCGCTGTGCCGCTCCCGCTTCGCGCGACGGATTGCCCACCGGCCGCGACGCGAGACTGCGCGACGTTTGTCCGAGGTGCCCATTTCGGGCTGTCGGGGGACGCTCGCTTTTCTCGGACTGCCACACGCTCGCAATCAACACGGAAAACGTTCGCCGGCGCCGTCGGCGGCTGACTTGCCTGGCGCCCACGAGCACCTGCCCGGAGCCGGGCCGAGGATTGCGGTCTTGTGCCGCTGATCGCCGGCCTGGGTGGATCGCTAGTGGCGGCCGGCGTCGTACCGGCGTCGCTCGCGCTTGGTCGGGCGCCCGCCGAACTCGACGGGCCCGGCGAGGCGGCGCAACTCGGCCTGACGCTCTCGCTCCGCGATGCTCTTCTCGGTCTCGTCGTAGAGGTTCGCCGCCTCGGCGCCGACACGCGGCGCTCGGCCGTACCGCGCACGATCACTGCCCGCCGCACAGGGCCGATGGTGATCTCGATCTCGTCACCCGGCCCAACCTCGCGGCTCGGCTTGGCGGCCACGCCATCGACATGCACGCGCCCGCCCTTGAGGGCGCCCGCCGCCAGCGCGCGCGTCTTGAACAGCCGCGCCGTCCACAGCCACTTATCGACGCGCATCAGCCTCCGGCGAGGACGGGCGTGTACCCCTCGGCCTTCAGGATCTCGACCACCACCTCGCGGTGGTCGCCCTGCATCTCGATGACGCCACCCTTGACCGAACCGCCGACGCCGCAGCGCTTCTTGAGCTTGCCTGCGAGTTCCCTCAGCTCCGCATCGTCGACCGGCACACCCGAGACAGTGGTCCGGCCTTGCCGCGGCGACCCGCGACCTCGCGCCGGACCTTCACGCGATTGCCGTCGGCTTGGCGCTCCTTGAGCTTGGGGTCACGCGCCTTGCGCAGGTCGCCGTCGGTGGTCGAGTAAACGACCCGGGAGTTCCGCTTCATCGCTCCGACCCTACCGGCTCGCCCGCAGCAGCGAACGACAACCCCTCGCCGCCGCTCTCGAGCACCGCGGATGTCAGCCCACTGTTGCTTTCGTAGGGCTGATCGCCAACCGCGCTGCCGCTGCTGACTTGCGGCGTCGCCCAATTCCCGGAGCGCGGCTGGGCGGCAAGCAGGCGCCACCTCGGGGCGACGCTGCATAGGCGGCGCAGCCCTTGTGCAGGCCTCCGCGCGAGCCCCGCTCCCGGCGAAACCGGAAGCCTCGGCGAAACCGGAAGCTCTCGGTCCGCTCGCGTTTGGACGATTGCGCTCGTCCGGCTCCGGCGTCGCAGAGCCGGATCCGGACGCCTCCTACGTCGCCAACGCGATCGCGCGACGCGAGGCGGCAGGAGGAGCAAAGCGATCGTCAGCGCCGCCGCGGCCGGACGATCCAGATTGGGCGAATCCGATCGCGCGCCGCAGCGCAGATCAGGCTCGATCCGGACGAGTGCTTCGTCGCCATAGCGACTACGCGGCGTTCGAAGGCCCGCCGAACCGCGTGGCGCTTAGTCAGCTCGCACCCCTGGGAGATCACCAAGGTGATCACCGCGCCGCTGCAGGAACCCCACGTGGGGCTCGTGGTGGATACGTCGGGGTCGATGGCAGCTTGGGAGCCATTTTTGGGTCCAGTCATCTGGGTGCTGTCGGAGGGGCTGCGTTCGTTCAGAGGTCGATTGGCGGTGGCGCTATTTGGCAACGGCGCGCGGCTGCTATGCGACG
>CAWIII010000024.1:0-174466 GCA_963836065.1 uncultured Solirubrobacterales bacterium
TGACGGTCGCGACCTGCGTGCCGGCGGATCCTGAGAGCAAGGGCGGGTCAGAAGCGACGGTCAGGATCGCCACGGCGGATCTGGTCCCGACCGACCATAACCTCCGCTCGGCGTATCGGGATTTCGCCGAGCTGGAGTCCGAGTGCGAGCGGTTCTGCGAGCGGGTGAACGCGCGCGAGCACCGGATCACGCGCCGGGCGCCGGTGGTGATGCTCGCCGAGGAGCGCGAGCGGATGCACCCGTTGCCGAAGGTGGCGCACACGGTGTGCTTCGGGCAGACGCGGAAGGTCGACCGGCAGTCGACGATCACGGTCGGTAGTGCGATCTACTCAGTCCCGAGCTCGCTGGTGGAGGAGCGGGTGTGGGCCAGGGCGCATGGGTCGGAGTTGATCGTGGTGCATGTCGACTCGCCGGAGGGGCCGCGTGAGGTCGCCCGGCACGAGTTGACGACGCCGGGCCGGCCGAGCATCAAGGATGAGCACTATCCGCCCCGCCCGGCGGGCGCGCTGGAGCGTCGCCCACGGGCCCGTTCGCGGGAGGAGGCGGCGTTCTTGGCGCTCGGACCGGGCGGCGAGCAGTGGCTGATCAAGGCGGCCGCGGCGGGCGCGACGCGGGTCAGACGGAAGATGGCTGAGGCGGTCGACCTCGCCAAGCTGCACGGCGCCGAGCAGGTCGAGCATGCGCTGAAGGTATGCGCTGAGGCGGGCCGCTTCAGCGACGGTGACCTGGCCGCGATCCTCGCGCATCAGCGGGCGGGGACGGTGATCCCGTTCCCCGCCCGCGCGTCGGAGGACTCCTCGTTGCAGCGCTCGACTCGCAGCTGGGAGGGGTTCGGGCGATGAGCGGCTATCGATGCGAGGCGGAGGCGTTCGCGGGCCCGGCACGCGAACGGCTGCTCTACGGAGCCCGGCAGCTGTTGGTGCGCGTGCGGCTTCACGACGGGCCGGGCGCCGTCGATGATCACGGCCGGCCGACCAACCTGCCGGACGCGTATACCGATCTGCGGCCCGAGCAGGCGCGCCAGCTCGCGCTGGCGTTGCTGCAGGCGGCCGAGGACGCCGAGCGGCAAACGCTCCAAGCGAACTGGTGGAAGCAGGAGGCCGCGCGATGAGCGATTACCGCGACAGCGTCCACTGCCGGATCGATCCCGAGCAGGTCTGGCAACCAGACGGCGGGCGGCCGGTGCAGGAGATCAGCGTGATCATGACCGACGATCACCGCTTCGACTGCCGGCGGGAGCGCTGCTGGTTGCCGCCGGCGATCTGCACGCTCACACCCAATGAGGCGCGCGAGTTCGCGTCAGAGCTGCTGGAGTTCGCCGCGCAGGCGGATCGGATCGGAGCACGGCTATGACCGTCAAGCTACCAGCCCCGCCGCCGCTGCCCGACGAGCTCGACCGGCTGCTCAGACGACTGCGGCTGCCATACGTTCGGCGGGCGGCGCCGGACGTGCTCGCGACCGCCAACTCACAACGCTGGGAACACGCCGAAGTCCTCAGGGTGCTGCTCGCCGAGGAGGCAGCCGGCCGCGACCACGCCACGATCACTACCCGCAGGCGCGCTTCCGGGCTGCCCGCCGGCAAGACGTTCGATGCGTGGGAACCCCAGGCGTCGGCGATCCCGAAACCCACCCAGCAAGCGCTGCGCACGCTCGAATGGATCGACCGCGCGGAGGTGCTGTGCGTTTGCGGGCCCAGCGGCACCGGCAAGAGCCACTTCGTCGAGGCGCTCGGGCATTTGGCGATCGACAAGGGCAAGACCGTCGCGTGGCACACGCTCGAGACGCTCGCGGTCCTGTTCCGCCGCCACCGCGCCGATGACAGCGTCAGCAAAGCGATCAGCAAGCTGATCCGCGCCGATCTGATCATCGTCGATGACGTCGGGCTGTTGCCGGTCTCGGCCGACGCGGCCGAGGCGCTGTTCCGAGTCGTTGACGCCGCCTATGAGAAACGATCGCTCGCGATCTCGTCGAACATTCACCCTTCCGGGTTTGACGAGCTGATGCCCAAGACGCTCGCGACCGCGACGGTCGAGCGGCTGCTGCATCACGCGCACGTGCTGATCACCGACGGCACCGACAGCTACCGACTCGCCCAGGCGACCGCCGGCAAGGGGGTGAGGCCCCTGACCTGAGACGGACTTTAAGCGACCATCGCCGCGGCGCCTCGCCCTCCGGGCTCGGCCCCCGCGACGACGGTCGCTCTCCCACCCGGTCGTGGGGAGAACTCATGGCCACCAGCGGGGAGAAAAGATGGCCGCCGGTGGGGAGAACCGATGGCCGTACTTGGGGAGAAACCGATGGCCATTGACAGGTGAGCCCGGTGATCAGAAATGGTCACGCCGGGTTCGGGAGGGGGGTCTCGGAAAAGGACCACAATGGCACCTCGCCGAGGCCCTACCTCAGCCGACCCGAGGAGGGGGAAGGCGCGGGCGGTGAAGGCCCGCTACGTAGGCGTGTGCCGCGGCTGCGGCGCCTACACCCAGCCGCGCAACGGCAAGGGCGACGCGTACGCGTATTAAAGGCGTGTCACCCGGGCGCGATCGAGCTCCGGTGGACCCGAGAATCCGTCCTCGATGCGATCCACGAGTGGCGCGACCGCTACGGCCGGCTGCCCTCCTCCTATGACTGGTCGCTCACCCACGCGCGCACACGCGGCGGCGAGGCGCGCGAGCGACTGGACAAGGGAGAATGGCCGTCGGCGAGCGTCGTGACCGACCGCTTCGGAACCTGGACCGCCGCCCGGACGGCAGCGGTGAGGCAAGAAGTGGAAGTCCGAACGCCTCAGAGGTGACGCCGTCAGCGCCCAGCATGGGGCGGCTTGTAGGCGGCGCTAGCTTCGGTGGCGACGATGCGGCCACTCGGATTTCGCTTCGACATCGACGCGGTCAGCCGCACGGACGCTCGGCCAGCACACGCCAGCCGCCGAGGGTCACCTCACCAGCCTCGGGGCCGTAACACACCGCGGTCCGCGCGGATGCTTCGTCTTGGCGCCGGTCGTCGGGTGGTGAGGAGTTGTGGATCGTGGGTGGTGCGATTAGGGGGTTGGGTCTCGCGTGCCGATTCACGGCTGTTCAGTTAGCTCAGCGCTCCGATCCCGTCGGCGATGGCGTAGATGCCGGCGATGAGCGCAGCTGCGCTCGCGAGCGTCCATCCGTTCCGGACGAGCCATCTGTGAAAGCTGTTGATTCGCGCTGTGACGGTCCCCGGCCGCACGAACATGCCCAGGACCGTGACCTCGAGGAACAGCAGGACCGCGACCGCGCAGATCAGTGTTGCGGCGATCTTCGAGCTCGAGCTGTCGCTGGTTGCCGCGATGTCAGAGATACCCAACAGGTACGTGGGCGATGGGAGAAACATCGCGAGGCCGAGCGAGAACGCCCATTTTTGGCTGGTGGTCGCGCGACGCGACCAGACAGCGAGCCGTCCTTCGCTTGTGCTGTCGGGCTTGGCGGTGTGTTTGGGGTCGCGCGCGTGGCGTTTCCATGCCCATGCCGCGAGGGCGAGCAACGCGACCCCGATGGCGATGTCGACCCAGCCGCTGGTCGTGTTGCTGGCTTGGTTAGTCGATGATGTGCTCTGGAGCGCGGCGAGTGCGATCAGCCCGGCGCCGATTGTTAGCAGCGCGGCGCCGGCGAAGTACGCGAGCACGAGGCCGCGTGGGTGTTTCGCCGACAGCAGCAGGATGAGCGTCAGCAGTGCTGGTGGGTACAGCGATGCGCTCAGCGCAAGCGGAAGGGCCGTCGGCAGCGCGCTCATAACTCCAACGTAGTTGCTGGACCGACGAAGGGGATCATCTCGCACGGATGATGAGAGGAGCAACGCTGGGCCGGGTCAGCCGGTCGCGAGAGGGTGCACGGGTCCGCGCACGCGCTGCGGCCCGGTCGGAAAGCGTTCCCGGCCATCGTGCTTCGGCCTGACCATCGGGTGACGGCGAGGCCGTGTCGTCGACGACGAACTCGCGAGGTCGCTGGTCTGGCGGTCCAGGCGGCGTCCTGCCCGCTGGGCGACGCCCGCGTCGGCGGAGCAGAGCATGTCGTTTTCGCGGCCGATGCATGTCTTCGGAGCTCGAGGATCGGCGATGCGCAGCCGCGATCCTCCCGGCTCGTGCTCGGTTTCAGACCCCAACGCGCCTCCCGAACCCTAACGCGCGCGACGAATCGTCGCGTGGAGGCGACCGTGATGAACATCGTTTCGATCCTCGACATGCCCGCGCGCACCGAACAGCTTGCCGAGGCCGACTTTGATGCTGTTGCCGCGGTCCGACGATTCCCGGTCCGCAAGACACCCGCGTGGCCGATCGCCACGATCCGAGCTTGAAGAGATCATCGATGGCGACGAACCCGTGCCAGACCGTGTTGCGCACGGTCCAACGCGGCTCACCACCAATGCGAGCGGGCGAGCCAGCATCGCGACCGGCCGAGCCGGAGGACCCAGCTCCTTCACCATCGCCTCATCACCGTCACGCACGGCGCGCACGATCGCACCGGGGCGACTCGTCAAGGTCGATTCTCGGACACCGCTTGACCCGGATCGCGACTCGGTTGGATGGCCTTGGGTGTTAACGACGCTCCAGACTGCGCTTGCACGCCAGGTAGCTGACCGCGCGTGGAAGCCGGAGCGCGACACCGGTGAGGGACGCCGCCTGCGATGGTTTGGAGAAGCTCGCCCATGGCCGCTGTGGCGGGTTCATCGCGCTCGCTACGTAGACGTCAGCAGACTCACATTTACCGTGTCCGAGTCGCCGCCTGCGAGTGAGCGAGCAGGATCGCCCGCCGGGCCCACGCGTACGGCGGGATCGATCGCGAGGCACAGCGAGCGTCTGCGAGGTGGTCTTCGAGATCGGCGAGCTTCACAACGCGAGCCAGGGGACCGTGTCGGCCGGGCGTGTCGGCGATCCGCTCCACGTAGGCGCGGTATCACGGCGCGTGGCAAATAGTACGTCAGGTAACAGTACATTCGAGAGTGTCAATATGATAGTATTGACTGTGTGATGAGTGACGCTAGGCGGGTGTCAGGCGAGACTCGGGAAGCGCTGCGTGAGCGGGGTGTGAGAATGGTGTTGGCGGGCCGCACTCACGCGGTCGTGGCGCAGGCCATGGGGGTGCATCTGCGGACGGTGTCGCTGTGGATGGCGCGCCACCAGCTCGGGGGGTTTGAGGGACTGAGGGAGCGGCGGCGTGGTCGGCGCTCGCGCGAGCAGATGGCGCTCACCGACGCCCAGCAGGCAGAGCTGATCGGACTGATGAAGGGCACGAACCCCGATCAGCTGCAGATTCCCGGCGTGTTGTGGTCAAGGCAGGCCGTCAAGGCGCTGATCGAGCGGCGGTTCGGGATCGGGCTCAGCCGCCAGACGGTTGGTGTCTACCTGCGTCGCTGGGGGTTCTCGGGCAAGAAGCCGCAGCGGCGGTGGCTCGAGCAGGACCCCGAGCGGGTGCGGGCGTGGCTCCAGGACGAGTTCCCGGCGATCCAGGCGCGCGCGCGGCGCGAAGGGGCGCGGATGCTGTTCGGCGATGAGATGGGGGTGCGCGCCGGGCAGACCGCCGGCAAGAGCTACGCGCCGATCGGCGAGCGCGCGGTCGTGCCGCTGACCGGCAAGCGTTTCTCGGCCAACGTGATCAGCGCGATCGGTGCCGACGGCACGCTCGTGTTCGAGATCTTCGAGGGCACCTGCGATGAGATCCGCTTCCTGGACTTCCTCGACAAGCTGCTCGAGCACTTCGCCGAGCGCAAGATCTTCCTGATTGTCGACAACGCCTCCTTCCACAAGTCTCCCGCGGTCGAGTACTGGCTGCTGGACCATCCGCGGATGGAGCTGTTCTACCTTCCACCGTACGCTCCGGAGCTCAACCCCGACGAGCTCCTCAACCAGGACGTTCACACCCACGTCGCGCGACGCCGCCCATCCAACCTCGCCAAGCTCGTCATTCTCACCGTCGAGTATCTCGCTACCCGCACAAGTGAGATTGTCAGCAAGTACTTCGACGGCGAGTACGTCGCCTACGCCAAGTAACCACGCACTAATTGCCACGCGGCGTAATAGTCGTCGTGATCACCGCGTGTAAGTAAGTGTTTGAGAAGGGTCTATTCAGTACTCCAGGGTTGCCGTCCGGGGGTGGGGGCGAGTCGTCGTGTCATCAGGCCGACCATCGACCACTTGACCATCGCTACCGAGGTTGTGGTCAGCCGCTCGTAGTCATGGTCTAGCCGCCGGCATTTCGTGATCCACGCCAGCGTTCGCTCGACCACCCAGCGTCTGGGCAGCACCTCGAAGGTGCGCTGCCCTTCGGGCTTGCGCACGATCTCGAGAACGAGCCGCGCTGCCGCCTTGGCCCACTCCACGAGCTTGTCCGCGTACCCGCCGTCAGCCCACACCAGGCTGATCGTCGGGAACGCCTTGCGCACCGCGGCGAGCACCGGGCGCGCGCCGTCGCGGTCCTGGACGTTGGCGGCGGTGATCATCACGATCACCAGCAGCCCGATCGTGTCGAGACGATGTGACGCTTGCGGCGATTGACCTTCTTGCCCGCGTCCTACCCGCGCGTCGCGCGAGAAACGGTGTCCGCGCCCTTGACCGACTGCGCGTCGATGATCGCCGCGGTCGGCTGCGGATCGCGTCCCTCAGCCTCCCGCACCCGCTCGCGCAGGGTGTCGTGCAGCGCGTCCAGCGAGCCGTCATCCCGCCAACGCTTGAAGTGCCAATAGACCGTCTCCCACGGCGGGAAGTTCTTCGGCAGCTGACGCCACGAGCAACCCGTGCGCAGCAGGTACAAGATCGCGTTGACCACCTCGCGACGAGGGTGCGCCTCCGGGCGTCCACCCGGCTTCACCACAGACAACAACGGCTCGACCAACGCCCACTGAACGTCGGTGAGATCCGACGGATACCGCGCCTTCGCAGGCATACCCCGAAGTTCGAGAACACCCGCTCATACCCTCTTTTCAAACACGCTCTAAGGAGCACAAAGCGCCCTGAGCTCGACCGGGCTAACTCCCTGGCTGCGCAGTTGGTCGATGGTCAGGTCCGTATGCTCGAGGATGTCGTGCAACCAGGCAGTCACGCGCGCGTGCTTCGGCACCGCGGCTGCCACGCGCTGGACGTGATCGAATAGCGAGCCGCCGGCCGAGGTCTGCTGGCCTTGGTAAGCGGTCTTGGCGATCGTGCAGGCAGCGCGCTCAGTCATTGCTTGCCGCAGCCCTGTTCGCCCGTGATGTCGCGTTGGGCATCGTCTGCTCTGCCTGTCTTGCTGGCCACGGGAGCGCGATGGCTACCACGGTGCCGTGCCCGGGGTTGGAGGTGAGCTTGACCGTGCCACCGAGCGTCTGGATGCGATCACGGATGTTTCTCAGGCCCGCTCCAGTCTCGGCGTGCGCGGGATCAAACCCAATCCCGTCGTCTTGGATGCACACGACGAGCATCCCGCTGTCGTAGTGCAGTCGTAGCGTCGCGTGTGCGGCGCGGCCGGCGTGTTTTGCGACGTTCTGGATCGCCTCCAGGCAGGAGAAGTACACGGCGGCCTCGGCCGCTTCGGTGCTGCGAGGCGCGGTCCCTTCTAGGCGTACGTGCATCGATGCCCGCGCCGCCTGCGCCCGGAGCGCTCGTTCGACGCCAAACGCGGCGAGCGACGATGGGTAGATCCCGTGGGCGATCTCGCGCACCGAGTCGAGCGCCGCCTCGGCGTCAGCCCCGAGCGCCGACAGCGTGCCGGCGAGCTCGGGTGGCGTGTGGCGATCCTCCTGCGCAAGCTGGAGCCTGACGATTAGCGATACCAGCTCGTTCTGGACGCCGTCGTGCAGATCGCGCTCCAGGCGCCGGCGCTCGCTGTCGCCGGCGAAGTAGGTATGGGCTCGCGCGGGCCGCGACGCCACCTGCTGAACTTTGCTCGCGGCGGCCAACCGCGATCGCAGCCGGCGGCGGTCGGCGCGGAGCTGGTTGACCTCGCCTGCGAGTTCGCGGTTTCGGACCGTGAGCGCGCGGCATCGACCGCTCAACGCCGTCAGCGCCTCGATCAGACCGTCGCGGGTTGTCCACTCGGGTCGCCAGACCCCGCCGACTTGGTGAAGCTGTTGACGCGCCTCAACGATTGTGGCGGGATGTGCATCCGCGAAAACGGCCCGGCTGTTTGTCGAATCGCCCGCCGATGTCGCGTTTGGCCAGCTTTCCCTATCAGGTTCGCAGATGTGCGGATTTCCACGGCTGCTCACGTTCATTGACCGCGAGATCATCCCGCTGACTGTTGCGCGTGTCATTGGTTTCGGGAGATGTTCACCCGGGTGATTGATTCTCACCCGGAGGTGGCGATGCCGGCACGGGCGAGCTGCCAGAAGGCGTACGCGTTCTGTGGGTGGACTTGTGGGAGGGTCTCGCGGGTGCGGCGCTTTCAACGTTCCGGACCTTGCCGCGGCTGGTGAGGTCCGCGACGAGGTTTCCGGTCTCGTTCCCCAGCGCCCGTGCGGCTGTTCGCCGCTCAACCCGTCTTGTGCCGCGGTCATGGGCCTTCGGCCCAATCTCTTCTGTTAGGAGATGACCGTGGGTCAGAGCTCGAGCGGCGAGCGGTCGACGGCCTCGTGCCCAGCCAGCGTACGGCTTCCCAAGCTAGGCCTGGGCATCCTCCTTCCCGCCCAGAAGCAGGACGCTTCATCTTCTGAAGCTTGTCGCACGCGGACGCCGGCGGTAAGCTTTTGGTAGGGATAGGACGCACGGCCAACGACCGGCCGCACTCGTTGCTTGTATTGAGCGGAGCGAGTGCGCGGCTAACACAATTGGCCGCCACATCCTGGTCCGTGAAGCTGGATTGGTTCGGATCTCGCAGTTCGCTCATGTTTGGCTCGCCACCTGCCGGCACCGTTCACACCCCACCCACCCTCCCTGATCGACCAACACGGGCGGCCAAGGAGTACGCAGAACCGGATCCTGCCGTCGCGATTGCGACGAAGGCGCAGACCCCGTGGCTAGCGGCCGTGCGATGGCTGATGGGAAGCGAACGATCCTTCACGCTCTGCGTGAGCTGATGAAGCTCGCCCGCGGGGCCTTCGGCGATCTCGATCTCGACGGCGTGCTCGAGCGGGTGGTCGCGGCCGCGCGGCAGGTGTCGAGCGCTAGGTACGCGCCGCTCGGTGTGCTGGACCGGTCGCGCCGCGAGCTTGAGCGGTTCCTCACCGCCGGTGTTGACGAGGTGACGCGGCGCCGGATCTACGCGCTTCGGCGGGGGCGCGGTGTCCTCGCTGAGCTGATCGCCGATCCGGTCCCGCTGCGGGTGGAGGTGATCTTGGGGCCGGTGGCCAAGCGGGGGCGGGCTGTGGTGTCCGCCCGCACGGCGACCAGCGAGCGCGAGCACGATTGGACCGGGACATCGGGATGAGTACTCAGACGGCAGTGACCGTTCCGCCGACGCTACGGGTGATCGAGCCAAAGCTGATGCTGCCACGGGTTCACCCCGGGATGCTGCGCAGGGCACGCCTCCATGAGATGCTCGATCGTGATCCCGTGGCCGCGCTGACGATGGTCGGTGCGGCGGTTGGCTACGGCAAGACGACGATTCTGCGATCGTGGTGTATCGAGCGCCCGGAGGCGGTTATTTGGATGACGCTCGATGCGGCTGACGATGATCCGGTGCGGTTGTGGACGCACCTGGCGACGGCCGTCGAGCGGCTCGGCGAGGGCCTTGGAGGTAGCGCGCTGATGTGCCTCGGGGCGCGGGGTGCCACGGTGGAGACGGCCGTCGATGAGCTAATGAACGGTCTGGTCGCATACGGCCAGCCGATAACGATCGTGCTCGACGATCTTCACGCGGTCGGAAGCGAGCGTTCGCTTCGTTCGATCGCACACGCGATCGAACGGCTGCCTGCCAGCGCGCGCGTGCTTGTGTCGACCCGCTCGGACCCGGCGATCAGCCTCGCGCGCCTGCGGGCCCGAGGGGCGCTGGTGGAGATCCGCTCGCGCGAGCTTGCGTTCACGGTCGATGAGGCGCGTGAGCTGCTTGTGCGCGAGGGGATCGAGTTGTCTGGCGAGAGCGTCGAGTTGCTAGTGGAGCGTACGGAGGGATGGCCTGCGGGGCTGTACCTGGCGGCGCTGTGGCTTCGTGACGTTGAGGACCCCGATCAGGGGGTGCAGTCGTTCGCCGGCAGTGCTCGGCACATCAGCGACTACCTGACCGACGAGGTCCTGACGGCGGTCGCGCCCGAGACCCGGGACTTCTTGCTGCGCACGTCGGTGCTGGGACGGTTCACGCCGGAGCTGTGCGACGCCGTTCTCGGCCGCGAGGGCTCGGCCGCGGTACTCACGGACCTCGCGCACTCGAACATGTTCCTGGTCGCCCTGGACGCGGACGGGGAGTGGTACCGCTATCACCATCTGTTCGGCGAGCTTCTGCAACTGGAGCTGGGGCGCGAGGAGGCGCCCGAACTGCGCCGCCGCGCGGCGGCTTGGTGTCGGGCGCACGGGCTCGTGGAGGACGCGATCGAGTACGCCGCCGCCGCCCAGGACGCTGAGACGGTGGCCGAGCTGTTGGACGAGCTCCACCTCGAATTCATCTGGGGCGGGCGGATCGGACAGTTTCTTAGCTGGGTGCGCTGGCTTCCCCCCGAGCTGCTGCTCGAACACCCGTTGTTGCCGGCGGTCGGTGCCACTGCCGCGGCACTGCTCGCGCGCCCGAACATCGAAATTCGGCAGCTGCTTGCGATGACGGAGCAGGCTCGCCGGGCGCGACCGCAGCTGTGGTCGCCGTACGTCGAGGCAGTCGTGGAGGTCACGCGAGCGATGAACATCGAGCGTGGTGACGTGGGCGCGGCCGTCGAGCACGCTCGCCGCGCGGTCGCGGCCGCTCGCGCGGGCGCGGATGTCCTCAGCGTCGGCGTGCTCGCGAGCCTGTCGCAGGCGCTCTTCTTCGCCGGCGAGCTCGAGGAGGCGCGGCGGATCGCGCTGCACGCCGTCGAGCGTCCCGACGCTCCGGAGGTCCCCGACGGCTATGTCGCCAGCCTCGGGTTGCTCGCGCTGATCGACGCCGAGCAAGGAAGAACGGAGAGCGCGGAGGCGTGGGCTCGCCAGGCGCTCAGCCTCGCGCGCCAGCGATTCCAAGCCGACTCCTGGGTTGCAGCGTTGGCGCATCTTGGGCTTGCGCTGGTGTGCGCCGCGACGGGGCGCCTAGACGTTCGCCTAGACGAGGCCGAGCGCGAGGCGCTGCGCGGCGAGCGTCTGCGACGCTCGCCCCAGCCCACCGTCGGTCACGCCCACGCCCTGCTCGTGCTCGCGCATGTCCGCATCGTGCGATCGCGGCTGGAGCGCGCCAGCCGCGACCTCGAACACGCGCAACGGGCGATCGCGGGGTTTCCCGATCCGGGGCGGCTACCGGCGATCGCCGCCAATGTCGAGCAGGAGCTCAGGACCGCCCGCGCGACCACCGGAAACGGTGACATCGTGGAGCAACCCAGCGCGGCCGAGCTCGCCGTGCTGCGGGGCCTCGCAGCTGATCTCTCGCGGCGCGAGATCGGCGCGCGGCTCTACATCTCGCTGAACACCGTCAAGACCCACACCCGCGAGCTGTACCGCAAGCTGGGCGCAACATCGCGGGGGGACGCGGTCGCGCGCGCAGAGGCGCTCGGACTGCTCGATCCCGCCGAATCACCCGGGTGATCCTCCGCCCACAAGGCCCAAACCACTGCAACCGTCAGGCATGCTAGGGCTTGAATGTCACCACGTCGCTACCGCCTCGTCATCGCAGGAGAGCTAGGACCACGGTACGCTTCCGCGTTCGACGGGATGACGCTCCGCGCCCACGACGGCGAGACTGAGATCACCGGGCTGATCATCGACCAATCGCACCTGCAGGGGCTGTTCGAACGGATCGCCAACCTCGGACTCACGCTGCACAGCCTCACCCCACTCGAAACCAAGAACGCCGAGGCTGGCGCGCAGCCGACACACGCCAGCGTGGACGACCACGACCCCAGCGCTTCTGGGTGGTGACGGGTCACAGACCGCTGGAAGCTTCCGCGCGAGTCGTTGAAAAGTAGACCATCCATGCCAAAGCGATTCCAACGCGTTGAGCCCGAACCGATTCGGCGAACGGTGTTGGGATCGAACCAATAGCCAATTGAAGAGGTAGCGACATGTCAGGCGAGAAGACCGACCTCCTCGTAGCGGGTTATCAGGAGATCGACACGGCAATGAAGGATTTCGAATCGCTCGTTGCAGGCGTGTCGGACAAGCGGGTCGAGATCGAGGGGGTGATCTTGGTCACGCACGATCGCGACGGGAATGTGTCGGTTCAGCAGACTGGGGATCATCTGGGTCGCAAGGGTGCGGGCTGGGGCGGGGGCGTGGGCGTGGCGGTCGGCCTGTTCGCGCCGCCGCTGCTCGCTTCTGCAGCGGTTGGTGCGGTGGCCGGTGGCGTGGTCGGGAAGTTCGTCGACCACCGGGTGCAGAACGAGATTCACGACAAGATCGGCGAGAACTTGCCGCCCGGGTCGGCTGGGATCATCGCGGTGTTCGACGATGAGCAGCGGCTGGGGGTGGAGCAGGTGCTCGCGGGCGCGCTGCTGCGGTCCGTTGTGCAGAGCGACAAGAGCGGGATCGGCGCGCTTAAGGAGTCGCTGGCCGAGGCGATGGGCAAGTTCGAGCCCGACCGGACGGTGCTCCCGATCCCGGATCGAAACTTCGGCGGGACGATCGGTCGCACGATGGATCAGTCGGTGGCGGACTGGACGATCGTCCCCGGCCCGAAGGCGCCGGACGCGGCGCCGAACGTGTTGATCTGCCTGATCGATGACGCGGGGTTTGGCCAGCCGGATACGTTCGGCGGCGCGATCCGCACGCCGAACCTGACGCGTGTGCAGGAGCAGGGCGTCAGGTATAACCGCTTTCATGTGACCGCGCTGTGCTCGCCGACACGCGCGGCGCTCTTGACGGGTCGCAACCATCACCGGGTGGGGTTCGGGTCGATCGCCGAGTACCCCGGGCCATTTCCGGGCTACACGGCGGCACGGCCGCGGAGTTGCACGCCTCTGCCGCGCATCCTCAAGGAGAACGGTTACGTCACCGGCGGGTTTGGGAAGTGGCATCTGACGCCGGACAACGTGCAGGGCGCGGCGGGCCCGTTTGATCACTGGCCGCAGTCGTGGGGGTTTGATCACTGGTGGGGGTTTTTGAGCGGCGCGGCAGGCCAGTATGACCCGATCATCACCGAGGACAACGCGACGCTGGGCGTCCAGCCGGGCAAGGATGGAGGGCAGTACTACTTCCCCGATGACCTGACTGACAAGTCAATCGAGTGGCTGCACGCAGTCCGGGCGCAGGATGCGCAGAAGCCGTGGTTGATGTACTACTCGACCGGCTGCGCGCACGCGCCGCACCACGTGGCCAAGGAGTGGGCGGACAAGTACAAGGGCAAGTTCGACGGTGGCTGGGATGAGTACCGCGAGCAGACGTTCGAGCGGCAGAAGAAGCTCGGGGTTATCCCGCAGGACGCTGAGCTGACCGAGCGGCCGGATCTGTTCCCAGCCTGGGACTCGCTTTCTGACACCGAGAAGAGACTGTATGTCCGGCAGATGGAGGTGTACGCCGGTTTTCAAGAGAACGCGGACTGGAACGTCGGGCGGCTGTTGGACGCGATCGAGGAGATGGGCGATCTCGAGAACACGCTGATCTTCTACATCTGGGGCGACAACGGCGCCAGCATGGAGGGCACGGTGACCGGCTCGTTTAACGAGATGACGTTCCTCAACGGGGTGGTGCTCGAGCCCGAGCAGCAGCTGAAGCTGATCGA
The DNA here is from genome assembly GCA_963836065.1 of uncultured Solirubrobacterales bacterium. Classification (GTDB taxonomy): domain Bacteria; phylum Actinomycetota; class Thermoleophilia; order Solirubrobacterales; family Solirubrobacteraceae; genus Palsa-465. The sequence continues at coordinate 13,761 of CAWIII010000024.1, forward strand.
CGAGCAGTACGGCGGGATCGACGCGATCGGCGGGGAGCACACCGCGCCGCACGTCGCCGCCGCGTGGGCGCACGCCGGCAACACTCCGTTTCAGTGGGGCAAGCAGATGGCCAGCCACCTCGGCGGGACGCGCAACCCGATGGTCGTCGCCTGGCCGAGCCGGCTCAAGCCCGACGCGGAGATGCGGACGCAGTTCACGCACTGCATCGACATCGCCCCGACCGTGCTGGAGGCCGTCGGCATCCCCGAGCCCGCACAGGTCGACGGGATCGAGCAGGAGCCGATGGACGGCACCAGCTTCCTCTACACGATCCACGACCCAGGCGCGGAGGAGCGCCACACGGTCCAATACTTCGAGTTCGCCGGCTCCCGCGCGATCTACAAGGACGGTTGGTGGGCGTGCGCGAAGCTGGACCGGGTCCCTTGGGACTTCTCGCCCGAGACGATGAAGCGGTTCGCCCCCGGCTCCTACGATCCGGACAAGGACGTCTGGGAGCTGTATTACCTGCCCGACGACTTCTCGCAGGCCAAGAATGTCGCCGCTGAGCATCCGGACAAGCTGGCGGAGCTCAAGGAGCTGTTCTGGCAGGAGGCGGAGCGCAACCGTGTGCTGCCGCTGATGGGAGCGATGTCGATCTTCTTCGGCATCCTGCCGCCGCTGCCGACGATCACGCGGTTTGCGTTCAGCGGCGACGTTCAGAACGTGCAGCGCGGGATGGTCCCCCGGATCATGGGGCGCTCCTACGCAATCGAAGCGGAGCTCGAGCTCCCCGACGGTGGCGCCGAAGGGGTGATCGTCGCCAACGCCGACTTCATCGGCGGGTTCGCGCTGTGGCTCGACGAGCAGCGCAAGCTGCACCACACCTACTCATTCCTCGGCGTCGAGACCTACAAGCAGGTGTCAGACGAGCCGCTCCCAACCGGAGCGGTCACGGTCAAGATGCTGTTCGACGCCGACGAGAACAAGCCCGGGACCGGCGGCAAGGTGACGCTATGGGTAGGCGACAAACAGATCGGCGAAGGGACAATCCCACGGACCGTGCCCGTCACCTTCTCCTCATACGCGGGCATGGACATCAGCCGCGACAACGGCCTCGTCGTCGACCGCGACTACGAAACCAAAGCCCCGTACCAGTTCACCGGCACCGTCAAACAGGTCACGTTCGACCTCAAACCCGCGACCGCCCACGAACACGAACACGCCCTACACCAGCACGCCAGCAACAACGCCGTCGCACAGGGCGTCGCCGCCTAGACCGATACGCCTAATGCGTCGGGGGCTGCGACCGCGAGCCCGCCGGCCGATTGGAGTGTGATGCCAACAGCCAGATCTCACGATTCACGACCTCCCGCGGGCTCAGCGACTGTTGACGCTTGAGTTTGGGTCGCGGACCGAGTTCGATGATCCTAGGCTGGAGTACCGCCGGCTGTTCTCGGAGTTGCTGGGCACGTTCATGCTCGTGCTCGTCGCCGCTGGTGGCGGGCTGTTGCATGCCAAGGGCCAGATCAGCTTGGCGGCCGCGGTCGTGGCTCCGGGTTTGATGGTGCTGGCGATCATCCTGTTCATGGGTGCGGTCTCGGGAGCGCATCTGAACCCGGCGGTGTCGCTGGCGTTCGCGGTGCGTGGTGACTTTCGGTGGAGGCGGGTGCCGGGCTACATCATCGTGCAGACCGATATACGCGGGTTGGCACTTCACCGCAGGACCATGGTTCGTCGTGGGGGAGCCGCTGTCTAAGATCGGGCGTGGCCAGCCCCCTGTGGCGGGGCGGGGTGCTCGTAGTTAGCTCGCGGGTTCCCCGTGCGTTGCCGGGCCGCCACGACCCAGCCGACGGGATAGGCGATGTCAGGGCAGATCTCGGTTCATTCGATTTGGGTGATCGCCCAGGCGAACCCGCGAGCTCGCGGGCGGCGGCGACGGCGATGATCGTGCGGAGCTTGGCGTGAGGCCTCCAGCCGTGTCCAGGTGCGGTGCAGCGCGCCGCTTCCTCGCGCGCCAAATGTCCGAGCGTGCGTCCATCTGTGGACTTCACCGCGATCGCGTTCGTGTCGTATGGGTTCGCCGGCTCACGCACGAGACGAAGGCTGAACTCGCACCGGCAGGCGTCATTCGACGTTTGCTCGACCACGGTCCGGCTGACGCACGCGCCGATCGCGTCCTGATAGTGCGACTCGGCCTTGACCTCCATCTCAAACGCGCCATCACAACTGATCAGCATCACCGGGTTGTCGCTTGCGGTCTTCTGCTGGCGGCGTGGCATGCGCGCACGATCCCAGGAGCGCGCTGCGCATGCATGGCAAGCGATGGTGGCCTGCGTCCCGCGAGTCCTCGTCTGCGGATTCGAGACAGGCTTGAGAACGTCGCTCGCCACGGCTCGGGCAAACAGCAAGCCGGCGCGTGCGCTGCGACGGGGCCTAAGCTCTAGGCCACGGCGTGCTTAGCCCGCGCGTAGAGCGCCAAAGCTCACACCGGCACCCGGAATGTTGAGATTGCCGGTGGGGCTTACGGGAAGTGGTAGCAACGCAAAATGTCCTCGGCCCACGAGACTCGAGGGCGAGGGCCAGCGACGCCGACATCTCCTGAGCTCGGAGCATTCGCTGCGGACGACGACTTACTGCGGCGATCGAGCTGACTATCATCCCGACTCAGGATGTTAGACATCGCGAAGCCTGAAGATATTCAGCAGCTGCTGAGCGCGCTCGCCGAGCAGCTTGCGGCAGCCGGGGACCGCCGCGAACTCGTCGTCGTGGGCGGCTCGCCCCTGCTTGCGTTAGGCATCATCGATCGACCCACGAAGGACGTGGATGTCGTCGCGCTCCTCGACGCCGGGTTATTGAGGAAGGCGGATCCGCTGCCGCCGGAGTTGCTCGCCGCGCGTGATCGGGTGAGCCGTGACTTCGGTCTGCCCGCAGACTGGCTCAATTCTGGTCCCGCGGGGCTCATGGATCATGGGCTACCGCAGGGCTTCATCGATCGGGTCGAGACGCGGAGCTTCGGTCCCGGCCTCGCGGTCCACTTCGCTTCGCGGCTCGATCAGATCCACTTCAAGCTCTACGCGCTCGTCGATCAAGGCGTCGGCAAGCATGAGCAAGACCTACGAGCGCTTGATCCGACGGCCAACGAGCTCATTCAGGCGGCACGCTGGACGCGCACCCACGACCCGCCCGACGGGTTCCGGCAGATGCTCGAAAAGGCGCTCCGCTATCTCGGGGTGGAAGGTGCGGATCTCGGAGCTTAGGTCCGAAGTTCGCGCGCAGCTGCTCGAGTTCGCCTGGGATCAGTGGGCGCAGTTGGGCGTGTTCGCAACAGCCCGACGTGAGGATCGGTGGGCGGCTGACCCAGAGGCGCTGCTCCTGTTCACGTTCGAGGTCGCCCGGGCGGACGCACGGCTGTTCGAAGAGGTCCTGGACTGGCTCGTCGTCAACGAGCGACTCGTGAGCGTGCAGCGGCTCCGGAATCTGTGCCGCGATGGCACGGATCGTGCATTGGTCGACGCGTCCCTCGCGTGGGCGGCTCAGTGGCGCCCTCGACCTCGTCTTGTGTCCCGAGAGGGCGGCGGTGAAGCGTCAGCGGCCGAGCCCCTGTTCCGGGACTCGCGGCTCCGCGTCGCGCATCCTGACGAGGCGTTTCGTAGCCACGGATGGCTTAAGCCACGGACTGAACCGAGCCATAAGTCGAGACCGCCGGATTTGCTGGCCCCGATCAACTTCGCATTTCGACTCCGGCAGATCCTCGGCGTAGGGGCTAGGGCCGAAGCAGTCCGCGTTCTGTTGACGATCGACGCCTCGAGGGTGACCGCGCTCGATGTGGCCGAATTGGCCGGCTACGCCAAGCGCAACGTTCAGGAAGCGCTCTCAGCGTTGCATTCGTCCGGCGTCATCGATGCGGTGACCGTTGGCAACGAACAGCGCTTCGGCATCGCGCGCGACAGGTGGGCCGCCCTCCTCGGCGTCGTCATGGACGACCTACCGACGCATCAGGCCTGGCCGCAACTCCTTCATGCGCTGCGTGTCCTGGTGCGATGGCTGGAGGACGACCGACATGACAACCTCTCCGACTACATGCTGGCGAGCGAAGCTCGGACGGTCGCCGATGGGATCATGCCTGAGCTGCGCTACGCCGGCGTGCGGCTCGACGGACGGGGGCGGTCCGGCGCGCAGTACTGGCAAGACTTCGTCGAACTTGTGCGTGCCGCCGTCGGCGCGTTGGCGTAATCCTCCGTGTCAAACGGCTTGTCAAACGAACGGGTCCCGCACGGCCCGATTCGGATCAAGACTCGTGGCCGCGGCGCACAGCGAATCGCCCGGATCTACGGGCATTTCGCAACATCAAGCGGCACCACGCGGATACGGCTCGGCTGGCTCATAAGATAAGACAATCATCCGGACGTGCGTTACGGTCCACGATGTCGGCTGGAGCCGTGAACTGGTTTTGGGTCCTGCCTCATGGCGCTCGAGTAGTTCGGGCTCTTCGAGTCCGAGGGGGATTTGCGGGCCGCTTCGTGTGCGCCTCATGGTTGGGGCGTAGACGCCGATCGTCTGTGTGGTCGCGGAGTTGTGAAGCGCGTGTCAGAAGTAGCACGAGCTGCCGATGGTTGAGACTGACTCCTGCCTGAACAGCCATCGTCGTCTCGGCTTTCGGCGAGGTTGGGCCGCAGGTATGCCTTGGATGTCGTTGATCGCCCGCTCGGTGGCGTCGAGCTGGTAGATCAGAAGGGAGGTCATCGGCGCTCCGTTGTGCCGCCGTTCGCGTAGAGCGGGTAAATGGCTCGCAGTGGAGTCGCGCGCGACCTGCCTGGCGGGCCAGCGATCGTCGGTGGCGACGCACTGCCGGACGGGAGCGCGAGTTTGTTGCCAGCGCAGTCGGTGTGGTGTCGCCCGTCGTCAGCGGTCGCACGCGTACCGGCGGTCGCTCACGTTCGGCACCGAGCGGTGCGCGCACCAGCGGGCTCTTGGTGAGCCATCGATGACCTTGCGGTCAGTGCCGCGACAGCGGACTCCGGGCGGTGGCGCCAGCGGTGCAGGCTGTGCAGCCGAGCCGCTCGCGAGTCGCGACGAGCGGCTCCGCTGCGCCGCACGCCGGGCAGCGGAGCGGAGCGAACTCGCTGACCGCTGGAATCCACGTGAGCTCGAAGCGGAACGCCTGGTTTCCGCGGCGCACGTCGACGGGAAGCACGAACGCGGGAACGTGGACAAGGTGCAGGCGGAACGGACGGATCTCGTGCCGCGGCCTGTACTCCTCCTCGATCTCGCGGAGGCGACGGGCGCGCTCGGCTCTCGTCGCCTCGGCTTGGGCATCGAGGAGGCGGGCACGATCTGTCGAGGCGGTCGTGCGGCGACGTGCAATCGACCGGAGCGCGGCTTCGTAGTACGCGTCCGCTCTTGCGAGCTCGGTGTCGAGGCCCCGCGCGGCGTGGCGGACCAATGACTCTTCCCGTGCGAGTGCCCGGCGCTCGAGTTGCTGATGGGCGGCTGGGATCGCAATCTGCAGGCGGGCCTCGAGCTTGCGCCCGTGGCCATCGGGTCGCGGGAGGTGTGCCCGATCTCGCACGACGGCGAGCAGGCGGTCGCTCGGCGCGAGGCCCGTGCGAGCGTCGACCCAGACTTCCTCCTGCTCCTGGAAGCGAAGCGTCAGCGATGCGGCGTAGCTGACCATCGCTCCGACACGCAGCAGCGGCAGGTGGGCGGCAATCGGCTCGCCGCCCGCGTCGACGCGGCCGTGCTCGATCGATGCCAGCCCGCGCGCGCGAGACTCGAGAATCGAGCGACTTGGCGCTCGTGACGCCGGCCAAGGCAGATAGCCGCTGCCCGTATCACCCTCGGCAAGCACGAGGCCGGCTGCGCGCTCGACCTCCGGATGCCCTGCGATCAGCAGCGCCGCGCCGTCCTCTCGGGCGATGTCGGGGTGCGACGTGACCGTGACTTCCTCTGGCAGCTCGCTCTCCTCCTGCAGTGGCGCGGGCAGCAGCACAAGCGCGTGATCGCCTTGGTCCTCGACCAGCGCGCCCTCCCGTTCTGCGTAGCGAAGCCAGAAGCTCAGGGCCGGCTCATCGCTGACGGGCGGCATCGGCGTGCGCCTCAACCGCCGGCCACGAGCTCGTCGATGCGCTCGCGAGTAGCGAGGTAGCCGAGTCGAGCCCGCGCGAGCTCGTCGCCGATCCCGTCAAGCCGGGCCGCGAACTCAGCGTCATCGCGACTCGCGACGTACTGCTGAAAGACGAGCGTCTCGAAGTCAAGATCGTCGGCGACCCGTCCGAGGATCATGTCGAGCTCACCGACTACGAGCTCGAACAGGTTGATCTTCGCTTGCAGGACCTCGAGTAGGCGCTCCTCGACCGTGCCGCGGGAAACCAGGTTGGTGAGCACAACGTCGTGCTCTTGTCCGATGCGATGGATTCGCCCCAGGCGCTGCTCGATCTGCATCGGGTTCCACGGCAGGTCGAAGTTGACCATCACGTGGCAGAACTGAAGGTTGCGTCCCTCGCCCGCCGCCTCAGTGCTCAGCAGTATGGGCGTCGCGTCGGCGAAGCGACGGATCGCGGCATCCTTCTCTTGGCGCGTCAAGCTGCCGTGGTAGACGGTGGCGTCGAAGCCGTGATCGGTGAGCGTTGCGGCGAGCGCTTGCAGCGTGCGGCGGAACGCCGTGAACACGACGACCTTCTCGCCGCGTGCCCGGTGGTGTGCGAGTAGCTCCACCAACGCCATGGCCTTGGCGGTACTCGACACGCTTGCCGCTCGCCCCGCCAGATCCTGCCAACCCAACTTGGCGAGGGTGTCGGCGCACCCCCATGGGCTCGAGCCGGCAAGCTGCTGAATGCTGCGCAGAGCCAGGATGCGTGACGCTGTCGCGTCGCGCGCCTGGTCGCGTACCCGCCAAGAGATCGTGCGATACAGCGCCGCCTCCTCGTCGGAAGGAGTCACGCGAATCGTCTCGGCGAGCCGCCGCGGCAGCATCACCGCGATCTCGCTGCGGCGATGGCGGACCATCAACTCGCGCAGCGCAAGCTGCAGCGACGCGACGTTGCGTACCTCCGCCCGGTCGCCGCGACCATGCCGGGCCCGGAACTCGGCCGCAGCGCCGAGCAATCCCGGTCGGACAAGGCTGACGAGCTGGAACAGGTCAGACAACCGGTTCTCAATTGGGGTCGCGGTCAGCAGCAGCATGTACCGCGTGCGCAGCGAGCGCGCCAGTCGCGCCGACGCGCTGCGCGCGTTCTTGAGCCTGTGTGCCTCGTCGGCGATCACAAGGTCCCAGGCCGGGGCGGTGAGTTCAGCAAGCAACCGCTCTCGGCGAGCGGCAGCGAGCGATGCGACCACGATTGGCTGGTTGCCCTCCGACGACGGAGCTTCAAAGCGCCTGTCGGCGATCACGCACGGCAGCGCGAACTTGCGCTCCAGCTCCTCGCACCACTGTCCCACCAGGCCGGCGGGAGTCAACACCAGCACGCGCCCCGCCAGGCCGCGCAGGCGGAGCTCGCTCAGCACGATCCCGGCCTCGATCGTCTTGCCGAGGCCGACCTCGTCGGCGAGGATCGCTCGCCCCTGCATATGGCGAAGCACTCGTGCCGCCGCCTCGAGCTGGTAGGGAAACGGTTCGAACCGCAGCCGCGGCTGGCAGATGAACACCTCAAAACCCGGCCGCGCCCACACCGCAAGCGCTTGGTCGACCAGAGCTGAGCGCTGATCGAGAATCGGAGAAGCCTTTTCCAAGCCCTCCAGCAGCGGTTCGTAGAGGGTGAGTGCCGAGGAAGCGACGGCCTCCCCGACCGGTCCGAAGCGGTCGCCCACCGCAGCCCGGCCCCGCGAGCCGTTCGCGGCCGCGACATGAGCTTGGCTGGCGAGGCGTGGCGTCACGGGAACGTACGATGATCGCAGCAGAGGCGGACGGCTAAGGCAGCCGCCGCGGCGCTTTGCCCGCTCCCAGCGAACGAAACGTGACTGCCAGACGTTGGACCGAGCGCCAGTCGCGGTGGACCCGAACGTGCGTTGCCACACCACAGCTGGGCTCGACGAAACCGCACGCCGGCAACAGCGATCGGTGGCACTTGCCTCCTACCGAGCGGATGCCTCGCCGCGGGAGGTGTGGTCGAACGCCGCTCGCTGTCGACGCCCGCGGCGCGGAAGAGCCACGCCGAGTCTCAAGTGCAACGCGGGTGACGAGGCCGTCGAGCGTGCGCTCCAATCAGGCCAGCGCTCGCCTTGAGAATGTCGGCCTCATGCGGCACAACGTCCACGACAGGCTCCGGTGGAACCTGGATCTCGGCCTTCGCGAGCTCGTCCACCACTCCTCGGGCCAACCGGTCATTCGGACCCTCTTGGGTGCCACGGAGCCTCGATCATCGTTCAGGGACTCTCGGTGAGCGAGCGCTTCGCTGCTTCACGTGCCTGCGCGCAGGCTCGCAATCTCGTCACTGGTGGCGGAACACGGCTTCACTATGCAACGCCCGCCGCGGTCTGAATCCGCGGATCCATGCCAGCGCTGAGTGAGATTGGCAGTTACGGCAGTCGACTGCTCGCGTCAACGATCCTGACCCGCCCGCATTTTTGGGACTCCTCGTGACTTGAGGGTGAATCGGGGGTCTCGGCCGGTTGGTCGTTGGTCTGACGGGTGCCGGCCCGCTGGCCGGCGATGATCGCCAGATAGCGGGGCCGAAGCCCGGGTCAGGCGGCCGAATCTCCTGCAAGCGTGGGGTTCGTCGGGACGCTGGGGTGATCGGGGCTGCCGCTTGACGCGCGGCGTACGGCTCCGCTACTGACCGAGGCCCGACGGCGGCGTGAGCGGCTGGCAAGTTGCGCACGTGCTGGGCGACCCGCCGCCCCTCGCCTTTGGCAGGCTGCTGGCTGTCAGATGGTCAGCTGCCTACGAAGGAGGGCGACGTGCGGGTCACCACCGCGTTGAACCGGATGCTCGGGCTTCCGGGAGCATCGGTCAGGGATGTGGAGTTCTCAGAGCGGGCGGTGATCGTGACGGTCGTGCTGCGCGCCAAGAAGCCGGTCTGCTCGGGCTGCGGGGCGCGCGGCCTGCCGGTCAAGGAGCATCGCACCAAGCCCTGGCGGCATCTCGATCAAGGCGGGTTGCGTTGCCGGATCGAGTGCCGGCTCCGACGGCTGTACTGCCCGGGCTGCGGCGACGTCTACGAGATGGTGCCGTGGGCCCGCGCCGGACCGCGAGCGCGGCAGCATCGTCTGGGCCACCGAGGGCCGCAGGTCGCGATCTCCCAGCAGAATCCGGCGAGCTCGCGGGCGACCGCGACCGCGACGATGCCGTTGGGCTTCTTGCGGGCGTCCTTGAGCTGTCGCCAGCGGGCGTTCAGCCTGCGTTGCGCGCGCCAGGCGATGTTGATGACCTCTGGCGGCTGGTCGCGCTGGCGGCGCTCGAGCGGCTCGCTGACACCGGGATGACGGCGGTAGTGGTAGGACGCCTCGATCAACAGCCGCCGCGCGTGGGTCGAGCCGGCCTTCGTGATCGAGCCTTGGCGGCGCTGGCTGCTGGTGGTGTGCTCGGAGGGCACGATCCCGAGGTAGGCGGACAGCTGGTCGGGGTGATCGAACCGGCCCCACTCGCCGACCTCGGCGCACAGTCCGAGTGCCGAGAGCGTGTCGATCCCGCGTAGGCACCGCAGCCGACCGATCGTCTGCGCACAGGGCGAGTCGGCCGCGAGCTTGGTGAGCTCGTCCTCGATCGTCTCGCGGCGAGCGACCAGCACGTCGTGGGAGTGCAGGTAGTCAGCGATCGTCAACTGCGAGGCACGATCGGCGAACCGCAGACCCGCGAGCCACGCCCGGTGGCGGCGTGACCACGCCCGCCCCGGCCCCTCCCAGTAGATCTCACGGCGCAACAGGAACTTCCCGAGCCGATGGCGGGCGCGCATCAGATCCGCGCGTATGTCCTCGCGGCAGCGGACCAGGTCGCGCAGCTGTTCGCGTTCCAGCGACGGGACGGTCACGATCGCCAGCTCGCCGGCGGCCAGCAGCCTCGCGAGCCGGACCGCGTCGCGCTTATCGGTCTTGACCCGATCGCCCGGCCGCCGCTCGGTCCGGCCCGGCGCGCACACCGACAGCTCGATCCCCTCGGCCCGCGCGCGCCGCGCGAGCCCGTAGCCGGTCGGCCCCGCCTCGTACACCATCCGCGCCGGACGAGCGACCCCGCGCAGCCACGGCAACAGCTCGTGCGGACGCCCGACCACCCGCTTCGTGGTCAGCTCGCCAGATCCGCGCGAAGCTCGACAAGCTGCGCGCCCGGATGCTCGTGTCCGTCCTCGCCTACTCGGGTCCCCGGCCCGAGGAAGTCGTCTGTCGCCTGACGTGGGAGGACGTTGGTGGTCGCGCGATTCGCTACCGGGACACGAAGCGGCACCGGGTCAGGTTCACGCCGCTGCTCGCACCGCTGGCGGAGGACCTGCGCGAGTGGTTCCTGGTGTGTGGACGGCCTGACGGCAAGACCCCGGTGTTCCCGGCGCACGACGGTGGCTTCTGGCAGGAGGACGACTGGCGGAACTGGCGCCGAGTGATCTGGCGCGGCGAACCGGCTCCGCGAACGAGCGCCGGAAGGCGACAGCGGCGAAGCCCGGTTGTGCACCGAAGGGCACCAGGCCGCGCGATCTCCGCTCAAGCTTCATCACCCTCCAGGTGTACGCCGGCGTGCCGCTGACGACGATCGCCAAGCAGTGCGGGGACAAGCGTGCTGATGATCGAGAAGCACTACGCGTCTGTGATCGAGAACTGGGACGGCCGGCAGGTTCCCGCGGAGAGGCAAATCCGCGCCGCGCGTCGAACTACTGGACGTGCAATGGACGTCGCCGCCAATTCCGAGCACGCTGCTCCCACTCGTAAAGTGCCTGGTAATCCCCAGAAAAGCCCGCCGGGGGACTCGAACCCCCAACCCCTTCATTACAAGTGAAGTGCTCTACCAGTTGAGCTAGGCGGGCAGAGTGGGGTCAGTGTCGCACGGCACTGGCGCTGGTGAGTTGCTGCACCCACCAGTCGATCGCATCGGCCATCGTCTGCTTGAACGGGATTTCGGGCTTCCAGCCCGTCGCTGTCCGCAAGCGGTCGCCCGATCCGCGGAGATCCATCACCTCGTGGGCGCGGACCCGGGCCGGGTCGACGATGTGCTCAACGTGGATAGGGTCGATCAGATCCCCGAGCAGCTGCACCTGCTCGGACGTCGAAATCGAGTGACCGGTGCAGACGTTGTAAACCGCGGCGTCGGCGCGATCGGCGAGCAGGCGATAGGCGCGAGCGATGTCGCGAACGTCGGTGAAGTCCCGGCGCGTATCGGGATTGCCAGTCACGATCCGCGCCTTCTCAGCGCCGGTGACCTTGGCCTCGGCGGCCTGCCGCGCGAGTGAGGCCGCGAGGAAGGTCGGCAGCTGTCCCGGGCCGGTGTGGCTGAACGGTCTTGCCCGCACGATCTCCAAACCATGAGCGTCGCGGTAGACGCCGGCCAGCAGGTCGCCCGCGGTCTTGGAGACGGCATACGGGTTGGCCGGGTCGACGGGTGCGTCCTCGCGCACCGGCAGCTGCTGCGGCGCTCCGTACACTTCGCACGAGCTGACCCAAACGACCCGTGTGGACGGCGCATCAAGGCGAACGGCCTCGAGCACGTTGACGGCCGACGCGACGTTGTGGTTGACGGTCGCGGCCGGCTCCTCCCAGGAGCGCCCGACCGAGCTCAGGGCTGCGAGGTGATAGATGACTTCCGGGCGCTGCTCGCGGACAACGTCGCGCAGAGCGTCCGCGTCGAGCAGATCGAGCACTCGACTCTCGCCGCTCTGTGCGGGAAGGGTCCCGCGCCGCGAGAGCCCGACGACCTGATCCCCGGCGGCTGCACAAGCTCGCGCCAGATAGCCGCCCGCGAACCCGGACGCGCCGGTGATCAAGACTCTCAAGGCTCTATCAGCCGGGCTCCACCGAGACCGCGGTCTCGAGCGAGCCGTGGCCGTTACTCGAGAACTCCGCCTCCGGCTCCGGAGGCGGCGGCTCTGGTCCTGAGTTGATACGCCGCTCGAGTTCGCCAAGCACGAAGCCGAACAGGAGATGACGCCACGTCTCCTGCGCGAACGCCCGCCAATTTCCGCTCAGCGTCGGCAATTCGCTGGCGGCCGGATGAAAGCGGTCCGAGAGTCTGCCGAGCGGCCAGGAGACCAAGTGCTCGGCCAGCGCCATCGCCGGTCCGCGCAAAGCGGCCGGCAGGGGAAGCAGCGGGGCGATGTTCGCGTACGCGGCTCCGAACAGGGCTCCTGTCTGCAGATGCAGAGCAAGTCCCGCCGGGTACCAGCCGTCGGCGCGCGTGATCGCCTTGCCGAGCAGCTCGACGTCGTCAAAGGGACTGTCGAATACGACCTTGTCAAGCCGCTGCTGGAACGCCCACGCGGCTGCTGCCACTCCGCCGGAGACGGCACCTCCCAGCGTTCGGGTCGGGTCGATCGTCATACCCAAGACCCGCAACTGTAACGGGCGGCCGCGGCGCGGGTACGGCTGTGTGCGATGGATCAAGAGCTGCTGCACCGGCGGACGAGAAGGAAGGGCGCGAATCTGCTGGTCTATTGGTTGGTGCGCGCCATGTTCGTGCCGTTCTTCCTGACCTACTTCCGGATGAGGCGGATCGGCCGCGAGCACGTCCCCGCGGAGGGACCGGTGATCGTGGCTGCCAACCATCGAAGCTTCCTCGACCCGTTCGTGATCGCCACGATGGCACGGCGTCCGATGTACTACGTCACCAAGAAGGAGCTGTTCGCGTGGCCCGTGGTGGCATGGTTCCTGAGCGCGCTCGGGGCTTTCCCGGTCGACCGCGGGTCGGGGGACGAGGAGACGATCGAAACCGCCAAGGCGATCCTCGCGCGCGGGGAGATCGTGCTGATCTTCCCGGAGGGCACGCGGACCCGGCCGGGATCGCTCGGCACGCCCAAGCGAGGGGTCGGGCGGCTCGCGCTCGAGACGGGCGCGCCTGTCGTCCCGGTCGCCGTGATCGGAACCGAGGCGGTCCGCCGCGGATGGCGGATCCGTCCCCGCAAGGTTCGGATCCGGGCCGGGCGCCCGCTCCGCTTCCCGCGGCTCGAGGGCGCGTCGCCCGCGCTGGCGGGCGCCATCACAGAGCGAATCTGGCCCTGCGTGATGCTGCAGTGGGAGTGGCTTGGCGGATTGCCCCCGATCCGTCGCGCCGCGATCATCGGCGCCGGCACCTGGGGCACGACCCTGGCCGTTTCCCTCGCGCGATCAGGACTCGAGGTCGATCTTGGCTGCCGGACGCACGAGCAGGTGGCGGTGCTGACCGCGACGGGCAGAAACGATGCCTATCTTCCGGGCGTCGAGCTGCCGAAATCCATTCACGTGATGCGCGCCGCCGAGCTCGAGCTTGGCGGGCACGACCTGATCTGCCTGGCCGTGCCGGCGCGGGCGCTGCCGGCCACGCTCGCGGCGCACGGAGAGCGGATCCCGCACCGCGCCCGGCTGCTGGTCCTCTCCAAGGGTCTGGTGCCGCCACTCGGCACGCTGCCGTCAGCGTTTGTCTCAGAACGCTGCGCCGCGCGCGCGACCGCGGTGTTGCGCGGACCGTCGCACGCGCGCGAAGTGCTGGACTGCGGCGCCTCGCTGGTGCTCGCCTCGCTCGATCGCGGCTTCGCCCGTCAGCTGGCGGAAGCGCTCGTTACCGCGCGGCTGGACGTCTCGATCACGACCGATGTCACCGGCGTCGAGCTGGCGGGATGCGCAACGGACGCCGCTGTACTCGCGGCCGCGGCCGCCGCGGTCGCCGGGCGGAACGTCGCCGGGGCGGCAGCGGGAAAGGTATTCGCGGAGGTTGATGCGCTCGCGCGGACGCGCGGAGGACGTCCGGAGACCTTCGCGGGGCTGGCCGGGGCAGGCGATTTGATCGCGACCGTGGTTGCTGAGGACTCCTCGAACCGGCGCGCGGGCGAGCTGCTCTCGCAGGGAGTGCCCTCGCGCGAAATTGGGGTTATGCTCGGCCAAGCGGCGGAGGCGGTGGATTCAGTGCCACTGCTGGCGAGTGTCGCCAAAGATGCGCGCATCGAGACGCCGGCGCTCGATGACCTGGCCGCACTCCTGGACGGACGAATCGCGCCCGAGCGCTGGACTGCCACCGTCATTGAGCCGGCCCGTCCGAGGCGCTCACGCTCTGTGCGCGCGGCGTGAGCGAAGGTAGGCTCCTATGTCGTGGATGAAACGGACCACAGGAGCAAGGCGGATCTCGACGCCCGCTTCACCGAGCTCTACCAAGCGCACTTGCGTGACGTGTACTCGTACAGCTACTACCGCGTCGGTAACCATCATGACGCCGAGGACCTCACCGAGCAGACGTTCCTGCAGGCCTATCGCCACTTCGAACGCGCGTTGCGGGAGTCGAACGGCCGGCCGCTACGCCCGTGGCTCATTCGCATCGCGCACAATCTGGCGGCGAACTTCTATCGCGACCGCTCGCGCAAGCCGGAGTCGGCGATCGAGGACGCGGGGATGATCTCGGCCCCCCACACGACGGAGTCGCTGGTCGAGGGCAGGGAGGAGCTTCAGTCGATCCTGGCGGGGGTGGCCCAGCTGCCGGACGATCGCCGTGAGGCGCTGATCATGCGGTTTGCTCTCGGCATGGACAATCGGGAGATCGCGCGCGCCCTCGGCCGCACCGAGGGCGCGACAAAGGTCTTACTCCACCGCGCGATCCGGCAACTGGAGGGCATCGTCTCCGAGACCTCGCTCGATGGCGCTCGCCTCCCAGGAGAATCACCATGAGCTCCGGTGCCGCCGATTTCGAAGCCCTCCTGCGAGAGGCCCTGACGCCGGTCGATCCGCCGGCCGACCTCGCACAGCGGCTCGAGCAGACACTGGTGAGCCTGACCGAGCTTGCCCAGGGCGAGCTTGACTCCTGGGAGCTGTCGGCGATGCGCAACCCCCGTAACTGGGTCCGGCCCGTGGCAGCCGCGGTAATCGGGGCGAGCGCCGGCACCGCGCTGGTGGTGCTGCGGGTGCGCGGTCGCCATTGGGCACGAAAGCACCAGTCTCGCAACCCATTGGAGCTGGCACAGCGAACCGTCCGCGACGTAGCCGAAGAGGCGCGGAGGATCATTCCCGACAGGTAGGCGCGGCAGCTTCGCCGCTCCTTCCCGGGCCACTGATAGCGTCCGAGGCGATGGCCGTTTGCTATCGCCACCCATCACGCGAAACCGGCGTTTCGTGCTCCTCGTGCGGGCGCCCGATCTGCCCCGACTGCATGACGCCGACGCCGGTCGGGATGCGTTGCCCGGAGTGCGCACGTGAGCGCACCAAGGTCAAGACGATTCGCTCGGGCCCCTCCGCGCCAATCGTCACGCAGGCTCTGATCCTGATCAACGTAGTCGTGTTCATTGCTGAGGTGGCCAGCGGCACACCTGCGGGCGGCGCGGTCGCGGGGACGGTCCTCAACAAGGGCGCTCTGAACGGGCAGCTGATCCATCAGCAACACGAGTACTGGCGACTCGTCACCTCCGGGTTCCTGCATTACAGCTTTCTGCACATCCTCTTCAACATGTTCTTCCTGTACGTGATGGGGATGATGCTCGAACCGGCAATCGGCCACCTCAACTTCGCCGTCGTGTACATCGTCTCGCTCCTGGCGGGCTCGTTCGGCGCGTTGCTGTTCCAGCCGGGGCCGGAAACGGTGGGAGCTTCGGGGGCCTGCTTTGGTGTGCTCGGCGCGTTGATTGTCGTTGCCCACAACCGGCGAATCCCGATCTGGCAGAGCGGTCTTGGCCCGACGTTGTTGATCAACGTCGTCTTCTCGCTGACCGTGGGCGGGATCTCGATCGGCGGCCATCTCGGAGGCTTCGTCGGCGGCCTGATTACGGGTTACCTGATCGTGGAACTGGCGGAGCGCCGAAGGATGCAAGCCGCCGCACTGGCTGGTTGCGTGGTGGTGGGGGCGATCAGCGTTGTGGCCGCGATCGCCGTAGCGGGTGGATCCGGACTGACCCCGCACGGGGTGGGGCTCGGCTGAACCCGCGCGCCCGCTCTCGGCTGAGAACCCCCGCGCCCGCTCAGATCGGAACCGTCAGCGCCTCGCCTCGAGCCTCGGGCACGAGCTCGGGGTGCAGGATGTGGGCGAGCAGCTCGAGGCCATCGACGAGCCGCGGGCCCGGACGCGAGAAGTACGCGGAGGCATCGACGGCGACGACCTCGCCGGCGCCGACGGCCGCGAGCTCATCGCGATGCATCTCGGCCTCTCGATGGGCGATCTCGGCCCTGTAGCCGCATGGCATCACGATCACGACGTCGGGTTCGGAGGAAGCGACCTCCTCCCATTGCCGCTCCTCGGAAGGCTCTCCGGCGAACCCGAGAACATCCTCGCCGCCCGCATACTCAATCAGCTGCGGCGTCCAGTGACCGGCCGCGAACGGCGGGTCAAGCCACTCGAGCGCCGCTACACGCAGGCGCCGCGCACCTCGGACGGCGAGCCGGATCCGATCGATCCGCGTCGCCGCATCCCGTACGAGCTCCACAGCGGCATCCTTGCGATCGGTGGCCTGGGCGAGAGTCCGAGCGTCGCCGAGCATTTCGCCCATAGTGTGAGGATCGAGCGAGATCACCATCGGCTGGGTGTCGATCTCTTCGGCGATCGCACGGACGTCGTCGAAAGAGACCGCGCAGACCGAGCAGAGGGCTTGGGTGACGATCAGATCTGGCTGGAGCTCGTGCAGCATGTCGGCATCGAGCTCGTAGATCGACTCTCCGGCGAGCGTGCGCTCCTTGACCGCCGCGTCGATCTCGGCCGCGCTGAGGCCGGTCGGCAGCAGGTCGCGGGTGACCTTCGGCAGCTCCAGCGCCGGCGGTGGGTAGTCGCATTCGTGGGTGACGGCGATAAGGTCGGGTCCAAGACCGAGCGCGAACAGCATCTCGGTTGCGGACGGAACGAGGCTTACGATTCTCATGACTAGGAGGTAACGATATGACGGACGTGTTGAGTAACGAGAAGATCTCGGCGAAGCTCGAAGGTAGCGCGTGGAAGCGGGAAGGGGAGCACATCGTCCGGGACTGGGAGTTCAAGGATTTTGCTGGGGCGATCGCGTTTGTGAACCAGGTTGCCGAGCTGGCCGAGCAAGCAAACCACCACCCGGACATCATCGTGCACGGCTGGAACAAGGTCAGGCTGTCGCTGACCAACCATTCGGCGGGTGGGCTGACCGACACCGACTTCGAGCTCGCGACGAAGGTCGATGCGCTGGGCTCATAGAGGTCTATTGCCCCGTCGAGGCGATCTGGACGAGCTTTCCATCCGCAGTCGCGACCCAGACAGAATCATCGGTCACGGCCAGGGATAAGGGCGCGCTGCGGAAGGCGACAGTTCCGGTGCTCGACGGCTGGTGTGCGTTGGAGATCCGGTAGAGCGTCTTTGTCTGCTTGCCGATCGCGAACACCGACGGTGCGTGCTCAACCGCGTCGATCTCATTCAGAGAGCTCGATACGTGAACGGTGGCGTTCACGTTCAGGTGCGCCGACTGCGGGTTAAACCGGGTCACCTCACCGCTGCCGTGGGCCGTCCACACCCCCTGGTCGAAGGTGACCGACACCGGAGCGGGTCCGGCGTCGAAGGCCGTGATCGTCCCCTGACCGATCCGGACGAGGCCGTTGGGCGCGCTGTTTACGGCCCAGATCCAGCCCTCGCCCGATCCGATGTCGTCCGGCGGCGGAGTCACTGGGGGCTGCTCGACCTGATGTCCACTGGTGTCGACCTCGACTACGGCGCCGCTTGCGTCCACTGTCCACGCGGCGCCGTTCTTTGCGCTGACCGTGATCGCCTTCGGTGGGTGCAAGAGCGCGACGGTCAAGCGCTTAGCGCCGGAGGCTGGGTCGATCAGGGAGAGCGGGCCCGAGCCGGTGCCGGCCACCCAGACGCCGCTGCTACCGGCCGCGAGCGCGGTTGGGCGTCCTCCCAGGGAGAAGCTCTTGGACTGGCCGCCGGGAGCGACCCGCTCGAGTTTGCCGAGCGCCGGCAGCGACACCCACACGTTCCCGCTTGGATCGGCGGCCGCCGCGGCGGGAGTTCCGCCCAGGTCGATTGTCCGCCGCACCGATAATCCCGGTGAACGCGTGCTCGCCTCGGCGCCCACCGCTGGTGAACTCGTTGTCGTGCCTGCTTCGGTCTTAGTTCCTCCACCGCCGCCCGCCACCACGGCCACCACTACGCCCGCGATTATCAGGAGCGCCAATCCCACCGCCAGCATTACCCACTTGCGCTGGGGCGGGTCGCGAGTCACTAAGGTGGCCGGCGTCGGCGAGCGGTCAGCGATGACGGTGGATTCGCTGCCGTGAGCGGTTGCCGGCACGGTCTTCGATGGCTGGGTCTTTGTCCTCGGAGACTCCGGGCGCGCCGGTTTCGCTGCCAGCGCGAGCTCGCTCGTGTCGACATCGGCGAGCGCCAGAGCCAGCTCACCCGCTGACGCGAAGCGGTCCGCCGGCCGCTTGGCCATTGCCTTGGTGATGATCGCGTCCAGTTGTCCGGGAACCTCGGGCACCTCATCCCTGGCCGCCGGGACCGGATCGTTCAGGTGGGCGAACATCTTCGACACCTCGGTTGGGCGGTCGAAGGGCGGGTGACCGGTGAGTGTCTCGTACAGCATGCAGCCAAACGAGTAGATGTCAGAGGCCGAGGTTCCCTTGCCGCCCTCGATCCGTTCGGGCGCCGTGTAGTCGATCGTGCCCACCAGCACGCCGGTCCGGGTCATCGCACTCTCGCCGTGGGTGCGCCGCGCGATGCCGAAGTCCGTTAGGTACACGTGCTCGTCTTCGCCTTCGTCCCCGCGGGCGATCAGCACGTTGGCCGGCTTGACATCGCGGTGGACGAGACCGCGACGATGGGCAGCGGCGAGCGCCAGCGCGACCGGACGCAGCAACCGCACGGCCCGCACCGGACTCAGCCGTCCCTCGGCGGTCAGCAGCGCCCGAAGGTCGGTCCCATCGACCCAGCGCATGATCAGATAGAGGGTTCCATCCAGCTCGCCGGCCTCGTACACGGGAATCACATTCGGGTGGTCGATCGAAGCGGCGATGTGCGACTCGCGCTGGAAGCGCTGACGAAAATCGTCGTCCCCGACGAGCTGCGGTGCGACGGCCTTCAGCGCAACCAGGCGACCCAACGCCAACTGCGTGGCGCGGTACACAACCCCCATGCCGCCTCGCCCGGCGACGGCCTCGAGGCGGCACCCGGCGATGGTCGACCCCACTGAGAGGTCTGCCATAGTGCTCTGGTTATACCGCGCTCAGCGGGCGAGCCTCGCGCTCAGGCGCCGTGGCCGAGACCGGCGCCCGGATCGTCTCGCCGCATCTACGGCTGCTACCGTTCCTCGCGTCGCTGAATGACCGACGACGACCCAGACCGAAGTAGCAGCGCGGGGGCCGCGCACGCCTACGCCCGCGCGCCGCGGTGACCGCACTCTTCATAGTTCTCACCGCGTTGCTGGTGTTCGTGAATGCGTTCTTCGTGATCGCGGAGTACGCGCTGGTTCGCTCCCGGCCGGCGCGGCTCGAGGCCCTCGCCGAGGAGGGCGCTCGCGGGGCTCGGCTGGCGCTTTCGCAGCTGGGCGAGATCGGCGACTACATCTCCGCCTGCCAAGTGGGGATCACGATGGCTTCGATCGGCATCGGAGCGTTGGGGGAGCCTGCGATCGCCCACCTGCTCGAGCCGCTGCTCGGGGGACCGCTCGGGCACACGGCCGCGGTCGCAATCTCGGTGATCGTGTCCTACCTGCTAATCACAACCGCCCAGAGCGTAGTCGGTGAGATCGTCCCGAAGCTCTACACGATCCAGCACGCCGAGGGTCTCGCCCGCCGGATCGCCCGGCCGCTGCGATTTTTCAGAATTCTGTTCCATCCGTTCATCGTCGTCTTGAACCGGGCCTCCAACTCGCTGCTGCGGATGCTTGGCGTCGATCCCAACGCCGAGCCTGAAGGTGGAACCCCGGATGAGCTCAAGCGGATGATCGTTGCCTCGCAAACCGGCGGCCAGCTGGACGTCGGCGAGGCGAGCATGCTCACCGGCGTATTTCATCTCCACGAGCAGGAGGCGCGGCAGGTGATGACGCCGATTCCGGCGGTCGTCACGGTAGACGTCAAGGAGACGGTGGAAGCAGCTCTGCGCCGATGCATCTCGACCGGGCACTCGCGGCTGGTGGTGACCGAGGAGGAGAACCAAGACCGCGTCAAAGGAATCGTGCACGTCAACCAGCTCGTCAAGCTGATGCTCTCGGAGGGCGACGATGCGCACTTCGACGCGCTCGTTCGTGAGGCTCCGCTCGTTCCGGAGACCAAGCCGCTGGACGATCTGCTAGCTGACCTGCAGCGGGAGCGGACGGAGCTGGCGATCGTAATCGACGAGTACGGGCGAACCGCCGGGATCGTGACGATCGAGGACATCATCGAGGAAGTTGTAGGAGAGATCTCCGATGAGACCGATCCTGCCGGGGGAGCGGTACGTCGGCTCGCGAACGGCGATTGGTTCGTCCGCGGGCACGTGGCCGTGACCGACCTGGACGACTATGGTCTCGAGCTGCCGGTCGACACAGATGCCTACAACTCGGTTGGCGGGTTTGTGTTCGCCCAACTCGGGCGCCTGCCAAAGCGGGGGGACACAGTCTCCGCCAATGGCTACTCGATCCGGGTGGAATCGGTGCGCGAAAATCGCATCGAAGCGGTCCGGATCCGGCAGCGTCGACCCGCGGAGTGACTCAGACTGGCGCGTGCTCGCATCATTCGTTACATTTCAGCGCTCAGGCCACGGCCGGTGGGTAGCAAAAACCCGCCCGGTGGTTGAGAGGAGAGATGAAGCCGGCCCCAACCCGGGCCGGCTTCGCCGCACCGAGAGCCAGTACCAGGAGTAAAAAGAAGCCGGCCCGCTGGGGACGGGCCGGCTTCGTGCTTCTGGGGAGGAGGTGCTGCTATGAGGTACGTCGCGACGCGAAGTCTGGAGCTCGGACATGAATGAGCCCTAAAAGTTTGTTCGCAGGTTTGGAAGGGGCTAGTGGTAGGAGAAGAGCTTTGGCGCGACTCAGTCGTAGGAATAGAAGCCACGCCTGGACTTGCGGCCGAGAGCGCCCTCCTCTACTAGCGCCGCGAGGCGGGCGGGCACGTCGATTTCGATCGCCTCGCCGATCGCCTGGCAGACGTCTAGACCGATGAAGTCAAGCAGCGCCATCGGGCCCATCGGCATACCCGCCCCGAGTGTCATGCACTGGTCCACGCCCTCGGGCTCGAGCCCCGTCTCGGACATCAGCTCGACGGCGCTGAACAGATACGGGAACAGCAGACGATTGACGACGAAGCCCGGGATGTCCGGAACCTCGACCGGGGTCTTGTCGAGCGCTTCACACAAAGCCAGCGCGCGGGCGCGCGTATCGACATCCGCTTGTTCGGGGAACACGACCTCGATCAGCTGCATCCGGGGCACAGGATTGAAGACGTGCAGGCCAACGAACCGCTCGGGATGGCCGCTGATCACAGCCAGCTCACCGATCGACAACGAGGACGTCGTCGTGGCCAGGATCGCGCCCGCTCCAGCGTGACGGGCGAGCTCGCCGAGATCGCTGAGGACCGCAGTCTTGCTCCCGTGGTGCTCGACGACCGCCTCGACCAAGAAAGTGGCCTCAGCGAGCGCATCCAGATCGGTCACGACTTGCACCCGCTCGGGGACGAGCCCCTCGTCGGTCAGCTTCTCGCAGATCTTCAAGACGGTCGCGCGGGCGCGCTCGGCTGAAGCGTCCGAACGGGCCCACAGCAGCACTTCACCAAAGCGGCTGGCGGTTGCGGCCAGCCCGCAGGCGATGGTTCCCGAGCCAGCAATGCCGAGTCGTTCCTTCAAGGTTTCTCCAGGTCCGGCTTTGGTTGACGCTGGCTCATACAGTACGTGACCCTTCCGGGGTGGCGCGCGCTCGTCGGCAAGAATATTGATCTCGCGGACTCGAGCGACATAGTATTGGCGGCGCGTGAGCCCGACCGCGGCCCCCAGTCCACAACAGCCCGCCGTAGCCCTTCGACACCGTCCGAGCGTGGACCAGCAGACGGCGGCGCAGCTGTCCACCTTGCGAGCGGCGTTCACTGCCACGCAGGCGATCAGCGATGACCGTGGTTACCAGCACTGGGCGGGGATCCACGGTCTGCCGCTGCCGATGTACTGCGCCCACAACTCGCCGCTGTTCTTGGCCTGGCACCGGGCCTATCTGTACTTCTTCGAGCTGGCGCTGCGCGACCAGGCCCCGGAGGTGGTCCTGCCGTGGTGGGACTGGAGCACCGATCAAGCTGTGCCCAGGGGCTACGTGGAGCGCAACGTTTCGGGACAGGCAAACCCGCTCTACTCCTCGCCCATCCAGCGCTCCGGTCGTGAACCGGGAGGGCCGGCGCGCACCGTCCGCCAGCCCGGTCTCCCGGATGCGCCGCCGCTCCCCAGCCCGGACGATGTCAGCGCCGTCCTCGCGCTGGGCGACTTCATCGATTTTCAGGCCCAGCTGGAGGACATCCACAACGGCGTCCACGTGTGGGTCGGCGGAACGATGAGCGACATCGCTACCGCTGCCTACGATCCGCTGTTCTGGGCCCACCACGCGATGATCGATCGGGTATGGCGCCTCTGGCAGCTGGCGCATCCGCAAGGCGGCCCTCCGGCTTCTCTGCTTGCGCAAGCCCTGCCTCCGTTCACGATGACGGTTGCTCAGACCCTTGACGCGACCGCGCTTGGCTACGACTACGCTGCCGCGACCGCAAGCACGGCGGGGACGGGTGGCTGATGGTCACGCGGTTTGTCTCCAAGACGATCGAGTTGCCGCCAGCGGTCGCGGACGGAGCGTACGCGCGCGCCGATCTGATTTTCTACGGCGTCGACCACTCCCTGGCGTCCTACGAGGGCCGCGTCTACATAAACCGGCCACGCGCCGATGCCACCACCGGGCGCGAGGATGCCGCCTACGCGGGGTCATTTCACATCTTCGGACACGGTGGATGCTTTGGTGACGCCGGCCACTGCGACCTGCCCACCGGCCCGCGTGACCCGTTCGACCGTCGACCGGCCCACCAATTGACGCCGGCGACAAAGGCGGTGATCGTCACCGACGCGCTCAAGCGGATCCTGGCCTCGGCAACGAGCAAGACCCAGATCACCGTGACTGTGGTGGCGGTGGCACCAGGCAAGGAGTCAAACGATTACCTGCAGTTCGACCAGCTGCGGCTGGTGACCTACCGCTAGCGCGACGCTAGTGTCGCGACACTAGGCGGCTTCCGACTAGGAAGCCCACCGAAAACCGGCCGCGTCGGGCGCCGGCGTGAGCGGGCTTGGTGGCAAGCCAGGCGCTGGGTCGTCCTCGTTGTAACCGACCGGAGCGAGGTCATTCGGAGTGTCGGGATGAAACAGCGAGGCGAGGTACTGCGCTTGCCCGCGGCCAGGTCCCAGTTCGAACTGCCCACCACCATAAGCGCCGATCCCGTGCTCGGCGCAGTAGTCGTAGGTCGCGCACAGCTTTGGCAGGCCGCCGATCCGCGAGGGCTTGATGTTGACCATACGCGGGGGGAACGGCAGCGCCTCGATATCGGCGATCGAGTGGATCGGTGCGTCCCAGGTGATTCGTGAGTGGTGATCGGCGAGCACTGCCGCGGTCTCGGGCGTGGTCACGTCAGGATCCTCGATCCACGCTTGAGGAAAGGCCTCGATCACTCGCCGGTAGAGCACCGGGTCGGGCGGTTGGTCGACGACCGTGCCGCGATACAGGCTCTTGAAGTCGACCGAGTCGACGGCGTCCGTAACCACGAGCGCGCTGATCAGCTCCGGGGTCCAGGAGCTGGTCGGATCGAGCTTGAAGTGAAGCGTCGGGTAGCGCACGAGCCGGCGCTCGATCGGCGCCAGCGTTGGTGGCTCCCCGAGCCGCAGCGAAACCACGAACCTGACCGGACTCGGGTCGCGGCCAAGGACTTCGTGCAGCGGCTTGTCACTCTGCCTGAGCGCCAAGTCGAGCGCCGCGCTGTGGAACGTCCAGCGGCGGTAGAGCCGCGAGACTTCCCACTGCGGCGCGACCGGAAAGAGATCAAGCGAGTCCACGAGCTCGCAGAACTCGCCGAGCGTGTACCGGCCGGCGAGGTTGAGAACCGGGCCGGCTTGCTGGAGCGCGATGTGATCTTCGGATGCGTAGACGACATCCTCGCCTACCCCCTCGACGCCATCGCCCCGCATAGTGACGACGGTACTCAGACGCTCGAACCCGCTCGAGACGTCGGCTCGTAGCCCCTCGAGCGTGTAGCCGTCGACTTCGAGCGGAAGCTCGGCGAGCAGCTGGAAGGTGCTCACCCTGCCTGCGCTCCTCGCTCGAGCCGCTCGACGAGTTCTTCGAGTCGCAGCTCGTCGAGTCCACGACTGACGACCTCGAGCTCGGCCGCGCAGTACTCGATCAGCTCGCGACCCTCCTTTACCAGCTCGAGCGTCTCCCGCAATCCGGCCTCGCCGGAGTCTAGGCGCTTGATGATCTCCTCCACACGCGCGACGGCAGATTCGTAGGTGCGCTCCGAGATCACTTCCTCACCTGGGCAGGTATGAGGCCGTCGTGGAAGCGCAGCTCGAACTCGCCCGCGGCGCCCGCGGCGGCCGCAGAGGTGAGCGGCTCCCCGGTCCGGTCCTGTACGAGCGCGTACCCACGGGCGAGCGTGCGATCAGGATCGTGGGCGGCGAGGGCGAGGGTCAGCCGCTCGAGGTCGCGTCGCCGGCGAATGGCGTCCGAAGAGGCGGCACGCTCCCGGGTCCGGGTCAGCACCAGCGTGTGCACAGCCGCCAGTGAGCGCCCTTCCTCCGTTGTCCGGCGGGCGCTGGCTCGCAGTTCTCGCAGCAGCTGGTGGAGCTGACGCCGGTGTCGAGCGACGTGCTGCCCGGGAGCGCGGGAGAGGTGAGCGAGCGCCCGCGCGCGATCGAGGATCGCTCTGCGGCCATGGCCGTGGAGTCTGCGCGCGTAGGCAGCGACGTCGGTCCGAGCCGCGCGGCAGTCGATCGGAACCGCGGCTTCGGCGGCGTGAGTGGGAGTCGAGCAGCTGACGGCGGCTACGTCGTCGATCAGCGTCCGGTCGGTGTGATGGCCGACCGAGGAGATCACCGGCACGCGTAGCAAGGACACGGTGCGGCACAGCCCCTCGTCGCAGAACGCGAACAGGTCGGCGAGCGAGCCGCCGCCACGGGCGACGATCACCACCTCGACCTCCTCGATTGCGGCGAGCTCACGCAGCGCGGCGGCGATCTTGGGCGCGGCATGCCGGTCCTGAACAGGCGCGAACGCCCACACCAAGCGCCCGGCCCAGCCGCGCCGCCGAAGGCCGGCGAGCACGTCGTCGCGGGCCTTACCCCGCTCGCCGGTGACGACACCGATCGTCCGCGGGAGAAGCGGTCGCGGCAGCCGCTTCTGTGGCTCGAACAATCCGTCGGCGTGCAGTTGTCGGCGAAGGCGCTGGAGCTGCACGAGTAGGTCACCTTCACCGGCAATGCGCAGCTCGGTGACCGAGAAGGTGAACGAGGGAGAGGAGGTTGCGCTGCCGGGGTAGTAGTCGCAGCCGCCGCCGACCACGATCCGCATCCCGTCAGCGAGTTTGACCCCAAGGGCCTCGAAGTCGCTGAGCCAGATCGAACACGGCAGTGCTCCGTGCGGGTCGCGCAGCTCGAAGTAGGCGCGGGCGCGGCTGGTTCGAAAGCCCCATACCTCTCCCGCGAGCTGCACGTGCGCGAACTCCTGTAGCCGCCGTTTTAGCCGTGCGGCGTAGGACCCGACCGGGTAGGGGCCGGGAAGGCGGCTGTCGGGGATGGCTTCGGTCGCGAGGTGATCGGGATCGCTCATCAGATTCCGAGGCTACCGGTCGCGGCCCCGGATCGCCGGGGCCCGCTGCTCTACACCGGCGAACGAATCCTCGATCACGAACACGACGCGATGGCCGACCCCGCAGGACGTCGCCGATCCCGACGCAGTTGTTGGTCGGCCCGAACGCGCCCTCGGGGAAGAACACGATCGTGGTGTTTGCGCGGGCACTGATGAGCTATCGACCTACGCAGGTTCGGGTCAGACCGGTCGACCAGAACCGGCCGATCGGAAAGATGCAGCAGCTTGTGCGCCGTCGATCCCAGGATCGCGCCGCGGAGCGGGCCCTCGCCGCGGGTGCCGATCACGATCATGCGGGCGTTGCGCTCAGTGGCAAGCTGGGCGAGGCCGTGAGCGGCGCCATGTTCGAGGATCGTCCCCTCGACCTCGGCGCCTTCCGCGGCGGCCACCTCGGTTGCTTCTTCGATGCGCTTGGTCGCGAGGTTTTTCAGCGCGGCGTAGTAATCGTGCAGCTCGCCGCCTACCGGCGAGAGGTCGTAGCCGAACGCCACGATCACCTTGTCTCCGTAGACCTTGGCGACCTCCAGTCGTGGTGCCGCAGTCGGGGTCGGCTCGGTTCATCTAATAGTAGGCGGCCGCGATGCACGCCATTGGGAAGAAGGCAACGAGGACGACCGCGGGTGACTGGAGCCCCAGACCCCCGACCGCCGCGATGAACCCCAGGGTGGCCGCGAGGCTGTAGCCGGGCGCCGTCGACGCGACCCGATCACGATGTTCGAGAGGTCCTCGCGCGGTTGGACGAAACGTCTGACCGCACCGTTAGGCGATGATTTTCCGCCGGTTTGGGTAAAGACGCAACATTCTGGTGGCCGATCTGACAGGCAGCCTTGTACTTGGCGTCCAAGGATCAGCACCGCCTAACGGTCTCAGACAAATCGTGGGCAGCGCGGCGGATCGGTCTGGAAGCCCCGCCTGTCAGCCGACGCTCAGCTCCGGTTGCTGGTCGCGCAACCAAGCGACAGTTTGGGCGATGCCCCGGTCCAGGTCCGTGCCCGCCTGCCATCCGAGCACCCGCCGTGCCTTCTCCACG
Source organism: uncultured Solirubrobacterales bacterium (assembly GCA_963836065.1). Classification (GTDB taxonomy): domain Bacteria; phylum Actinomycetota; class Thermoleophilia; order Solirubrobacterales; family Solirubrobacteraceae; genus Palsa-465. The sequence continues at coordinate 40,660 of CAWIII010000024.1, forward strand.
GACGGCCACCGCCGCTGAACGTCGACGGCAAAGCTCGGAAGGTGGGCGAGCTGGAACTGGGTGGGCTCGCGATCGCACGCCTCCCACACGCGTCGCGCGATCTCGGTCACCGTGAGCTCCTCGGAAGCGGAGATGTTGAAGTCCTCGTTCTCGCCCGCCGGCGAATCCATCGCCGCGACGACGCCATCGGCGATGTCGTCGACGTAGGTCAGCGTGCGGGTCTGCGCACCGGACCCGAAGATCTGAAGCGGGTGCTGGCCGCTGAGCGCCTTGGCGATCAGGTCCGGAACGGCGTGCGCGACCCCCGGCTCATCGGGGTCGGGAAGCTCGCCCGGACCGTAGGCATTGAAAGGCCGGCAGATCGTGAAGGGGAGGTCGTGCTGATCGTGCGCCGCGCGGATGTACACCTCACCCGAGAGCTTCGAGAACCCGTACGCCGATCGCGGCACCGGGCACTCCAGAACGTGCTCCTCGGTGGTCGGGAACTGTGTGGCGCGTTCGAACACCATCGAAGAGGAGACGTAGACGAAGCGGGCGACGTGGTCGTCGATTCCCGCATGGACGAGCGCTCCGGTGAGCGCGTTGTTGACCGCCGTCAATGTGAACGGCAACTTGTGGAAGTTGGCGATCCCACCGACGATGGCTGCCAGGTGAATCACCCGCGAGCATCCCGCGACCGCGCCTCTAGCAGCAGCCAGATCGCGGAGATCAGCGGTGTGGATCTCACACCGCTCGCGCATCCAGTCCGGAGCCGGGCGGTGATCGGAGACCTTGACATCCCACTCGCCATCCCGGAGCAGCCGCCGGACGACGGCGGATCCGATCGTGCCGACCCCTCCGGTGACAAGCACCCGGCTCATCTCGGCTCCGCCACTAGCCGGCGACGTCCTCGCGGACATCGGTGAGCGGGAGCGCTCCCAGCATCGCGGATGACTCCGGCGCGTACAGGAACACCTGCGAGGTTCCGAGCGCATTCCAAGGATCGACGAGCAGGGAGTCCGGGGAGGATCGCGCCAGGATCTCCTGGAGCGTGTCTGGCCCGTCGAACTCGGAATGGTTGGTGGCTACGATCACCACGTCCGCGTCCTGCACTGTGTCCCGAAATGGCTGCGTCGGGGATTGCGCGTGGGGATCGCAGACGGCGACATCGGCCAGCTCTCGCTCGAGCAGCCTGATCAGCTTCGGAGAGAGCGAATCCCGCTCGTCATCGGTGTCGCGTTTGAACGTCAGGCCCAGTACCGCGACCTTCTTCGAGTGCAGGCTTCCGATCCGCCGCTTGATGCCCTCGACGAGGAACAGCGGCACCGCCTCATTGACCCGCGAGACGGCGAGCAGCATGCCGGGAGCGTTGGAGCGCTCCTCGGAGAACGCGAAATCCTTGCGCAGGCAGGTGCCGGCCGTCAGTCCGGGCATCGCAATCCCCCCGCGCGGATAGTCGCGGTTGATCAGGTCGATCACCTCGAAAACGTTGGCGCCGTAGCGATCGCAGTCCATCATCAACAGATTCGGCAGCGCGAACGTGGCGTAGCGCAGGATGTTCGTCCAGATCTTGGCAAGCTCAGCCTGCACCGGTGTGGTCCGAACGATTGGCGCACCGAAGACCGAGAACACGTCGGCCGCGCGCGCGGTGGAGGGGTCGCCGACACCACCGATGATGCAGGGGAGCGTGGAGATCTCCTCCAGGAAGCGCCCCGCCGCGATCCGCTCGGGCGCGTGGGCGACGAACAGATCCTCGCCGATCCGCAGGCCGCGGCGCTTTTCCACGTACCCGGCGACGAAGTCGGTCGTGCCCGGAGCGATCGTCGATCGCAGGATCAATGCGTGACCGGGCCGAAGTCGCGGCAGCAGGTCGTCCACCGCTGAGCGCACCTGACGCAAGTCGCTCTCGATGTGTGAGAACGATGGGGTGCCGAGCGTGAGCACGATGTCGTCCGCTTGTGCCGCATCGGCAGCACGCTGCGCGAACTCGAGGCGCCCGGCGTCGGCGACACGCTCCAGCAGCTCCTGCGTCCCGGCTTCGGCGAACGGCATCTGCCGGTTTCGGAGCGAGGCGAGCAGGGCCGGATCGTGATCGACCCCGAGGACGCGCATCCCACGATCGGCAAACGTCAGGGCTAGCGGTAACCCGACACGGCCCAGGCCAATCACGGAGATGAAGCGTTCGTCGCTCAAGCGAGGACTTAGCGTAGTCGGCCGGGAGGGAGATCTGGCGGTGCTCAGGACGTGATGTCGTGAGCGACACTCGGCAGCGGCTCGAAGCCCGGCTCGGCCGCTTGCCCGCGAATCTCCCCCGCGAATGCGATCTTGTCCAGGCGGACGATCTCGCGTTCGCCCTCGATCCGCGCCGGATGCTCCGCGGGAAGGTTGCGGATCAGCGCCTTGATCCGCTCGCGAAGCTGAAGCGCGAAGTGGGGAGTGGAGGCACCCATGAGCTGCCGGACGTCATCGACGGTGACCTCGTGGCCCGCACGCAACCGACTTGGATTCTCTGCCTGACTCATTTCTGTGGAACGACCTCCAGCAGCCTATCCAGCTCGGCCTGGACCGGGACCGAGATCGCGCGCTGATCCCCGATCAGCCAGCCGTGGTTGTACACCGCTGCGGTCGGGCCCTCCTGCGTGAACCCCGGCGTCGCGTAGTCGAGAAAGTAATTCAGCACCGACGGTGGCAGCGTAGCGGCACTGTTGATCAGCAGCGCCGGACCGTAGTCTCCGCTCCCCGACAGCGGTGCCGCCGCCGCCGCGTCCAGCGGACGGCTGGCGTTCAACACCACATATCCATGGCCGGGGCTACGCATCGCCCAACCGAAGCTGCCCGGGACGTGAGCACAGGGCTGGCCGTAGGTGCACGGTGGATCCCTGTACTTGGCAAAGGCAACCGAGTTGGCGGCGGGACCTACATCGCCGACCCGCTTGACCGAGCCGTACTTGCCCAGCTCTCGCAGGACAGTGCCCGGGATCACGCTCGGTGGGCCGAGCACGTAGATGTGAGCCTTCTGCTGCGAGAGCAAAGCTTGGCGGGTCGGTTGCGGAACGCCCGAGTGGTTGACGAACAGCACGGGGTCGCCGCTCTCAGCCGCCCACCCGGCAGCGGGCATGGCGTACTGGGCGTTGTCGGCGGGGGCGACCACGACGTTCGCGCTCGTGTTGCCCCGCGCCGCGCTGGCGAAACGATCGAGTTCGGCTGCCAGCGTGTACGGGTCGCCGCCTGAGACCGAGGCGGCGCGCAGGCCACTCGGGCTCGGTACGTCACCGACGCGAATCACCTGGGCGCCACCGGCGGCGCCGGACCCCGTCGGCGCGAGCGCCTTCAGGGCGTCCGCAGTCGCCGAGGGAAGCTTGGAGCTGCCCGAGAGCAGGATCGGCGCTTTGATTGGCGCCGCCATCAGTGCTGCGGCCGCCACCGCCGCTTGCCAGTCGGCGGTGGGGGCGATCGTCACCGCCGCCGGATGCGTCCCCGGCGCGGAGGAGGGATATACGGCCAGCGCCACCCCGGCGGCGTCGGCGATCGGATCACCGCCGGCCACGCGTGTGGTGTTCTTGGTTGCCACCGCCGGGAAGCCGAGCTTCTGTCCTGCCTGCGGCGTCTTTGACCGGACGCCGACCACCGGGACGGTATCGGTGATCAGCTGGGTCGATCCCCCGCAGCCGGCCAGCGTGAGGCAGGCGAGAAGTGTGGCGGTCAGGGTCCGTCGCATGGCGCGGCGGACGTTAGCGGGCGAGAAAGCGCAGGGCGCCAACTATCGGAGTCTCTCGGGGGTGCGATTTGCACCCGCAGTGCGTTGTAAGCCGCCGCGGGCGGGCGCTTTGGCGCACCCAAATCCGGCGGACCGCTACGCTTCAAAACGCTTGTCTAGCCACCGCTGAAGGAGGATGCGATGCCGGGCCTGTCCGGACGCATGTCGACCGTAGTCAAAGCGAAGATCTCAAAGCTGCTCGATCGTGCCGAGGATCCGTCGGAGACGCTCGAGTACAGCTACCAGAAGCAGATCGAGCTGCTTCAGAACGTAAAGAAGGGAATCGCCGACGTCGTCACGTCCAAGAAACGCCTGCAGCTGCAGGAACAGAAGCTTCAAGATCAGGTCTTAAAGCTCGATACGCAGGCGCGTCAGGCGCTTGCCGCCGGCAACGAGGAGCTGGCGCGCACGGCGCTGGAGCGTAAGAACGTCGCCCAGACGGAGCTGCAATCGCTCGACGGCCAGATCACTCAGCTCGAGCAGCAACAGGAGCAGATGACCGCCTCCGAGCAGAAGCTGCGGACCAAGATCGAGCAGTTTCGCTCCAAGAAGGAGGTCATCAAGGCCCAGTATTCGGCCGCGGAGGCCCAGGTGCGGATCTCCGAAGCGGCAACCGGCGTGGGTGAGGAGATGGCCGACGTCGGCCTGGCGATGCAGCGCGCGCTAGACAAGACCGAGAACATGAAAGCGCGCGCCGACGCCGTCGGGGAGCTCGAGGCGTCCGGCACGTTTGAGGATCTGACCGCGCTTGGGTCCGGCGACGACGACATCGACCGGCAGCTGAAGGAGCTTTCCAGCACCAGCGAGGTGGACTCCGAGCTGACCAAGATGAAGGCCGAGCTCGGAAGCGGATCCGCTCCCGCCGGAGAGCTGGGTGCAGGAGGTGCGGCCGCGGCGGAGCAGGAAGGGCAAGCGTCGTGATCGTCCGGATCGCCACGGAGGGGCAGTACGAGCTGGACGACGACGATGTCTCGTCACTCAACAAGCTCGACAACGAGGCGGTGGTGGCGTGTGACACCGAGGACGAGCAGCGCTTCCAGGGCGCCTTCGCCCGGTTACTCGAGCTGGTGCGCAGCAAAGGTCACCCGGTCAGCGATGACGACCTGTTCCCCTCCGATCTGATCCTGCCACCGCCGGATGTCTCGCTTCAGGAGGCGACGGCGGAATTCACCGGTGAGGGCCTGATTCCAGGCTGATCAGGGGCTCAGATCGGAATCCCCCACAGCGGGAACCACCGCTCGAGCTCCTGCTCCACGGGCAGCTCCCTTCCCATCTGAGCCTTCAAGACGAGCTCGCGCTCGTTGTCTCGTTGCTGATCGCCGCCGGCGGGGACGAACGGGTAGAACGAGCCGCGCTTGTAGTTGTAGATCCAGTACAGCGGCCGCTTGCGGTCGTCCTCGAATGCGAACACGGCACACAGGACTCGCTCGCCGTACCCGCCGGCCTCCAGCGCGCTGCTGACGGCGTTGATGCCGACGACCAGGTCATCGAAGCTCTTGCCGCGCAACACGAGCCAGCGAAAGCCGTAGCTGTCGTCGGAGCGCTCGACCGCGGTCCCGCTGTCGGCCGCAGTTCCGCGCACAACCTCCTCCATGTCACGGACGATCGATTCGAAATCGGCGGTCGCGAGCGGCTGGAACACGATCGCCGCCGTACCTCGAGTGGTGATCGCGAGGCTGGTCTCGAGCGTGACGTAGGCGGTGCTAATCGCAAACAGGCGGTCGGGTGCCGGGCTTGCGAGCTTGCGCTTCCCGGTGAGGACGTCGAGGAAGCCCATGTCTCGCTAGGCAGTGCCCTGGAGCTGAGCCTCGAATCGCTGAAGCGCGGCGATCCGTGCCTCGAGCGGCGGGTGCGTCGCGAACAGCGTCGAGATCGCCTGCTTGGCCTTCGGCGGGAAGATGTAGAACGCCGCCAACTCTCCGGAGGCGGCGCGCAGGTCACGATCCGGTATCAACTGCATGTTGCCGCTGATCTTCATCAGCGCGGAAATCAAGGCGCTCGGACGGCCGGTGATGATCGCCGAGCCCCGGTCGGCTGCGAACTCCCGATAACGAGAGAGCGCCTGCAGGAGCACGAACGAAACCATGTAGACGACCGCCGATACGAGGATTACGACGATGAACCCGGGGCCGTTGTCGTTGTCGTTGTCGTTGAAGGCGCCGCCGAACCAAAACCCCATCTGGACGATGAACGACGCGATCGATGCGAAGAAGCTGGCGATCGTCATCACCATCACGTCGCGGTTCTGGACGTGGGTCAGCTCGTGCGCCATGACGCCCTCGAGCTCGGCGTCACTGAGCAGGTCGAGCAGCCCCGTCGTCGCGCACACGGTCGCGGTCTTCGGCGAGCGACCGACCGCAAAGGCGTTCGGCATCGAGGTCTCCGCGATCGCAACCCGTGGCTTGGGGAGATTGGCCTGGATGCAGAGCCGTTCGATGATGCCGTGCAGCCGTGGTGCCTGCGCCGGGGTAACCTCGCGGGCCCCCATCGAATACAGGGCGATCTTGTCCGAGGTGAAGAACTGGATCAGAAACAGGGCTGCCGCTACGACCGCGATCGTCACCGCACCGGCTCCTGAGGCGACCAGGACCGCGATCAGGACCGCGTAAACGAGCCCGAGCAGGAACAGCGTCAGCAACATCCGGGCCTGAAGCCCAGTATCCCGACCGAATGATGTGGAACGCGCCATGGGCACCTATGTTCGCAGACGCGGTAAGCGGTTTCTGAACAAACGATGAGAGCCACCCAAGACGGGCGCGCTAGCGCCCTGCCAGCGCGCGCTGGATGAACCGCAGGCTGACGGCCTGCAACTCGTCGTCGTGCTGGATCGAGCGGTGGTGACCGCCGGGTACGACGATCAAGCGGCTGTCCCGAGAGCGCATCCGCGCGGCCAGCTCGCGCGAGTGTTGCACCGGAACCCGCTCGTCGCCCTCGGCGTGGAGCAGCAGCAGCGGGATCGTCGTCGACTTGACAACGGCATGCAGGTCGCTGGCCTCCAGCAGACGGTCGAGAGCGGGCCGATCTACCGCGAAGCTGAAGCTCCCGTCGTGCAGGCCGCGACCGAGGCCCTCGACGGTCGCCGGGCAGACCGCCACAACCGCCGCTGCCCGTGCCGGCCCCGCGGCCATGATCGCCATGTATCCACCCATACTCGACCCTCTGAGCGCGATCGCAGCGTCAGGGGCTCCGATCGAGGATCGCAGCAGCCCCGCAACCGCAGCGACGTCGTCGATCGCGCGGCCGTCCATCGGCCCCGCACTGGCGCCGTGTCCACGCTGGTCGAAGGCAATCGCCGCGAATCCCACCGCGATTGCCGCCCGCGCATAATCGTGATGGTTCTCCTTGCAGGAGTCCGCGCCGTGGAGGATCACGATCCCGCCCTTGGGTCTCCGGCTGTCGGCCGGCAGCCAGAGCGAGTAGGCCAGGCCGTCGTGTCGACCGGTATCGGCGGGTGTCGGGGTGGTGACGGTCCGCGTCCTGCGCACGCGACGATCATGCCAGGGGGCGAGCGAGCATGGCATGATCGGCCCCGGGATGCCCGGCGTTACCGCTCAGCTATCGCACATCTACCCGTGGGGCTCTCGCGTCAACGAGGCCGGTCATCTCGAGATCGGCGGCTGCGACGCGGTAGCGCTGGCCAAGGAATTCGGGACGCCCGCGTACATCGTCGCCGAAGACGATTTGCGCGCGCGGGCGCGGGCGTTCCTGGATGCGCTCGCGGCCCGTCACTCCGACTACGACGTGCTGTTCGCCTCAAAGGCTTTTCCCTGCACCGCCGTCTGCCGGGTACTCGCCGACGAGGGACTGGCGTGCGATGTCGCCTCCGGCGGCGAGCTGTTCCTGGCGCTCCGCGGCGGCTTCGACGCCGCACGCATATACGTTCACGGCAACGCAAAATCGGAGCCGGAGGTGCGGGAAGCACTGGCGGCAGGAGTGGGCCACGTGGTGCTCGACAACTTCGACGACTTTGCGCGGCTGGAGCGGATCGCGGCCGAGCTCGGGCGCACTCAAGAGGTCCTGCTTCGCGTCACTCCGGGCGTGGCGGGTCTGACTCATCACGCCATCTCCACTGGCCAAGCCGATTCGAAGTTCGGGTTCTCGGTCGATGCCGCCCGGCAGGCGATCGATCGGCTTGCGGGCGTCGCGCACCTGAACCTCGTCGGTCTGCATTTCCACATCGGCTCCCAGCTGCTGGAGCTCGCGCCGTTCCGCGAAGCCATTCGGGCGATCGCTGAACTTGGCGATTTTCCGGTCTACAACCTGGGCGGAGGACTGGGCGTCGCCTACACGACGGCGGACCGTCCGCCGGCGATCGCCGATTACGTGGAAACGCTCGTAGCCGCCGTCCACGAGCTGATCGGCACCGATAAGCGCCTGTTGCTGGAGCCGGGGCGGGCGTTGGTCGCCAACTCGACGGTGACGCTTTACACGGTGCAGACGGTCAAGCGCAACGTCTCGACCTGGGTCGCCGTCGACGGCGGCATGTCCGACAACCTGCGACCGATGCTGTACGGGTCGGTCTACGAGGCAATCGCCGCCGATCGCCCTCTGGCGGCGGTCACGGAGCGGTGTCACCTTGCCGGTAAGCATTGCGAATCGGGCGATCTGATCGTCCGTGACGCGCTGCTCCCCGATCCGGCGGTCGGCGACGTGATCGCTACTGCGGCCACCGGGGCGTACGGATACTCGATGGCGAACAATTACAACGGCGTGCCACGGGCGCCGGTGATCTTCTGCCGTGAGGGCAACGCCCGGGTCGTCGTGCGCCGCGAGTCCTATGAGGATCTGGTCGCGCGTGACCGCGAATGAGCGTCGCTTCCGGGTAGGCGTGCTCGGACACGGCACCGTCGGCGCCGCGTTCGAGCAGCTGCTGCCCACGCACGCGGACCGGATCGAGCTGATCACTGGCCTGCGACCGGAGATCTCCGGAGTGCTTACGCGCGGCAGCGGTTCGTTCGAGCAGATCCTCGCGCGCTCGGACCTGATCGTCGAGCTGATCGGGGGCATCGACCCCGCGCGCGACTACGTGCTGCGGGCAATGCGCGCCGGCCGCCACGTCGTCACCGCCAATAAGCAGCTGCTCTCCCAGCACGGCGAGGAGCTGTGGGATCTCGCTCGGAACGAGGGCGTCCAGTTGCGGTTCGAGGGTGCGGTCGCCGGCGTCGTGCCGGTGATTCGCGTCCTCCAGGAATCGCTTTCCGGGGCAAGGATCGACCGCGTCCACGGAATCGTCAATGGCACCACGAACTTCATCCTGACCGAGATGGCGCGCACCGGGATGAGCTTCGAGGAGGCTCTGGCCGAGGCGCAGCGGCTCGGCTACGCGGAGGCGGATCCATCCGAGGATGTCGATGGGCGTGACGCCGCGGCGAAGATGGCGATCCTCGCTCGGCTGGCCTTCGACACTCCGGTCCACCTCGACCAGGTCCGCTATGACGGGATCGAGCAGATCCAGCCCGACGACCTCGAGTACGCGCGCGAGCTCGGCCTTGGTCTGAAGCTGATCGGGACCGCCGAGCGGATCGGCGAAGCGCTTTCGGTACGAGTCCACCCGGCATTCCTGTATCCGGGTCATCCGCTGGCATCGGTCAGTGGTCCGTTCAATGCCGTCACTGTCGAGTCCGAGGCGATTACCGAGATCACGATGTCGGGCCCCGGCGCCGGCGGTCCGCAGACTGCGAGCGCGGTGCTGGGCGACGTGATCAGCGCGATGATCCCGCCCGCGTCTACGCCGCCGACGACCGCTGTGCTCGAGATCGTGCAGGACGTCGTCTCGGCCTTCTACCTGCACGTCGAGGTCGCAGACCAACCGGGAGTGCTCGCACAGGTTGCTCAAGTCCTGGCCCAGCACGGCGTGTCGGTGAAGTCCGTCGTCCAGAAGGGACTACACGATCAGGCTCGGCTGGTGATGGTCGTCCATCCGGTGCTCGAATCGAGCTTCGAGCACGCGATGGAGGAGATCGCAGGGCTCGATGCGCTGCGGTCGCCACCCCGGGCGATCCGCGTCCTCGAGGAGGAGTTCGGGTAGGGTGCCGGCGCGATGAGGGCGATCCAGATCGTCAACCTAGAGGGGCCGGACCGCGCCCTGGCGCTCGCCGAGATCCCCGAGCCTGAGCCCTCGCACCCGATGACTCCAGGCAGCGGTGTCGTGGTCGACGTTCGCGCCGCAGGCGTGTCTTTCCCCGAGCTGCTGCAGACCCGAGGCGAGTACCAGGTCAAGCCGCCGCTGCCGTTCGTGCCCGGCAGCGAAGTGGGCGGCGTGGTCCGTTCCGCGCCGGCCGGCGCGGAGGTCAGCCCCGGCGACCGCGTGGCCGCCTTCTGCATGCTCGGCGCGTTCGCTGAGGTCGCAGTGGCGCCGGAGCATTTCTGCTTTGCGCTGCCCGAGGAGCTCGACTTCGCCCAGGGCGCCGCCTTGGTGCTCAACTACCACACCGCCTATTTCGCGCTCAAGCTCCGCGGCCGGCTGGCCGATGGTGAGACCGTGCTCGTGCACGGCGCGGCGGGGGGAGTCGGAACCGCTTCGTTGCAGGTCGCTCGTGGGCTCGGAGCCCGGACGATCGCGGTCGTCTCCAGCGAGGAGAAGGCACGCATCGCGCACGCGGCGGGAGCCGACCAGGTGCTGCGCACCGATGGCCCGTGGAAGGACCAGGCCCGGGAGTTCTCAGACGGCGGGGTGGATGTCGTGCTCGACCCGGTGGGTGGCGATCGCTTCACCGACAGCTTGCGGTCACTGCGCGAAGGTGGCCGCGTGGTGGTCGTCGGCTTCGCCGGCGGATCGATCCCCGAGGTGAGGGTGAACCGCTTGCTGCTTGGCAACACCGAGGTGGTCGGTGCAGGCTGGGGCGCGTACGTGCTCTCAAAACCCGGGCAGGCTCGAGCGACAGGAGCGGCGATCTCGGAGCTGATCGCTGAGGGATTTGTTCGGCCGATCGTTGGCGCGCGCTTCCCGCTCGAGCGCGCGGCCGAGGCGCTCCAGTTGCTCGCCGAACGGGGAGCGACCGGCAAGGTCGTACTCGAGCTCTGAGAGCCTGGGGGCGAGCCGGGGGGTGCTTTGACATGCTGCGCCGCAGTGCCTGGTCTGATTGAACGCTACGTCGAGCGGCTCCCCTTCGCGGCGGAGGACCCGGTCGTCTCGCTGGGCGAGGGATCAACGCCGCTGGTGCTCGCAGAGCGGTTGTCCGAGCGCGTCGGCGCCGAGGTCTGGTTGAAGCTGGAGGGGGCCAATCCGACCGGCTCGTTCAAGGACCGCGGGATGACGTGCGCGGTATCGGCAGCCGTCCGGGAGGGAGCCCAGGCGGTTGTCTGCGCCTCCACCGGGAACACGGCTGCCTCGGCGGCGGCATATGCGGCACGCGCCGGGCTGCGTGGTGCGGTGATCGTCCCCGAGGGCAAGATCGCGACCGGCAAGCTGGCCCAGGCGCTGATGCACGGGGCCCGGGTGATCGCGCTGCGCGGGAACTTCGACGAAGCACTCAAGCTCGTGCGCGAGCTCGCCGGCCGCCACCCCGTGGCACTCGTCAACTCGGTTAACGATTTCCGCATCGAAGGCCAGAAAACGGCCGCCTTCGAGCTCGTGGAAGCGCTCGACGATGAGCTCGAGGCACTCTGCATTCCGGTCGGGAACGCCGGCAACATCACCGCGTACTGGAAGGGCTTCGTAGAACTCGGGCGGCGTCCCCGGATGTTCGGCTTTCAGGCGGCCGGAGCAGCCCCGCTCGTACACGGCGCCCCGGTCGAGCAACCCGAAACCGTGGCGAGCGCAATCCGAATCGGCAACCCGGCCCGCTGGGAGGAGGCGATGGACGCGATGACTTCCTCCGGCGGCGCGGTGAAGGCCGTCAGTGACGCCCAGATCCTCGCCGCCTACCGCTGGCTGGCCAGCGCTGAGGGGGTGTTCTGCGAGCCGGCATCCGCGGCAAGCGTGGCGGGGCTGGTGGTGCACGGGGCGCGCGGCGCCGGGAGGATCGTGTGCGTGCTCACGGGTCACGGGCTCAAAGACCCGCAGACAGCGCTCGACCACGCGGGCGCGGTGGTCCCCTGCGACCCGGTGCTCGGTGCGATCGAGCAGGCGGTGCTCGGGTGACGCTGGCGCGGCGACGCGTTGTCCGCGTCCCCGCGTCTTCGGCGAATCTCGGGCCGGGGTTCGACACGCTTGCGGCCGCGCTCGCACTGCACCTCCAGCTCGAGGTCGTCGAGACCGGCCGGTTTGCCGTCGTCACGGACCTCGACCTGCCGCGTGACCGGAGCAATCTGGTCGTGCGAGCATTCGAGCGCCTGCACTCCGCCGTGGAATTCGAATTCCGGATAGCTTCAGAGATCCCGCTGTCCGGGGGACTTGGATCGAGCGCGGCCGCGATCGTCGCCGGGCTGCTGGCCGCCGACCACTTGTTCGAGCTCGACGCCGACGTGCTCGCGCTCGCCGTCGAGCTCGAGGGCCATCCCGACAACGTCGCGGCGGCGCTCGAGGGCGGCATCGTGATCTGCCACGAGGCCGGCGTGCACCGCTTCGAAGCACCGATGGGGCTCGAAGCCATACTGGTCGTTCCCTCAGAGGCGGTGCGGACCTCGGAGGCTCGCGCCGCGCTGCCGCGCTCAGTCGCGCTCGCCGACGCCGTGTTCAACGTTGCACACGCCGCGCTCCTCATCCGCGGACTTTCGTGCGCCGACTGGGGCTTGATCGCGGCGGGGCTTCGCGACCGCCTTCACCAGCCGTGGCGGGCGCCTCTGTACCCGCGCTCGGCCGACCTCCTGGAGCGGGCGGCTGCGTTCGGAGCGCTGGGTGCGACGATCTCGGGAGCCGGGCCGACCGTGCTCGTGTGGTGCCACTATGAGCAGACGGGTGCGGTGATGAATCGGCTCGCCCGCGAAACGCGTGGCTGGGCCACGATCACGAGGGCCGCGTTCGAAACCCACGGCGCGGACGTGCAGGCGCTGTAGAGGGCTACCCGGGCTGGCGCCCGCCGGCGGCCGCGGTCAGGCCGACGCCCGGGCGGGCGCGCTGTCGTCGGCCAAAAGCCCCGACACTCGTTGCCTCGGCGCCTCCAGGCCGATCCTTCGCAACACCTCGTCCGCGACGTTCAGATAGTCGACCGCCAGATCTGGGCGGTAGTCGAGAATCGACACCGCCCGCTCCGCGGATTCGGCGTAGGCGATCGAGGCGCGGATCGTGGTGTCGAACAGCTTCTCGGCGAAATGCTCGCGCAGCGAGTCCGAGGCATCGCGCGAATGTCGCGTGCGCATATCGGCGATGTTCAGCACAACGCCGAGCCACACGAGATCGGGATTGAGGCTGTCGCGCGCCAGCTCGATCACCTCGAGCGCCTGCTCGACCCCTTGGAGCGCGAAGTACTGGGCCTCCGCTGAGAGCAGGGCGTAATCGGCGGCCACGAGTGCGTTGACGGTCAGTAGGCCCAGCGAGGGCGGGCAATCGATCAAGATCAGGTCGTAACCGCCCGCGAGCGTGCGCAGCGCCCTCTTGAGCGTGAGCTCGCGACCCATCTTGCCTCCCAGCATGAGCTCGGCTTCCGCCAAGCCGAGGTTGGCAGGGATGATGCCGTCATGGACGGCATCGATCGGGTCGGCACGTCCAGCGAGCACATCTCCGATCGTGGGCGATGCATCGGGATCGACGTCGAGGTAGTCCGAGAGGTTGCCCTGGGGGTCGAGATCGACCGCGAGCACCCTCAAGCCGCTGCGCCGGAACACGTCCGTCAGGGTCCTGACCGACGTCGTCTTCCCGGTGCCGCCTTTTTGTGAGAGGATAGCGATCGTGGCCATCGCGGCCACTATAGAACTTGGATAATGACGCGCTGTTCCGAAGCTATCGCCCCGAGCTCAACGGATCGGCGCTCGCGTCGCGGTCGCTCGAGTGGTCATACCGCATCCCTGAGATCACCGGCACGTCGAGGAAATGCAGGTGGTGGCGGCCGATCACGATCTCGTCTGCGTCCGCGAGTGTGCTCCACTCGACACGCTCGCCATTGACGAACACGCCGTTGAGGCTGCGGTCATCGAGTACGCGCAGGCCATCCGGTTGGCGCACGATCAGCGCGTGACGGCGGGATACGGTCGGATCATCAAAGCGAATATCCGCCGCCAGGCTGCGGCCGATCCGGGTCCACTCGCGCTGGAGTGCGAACACCCGGACGTCATCGTCGGCCATCCGATAGGTGAGGTACTGACCAGGCTCTAGCAGGGCGTCGCGAACCTCCGTCAACCAGCCCTGATCATCGACCTCCGACGGCATCTCGATGATGCTCGTCTGCGCGGTCGTGAACAGGGATGCTCGGACGAATTGCGTTCCGCCACAGTTCGGGCAGGTGGGGAGCTCATCGACGGCGTCGAGCGACACCGGATAATCGCAATCCGTGCAGCGAAACGTTCCGGTCCCCGCAACATTGCCCGACATCCACGCTTTCATAGGGGGCACATCTCCTTGGTACGGGCTGCAAGCTCTGCCTCGCTGGACAAGCGGGCTGAACCATCATATCCCGTACGTCAAAGCGCGGGTAAAGCATTTGAATTTTTTTTTTGAGCGCGCGCCCGCTGACGGCCGCAGGATTTTCGGGGATGCACCGGTTTGCGGAGTGGCTCTTTGCGCGTCGTTCGTGCAAGGATCTTGCATCAGGCAGGAAGGGCTTCGACTACGACGAACACCCACGCATGTCGACGCCCGGACACGAGAACCTGGATCTCGAGCTGGCCTTGTTGCGACGCGGCGTCGACGACATGGCAGCGGAATCCGAGCGCTGCCAGCGCTGCCGTCGGACCCCGTTGATTGGTGAGCACGTGTATGTCTACGGCTCGGGCGCGATCGCTTGCGAGCTCTGCCGTACGCTCCAACGCGAGGCTCCGATTGGCTCGCACAGGGTGCACGGGCCCGAGTTCGGGCACACCATGAAGATCACCGATCAGCGGAGAGCCGCCTAGCCGCCTTGAGCTGGCCCGACCCGTCCCTGCCGCACATACAATGCTGCGCCGTGGACCCGATCACCGTCTCGACGACAATTGCGCGCCCTCGCGAGAAGGTGTTCGAGTACCTCGCGGATATCGCCAATCACGCTGAGTTCAGCGATCATTACCTCGTCGACTGGCATCTCACCCGTGAGGATCCTTACGGGACCGGCGCCGGCGCCCGGTTTCGGATCAAGGCGCCCCTGAGCCGGTTCTCGTGGGCGGACGTGACGTTCGCGGAGCTGCAACCGCCCTACAAGATCATCGAGCGTGGCCGTGGCGGCAAGTACAACCGGATCCGGATGCTCGGGACCTACACGCTGTCCCCGGGTGCGGGCGATACCACAAAGGTGCAGTACACCCTCGAAACCGAGCCCATGATGCTGTCGGACAAGCTGCTCGAGGCGTTCGGCGGGCGCGCCTGGAGCAAGCGCCAGACCGCGAAGGCGATGCGACGGCTGCGAGGGATCCTCGAGCACGGACGCGGCCGGGGACGGCGGCCGTCGGTCGCCGCTCGTCACTAACTGAGACGACGGATACACTTTTGCCGCTGTGAGAAACCGCCTTGCCGCCACGACTTCACGCCGTCTGTCGATCGTTGGTTGTGGGGTCGCGCTGGCGCTTGGTCTGGCCGCGTGTGGCCACAAAGTCGCGCATCCCACCGTGGCCGACGCCAACAACAACGGTGCCTACCTGTGGGCGGGCCAGGTCACCTATCAGCTCCAGATTTCCCGGGAGCTGAACCCTTTCAACGTCGAGGATCGTGA
The DNA here is from genome assembly GCA_963836065.1 of uncultured Solirubrobacterales bacterium. Lineage (GTDB taxonomy): Bacteria > Actinomycetota > Thermoleophilia > Solirubrobacterales > Solirubrobacteraceae > Palsa-465. The sequence goes on from CAWIII010000024.1 coordinate 56,116, forward strand.
GTACCTCGCGGGCGCGAAGCCGACCCCTCTGCCGGCGAACGAGGAGTGGTACGCCGTGTTCCTGTGGGCCAAGAACCAGACCAATTCTCCGCAGCGGACCAGCGATTCGTTCGACATCATCGACACGCAGGGCAATCACTACTACCCGATCCCGATCAACCCACTGGTGAATCCGTTCGCGTGGACCGCGCAGACGCTTCTGCCCAGCGGCACCGAGCCGGAGATCGGCAGCATGGCCTATTACGGGCCCACGCAGGGTGGGGAGCTGCTGTTCAGGATCAACGACTCCGCGTACTCGAACCGGCCGCTGAGGCTCGAGATCCACGCTGCGGGCCAGGCCCAGCCTTCGACGATCTCGCTTGACCTTTGACCGACGACGATCGGTCGGGCCGGGTGGAGCGTCCCGCATACGGGCCGTCCGCGCCGCCCGATCTGCGCTTCAACCCAATCGCGACCGCTCTGGGCGTGTTCTTCGCCGTAGCGATCCCGTTCGTGGTCGTCGGGTACACGCGGCCCACGGGAGTCAGCGTGATCATCATCGCCGTGGGCGTCGTAGCCGGTTTGCTGGTTGGCGCGATCGTCGGAGTATGGGTCGAGCGCCGCGGCGGCCAGGTCTGGACGCGCTCGCGGCTGTAGCCCTCGCGGTGACGGCGCTCGTGGCCGTGAGCGCCTCGGTGGCCAGTGCCAGCTGGTCGCGGCCGGTCCGCTTCGGCGGCCCCTCGTCACTCGATGTGTCCCCTGCTCAGATCGGGCTCTCGCCCAGCGGCGCGGCCGCGATCGCCTTCGGGCTCGAGAACGCCGAGAGCCCGGCGTCGGCTTCCGCATTCTTGACGACAACGACGCGCGGAAGGGTCGGCAAGCCCCGGCGCGTTCCCGGTGCCCAGGCGATTCTCGACCTGGCGTACGACGGCACCGCGCTCGAACTGCTCACCGGAGCCAGTCCTGCCGGTGAGGCCTGCTGCAGCTCTGCACAAACCTTGCGACTGTCGGGAAAGGGTGCGTTCTCGCGCCCGCGAACGCTGATCGGCGGCCTCACCGGTCCGACGCTCGGTCGGTTGGTGACGGTAACCGGCGGTGGGACGCTCGCCGCGATCGGAACGGATCACGGCGTGTGGGCGGCTCAAGCACCGAAGCTCGATCGATTCGGCCCGGCCCGGCGGCTGACCGCAGCCAAGGACCGGCCGCAGGCGATGGCCGCGACCAGCCTGGCGAACGGTCACACGGCGATTGCCTGGACGGCTACGAGCGGTCCTCCGGGAGGCCCCGGACCGCGATCGATCCTGATCGCTACGGGGGCGCGCTCGCGCGCGCCGCAGGGCCGCGCGACGGCAGGGACCGTGCCGCGCGGCCATCAAATCGACGAGCTGGCGATCGCTCCCGGCGGCTCGGTTGCGACGGTGGCGTGGATCGAGAGCTGGGACGATTCCGCGGGGCGGTACCACTCCCAGGCGGTCGTCGAGAACGCCTCGCGCAACGCGCGGCCGCGGGTGTTTCCGACGGCCTCGCAGGTTGCCTCCAGGCTCGCCTTCGCTGCCGATCCACGCGGCGATCAGGTCCTCGCGTGGGAGGCGTGCGACACCGCCGGGGCATGCTCGGTGCGAGCCGCCACCCGACCGGCCGGCGGGCGCTTCGGGGCGGCGGCGTCAGTTGGTTCGATCGATCCCTCGCAAGCGCCGGCCGCGACCGTCGGGCCCACTGGTCAGGCAATGGTCGGCTGGATCAGTTCGGGCGGCGCCCTGGTTGTCGCCCGGGGAGCGAACGCGGCGAGGTTCGGCCCGCCGCGGGGGCTTTCGCGGACGACACTGGCGGCCGACCTTGTGCTCGCCTCCTCAACCAACGGCGAGGCGCTCGCAGCGTGGACGGAGGGAGCCGTTCTCTCGAGCGTTATGGGTGCGATCAACCAAGCCCGGTAGCGGCTCGGTGAATCGCCGAGCGCGGAAGGATCCGGCTCCGAGCGGCGTCCTTGGCAGGGGACAGCAACTTTGCGAGGAGGCCAAATGAAGAAGATCGTCTTGCTATTGCTCGCGGGCGCCGCACTGGTTGCGGGATGTGGGAGCAGCGGCTCGAGCACCGCCACCAGCAAATCGACCAGCGGGGGCGCGACCCAGAGCAACGCGGCGAGCGGCAATGCTGGGAGTGGGGGGTACGCCAAGAGCGCTAACACCGGCAGCGGCAGCGGCGCCGGCGCGATTGTGCTGAGCACCAAGCACAGCAAGCTCGGGACGGTGCTCGCCGCGGGCCCCAAGCACCTCACTGTGTACCTGTTCGAAGCAGACAAGGGCGCGCATTCGAGTTGCTCGGGCGCCTGTGCCGCGGTCTGGCCGCCGGTGACCACGAGCGGCAAGCCGCACACCAGCGGGGCGGTACTGGCCGGCGATCTGGGAACGATCACCCGCTCGGCCGGGGTCACGCAGGTCACCTACAAGGGCCACCCCCTGTACTACTTCGTCAAGGACAAGGATGACGGCGACGCTTACGGCGAGGGGATCAAGGGCTTCGGTGCCGAGTGGTATGTGCTGGCGCCGAGTGGCAACAAGATCGACGAGTCCTGAGCGGCACAGCCCGTCACTGTCAATGTCATTGCAGCGCCGCGGCGAGCACGTCGTGCACGGGCGGCGCTGCAACTGCTCCGCCGGCGCCCTGGTTGGGGAACAGGGCCCCGACCACGATCCGGGGGTGTCCGACCGGGCCGTAGCCAACGAACCAGGCGTCGGTGTTCTGGCCCGATCCCAGCTCGGCAGTTCCGGTCTTGCCGGCAATTGTCGTGCCCGGAATCTGGGCTGCGGTCCCGGTGCCGTACTGCACGACGGCGATCATCATCCGCTGTACCTCGGCCGCCACGTGGCGGCTGGTGACGTGTACGAATTTCGGAGGCTGGTGGGCCTTCAGGGTGGGAATCGGCCGGCGGCCGTGCATCGCGATCGTCGCCCCGACGTCGGCCATCTCGAGCGGCGTGGTCTGCACCTTGCCCTGGCCGATTGCCGAAGATCCCACGGCGAGTGAGTCGCCAATCGTGCTTGCGGACGGGATCGTGCTCTCCGCAGCGCCGGGAATCGACGGCGGTTGATTGAAGCCGAACCGCTCGGCGATGGTCACCAGGCGTGCCCCACCGAGCTTCGCCCCGAGCGGCGCAAACACCGAGTTGCAGGAAACCGCGAACGCGTTCAGAAAGGTGCCGCCGCAGGCCTCGCCACCGGCGTTCGAAAGCGAATAGCCGTCGATATTCGCGCTCGTTTGGATCGGGAAGACGGTTGAAAGCTTGACTATTCTGGCCTCGAGGGCACCGGTGGCGGTGATCATCTTCATCGTCGAACCCGGTGGCTGCAACGAGGAGAAGGCGATTCCCGCGAGCGCCAGTACCCCGCCGGTGCGGGGGTCCATCGCGGCCATGCCGGCAAAGTTGCTGCCCATAGCGGTGATCGCGGCTTGCTCGATCTTCGGATCGATCGTGGTCTTGACGGCGCTGGCGGGCACGGGCGCCGCGCGGGCGAGGGTCCGATGCCCGGCGTGCAGGGTTCCGCCGAGCCTTCCCGCCAGTTGCGCCTGAAAGATCCGCTCGAGCCCGTCCTGGCCAACCTGGGCATGTGCCGGGTAGCCCTCGGCGGCGTACCGCTGGCGCTGCGCTGCGGGAATTGCCCCCAGCGTGCCGACGATCTGACCAGCCACCACTGGAATCGGCGAGGACCGGTCTGGCCCCTCGGCCAGGGGCGTCCCGTCGCTGGCGAGTAGAGCGGCACGCGGCGGCAGCCTGACGCTGCGCGTGAGCTGCTCGCCGGGCAGCAGGCCCGGGAACAGGAGTGTGCTCGAGAACCTGACGCGCGCGCTCGAACCGCTACCGTCGAGCGGAACCTCGAGCGTCTCCCGAAGCGTCCCGAAGATGCGGGTGTCAGCGAGTATCCGGACGCGAATGACGTCTCCCTGACGACTCTCGAGCTTCACGGATCGGATCGAAGTGAGCGTGGCGGTGTCCGCCGCACGCCGGTAGGCCGCGGCGAACCGGGCCTCCGAGACGCGGGCGCGAGACTGGGGGTCGAGCATCCCGTACATCAGGGAGTAATTACCGCGGGCCCAGTCGGTGACATAGCTGGTGACCAGACGACGTTCCGCGCGTCCCGGCCCAAGGGCGATGAAGATCCCCGCGGCGAATGCCGCGGCGGCCACCAAGCCGAGCGCGACGGCACGCAGCAGCCGTCCACGTCGGCCGCTTCGGCTCGTTTTTCGCGGCCGCTGGCCTACAGCCAATATCCCTGCTTGCGCCACCTCACCGACAAACGGTAGAAGATGAGAGAAGGTTTCGCGGCGCGGATAACCTCAGCGACGTGACTACGGTCGACTGGCTGATCGTCGGGCTTACCGTTCTGTTGGCCAGCTACGGCTTTCTGCAGGGCTTCATCGTGGGGGCGCTGTCGCTGGCTGGGTTCGCGATCGGGGCTTTCCTCGGTGCCCGGTTCGGACCGCTGCTGCTGCCGAGCGGCTCGCACTCGCCGTACGCGCCGCTGTTCGGATTAATCGGTGCCCTGCTCGCCGGGGGCGTGCTCGCCAGCGGTCTTGAAGGCGTCGGGATTCGGGCCCGCTCGATCTTGCGGGTGCCCGGACTACGCACGGTCGACGGGCTGCTCGGGGCGGGCCTAACCGCATGCGTCGGGCTGGGCGTCGCCTGGATCGTGGGCGCGGTCGCCGTGCAGTCCTCGGGCTCAACCCAGCTGCGGGCGGATATCCAGCGCTCGGCGATCCTGCGTGAGCTCAACCAGCTGCTGCCGCCATCGGGCCCGATTCTCAACGCGCTCGCCCGCTTCGATCCGCTGCCGTCGGTGCATGGCCCGGCCGCGAATGTGCCTGCACCGAGGCGCGGAATCATCCGCGCGCCGTCCGTGCGGGCTACGCGCGCCAGCGTCGTCAGGGTGATCGGCACCGCCTGCGGACTCGGAATCGAGGGCAGCGGCTGGGTGGCCGCGCCCGGCCTGGTTATCACCAATGCGCACGTGGTGGCCGGAGAGACCGACACGCAGGTCGAAATCGGCGGTCTGCCGCCCGGACACTCGACCGAGGTCGTGAGATTCGATCCTCACGACGACATCGCTGTGTTGCGGGTGAGCGGTCTGCCGGAGCCGATCTTGAAGCTCGCGCCCGACCCGCGCCCGGGAACCTCGGCGGCGATCCTGGGGTACCCGCTCGATGGCCCGTTCGCAGCGGAGCCGGGACGGATCGGTGTGACCCAGGACGTGAGAACTCAGGACGCCTATGGCCAAGGGGACATCGTGCGCAGCATCACGCCGTTGCGGGGCCTGGTGCGCCCCGGAAACTCCGGCGGACCGATGGTCGACGCCTCCGGGGAGGTGGTTGCGACCGTGTTTGCCGCGGTCACCGGGACCCCGGCGAAAGACAAAGGCGGCTTCGCCGTCCCGAACGCGCTCGTCCGGCGAGAGCTCGCGGGTGCGCAGTCCGCCGGCCGCGTGAGTACAGGGCCATGCGCGGGTTGAGAGTAACCCACGGGCGGGCGGTGGTCTGCACACCGCCCGCCCGCGGGGACTAGCCCCCGGACGCTTTGGGCGAACTCACCCCGGAACGTCCTCGGCCATCCCTTGCACCACCCCAGGCTCGAGCGCCCCTAAGAGCTGCGGGTGACGATGCGCGAGGTGCCGGTGAGCCGCATTGAAGAGATCCAGCTCGGAATCGCCCGAGAGTTGTGCCCCGCACTCGCAATACGCGATCCTTCGGTGCCCTTCGTCAATCGTGGCCATCGTGGCTCGGTTGCTGCGGTTTGGCGGCGGCCGGTATGCGTCGCCCTCTGCGTCTGACAGTGTGGTCTCGGTGGCCACGCGCGGTACGATCCCGCGCCAGCGTTGTCGATACGTTTCCAAAGCGTTGCTACGGGTGGGACCGGGAGCGAGCGAACACGAATTCAGCTGTGCGGACGGCTGTCGGTGGAGGTCGATGGAATTTCGCTGGCAGAAAGCTTGCGGGGCAAGCAGGTTCCGCTGCTGCTCGCCTATCTGGTGCTCAACCGCGATCGCCACGTAAGCCGCGATGAGCTGATCGACGCACTGTGGCCGACGCAGCCTCCGCAATCGCAAGCTGCTGCCCTGCGAACGCTGCTGTCGCGTCTGCGCTCGGCACTCGGCCCTTCGGCACTCGTCGGCCGCGATGAGCTGATCCTCGAGCTGGCGCTCCCGGTGTGGATCGATTTCGAGGCCGCCGGCACCGAGGTCGAGCGCGCCATGCATGCCCTCGAGCGCGGGGACGCCCGCAGCGCCTGGGCGCTTGCGCAGGTGCCGATGAACATCGCCGGCCGCGGGCTGCTGCCCGGCTCAAGCGCGGTCTGGCTAGAGCCGCGCCGCCGCGAGCTCGAGGAGCTCAGACTACAGGCGCTCGAAGTCGTGGGGCGGGCGGGACTGCGCCTCGGCGGACGGCAGCTGGCCTCGGTTCAACGCACCGCGCGCAACCTGATCGAGACCGAGCCTTATCGGGAGTCCGGTTACGTCCTGCTGATGGAGGCGCTCGCCGCTCAGGGCAACGTGGCCGAGGCGTTGCTGGTGTTCGAGCGCTTGCGCAACCTGCTGCGCGAGAACCTCGGTACCTCACCCTCCCCGGACGCCCTCGCGGCCCACGACCGGCTCCTGCATCCGCTCCCCGCCGGAGCACCAGGAGCGCACCTAGCAAGCCGGGGGGCGAGCGTGACGATCGAGCTGCCCGCCGAGCTGCGCGCCCGCGCCGCCCCCGGGTTGGTGGGACGAAAACAGGAGCTCGAAGCGCTCGCTCGGCGCTGGTCGCAGACGCAAGCGTCAGCCGCCGAACCCGGAGACGCGAGCGGCGTACTGCTGCTAGCCGGTGATCCCGGTGTTGGCAAGACCCGATTGCTGGCGGAGCTTGCCCGCTCAGTCCACGACGCTGGTGCCGTGGTGCTCGCCGGTCGGTCTCCGGCCGATACGCTCGCGCCCTACCAGCCGTTCATCGAGGCACTGCGCCACTACCTCCTGAACGTCACGATCGGCGACCTAAGGGCCAGCGCACGGGAGTACGGGTCGGAGCTCTCGCGTCTGGTCCCCGAGCTACGGCGCCGGCTACCCGAGCTGGCGCCGGCCGCCGGCGAGCCCGAAACCGAGCGTTACCGCCTGTTCGAGGCGGTCGTCGGGCTGCTCGGCGAGATCACCCGGTCTACCCCGCTGTTGCTGGTCCTTGACGACCTGCATTGGGCCGATCGGCCGTCGCTGCTGCTGCTGCGCCACCTCGCGCGCGCCGCCGGCGAAGGACGGTTCCTGATCGTCGGCGCCTACCGGGCAACCGACGCGTCCGGTGGCAGCTTCGGCGAGATGCTCGCAGAGCTTCGGCGCGATCGGCTCGTCAGCCAGCTCGACATCGGGGGTTTGGACGAGGCGGAGATCGCGGAGCTGGTGGGCCTGCGGACAGGAGCGACACCGTCGCGTGAGTTCTCGCGGGCGTTGCACGAGGAGACCGAGGGCAACCCGCTGTTCATCGAGGAGATGCTCCGCCATCTGGCCGAGGCCGGGATTGATCCTGCCGGCACCGGGGCAGGCGAGCTAGGGCAAGTGGGGCTGCCCGAAGGGATCAAGGAAGTGATCTCGCGGCGCCTGGCGCGGCTGGACGTGGAGGCGATCGAATGGTTGCGGATTGCCGCGGTGATCGGCAGAGACTTCGACGTCTCGTTGCTCGAGCGGGTTGCCTCGCTCGACGAGGAGAAGTTCCTGCAGGCGCTGGAGGAGGCGCTCGCTGCTGGTCTGATCATCGAGGTACACGCCTCCCGCGGCGGGGGGCGATACGGCTTCTCACACGGCCTGGTCCGGGAAACCCTGTACGAAGGCATGTCGGCGCCTCGCCGAGCCAGGCTCCACCGGCGGGTTGGGGAAGCGCTCGAGTCCGCGAGCGCCGATCACCAGCTCGCGGCGCTGGCACTCCACTTCACCCGCGCCGGCGGTCCTGAGGACGACGAGAAGGCGATGCGCTACGCGCTCGCAGCCGGCGAACAGGCGACGGCGATGCTCGCCCACGAGGAGGCGGCCATCCACTACGCCCGGGCGCTCGAAGTGCTCGACCGCTTGCACCCGAACGCGTCCCAACGCCGCTGCGAGTTGCTGTTGGCGCTGGGTGAGGCCCGCGTTCGCGCCGGCGAGCAGCCGGAGGCCGACGCGGCGCTGCGCGAGGCTGCCACGCTGGCGCGCCACCTCCAGGACGGCGGCCTGCTCGCCCGCGCGGCGATCGGCGCCTCCGGGCGCTACGTCCAGCAGTCTGGAGTCGACGAGGAGCTGATCGCGATGCTCGAGGAGGCACTCGAGATGACCGCCGGCGAACGGACGACGGTCCGTGTGCTCCTGCTCGCGCGCCTGTGCAGCGCGCTCTACTACTCCTCGGAACGTGAACGAATGAAACAGCTGAGCGCCGAGGCCACAGCGCTCGCCTGGGAGCTCGCCGACCCCGAGGCGCTTGCCGTGGCCGCCGGGGCCCGCCGGCGGGCGTATTGGGAGCCCGCCCAGCTCGAGGAGCGCCTGTCGAGCTCGACCGAGCTGCTGACGCTTGCCCGCGAGGCCGACAACCTCGAGCTCTCTATGCAAGGTCACGCCTGGCTCCTGGTCGATCTGCTCGAGTCCGGTGACCGCGATGGCGTCGAGGCACAGGTGGAGGCGTTCACGGCCGGCGCGCGCGAGCTTCGGCAACCGCTCTACCGATGGCATGCGCTCGTCTGGCAGGCCACGATCGCGCTGCTGGACGGGCGGCTCGCGGAGGCGGAGTCGTTCGCTTCACGGGCGCTGGCCGCCGGAGGGCATGCGGAGTTGGTGACCTCCACGCAGTACTACGCGGCCCAGCTCATGGCGATCCGCCAGGAACAGGGTCGGCTGCCGGAGCTGGAGTTCGCGGTGGTCGAGTTCGTCAAGACGTATCCGGCCGTTCCCGCCTGGCGAGCGGCGCTGGCTTGGCTGCAGTGGCAAGGCGGTCAGGGGGGACAAGCTCGCCAGGAGCTCGAGCTGCTCGCGGCCCACGGGTTCGATGACATCCCGCAGGACGGGAACTGGATGGTCGCGATCACACTGCTCGGTGACCTGTGCGCGGCGCTGCACGACTCAGAGCGGGCTGCGCGCCTGTACGAGCTGTTGCTTCCCCATCGCGACGTCAACGTTGTGATCGGGCTCGGGGCCGTCTGTCAAGGCTCTGCCGCCCGGCACCTGGGCGTGCTCGCCACCTGCATCGGATCCCGGAAGCAGGCCCGTGATCATTTCGAACAAGCACTGGTCCGTAATGCGGCGTTGCGAGCACCGGCGTGCGTGGCTCGCACGCAGCTCGAGTACGCGGCGCTGCTCGGCTCGGGCGCCCGCGCCTCGGAGCTGATCGAGGCGGCCGCCAGGACCGCTCGGGAGTTCGATCTGCCGTGGCTCGCCCGGCGCGCAAGCGAGCTGCGTGCGGATTGAGTTTCGGGATGGCTTGCGTTGGGCGCTACCCTCCGCGAACTCATGAGCAAGACTCTGGTGATCGCCGAGAAGCCGTCCGTCGGGCGCGATCTGACGCGCGTGCTTCGCGGACCGTTCGATAAACACGAGGGATACCTCGAGGGCCCCGAGCACATCGTCACGTGGGCGGTGGGGCATCTCGTCCAGCTCGCCGATCCCGATGAATACGGCGAGCGCTTCAAGAAGTGGCGGATGGCCGATCTCCCGATCGTGCCCGAGGCGTTCAAGCTGGTGGTGCGAGACGAGCGATCGAAGAAGCAGATGAATGTGGTCAAGCGGCAACTTGGGCGCGATGACGTCGATGTGGTCGTCAACGCCTGCGACGCCGGACGGGAGGGCGAGCTGATCTTCGCCTACCTGTACGAGAAGGCCGGCTCGAAGAAGCCGGTCAAGCGGCTGTGGCTGAACTCGATGACCCGCGAGGCGACCGAGCAGGCGTTCGCCCGGCTGCGGGACGGCGCTGAGCTGGCCACGCTCGAGGCGGCTGCCCGCTCTCGCTCGGAGGCGGACTGGATCGTGGGGATGAACGCCACGCGGGCGGCCACGATCCGTCTGCGCTCATCGTTCGACGGGGCCGTGTCTCTGGGCCGGGTGCAGACGCCGACTTTGGCGATCCTTGCCCGGCGCGAGCAGGAGATTCGTGATTTCAAGCCCGAGCCGTACTGGATCGTTGACGCGCTCTTCGATCCGCTCTCCGGGGATCGGGGCCGACGGTATGAGGGTCGCTACCACGCGGGTGCGAACCCGCGGGTCAAGAGTGCTGAGGAGGCCCGCGCGATCGTTGACGCCTGCCAGGGCCAGGCCGGCGAGATCACCAAGCTCGACAAGTCAGAGCGCAAGGAGCGTCCGCCGCTGCTGTATGACCTGACCTCACTGCAGCGCGATGCCAATAGCCGCTTCGGGTTTTCCGCTCGGCGCACGCTGGCGGCTGCTCAGCGGCTCTACGAAGAGCACAAGGCGCTCACCTATCCGCGCACGAGCTCGCGCTACTTGACGGGTGACATGATCGCCGAGATCAAGCCGATCGCCCGGCTGGTCGGCGGCCAGCGCGAATATGCCGCCTCCTCGAAGTACGTCCTCTCGCTCGACGTGCTGCCGCTCGCGCGCGTCGTCAACGACAGCAAGGTTGCCGATCACCACGCGATCATCCCGACGCGGGCCGAGCGACACCCGGTCGACAAGATGGGCGACGACGACCGCCGGATCTACGACCTGGTGGTGCGCCGGTTCCTGGCGATCTTCCATCCCGACGCGGTGTTCGAGAATACGCGCGTAGAGACCACCGTCGCGAGCAAGGTTTTCCGCAGCCGCGGGAAGCTGATGCTGATCCCCGGATGGCGTGGCGTCTACGGCGAGATGGCCGATTCCGAGCGCACCGACGAAGACGAGGGGCGCGAGCAGCAGCTGCCGAAACTAGACAGCGGCGAGCGGGTCGCGGTCAAGGAGATCGGCGCTGATGAGAAGGTGACCAAGCCGCCGCGGCGGTACTCCGAAGGGGCGCTGCTCGGGGCGATGGAGACCGCCGGCAAGCTCGTCGACGACGAGGAGCTGCGGGAGGCGATGAAGGACTCCGGGATCGGGACGCCCGCGACTCGCGCGGCGATCATCGAGCGCCTGATCCAGGTTGGCTACATCGAGCGCGACGGCCGCGCGCTGGTCGTCACCGAGAAGGGGATGAACGTGATCCGTCTCCTCGGTGAGCACGCGCTCACTTCCCCGGGACTGACCGGGGAGTGGGAGCACCGCCTGGCCAAGATCGAGACCGGCCAGGACTCACGCGAGTCGTTCATGGGCGACATCGTCAAGTTCACCGAGAACACGGTTTCGGAGCTCGACACCAAGCTCAAGGACGTTCGAATTCCCCGGGCCAACCTCGGTCCTTGTCCAGTCTGCGGACGCGACATTGTCGAGAACCGGAAGGGTTACTCCTGCTGGTCGCGCGAGGACCCGGGCTGCGGCTTTGTGATCTGGAAGTCCAAGGCCGGCAAGCAACTGCCCGTCGCGGTCGCCAAAGAGCTGATCAAGACAGGCCGCACCGAGAAGGCGGTGACCGGATTCAAGGGCCGCTCGGGCAAGAGCTTTCGAGCCCGGTTGGCGCTCGCCCAGACCGAGGACGGCAAGTGGCGCGTCGAGTTCGACGAGCCGTGGGCCAAGGAGGGCGCAAAGCCCCCGGATGCCGAGGATTCTGAGGCGCAGGCCCCCGCCGCCTCGCAGACCCCAGCCGCCGCCGCATAGGGTCGACAAGCCGAAGGCGTCGGCCCGGCGCGCCACCATGTCGGGTCGATGCCACTCACCCTCGTCCTCGGTCCCGCCAACTCCGCTAAGGCCGGAGAAGTACTAGGCGCCTACGTCGACGCCGGTCATCGTGGGGCGCGGCTCGTTGTGCCCACTGCGCCCGACGCTCGACACTACGCCCGCGAGCTCGCGGCCGGCGGAGCGGTGCTCGGTTCAGTGCTGACGTTCTCCGGTCTCGCCGCTGAGATCGCCATGCGGGCCGGCTACAGCGCGCGGCGGCTGTCACCGTTGCAACGCGAGCGAGTGCTGGCCGCCGTGCTGGCCGCGGCCCCGCTGGAGGTGCTCGCCCAGGCCGCCGAGTCGCCCGGTTTCGCGGTCGCGGCCGGGAATCTGATCGCCGAGCTGCAGCGCTCGCTCGTGACTCCCCAGCGCTTCTCGCAGGCGCTCGGATCCTGGGCGGTACAAGACGAGCGGCGGGCATCGTATGCCCGCGAGGTGGGGGCGCTCTATCACGGTTACGCCCGAGAGCTGGAGCGACTCGGCCGCGTCGACCGTGAGCTGTACGCATGGCGCGCGCTCGACGCGCTCCGAGCGGCGCCGGGCAGGTGGGGGGCCGAACCGGTCTTCTTCTACGGATTCGACGACCTCACGCCGCTGGAGCGAGACGCGGTTGAGACGCTCGCGCGGGTGGCGAACACCCAGGTCACCGTGTCGCTCACCTACGAGCCAGGCCGCGCGGCGCTGATCGCCCGCGCCGAGGCGGTAGAGGAGCTGCGGCCGTTCGCCGAGCGCGTGCACGAGCTGCCGGCGCTCGACGAGCACTACGTGCCGCGCTCGCGTGCCGTGCTTCACCATCTCGAGCGAGAGTTGTTCTCCGACGATCGCCCGGAGCGGGTCGATCCTCAGGGCGCGGTGGGATTGCTCGAGGCGGGCGGCGAGCGCGCCGAGGCGGAATTGGTGGCGGCCGAGGTGCTCGAGCTCCTGCGGGCCGGACTCCCGGGCGAGGAAATCGTGATCGTCTACAGGTCGCTGTCGCGGATCGCGCCGGTGATCGAGCGAGTTTTCGGCGAGTACGGGATCGAGCTGGCCGCCGAGCGCGCGGTGCCGTTTGCCCGCACTGCGCTGGGCAGCGGCGTGCTAGCGCTTGTGCGCTGTGCGTTGCTGGACGAGCCAGCCGCCGGCGCCGAGGATCTGCTCACCTACTTGCGCTCCCCTGGTCTGCTCGAACGGCCCGAGCTCGCCGACCGGCTCGAAGTCGAAATTCGTCAGGAGGGATTGCGGACAGCGGCACAGGCGCGGGCACGGTTGGGTTGGGAGCTCGAGGAGATCGACGCGATTCGTGAGTCCTCCGATCCCGGGAGCGAGCTCGCTTGGCACGCGCGGAGGTTGTTCGCGCTCCCGTATCGAGGTTCGGCCCCGGAGCTGAATTCCGCCGAAGCGCTCGACGCGAGGGCACTCGCCCGCCTGCTCGGCGCGCTGGCCGAGCTGGAGGAGCTCGGAGAGATACTGCTCGGCACCGAACTAATTGAGCTACTCGAGAGCCTGGAGGTTGCGGATGGCGTCGCTTTCCGACCCGGCGCCGTGGTGCTCGCCGAACCACTCGCGATCAGGGCGCGGCGATTCCGCTGCGCATTCGTCTGTGGCTTGCAGGAAGGTGAGTTTCCGCTGCCGGGGTCACCGGAGCCGTTCCTATCCGACGAGCGCCGGCGGGAGTTGGCTGCGTGCGTCGGCCTGCGTCTGCCCTCGAGCGAGGACGCGCTGGCGCGGGAGCGCTACCTCTTTTATGCCTGTGTCTCACGAGCGACCGAGCAGCTGGTGCTGTCTTACCGCAGCTCCGACGAGGAGGGGAACCTGGAGCTTGCCTCGCCGTTCATCGCCGATGTCAGCGACCTGCTCGTCGAGGGGTGGGCCAATCGACGCCGGCAGCGCCTGCTGGCGGATGTGGTGTGGCCGGCCGAGAACGCCCCGACGGCGCGCGAGCTCGCCCGGGCCCTCGCGGCGGCGGCGGCCCCGAGCGCGGGCGGCGCTGACCTACCCGCCCGCTCGCTCGGCCCGGCCGCGCTCGAGCGAGTACGCCACCGGAGGATCCTGTCGGCCGGCGCGCTGGAGGCCTATGGGGACTGCCCGGTCAAATGGCTCCTCGAGCGGGAGCTGGCGCCGGCGCGCTTGGAACCTGCTCCCGACCCGATCGCTCGCGGCAACTTCATGCACGCGGCGCTCCAGGAGCTGCTTCGCCGCCTGGGAGGACCGGTGAGCCCCGAGTCGCTTCCGGACGCGTACCGGATCCTCGAGGGGGTCCTGGCCGAGAGCCCCGATCCGATCGGGGCCGGCCGGCCGGAATCGGTTCGCTCGGCCGCGGTGAAGACGATCGAGGCCGATCTGCGCCGCTACCTCGCTCACGAAGCGGCCGACGGATGCTCCTGGAAGCCGGAGGGAATCGAGCTGCGGTTCGGTTTCGAGGAGGAGCAGGAGTCGCTGCCGGCGCTGTCCCTCGGCGAGGGCTCGGAGCAGATCCGCCTGCGCGGCGTGATCGACCGGGTCGACGTCGCCCCCGATCGGAGCCGACGCGCGATCGTGCGCGACTACAAGAGCGGACGCGCGCGTCCCGAGCATCAAGGCGCTCGCTGGCGCCAGGATCGCCAGCTACAGGTTGCGCTGTACATGGTCGCGGTGCGCGAGCTGCTTGAGCTGGAGCCGGTTGCCGGTTTGTACCAGCCGCTTGGAGGCAGTGACCTACGAGCCCGCGGCCTGTTCCTGGAGGGGGCTTCGGTGGGTGCCCGAGTGGTGTCGAACGACGCCAGACCGCGGGAGGAGCTCGACGCCGAGCTCGCCGACGCTGCCGCGCGCGCGGTGCAGCTGGCAGCGCGGTTGCGGTCCGGAGCGCTCACTCCCTGCCCTCAGACCTGCTCGCGCGATGGCTGCCGCTACCCCGGTATCTGCCGTGCTGAGTGAGCTGACGAGGTCATGGACCGCGGAGCAGCGCTACGCGATCGAGCGCCGCGAGGGCGACCTGCTGCTGGACGCAGCGGCCGGAAGTGGCAAGACCTCGGTGTTGGTCGAGCGCTTCGTGCGCGTGGTGCTCGATGACGATCTCCCGGTTACCTCGATCTTGGCGATCACCTTTACCGACAAGGCCGCCGCTGAGCTGCGAGACCGGATTCGCTCACGTCTGCGCGAGCTTGGGTGCACCGCAGCCGCGCGCGCCACCGAAGGGGCGTTCATCTCCACGATCCACGGCTTCTGCTCCCGCCTTCTGCGGGCCCAGGCCCTCGCCGCTGGACTTGACCCCGCGTTCGGGGTGCTCGATCAAGCGCAGGCGTGGCAACTGGCGGATCAAGCTTTCGACGACGCGCTCGAGGATCTGACTCGCAACGCCTCCGGGGGCGTCGAGCTGCTGGCTTCCTACGGCCCGGGACCGCTGCGCGGCGCGATCCTCGGGACGTACTCCGAGCTGCGCTCCCGCGGACAGTCCGAGCCGATGCTGCCGACCCTGGGCGCCGTTTCCGTGGACCTGGAGGGGGCACGGTCAGAGCTCTCGCAAGCGGCGAAGAAGGCGCTGTCCGAGCTTGGTTTGTTAGCCGAGCCCTCCGTGCGCGTTCAGCAAGCGCTCAAGCGCTTGAGTGGATGCGAGCAGCTGCTCGCGGCCGCGGCGCCATGGCCCGGCGACCTCGACGAGCTGGCGCTTCCCGGAGGCAACGGTGCTGCGCTCAGCACTCCGGTCTGCATCGCCTACGGGGAGGCCCTCGCGCGGTTTCGGTCTGTTTGCGAGCTGGTCCGCGCCGAGCGCGCGCACGCGCTACTGGACCGGCTGCTGCGCGACTTCGGAACGCGTTACGGGCGGCGCAAGCGCGAGCGCTCGGGCCTTGACTTCGAGGACCTCGAGCTGATCGCCCTGTCGCTGCTCTCGGGCAACGAAGAGCTTCGCGAGCGCTACCGCGAGCGCTTCGGGCAGATCATGGTCGACGAGCTGCAGGACACCAACCATGTCCAGCTCCAGCTGATCGAGCAGCTCTCCAGCGGCAACTTGTTCACGGTCGGTGACGCTCAACAATCGATCTACGGCTTCCGGCACGCGGACGTCGAGCTGTTCGAGCGCCGCGGAGAGCGGCTGGCCGAGATCGGAGCGCGGGTGACGCTGCAGACGAACTTTCGCTCCCGGCGCGAGATCCTAGACGTGCTGAACCGGGCGTTTGCACCCGAGCTCGGGGAGCGCTTCACCCCGCTGCGCGCCGGACGCGATGAACCACCCGCAAATCGGCCGCTGGTCGAGCTGCTGATCGCGGACAAGGGCGCCGATTGGGCAAGCGAGGGGCTGGCGGCGCCGTGGCGGCTCGCGGAGGCGCGGGCGCTGGCAGTCCGGATCGGCGAGCTGATCGGCAGCGGAACCTCGCCGCGTGAAGTCGTCGTGCTGACCCGCGCAACCACCGACCTGCGTGTGTACGAGCGGGCGCTAGAGGAGCGAGGGGTCCCCACGTACGTGATCGGAGGCCGCGGCTACTGGTCTCACCCGCAGGTGCTCGACATGGTGGCCTACCTACGGGCGCTGGCCAACCCGCGCGACGAGGAGGCGCTCTATACGGTGCTCGCCTCGCCGCTGGTTGGCGTATCGGTCGATGCCTTGGTGGTGCTCGGCGCCGCCGGACGCTCCGCGGGCCGGGATCCCTGGTGGGTGCTGCGCGAGCCTGAGGGGCGGCTCGATGACTTGGGCGTCGATGACCGGGACAAGCTGCATTGGTTCTCGGGGTGGTTCGCGGCCGAGCGGCGCGCGGCGGGGCGGGCCGGAATCGAGGAATTGATCGGGCGAGCGCTCTCGCAGACCGGCTACGACCTGGGGATGCTGGCGCTGCCGGGAGGGGAGCGGCGGCTGGCCAACGTCCGCAAGTTGATGCGCCTCGGGCTCGAGTACGAGGGCCAAGGAGGCTTCGGTGTGCGTGGCTTCCTGGAGCTGGTGCGCGGCCGCACCTTCGGCCCAGATGCGCGCGAAAGCGAGGCACCGGTCGAGGGTGAAGCGCTCGACGCGGTGCGACTGATGACGATCCATCGCGCGAAGGGACTCGAGTTCGAGACCGTCTGCGTTGCCGACCTGGGGCGCTCTCCGCGGTGGGGCGGCGAGCTGCTGCGCGTTGGCTGCGATGGGCGGTTTGGACTCCGGCTGGCTCAGCCCGGGACCGGCAGGCGCGAGCCGGCGCTCGATTACAAGGCGCTCGGCGAGGAGCGCCAGCGCGGCGAGGAGCACGAGGAGCGCCGGCTGTTCTACGTAGCGATGACCCGGGCCCGCGAGCGGTTGATCGTCAGTGGCGCGGCGAAGCTCGACGCGCTTGGCTCACCCGGTAACGGCGGGTCCGCGCCGATCGCCTGGATCGCACCGGCGCTGGTTCCCGAGATCGCCAGCCTGGTTGGCGAGCGTGATCGGTCGACCGACGCCGGTGTGCAGTGGAGCATCGTCTCTCCGACCGACGCGGTCGATGAGCCACGCACCCTGCCCGCACCGGAGTGCTCGCCAGTCGCCCCTGCACCGGCGCCGCCGGCCGTGCCCCAGCCACCCGAGCCGCCGCCGGTCGCGACTCTCAGTTACTCGTCTCTCGGTGAGTACGAGCGCTGCGGCTACCGCTTCTATGCCGAGCGCGTGCTCGGGCTGCCGCCGCTAGCCCCGCGGGGCGGGGCGGGCGCCGGTCTAGGACCCACCGAGCGCGGGATCCTGGTGCACGCGCTGCTCGAGCGGCTGGATTTTCGCCGACCCCTGCGGCCGAGCCCGGAAGCGATTGCCGTGGCGGCCGAGCGGGCCGGATTAGCTGGTCGCGGTCCTTACGAGGATGTTGTCGAGCTCGTCGAAGCGTTCGCCGGCAGCGAACTCTGCGCCCGTCTCGCCCGGGCCACCGACGTCCGCCGCGAGCAGCGATTCTCGTTTCTGATCGACGGTGGCGTGATGATCACCGGGGCATTGGACGCCCTGGCGCGGGAGCCGGGCGGTCGAATGCTGGTCGTCGACTACAAGAGCGATCGGCTCGAGGGAGCTGATCCGGGAGAACTGGTCGCTCGTCAGTACGCCACCCAGCGGCTGATCTACGCGGTCGCCGCGCTGCGCTCAGGCTCCTCCGAGGTCGAGGTCGTGCACACCTTCTTGGAGCTGCCGGCCGGACCGGTCACCGAGACCTTTTCGGCGCGCGACCGCGCTAACCTCGAGCACCAGCTCAGCGAACTCGCCGCTGGGGTGCTGCGACGCGAGTTCGCCGTCAGCGCCGAGCCCCACCGGGCCCTTTGCCAGGGCTGCCCTGCCGAGGGCGGCCTGTGCTCGTGGCCGCTGGAGCTGACGCGGCGCGAGGCGCCCGACCGGCTGTTCTGAGCTCAGTGGAACTCGACGTCGACCTTCTCGATGTCGTGGCGCTCCTCCACCTTCGCGAGCGCGCGCAGGGTCTCCTCGTCGGCCGGGACGGCGGGCGGCCCGAGCAGGCTCCGGGGCCACAGGTTGCGAGCTACCACGACGTTGACCTCGGCGGCATACAGCGTCATCTGGGCGCCAAGGTGCAACCACACGAGCAGTGCGATCACGAACGCGAACTGGGCGTACGTGGTGCTCGCGTTCTTCAGTACATGACCTATGTAGTAGCCGCCCACGATCTGCAAGATCTCCCAGACGATCCCGGCGACGATCACCCCGACCCACAGGCAACGGGTAGGGATTGCCTTCGCCGTCAACAGGCGGAAGGCGGCGCCGAACAGCGCGAAGTTCACGAGCAGCGAGACCACAATGCCGGCGACCTTCAGCAGTGGGCCGCCAAGCCCGCCGGTAACCAGTCCGGAGGCGAGCGTTGCGACGATGAACAGGACGCCGAGCGAGGCCAGGAGTGCGACGCCGCGCAGCCGGGAATGGATGAAGTTCGGCCGGTCCTTCATCGGAACCGCCCAGACCCGATCGAACGCGTTCTGGGACGCCTGCGTCACCCCGAGGCCGGACCACAGTGAGACAACCAGACCAATGACCAGTGCGATTGCGCTCCCGTGGAGAGCTTGGGGCTCGATCTTGGTGCCGACGACAGGAAACTGGCCGAGCACCGAGTTCGTGATCGATTTCTGCGCGCTGGTATCGCCCTGCAGGACGTATCCGAGGATCGTCACGAACACCAGCAGTAGCGGGAAGATCGAGAAGAACGCGTAGTAGGCGACGAGCGCCGCGAGGTTCCCGGCCTGGTCATCACCGAACTTCTTGACGACCGCCAGCGGAATCGCCAACCAGCGGTGCCGCTGCTGGAAGCTATCGAAGGCACGCGCTGGCTTCAGGAAGTCCATCAACTCATTGTGATACCCGAGATGAGATTCACGCATGCAGCGGCGCGCCAGGCGCTATCCGTTCTCGGGGCTGCCCTCAACGCTCAGCAGCAGCCGTTTGCGCGTGATGCCACCCGTGTAGCCGCCCAGCCCGCCGCTCGAGTGCAGGACCCGGTGGCAGGGGACCACGATCGGCAGCGGATTGGAGCCGAGGGCGTTGCCGGCGGCCCGGTGGCCGCGGGGGCTCCCAGCCTCGGTCGCGACGCGCTTGTAGGTAGACACCGACCCATACGGAATGCCTGCGGTAGCGCGCAGAACTCGCCGGGCGAACCCCCGCGAGAGCCCCCAGTCGAGCGGTAGCTCGAACTCCTGGCGCGCGCCGGTGAAGTACTGGTCGAGCTCGCGCCTTGGCTCATCGAGCCCTCGCGGCGAGTGGAGCACGCGGGGCGAGAGCTGGGCGGCGAGGTCCGCCAGGACCGCCGCCTCGTCCTCACCATCAAGGTAAGCGACACGCACGAGTCCCTTCTCGGTCCTCGCCAGCAGCAACATCCCGACGGGCGAGTCCAGCGTCGCGTAGGCGACGTCGAGCAACCCGGCCGCCGCCGCGGCAAGGTCGAGCTCCGGCAACGGGAGCTCGGGCAATGCGTCGGCGAATTGATCGAGATCGTTCATGGTTGGTACTCCTTTCGCAGTCGCTTGAGTCCTTCGTGGACGTTGCGCCGGGCGGCCTCTTCGCTGGTTCCCATCACGTCGGAGATCTCGGCGTAGCCGGCATCAGCGACGAACCGGAGCGCGATCGCGGTGCGCTGCTTGCGTGGAAGCTCGCCCACCCGGCCCCAAAGGTCTCCGTCGACTTCCTCGGCAGGCGGCTGGGGGCGCTCGGGCACCTCATCGACCGGGACCGCCTGGCGGTGCTCCCGGCGCAGATGGTCGATTGCCTTGCGATGAGCGACCGTCAGCACCCAGCTGCGGAGGCTCGATGCGTCGCGCAGTCGCGGATAGGCGCGGAGTGCCGCAAGCCATGTCTCCTGGTAGCAATCATCGGCCGCTCCGGCACCCACGATTGCAATCAGGAATCGGTGCACATCGCGTCCGTGGCTGTCGAGCAGCTCCTGGAAAGGGGGCAACTTCACTGGCAATGAAACGTTCGGGGGCGCAATCTTGTGAGATCTCGATTGTGCTCCGGCGTTTAATGTTCGGCGAGCAAGACCCCCCTCAGCGCTTGATCGCGGCGCTCATTCGCTATACAAACCTGGCATGGCCCGCGCAATCTGGTCAGGCGCAATCAGCTTTGGGCTCGTCAACGTGCCGATCAAGCTGTACAGCGCCACATCCCCCAAGACGGTTCGCTTTCACCAGCTCTCGAGCAAGACAGGCGCCCGGGTGCGCCAAAAGCGGGTCGATGCCACCAGCGGTGACGAAGTCCCCTACGAGGAGATCGTCAAGGGCTATGAGATCACGCCCGATCGCTACGTGCTGATCGACCCCGAGGAGCTCGACGCCCTCGACCCGAAGGCGACCAAGACGATCGATATCGAGGAGTTCGTCGACCTGCAAGAGATCGATCCGATCTACTACGACCACTCCTATTACCTCGCGCCGACGGCTGGGGGAGCGAAGGCCTACCGCCTGCTGCTCGACGCGATGGAGGAATCCGGCAAGGTGGGAATTGGTCGGGTGGTCCTGCGCTCCAAGCAGCAGCTGTGCGCCCTGCGCCCGACTGGCGATGTCCTGACACTCACGACGATGCTGTTCGGCGACGAGGTACTCACCCCCGAGCGGCTCGACGAGCTCGCTTCCGTCGCCGACGCCCAGGCCAGTGATCGGGAGCTGAAGATGGCCGAGCAACTGATCGCGTCGCTGTCGGCGGACTTCGAACCCACCAAGTATCGAGACGAATACCGAGAGCGCGTGCTCGCGCTGATCGAGCGTAAGGCGGCCGGTGAGGAGATCGCGACGGCGCCGGAGGCGGAGGAACCGGCGGCCGCACCAGACCTGATGGCTGCGCTCGAGGCGAGCCTCGCGGCGATGCGCCCTGACGAGGAGGATCCAGCGCCCGCGCCAAAGCCCCGTAAGCGTGCCGCCGGGACCGATGGCACAAAGCCGAGTCGGCAGCCCGCCAAGGCCAAGCGCTGATCAGCATTCGCTAACGCGCCGCTAATACTCGCTGGTACGCTTTGCGTTCTCGCCAGCGTCGTCTCTTTCGTGTCCCCGACTTTCAGGACACTGCCTCGATGAATCATCGCTCAGCTCCGCCCGGGGCCACTGGTCTCTACGACCCCGCACACGAGCATGACTCGTGCGGCATCGCGCTGGTCGCCAAGCTCTGGGGGGAAGCGACTCACGCGGTCGTGGAAAAGGCACTCGACGCGCTCGAGAACCTCGAGCATCGCGGCGCCGAAGGCGCGGACCCCAACACCGGCGATGGCGCCGGAATCCTGCTTCAGATTCCCGACGCCTTCATCCGCGCCGTCGCCGGCGTCGAGCTGCCGCCGCGGGGTCTCTACGGAGTCGGTGTCTGCTATCTGCCATCGGACGCCGAGCGCCGGATCGTGCTCGAGCAGCTGATCGAGGAGAAGATCGAGGAAGAGGGCCAGAACGCGCTCTGGTGGCGCGATGTCCCAGTCGACGACCGCAACGTCGGAGACACCGCGCGGCTGTCGGCACCAGTGATCCGGCAGGTGATCGTGACGGCCGGCGATGGGATCGAGGACCAGGAGGCGTTCGAGCGCAAGCTGTACGTGGTCCGCCGCGTGATCGAGCGCGCCGCTGGGAGCGAGCTGGCGATCTCGAGCTTCTCCTCGCGCACGATCGTCTACAAGGGGATGCTCACGGCGCCTCAGCTGCCTCGCTACTTCACCGACCTGCGCGATCCGCGCGTGGCCTCTCGGCTAGCGCTCGTCCACTCCCGTTTCTCGACCAACACGTTCCCGAGCTGGGCGCTCGCCCATCCCTACCGGATGATCGCCCACAACGGCGAGGTCAACACGCTGCGCGGGAACATCAACTGGATGCGGGCTCGCGAGTCGCAGCTTGCCAGCGAGCTCTTCGGCGATGACATGGAGAAGGTCATCCCAGTCGTCCAAGAAGGTGGCTCTGACTCGGCCATCTTCGACAACGTGCTCGAGCTGCTGGTGCTCAGCGGCCGCTCGATCCCGCACGCGGTGATGATGATGGTGCCCGAGGCCTATAGAACACGCGCCGGCCTCGATCCCGACGTCAAGGGCTTCTACGACTTTCACTCCTGCCTGATGGAGCCGTGGGACGGTCCGGCAGCGGTCGTGTTCACCGACGGCCGTCTCGCCGGCGCGGTGCTCGATCGCAACGGCCTGCGCCCGGGTCGCTGGGTGCAGGACACCGAGGGGTACGTCGTACTCGCCTCCGAGGCCGGCGTGGCCACGATCGCGCCGGAGCACATTCAGCGCAAGGGGCGGCTCGCGCCCGGCAAGCTGTTCCTGGTCGACCTCGAGGAGGGCAAGATCGTCGAGGACGAAGCGGTCAAGCGCCGCGTCGCGCGCCGCAAGCCCTACGGTGAGTGGTACGAGCGCTCGGTCGTCCATATCGACGCCCTCCCGGAGCGCGAGCCACGGGCTCCCCGGATCGAGCCGTTGCGCTCCAAGCAGCTCGCGTTCGGCTACTCGCAGGAGGACCTGAAGCTGATCATCGCGCCGATGGCTGCCAACGCCGAGGAGCCGGTCGCCAGCATGGGCAACGACGCCTCGCTGGCGGTTCTGTCCGACCGCCAGCCGCCGCTGTTCTCATATTTCAAGCAGTTGTTCGCGCAGGTCACCAACCCGCCGATCGATCCGATTCGCGAGTCGGTCGTGATGAGCCTGCAAGCCGGGGTTGGAGCGGAGGTGAACCTGCTCACCGAGTCGCCCGACCAGGCTCACATGCTGGTGATGGACCAGCCAATCCTCCGCAACCACGAGCTCGAGAAGCTTCGCCAGGTCTCCCACGACGTGTTCGATGCCGCGACCCTCGATATCAGCTGGCCGATCGAGCAGGGTCCTGACGGAATGGAGGCGCGGCTGCAGGCGCTGTGCGAGGAGGCCGCCGGCTACGTCGACAACGGCGCCAACATCCTGATTCTTTCTGACCGTAATCTCGGACCCGAGCGCGTCGCGATCCCGTCGCTGCTGGCCGTCGGCGCCGTGCACCATCACCTGGTTCGTCGGGGAACACGCCTGCGCACGGGCCTGGTGATCGAATCCGGAGAGCCGCGCGAGATTCACCACATGGCGACGCTGATCGGCTATGGCGCCGCGGCGATCAACCCGTACGTGATGTTCGAGTCGCTCGATGAGCTCACTGACCGCTCGCTGCTGCCCGAGGATCTCGATCGGGACGAGGCGGAGCAGCGGATCGTCAAGGCAATCGGCAAGGGCTTGATGAAGACGATCTCGAAGATGGGTATCTCGACGATCCAGTCCTACTGCGGGGCGCAGATCTTCGAGGCGGTCGGCTTGGGGCGGGAGCTGATCGACAAATACTTCACCGGTACCGCCTCGCGGATCGGCGGCGTCGGGCTCGAGGAGCTCTCGACCGAGGCGATGGAGCGCCATTTCCGTGCCTATCCGAGAACCGAACGTGACCTGCTGCCCGTCGGTGGCGTGCTCCAGTGGCGACGCGACGGCGAGCTGCACGTCTGGAGTCCCGACACGATCGCCAAGCTCCAGCACTCGGTCCAGGGCCACAATGGTGCCCCCCGGGAGACGTACGCCGAGTACGCGCGTCTGGTCAACGAGGAGGCGGTCCGCAAGGGGCTGCTGCGAGGGTTGATGAAGCTGCGGCCGGCAGGCGACCCGGTCCCGCTCGATCAGGTCGAGCCCGCGACCGAGATCGTCAAGCGCTTCACGACCGGTGCCATGAGCCTGGGAGCGCTCAGCCGCGAAGCCCACGAGACGCTCGCGATCGCGATGAACCGGATCGGCGCGCGGTCGAACACCGGCGAGGGGGGAGAGGACCCATCGCGATACACGCCCGACGAGAACGGCGATCTGCGGCGATCCGCGATCAAGCAGGTGGCGTCGGGACGCTTCGGCGTCACCGTCCACTATCTCGTCAACGCCGATCAGCTGCAAATCAAGATGGCGCAGGGCGCCAAGCCCGGCGAGGGCGGCCAGCTGCCCGGCCACAAGGTCGACGACTACATCGCTCGGATTCGGCACTCCACCCAAGGCGTCGGACTAATTTCCCCCCCGCCCCATCACGACATCTACTCGATCGAGGATCTCAAGCAGCTGATCTACGACCTGCGCTGCGCCAACCCGAGCGCGTCGGTGTCGGTCAAGCTCGTCTCCGAGGTCGGAGTTGGCACCGTCGCCGCGGGCGTCGCGAAGGCGAATGCCGACCACGTCACGATCGCCGGTCACGACGGCGGTACCGGCGCCTCGCCACAGTCCTCGGTGCAATCCGCAGGAGTCCCGTGGGAGATCGGACTTGCCGAGACCCAGCAGACGCTGCTCCTCAACGACCTGCGCTCCAGGATCGTGGTAGAGGTGGACGGAGGGATGAGGACCGGTCGCGATGTCGTGGTCGGAGCGCTACTGGGCGCCGACGAGTTCGGCTTCTCGACCGCGCCGCTGATCGCGATGGGCTGCATCATGATGCGCGTCTGCCATCTGAACACCTGCCCGGTTGGGATCGCGACCCAAGACCCCGAGCTCCGCAGGCGCTTCCGAGGCACATCCGAGCATGTGACCGGCTACTTGATGCTCGTGGCCGAGGAGGTACGCGAGATCATGGCCTCGCTCGGCATCCGGCGCCTGGAGGAGATGATCGGCCGGAGCGACCTGCTCGAAACGGCCGATGCGATCGAGCACTGGAAGGCCAAGCGCGTCGACCTATCGATGATCTTCACCGAGCCCGACGTCCCCGCGGGCGCCCCCCGCCGCCGCACGCGGTCGCAGGTTCCGGTGCTCGACGACGCGCTCGATTGGGAGCTCTTGCGCCGGTGCGCCCCCGCGATCGAGCGGCGGGAGACGGTGAAGCTTGGACCGATCCCGGTGCGCAATGTGAACCGCGCCGTGGGCGGCATTCTGTCGGGTGAGGTCGCCCGCCAGCACGGTAGCCTGGGGCTGCCGGACGGCATGATCGAGCTCACGTTTAACGGCTCCGCCGGTCAGAGCTTCGCCGCCTGGCTGGCTCCCGGTGTGACCTTGTCGCTGCGCGGCGAGAGTAATGACTATGCCGGCAAGGGCCTGTCGGGCGGAGTCGTCTCCGTGCGCCCGCCGGACAAGGCCCGCTTCCGGGCCGAGGAGAACATGATCGTCGGCAACACCGCGCTCTACGGAGCAACCTCGGGTCGCGCCTTCTTCCGGGGCCTTGCCGGCGAGCGGTTCGCGGTTCGCAACTCCGGTGCGCATGCCGTTGTGGAGGGGGTTGGCGACCACGGCTGCGAATACATGACCGGCGGCCGCGTGGTCGTGCTGGGCCGCACCGGCCGCAATTTCGCCGCCGGGATGAGTGGCGGGATCGCGTACGTGTACGACGTCGACCGTGGCTTTGCGCGGCGCTGCAACCGCGAGCTCGTCGACCTCGAGCCGCTGACCGCCGACGACGAGGCCGAGGTCCAGGCGCT
The DNA here is from genome assembly GCA_963836065.1 of uncultured Solirubrobacterales bacterium. Taxonomy (GTDB): domain Bacteria; phylum Actinomycetota; class Thermoleophilia; order Solirubrobacterales; family Solirubrobacteraceae; genus Palsa-465. The sequence goes on from CAWIII010000024.1 coordinate 81,658, forward strand.
GATCAAGGAGCACGTCGCTCGAACCGGCTCGCTCGTCGGCCGCAATGTGCTCGCATCGTGGGATCGAGTCGCCCGGGACCGGTTCGTGAAGGTGATGCCGCGGGACTACCGGCGGGCGCTAGAGCAGCAACTGGAGCTCGAGGCCGTCGAGGCCTAAACTCGGCTCCCGGGAGCGCCTGCGGCGCGGTCGCCCCCGAGCCTGATCAGCACGGTGCACCAGGGTCGGAACGGACGCCGCACTTCCGCGATTTGCCCCTCGGTCGGGCCGAACGCGAACCCGGCCGCGGCCTGCAAGGAGAAAGGGCCGTGCGGGAGGAGCTGTAGCCGGTCCGCCATCGCGGCCACACGCTAACGATCCTGAGAACCACTGCTACATTCCCCAGCCCCATGGGTGAGCTCGGCGCCTTCCTCCAGATTCACCGGGTTGGCGTCGACAAGCGTGACCCGCGCGAGCGCGTGCGCGACTACAGCCAGTATTTCGCGCTGCAACCAGAGAATGAGATCAAGCGCCAAGGCGCCCGCTGCATGGACTGCGGGATTCCGTTCTGCCACGAAGGCTGCCCACTCGGAAATTTGATCCCGGACTGGAACGACCTCGTGTATCGGGGCAAGTGGCGCGAGGCGGTGGATCAGCTCCACGCCACCAACAACTTCCCCGAGTTCACGGGCTTGATCTGCCCAGCTCCTTGCGAGTCCGCTTGCGTACTGGCGATCAACGATGATCCGGTGACGATCGAGCAGATCGAGTTGGCGATCATCGAGCGGGCGTTTGCCGAAGACTGGGTCGCTCCGGAGCCGCCCGATCGTCGCACCGGAAGAACGGTTGCGGTGGTTGGTTCAGGACCGGCCGGACTCGCGGCCGCGGCCGAGCTCAACCGCTGCGGTCACGCGGTTACCGTGTACGAGCGCGACGAGGGCCCGGGCGGCCTGCTCCGCTTCGGCGTTCCCGACGCGAAGCTCGAGAAGTGGATCATCGACCGTCGGGTGGCGATCCTCGCGCAGGAGGGGATCGAGTTCGTCTACAACACCGACGTCGGACGTGAGATCTCCGCGGAGGAGCTGAGAGAGCGCCACGAGGCCGTCGTGCTGGCGATTGGATCACGGGTGTCCCGTGACCTCGACGCGCCTGGCCGCGACCTAAACGGCATCCACTTCGCGATGGACTACCTCTATCAGCGCAACCGATGGGTCGCCGAGCAGCAGTGCCGCCCGTTCAAGGCCCCGATCCCGGGCTCCGAGATCATCGCCAAGGGCAAGCGAGTGATCGTCATCGGTGGCGGTGATACCGGCATGGACTGCATCTCGAACTCCCACCGCGAAGGCGCCCGCAGCGTCGTGATGCTCGATGTTTACGCCCAACTGCCGAGCGATGGCCGCGACCCGCGCCATCCGTGGCCGCTGCCTCCCAAGCGCACACCGATGACCTACGCGCTCGAAGAGGGCGGCAAGCGGCGCTGGGGGACCGAACTGACCGGCTTCGGCGGGATGGACGGTCTCGTGAGCCACGTCTACGCCCGTCAGGTAACGGGGACCTCCTCGCGGGATCTGACCCCGGTACCGGGCAGCGAGTTCGTGCTCGAGGCGGACCTGGTGCTGATCGCGATCGGCTTTGAGCATCCTGAGCACGAAGGATTGGTCGAGCAGCTCGCACTCAACCTCGATAAGCTCGGGAACCTCAGCACCAAACAGACCTACCGGACCTCTGCGGGCGGCGTGTACGCCTGCGGTGACGCTCGGATCGGGCAGTCGCTGGTCGTGACCGCGATTGCCGAGGGCCGCAAATGCGCGCGGATCGTCAACAAGGCTCTCGGCGGCACACCGATGGATCAGGACCGCGAGATGCTCGCAGTTGGCGCCTGGAGTGGCGAGGCTGACCGGACATTGCGCCACGAGGCCGAAGGGGCTTTCAACGTTCGTCCCGGCGAGGAGTTTTTCAGCGGGCCGGGCACCCGCGGACGCTGACGCCGAGGCCGAGGCCAAACTGTTGGGCCGAAACGCTCCGGTTCGTCACGATTAGCCGCGGATACGTTTCCGCGAAAGCCGTTGCGGGAATGCTAGGCTTCTGGTCTCGGGTTGTCCTCCAGAGATCGGGTGCGAGAAATGAGGAGGATTTTGGTTTAGCGAAAGCTTGGGACGGGGAAACTCGCCCCTGTCGGTCAGGGAACTGCGCCCCCACTTCCCTGACTCTCCGGGGGGCCCAGATGGATCTGGGCCCCCCGGTTCTCTTAATGCGAAGGCTTGCGCCCGGGCGTGATGCACGGCCGCCCGGTGTGCGACCGTGTACCCGTGGCCGTCATCCCCGCCGTAGCTCAGCACCATGCAAGCACCTCGATCGGCTCGACGATCAGCCACCTGCTCGATTCAACGGGCAAGTTCTTCTCGCAGTTGGCAAACCTCAGCTGGATCTCGCTGCTCATCGGTCTGGCCCTGTACGCCCTCTACCTCCTGCTGCGCTCCCGGGCGTTGTTCAACGCGGTGCGCGCGGCATATCCGGGGGAAAAGGTGCGGTGGCGCGACATCTGGGGGGCCTACATGGTCGCCTACGCGGTCAACAACGTGTTTCCGCTGGGCGGCGGCAACATCGCGCAGCTGTTCTTGACCCGCGTGTCGATTCCGGCGAGCAGCTATCCGACGGTGGCGGCGGCGCTGTCAACGGTCGTGATCTTCGACTGGTTCATGGGCTTGCTGGTGATGGGCTTTTCGTTCACACAGGGCGTGTTCCCCAAGCCTCCCGATTTCTCGAAGCTGCCCGCCTTCGATATCAGCTTCTTCGCTTCGAACATGCGCTTCACGCTGTTCCTGCTGACGCTGGTGGCGATCGGGTTCGTGGTGGCGTTCGCGCTGCTGTCAGCTCGCGTAAGAGCGTTCTGGCAGCGGATCAAGCAGGGCCTGGTGATCCTCCGCGATCGCCGGCGCTACCGCGATCAAATGGCCACGTGGCAGTTCGCGAGCTGGGTCGCGAGGTTCGCCGCTTACTGGGCGCTGCTCGATGCCTTTCACATCGGCGGTTCGGTCCGCAACGCGCTGCTCGTCCTCGGCGTCCAGGTTGTCGCCTCGGTGTTCCCTTTCACCCCCGGTGGAGCCGGCGTCCAGCAGGCTCTGCTGCTGACGATTTTCGCCCACAGCGCCGACGTGGCCGCGTTCTCGGTCGGTCAGCAGATCGCGACCGCGGTCTTGAGCTCAGTGCTCGGCTTTGCGGCGTTGGTGTTCATCTTCCGCTTCAAGAGCTTCCGGGAGGTGATCCGGCACGGTAAGGAGCACCGCCGCCAGGAGGTCGCCGGGGCCTCACTGACCGAGAAACCGCTGCAGACTTGACGCGTCGCTGCCCCCCGAGCGGGGATCGCGGCCGCTGGCCTAGCCGCGGGCCAACTGCGCAGCGCGGACGCGGAGCAGGTCGATCAGCTCGGCGCCGCGGTGACACGGGTCCGCGATCGGCTCCGATCCATCGAGCGGTAGCGCTGCCCGCAGCCTGCCGTCGACCTCGGCGACCAGCACGGCGCCGTTGGGTGCCGCGGCGCTGTCGAGCGCGGCCAGGTCTCGCAACCGCTTGCGGTCCGCAGCGCTCCCGTACCGGAGCGTCACGCGGGTGACCGGAGTCTCTCCGTGGTCGGGAAGTTGCCCGGCTGCCATAACCATCTAACGAGTATAACTGGTTACGACTTCGGTCGGCGGGGGATTCTCGAGACCCCCGCGCGTGTCGGAGCCGGCCGGCATCGGCGCTGAGCGTGCGAGGATGATGTCCATGCCCACGTTCTGCCGCCACAACCGCCTTCTGCAGAATTGTCCGATCTGCTCGCGCGAGCAGTCGATCGAGCTGCGGCCAATCGTGTCTTCCGGTGCTCCACGTTCGAGCACGCCTGCGCCCCGGCCATCGCGGGCCGCGGGGTCGGGCGCTCGCTCCGGGGGCCGGGCGGGAACCGGCGTGCGCGTCCGGCGCCTGACGCGGGGGGCCGACGACGGTTACGGCTCGCCGCTGGTCCCCGGCTTGAAATCGAGCGCCGAGGCGGAGCGCCTGGCGGACGAGCTGGCCTACGCGACCACGCGCCTGCGGCTCCTGTCGGAGAACCCGCCGGGACTGTACGGCGACGTGGCCGACAGCGGGGCGGACCTCGAGGAGCGGACCTGGCTGGCGTTTCTGATCGCCTATCTGTGCCCGCTCGACGGGGAGGACCCATTCGCGGCGATTCGCGAGGCTCGCAATTCGTGGCGCTCCGGAGCTGACCCCCGGCTCGAGGACTCACTGACGGGTCCCCGCACCGCTCACGATCCGACCCGGGGGACGCGGACGATCGAGGCTTACCGTGCCTGGGCTGGCCGGGCCGGTTCGCAGGCGGCGGCGTTCACCGGAGAGGCGGCTTGGGAACCTCAGCGAAGGTTCGCGCGGGCGTTTGAGAGGCTGGCGCTGCCGGGCTTTCACCGCGACGCCCGGTTTGACTTGCTGGTGACGCTCGGGCGGCTCGGCGCGTACGAATTGGCGCCGGATGCGCTCCAACTCGGCGGCGCAAATGAGGTGACCGTCGCCGCCAAGCGGGCCTTCGGGATCGGCGACCGGCTGCTGCTCGAGCGGCGCGCGGCCGATCTGGCCGGTGCCGCAGGCTTGCCGCTCGAGGCCCTGGACGTGGGGCTCTACAACTGGGGGCACGGCGAACGGGCGACACTCGGGCTGGGGGAGCTCGCCGAGCCTGACCCCGAGGCGCTCAGCTCGACGCGCGGCGCGCTCGGGCTGTAGCTGGCGCCGCTCGGAGGTCGCGATTCGCCGTTGACTGCTCGTGTCGCTACGGTCGCACTCGCCGCAATCGGCGGGCCGGTAATGGCGCAGGCGCACTCGCACTCGAAGCATGCCTCGCAGGCGATCGTCTGCCCGCTGCCTAGCGTCACGTCGACGTCGTGCTGCGGACCGCTGGTCCGGAGCGCCCGCAGGAGGCTGGCGAGCGGTCGCTCGCAGGTCGCCTCCGGCCCCTGGGCGCGATCGCCCCGCCTCCGCAGCATGGGATATCCGCCGCCAATATCGCGGCGGATATCCCAGCCTCCTCGGTAGGGCGAAGCCGTCCGGTGGACCGCTTACCTTCTGCGGCATCCGAATTCACCAGCCGGAGCGCCAATGTCACTCTGCTTCATCGAACCGCAGAACGCCATCAGGGTCATAGCCGACTCGGTCGGGCGCGAGGCGCGCCGGCAGATCCTGGGGGAAGTCGTCCGCGCGTGGGTGGACGAGATCCCGGAGTCGGAGCTCGAGGCGCACTACGCCAAGGCGGTTGCCGATCTCGACGAGCACGACTTGTCGATGCTCGCGGCATGGCATGCGTCGCTTGAGGTCGGGCATCCCGTGCCCAGCAAGGAGTTTCTCGTCAACGTTTTTCCATCGCTAGGAGAGAACCGCCGTGAGGCGCTGAAGGTCGCCGCCGGATTTCGGGGCGAGGAGGCGTTTGAGGCAGGAGTGGGCGAGGAGCAGGCGCTTGACACGGTGCTCCCGTGGCTGTCCGAGCAACGATGCATCGAGCTCGCGCGCGAGTGCCTCGAGCTCTACTGCTGGGACCGCCTCGGCGCGGAGAACTAAGACCGGCCGGAGCCGACCTTAGTCGGCTGCGAGCGCGGCCTCAATCTCCTCGATCGCCTGTTCGGTCGAGCGAAACCAAACCGCCGTGATCCCGAGCTCGCGAGCCGCTTGGCAGTTGAGTTCGATGTCGTCGAGGAGCAGCGCACCCGGCGCGGGAACCCCGAGGCGCTGCAAGGTGATCTCGTAGATCTGGGGCTCTGGCTTGCGGGTGCCGACGAACGCAGAGTCGACGACCACGTCGAAGATCTCCTCGACGGGTAGCTTGGCCCGCCACAGCTGCTCCCATTCACGGACGTTGTTGGTGCAGATCGCGAGCTTGTAGCGCCGGTCGCGCAGCTCGCGCATGTAGTCGATCAGCGGTCCGTTCGGATGGAGGCTCTCGAAGTACTGCTCACCGAAGCCGTGCAGCTCGATCTCGTGCCCGAGCGCTAAGGTCAGCTCGTCGCTGAGCGAGCGCAGAAACTGTGCTTCGGTCATGCGCCCCGTCTCGAGCTCGAACAACGGGTTGACACCGTCGCGCGCCGCGACCGCCGCCATCGCGCCGCCTAGCGCCTCCAGCGGGATACCCGACGAATTTTGAAAATTGGTGAACGAGTCGAGCAGCGGTGAGGTCAGCACCCCGCCGAAATCGCTGATCACCGCCTCGATCCTGCTCATGCGGCCCGCACGAGCAGATACACGCCGGCGCCTTCGCGGCCCTGGCTGTGGCAGCGAAGGAGCTCTGCACTGAAATCGAGCTCGCCCTGACGAAAGCGGGCTCGGGCGCCGATCGCCTCTCCGGCGGCGCGCCGCGGGTACTGGGCCGTCTCCTCGTCCGCGTCGTCCAGCCACAGCTCGAGGCTTAGGCGCGAGGGCACGCCTGCGGCCGTGTACGTGGTCGACAGGCGCGGTTCGGCCACGGCGACGGTCGCGCTTGGCGCGAACAGGGCCGCCGCCATCACGTCGTCGGAGTGCCCGGATGCCTTCCGAGGACGCAGCGACACCAGGGAGATTCCCTCGTCGGGCTCGAACCAGGCCGAGACATCTCGGAGCGAGGCAAAGCGCCTGAAGTCGGGGCGCTCGATCCGCGATCCTCGGCGACCCAGGCAGTCGACGGCCTTCTCTTCGCCGTCGAGCAGCACGCGTCCGCGCACCCGGCACAGCTGATCGAAACCAGACGGGGCGGACGCGGCGGCGGCGTCGCCTTGTGCGGTCACCGTCAGCTCGCCTCGCTCGGTGGTGATCCGCCAGTCTTCGCCGACCCCCACGCCCTCGAGCGCCGCGCGGGAGCAGGGCAGCTCAGCGCCATCGACTAAGCCCAGCGCGACGAACGGCTCCTCAGCGCCCCACACCACGCCCCACACGCCGGCGTCGAGGTCACCGAAGGTGACGGTCCTCAGAGCGCTGGTCATGACTGAAGCCGGGGCTGATCGAGATCTCTGGCCGTGGAGTCGACGTCGTAAGGCTGGCGGCCAAGGCCGGCGGCGCGCACGACCACGCGGCTGCGGAAGTTGCGGATCAGGAGTACGCGCATCAGCGCGCGCGTCGGAGGGAGCAGCGCGCAAAGTCCGATGATGTCCGTGATGAAGCCCGGGATGATCAGCAAGCTGCCGCCTAACAGAACCAGTGCGCCATCGGCTACCTCCCGCGCCGGCGGCCTGCCTTCCGATACCGCCACGCTCAGGCGCCGCCAGGCGGCCCGGCCCTGAGAGTTCAACGCCCACAGCCCGATCGGCCAAGCGGCGATCAGCAGCGCGATCGTCAGCAGAACCCCGATCGACTCGGCGACCTTGATCACGACGAGCAGTTCCGCTACCGGCCAGAGAACTAGCAACAGGAGCAAAAGCATTACTGCAAGCGTACTCAGCGCGGCTCGGCGTTCCGGTGAGGTCGTGAACCGCTATGCCAGCGCGGGCAAGAAGCCCTCGATCCTGACGCCCTCGAGCCGGTTTAACCCGACCATCTCGATCAACGTCTTGATCTGCGGTTGCGCACCGCGAACCAGGATCGCGCGGCCGCAGGCTCGCAAGCGGCGGGCGAGCATCGCGAGGTCCAACATCAGCGAGGTGTCGGCGAACGCAAGGTCGGTGAGATCGACGACCACATCGGTCTGGGCTCGAATCGCGCGCACGAGTGCTTGCCGGCGACAGCCCTGCGTTGATCGGTCCTCGTCTCCGCGGCAGCGCAGCGTCGGCGGCTTGTCATCGAAGTCGACGATCGCGCAAACCCTAGCGAAACCTGGCCCTTGTATGCAAGGTCGCCGGGGCGAGTCTCGTACACTGTGCTCCAAGAATGATTTCGGTAGACAACGTCACAGACGCACTTCGCGACGTGATCGACCCGGAGCTGGGGCTCGATTTCGTCGAGCTCGGACTGATCTACGACGTAGAGGTAGAGGGCGGCACGGTCAGGGTGACCTACACGCTCACGAGCCCGGGGTGCCCAATCGGCCCACAGGTGTCCGAACAGATCGAGGAATTCGTCGGTGAGCTGGAGGGAGTGGAGCAGGTCCAGCCAACGATGACCTTCTCGCCTCCCTGGACTCCCGAGCTGATGAGCGAAGACGCCAAGTTCGCGCTCGGGTTTTGACCCTCCGTAGAGCGATCTAGGGCGCGATCCCAGCGCTCAGTCCGGGTATGAGCGCCGGACGATCAGTCCGGCGCGCCCTTGCGCGGCGCTCGCGCCCCGCGCGAGCGCTTGGCGCGCATGTCCGCGGCGGGACCGCTCTTGGGGCGCGCGTGAGAAGCGGGAACGATCGGCGTGGGCCCGCCGTTGGAATCCAGGTGGGTTTCGTTTGGAGCATTGGAGTTGACTGCGCGGGGCGGGCTCGCCGCCTTCGAGCGCGTCGACTTGCCGCGCACGGCCGCCAGCAGCTCGTCAAGCGCCGCGTCGATTCCGTCGGCGATCATGTCGATGTCCGGCAGTGCGTCGTAGTCGCCGAGCAGGCCGTAGTCGATCCCTCCGTTGTAGGACATGATCGCGACCGCGAGCGCGTGGTTCTTGGGCAGGAACGCGACCGGGAACAGATCGCGGAGCTCACGGCCGAGCACGTACAGCGGCAACTGGGGCCCCGGGATGTTGGTAACGATCAGGTTGAACAATCGCGTGGAGAAATTGAGCCGGGAGGCTTGGGCGAGGATCGTCGGCGGTGCGAGATTATTCACCGCCGTGAGCGTCGCCGCGCCGACCGCTTGCTTTGACTCCTTGAGGCCATCCATCGCCTGGCGGACGACCTCCAGCCGGGCGACCGGATCCCTGATGTAGACCGGCAGGGGTCCACGCATAACCGTCAGCCGGTTGCCCAGCGAGCCCCGGTCGTCCTTGGCCCGGACTGACACCGGCACCAACGCCCGCATCTCGAGCCCCTCGGTGCGCACCCCTCGGGAACGCAACCACTCGCCGAGCGCACCCGAGACGACCGTCAGCACGACATCGTTGACGGTGCCCCCAAGTGCGTCCTTGACCAGCTTGTAGTCGTCGAGCTGCTGGCGGACGACCGTGTAGCGACGGTGTGGCCCGATGGCGACGTTGAGCGGTGTCTCGGGAGCCGGGTTCAGGCCGGCCCAAACGATCTCACCGACCCCTTCGAGCGCGTCGCGCACGAGCGCCAGCGAGGTTGCCGGCTTGGCCGCCGCCATCAGTGACCGCGTCACGAGCTGGCCCGTGGTCGTGATCATGCCCCGCACCCCCGCCAGGACCAGTTCTGCCGAGGATGGTTCAACCTTCGGCCGCCATGGTTCGAGGTCCACCGGCGGCGGCTCCGGGGTCGGCGCGAGGTCCAGCAGTACGGTCGCCAGATCCACACCGGACACTCCGTCCACGAGCGAGTGGTGGGTCTTGAAGATCAGCGCGAAGCGGTCGTCCTCGAGCCCCTCCACGAGCCAGCTCTCCCACAGCGGCTTCGAACGATCCAGCTGCTGAGAGGCGATCCGGCCTGCGAGCTCGAACAGCTGATCCTCGGTGCCGGGAGCCGGGAGCGCCGCGTGGCGGACGTGATATTCCAGGTTGAAGCACGGATCGTCGACCCACAGAGGCCGTCCGGTTTCGAGCGGCGGCGTCGCGAGACGCTGGCGGTAGCGCGGCACGAGATGCAGCCGTCCCCGCACGTGCCCCAGGTAATCCTCGAACGCGGGCGGGGGCCCTTCGAATACCAGCACCGCGCCGATGTGCATATGCGACTCCGGCCCTTCCTGGTGGAGAAAGGAAGCGTCGATTGAGGTCAGGCGATCCAGGTGCTGCTGCGGCATGCTCGCTCCCCGCGCGGTAATGGGGCCGGACGATAAGAGTACGCTTCCCGGCAGTGTCCTGGGAATTCTGCACCGAGCCGGAGTTCCAGCGTCAGCTCGACTGGATGAGCACGTTTGTTCGCGAGCACATCTGGCCGCTCGAGACCCTGATCGAAGAGCTGGGATGGGACGGCCTGGTGCGCGCCGCCGCCCCGCTGGAGGAAGAAGTCAAGCGGCAGGGCCTGTGGGCTGCGCATCTCGATCCTGAGCTCGGCGGCCAGGGCTTTGGTCAGGTGAAGCTGGGACTGATGCACGAGATCCTGGGAACGTCTCCGATCGCGCCGCTGGCGTTCGGAAACGCTGCCCCTGACTCGGGCAATTCCGAGATCCTGGCGCTCGCCGGGACGGCCGAGCAGAAGGAGCGCTACCTGTACCCGCTGCTGGCGGGGGATCTGAAATCGGCGTTCAGCATGACCGAACCCACCACCGCCGGCTCCGATCCGACACTGCTCGAGACCACCGCCGTGCGCGACGGCGATGACTGGGTCATCAGCGGCCAGAAGTGGTTCTCCACCAACGGCTCAATCGCCGATTTCCTGATTGTGATGGCCCTGACCGACCCCGAAGCCAGTCCCCATCAGCGCGCGTCGATGTTCATCGTCGACGCCGATGCGCCCGGCGTACGCATCGTCCGTGATGTGGCGACGATGGAGCATCCGTGGGAGAACTTCGGCCGCTACGGCAACCATGCCGAGATCCTCTACGAGGACGTACGCGTGCCCGCGCAGGCGCTGCTGGGCGCGCAGGGGGCAGGCTTTCTGATTGCGCAGCAGCGTCTGTATCCGGGGCGGATCCACCACTGCATGCGATGGCTGGGAGTGGCGCGACGCGCGTTTGACATGTTGTGCGAACGCTCGTTGTACCGCTACGCGCACGGCTCGACGCTCTCCGGCCATCAGACGATCCAGAACTGGATCGCCGACTCGGCGGCGCAGATGCAGGCAGCGAAGCTGATGACCCTCCACGCCGCCTGGAAAATGGACACCGAGGGCGTGATGGCCGCGCGAACCGACATCGCGATGATCAAGTACTACGGGGCACAAGTGCTGCACGATGTCGTCGATCGTGCGCTCCAGGCGCACGGAGCTCTCGGCTATTCGACCGATCTGCCACTCGAGGCGATGTATCGCTATGCACGGGCGGCGCGCATCTACGACGGACCGGATGAGGTGCACCGCGGATCCGTTGCCCGCCAGTTGTTGCGGGGCTACGAGCCGCCGGCTGACGAGGTTCCAAGCCAGTACATACCGACCCGACGCGAGGCAGCCCTACGTCAGTTCGCTGACCTCCTCGAGTCGGTTACCGCTAACGACTGATCAACCTGAGGGGGCCCCCTCGGCCCCTACACTGTTGGACGATGGCCAACGTCCCCGAGAAACTGCTGCTCGCGACGCCGCGCGGTTACTGCGCGGGGGTCGACCGCGCCGTGCAGACCGTGGAGCGGGTGCTGGAGCTGTACGGCGCGCCCGTCTACGTCCGCAAGGAGATCGTCCACAATAAGCATGTGGTGGAGCAGCTACGCGGGCGAGGAGCGGTGTTCGTCGAGTCTGAGAGCGAGATCCCCGAGGGCGCGACCGCCGTCTTCTCCGCCCATGGCGTCGCGCCGACGGTCCACGCCAACGCCGCCAGCCGGCACTTGCGCACGATCGATGCGACCTGCCCGCTGGTGACCAAGGTGCACGTCGAGGCACGGAAGTTCGCGGCCGAGGGCTACACGATCGTGCTGATCGGTCACGCCGGCCACGAAGAGGTGGAGGGAACGATGGGCGAGGCCCCGGAGCGCATCGTGCTCGTCCAGAACGAGGACGATGTCGACTCGCTGGAAGTCGAGGATCCCGAGAAAATCGCTTACGTCTCCCAGACCACGCTTTCCGTCGAGGAGACTCGCTCGATCATCACGCTTCTGCGGCAGCGCTTCCCGGCGATAGTCGGACCTCGCACCGACGATATTTGCTACGCCACGACCAATCGCCAGGCCGCGGTTAAGCAGCTGGCTCGGGAGTGCGACCTCGTGCTCGTGATCGGATCGGATAATTCCTCGAACTCCAACCGCCTGGTGGAGGTGGCCCGCGAACACGGCGCCGACTCGTACCTGATCGACAACGAGTCCCAGGTCGAGGAGCAGTGGCTCGACGGGAGGCGCGTGATCGGCATCACCTCCGGCGCGAGCGCCCCCGAGGAACTGGTCCAGCGGCTGGTCGACTTCTTCAAGGTCCGCGGCACGCACAAGGTCGAGGAGCTCGAGGTCGTCAACGAAGACGTCCGCTTCATGCTCCCGAAGACGATCCGCCAGGCACTGGCGGCCGCGTCGGCCTAGACCCTGCGGACGCTGGTCGTCTCCGACCTGCACCTCGGCGCGCAAACCAGCGTCGACCTGCTGCGGCGAGTCATCACGCGCGCGCCGTTGCTCGAGGCGGTGGAGACGGTCGATCGCTTGGTACTGCTCGGCGACTTGATCGAGTTTCGCCACGGGCCGGTGCGAGACGCGCTCGCCGCCTCCGAGCCCGTGCTGCGAGCGGTTGGAAGCGCACTGAGTTCGGGGGCCGAGGTGCTCCTCGTCCCCGGCAATCATGACTATCACCTGCTGGCGCCGTGGTTGGAGCGCCGGGCCAGCGAGGGGGTGCCGTCGCCGTTAGGGCTCGAGGCGGAGGTTGATTGGCGGCCCGGAGAGCCACTGGCGGCTATGGCCGGCTGGTTGGCGCCCGCGAGCGTGCGCGTCGCCTATCCGGGCGTTTGGCTGCGCGAGGACGTGTACGCGATGCATGGGCACTACGGCGACCGGCACACCACCGTCCCGATGTTTGAGCGCCTCGGTGCCGGAGCGATGGGCCGGATCATGCACGAAGCCGCGACTGGGCCCGATCGGGCCGAGGATTACGAGCGGGTGCTCGCACCGATGTACGAATGGATTCACGCGATCGCGCAGCGCGGCGGCCCCGAGCTCGGGCGTAGCTCGCATGGCGCCTCGGCGCAGGCATGGCAGGTGCTGGTCCGGACGAGCGGGCGCCGTAGCTGGCGTCGGCGGGCACTGAGCGCCGCTTTTCCAGCCGCTGTGGCCGGACTCAACCGCGCGGGGCTAGGCCCGCTGCGGGCCGACGTCTCCGGTTCCGAGCTGAGGCGCGCCGCCCTGCGGGCGTTCGGCGAGGTCCTGGCGCGCTTGGACATATCCGCGGCGCACGTGCTGTTCGGGCATACCCACCGCGCCGGACCGCTGCCGCGCGATGACCGCTCGGAGTGGCGAGGCCCGACCGGAAGCGCGGTCCTGAACACGGGCAGCTGGGTGCATGAGCCCGCCTTCCTGGGGGCGGCGCCGAGCGAGAGTCCTTACCGACCGGGGTTCTGCGCCCGCCTCGGCGCCGAAGGGCCGCCGGAGCTGAGTTGCCTGCTCGACGGAGTCAGGTCGCCAGGCCCGGCGTGAAGCAGACCGCGTGGCAGCGCACGCCCTCACCGAGCTCGAGCTCGAGCTCTCCGGCGGTGCTGTGGGCGTGCGAGAGCAGCTCATAGCAGCCGGGATGTTCGACGGTGAAGGTACGAGCGCCCACGGTCACGGACCCGTGTCCGTCCAACACCGCCCAGACACCACCTGCCTCGTACCGGCCGCGAAATATCCCTTGAACGTCCTCGCTCTGCAGGGCGAGCAGCGCGTCCGGCGCGTCCTCCGGGCGCAGCGGCGGCAGCGTCGGCCCGTCCAAGCCCAACAGCTCCTGAATCGCCCGCTCCGTTTCTTCGTATGCCCCTTCGCCGTAGTGATAGTCGGCAAGCATCCCCTCCTGGGTGAACAGGTAGCGGGCCGGCCAGCCGAGGTTGCCGTACAGCTGCCAGATCTCGAGCTCGATATCGATCACAACGGGGTAGGCGATCCCGAGCCGCTCAACCGCGCTGCGTACGGCTTCGGGATCCTGCGAGGGCACGAAGCCCGAGGAGTGTACGCCGATCACGCGTAAGCCCGCGGCTTCATAGCGCTCGTGCCAGGCCTTGAGGTAAGGCAGCGTATGGATCGAATTCGGGCGGCAGAAGTCCCAGAATTCGATCAGCACCGGCCGTCCGAGCTGTTGCTCCATCCGGATCATGGACCCGTTGATCCAGGGAAGGCGGGGCGGGAACGGAGGGGCGGTGATGTGGTCTACTGGGGGACGCATCGATGGCGATGGTAGAGCTCATGCGGCCCCGGGAAAGCACCTGCCGCCGGCTTCTCATGCCCCTATACTCTATGAAGTATTGAAAGCAGACCGCCTTTAAGGAGTTTCGACGATGAGTCCGTCCGGAGCCGAGGTTCTCCGCCAGATCAAGAGCAGGATCGATGAGGTCGATCCGTCCGTCGTGCGCGAGCAGGCCTCTAACGGCGCCGTGGTCGTCGATGTACGCGAGCCCGAAGAGTGGTCAGCTGGCCACATCCCGGGCGCCAAGCACGTCCCCAAGAGCTATCTGGAGTCGCGGATCGAGGGAACCGTGCCCGATCGCGAGCAACACGTGATTCTGTACTGCCAGTCGGGCAACCGCTCGGCGTGGGCGGCCCGCACGCTGATCGAGGATCTCGGCTACGACAACGTCGAGTCGATGACCGGCGGGTTCACGCTGTGGAAGGACCGCGGCTATGAGGTTGAGCTCCCGCGGACACTCACCGCGGAGCAGCGCGAGCGGTACTCGCGCCACTTGCTGCTTCCTGAGGTCGGGATCGAGGGCCAGCAGAAGCTGCTCGACGCCAAGGTGCTGCTGCTGGGTGCCGGTGGGCTCGGCTCGCCGGCGGCGCTGTACCTCGCGGCTGCCGGTGTCGGGACGCTGGGAATCGTCGACAACGACGAGGTCGACCTCTCGAACCTGCAGCGTCAGGTAATCCACTCGAGCGAGCGGATCGGCGTGTCCAAGGTGGACTCCGCCGAGCAGACGATCACCGCGCTCAACCCGGACGTCCAAGTCGACAAGTATCCCGTGCGCCTGGGGTCGGAGAACATCATGGAGATCATCTCCGACTACGACATCATCGTCGATGGCCTGGACAACTTCCCCACACGGTATCTGCTCAACGACGCGTCGGTGCGGCTCCAGATCCCGGTCGTTTCGGCCGCGATCCTCGGGTTCGAGGGACAACTGTCGGTTTTCAAGCCCTACGACGGCCCCTGCTACCGGTGCCTGTTCCCGGTGCCCCCGCCGGCTGAGCTGGCCCCCTCGTGTGGAGCCAACGGCGTCCTCGGCGTGCTTCCCGGGACGATGGGCCTGCTCCAGGCGACCGAGGTTGTCAAGCTGATCCTCGGCGAAGGCGAGGCGCTCATCGGTCGCCTGCTGATGTACGACGCGCTCGCGGCGCGTGTCACCGAGGTCAAGGTCCGCCGCGACCCGGACTGCCCGGTGTGCTCGCGCGATCCCGATTCGATCTCGGACGCGGAGATGGGCGTGTTTCCGGACTACGAAGCGTTTTGCGCCGGCGCACACTAGGGTTCACCATGATGGCCACCGTTCGGATCCCGCCTGTGCTGCGCCCGTCGGTGGGCGGTGAGAAGGAGTTGAGCGCCGAGGGCGCGTCGGTCGGCGAGATCCTGCACACGGTGGCCGAGCAACATCCCGAGGCCCAGTCGCAGCTGTTCTCGCCCGATGGTGGGCTGAACCGGTACGTCAACGTCTACCTCAATGACGAGGACGTCCGCGTTCTCGATGGCCTCGAAACGGTTGTTGGCGAAGGCGACACGCTCGTGATCCTTCCCGCGATGGCGGGCGGAGCTCGGTAGTCGGCCCCCCCAAACCACCCTCGCTACACTTCGTAAAGCAATGGCCGCCGACGTTCAGAACAGGCCCTGTGGGGGTCGGTACGGCGACATCGTGCAAGCAATCGGCCACACGCCATTGGTCGAGCTCAAACGGCTGAGCCCGAAACCCGGCGTGAGGATCTGGGCCAAGCTCGAGTCCCATAACCCCACCGGCTCGGTCAAGGACCGGGTCGCGCGGGCGATGATCGAGGATGCCGAAGACAAGGCAGCGATCCGTCCGGGCCAGACGATCCTCGAGCCGACGTCGGGCAACACCGGCATCTCGTTGGCGATGATCTGCAGCCGCAAGGGCTACCCGGTGAAGGTCGTGATGCCCGAGAACGTCACGCGTGAGCGCACCGAGCTGCTGCACATGTACGGCGCGGAGATCGTCTACTCAGAGGGCTCGAAAGGATCGAACGGAGCCGTCGAGCTGGCGCTCGAGATGGCCCAGAACGATGCTTCCTATTACATGCCCTACCAGTACGGCAATCAGGCCAACCCGCTTGCCCATTACACGGGTACCGCGCTCGAGATCCTCGAGGAGCTCGACGAGGTCTCGGCGTTTGTAGCCGGCCTCGGCACCGGGGGCACGCTGATGGGCAACGGACGCCGCCTGAAGGAGGAGCTCGGAGATGAGGTGAAGATCGTCGCCGCGGAGCCGATGCAGGGGGAGCCCGTGCAGGGCCTGCGGTCGCTCGAAGACGGCTTCATCCCGCCGATCATCGATCTCTCGTTACTAGACCGCAAGATCTTCGTGACAAACACCGACGCAATCGTCTTCACGCGCAAGCTGCTCGAGGAGGAGAGCTTGTTCGCCGGCGTCTCCTCAGGCGCGATCGCGAGGGTCGCTGTGCGCATCGCCGGCGAGCTGGACGAAGGGAACGTCGTGTTCGTCGTCGCCGACGATGGCTGGAAATACCTATCAAGCGGCATCTACACGCGCCCTCTCGACGAGATCGTGAACCTGGACGCCACCGTTTGGTGGTGAGCCCGCTCGCGGCACCGACATCTCGTCGGACGCTTCTCGGGGCCTCTGCCGCCGGGATCCTGCTCGCCGGCTGTGGTGGCTCCAGCGGATCCACCACGCACGGGTCCAATGCTTCCTCACCGCCGCCCACGACCGCGGACGTCGCGATCCTCAACGGGGTACTGGCGCTGGAGTATCACTCCGCGGCTGCCTACACCGCGGCGATCCCGCTGCTCAGCGGTCGGACGCAGAAGGCCGCCAAGCAGTTTCTGGGTCAGGACCTTGCCCACGGCGGCAAGCTGTGGGGATTGATCAAGAAGGCCCGTGGCAAGCCGGTCGAGGCCTTAGGGAGCTACGACCTCGGCCGCCCGCGGAACACGATGGAGCTGCTGGCGCTGCTGCACTCGGTCGAGGCCAACGTCGTGGCCGGATATCTGCAAGCCATCCCCAAGCTCTCACAAGGGAAAGCTCGAGCAGACGTGGCGTCGATTCTTGCCAACGAAGCTCAGCACGTTTCGGTGCTGCGCGCCAAACTCCGGCTCGAACCCGTACCGTCGGCACTGGTGAGCGGCCACGAGTGAGCGGCGAGGACCCTCACACTCGCACCACGCGCCGGGAGCTGGTCTCCCGCGGGATCGCCTCTGTGGCTGCCGCCTCGGTGCTGACCGCGACGCTCGAAACCACGGCGGCAGCCAGCATGGAGACCGATGCGCAGTTGCTTGCGGCAACGCTTGCCGTCGAGCAACTCGTGCTCGTCGCCTACCACCACGTGCTTGCCTCCGGGGCGCTCGAGCCCCGCACGAAGCGGATCGTGAGACACCTGCTCGGCCAGGAGCTCGAGCACGTCTCGGCGCTCGGCCGCGAGCTGATCCGGCTCGGAGGACGGCCGCCCTCACGCCCGACCGACCTGGCGTCGGTACAGAAGGCACTCGCGGCTCATCACGTTGCGGACAGCCTCACCAATCTCCACTCGCAACATGAGTGCCTGAAGCTGCTGGTCGACGTCGAGACCGTCATCGAAGGCGCCTACTACATGGCGATGTCGAAGCTCGGCGATCCGCGTCTGATCGGCATGAGCGCCGCGATCATGGCGTGCGAGGCCCAGCACTGGACGTTGCTCGCCGGGCTCCAGCATCACGGCGATATCTCGATCTCGGTGCCGTACGCGTTCGTGCAGGGAGCAGTGATCTAGCGTCACGATTCGACGCTAGCGTCGCGGATTCGATTGGTAGGCTCGGGATCGATGCGGATCACCCGGGAGCTTTACGATGAGATCGTCGCTCACGCGCGCCAAGAAGCGCCCAACGAGTGCTGCGGAATGATTGCTGCTCGAGACGGCCATGCCGTAGCGGTCTATCGGGCCGAGAACGCCGCCGCGAGCCCGCTGCGCTACGAGATCGACGGCGCAGAGCAGTACCGGATCCAGATGGAGATCGACGACGCCGACCTGGATCTCGGCGCGATCTACCACTCGCACACCCGCAGCCAACCCTACCCCTCTCAGACGGACATCAACCTCGCCTTCTATCCGGAGTCGCTGTATCTGATCGTCGGGTTGGCCGGAGAAGCCCCTGACGTGCGCGCCTACACGATCCGCGACGGACAGGTAACCGAAGCCGAGCTAGTGGTGGAGTGATGGCCGGGGGCGAAGAGATGCTCGTGTGCCCGCGCTGTGGGCGGGAGTTCGACTCGAGTGAGCGCTTTTGCAGCTCATGCAAGTTGCCGCTGGTCCACCCGGACGGGGCGCGCGACTCTCACCAGATCAGCGAGCGTCATGCCCGCGCTCGCAAGATCAAGCCCCAACTGGCGGAGGGTCCGTTGGTGCGAGTCGCCGGTGCAGGCAGCCAGCCCGAGGCGGAGTTCATCCAGGGCTTGTTACTCGAGCACGGCATCCCGAGCATCCTTCGCCGCAGCGCGGGGTTCGACGTGCCGGACTTCCTCGCCGCGGGTCCCCGCGACGTGCTCGTCCCGGAAGCCGCTGTGACGATCGCGCGAGAGGTCCTGCTGCAAGCGTGAGTCTCTGGAGCTGATCCTCGTCGAGCCGGAGGAGCCGATGGCGAGGCGGCTGGAGCGGCGGCTCGGGTGCGCGCCGGTGCGGGCGCAGGTGATGCGCGCGCCGGCCGAGGCGATCCCCGCCGCCGACGCCAGTTTTGACTACGTCGTTTGCACGCTCGTACTGCGCACGGTCCCCGACCCGCCGCGGGCGCCCCGGGAGCTGGGGCGCGTGCTCAAGCCGGGCGGTCGACTGCTGTTCCTGGAGCACGTCCGCGCTGGAGATCCGCGCCAAGCCCGCTGGCAGGACCGCCTGGATCCATTGTGGGTACGGATCGGTCACGGATGCCACTGTAACTGTGACACGCTTCAGGAGCTCACCGCAGCGGGCTTCAGCGTCTCAGGGCTCGAGCGCGCCGAGATGCCCAGATCCGGGCCGCTCACGCGGCCGCTGATCGTGGGCTCGGCGGCAACGCAGGCCTCGTCGTGAGCGCGTTCGCTCAGGCGGCGCTGGCAATCCGCGCCAGGTGCGAGCGCCACGCATCCTCGGTGTGAGCCAACTGACGGCCGTGGAAGGCCTTGAGTAGCGCGGCGCGCGCTCCGTCCGGGTGCAGCCGCGAGGCGAGCTGCGCGGCCACGAGCTCGCCCTCCTCGCGGACCAGCAGATCGATCACGGTGCCGCCGAGCAACGGCGCATCGCGAAGCCCCGGGGGAAACGCGGGTCGGTGCCCTTCGTGGAGGCGGCGGGCAATCGCGGGCCGGGCATGCTCGGTCTGACCCGCGAACCAGCGAGCGGATCCCTCGAGCAGCCACGCCCACCGGAGTCCGAGGACGGCCCGGGCGGGAGCGTTGGAATTGCGGATCTGACGGTTGTTCTCGACAATCACCCGCCGCGCGTACAGCGCAGCTGCGGTCAGGCCGAGCATCTCGCGTGACCCGGGGACAGCTGACGCCCGCGCTCGCAGCGCGGCCGGCGTCAGCACGTGCAGCTCCGTCTCGCCGCTCCATCCCGCCACGTACCGGCGCGCCGCGGGCGCGGTCGCGACCCAGGCCAGCGGAAGCGCCGGGTTGGACAGTGACAATGCCTTCATTGAGCCGTGAAGGACCACTGTCAGGTCGGTGAGGACCCGGGGGAAAGATTCGCCCAGGCGGTCGCGCGTGCGCTCGAGCGAGAGCAGCAGGCGGTCAGCGTCGTCGGCGTCCGCGGATTCGTGCCGCGCACGAAACGATGCCGAGACGGACTCAACCCAGGCCATTGTCCGGACAGTCAATTGCCCGCGGGCAAACCCTCGCCCGCCGACTCAAGACCACGCTCGATCGACGTGCTCAGACCAGGACCGGTTGGCGATCCGAGGCGATCGCAGCGATCTCCTCGGAAGCCCGCTCGAACTCTTCATCTGAGAGCACCGGGGTGCCCTCGAACGGAAGCTCACGGGTGAGTTCGAGCCACGAGCGGCATCCGCCGTACTCGTCACGGACCTTGACAGTGACGGGACGGGGAATCCGGAACGTACGCAGCAGGATCACATGTAGCGGGTGGCGACGCTTCCACGCCAGGCGCTTCTCGGCATAGTCGGTCGTCCATACGTAGAACGGGGACAAAGCATCGACGGCGCGACGGTCGGTGACCGTGAAGTGCGCCGCGACCTCGGCCCATGCCCGGATCCGGACACGATCTGGCTGCGGGATCTCGTCGCCGGCAATCAGCGACTGTGGCGCCGGCTCGCCGTCACTCCATACGCCCTCCTCGAGGGCGCGTGCGAGCTCGGGACGATGCGACTCGCGTACCAAATCGGAACGCTGATGATCGAACGTCGGGTAGAGGAAGAATCGCTCGTAATCGAGCTTGAAATGTTTGTCGGGCTCGCGAATGCCCCCCTTGCGAAGGGTCAGGAGCTGCTCACCCTCGGCGAGAGCCCGCACGGTCACGGCCCATTCTTTAAAAGCAATCGGCATTTATCACAAGTGGAAGACGTAAGAAGGGGTTTACCTATCAGTCCCGGGCGTGCAGCAAAAACGCTACGGCAGCGACAGGACGCTCGGCATTCTAGGCTAGACGCGTGAAATCACCAAATAACGCTGCAAAGTCGCAGATTTTTGAGCTGAGGCCGCCGTCAGCTCGAATGACGCCGGGAGCCTTGATCAGTGCGAGGGTCTTCCGTGTCCGCCGCCGCCCGGCGTCTCGATCCGCAGCCGTTGTCCTGCCGCGAGCGTGCCGATCGCTTTCGCCGGCAGCTCGTGACCGTCGAGGCTGTTGCGACCCGGGGCGCCGGGCGCGCCGCCCTCGGCGCCCGGCGGCGCGTGACGGCGACGCTCGGTGATCAGCGAGTAGCTCAGTGGAGCGAGCGCCTCGAGTTCGCGGATCACGCCATCGCCGCCGCTGAAGGCTCCGGCGCCGCCGGAGCCTCGGCGCAGTCCGTAGGCCGTCATTCGCAGTGGGAACTCGAGCTCGAGGGCTTCGATCGGGGTATTGAGCGTATTGCTCATCGCGACATGCACACCGCTCGGGCCGTCGGCGTCTGGGCAAGCTCCCTGTCCGCCGCCGATCGTTTCGTAGTAGACGACGTCGTCGCTACCGAGCGTGAGGTTGTTCATCGTGCCTTGGCCGAGCGCCCGGCCGAACGCGCGCAGCACGACGTCAGCGATCCGCGATGAGGTCTCGACGTTCCCGCCGACTACTGCCGCCGGGGCCCGGGCGTTGAGCAGGCAGCCCTCCTCGGCGAGCACCTCGACCGGCCGATAGGCGCCAGCGCTCGGCGGGATGTCGGGATCGGTGAGAACTCGGATCGCGAAATAGCAAGCCGACCGCGTCACGGCCAGCGGGCAATTGAGGTTCCCATCGTGCTGCGGCGTGGTGCCGCTGAAGTCGAGCGTCAGCTGGTCTCCGGCGACGGTGGCTTGGAGCACGATTTCGAGGTCTCCCTGCGCGCCCTCGAGCACGTCTCGAGCGCTGACGGTGCGGTCTTCGAGACTCTCGATGCAGGCGCGGGTGCGGCGCTCGGCATAGTCGAGCACCTCCTTGAAGGCGGACTGGATCGTCTCCTGCCCGACGCGCTCGCACAGCTCGAGCAGCCGCTGGCCGCCGGCGCGACCAGCGGCGAGCTGAGCTCTCAGGTCCGCGCGACGTTGTGCCGGCTGGCGCATCTGAGCGCTCAGCTGCGCGATCGCGTGATCGTCGAGCACGCGTGGCTCGATCACCACCCCCTCGTCGGCGAGCGTGCGGCTGTCGGCCGGCATCGAACCGGGCGTCGGACCTCCGACATCGGCGTGGTGCGCGCGATTGGCTGCAAACGCGAGCAGTCGATCCTCGGCGAACACCGGCGTGATCACCGTGATATCGGGAAGGTGGGTCCCGCCCCGGTAGGGATCGTTGAGGATCCAGGAGCGGCCGGGTGCGTGTTCCTCGCCGAGCACTGCGGCGACCGCGGCTGGCATCGCACCAAGGTGAACAGGGATGTGCTCGGCCTGCATCACCATCTCCCCGCTGGCATCGAAGAGCGCGGTCGAGGCATCTCGCCGCTCCTTGATGTTGGCCGAGTGGGCAGAGCGAATCAACACCGCGCCCATCTCTTCGCAGATCGCCCGCAGCGCGCCGGTCAGCACCTGAAGATCGACGGGATCGATCATCGCGCTCGGGTGAGACGAATCGTGCCGGTGGCGTCGACTTCCCCCGCCCATGCCGGGGGCACGAGCAGCGTCGACTCGGGCAGCTCGATGATCGCGGGCCCGTCGATCTGGGCGCCAGGCGACGGGGCGCCGTGGAGGACCTCGAGCTCGAGTCGCTGGCCGTCCACGGTAGCGGCCCGGCGGCTGCGCGCCAGCTCCTCCTCCGCCGCCTCGAGTGCGACCTCCACCCCCGGGACTGTCGCCGAGATGCGAATCGTGACGAGCTCGAGCTCCGCTTCAGGATCGCTGTAGCCGTAGCGGCGCTCGTGCTCGGCCTCGAACGCCTGGCGAAGCTCTTGCGGGCCGGTCGCAGTGTCGCCCGGAATCGCCAGCTCAAAAGCCTGACCGCGGTAACGAAGCTCATAGCTGGCGAGTAGCTGGGCAGCGTCATCGTCGAGCGCGCGACGGGCGCGGTCGCTGAGTTCCGCGACCGCGCTCGCGATCGCGTCGCGAGATAGTGCCTCACCGCCGAGGAACACACTTTGCTGTACGTCGCGCCGCCGCGGAGAGATGACCAATCCAAGCGCTGCGAGCACGCCGGATGCGCGGGGACAGATGATCGTGTCGATCCCCAGCTCATCGGCGATACGGGCGGCGTGCAATGGACCGGCACCGCCGAACGCCAGTAACGCGTAGCGACGAGGATCGATCCCGCGCTCAACGGTCACCACACGCAGCGCCCGCACCATCTCGGCATTGGCAACCCGAACGATTCCCTCGGCACAGGCGAGCGGCTCGAGCCCGAGCGCTTGCGCGAGCCCGGCGATCGTTTTCTCAGCAGCACCGCGGTCGAGGCGAACTCCGCCCGCCAAAGAAGAATCCGCGTCGAGGTAGCCGAGCACGAGGTTCGCGTCGGTGACGGTTGGCTCGGTTCCGCCACGCCCGTAACAGGCCGGTCCCGGGTCCGCGCCGGCAGAGCGAGGCCCGACGCGCAAAGCTCCGCCGGGATCTCGCCACGCGACCGAGCCGCCTCCGGCGCCGACCGTGTGCACGGCGAGCATGGGAAGCGCCAGCGGCCGGCCCGCGACATCCCCGGCGCTCTGCTCCTGGACGCTTCCGTCATCGACGACGCACACATCGCACGAGGTTCCTCCCATGTCGAAACAGAGCGCGTCCTGCGCGCCCGCGGCGCGAGCGACGAACGCGGCACCGGCCGCTCCGCCGGCGGGTCCGGAGAGGACCGTCCACGAGGCATGGCCGGCGGCGGCGGCAATGTCGATCAGGCCCCCGTTGGATTGCATGATCGCCGGCTCAGGGATCCCAGCGGACTTCACCCGCTCCACGAGCCGGCGAAGGTAGCTGGCGAGCAGCGGCGACAGCGTCGCATCAACCTCGGTGGTCGCCGCGCGCTCGAACTCCCGGAAGGTCCCGACGACGTCGTGCGAGAGCGAGACGTGAGCCGTGGGAAGCGCTTGCTTCAGGGCTTCTCCGATCGCCGTCTCGTGCTCGGGGTGGCGATAGGAGTGCAGCAGGATTACGGCGACGGCCTCGGGCTCGGACTGCGCGACGGCTTCTGCGAGCCCCGCCGCGCCCTCCGCGGTGAGTGGTATCAGTGGCCCGTCGGGAGTCATCCGCTCGGGTGCACCGAAGCGCAAATCCGATTGCACCAGCGGCGGCGGCCACGCCTTACAGAGGCGGTACAGATCGGGGCGGTTCTGGCGTCTGAGGGCAACGATGTCGGTGAAGCCCTCGGTGATGATCAGCGCGGTCCGCGCGCCGCGGCCCTCCAGCAGCGCATTGGTAGCAACCGTCATTCCGTGCGAGAAGCTCTGTACGTCTCCGGGCGCCTTGGCGGCCCGCCCGAGCACTGCTTCGATAGCCGCCATCACACCCTTGGACTGGTCGTGCGGAGTAGTGGGGGCCTTGGCCGTGAAGAGCCGACCGTCGAACGCAAGCACGGCATCGGTAAACGTTCCGCCGACGTCGACGCCGAGGAGCATGATCCGACCCTACCTGGGAAGCAAAAAAAAGGCCCCGCGCAGGCGGAGCCCAATCCAAAAACTACTCGCGACAACGTCTCATGCCGCCAGCGCTGGATCGATCTCCTCGGTCTCGGCCAGATGCTGATGGGAGGGGCAGTAGCCGTTGTGGGGTAGCGGCATCCGCTGGCATGGGGTTCCCTTGCGAGTGCTCGCGCGACACTGAAGCGGATTCCCGTAGACGTCGAAGCCGTTCTGGGGCTGGCGGCGCAGGAATTCATCAGCGCACGCCAGATAACGCTCGATCACGCGCAGGACCCTGGCCTGGGCACTCATCGGGAAGTACGCACGGACGTCGCAGAACAGCGTGCGGGCGGGACGGGCGAAGTAATGGCGGTCCGTGGCGAGCCGCTCAACGGCGGCTTCGCATGCGCGCAGCACCCGCTCGTGGTTGGCGTTACAGACGCCGTGTGGGCCCTCGACGATGTCCCCTGCCAGCTCCCGGTAGATCGCTCGACTGAACCGGTACATGCTGACTGTCTGCTCCTTTCGGCTCCGTGCCTGGGCGTCATCCTTTACCGCGCCCCCGCCGGGCGTCTCCCAACGTTGCGCGAGTATCCCGCCCGAGTGTGAAGGCCGCGAGGTCCGCGTGTTAATCCCCAATTAAGCAAATAGTCGGTGCGCGCCCGGTTACTCCCAGGCTTCGAATACCGGCTCCGCTCCGGCGGCGACCGTCACATGCTGGCCCGCCAGGTGGGGATCAGGCTCTGGGAAGTCGCGTCGCTGATGGGCGCCTCGGCTCTCGGCTCTGGTAATCGCCGCGCCCGCGATCAGACGGACCAGCGGGTGTGGATCGGTAGCGAGCTGTTGCAGCCCCTCACCGTCGCGCTCGAGCCCGGCGTGCCGCCAAAGGGCCTCCCGGCTCGCGGAATCGAGCGCCGGCGGACGCTCCGAGCGCACCGGTATCTGATCGAGGAGATCGACCTGGGGTCCGGGCTCAGTGAGCGCCGCGCGGGCGGCGCGCGATCCGAACACGAAGCATTCGGTCAACGAATTCGAGGCCAGCCGGTTTGCGCCGTGCAGCCCGGTGCACGAGCACTCGCCGACGGCGTACAGGCCGGAAATCGTTGCTCGGGCGTTCAGGTCGGTCGCGATCCCGCCCATCATGTAGTGCGCGGCAGGCGCCACGGGGACGAGTTCTCGCTCGGGGTCGATCCCGGCGCGACGCAGTGCGGTGACCACGTTCGGGAACAGGGCCGGGTCGACGTCGCGCATGTCCAGGCCCACGGACGGAGCTCCGGTCAGCGCCATCTGTTGCTGGACGGCTCTGGCGACCTCGTCGCGGGGGGCGAGCTCGTTGACAAACCGCTGCCCGGAGGCGTCGAGCAGCCTGGCGCCCTCGCCACGGACTGCCTCGGTGACGAGAAAGCCGTCGCCCCCGTCCGGCGCCGCGACCGCCGTCGGATGAAACTGCATGAACTCGAGATCGGCGAGGGCAGCGCCTGCGCTGAAGGCCAGCAGCAGCCCGCCGCCGGTCGCCCCGGCGGGGTTGGTCGTGCGTGACCACAGTGCCGCCGCTCCTCCGGTGGCGAGGACGATCGCGCCGCTGGCAATCGTGCGGCCGTCGTCGAGGCGAGCGCCAACGGCGCGGGCGTCGGCCGTGAGGACCGCGATTACCCGGCAATCCTCGAGCACTTCGATGCTGGGATGCTCGGCCACCTGCGCGGAGAGCTGGCGGACGATTCGGCGGCCAGTCGCGGCACCACCCGCATGCACGATGCGACGAGCGGAGTGTCCACCTTCGAGGCTCAGGGCCAAGCGGCCGGTGCGATCGGCGTCGAAGCTGATGCCGTACCGGGTGAGGTCCTCGACCGCCAACGGAGCCTCCTCGCACAGGACTCGTGCTGCTGATTCCCTGACCGCGCCGCGGCCGGCCGTGACGGTATCGGCGAGATGCAGGCCGGGGCTGTCATCTTCAGAGAGGGCGGCAGCGAGCCCGCCCTGGGCCCAGTAGCTCGAGGACTCGGCCAACGGCGTGGCGGAGACCAGCACCACGCCGGCGCCTTTGCGGGCCGCGCTCAGCGCCGTATAGAGCCCGGCCGCACCGGCACCGACGACGGCCACCTGGGTCTCAAGAGACTTCAAGGGTCAGTACGGTACTCGCGAGATGACAGCGGCGCCCGTGTTCCTCTCGCATCCCTCGTCGCTGTGGCACGACACGGGAGAGCATCCGGAACAGGCGGCTCGGATCGTCGCGATCGAGCACGAGCTCGAGCGCCGAGGTTGGCTCGGGTACGAGCGGGTCAGCTCTCCGGCGGCGGATCGTGAGGAGCTCGCCAGGGTCCACCCGGAGCCGTACATCGCCTCGATCGAGAGCCTCGCCGGTCGCGGTGGGGGTTACATCGACCTCGATACGGTTGCCAGCGAAGGCTCGTTCGAGGCGGCCCTGCACGCGGCCGGGGGGGCGGTGACGTTGGTGGACATGCTTCTCGACGGTGATGTGCCGTGCGGCTTCAGCTCGCACCGTCCCCCGGGTCACCATGCCGAGCCCCAGCGGGCGATGGGCTTCTGCTTCTTCAACAACATCGCCGTCGCCGTACGTCATGCGCTTGCTGTGGAGGAGGTCGAACGGGTGATGATCCTCGACTGGGACGTCCACCACGGAAACGGCACCAACGACATCTTCCACGCCACCGATCAGGTGCTGTTCGTATCGATTCACGAGTCGCCTCTGTATCCCGGGACCGGCCCTGTGGGGGACGTGGGCTCAGGTCCGGGGACGGGCTTCACTGTCAACCTCCCGGTCGCACCGTGGTCTGATGATGCGATCTACGAATCGCTCGTGCAGCACTTGGTGGCGCCGCTGGCGCTCGCGTTCGAGCCCCAACTCGTGCTGATCTCGGCGGGCTATGACGCCCACCGAGAGGATCCGCTTGCCAGCTGCAACGTGACCGAGGCGGGGTTCGCGGCGATGACCCGCACGATGCGATGGGCCTGCGCCGAGCTCGAGGCCCCGCTCGGCTGCGTGCTCGAGGGCGGCTACGCGCTCGCCGCGCTGGCCCGCTCGGTGGCCAGCACGCTCGAGGTGTTAGCGGCGCCGGTCGGCCACCCCGACGCGCGCGAGGATGTCGGTCTGGCGCCGGTCGCGCAGGCGGCGCTCAGGCGGCTGGAAGAGTGGTGGCCGGACCTGGGGTGAGGCGGCGCCACGCCTGCACGACAGCTCGTGCCATGCCATCGGTGGAGAATCGCTGCGCCCGGGCCCGTCCTGGCAGGCGCGGATCAGCCGCTGCCAAGTGCGGCGCCAATGCCGCCCGCCAAGTGTCGAGCTCGAAGGGCCCGCAGTACGCACCCCCAAGCCCGGCCAGGACCTCCGGAGCGATGCCGACCGGCGTAGCGACCACCGGGACGTCACAGGCCAGGGCCTCGAGTACCGCGAGTCCGAACCCCTCCCGGTCTGAGGGCACGAGCACGGCGTTGGCAGCATTGACCCACAGCGGCACGTCGCTCGGGTCGACGTTCACGAGCGTCAGCAGCTGAGTGTCACCGGCAACCGCGCTTGCCAAATCGTGTCGCTTCTCAGGCCGTCGCGGATCAGCGGGGAACAGCAGGTAGCGTCCGTCGGCGGGCAGGCCGAGGGCTGCGCGCGCTTCGGTTCGCGGAATTAGCCGGAAGCGATCCAGGTCCACACCGCACGGCAGCACTGCCACCTCGCTGCCGACGGCCCATCGCGGAATCTCGCGTGCCAGCTGATCGGAGACGGCGGCAACGAGATCGAGTAGCCGCAGGGCGGCGAGCGTGATCCCGCGCGACCGCGGGTGTGCGAGGTCGGTGCCATGCAGCGTCACCGCTCGGACCCGGCCGGGCGCGGCCAGTGCCGGCCATGCCGTCAGGCCAAAGTGGGCATGAACGACGTCGAATCGCTCACCCCGATACCGACGGCGTAGCGCGGACGCCGCGCGCCCGTAGGCAAGCGGCGATCCGGGATCGAACGTGAACAGCTCGATGTCGACGTCGGGGATCCGCCGCAACGCCTGCACCTGGTCGCGGACAAACGTGCCGAGTGCTGGGCGCTCGGGGCTCGGGTACATGTTGGTGACGATCAGGGCACGCACCTGCGGGGCGAGCGTACCCGCCGCCACCTGGGGGAGCCAGCTTGCGCGACAGTCGACCGGCCGCCGCCTCTGACACCATGGCCAGGATGACCACGCTCTCGGATTCTCCAATCGCCGTATTCGATTCCGGCGTGGGCGGCCTGACGGTCCTCCACGAGCTGCTCGTCTCACTGCCGACCGAGGACTACGTCTACCTGGGCGACACCGCCCGGTTTCCGTACGGCGGTCGGGGTCAGGGGGAGCTGCAAGCGTTCTCGATCGAGATCTCCGATCGTCTGCTCGACGCGGGAGCAAAGTTGCTGGTGGTCGCGTGCAACGCGGCCAGCTCAGCGGCGCTGAGCGTTCTCGAGCAGCACATCGCGCGCCGCGGCGTCGGGGTCGACGTGATCGGTGTCGTCGCGCCTGCCACGCAGCTCGCTGTTGCCGGCAGCCGCACGGGTCGGATCGGGCTGCTGGCGACGCCGGCCACTGTGGCCAGCCAGGCTTACGAGCGCGCGGTGCGGGCCGCCGACCCCCATGTCCACCTGGAGAGCGTGGCCTGTCCGGACCTGGCGCCGATCATTCAAGGCGGATTCCCGTTCGACGAGCAAGTCGTCGAGACGGTGCGCGCCTACTGCGCACCACTGCGCCAGGCGCGAGTCGACACGGTGATCCTGGGCTGCACTCATTACCCGTTGATCGCCCCGATGCTGCAACGCACGCTGGGACGCGGGGTCTCGCTGGTCAGCTCGGGGACCGGAGTGGCGCGCAGTGTCGAGCGCGCGCTCGCCTCTCGCGAGCTCCTCAATCCCCAGCCGGGTGAAGGCGCCTACCGCTTCGAGTGCACGGGTGACGTGGACTCGTTTAGGACAATGGGGTCGCGCTTCCTGCAGATGCCGCTGGGCGAACTGGCTCATGTCGAGCTGCAAGCTAAGGTGCCGGCATGACAGCCCCCGAGCGCAGCTACGCTCGCCGTGCGGACGAGCTCCGGCCGACTGTCATCGAGTCCGACTTCGTGCGCACCGCGACAGGCTCGGCGCTGATTTCGATGGGGGAGACGAGGGTCATCTGCACCGCCTCGGTCCAGGAAAGCGTCCCGCGGTTTCTTGCCGGATCCGGACGAGGTTGGGTGACCTCGGAGTACGGAATGCTCCCGGCGTCCACCGGCGAGCGAAAGCAGCGCGACGTGACCAAGGGCAGGCCGGACGGTCGCACCGTCGAGATCCAGCGGCTGATCGGCCGCTCGCTCCGAGGTGTGGTTGATTTCTCGGCGCTCGGCGAGCGCACGATCTACATCGACTGCGACGTGCTCCAGGCCGACGGGGGCACGCGGTGCGCTTCGATCACTGGCGGGTTTGTCGCCCTGGCGCTTGCGTGTGAACGACTCCGCGCCAGGAAGCTAGTGGAGGCCTCGCCGTTGATCGGCACCGTCGCCGCGGTTTCCTGTGGGATCGTGCATGGCGCCCCGCTGCTTGATCTGGATTACTCGGAGGATTCGGTCGCTGAGGTCGACGCCAACGTGGTCATGACCGGGGAAGGCGGCCTGGTAGAGGTGCAGGCTACCGCGGAACGGACGCCACTGTCTCGGGCGCATCTCGACGATCTGCTGGCCCTCGCCGGCGCGGGTATCGACGTCCTTCGGGGGGTTCAGAACGAGGCGGTCACAGCGGCTTGAACGCGATGGGCGAGCATCCGCCGCTTGTGCTCGCGACGCGCAATCCACACAAGCTGGCGGAGTTTCGCCGCCTCCTGGAGCCGGTGGGAATCGCGATCGAGCCGCTCCCGGTTGGCGTCGAGCTTCCTCCCGAGGACGGCGACACATTCGCGGAGAACGCGTTGCCGAAGGCTTTCACGACGGCGTCCCGCACCGGCCGTCCGGCGATCGCCGACGACTCGGGGATCGAGGCCGAGGCGCTGGAGGGAGGCCCAGGAGTACGTTCGGCTCGCTATGCCGGCGAGCACGCGAGCGATGAGGAGAACCTCGAGAAGCTGATCCTCGAGGCTCCGGCGGGCAGTGGCCTGCGTTACGTCTGCGCGCTCGCCTATGTCGACCCTCGCCGAGGTCAGGAGCAGGTGTTCTTCGGGGAGTGCCGCGGGCAGCTCGCCGAGCAGCGGCGCGGCACCCGGGGCTTTGGCTATGACCCCGTGTTCGTTGCCGCTGAGGACCCGGCGCAGCGAACCATGGCCGAGCTGGAAGATCTCGAGAAGGACGCGATCAGCCACCGCGGCCGCGCCGCGCGGGCGCTCGCCGCTTGGCTTCGCCGCGAGGCCTAGAGCCGGCCTCGCGAACCGCTCGCGCCGCGCGGGCATCGTCGCGCGACCTGGGCCTCACGTCACGTTGATCGCTGCTGATACCGCGACCGCGAACGTGACACCGGCGTAGCCGAAATAGCCCTGCAGCACGAGGATCAGAACGGCAATCAGGCACGCGAGCACGGTCGCGAGCCAGGCGATTCGAGCGAGGTCCACGGGCCTATTCTCGCGTTCCGCGAGGATGCTGGAGTTGCTTGCCCGGTATGGTCGAGCCCGCTAGGCGAGCGCCTTCGGCTGTGATTGGACGGGTTTTCGGTCGGCGCGGTCCCAACGGAATCATGCAAATTGCGAAGATTGAGCCCCGAAGGCGCGGGCGATGCGCTCACGGAGCGTCCGTGCTCCGTGTTAGCTTCGAGCAGCCATACCACCAAGGAGAGAGACAGTGACGAAGTCCGAATTCGTCGACCAGGTCGCAGATCGGGCCGGGTTGAGCAAGAAGGATGCCGGAGACGCTGTGGACGCCGTCTTGGAAACGATCGAAGACACGCTCAAGCGCGGTAGCGACATCAGCTTTTCCGGGTTCGGCAAGTTCAGCGTGTCAGATCGCAGTGCCCGCGAGGGACGCAATCCAGCGACCGGCGAGACGATCCAGATTGCCGCCTCACGCGTACCCAAGTTCACGGCCGGCGCGGGGCTCAAGAAGGCAGTCAATTAGCTCTGCGCCCGGTGATCGCGATGAGGTGTCGCCCCGGCCTGGGGGCGCGACGCTCGCGGCTGAGCTAGCGGGGACTCGCTTCGGCGATCGGCTCGCTGAGCTTGTCTTGCGGCGCCGCTCGCAGCTGGTTCTCGGCCTAGATCCTGACCCCTTCCGCCTCTGGCCACGAGCCGTCGAGCTTGCGGACGGGGCGGGGGAAGCTCCGGCTGCGCGCGCCGGCCGCGCGGTGAGCGCCCATTGCGCGCTCGCGATCGAGGCGGCCGGCGAGGAGTGCGTCGCCGTCAAATTGCAGGTCGCGTGTTTCGAGCGTCTTGGTGCGCCCGGTTGGGCGGCGCTGCGCGAGGTCGCCGAGCATGCTCGCGACCAGGGTCTGCTGGTGATCGCAGACGCTAAGCGAGGCGACATCGATGTGTCTGCCGCGGCGTATGCTCAGGCGTTTCTGGGCGAGACGCCAACCCCGTACGGCCCGGTTGCCGGTCTCGGTGCCGACGCGCTGACCGTCAACCCACTGCTCGGGACGGATTCGCTGCGGCCACTTCTCGACGCGGCTCGCGAGCACAGTCGCGGAGTATTCGTACTGGTTCGTACATCGAATCCCGGAGCGGCAGATCTACAGGAGCGGATGCTGGCCGACGGTCAAACGGTCAGTGAGCGGCTGGCATCGATGGTGGCTGCGCTCGGCGCCGCAGAAGTCGGCGCCGGCGGCCTCAGCGACATTGGGGCAGTTGTGGGCGCCACCGCGCCTGAGCGGCTCCAGACGCTCCGAGAGCTGATGCCGCACGCAGTCTTTCTGCTGCCTGGGGTTGGCGCGCAAGGTGGCCGGGTCGCCGCCCTCGCCGCTGCTTTCGAGCCGGGTCCAGCGGGAGGGCTGGTGTCGGCCTCCCGGGGGATCGTGGGGGCACATGAGCGCGTTGGCGGCGATCCAGCCGGCGCCGCGCGGCGCGAGGCGGGGCGTCTGCGCGAGCTTGCATGGACGCTTGCGACGCGCTGATAATGGGGACTCGCAGAGTGGGCAGCGTAATTCGCTTGTATGATCGCTGGGGCGATGGGTGGTCGGAATCCCGCGCGCTACCTGGCGCCGATCGCACTTGTGGCGGCGATCGCTGGGACGTACTTGATCGTCCACTCTCGGCTGAGCAGTAAGCATGCGCCCGCTCACCATGCCGCGGTGCGTCGAGATCGTCCCCGTGGGAAGTATGTGAGGACGACGTTCTACATCGTTCAGCCCAATGACAACCTGTCGGGGATCTCCGTCAAGACGGGCGTCTCGGTTCACGGGCTGGAGGCGCTCAACCCGGCGGTGAACCCCAACGCCTTGCAGTCCGGGCAGCGGTTGAGGCTGAGACGGTGAGGTGTCGACGCGGCCGCTGCCTGGTGGTGGCGATCTGCGCGACCGCCGGACTGATGAGCGTCGCCGTGCCGGCCCTCGCCCGGTCGGAGCCGGCGTTGAGCGTTCGCGCGGCCGCACTGATCGATGCGCGCACGGGGCAGCCGCTGTATACGTACGCCGCCCATAAGGAGCTTGCGATCGCCAGCACAACCAAGCTGATGACAGCGCTGCTGACGCTCGAACACGTGCGCCGGCTCAGCACGGTAGTCGCCCAGAATGATTATCACTCGGCAGCGGTGGACTCTCAGATCGGGCTAGTCCCCGGCGAGCGGATGAGTGTGCACGACCTGCTGCTCGCGCTGCTGTTGCCCAGTGCCGACGACGCCGCAGAGGATCTTGCCTACACCGTCGGTCACGGTTCGGTCAGCCGCTTCGTCGCCATGATGAACGTCCGTGCGAGGGAGCTTGGCTTGACCGAAACGCACTATTCGACCCCGATCGGGTTGGACACTCCCGGCAACTACTCGAGCGCGTCTGACCTCGTCAAACTTGCCCGCTATGCGCTGGTCCACGAACCTTTCTTTGCCCGCGCGGTGGCGCTACCGAGCGCCACACTGCTGACCGGGAACTCGGTCCGCAATGTCACCAACCGCAACACCCTTGTCGGTCAGGTTCCGTGGATCAACGGCGTCAAGACGGGCCACACGCTCGACGCCGGCTATGTGCTGGTGGGGTCAGGAACGCGGGAAGGACTGACGCTGATCAGCGCCGTACTCGGGACCTCCAGCGAATCAAGTCGGGATTCCAACACGCTCGCGTTGCTCGACTACGGATTCGCCACCTTCCACGTCGTGGAGCCGGTTCGGGCCGGTGAGGTTGTGGCTCGCCCTTCAGTGCGTGACCAGCCGGGCCGGCATGCGATTGTCCTAACGGCGCGCAGTTTCAGTACCTTGATCGCGCGGAAGGCGCGCGTGAGTGTCGAGGTCGAGGTTCCAGCTCAGTTGGCGGGACCGCTGAGGGCCCATACGGTCGTCGGCACCGCGCTCGTGCGTGCCGACCGGCGCACGCTCGCGCGGGTTCCGCTGCTGCTCGCGCACGCGCTCCCCGCCGTCAGTCCATTGACGATCGCTGCCCGGTTCGTCATGCGACCGTTTACGCTTGTACCGCTTGTTCTGCTGCTCGCCGCGGCCGCCGGGCTGATGGTGCGCCGTCGGGCACGGACGAGGCGCAGTCAGGTGGACGGTCGGGAGCCAGCATGATCATTACCGTCACGCTCAACGCAGCGCTCGACAAGACCCTCGAGGTGCCGAACTTCACCCCCGGGCGCAGACATCGGACCGTTGACCAGACAACGGTGCCGGGTGGCAAGGGCGTCAACATCGCTCGCGCGATCAAGCGACTCGGTCAGCCGGTGATCGCCACCGGGCTGTACGGCGGCTCAACCGGCATCCGGATCGTCGAGGCGCTAACCGATGAGTCGATCCTCAACGGGTTCGTGCGGATCCGAGAGGAATCGCGCACCAACACAGCGGTGCTCGATCCCACCAATGGCCAGCACACCGAGATCAACGAGCGCGGACCGCTGGTCTCAGCCCAGGAGCTCGAGCTGTTCCGCGACAAGCTGTTGTACCTGGCGAAGGGGGCAAGCATCTGCGTGTTCGCCGGCAGCCTGCCGCGCGGACTGGACCCCGACGTGTACGCCGGCCTGATCCGCGACGTCAAGCGGCTCGGCGTGACGACGATGGTCGATACCGACGGCGAGCCGCTGCGGTTGGCGGTTCGAGCCGAGCCGCACGTGGTCTCACCGAACGAACTCGAGGCCGAGGAGCTCGTCGGGCACGAGTTCAACGATGGGGAAGACCGTGCTCATGCTGTCGCCGAGATGAGCCGGTTGGGCCCCAGCGAAGCGATCATGACCGTGGCCGACGGCTGCTACGCCCATGTGCTTGACGAGTCCTCCCCGGAGCTGTACCGGGTGACCATCGAGAGGCAAGAGGCGCGCTCGCCGGTGGGCTCGGGCGATGCATTCCTCGCCGGTTACGTCGCCGCTCGGTATATGGGACGCTCCGCGCTGGACTGTCTCCGGTTCGGTGTCGCCTGTGGTGCGGAGTCGACGCAACATTTCGGCGCGGGGATCATCGATCCGACGAGGGTCGATCGGCTGCTGGCGGACGTCGCCGCCGAGCGTCTGGAGATCGGCGCCGAGATCAGCTGAAGGCAGATGGGGCTGCACGGCGCGCTGCTAGCATCGGATCATGGTCGCCGCCGTGCTGTTCTCACTCGCTCTGGTGCCGTCCGCGGCGCGTTCTAGGATGCCGAAATGGAAGTAGAAATCGGACGCGGAAAGAAGGCCCGCAGGGCATACGGGTTTGACGAGATCGCGATCGTTCCTTCGCGCCGTACGCGGGATCCGGACGACATCGACATCTCGTGGACGCTCGGACCGTACCGCTTCGATCTCCCACTGCTGGCGGCCGCGCTCGACGGCGTCGTGTCGCCGGATACCGCAGGAATCATCGGCAAGCTCGGTGGTCTTGCCGTGCTCAACATGGAGGGCATCTTCTGTCGGTATGAGGATGCCGAAGGCCAGCTCGAGCGGATCTCGACGTTCTCGCGCGACATTGCCACCCGCGAGATGCAGGACATCTACGCGGAGCCGATCAAGCCCGAGCTGATCGCGGAGCGGATCAAGGAGATCAAGGCGCAGGGGGTGGTCGCCGCCGCGTCACTCACGCCGCAGAAGGTGCGTAAGTACTACGAGGTGGCGCTCGAGGCCGGCCTCGACATCCTCGTGATTCAGGGAACCGTCGTCTCCGCCGAGCACGTCTCGCGTGACGAGAGCCGACCCCCTCTCAACCTCAAGGAATTCATCCGCGAGCTTGCGCCCACGCCGGTGGTCGTCGGAGGCTGTGCGTCCTACCACACCGGGCTGCACCTGATGCGCACCGGCGCGGCTGGAGTGCTGGTCGGAGTCGGTCCGGGGGCGATCTGCACCACGCGCGGTGTGCTCGGGATCGGCGTCCCGCAGGCGACCGCGATTGCGGACGTAGCCGCGGCACGCTCGCAGCACATGCTTGAGACGGGCGACTACGTCAAGGTGATCGCCGACGGTGGGATGCGTAACGGTGGCGACATCGCCAAGGCAATCGCATGTGGCGCCGATGCCGTGATGATCGGCTCTGCCCTCGCCCGCGCCTATGAGTCGCCCGGCCAGGGTTACAACTGGGGGATGGCCACGTTTCATCCGACGCTTCCCCGTGGCACTCGCGTGCTTACGACGCAGAACGGAACGCTCGAGGAGATCATCAGGGGCCCGGCGCGGGAGAACGATGGCACGTTCAACCTGATGGGCGGGCTGCGGACCTCGATGGCCACCTGCGGCTACCGCGACATCGCCGAGTTCAACCGTGCCGAGTTGATGGTCGCGCCGGCGCTGCAGACCGAAGGTAAGCAGTTGCAACGCGAGCAGGGCGTGGGGATGGGTGCAGCCGGCGTCGCCGCCACAGTCGGTGTCGCCGACTAGGCTGGCCGCGGTCGACGCGGCGTCACAGCGCAGTGCGCAGTCAGCACCTGCGGCCGCAACCGAAGAGGTTGTCGTCCTCGACTATGGCGGGCAATACTCCCAGCTGATCGCACGCCGGGTGCGGGAATGTGGCGTCTTCTCAGAGCTACTTCCACATCACGTCGGGCCCAAGGAGGTAGCCCGCCGGCGCCCGAAGGGCGTGATTCTCTCCGGCGGCCCAGCGTCTGTGTACGAGCATGGCGCTCCGTCGCTGGATCCCGAGTTGCTCGAGCTCGGGATCCCCGTGCTCGGCATCTGTTACGGCATGCAGTTGCTCGCGCGTGAGCTCGGCGGGCGTGTCGAGGGGGCCGAGGTGGGCGAGTTTGGGCGCTCCCAGCTGACCGTCCGCGAGTCCGGGAGACTGCTGGCGGGAACGCCCTCGGAGCAGACGTGCTGGATGTCGCATCGCGATACCGTGTTCTCGCCGCCGCCGGGGTTCACAGCGCTCGCGGCCTCAACCGCTTCGCCCGTCGCCGCCTTCGAGTCAATCGACCAGGCGGTGTACGGGATCCAGTTCCATCCCGAGGTCGTGCACACCCCGTACGGGCAGCGGGTGCTTACCAACTTCCTTGAGGACGTATGCGGTTGTGAGCGGTCTTGGAGTCCGAGTTCGGTGATCGATGAGCAGATCCGGTGTATCCGTGCTCAGGTGGGGGAGCGCCGGGCGATCTGCGGGCTCTCTGGCGGCGTGGACTCGAGCGTCGCCGCATTGCTGGTGCATCGCGCGATTGGCGATCGGCTCACGTGCGTGTTCGTCGACCATGGCCTGATGCGCAAGAACGAGGGCGCGCAGGTGATCGCGGCGTTCCGCGACCACTTTCACGTGCCGCTGGTGGCGATCCACGCCGCCGATCGTTTCCTCGCGCGGTTGGAGGGTGTAACCGATCCGGAGGAGAAGCG
Source organism: uncultured Solirubrobacterales bacterium (assembly GCA_963836065.1). Classification (GTDB taxonomy): domain Bacteria; phylum Actinomycetota; class Thermoleophilia; order Solirubrobacterales; family Solirubrobacteraceae; genus Palsa-465. The sequence continues at coordinate 118,619 of CAWIII010000024.1, forward strand.
AAAGCGGATCGGCGCCGAGTTCATCCGGGTGTTCGAGGAGGAGGCCGCAAAGCTCGAGGACGTCAGCTACCTGGTGCAGGGCACGCTGTACTCCGACGTAATCGAGTCTGGCGGTGGTACCGGCGCGGCGACGATCAAATCCCACCACAACGTCGGAGGGCTCCCCGACGACCTCGAGTTCGATCTGGTCGAGCCGCTGCGGTCACTGTTCAAGGATGAGGTGCGGGCGGTCGGAGCGGAACTGGGTCTGCCCGAACGGCTGGTCTGGCGCCAGCCCTTCCCGGGCCCCGGTCTCGCGATCCGGATCGTCGGCGGTGAGGCGACCCGCGCGCGCCTGGAGATCCTGCGTGAAGCCGATGCGATTCTCCAGGACGAGATCCGTAAGGCCGGCCTGTACCGCGAGCTGTGGCAATCGTTCTGCGTGCTTCCCGACATCCGCACGGTCGGGGTTCAGGGAGACTCGCGCACTTATGGCAACGTGATCGTGATCCGGGCGGTGACCAGCGACGACGCGATGACTGCCGACTGGGCACGGCTGCCGTATGACCTGCTGGAGCAGATCGCCTCGCGAATGATCAACGAGATCCGTCCGGTCGGCCGCGTGGTGCTCGATATCACGAGCAAGCCCCCGGGGACGATCGAGTGGGAGTGAGGGGTGGGCGGGCGAAGGTCCCGCCGCCCGCACGGGGTGCTACGGCTTAGGTGGAGGGCGGCTATCGAGGGTTCCGCGACGTGCGGGGGCGGGACGCCTCGCCCGCCTGGGGCGGCGAGGAGGCCAGTCGATCGAGGACTTGGGGGACGAAGCGGCTCAGGTTGTGCGGCAGGTCTTGCCGCGCGAACCATCTTGTTGTCGCGATCTCAACGGGGTCGGGCGTGATCCGCGGGCCGGGGACTTCGGCTTGAAAGCAATGGAGCGTGTCGCGGCGCCTATACACGTCGGTCACGACCTCCCCCAGTGAAGTCCAATCGTCGATCGTCAGGCCGAGCTCCTCTTGCATCTCCCGCCGGGCGGTGCTCAGCGGCGGCTCGCCGCGCTTGATCCTGCCGCCAGGCAGGTCCCACGTGCGCGGCCCGTAGGTGTGGCGGACGAGCAAGATGCGGTCTTCATCGGTTAGCACGCACTTGACACCGTGGAGCTTCGGCCGCCCAATCCACCAGTAGGTTGCGAGCAGCCCGTACGCGACGCGATAGCCCGTTCTGCGGAGCTCGACTGCCAGCGTCATCGCCCGAGCGTACGGGTTGCGAACGATCCCCTATCATGGGGCACGCGGCGCGGGTGACGCGTCGCTTAAGCATGCCATGAAGACCTACGTAGCCACACCACAAGATCGAGAGCGCAACTGGCTGATCGTCGATGCCGAAGGGCGAACGCTCGGCCGGCTCGCGACGCAGATCGCCGATGTGCTGCGCGGAAAGCGCAAGCCCACCTACACGCCGCATGTGGACACGGGCGATTTCGTCGTAGTCGTTAATGCCGAGAAGATCTCCGTAACGGGGAACAAGCGATCCGCCAAGCGCTACTACCGTCACTCCGGCTATCCGGGTGGGCTCAAGTCGCGCACGCTGGCAGAAATGCTCGAGCGCCGACCCGAGGAGGTCATCCGTCTCGCGGTCAAGGGCATGCTGCCGCGCAACCGGCTGGCGCGCAAACAGTTGACCAAGCTCAAGGTATACGCCGGACCAGACCACCCGCACGCGGCACAGCAGCCGCAACCGATGGAGATTCAGCAGTGACCGAAGCCGAGCATCCCGAAGACGGGCAGCGCACCGAGCAGCCCGAGGCAGCCGAGCCGACCCCACCTGAGGCTGAGTCGGTGCCGGCCGCCGCGGAGTCCGTAGAGCCAACCCCGCCCGCCGCCGGGGAACCCGAGGCCCCGCCCGCCGCCGTGGAACCCACCGCTGCGGAGCCCACCGTCCCGGAGCCGGAGGCCGCGCCCACCGCTGCGGAGCCCACCGCCGCGGAATCCACCGCCGCGGAGCCCGAGGCCCCGGAGCCGGAGGCCTCGCCCACCGCCGCGGAGCCCGAGGCCGAGGAGCAGCCGGCGGCATCCGAGGACGAAATTCCGCCAGCAATCCCGGTAGCCGCGCGTGCGGATGAGGACCTCGAGGCCGAGGAGATCGACGAGACCCCTCGCCTGCGACCGGAGATCCCTGGTGCTGACCTGATTCCGGACATCATTCCCGAAGGGGAGGAATTCCTAGACGCGGAAGCGCGCGCGGCGGCCGAGGCCGAAGCCGCCGAAGCGGCCGCACAAGCCCAGGACGACGCACAGGACGAGCCACGCCCGATCGCCGACGCGGCGATCGATCTCGCCGCCGGCGCTCGTTATACCTCAACCGGTAAGCGCAAGACCGCCGTTGCTCGAGTGATCCTCAAGCCGGGCACCGGAACGTACTCGATCAACAGCAAGTCGCTTGAGAGCTTCTTCCCGCGGGAGACGCTCCAGCGGATGATTCGCCAGCCGCTCGAGACGGTTGGCTACGAGGCGCGAATGGACGTCGTTGCCCGGATGCACGGCGGCGGTGTGTCGGCCCAGGCGGGAGCGCTCCGTCACGGGATCTCGCGCGCCCTGATCGTGGCTGATCCAAACCTGCGCGGTGAGCTCAAGCGCCGTGGCTTCTTGACACGCGATCCGCGGGTGAAGGAGCGCAAGAAGGCCGGGCTGAAGAAGGCTCGCAAGCGGCCGCAGTTCTCGAAGCGCTGATCGCCCGCATCTAGGCAATGGTGCGCCAGCTCTTTGGCACGGATGGCGTCCGTGGCCGTGCAGGACACTTTCTCACCGCCGAGCTCACACTCGCGCTGGCTCGGACCGCGGTCGCGCGCGCCAACCAAGAGCGGCCACAGGTCCTGATCGTTCGGGACACGCGCGAGTCCGGTGAGATGCTCGAGGCGGCGATAGCCGCCGGCGCGACCGCCGCGGGCGGGGACGCGCTGATCGCGGGCGTACTCCCGACTCCGGCGGCGCCGCTGCTGGTCCGTCGCCACGGCCTGCAGTTGGCAGCCGTTATCTCGGCCTCGCACAACCCCTACGAGGACAACGGGATCAAGCTGTTCGCAGCCGATGGCTTCAAGCTCGACGACGACACCGAGCATCAGATCGAGGCCGAGCTGGAAAAGCCCTGCCCCGCGCCATCCCGGATCGGGCGCGTCCGCCGCTTCCACGGGGCGCTCGAGGATTACCTGCGAGAGCTGCATGTGCGGTTTGCCGATCTCGACCTGAGCGGCCGCCGCATCCTCCTCGACTGCGCGAACGGAGCCACCTACCAGGCCGCGCCCGAGATTTTCCGTCGGCTCGGGGCAGTGGTCGAGGTCATTGCCGACCAGCCCGACGGACGAAACATCAACCGTGGATGCGGCTCAACGCATCTGGAGTCGGTCCTGGAGCAGATGGCGGCCGGCGACTGTGACGCCGGTTTTGCGTTCGATGGCGACGGCGATCGGGTGCTGGCCGTCGACCGTGCCGGCGTGGTCGTCGATGGGGACGAGCTGATTGCGCTGGCGGCGGTTCACCTGCGTCAGCGCGAACGACTGCGCGGCAATGGTGTCGCCGTGACCGTGATGACGAACTATGGCTTCCACACGGCAATGGCCGCCGTCGGCGTAGAGGTCGCGACCACGCCGGTGGGTGACCGCTACGTGCTCGACGAGCTGCGCCGGCGGGACTGGGTTCTCGGTGGGGAGCAATCGGGCCACATCATCGACCTTGGCTTCGGGCCCTCTGGAGATGGGATCGCAAGTGCGTTGCTCGTACTCGAAGCGCTCGGCGGTCGCGACCTCAGCGAGCGCGATGCGATGGAGAAGCTGCCGCAACGGCTGGTGAACATCCGCGCCGGCGACCGGACTTCGCTGCTTGCCGCGATCGAACACCCCACCGTGCAAGTCGCGATCGGCCGCGAGGACGCCGCGCTCAGCGGGCGGGGGCGAGTCCTGGTCCGCGCTTCCGGGACCGAGCCACTGGCGCGGGTAATGGTCGAAGCACCGAGCCAGGAGGAGACCGATGCGGTCTGCGAACGGCTCCGGGAGCTCGTGGAAGCGGCGCTCCGCTAAGGATCTCGATGGCAGGAGCCGGTTGCCGAGGGTCGAACTTGACGGTCATCGCAGCGTGCGGTGGCGATCAAAGGGCTCTAACATGAGTCGCTCGTTCACCGGCGGCAGGCCGGGAGAACGCGAGCCGCCGCTGCGGCTCGACGGAAATGAGGGAACGATTCCCGACCCATCAACCAAGGAGGCATGAAGGCCATGTGCGGCATCGTCGGCTACGTCGGCTCCCGGGAGGCCCGTCCGCTGCTGCTTGCCGGACTTGAGAAGCTTGAATACCGCGGCTACGACAGCGCCGGGATCTCGGTTCTCGACGGCGACAGGATCGACTCGGTCCGGACAGTCGGAAATCTGAGCAGGCTTCGACACGCCATCGACGCCCTCGACGGCGCCGCCGACACCGCGGTGGCAGTGGCTGAGCGGCCGGAGCCAGGGACGGGGATCGGACATACGCGGTGGGCGACGCACGGTCGCGTGACCGAACAGAACGCCCATCCCCATTTCGACACGGCCGATCGGATCCACGTGGTCGTCAATGGGATCGTCGAGAATTACGTCGAGCTCAAGCGGCGCCTGTCGGGCGTCGGCGCCGAGTTCACCTCCGAGACCGATGCGGAGGTGATCGCGCATCTGATCGCACACCACTGCGCGCAAGGCAATTTCGTCGACGCAGTGCGCGCTGCCTACGGTGAGCTACGTGGCCATTATGCGTTCGTGGCGATGAGCGCGGAGGAGCCGGGGCTGCTCGTCGGGGCGCGCAAAGAGTGCCCGTTGATCATCGGCCGTGGCGAGGGCGAGCAGTTCATCGCCTCTGCGATCCCGGCCTTCCTGCGCCAAACACGCCGTGTGCAGTACATCAACGATGACGAGATCGTCGTGCTGAACGCCGAGGGCGTGGAGTTCCTAACGGCCGACGGCATCCGTGTCCAGCGCGACGTGGTCGAGATCGACTGGGATACCGACACGGCCGAAAAGCAGGGTTACGAAACGTTCATGCTCAAGGAGATTCATGAGCAGGCAGACGCCGTTGCGGAGACGATAGGCGAGCGGGCGGCTCGCGAGACCGGCATCGACCTCGGTGATCTCGGCGCGATCGACGATGAGTTCCTCCGCGGCCTCCGCAGAATCGTCGTGGTGGCATGCGGCACTTCGCTGCACGCTGGTCTGATCGGCCGGTACGCCATCGAGGAGTGGGCGAGGGTGCCTGTCGAGGTAGACATCGCCTCCGAGTATCGCTACCGCAATCCGGTAGTCGGGCCAGGTGATCTGGTGGTCGGAATCTCTCAGTCGGGCGAGACCGCGGACACGCTCGCGGCGATGCGCACGGCGCGCGCCCGGGGCGCGGCCGTGTTGTCGATCACGAACATCATGGGATCGCAGGCAACGCGGGAGGCCGACGGCGTGCTGTACACGCGCGCCGGGCTGGAGATCGGCGTCGCGGCAACGAAGACGTTTGTCAGCCAGGTGGCGGTCATGTACATGCTCGCGCTGCGGCTCGGCGAGCTTCAGGGGTCGCTCGCGCCCGACCGGCTCGCGGCCGCAATCCGAGAGCTCAAGCACCTCCCTCGCCTGATCACCGAGATGCTCGAACAGAGCAACTCGAACCTCGAGCGGATCGCAGAGCAGACCTACAGGGCGAACTTCTTCCTGTATATCGGCCGCCACGTCGGCCTACCGGTAGCGCTCGAGGGGGCGCTCAAGCTCAAGGAGATCTCCTACATTGCCACCGACGCCTACGCGGCGGGCGAGATGAAGCACGGACCGATCGCGCTGCTCGACGAGAGCACACCAGTCGTGGCGGTGGCGATCCAGTCACCAGTGCTCGAGAAGGTCGTCTCCAACATTCAGGAAGTACGGGCTCGCGGCGCGCGCGTGATTGCGATCGCGAGCGAGGGAGACGTCCAGATCGGCGAGCATGCCGACGAAGTGATCCGGATTCCGCGCACGGATTGGATGCTCGCGCCGCTACTGGCGGTGATTCCACTTCAGCTGCTGGCGTACAACATCGCCCGTCGCAGGGGACTTAACGTCGACCAGCCGCGGAACCTGGCGAAGACGGTGACGGTGGAGTGATCGGAATCGACCTGTTGGAGATCGAGCGACTGGAACGCGCCTTGGAGCGCCGTCCGCGGCTCGCCGAGCGACTGTTTACCGAAGCCGAGCTCGGCTATGCCGCCTCGCGGGCCCGTCCCGGTCAGCACCTCGCGGCCCGTTTCTGTGCCAAGGAAGCGGTGGCGAAGGCGCTTCACCTCCAGACGTGGAGCTTCCGTGACGTCGAAGTGCTGGGCGGCGACGGGCCGCCAGAGGTCCGCCTACACGGTGCCGTGGCAGCGCGCGCCGCCGAGCTCGGCGTCGCGATCAGCATCTCGCTGACCCACACCAGAAACGACGCGGCCGCGGTAGCAATCGCTTCATGAGCCTGCCCGACTGGCTGTACCAGCTTCCCGACCCGGATGAGCAGCGATCGCTCGACGCCTGGGCGATTGAACAGCTAGGCATTCCCGGCCTCGAGCTGATGGAGCGGGCGGGCGTCGGTCTTGCCGAAGTCGTCGCGGGCCTCGCGCCCACGGGACGGATCGTGGTTGTGTGCGGAAAGGGGAACAACGGCGGGGACGGTTTCGTGGCCGCGCGGGTGCTGCGCGATCGCGGCCGAGAGGTGCGGGTGCTCACGCTCGCGCCAGTCTCCGAGTTGCGCGGTGACGCGCGCACCAACGCCGAGCGACTTCCGGGGGATCCGCCTGAGCCGTTTGACCGCTCGGCATTGAGCGGCGCGAGCGCAATCGTCGACGCGATCTTGGGGACCGGGTTCGCCGGGGTGCCGCGCGACAGCGCTGAGACAGCGATCGAGGCGATCAACGCCACCGCCGAGGGCGAGCAGGCGAGCGTAATCGCCTGTGACATCCCGAGTGGCGTGAACGGATCGACGGGGGAGACCGCCGGCGCCGCCGTGCGGGCTCGAGCTACGGCGACGTTTCACGCCGCAAAGCCGGGTCTCTGGATCGCGCCCGGAAAGGGTCACGCGGGCGAAGTGACGGTGATTGACATCGGCATCCCGGCCGGTGGACCAGCCGCTCCGAGGATCGGGCTGATCGAAGCCAGCGTCACCGACGCGGTCCCTCGCCGTGGCAGCGAGTCGACCAAGTTCGCGGCCGGCAGCATGCTCGTGTGTGGCGGCTCGATCGGTCTGACCGGAGCTCCGTGCCTCGCCTCGGAGTCCGCGATGCGTGCCGGCGCGGGTTACGTGACGGCGTTCGTGCCCGGATCGCTCAATTTGATCTTCGAGGGCCGCCTGTTGGAGGTGATGACGGTGCCGTTGCCCGACGCTGACGGCTTGCTTGATCCCGGGGGCGCCGATCAGGTGCTCGAGCGCGCCGGCCGGGCGGGATCGCTGGTGCTGGGGCCCGGTCTGGGGCGCCAGGACGGTGCGGTGCAGCTTGCCAGGACCGTCGCTGCAGACGCCGAGTTGCCGTTGCTGCTGGATGCCGACGGCTTGAACGCGCACGCCGGCGCGCTGCGATCACTCGCCCAGCGCGCCGCCCCGACCGTGCTGACGCCACATGCGGGCGAACTGGCGCGACTGCTCGACACCCACGGCGAGGCCGTCGCCGCCAAGCGTCTGGAGCACGCGCGGCGGGCCGCCGCGGAGGCCCGCGCGATCGTGGTGCTCAAAGGGGACGACACGATTGTCGCCGAGCCGGAGGGACGTGTAGGCGTAAGCCGTGGCGGAGCCCCCGCGCTGGCCACCGCCGGCACCGGGGATGTCCTCTCGGGCGTGATCGGCGCTTATTTGGCGAAGGCGATGGACCCCTTCCACGCCGCCTGCGCGGGAGTGTTCGTTCACGCATCCGCAGGCCGTCTGGCGGCGCGCGAGCGAGGGCCAGAGGGAGTTATCGCTCGCGACGTGATCGAGGCGCTGCCGCGCGCGCTGCCGGCGAGGGGCTAGCCGCCTCGATGCCGGTGCGCGCGCTGGCCCGCGTCAATCTCGCGGCCATCGAGCGCAACGTCGGGCTGCTCGAGCGGACCTTGACCGGCGAGGCACGTTTGTGCGCGGTCGTCAAGGGCGACGGCTACGGACACGGAGCGGTGCCGGCAGCGCGGGCGGCGCTATCCGGTGGAGCTCGTTGCCTGGCGGTCGCCACTGTCGACGAGGCGGCCGAGCTGCGCTCCGCGGGCGTCGGCGAGCCGATCATCGTGATGGGCGCGATCAGCTCCCAGGAGCTGCCGGTGGCGCTTGCCGCCAGGGCCGAGCTCGTCGCTTGGAGCGAGCGGTTCGTTGACGACCTCGAGTCGAACGCATCCGGGCCGGTTCGCGTTCATGTCAAGCTCGACAGCGGGATGGGGCGACTCGGTACGCGCGACGTTCAAGAGGCGCTCGGTGTTGCGCAGCGCGTGATCACCGCGGCCCCGGCGCTCGAGCTTGTAGGTGCGATGACCCATTTCGCGACTGCCGACGACGATCCCGAATTCCTCGCCTTGCAGCTGGCGCGCTTCCGTCCATTCGCCGCCGAGATCCGTCGCCGCCGCCCGGATATCGTGGCGCACGCCGCCAACAGCGCAGCCACGCTGCGCGCGCCCGACAGTCACTTCGACCTGGTGCGTTGCGGGATCGCGATCTACGGTTGCGATCCAATGAATCAAGACCCAAGTTTCCACGGACTCGAGCCGGCGCTCGAGCTGAGCACCTACGTGGCAGCGGTTAAGCTCGCACGCGCAGGAGACAGCGCCGGGTACGGCCGCCAGTTCGTCGCCGCCCGCGACACCTGGATCGCGACCTTGCCGATCGGCTATGCGGACGGCATCCGCCGCGCCTTGACCGGCAACGCCGACGCGTTGGTCGGCGGCCGGCGCTACCCGTTCGCCGGGACCGTGAGCATGGACAACGTCACGCTCGACATCGGCCCGGATCCGGTCGTTCGCGTCGGCGAACGCGCCACGATCATCGGCGGCGACGGCGCCGAGCGGCAGACAGCGGAGGAGCTCGCGCGCCGGATCGGGACGATCAACTATGAGCTCATGTGTGGGATCTCGCAGCGGGTGCCGCGCATCTATCACCGCGACGGAGCGCCCGTGTGAGCGCCCCGCTGCAGGCGCTCTCGGAGCTAACGAGCGCTGCGTGGCTTGTCGGCGGAGCGGTTCGCGACCGGCTGCTCGGACGCCCGACAGCGGACTTCGATGTCACGGTCGGCGACGATCCGCGGGGGCTGGCGCGGGCGCTGGCCCACGGCACCGGCGCGCACTCGTTCAAGCTATCCGAGGGGTTCGGCGTTTGGCGGGTAGTGGCCCGGGATCACAGCTGGCAGGTTGACCTGCTGCCGCTGACCGCCACAACGATCGAGGCTGACCTGGCGGGGCGCGACCTGACGATCAACGCGATCGCCGAACCGCTCCGCGGCGGCCCGTACGTCGATCCCTTCGGTGGCCTCGAGGACCTCCGTCAGAAGCGTCTGCGGATGGTCTCGTCGCAGGCTTTCTCGAAGGACCCGCTACGGACGCTGCGCCTGGCGCGACTCGGTGCGGGGCTCGGATTCGAAATCGATCCCGCCACGGCTCTGGCAGCGCGTGAGAACGCGCCTGGTCTCGCGCGGGTATCTCCCGAGCGGATCTTTTCCGAGCTCAAGCGAATCGTGATCGCAGACGGTGCGCTGGAAGGGCTCGAGGTGATGGACTCGCTCGGTGCGACCAGGTTGGTGCTGCCCGAGCTGAGCGAACTGCGGGGTGTCGAGCAGAGTCGCTTCCATCACCTCGACGTCTATGAGCACACGCGGTCAGTGCTCGCCGAGGCGATCGAGCTCGCGCGGGATCCCGAGCCGGCGTTTGGTCGCGACGCCGATGCGGTCCGCGCGGTGTTGTCCGAGCCGCTGGCCAATGAGCTGACCCGCGGCCAGGCGCTGCGGTTCGGGGCGCTGTTTCACGACGTCGCCAAGCCCGAGACCCGAAGCGTGACCGCCGAGGGACGGGTGACCTTCATTGGCCACGACGAGGCGGGAGCGCGGATCGCCAGCGACGTCCTCCATCGGCTGCGCGCTAGCGAGCGGCTATGCGAGCACGTGGCAGCGCTCACCCGTAATCACCTGCGCCTCGGCTTTCTGGTTCACGAGATGCCCCTCAGCCGGCGGGCGATTTATCGGTATTTACGTGCTTGTGCCCCGGTCCAGGTCGATGTGACCGTTCTCAGCGTCGCCGACCGCCTCGCGACCCGCGGGGCCGGCGCTGAGGACGCGATTGCGAAGCACGTTCGGCTTGCCCGGGAGCTGACCGATGAAGCGCTTAGGTGGCGTACCAATCCCCCACGGCCGCTGGTGAGAGGCGACCAGCTGGTCCGGGCCCTCGGACTCGGGCACGGGCCAGAGATCGGGCAGCTGCTCGAGGAGCTCACCGAGGCAAGCTTCGCCGGCGAGATCGGCACTCCGGAGGAGGCGATCGAACGGGCAAGCCAGACGCTCGATAGGCTCCCGCCTCGATGAGCGAACCAGACTGCCTGTTCTGCAAGATCGTGGCGGGAGAGGTTCCCGCCCAGATCGTCGACGAGGATGAGCGCACGATCGCGTTCATGGACGTCAATCCCGCGACCCGGGGTCATGCACTGGTCGTTCCTCGGCGGCACGCTGCGGACGTGCTCGAGGTCGGCGACGAGGACCTGGCGGCGACGATCCTTGCCGCCAAGCGGCTCTCGGCAAGGGTGATGGAGCGCCTCGATGCCGACGGCGTGAACTTGATCAACACCTGTGGCCCGGCGGCTTGGCAGACGGTGTTTCACTTCCACGTGCACGTGATCCCTCGTTACCGGGACGATCCGCTGCGACTGCCGTGGACACCGGCTCCGGGAGATCCGAAGCAGATCGCAACCGCCGCGGCGGCCTTGCGATGAGCCCTGGCCACTCGGTCCGCCTGGAGCGGGAGGACGGCCTCGCGGTCGTCACCTTTGACTCGCCGCCGCTGAACCTGTTCGACGAAGCAATGGGCACGGGGCTCTCGGATCTCACCTCGTGCCGGGACCGGCCGGGCGCGGGAGCTCGTGATGACGGGCCGACCATACGACGCGAACACACTGGAGCGCTGGAACGTCGTAAACCGGGTTCTTCCGGACGACGGCTGCCGAGCTGTTCGCGACCGAGGACCTGCAAGGTGCGGTCGCGATGTCCTGAAGGAAGGGCCTGGAAAGGCGACCTTCCGCGGGCGCTGAGCAGCGGGCGCACATCGGTTGGGGGTCCGCGCGTCGTGCCCACTACCACGAGCCAGTCTCACCCACGGCCACGAGCCGCCAGAAAGCTTCTTTCCCTGGTACCTTTACCGCGTTCTCGGGTCCGGCGCGCTGGCGTTGCCGGTTTAACCAAAAACTAGTAGCACTGAAGGGAAGTTCATGGCAACAGGTACTGTCAAGTGGTTCAGCGACGACAAGGGCTTTGGTTTCATCACGCCCGACGATGGAGGTCGCGACCTGTTCGTTCATTTCAGCGGCATCGGCGGGGATGGATACCGGTCCCTCGCGGAGGGCGCGAAAGTCTCATATGAGGAGGAGTCCGGTCCGAAGGGACCGAAGGCGGTGAACGTCAGCAAGCTGTAGCAGCTACGGATCGCCGCGCCCAAGGCCCAAACGGAGCCAGGGGCGCCCGGGGCGCGAATGGACGAGGGCCATCGGGCTCGGCTCGCGGTCAAACCGACTCCGCCGGGTCTGGCGGCCGCGGCTGAAACCCCAGTCTGCCGGGCTCACGGCGCTGCGCTCGGCGGCCACGTTGCGCAACTGTGACCGGCAGGTCGTGTTCAATGATGAGAATGAAACGCTTTTCCCTGCTCTCAGCCGCCGTTACCGGGGTACTACTTGCCCTGGTGCCCGCGAGTGCCTCGGCCGCCATCATCGAGCTCGGGGCGACGAAAACGCCGATCGTCGCGCCGACCTGTCCCAAGGGAGCGGCGGGGGCTAGCTGCACGATCATCCTCACTCAGGTGTCGGCGGTTCAGACGATCAGGGATAGCGTCACGTATCCGACGACCATCAAGAAGGCCGGATACCTCGTTGCCTGGACGATCGGCCTCTCTCGGCTGTCTTCCAACGCCAAGAGCGCCCGCACCGCAATCCACTTTCTGGACACAACCTACGGCGGCACCACGCAAGCCGGGATTTCGGTGCTCAAGCCGGTTGGCAACAAGAGCCTTCGCCGCTGGCAAGTGGTCGCGCAGAGCCCGGTTCTCCACTTGCAGCCGTGGCTCGGCTACGTTGTCCAGTTTCCCCTGAGCACTCCACTGGCAGTGAAGCCCGGAGAGGTCGTGGGCCTCACCGTGCCCACCTGGGCGCCGGTGCTCTCGATCGATCTTCCGACGAAGAGCTTCGCCTACCGCCAGAGCCGCTCGGCCAACTGCCCCAAGCCGGCCGCCAGCTCGCAGGCGCAGGTCACGATCGGCGCCAACACGCGGTACATTTGCGACTACCCCGGAACGCGCCTGGAGTACAGCGCGACCGAGGTCACGTCGCCGTCAGCGCCCACGAATCAGCTTCATTAGGGCGGGCGGTCTGGTCTCGTGGTCTCGTGGGCGAGACGCGGGCCGCGGCCGGCTCTGAGGAGCGCGAGACGCGGGCCGGCCGGCTCTCGGAGCGCCTGGGGCGGGACGACATGTTGGGGTGCGCAATCTGTCGCCGCCGCCCGCCCATCCCGCAGGCGCCCCCCGTCCCGCAGACGCCTGCCCGTCCCGCAGACGCCTGCCCGTCCCGCAGACGCCTGCCCGTCCGGGTGCCCGCCCCCGCCCCGGCTAGCAGGCGCCGGGATTCTGCTGGCAGAACGCGGAGCCTAGGCCCGCCCCGCCGCTGCTCGAGCCCGACGATGTTCCGCCGCCCGCGGAGGTCCCGCCGCTGGTTGGGCTGGCGCCGCCGGAGCTAGAGCCACCCGTGGCACCGGTCGAACCCGCGGAGCCGGACGTACCCGAGGAGCCGGAAGTGCCTGAAGATCCGGCTGTACCGGAGGTTCCCGACGCTCCTGATGACCCCGATGCGCTCGCGGTGCCGGAGGTCCCCGACGAACCTGTCGCGCCCGTGGTTGCGGCCGCGCCGCCCATCGAGGCAGTGTCGGTTCCGCTGGCGGTGGCGGTGGACGTGGTGGCGGTCGTGGCACCGCTCGTGATGACGTTGGCGGCGTTCGCCTGGCCGCCCGTGGGGACGGTGAACGTGGGGGAGCCGGTCGTATTGGTCCCGCCCGACCCTGAGCTTCCGCAGGCGGACACTCCGCCCGCAAGGCCCGCGCCGAGGGCTAAGGCAGCGACGATCCTGGTCACACGAAGACGAGCAGTCATTTATCTGTCCTCAGGACGCGAGCGGTTCCATGCGCCTGCCGCAATGCGGACAGTCGTTCAGATCCTTCTGCACTAGCTGGTCGCACCAGTTGCAGAAGCGCAGATTGTCAACCGCCCATGGCAGATCTGAGGGCGTCGGGGCCAGCGGAAGCAGCTGGGCAACCACCTCCAGGGTCTCGCCGGTCTCGCGATCGACGTACACCTCATCGGGCTCTGCCTCGATGATCACCTCGCGGCCCGTCGACGGCGCCCGAAAGCGGTACTTCTGGCGGATACTCATTCGCCGTCATGCTAGCGAGACGCCGAGACAGACGGCGCTGCCGATCGCCGCGGGGGAGGCACGCGTCTGTAGCTGGCGCCGCTACGCCCGAAGCTTTTATAGAGTGCCGCGCTCAGTGCAATGAGAGGGCTTTTTCGTACCGCTGCGCTGCTCGTCGGCGCTGTTTCGCTGCTTGCGCTCGATGGATGCGCGGTCAAGCATCCGACCACGGACCTCGTTCGCGGCAAGCAGCTGTTCGTCGCCAACTGCGCCTCCTGCCACACGCTGAGCCACGCGGGCGCGAACGGAGCCGTCGGGCCGAATCTCGACGACGCGTTCCGTCAAGATCGCGCCGACGGCGTCAAGAGCGCCTCGATCCAGGGACTCGTGTCCTACTGGATCGAGTATCCGAACACCCAGAGCGTGATGCCCGCAAAGCTGGTCAAAGGGCAGGACGCCCAGGACGTGGCGGCCTATGTCGCGCACGTGGCCGGAAAGCCGGGTCAGGACACCGGCCCTCTGGCGAGCGCGGTGCAGGCGACCTCACAAAAGCCGGCCGTCGAGAAGAACGGGACTGTAGAGATCGATGCCAACCCGAGCGGCCTGTTGAAGTTCACTGCCTCGAGCGCGAGTGCCAGCGCCGGCAAGGTCACGCTGCGGATGAAGAACGCGTCCTCGGTCATGCACGACATCGGGATCCGCGGCGGCAGCGTGAGTCAGGTCGGCCCGATCGTCAGCAACGGCGGGGTGTCAACGGTGAGCGCGCCGCTGAAGCCGGGCAAATACACGTTCTTCTGCTCGGTCGACGGGCACGAGGCCGCGGGCATGAAGGGAACGCTGACGGTCAAGTAGTGCCGGTGGCCGCGGGCTGGCCGGGGTTCACGTGGTCGCCGGGCTCGCCGGGTGAGCGGTCCCTGAGCCGTTCCCACAGCTCCGGCGCTCGTCCGGCCGCGACTGCTCGCGCGGCACGCTGCTCGTCGAGCGCAATGCCGTGTGAGGTGGCGTAGTCCAGCAGCTCCTGGCGCTCGTCGGCCTGGCGCGCGACCTTTAGGAACAGCCAGCAGAACAAACCGATCGTCAGCAGACTCTCCTCCACCATCATCACGCTGCCGGCGGCGATCTGGTCGGCGAGTCCGCTGATGTGCCAGTGGGCGTCTCCGGGACGGTAATAGGGATAGAACACCGTTCCTCCGAACACCATGGCGTTCGCGAGCACGGTGCCGATCAGGCGCACGACGATGATGTAGACGAGCTGCCAGGCGTTGGAGAACCAGGCCGGCTTCGGCAGCGGCCCTAGCAGGGCCATCCACATTGCCATTCCAAACGCCAGGAAGGTGGCGTGCTGGAGGGCGTGGAGCGCGTCGTGGCGCAGCGCGGCTTGATAGAGCACCGGCAGGTGCCAGAGGTAGAAGTTAACCGCCCAGAGGGTGACCGCCACGACGGGATGCGTTAGCACGCGCAGGCGACCGATCACCCGTATCCGGAGCGCCGGGGCGAGCAGGGGACCGGTGAACCCGAGCACGATCAACAGTGCCGCGACGTCACCGATCAGCAGATGCTCGGCCATATGCGCCACGAGCAGTTGGTCTGCGACATTATCGACGGGTCCGCTCAACGACGCGGCCAGGACGAGGAGTCCTGCCCCGTAGCAGACCTGGCGCCATGTCGGGACGGGGCGCCCTCCGTCAGCGAGCGTCTGCGCACGCGCGTGGTACGGGATCCACCACAGCAGCACCACCAGCGGCGGCACGATCCCGTTGATAGCGCCGACAGAGGCGATCGGCATCGCAGTCACCCTACCCATGGTGTCACGCGCATGAGCTCGTAAGCGCCATCGACGAACGGAACCGCAGGCGATACCGGCCAGAGAGGCAGAGGCGCTTTCAGACCGCGCGGGCGAGCAGCACGATCGCAACGATCAACCCGACAACCACGACCACGTAGATCAGCGCCCGGAACATTTCGGCTTCGGAGCGGAGCGGGTTGAGCATCGGAGCCTGGGCTGACCGCGGAAGGAGATCGAGCGAGCGCTAGATCACATACACGGTCGTGTACACGACGATCCACATGATGTCGACGAAGTGCCAGTAGATTCCCGGCACCTCCATGCCCTCATGGCGCTCGGGCGAGTAATGGCCGCGGAACGCCCGGATCGTGACCATCAGCAGCAGGCACAGGCCGATGAACACGTGCGCGCCGTGCAACCCGGTCAGCGAGTAGAAGACGGTCGCCTGCGCGGAGTCGCGCGGCGAGAAGCCGATGTGAACGTACTCGTTGATCTGCACGCAGAGGAAGGCGAGCCCGAGCAGAAAGGTCGACACCATTCCGGCCCTCAAGCCGAATCGGTTGCCGTTCTTGACCGAGGTGAGCGCCCAGTGGAGGGTCAGGGACGACGACAGTAGGATCGCCGTGTTCACGCCGGCGACGGCCTCGGGGAGCGTCGTCCCCGGGGCCGGCCAAGGATTGTGGTTGACGACGCGAATGAAGAAGTACGCGGTGAAGAACGCCCCGAAGATCATCACCTCGGACATGATGAAAAGCAGCATTCCGAGCGTCGGTGCCGCGACCCGAGAGGAGCGGTGCGCCGGAGGCGGTCCGTGATGCTCTGCGTGGGCGATCGAAGCTGCTTCCATCGAGAGCTCGCTAGGCGGCGGTCTGCGTCGTGTCGTCGTGCACGACGTGCTCGACCGTCTTGCCGCTCGCGTTGCGTACACGTTCGATCAGGTCGGCCCGCAACCAGCCGGATCTCGTTCCGGCGAAGGTCGAGATCACGATGTCATCGACGCGGAAGTACTGCAAGGCGTTGGTGATCGCGGTGTATGGGTCGGGGTCGCCGATCATTCCGGCGGCGAACAGGCCTGCCGAGCGCAGCCTGTCTAGCACTAGCGCCAGCCTGGTTCGGGCGCGCCTGGCGGACTGTCCGTGGCCACCTTCTTGAGGCACAACGAGCAGGAACAGCCGTCCACCCTCCTTGTCGACCTCACTGTCCGCCTTCGCCTTCAAGGCGCTGAACAGCTCATCGCCGCTGGCGGTCCGGTTCGCCACCGCCAGCGTGACGCTGAACGGCAGGCCCTCGGTGTCTGGGTCGGCGACGACGTGCTCGACCGGAAGTCCCGATGCGTGTCGGACGCGATCGATCAGGTCGCGGCGCAGCCAGCCTGAGCGGGTCTCCGGATACGTGGAGATGACGACCTCGTCGGGGTGGTACTCCCGGACGGCATCCATCGTTGCCGTGTACGGGTCGGGATCGCCGACTTCGCCGAGCGCCTCGATCCCCTCGGCGTGCACGAACTCGAGCGCGAGGTCGACCCGAGCCTGGGCCGCGTCGAACACCGCATCGTCATAGACGACGAGGCCGGCCCGTGGCCGGTTCTGGGGAACACAGAGAACGAATCGCGAGTCACCCTCGGCCACTCGGCGGCGGACGGCCTCGATCAGTGAGCGCCCGCCAAGGGTTTCGTTGGCGACGACGAGGATCGTTCTCATGGGTGGTTCTCCTGGCTAGGCGGAGTCGACAACGCCGCAGCGCCAACCGGCTTGGCTTCGTCTGGCGATTTGAAAATGCCGTGCACGGCGCCAGGAACGCCGTATTCATACGGACCGCCCACGACTGTCGGCACGGCGTCGAAGTTGAAAATCGGCGGAGGCGAGGAAACCTGCCATTCGAGCGTCAGACCGCGCCACGGGTTGGCTGCTGCCCGAGGCCCGTACCGCCAACTGGCGACCATGTTGTAGAGGAAGATCAGTGTGCTCAGGCCCAGGATGAACGCCGAGATCGAGATGAACAGGTTCCACGCGGCGAACTTCGCGGCGTATTCGGCCACTCGCCGCGGCATCCCCTGAATCCCGATCAGGTGCATCGGTCCGAAGGTCAGGTTGAAGAAGATGAACGTCACCCAGAAGTGCCACTTGCCGAGGCGGTCATCGAACATCCGTCCAGTCATCTTCGGGAACCAGTAGTAGACACCGGCAAAGATCGTGAACAGGGAGCCGCCGAACAGCACGTAATGGATATGGGCGACGATGAAGTACGTCTGACTGACGTGGATGTCGAACGGGATCAAGGCCAACATCACGCCGCTGATTCCGCCGAGCGTGAACATCGTCAAAAAGCCGAGCGCGAACAGCATCGGCGTGTCGAGGTGCAAGACCCCGCGCCACAGGGTTGCCAGCCAGGAGAAGATCTTGATCCCGGTGGGAATCGCGATGATCGCGGTCGTGATCATCATCGGAATCCGAATCCACGCCGCCATGCCCGACACGAACATGTGGTGCGCCCACACGGTGAAGCCCAGCACGACGATTGCCAGCAGCGAGAACGCCATCATCCGGTAGCCGAAGATCGGCTTGCGGGACTTGACCGCAATGATCTCGGAGATGATTCCGAAGCCCGGCAGCATCATGATGTAGACCGCCGGATGTGAGTAGAACCAGAAGACGTGCTGGTACATGATCACGTTGCCGTTCTTGTCTGGTCCCACGAACGCGTCAAAGAAATGGAAGTGCAGAGCCGTGTCCAGCAGTACGAAGAACTGTGACGCGGCAATGAACGGGGTTGCGATCACGACCAGCAACGACGTCGAGAAATTCGCCCACACTAGGAGCGGCATCCGGAAGAAGCTCATCCCTGGGGCACGCATCGTGATGATTGTCACGAGGAAGTTGAGCGCGGTGGCGATCGATGAGGCGCCCGCCAGCTGCACCGCGAGTGTGAAGAACAGCTGACCCAGCGGCATCGTCGTCGACAGGGGAGCGTAGGCCGTCCAACCGGAGGCGAACGAGCCACCGGGAGCCAGGAAGCTCATCAACATCATAATTCCGGCGAGAGGCAACAGCCAATAGGACAGCGCGTTCAGCCGCGGGAACGCCATGTCCGGAGCACCGATCATCAGTGGCAGGACGAAGTTCGCCAGTCCCGCGAAAACCGGGATTACAAACAGGAAAATCAGCAGCGTGGCATGAACGGAGAAGACTCCGTTGTATTGCTCGGGGGTCAGGAACTGCATTCCCGGCTTGGCGAGCTGAGCGCGGATAAGCATCGCCAGCAGACCGCCCACCAACAGGAAGAAGAACGAGGTGACCGTGTACTGGACCCCGATTACCTTGTGGTCGGTGTTGACCCGGAAGTAGTCCCGCCAAGTGTGCGCGCCATGGGTCGAGTGGTCCTCGGCACGGGTCGGTTTGCCGGCGGCCCAGTAGAACCAGTAGTCGCAGCCGCCGATTCCCACGAGGAAGAACAGCGGCACCGCGATCAGCGCGACGATCGTGATCGCATGTCCGTCGATCAACGGGTGCTGATGCATCGCCCACCGGATGAGCACCGTCAGCCCAAACGAGAACAGCAGGCCGAGAACGTCGAACAGCGCTGCCCGGTACCAGCCTGGCGCACGGAGCTTGGCCGGGAGCGGCACCCGTGTGCGCGGCCGCTGGGCGACTGGCTGGGGAGCTAGGGTCGTCGAGGACATCAGCGGATCTCCTTGGCTCTACGCAACGCTCTCAAGATACCCCCGTCACTTTGACACGATCGCGAGAGATTTGGCGCACTGCGCTGCGCCAGGCTCGCGACGGGATTGCGGCGCTGGGCTTCCTTGCTCGCCGGAGAATTGGGCAGGGGTCGGGCACGCGATCGCGTCTCACTTTGCCACGCTCGAGAGGAAATTGACGAGCGCTTGGATCTGGGTCGTCGTCAGGGTGTGGCTGAAGTTCGGCGGCATGATCCCGGCCCGGTAACCGGGCGGCAGGTACGCGGAGGGCTTGGTGATCGCAGTGTCGATGCACTGCTTGAGCGTGGTGCCGCGGATTTTTTGAGAAGCGGGGTTGCTGCAATCGCTCTTGAGTCTCACATCAAGATTCGGACCGACCGTGCCGGTCGCGCCCGCCGCCGCCAGGGTGTGGCAGGTACTACAGCCCGCCGAGCCTGTAAAGACGGCTTTACCGGCGGCTGGGGTAGTCGACGCGCTCGCGCTGGTGGTCGTCCCGGCACTCGAGGACGATCCGCCAGAGGACGAACCGCCGGCGGCGGAGCCGGCCGATCCCGGCACTCCCGGCTGCGCGGCGTTCGGCGGGGGCGTCCCGATCGGCGGGGGGGCGTTGGCGGGTTGTGACCGGATCCAAGCCTGGAATGCGGCCGGCGTCACGACGTAGACGGTGGCGCGCATCAGCGAATGGCCAGCGCCGCAGAGCTCGGTGCACTCGGCCGGGTAGGTGCCGATGGTGGATGGCGTTACTCGGAGGGTGGTCGTGATTCCTGGAACCGCGTCGATCTTCTCGGAGAAGTTCGGGACGAAGAAGCTGTGGATCACGTCCAACGACCGGAGCTTGAACTCCACCGGCTGCCCCTTGGCCAGGTACAGGACCGGCGAGACCACCGTTTTGCCGCCGGCCTCCGGATAGGAGAACTCGAACGCGAACTGACGAGCGGTCACGTTGATCGTCATCGCGTTCGCCTTGTGTGCCTCGTTCGAGCGCAAGACCGTGTAGGCGTAGGTACAGAGCGAGACGATCAGGACCGCCGGCACGGCGGTCCAGACGACCTCCAGCCGAGTGTTGCCGTGGATCGGGGGTCCATCTTTGTTCTCCTCTCCCGGCCGCATGCGGAACTTCCACACCGAGAACAGGACGACCGTCTCGACGAGCACGAAGATCGGCACCGAAACGATCAGCAATACGTCGTAGAGAGTCTTGATGTTCCCGGCCTGAATCGAGCCCTTGGTCGGGAACCAAGGAATGATCAATGCGATCGGGATACCGATCGCGACCGCGATCACCCCGACCACCAACATCTGCAGCATCGGGCGGTCGCGCAACTTGTTCAGATCCTCGAACCCACTCTCATCACTGAGGCCAGCATCCTATGGGTTCCGCGCGACAAACGCCTCGGGAACGCGCCCTCGGCTGGGGCGCTTGCCGGCTGGCGAGACGAGCGTCAACTATGATTGCGCCAATCGTTGCAAACCACCCCGGAGGGCGCATGCAGGTTCGAGAGGGGATGTCCGACGTTGTGCTGACGGTCGGCCCGCGGCACACGCTCCGCGAGGCGGCTGAGGCAATGTGCCGCCGCAATGTAGGAGCAGCGATCGTGCTCGATCCAGAGGCCCCGGGTCCCGGGGTGATCACCGAGCGGGACCTCCTGCGCTCAGTCGCCGCGGGCCAGGAACCTGACGCGGAGCGCGTCGCCGATCATTTGACCGGAAATCTGACCTTCGCCTCGCCCGAGTGGTCGCTCGAGCAGGCCGCAGCGGCGATGGTGCGGGGCGGCTTTCGCCATCTCGTCGTTGTCGACGGCGGCGCCCTAGTCGGCATCCTGTCGATGCGCGACATCGTTCGAGTCTGGACCGGAGACGGCGCCAGCTGCGAGGTTCCCGCCGGAGCCACCGCGAGCTCCTGATCCGGGCCTCGTGCCGATTGGGCTCCTACGTGTGGGTCCCAACAGGCCGGCGCCGGAGATGGCGGGTCAATGATGCTCTTCGGGGAGTTCCGCCACGTCGCGTCTGGTGTCGGCGATCCACCGGACCAGCGTCAGCAGGAAGATCACCACGCCGGCGATCGAGAACAGCCAGTTGATCGTCGTGCCGATCACCGCCAACGTGATCCCGATCGCCATGATGACCGGGATCAACGTCGGACCGGGAAGATGAACCTCCTCGCCCGCCGGCGGCGCCTCGGGGGCTTGCTCGCCGAGATCGCTCACGGGTGGACGTAGATGGCGGCCGCTAGAAATGCGAGCCCAAACATGACCACGCAGACCGCCCCTGCGATCAGGCCCGAGCGGATGTTCTTGCGTGCGAGCTTTCGGTCCATGATCGGGTTTGGCGAGCGGCCGCTCGTTAGGACGGCCTCATCCTACAACTTCACGTCCGCGACCATCGCGCCGAACAACAGTGCGAGGTAAAGCAAGGAGAACAGGTACAACCGGAGGGCCGCGCGACGGTCGGCGCGGCGGTATAACCACACGGCCCCGCCAATGAAGGCCCCTCCAAGCAGGATCGAGGAAACCAGGTAGATCCCGCCGAAGGCGCCGGCGCAGAACGGGAGCTGCGAAACCGCATACAGCAGCAGCGTGTAGAGCAGGATCTGGCGCCGGGTCTCTCGCTCGCCCCGCGCGACGGGCATCATCGGCACGCCCGCCTTCGCGTATTCGTCCTTCATCAGCAAGCTGAGCGCCCAGAAATGAGGAGGCGTCCAGTAGAAAACGATCGCAAACAGGTAGACCGCCGTCCACGACAGCGAGCCACGAGTTGCGGCCCAGCCCACCAACGGAGGCATCGCGCCAGCGGCTCCGCCGATCACAATGTTCTGGGGAGTGCGGCGCTTGAGCCACAGCGTGTAAACGCCAACGTATCCGACGAAACCGGCGAGCGCGAGCGATGCCGCGAGGACGTTGAGCGTCAGCGACATCAGTACGAAGGACGACGCGGCCAGCGTGAAGCCGTAGATCAACGCCGCGCGCGGGGAGACGCGGCCGGAGGGAACGGGGCGCGAGGCGGTCCGTCGCATCCGCGCGTCGAGGTCGCGATCGAGGCAGTGGTTGACGGCACCGGCTCCTCCCGCAGACAGGTATCCACCGACGCAGGTGAGGGCGATCTTCGAGGCCGAGGGGCTGCCGGCGACCTCCATCGTCGTCACGGTCGTCAGCAGCAGCAACGACTGGACCTTGGGCTTGGTCAGCTCAACGTAATCTGAGATCAGCTGGCGCGCTCGCAGCCCCGATTCGGGACGGACGGCGCTGACCGTTGAGGTGCTCACCGCGTCATGCCCGCGCGTAGCGCTCGCTGCCGCCAGTCTTTTGGGTGACGCCGGTCTGGCGCTCCACTTGCCGGCGGATGTCTCGCATCGGCTCGACTGAGCGCACTCGTGGGATCACATCGAAGTTGTTGGCCGGGGGCGGGGAGGTCGTGAACCACTCGAGCGTGTTGCCCTTCCAGGGATCTGGGCCGGCTAGGCGACCGTGCTTGTAATTACGCGCGACGTTGATGATCGTCAGCAGAATTCCCACGCCAAGGATGAAGGACCCGATCGTTGAGATCAAGTTGTAAGTCGACCATCCGAGTCCCGGTTGATAGGTATAGATCCGCCGAGGCATACCGGACAGGCCGAGCGCGTGCTGGACAAAGAAGGTCGCATTGAAGCCGATGAACATCAGCCAGAATGAGGCCTTCCCGAGAGTCTCGTTGAGCAGTCTTCCGGTCATCTTTGGGAACCAGTAGTAGAGCCCGCTGAAGATCGTGAACACGGAGCCCCCCATCAGCACGTAGTGGAAGTGGGCGACGACGAAGTAGGTGTCGTTCAGCTGCCAATCGACGGGGAATATGGCCAGGAAGATGCCCGTGATCCCGCCGATCACGAAGATGGCAATGAAGCCGACGGCAAAGTACAGCGACGTCGTCATCACGATCGACCCTCGCCACAGGGTCGCGATCCAGTTGAAGATCTTCACCCCGGTGGGAACGCCGATCAGGAACGAACTGAGCATGAAGAAGCCGAGCACGACAATCGGGACCGGCGAGGCGAACATGTGATGTGCCCACACGAGGGTCGCGAGAAAGGCAATCACCGCCGTCGCGGCGGCGATCGCCTTGTAGCCAAAGATCGGCTTGCGTGAGAACACCGGGATGACCTCGGAGATGATCCCGAAGCCGGGCAAGATCATGATGTAGACCTCGGGATGGCCGAAGAACCAGAACAGGTGCTGCCAGAGAACCGGGGAGCCGTGTGCTGTGGGATCGAAGAAATGGGTGCCAAAGTGCCGGTCGGTCAGCAGCATTGTGACCGCCGCCGCGACGACCGGGAGGGCCACGATCAGCAGCACGGCGTAGGTCAGAAGCGCCCACACGAATAGCGGTAGGCGCCCCCAGGTCATTCCGGGCGCGCGCATGTTGACGATCGTCGCGTAGAAGTTGATCGCGCCCACCAGCGATGAGATACCGGTGATGTGGATCAGGAAGATCCAGGCGTCTTGGCCGCCACTCGGCGAATACTGGATGCTCGATAGCGGCGGATAGCTCCACCAGCCCGCCTCCGGCGGCTGCCAGAACAGGGTGGCGTAGAAGACGATCCCGCCGAACAGCAGCAGCCAGAAGGAGAGCGCGTTCAGTCGCGGGAACGCCATGTCTCGGGCGCCGATCATCAGCGGCAGGAAGTAGTTGCCGAATCCGGCCATCACCGGCACAACGAACAGGAAGATCATCGTCGTCCCGTGCATCGTCAGCAGCTGGTTGTAGTGCTGGCCGGACAGCAGCGTGTTGTTCGGCTCCGACAGCTGCAGCCTCATCATCAGCGCTTCGATTCCCCCGAGGGCGAAGAACACGAAGGTGGTGACCAGATACATGATCCCGATCTTCTTGTGGTCGGTCGTCGTCACCCAGTCGACCCAGCGCTTGGTCTCGCGCGGTTTCACCACCTCGCGGGAGATGACCTGGGGAACCGGCCGCTGCGTGGTCTCGATAGTCGTGGTGGACATCGTGGTTCTCCTAGAGGTTTCCGCTCAGGGTCAGGAACCGGCGGAGCTGGATCACCTGCGAGTTCGCAGTCTGAATCAGTTTCGCCTGTGTCTGAAGCCAGGAGGTGTACTGACCGGGGGTAAGCACCTGGACGAGCGCGGTCATTGCCGCGTGTCCGCGCCCACAGAGCTGGGCGCATTGACCGTGGAAGAGAGCACCGGGACGAGGGGCCTTGAACCAGGTGTAGGTCGTGTAGCCGGGGACGGCATCGACCTTGCCGCCAAGGGACGGGATCCACCACGAGTGGATCACGTCGTTGGCTTGGATCGCGAGCACCACCGTCGTGTTCGCGGGGACGTACATCTTCTGGAAGGAGTAGGGCAGCTTGGCGGAGAACGCGTTGCTGACGCAGTTCGAGCCGTACACGTAGCGCCAGATGTACTGGCGGCCCTGCACGCAGATCGTCAGCTTCTTGCCGTTCGGGGGTGAGGGCTCATTGACGGAGGCCGACAGCACGAGGCCGTTTGAGCCAGAGTTCGGCGGGTTGATGATGCTTGGCAGTTTCACGAACGTGACGACTGTCAGAACGAGCAGGATCAACGCGGCGGCTACCGTCCAGCCGATCTCGAGTCGGGTGTTGCCGTGGATCTGAGCTGCGGCGGCGTTTTTCTTCGCGCGGAACCTGAAAAGGGAGTACGCGAGCGCTCCCTCCACGATCACGAACACGACCGCCGCTATGTACAGCGTGATCCGGTAGAGCGTTTCGATCTGGTCGGCATTGGGCGACCCGCCGGACTTGGGCGTGAAGAAGTTCGCGAGCGCCGCAGGAGCAAAGATCAGCGATGCGCCGAAGAGGCCGATCGCAAGTATCAGCGCGCGGCCGGCTTGGCGGCGCCTACGAGCGGGTTTGGCGTCAGAGTGCTCAGCTGGCAAGGCGGCGGGATTCTATCCAGCCGGCGCGCTCGAGTCGCCAGTGGTGATGACCAGACACTATGCGCAGGCCGCCGTGGGACCCTGCGCGAACCTGGTTCTTATACTCCACTGGCTTGCGCGTATCGAGGGGCATCAGAGCGACTGCCTGGGCCCTTGTCGCGGTGGGGGTCGCGGCGCCTGTCTTGCGACGGCGGATCAAGCTTCCACCGGCCGCGGTTGTCTCGAGCGCTGCCCTCGCCCCGCTGGCGCTGTGCGTGGTGGTCCCGCGGCGTCGCGCCCGCGACGCCGCCTTGGTGGCGCTGAACATGTGGGCGTACGTCGCTGCCTACGAGATGCCCAATGATGATCCGGACCGACTCGCGGCTCGTGTGCGAGTGGACTATCCAATCTCGGTCGATCGACTGCTGGGCTTTGGCATCACGCCGACGCAGCGGCTGCAGCGCGCGTTCGCGGCGCCGGGCAGGGTCAAGGGGTTCGAATCGGTGCTCGTGTGGTTCCACTGGACGTGGTTCGCGGTACCACACGCGAGTGTGGCCTACGTGCTGCTGCGAGATCCCGAGCGCTTTCCGTCGGCTGCCGCCCGCATGTACGGCGTTTTCGACCTGGGAGCAGTGTTCTACTGGGCGGTCCCGACGGCGCCACCTTGGTGGGCCGCCGCGCACGGCGGGCTCGACGACGGTCAAGCAACTCACGTGCGGCGGATGATGATCGAGTACGGCGAGCGGTTCTGGGGCAACCGCTGGTCAGACCTTTACGATGTTCTTGGAGGGAATCCGCTGGCTGCAATGCCGTCGCTTCATTTCGCCACCTCGCTCATGGGAGCGCGCCTCCTGTCGGAGGTCAGTCCGTTCGCGGGCGCGTTCGGCTGGAGTTATGCGGCGACGCTGGGACTCGCGCTTGTGTATCTGGGCGAGCACTACGCAATTGATCTGGTCGCCGGTGCGGCGCTGGCTGAGACGGTTCGAGTCGGAGCGCCGCGCGCCCACGCACTGCTGGACCCGATCTCGCGCACGTTGCGGGCACTCGAGGCCAGAGCGGCAGCCGCGTAGACGGATCGATGGCTCCCGACGCCCCGATCACGCAGCGGATACCTGCCTCGTCCGCTGCCAAGGGGTCTGGATCGAACGGACGCGAGGAGATGCCGCGCGTTGTCTTTACGCGCAAGCGGCTGCTCGCGTCGGCGCTGTTCGTGATCTCGTCCGTCGCGTTTCTGTACTTCGTGCTGCCGAAGGTGCTTGGCCTGCGGGAGACTTGGAAGCGCCTCGAGCAAGGCAACGAGTGGTGGTTCGCGCTCGCGGCGGTGCTAGAGATCTGCTCGTTTCTGGGCTACATCGCGCTGTTCCGCGCAGTCTTTGTGCGCAGCCCGTCGCGGATCAATTGGCGCGAGAGCTACGAGATCACGATGGCGGGCCTGGCCGCCACGCGGCTGTTCGCATCGGCTGGTGCCGGGGGGATCGCGTTGACGGCGTGGGCGCTGCGCCGCTCGGGTTTGGAGGCGCGAGTGGCTGCCTGCCGGCTGGTGGCGTTCATGGCGCTCCTGTATGCGGTCTACATGGCAGCGCTCGTGATCGTGGGCCTCGGCCTCTACACAGGGCTGTTTCCGGGCAAGGCGCCGTTTGCGATCACGGTGGTGCCGGCGATCTTCGGCGCAGTGGTGATCGCGATGTTTCTCGCGGTTTCACTCTTGCCCGGCGACTTCGACCGGCTGGTAGCCCACTGGACCAAGGGTGGCGGCAAGCTCTCCCAGCTGGCCCGGCGTCTGGCGGCAGTGCCGGCAGCGGCCGCGACGGGCATCCGCACCGCGATCGCGCTGGTGAAGTCGCGCAACCCGTTCCTGCTCGGGGCGGTTGCGTGGTGGGGGTTCGACATCGCGGTGCTGTGGGCATGCTTTCACGCATTTGGTGCATCCCCACCGAAAGCCGTGATCGTGATGTCCTACTTCGTCGGCATGATCGGCAACACGCTGCCGTTGCCGGGGGGCATCGGTGGGGTGGATGGCGGGATGATCGGCGCCTTCACGGCGTTCGGGATCGACGTCGAGGTTTCGATCGTGGCGGTGCTCGCCTACCGTGTGTTCTCGTTCTGGATTCCTACGGTCCCGGGGGCGCTGGCCTACCTGCAACTACGACGGACCGTCAATCGGTGGCGGGCCGAACCCGTGAGCAATGCTCTGCAGGCGCCCTCTGGTGCGTCGTGACCGGCTGTCTATAGCTATACTTTGTGAAGTGAGAGATCAGCACACCGAGAACGTGATCATCGTGGGCAGCGGCCCAGCCGGTTACACGGCCGCGCTCTACACGGCTCGCGCGAACCTCGAGCCGCTCGTGATCGAGGGGTTCGCCTGGGGCGGGCTGCTGCAGCAGACGACCGACGTCGAGAACTACTCCGGTTTCCCGGAGGGGATCATGGGGCCCGAACTTATGCAGCGCTTCCGCGATCAGGCGGAGCGCTTCGGCGCCCGGCTTGGGACCGATGACGCAACCGCGCTGGAGCTCTCCAAGGAGGGCGCTCTGCACAAGGTTTGGGTCGATGACCAGCTGCATCTCGCCAGGACGGTAATCCTCGCGATGGGCGCGCAGCACCGCAAGCTCGATGTGCCCGGCGAGGCCGAGCTGTCGGGTCGCGGTGTCAGCTACTGCGCCACCTGCGATGCGGCGTTCTTCAGGGACGCCACGACCATCGTCGTCGGTGGCGGCGACTCGGCAATGGAAGAAGCGATGTTCCTGTCGAAGTTCGCTTCCAAGGTGAGCATTGTCAACCGCCGCGACGAGTTCCGGGCCTCGAAGATCATGCTCGAGCGCGCCCGCGCGCTGCCCAATATCGAGTGGCTGACACCGTACGTGGTGACTGAGTTCCGCCCAGGAGAGAACGCCTCGCTGGCGGTAGCCGAGCTGCAGAACACAGCTGATGGTTCCACCCGCGAGTTTCCGATCTCCGGAGCGTTCATCGCGATCGGCCACGAGCCACAGTCGCAGCTCGCCCAAGGACAGGTTGAGACCGACGATGGCGGCTACGTGGTCACCCGGGGCCGCTCGACGATGACCAACCTGCCCGGTGTGTTTGCCGCCGGGGATCTGGTCGATCACAAATACCGCCAGGCGATTACGGCCGCCGGCTCCGGCTGTCAGGCCGCGCTGGACGCGGAGTGGTACCTGCGTGACACGCCGTTCCCTTTACATGACGCGTCGGCTGCCGGCGCGTCGGCTTAATCGAACGGACGCTGGGGCGTCAGCACGATCTTCAGCGCCTCGCGGCGATCGTAGAGCTCGTACGCGTCGGGAGCGTCGTCGAGCGCCATGTGGTGGGTGACCAGCGGGGTCGGATCAAGGGACCCGGCGGCGAGCATCCCCAGCACTCTGTCGACGTGGGCGATCACGTTCGCGTGGCCCGCCTTGACCGTCAAGGCCTTGAACCAAACGAGCCCCATGTGCACCTCGCACGGCTCGGCGTACACACCGATAGCGACCACCGTGCCGGCCTTCCGTGCCAAGCGGATTGCGAGCTCGAGCGCCTGGGAATGACCGACCGCGTCGATTGCCGCATCGACCCCGCGACCCTCGGTCACGCTGCGGACCACGTCTCGTGGCTTCTCCTCGGTCAGATGCACCGATGTCGCGCCAAAGTTCTCCGCGGCCTCCAGCCGTGCGGGCACGGAGTCGATCGCTAGCACTGGTCCGGCCCCCGCGGCGAGCGCGACCTGCACCGCGCATAGTCCCACCGGGCCGAGACCGAGGATCGCGACGCTGTCGCCCGGCTGAAGCTCTGCCTGCTGGACGGCGTGATAGCCGGTCCCCATAACGTCGCCGGCAAACAGCCCGAGTTCAGAAATGGTCTCCGGGACCGTTCGCAGGGTCATGTTCGCCGCTGGCACGAGCGCCTGCTCGGCCTGGGTCCCCTGAAGTGATCCCAGTAGTGACCCGTGGCCGAAGACGCGCATCGAGTCGCACTTGTGGTACTCGCCCCGGAGGCAGAAGAAGCATGTGCCGCAGGCCGAGTGAAAGCAACCGAGAACGCGGTCGCCGACGGCGACGCGGGTAACGCTGTCTCCGGCGGCGAGGACGGTGCCGACGAATTCGTGCCCGATTGTGAATCCGGGATCGATCTTTACCCGGCCGTGGAAGATGTGGAGGTCCGAGCCGCAGATCCCGCTGGCATCGATCGAGACGACGGCCTCGTCGGCAGCCGTGAGCTCGGGCTCGGGGCGCTCCTGCACCCGCACCTCATGAGGCGACTGGAAGGTCACGGCTCGCATCGCGGGCCGAAGGTTACGCGGTGGACCAGGTGCGGGATGGCTCCGGCGGTCGCTCAGGGCGCTGCGCGACGGTTGCCCCGCGTTGCCGGGGCCGGCGGACACGCACGTGCTCGGCGACCACGTATGAGCCGATCACCGCCGCCGCAGCAAGCGCCTGCGCGGCAATCGTCTCGACGGTCGGGAACAACGCCGGCCACGTCCCCACCCATCCCGGCAGCGTGATCCCGAGCTGCGTGCTCGGCAGCCAACCGGCCAGCTGAAGCTCCTGCGCACTTTCGCCGACCATCACTACGAGCACGAACCCGATCATCGCGCCGGTCAGTACGAGCATCCGCTTGTAGGGCAGCTTGTGATGGGCGACGAAGGTCAGCAACCCGCGGCGCCGGCGGTTGTGATGAGCGATCCACCCTGTCCAGTAGAGCCGGTGGAAGAACCAGTTCATCACCACCGACAACACGGCGACTGCGAGCAGCCCGGTGGCGGCTTGGACGTCCAGAGCCGGGGCGCTGACGGCCCCGAGCGCCCAGGCCACGATCAGCCAGGTGACGATCGCGGCGGCAAACGCGAGCTCGGCGCCCGCTGCGTCGGGTCTGCGGTGAGACGCGTTGGCGCCCATGAAGCTCGCCGTGATCGCCGCCAGGACGAGAATCGCCTCGAGCCCTTCGCGGAACACGAGCACGCCGCTGTCCCAGACAACGGCGCCGTGGCTGAGATGGCCGGTCGCCGTCGGATCGGGTGTGCCGCCCTTGGCGGTCACCGCCAGGTAGATGAGCAGCCCGCAGCCGAGTACGGCGACCGCACCCCTTCGCTCAGCTCTCGTACTCGAAGAACCCTTCGCCGGTCTGGCGACCGAGCCTCCCCGACAGCCCGAGCCGGCGCAGCGCGGGGGCCGCCCGGTAGCGTTCTTCGCGACGCTCCTCGAACAGCGCGTCGAGTACCGACAGTACGTGCTCGAGGCCGATGGCGTCGGCCCAGGCGAGCGGGCCGCGTGGGTAACTGAGGCCGTTGACCATGCCGGCATCGATGTCGACGCCGCTTCCGACCCCCTCGCCGAGCGCAAACGCCGCCTCGTTGACGACCTGGCAGACGATCCGCCCGAGGACCAACCCCGGCGCGTCGCCGACCCAGGCCGTGTGCTTGCCGAGCGTGGCAAAGAAGCGCTCCGTCGCGTCAGCCGCGGAGCCGGCGCTGTCCACGCTGCGGGTCAGCTCGACCAGCTGGGCGTGCGCGAAGGGAGGCAACGCGTGAAAGCCGACGGCCGCCCCTCCCGGATCGAGCGCGGCCAGCGATCCGGCTGCGCAGCAGATCGCCTGGGGACCGCCTTGGAGTGGGGCCTCTGGTTCCTCGCCGCCGGTCAGATCAAGAATCAGCGCCGGGACCGCGCCGCTGTGAGCGGCCTCAGCGGGCGTGGCGAGATCCCACCCAGCATCCTGCGCGGCGTCCGAGAGCTCGAGCGCGAGCGGCGAGTAGCCGGCAATCACGATCAGACCGTGACCCGCTCCCGGCTCCAGAGTCGGCGGGTCAGGGAGCCGATATGACTCGGTCCCGTCGCGGTAGTCGTAGTAGCCGCGGCCTGATTTGCGCCCCAAGCGACCTGCGGCGACCGTCCGGACGGCAATCGGTGAGGGACGCCATCGTGGCTCGCCAAAGCTCTGTTCGTAGAACGAGCGCGATACGTCTAGGCCGACATCGACGCCAACCAGGTCCATTAGTTCGAAGGGGCCCATTCGAAAGCCACCACCCAGCCGGCAGACGCGGTCGATCTCCTCGATCGCCGCGACTCGCTCCTGCAACAGCTTTAAGGCTTCCAGCCCGAACGGCCGATTGCAGCGGTTGACCAGGAAGCCAGGCCCGTCGGCAGCGTCGATCACGTGCTTGCCCATCGCCTCGCCCACGGTGCGGGCGAGCAGGAGCGCCTCGGCTGCGGACTCCGCTCCGGCGACGACTTCGAGCAGCGGCATCACCGGGGCGGGATTGAAGAAGTGCATCCCTACGACCCGTTCCGGACGTTTGGCGGCGCCGGCGATTGCGCTCACCAGCAGCGAAGAGGTGTTCGTCGCCAGCACGCAGCGCTCCGATACGACTTCGCTGAGCTTGGTGAACAGCTCACGTTTGATCTCGAGCTGTTCGGGCGCGGCTTCGATCACGAGCTCGCAGTCCTTCAGGTCCTCGAGCGCCGGGGCTGCCTCGAGTTGCGAGCCAGCACGGTCGGCCTCAGCTTCGCTCCAGCGGCCGCGTTGCGCTCCGCGCTCGAGCCGCTTGCGGATCTGCTGCAGACCGCGGTCGAGCGCCTCGGGGACGGGATCGTGCAGCAGCGTGCGCGCGCCCGACCGGCACGCCAGCTGCGCGATCCCGGCTCCCATCGTGCCGGCGCCGGCGACGCCGATGACGTTCGCTGACTTGCTCATTGCCGGCCGGGTTCTACTACGCCCTCAGCTCGGCACGAGTGCGTTGATCCCGGTGAGCGCGCGGCCGATGATCAGCTTCTGGATCTGGGAGGTTCCCTCGTACAGCGTCGTCACGCGAACGTCGCGGAAATACCGTTCAACGGGATAGTCATCGACGTAGCCCGAGCCTCCGTGCACTTGGATCGCCGTATTCGCGCAATGGACCGCCGCTTCGGTTGCGTACAGTTTCGCGATTGAGGTCTCGGTCGTGTTCGGCTTCCCGGAGTCCTTCAGGTAGCCCGCGCGCCATACAAGCATTCTCGCCGCGTCGGTCTGCAAGGCGATATCGGCGATCATTTCCTGGACGAGCTGAAAGCTCGCGATCGCTCGGCCGAACTGCTCGCGCTCCTTGGAGTAGCGCACCGACGCGTCGAGGGAACCCTGGCAGATGCCCACGCAGCCGGCTGCGACGCTGTAGCGTCCGGAGTCGAGTCCGCTCATCGCGACCTTGAAACCGTCGCCGACCTCGCCCAGCATTGCGTCGTCGGCGGCCTCGACGTCATCGAGTGAGATCGCGGCGGTGTCGGACCCTCGGAGTCCCATCTTGTGGTGGATCGGTTGTGGCTGAAAGCCGGGCTGATCGGTCTCGATCAGGAAGCAGGCCAGACCTCGGTGGCCTTTCTCAGGATCGGTCTGGGCGAAGATCAGCGCCAGCTTGGCGTGGTTGGCGAGCGAAATCCACATCTTCGCTCCGTTGATCACCCACCCCGAGCCGGTCTTACGCGCGCGAGTGCGCTGGTTTGCGGCGTCGGAGCCGGTGCCGGGCTCGGTCAGCCCGAAGCATCCCAGCCATTCGCCGGTGCACAGCTGCGGCAGGTAGCGCCGCTTCTGTTCCTCGGTACCCCAGCGCAGAATCGAAGAACACACGAGCGAGGTTTGCACGGAGATCACGGTTCGCATCGCGGAGCAGCCTCGTCCGACCTCCTCGACGACCAAGCCGTAGGTGAGATAGTCGAGCTGGGCGCCGCCGTACTCGCGCGGCACGATTGCGCCCAGGTAGCCCTGATCGGCGATCATCTGCACGAGCTCGAGGTCGAAGTGCTCGTTGCGGTCGTTCTCGCGCGCGCGCTCGACGATCTCGTTGTCGGTGAAATCGCGGGCGGTGTCGCGAATCAGGCGCTGCTCATCGGTGAGTTCGAAGTCCATGCGCGGGACGCTACCGGGCCGGAGCTGGAGGCACAGTACGCTGAGCGCGCGATGGTTCCCGAGACTCGGTACGCCCGGAGCGGTGAGCTGCATATCGCCTGAAGGGAAAATAGCCGTCGGGGCGCGCCAGCGCTGGGGGTTCAGGCGGCCTGCGGCAGCTCCTCGAGTGTCACCTTGTGGCCGAGGCGCTCGAGCTGGGCGACGAGGCGTCGGGTCTGTCGCTCGGGGTCGCGTCTGCGGAAGTAATCGCCGCCGAGGTCGTTATACAGCTCGCCGTTTGTGAGCATGTGCCAGATCGCGCAGATGATCGAGTGCTTGACCGCGCCGAGCGCACGACCGTGGCCGATCCTGGGCCGGAGCCGCTGGTACTGGGCCTGGAGGTAGCTGTCGTTGGTTCTGATCGCGGACATGGCGGCGTTCTTGAGCGCGTCGTTGAGCCATTTGGAGCCCTTGCGCGTCTTGCCGGAGCGGCGCTTGCCGGCGGACTGGTCGTTGCCCGAGCACTGGCCTGCCCACGAGGCGCAGTGGCCGGCGGTCGGGAACACCGACATGTCGGTGCCGATCTCGGCGAGGATGTTCTGCGCGGTGCGGGTCTCGATCCCGGTGAGCGAGCGCAGCAGCTCAACATGCGCCTGGAAAGGGCGCAATTGCTCCTCGATCGCGTCGGAGAGCCGTTGGATCTGCTCATCGAGGAAGTCCAAGTGCGCGAGGATCGCGCCGATCAACAGCGCGTGGTGGGTGTCGAAGCGGCCCTCCAGCGCCTCCCGTAGCGCGGGGATCTTCGCGCGCAGCCGGCCCTTCGCCAGCTCGGCCAGGATGTCCGGGTCGGTGGTGCCCTCGCACAACGCGTCGAGCATCGCGCGACCGGACTTGCCGAGGATGTCGGTGACCACGCAGTCGAGCTTGATTCCGGTGTCCTCCAGCGCCTTGTGCAGGCGGTTGGCCTCGCGCTGGCGCTCCTTGACCTGCGCGGTCCGGTAGCGGGTGAAGTTCCGCAGCCGCCGAATCGGCTTGGGCGGCACGAAGCTCGCCCGCAGCAGCCCCGCCTCCAGCAGTTGACAGAGCCATTCGGCGTCCTTGACGTCGGTCTTGCGGCCGGGGAGGTTCTTCACGTGCCGGGCGTTGACCAGCAGGCAGTCGAAGTCATCCTCCAGGATCGCCCACACCGGCTTCCAATACACGCCGGTCGCCTCCATCGCCACCCGGGTGACCCCGTGTGCCTCCAGCCAATCGTGCAACACCAGCAACCCGCCGACCGTGGTCTTGAACTCGCGCACCTCCTGCGCACGGGACCCATCCGCTCCCGGCACCCGCACGCATGCGGTCACCTGCTCCTTGTGCACATCCAGCGCCGCCGGGCGCTCCACGATCACATCCATCTACGGCCTCCTCGGCTCGATCGACAACTCTCGTTATCCGCCAGGGGCCTCGGAAACAGACGAGTCTGAAGAGCGTGCTCACGGCAACAGTCCCGGGATCCGGGCGAGGCTCCCACGCCAAACTATCGACGGGCTCACAGGCACCAGAGAGATTGCGGCGATCGGCAGACAACCCCGACCAGTTCGCCGCGCGACAGCCCTCGCCCTGCCACCCATTTTCACCCGCCGCGGGTGGGCGCAGCCCAGGGCAACTATCAGGTAATCGGCGAGGGTCC
Source organism: uncultured Solirubrobacterales bacterium (assembly GCA_963836065.1). Taxonomy (GTDB): domain Bacteria; phylum Actinomycetota; class Thermoleophilia; order Solirubrobacterales; family Solirubrobacteraceae; genus Palsa-465. Next base: position 153,070 of record CAWIII010000024.1, read on the forward strand.
GATGGATTTAGTCTACGTCCCGAGCGGACGACCGCGCTGGTGCTCTACGAGGCCCAGCATCGGACGTTCTGGGCGCCGGACTATGGGTGGGCACTGCGCCGCGAGGAGCGCGAGGCCCGGCTACACGATGGAAGCTCGTCGGGGGGACGGGTCGCGCATTTCGCGCTGGCGCCGAAGTCCTCCAGCAATCCGCGTCTGCGCCAGTGGTTCGCCCGGCTAGAGCGTCGCGCTGCCAGCCCCGGGACCGCCGCCAAGCTGATGAGAATGAACGGCGAGGTCGATGTACGCTCGGTGCTGGGATCGATAAAGGTTCCGACGCTCGTGCTCCACCGCGCCGGCGACGAGTTCATCGACATCCGTCACTCTCGCTACCTGGCCGAGCACATTCCCGGCGCCCGCTACGTCGAGCTTGCGGGCGAGGAGGCGCTGTCCTTCGGCGCTGACGGTGGGAACGAGCTCGACGAGATCGAGGAGTTTCTCACCGGCGCCCGTCAAGCTCGCGAACTCGAGCGGATCCTGGCAACCGTGATGTTCTCCGACCTCGTCGACTCGACGCGACGGGCGGCCGAGCTCGGTGACCGGCGCTGGCGTGACATGGGCGGTGAAGTCGATGGGAGATGGCTTCCTGGCGAGGTTCGATGGCCCGGCGCGCGGGATTAGGTGCGCGACGGCGATCAGAGACGCAGTTCGGGCGGAGTTCGGACTCGACGTTCGCAGCGGGCTGCACACCGGCGAGATCGAGCTGGCCGGCGACGACGTCGGCGGGATCGCCGTTCATATCGGAGCGCGGGTTGGCGCGAGCGCGGATGCGGGAGAGGTGCTCGTCTCCGGAACGGTCAAGGATCTCGTCGTCGGCTCGGGGATCACGTTCGAGGACCGAGGAGAGCATGAGCTGAAGGGCGTCCCGGGCCAGTGGCGCCTGTGGTCGGTCGTCGGGGTGAGGGTTCGTTGATGAATAAGGCCGCGATTGAGAGCACGCAGGAGGCTCCCGCCGCCCGATTGGAAGGGCGACGGGAGCCGGAACCTCGGGTCCTACCTGCGGGGTTGCTCCCTACGTGGTGGGTAGCGTCGATACGGCCGCCGGCGTCACGGTGATCTGCACCGGCGAGGAGTCGCCGCTGACGTTCTGCTGATCACCCGGAACGCGCGTCCGGAAGGTGAACGTGGCGGTGTTGCCGAACCTCCAGGCGAACCGGTATGCGGAACTGCGGTTGATCACTCCGAGCGCGACGGTGTGGTAATCGCCATCCTTACCAAGCCGCTGTAGCTCGACCAGATGGTGGGCCTTGTCCGGAAGGACCGAGCCCGTCAGCGTGATCCGCTGGCCAACGGGCGTGCTCGTCGCGCTGGCCTGCAGGCTGACCACATCACGCGCCCCTACGAACAGGTCCGCGGTGCGCCGGTGGGCGGGTGGCGCGAATGTCGTCCGCACGAAGTACTCCGCGTTCTGCCGCGGCGATACGGTGAAGCTGTAGCTTCCGTCCGTGCCGGTCGTGGTGGCGCCGACGGGGTGCGGATTCGGGGCCCCGAGCTGGCGGGCCCACAAGGTCACCGACACGCCCGGATCGGGCACCGACGATGTCGCGCTCGCCCGCGCGACGTAGAGAACGCCGGAGATTGTCGCCGGCGTGTTCTCGTCGACGACCGGCGCCGAGGTGTTGATCGTGAATGACGGGTTCTGGTCTTGCTGGATCGTGACGGTCAGCGAGTCAGATACGGCACCGATGTTGCGATCGTCGCCGCCGAACAGCACGCGCACGTCACGCGCGCCGGCGGTGCGGAACCGGTACGGGATCGAGTAGTTCGAGCCTGGCCCGATCACGCCACTCTTCAGCGTGTGCCAGTCATCACCGGACAGGGCTTGCTGCTGTAGATACACGCGCTCGCCGACATGGAATCCAACCGGGTCAACGTGCCCGGAGAACGTAACCGGATGCCCGGTGTCTCCACGGGCGGCGATGCTGAGCGCTGCGGCTACTCGCTCGTGGGCGGTGCGGGAGTGGACGTTACCCGTGCGGAGCGGTGCGCGCACAAACCAGCTGCGGTTCGTCAGGACGACGCCTTCGGCGCGAGTGAACTTATAGAAGCCTTGGGCGTTCGTCTTTGTGGCCCCGATGCGGGTGAAACTCCCCGCCGGATTGACACGGTGGAACAGCACGACGATCTGGCCACCCGAGTTGGCCCCGTTAAGCTGCCCGTAGATGAACACTCCGTCGCCGCTGATGATTGGATTGGGCGTGGCGTTGATGGTGAGCCCGTGGTTGTGGCGCGGAGCCGCGTTGGCGACCCCGGGGGCGACCACGGCAGCAAGCGCGGTAACGGCGGCCATGAGCACGGCCAAGCGTGGGCGCATTAAGGCCTTCCTTGCGTTGGTAGTTGCCGCCTCCGCCGGACTCCCGGCTCCCTACCTGGCGGTTGCGGTTGGACGGCCCCCAAAACACATCGGTACTCGCGAAGTTGCGCAGTGAGGTGTGGAGCTTGGGATTGCCGAGCACCCACCCGGCCCGAGGACCCAGGAGGGGCTGCGCATCTCCCTAGCTGCGCTCTAGACTGAGCAGCGGTGGATCCGTTCGCGTTGGTGCTGCTGGCCGGTTTCGCGGCCCTGATCCTGTGGGTCTGGCTGCTGGGCACACGCAGTCAGGGCTCCGGGCTCGAGCACCTGGGCATCAGGTCGGCGCGCGAGATCTCTGAGACGCGCGAGCAACTCGAGGCCGAGGACCTCGAGCAGATGCTCGCCGCCCACAACGCTCGGCGGCGGGCCCGAGGCGAGCAAGAGTTGACCGTGAGCGACCTTGAACTACGCGTCGCGGACGACCTCAGGGAGCAGCGACGCCGCCGCGAGCAGTTGCTGGCCGAACGCGAGCTCGACGAGTTGCTCGACGCGACCAACGCGCGCCGCCGGGCTCGGGGGCTGCCGGAGCGGACACGAGCCGAGGTACGGCAGGAGTTTGGTTCCGGCCCGGCGGCCGACGCTTGAGTGCCGAGAGTGCCCGGTAGCGGCGGCCCGTGGCCCGTTGCCTGATCATCGGCTGCGGGTGTCGAGGTCGTGCGCTGGCGACCGAGCTGCGGGCGCGCGGTCACGCCGTCCGGGGCACGAGTCGCGACCCGGGCAGTGCTGAGCAGATCGAGGCATCGGGTGCCGCGGCGGTAATTGGAGATCCGGATCGGCTCGCTACGTTCGCCGACGCGCTCGATCACGTAAGCATCGCCTGCGTGCTCCTAGGATCAGCGACCGGTCCGCGGGAACAACTCGCGGCGCTGCATGGTCCGCGGCTCGCGATGCTGCTGGCGCGGATGCTCGACACCACGGTGCGCGGAATCCTCTACGAGGCGGCCGGAACGGTCGAGCCGTCAGTGCTGGCGCACGGAGCGGACAAGGTACGTGCCGTGTGCGAGGACTCGAGAATCCCGTACGTGCTGCTGAGGGCCGATCCGCTCCATCACGAGGAGTGGGTGCGCGCCGCCGCGCGCGCGATCGAAGACCTGCTCGGCCGCGACTGACAGTCCCGGTCGGCGATAATCTCAAGTAGATCAATGAAGAATGCCGGGTGCGGGCAGGAGGCTCGCGCTAGACTCGGCATTACTGCGAAATACATAAAGCCTGATTGGAATTCAACCCTAGGAGGGAGACGTGGCTGAGTACACCAGCGATGTGCTCGTCGAGCCGGAGTGGCTGGAGCAGCATCTGAACGACGACTCGATCCGGATCGTCGAGGTCGACGAGAACCCGGCGCTCTACCGTGAGGCGCACATCCCCGGCGCGATCGGCTTCGACTGGAAGCTCGACCTTCAAGACCAGGTCAAGCGCGATTTCCTTGGGCCGGAGGACTTCGGCAAGCTGTTCGGGAGTCGCGGCATCTCCGACACGCATCAGATCATCCTCTACGGCGACCGCAACAACTGGTTCGCCGCGTACACCTACTGGTACCTGAAGTACTACGGGCACGACAACGTCAAGCTGCTCAACGGCCCCCGCGAGCGCTGGATTGCGCAAGGCCGTCCGACGAGCACTGACGAGCCGAACTTGGGGTCCACGACGTTTACGGCCAAGCCAGGGAACGAAGCGATCCGCGCCAAGCGCGATGAGGTCCTGGGCGCGCTCGGCAACGCGCACGTCCTGGTCGACGTACGCTCGCCTCAGGAGTACTCGGGCGAACTGATCGCGATGGCGGGCTACGAGAACGAGGGCGCGCTGCGGGCGGGCCACATCCCGGGTGCGAAGTCGATTCCGTGGGCGCAGGCGGTCACGGAGGACGGGACGTTCAAATCAGCCGATGAGCTACGCGACCTGTACGGCGGCAAGGACGTCCTCAGCGGCGATCCGATCATCGCCTACTGCCGGATCGGCGAACGCTCGGCCCACACGTGGTTCGTGCTCCACGAGCTGCTCGGACAGCCGGACGTCAAGAACTACGATGGCTCCTGGACTGAGTGGGGCAATCTCGTCGACGTGCCGATTGAGAAGGGCTGACCCGCGCGCGCTTAGGTACGCCGGCCGTCCCTACTTGGCAGCAGCGGCTCGATCCTGTCGAATAGGTCCGACAGGATCCGGGCCGTCGCGCCCCAGATCAAGTTGTCGCCGACGAGGTAGGTGTCGGTGCGGATCGGGAGGCCGCGGCGGATCAGCCGCCGGCGCCCGTACCCGCGCAGCAGCGCTGACAGCGGAAGCTCGATCACCGCTGCGACCTCGCGCGCGCTGAGCGTCCAGGCGTGTCCGGGTTCGATCAACCCCACGAACGGATATACGGCGTAGCCCGTGGCGATCGTGGGGGTCGGTTGCAGTGCGCCCAGAATCTCGACCGCGTCCGGGGCAAGACCGATCTCCTCGTCTGCTTCCCGCAGAGCCGTGGCGCGCAGATCGCGCTCGCCTTCGTCATAGCGACCCCCGGGGAAGGAGATCTCGCCGGGATGGCGGCGCAGGTCGTCTCGGCGCTTGGTGAACACCGCGTGCAACTCGTCGTCCTGAACGTAGAGCGGCACCAGCACGCCCGCGTCGGTGCTGCCATGGACCTCGAGCGCGATTGCGTCCTCGCAAGCGAGTAGCACCCGGCGCAGATCATCTCGGATCGTCTGCGTTCGCAGCGGCATCTCCCGACTATATTGGCGCGAGATGGACGCGTTGATCATCGTCGACCTTCAGAACGACTTCTGCCGGGGCGGCGCGCTTGCCGTGCCCGACGGCGACGCCGTCATCGAGCCGGTCAACCGGCTTGCCGAGAGACTGCCATACGTTGTCGCGACGCGTGATTGGCATCCGCCCGACCATCGGTCGTTCGTCGAACAGGGCGGGCCGTGGCCCGCGCACTGCGTACGGGGCACCCCGGGCGCCCAGCTCCATCCGCGGGTCGAGACCGCGAGCATCGCCGCGATCGTCGATGCCGGCCGAGAGCCTGATCGCGAGGGGTACTCAGGGTTCGAGGACACCGACCTCGAGCGCCTGCTCCGCGAGCGGGCGGTCGACACCGTGCACGTTGCCGGCCTCGCGCTGGACTACTGCGTGAAGGCGACGGCGCTCGATGCGAAGCGGGCCGGCTTCGATGTCGTGGTGCACCGTGAGGGCACGCGCGCGGTCGAGCTGGCGCCAGGCGACGGCGAACGCGCGGTGCAAGAGCTGCGCGAGGCCGGTGTGAAGGTCACCGAGTAAGGGCCCGAAGAGTCGAAGCCCGGCGGCTCACTCACCGGGCCGCAGTCTCGACCAGCTCGATGCGCTCGTCGAACATCGCCCCGCCGTCGAGAGTCCGGTGGACGGGGCACTTGGCCGCGATCACGCACAGCCGCTCGACCTGTTCCTCGCTGCACGATCTGGGCAACCTCGTGATGATCTTGAACCGCGTCGGCGCCCCGCGTTCGGCAAGCGTGTACTCACACGAGACCTCGATCGGACCGATGTCCCAGCCCTTGTGCTTGGCGTACATCTCCATTGTGATCGCGGTGCACGACGCGAGACTGGCCGCCAGCAGCTCCTGCGGACTCGGTCCCTCATCCTCGCCGCCGTGCTCGAGCGGCTCGTCCGCGGTGACCTGATGCTGGCGGACGTCGATCCGGTGCGCGAACGATCCGGAACTGCTGCGGTGAGCGATGACCTTCATAGCCTGGTCCTTGCCTGAGTGCTGCGTGACGGGATGGTGTTGTGTTCCCACACCAATCGTATCGCTGAATCTTGGTTAGCTCGGCGGGCGTTGATCAGGGCGCTGGTCGGCCAGCGGGCTGAACACCAGGCCGGTCGGAACCTTGGGAAAGAAGTAGGTCGACTTTGGAGGCATGCTCTCTCCCGCAGCCGCGACTTCTTGTACCTGCTGCACCGGTGTGGGCGCCATCAAGAACGCCGCGTCGTACTCGCCGGTATCGACCAGCCGCAGGGCATGCCCCAGATCTCGTGCGTATCCCAGGCCCGCGAGGTGATCGATGTCCTCGTCGCTCAATCCGAGCGTGCCTTTGAGGATCAGCGCCTCAAGCACCGCGGTATCGAGCCGCCGGTAAGGCTCGGCGTGTCCCGGCAGCGCGGCGTCGGCGATCTCCTGGCTCTTCAACGTGAGCATCAACGGCTGGCGGGAATGAGCATCGATATAACCAATCCTGATCTCGTTGCTTGACTCGGGGGAGAGCGCCTCCCGGTCCGCGAGGGGCTCGATCTCGAAGTTCTCCTTGATCGCACTCGCAAGTGCCTCCTGCCTGTCAGAGTCCAGCCCACGCACGAGCCGGTGGGTGGGAAAGACCGTCAGGCCAGGATCTTGGAGCGTCACCAGACACATCAGCACGTAGCGGTGCGGTCCCTCGCCGCCGACCTCCTCGGCATACACCCGGGCAGTCTCGTAGCGATGGTGCCCGTCGGCGATCAGGAGCTCGGTTCCGCCGAGGGCACGCTTGACGGACCCGATCGCATCCTGATCCGCGACTCGCCACAAGCGGTTGACGGTTCCGTCGACATCGACCGTCCGCGCCCATGGCGGGCTGTCGGTCGCCGGCTCGAGGGCTTCCCAGGTGCTGTTCTCCGGATCGGAGAAGAGCGAGAAAATGGGGGACAGGTTGGCCTTCGTCGCGCGCGTGAGCCGCAAGCGATCCTCCTTCGGTCCCGGATGTGTGCGCTCATGCGGACGGATCCGACCGGCGCCGTAATCCTCGACTCGGACGCGCCCCAGGAATCCTCGGCGCGTTCGCGCCCGGCCATCTGGCCCGGTGTAGTCCTGCGCGAGGACCCAGAGCGCGGGCTGCTGGTCGCGCACGATCGCGCCGTCAGCTCGCCAGGCCGCGAGCTGCGCCGCCGCACTCTCGTATGGCTCGGGACCTCGAGGCAGGTCGATCCGGACAACGTTGTAGGGCGAGCGCGCCTCGAGCTCAGCCCGCTGCTCGGCGTCAATCACGTCATAGGGGGGCGCGACGACCTCCTGGAGCCCGCCAGTCTTGGCTTGGTCGTAGTGAAGGGCTTCGAGGGGCTCGATCTCAGCCATGGGCGGCGGCTGAGGCTACTCGACTGTCAAATGGGGCGCGTGGCCCGCGGCGGTCACGAACCGGGCGGTTGGCGGGCGTGGACCGGTCACGCGCCGGTCACTTGCGACCTGCTGCGACCTGCTCCGCGGCGCAAATCGACGCCGCCCACGCGATTTGCGCGCTGGAGCATGAATATCGTGCTCGGGCGCGCGCTCGTGATTCGAGCCTGGCGATTGGGCTCTCGAGCAGGTCGGGGGGACGGTGGGACGCGCGTGCCCCCGGGGGGCGGACCGCGCGCCCGACGCGCCCCCCAGTCCGCGACGCGCGCGCCCGACGCGCCCCGAGAACGACCGGCTCACGCCGCGGCCGTCGCCTGCGCGACAAGCTCTGCCGTCGGCTTGAGGCGTGGCTAGACCACGGCGAGCATCGCGTTGACCGCCGCGAAGATCGCGGTCTGTCGGTAGAAGTGGTGTACGAGCGTCTCGGGGGTCGACGCTGAGAGGGGTCGGCGTGGCGGCTCGTCGGCTGTTATGATCAGACGAATGGAGACACCACGATGGCCGAAGGTCAGAGCTGACGGTTGCCGATGTCGTCGCAGACGATGGATGGTCGGCTTGAGGATTTCGTGCGCGAGGCGGTCGCGCGGTCGCCGCGAGGTGATGGAGGCGAGGTCAGCGCTGAGGTGGGCGCTGGACGGGGCGAGGTCGCGCGGGGACGCGCGTCACGCATCGCACGGGATCGGCAGCGGGCGGGGAGACGAGGGGGGGAGCTCGAGTTGTTGATCCGAGAAGCGGTCGGGTCGGCGTACTTCCGAGCTTTCTGGAGCCCGCCGGCGCAGTGAGCAGGCGATCGTTGCGGTTGTGTTGGAGGCGTATGTGAACGGTGTCTCGACGCGGAGGTCGATCGGCTGGTGGAGCAGCTGGGGATCGAGGGATGACCAAGGACCGCGTGAGCGCGATCTGCCGGGCGCGGATCAGCAGGTCGAGCTGTTCGGGGCGGCCGTTGGAGGGTGCCACCGTATCTCTGGCCGACGCGAAGCAGGTCAAGTTCGTGACACGGCCGGGTGGTGTCCAAGGCCTGGTGGTCGCCTACGCGGTGCCGAGACCGGGGTGCGGGAGGTGATCGGCCTTGATGTCGGCGAGGTCGAGTCCGGCGCGTTGGGTCGAGTTCATCCGCGGGCTCAGCAGCGGGGCTGGATGGGGGCGGCGGCGATCTCCGATCAGCACGAGGGACTCAAAGCAGCGATCGCCCGGGTGCGGGCTGCCCGTGGCAGCGCTGCACGTCCACCCTCCGCGACATGGTGATGCCTGCCGCCGCGACCAGCGCGGGCTGTCGCGCCGCGCTGCGCGAGGTGTTCAACGCCGAGGGCCTCGAGCAGGCCCGCGCGCGCGTCGGGCACGTGCTCGAACGGCTGCAGGGGCGCCGAAGGTATGCGAGCTGCTCGAGAGGCCGAGGAAGACCTGACGCGTCTACAACTTCCGTCCGAGCACTGGACCAAGCTGCGCTCAACGAACCCGCTGGAGCGTGTCAACAAGGAGATCGGCCGGCGCACCGACGTCGTCGGGATCTTCCCCACGACCAGGCGGTGATCCGCCCGCCGGCGCGCTGCTCTCCGAACAGAACGACGAGGCTCGTCCAGCGGCGCTACCTGTCGGTCGAGTCGACACGCGAGCGCGCCGACCCGAGCCCCCCCAGGCGAGCAGGAGGTGCCGTCCACCGCCGCCTGAGCCACCCGCCGACCCATCCAGCCAAGCCGTACCCTCGGGTGCACACGGACGCGTCCTGGGCCCGTCTAACGCCCTCCGGCCGATGACCGCGACCCACAGGACCCACCCGCCGGCACTGCAACGCGAACGCCGGCTCGGCGCACACCGGCAAACGACGCGCATCGAAGGGGGCGAAGCGACGGTTGGTCCGACCCCCGGCAAGGCGGGCCTCAGCGCGCCAACGTCTGGCCCGCTCGGCGAGCGGCTCACGGCGCCCTACGGGCCCCAGCCCGCATCGACATCGGATCCACGGTACGGCATCCATGACCGCGATCCCCCCGCGCATGAACGACCGATCAAACCGTGCCCATACCCCCGAAGTCACCAAACTACGAGGAAGTCCCCGTATGGCTCCCCAAGCAGAACGAGGAGGTGAACACTTCTCAGCTAGGTGAGGCAACTAGAGAGAGGAAAAGATCGTCGCCCACATCAGCCCCTGGTGGAAGCCGCTCACGAGCGCATCGTCGCGGGGCATCCCAGCGGCCAATGCATCGCCCACGCGCGTGTTAGCCAGCGTGGTAATGATCGCGATGCCCAGCGCACCGCCGACTTGAAAACCGGCGGTCACCAGCTCGGACGCTGCTCCCGCCTCATCGTGTCGCACGTCCGCGACCGCAGCGGTCTGGGCGGGCACCCCGACAGCGATCAGGCCAAAGCCGAAGAGCACGAACGCGGGGAGCAAGTGGCCGGCGTAGCTCGAACCGGCATCGGCGTGGGAAAGCAACCAGAGGCCGGCCACGCTGAGCACGGCTCCCGATAACTGGATTGGCCGCGTCCCCAGGCGCGTGGCCAGGGGCGAGACCACGACCGCGGCCAGCACCGCGGCAACGCCCATCGGCAGCAGCTCGATCCCAGTGCTGAGCGCCGACTCGCCGCGCACCTCTTGCAAGAAGATCGCCGTCAGGAAGAACATGCCCAGGAAGGTCGCGCCGTTGAGCGCCAGCGCACCGCTGGCAGTGCGAAGCGCCCGCGCCCGGAATAGGCGAAGCGACACCAGCGGCGAGGTCGCAGGGCGTTCGACCAGCGTGAATGCCGAGAGGAGCGCTGCGCCCGCCGCGAGGCATGTCACCACCTCTGGTGCGCCCCATCCGAGCGGCTCGGCACGGACGACGCCGAACACGATCGCCAGCAGGCCGGCGGTGCCGAGCAACGCACCGACAGCATCGAGATCTCGGGAGCCGCTCCGCGGCAGGCGACTCTCGCTTACCAGCGCTGGAGCCACCGCTACGAGCGCCGCGCCGATTGGGACGTTGACGAAGAACACCCACTCCCAGCCGATCCCGTCGACCAGGATGCCGCCGGCGACTACGCCCAAGGTGTCTCCGAGGCCCGCCAACGCCCCCCACACACCGAGGGCGATATTACGGTCGCGGCCGTGGGGGAAGGTCACCGTTAGGAGTCTCGAATGATTTAGTGCGGTGTGGGAGGATGTTGGGGTGCGGGTGTCGTATCGCGTGTGATGATCGATGAGTCGAAGATTGCGGAGCGGTTTGCGGGGTTGGGTCCTGAGCTGAGCGAGCGTCAGCGGAGGTTGTGGGCGGCGAGTGAGGCTCGGTCGCACAAGCGTGGTGGGATCGCGGCGGTGGCGCGCGCGACGGGGATCTCTGAGGACACGGTCGGGCGTGGGATCAAGGAACTGGCGGGGGGTGTGCGGTTAGAGCCCGGGCAGGTCCGTCGTCGCGGGGCGGGGCGTCGTCGGGCGTTGACGGTGTCTGATCCGAGCTTGTTGGGGGATCTTGAGCGGCTGGTGGATCCTGATACGCGTGGGGATCCCGAGTCGCCGTTGCGATGGTCTTCGAGGAGTCTGGGTAAGCTCGCGGGCGCGTTGGTGGGGGCCGGCCATCAGGTGTCTGATCGGACGGTCGGGAAGTTGTTGAGGGGGCTCGGGTTTCGGTTGCACGCGAATCAGAAGACGCGGGAGGGGAAGGATCATCGTGATCGCGACGCGCAGTTTCGCCATATCAACGAGACGGTCAAGACGGCGCTCGAGGCCGGAGAGCCGACGATCAGCGTCGACACCAAGAAGCGCGAGCTGGTCGGCGATTTCAAGGCGGTCGGGCGGGAGTACGAGCCGACGGGCCGGCCGGTGCAGGTCCGCACCCACGATTTCAAGGACAAGGAGCTCGGTCACGCGATCCCCTTTGGCGTGTACGACGTCAAGGCCAACGAGGGGATGGTGTCGGTCGGGGTCACCAACGACACGAGCAAGTTCGCGGTCAACTCAATCCGCGCGTGGTGGGAGCATCTCGGCCGTCAGCGCTACCCCGACGCGACGTGCCTGACGATCACCGCTGACGGCGGCGGCAGCAACTCCAGCCGCACCCGCCTGTGGAAGACCGAGCTGCAGCGCCTCGCCGACGAGCTGGGCCTGTCGATCCGTGTGTGCCATTTCCCGCTCGGGACCAGCAAGTGGAACAAAATCGAGCACAGGATGTTCTCGTTTGTGAGTCTGAACTGGCGCGGGAAGCCGCTGGAGAGCCTGCAGGTGATCATCGACCTGATCAGCTCAACCACCACAAGCACCGGATTGAAGGTGTACGCGCGCGTGGACCCCGGCGAGTACGTCAAAGGCATCAAAGTCACCGACGCCGAGATCGCCGCCGTGAATATCGTCCGCGATCGGTTCCACCCGGACTGGAACTACGAGATCAAACCCAGACCAACCACCGCATTAAATTCTTTCGTGAGTCTTTAGTAGCGAGAGCGCGGCCGGGGAAAGCATCGCGCCGCCCAAGCCCTGGACCGTGCGGGCAGCGATCAGAGTCCCCGGGGAGGAGGAGAGCCCAGCGGCGAGCGAGGCGGCGGAGAACAGACCGAGGCCAGCGAGGAACAATGCCCGCCGTCCGAGCAGGTCGGCGGCTCGGCCGCCAAGCAACAGGAATCCGCCGAAGGTGAGCGTGTAGGCGCTCACGACCCATTGCAGCCTGTTGGCCGAGAAGCGGAGATCGGTTTGTATGTGCGGAAGCGCCACGTTCACGATCGTGACGTCAAGGACCACCATGAACTGAGCCACCGCCAGTACTGCGAGAGTCCACCATCGATTGCGCCGATGTCGCCTTCAGCAGAATGGTTCTATCAATGAATGATTCTGCGGGGCAACAGTATCACAGCGAAGTATCATGTTGGGCATGAACGATCCGGTAAACCAGGTCGGCGTCGACGAGCTGCGCAGCGACGGGCGCTGCGTTGTCGATGGGCACGCGATCTCGTACGGTGCCCGAGGGCGGACAGCGCTGTTGGTGGTGCGGATTGGCTCGGTGCTCGACGAACTCGCCGACGATCGCCTCGCCGACGCCGGCGTCAACGCCCGCGAATACGCAATCCTGGCGATCTTGTCGAGCGATGGGCCAGGGTCGCAGCTCGAACTCGCCACCCTCTTGGGCAAGGCTCCGGGGGTCATCGTCGGGGTGGTCGACGCGCTCCAGGAGCGCGGCTTGGTCATGCGAGCACGCGATCCCGACGACCGCCGGCGCTCGCGGGTAACGCTGACAGAAGCCGGCTCTTCGGCGCTCGCACGTGCCGACGAGCTCGCCGCGGCGACGCTCGGCGATGTACTGGGCGGCCTCAGCGCCGGCCAGCTCCAGCAGCTCGACGAGCTACTCGCGCGCGGGCTGGGGTTGGACGGCGCTTAGACCGGGCGCCCGTGGTCGAGCCGTCGACCGCGTCGAGACCGGCCGCCCTCTAGACTCGAGAACACTTCCCGGGGCGTGGCGCAGCCTGGTAGCGCGCACCGTTTGGGTCGGTGAGGTCCCCGGTTCAAATCCGGGCGCCCCGATAACAGAAAAGCCCCTGCTAAGGCAGGGCTTTTCCCATGGTCAGGAATCGCTGTGAGACTCGGCCTGCGGGGCAGAATCGGGGGCATACTGCCCATTCACTGCCCAAACGTGCCCCTCGACGAGCGCCTTGAGCCGCTCGCGCTCCTCCTCGCTGCGGCGCATCATGTGGGCGTAGACACGCAACGTGAACGCCGGATCGGTGTGTCCGAGCTGCTGCATCACGTAGGTCGGGTCCCTGCCGATCGCCACCAGGATCGAGGCGAACGTGTGCCGAAGCTTGTGGGGTGAGATCCCGAGCGGGAATGGTTTGCAGGCCGCGTTCCTCGACGAGTCTGTGCGCTCGGGCGACCACCGCGTCGACGACGTCCTGGCGCAGGTTGTGTCGCGACCGTGGCTTGCCGGTCGAGGTCACGAACACCGGGTCGTCGGGGCCGGTGCGCTCGCTCGCCGCCTTGTGCTCGGTCAGAATCTCCCGCAGCAGCGGCAGCATGTCGACCTCGCGCATGCCCGCGTCGGTCTTGTCGCGGCCGACCTCGAATCGTCCGTTGGCGAGGTCGACGTCGCGCCACAGCATGGTGCCCGTCGCCGAGGCCCGGCCACCGCCCAGCAGCAGCGTGGCGATCGCTGCCCGTCGGCCTGTCGTCTGGATCGGCTGACGCTGCGTCCAGGTGCGACCACGCCGATCTTGGACCTCGAGGACGCTCTCGCCGCGGTCGAGCTCGCCGGCGGCCTCCAGCAGGATGGCGATCTGCTCCGCGCTGTCCAGATGCACCGGCCGCGGCTTCGAGACCTTCATGCGGCGGCGCTTGCCGATCGCGGGGTTGCTCGGGACGCGGCTGTGGTCGACGGCGACGGCGAGGATCTGCGACAGGACGTCGATGTGCATGTTGATCGAGCGCGCAGACAGCGGCCGCGCCCGGCGGCGGTAGCTTCGGTCCAGTCGATCGACGTAAGACACCATCATCGGCGTTTCGCTCTCCGCGGCCGCGGTGATCTCGGCCGCCTCGCACACCTTATGCTGGCGGTAGCGGTCCACCTCGGCGACCGTGATCTGCGAGAGGTGATGGTCCTTGAAGAACGGAAGCAGGTGGTTGGTGAGGTCGTTGCGATAGTGGTTCGCCGTGTTCGGCTCGACCTCGAGCTCCTTGCTGGCGTACCAGTCGGACGCAAACTCGTGAAAGACGGGATCGACGTCCTTGCTCGGCGTCGGGTCCGGCTGCGGTGGACGCCAGGTGCCGAGGTCGACGTCGCGCAGTACGACCGCGAGCTCGCGCTGCGCCATCGCGAGGGTCCAGCCGTCCTCGGGCCTGCCGAGGGTCAGATACTGGCGCTTGCCGTAGGCGCGAAAACGCAGCGCGAAGCAGGGCTGGCCTGGTGTCGGATTGACCACTTGTCCAGTTGCGGGGCGCGCAATCGGCTTCCGGTTCGGGGCAGGACGTTCCCGACCAGTATGCAGGCTCCGGCCGCTCACCGCGTGTCAATCGCGTCGGGTCGCGCTCGGAATTCCGCCAAGTCGGTGCACGCGTCTCGGCGGCGACCTGCGGTACCGAGCCTTCGTGGCGATGAGGAGATTCGCCGACGGACCCGGGCCGACATCGACCTACGTTTCGACAGATCGCACATGCAGCAGCGGTGCGCCTGTCGGGGTACGACCTGCACGTTGGCGTCGGCGCCGCGGCTGAGGTGGCTCCGGCGGCGACGGGGTCGCCGGCTTCTCGACCCTCTCGAGCCGCTCCGCGACGCGCGCGCGAGAACCCCAGCCGGGGCCGGGGGCCTGAGCCGAGGCGCACAGCGCCCAGCTCGCCGGCATGCTCGTACACCCAGGAGCGCGACTTCCCATGCAGCCGGGCGATCTCAGCGGCGTCGACGAGCGGTTCGTCCTGTCCCGGCATCAGGCCGCCGAGCCGCTCAGCGAGTCGATCGGCAAGCAGGTCGGCGAGGCGGTCGAGCGCGGCATCGTCGTAGTCGGCCCTGCCCTCAAGCGACGCTGCAGTGCTCGCCAACGAACTCCAGCTGCGCCGCTCACGACCCGCTCCCGCCTAGGAGGCTTGACCCGGCGAAGCCGGGAGAGATGAGTCAAGTTTCAGGCGGCGAGGTTGAGTTGGTCGATGTGGGCGGTGATCGCTTGATCGAGTCGGTCGAAGTGGCGGCGTAGCGGGGTGTTGATTGCTATCGGGTCGCAGATCTCTGACAGCCCGGTCCGTAGCAGTCGGCTATAGGTGCGGCTGAAGAACGTCGCGACCTGCAGTCCGAAGGGCGTGACCTGGTAGCGGTTAGTGTGCGGGATGCGTTGGATGATCTGGTGCAGGCGTAGTCGTCGGAGGTCGTAGGTCATTCTGCCCGCGGTCATGGTGCTGGGGTCGAGGCCCAGTAATGGTGCGAGGTGGGTTCGCAGGTCTCGGTTGGAGAACCCGGTGGGCAGGAGGCGAAAGACGACCAGGACGCTGAGCAGCGCCTGGACCCGAGGGTCGCCGAAGCGCAGCGCGGCTGCACGCTGGTGATCGACGACGACGGGCTGGCAGACTTGGTCGAACGCTTGTTGGCCGATGTGGCAGTCCGCGCTGACTCGTTGGACGTCAAGGAGACGTCGGTTGGCTTGAAAGCCGATGTGTCGCAGCGCGGGGAGGTTATGGAGGCGTTTGCCGATACCGAAGTCGCGAGTGTCGTTAATCGTGGTCTCGGTTCGTAGAGCCTGGTTCTGCTTGTGGTACTGCTTGATCCGGGAATGTTTGTAGTCGACGTGCAGCGATGGCGTCACTCCTTCGGTGATCACCCGGGTGCGGAACCGGCTTTGGGTACGCCGGTTGATCCGCCGGTTGAAGATCAACGAGACCTTGTCAGGGCGGCCGAGGTCCAGGTTCTCACGAATGACGTCTTCAAAGAACACGCGTCCGGTCAGCGGCCGGTCGAGCACCTGGGTGAGGGAGAACTCGGCCTGCAGGATCGAGATGTCATAGCGATACCCTGCTCGGCGGTCGCGACCAGTGAACGGGTGCGGCAGAATCCCGAACCACTTGCGGGCCAGCGCGTCGATCTTGCGGGCGCTCAGCCGATCACAGATCATTTGCAGACCCCGCGGGTCCTCGCACGCAGCGAAGCCGTTATCCAGCGCTTCGAACGCGATCCCCGCGTGGGCGGCCTGGCGTTTAGCCCACTCGTTGCCGTTGATGCACAGCTTGGCGTTGTAGGGAAAGTAGGAGCTGAACTTGATGAAGAACGGCCCGAAGTCGCGATCAACGCAGTACATGTAGTACTGGTTGACCATCGCGGTCGCCCGCACGATCCAGGGATAGCTCGCGCCCGTCACGGCGTTGCGGCGCTTCTCGGTCCGGAACGTCGTCGTCTTCTCCTGCGCCTTGCCGACAAACAGCACCCCTTCCTCAGCCGCGAACCCGGCCAAGTAGTCCAGCGCGACGTCGTCCTTGCGCTGCCCCTTCTCAAACGTGACGAGGTCCACGCCCTCCCGCTCAGCGAACCGCTCGATCTCGCTCACGAACCGCCTGGTCATCGGAGCCATCAGCGCCGAAGACGCAAACGTAGCGCCCTGGTGGTCGCGCAAGAAGCCCACCACCCCGGACGCGTACTGCAGCTTGGGGACGTACAGATTCAGATACATCCGGTCCACGCACTCGACCTCCAACGTCACGTGCCCGGATAAGACATCAGCGGCGCTGCGAGCTATCGTCATGGCAGGCTCCGGTCGACAGGCCCTACGCGGCCACTAACCGCTTCGGGCGGTTCAACGCAGGACCCTCGGGTCCTGGATCTAGGCTCGACCGGAGCCTACCTCGGCCAGCACCAACGACCAAGACCGCACACCGGGCCGCCTGGACCCATCCCAGCCGCGAAACCGGGCGACCCCGCTCGACCACCCACGACACTGACTTGTCCGGGCTGGGGCGGAGCCCGTAGTCCTTCGGCGCAGGTGAGCTCGCGGATGCTCGCCCCTCTGGCGTCGTTCTCGGACCATCCCGCGCCGGCGAGCTGTCGCCGGCGCGCCGCCGTGCTTTGGCGGTCGATCACCGCGTGCTGGATGGGCCAGTGCCCATCTTGGGCCTGCAGCAGCGGGTTGGGCGCGTCCAGGATCTCCAATCGGTTGTGCGCGACCGCGATCTGGACTGCGGCGGGATGCTCGCCGTGGATGGTGGCGATGCCGTCGGGGTCCATATCCGTCCCGAGGGGGTCGTTGAAGCGCTGGAGCCGCTGCTGCCGCACATCGCCCAGCTGTGTCGTGAGCTGGGCGTCGCGCGCGAACCGCAGCTCCAGCTTGGCCGCAAGTCGCCGGGCTGGCTCTGGGACCATCGGGCTCATCGCGCCTGCTCTCCTGGCGTCTGCTGGTTCGTCTGCGCACCTCCCGGTCGGCGTGACCGGGTGTGGGACCGCGGTGCGGTGCTCGCGTCCTCTGCTGATCCGCCGGGGTCGCTTCGTGGCGCTCCGAGCTTCTGGCCAAGGCGCTTTTGAAGCGTCGCGTGCAGCAGGTGGCGCGGCAGCAGGGCGGCGGTGAGCGAGGCGGGCGAGAGCAGCGCGTCGAGCTGCTCGGGGGTCCAGCTCGAGCTGCGGGCGGCGAGCACGACCTCGACGAGAATCTGCTCGCACCATTCGCGCACGTGCGCCCCGATCACCGTCTGTGTGCCGGGACGGCGTGGTAGCGCCCGCGCCAGTGGGCGGTCACGTCGGTGATCGCTCGGAAGTCGGCGTTGATCGTGAGCTCGTGGCGGGCGGGGTAGTAGCGGGCTGCTTGGTCCTCGAGGTCGCCCGGCGCTCTGGACCCGTCGCGGGCGGACACCCAGGCGATGTCGGGGAGATCGACGGCGGTGTCGGAGCCGGGATCGTGATCAGTGTGGTCTGCGCGCGGCTCACCGTCCGACCCGTCGTGGGCGGGCTCTCCGTTGGCGGGGGTGTGCACCGATTCCGCGGTCGGCGGTGCGCTGCGGGCTTGGGGCGGGGTCGCCGGCCGGCCGGCGGGCTCATCGCCGGCGCTGCTGGCGGCTGACTCGGCGGATGCTTGCCGTGTCGGTTGAGTTGGCCGGTAGCGGCTGAGGCGGTAGAGCGGCAGGATCGCGTTGACGCGATTTCGAATCGCTTCCCGGCGCGGGACACAGTCGGCGCTGGCCGCGCGCTCCTGCAGCCGCAGGATCTCCCGCGGCATCGCTGCGGCGAACTCCTCGCCCCAGCGAGACCACGGCAGCGGCTGGTGGTCGAGCAGTAGTAACGTGCGAGCCGTGTTCGCCTCCGGGCGTCCGGCCTGGACGTGGGGCTCGAGGTGCAGGATGACCCGTTCGTAGCCGAAGCGGATGCCGAAGTCCTGAAGGCGCCCGTACCCGCCGTGGGTCTGCGGCAGGACGTCGTAGAGCTCGTCGTCGAACACGGCGGCGACATGACCGCTCGAAGCCCAGAGGCGAGCTTCGCGGCGCCGGCCACGATGATCGTCGTCGAGCACGCACCAGTGCACGATCGCGTCGCTCAGTTCGACGGTGGCGGCGTCCTGGGCGCGTTGCTCGACGTGATGGCTCTCGCCGTGAACCTCTCGAAGCTGTCCGGGCTCGCCGCGACCGTGGTGGTCGCGGACGAGCACCTCGACCCGCTCAGGAAGTCGGAGAAATCGGCAGTTGAGGTACCGCATGATCCAGTGCCGACGTCCTTCGGTGACGCTCGCGGGGGCCTGCGTTGTGTCATGGCGCTCGTGCTGGCCGAGGAGCACGACCTGGGTTCCATGGGCCTGGCCGCGTAAGAGCCAGGGCTTGTCGGCTTCGCCGAGCGGCCGCCAGAAGTCGGTGTGGCCGTTCGTCCACTGCTGCGGCTCGAGCCCCCAGCGCCCGTCAGGGTGGCGCCTGAAGCACACCAGCGAGCCGTGACCCTCATGCCAGGAGCGGTATTCGAGCCCGTGCGGGTTTCGTGAGCCTGCGGCCACCTTGGCGCCGACGCCGAAGTTGCCGGTGCAGGGTTGCTCGCGGCCGCTGGCCGCCAGCTGGTTGATGTAGTAGCGCAGCTGTTCGGCGGTCATCCCGGTTCCCGTGTCGATCACCGACAGCTTGTGCACCCGACCAGCCGAGGCGTCGAAGCGCTCCCAGTCCAGATCCCACACGACCCGACCGCCAGTGCGATCGCCGAGAGCCGCGATCGCGTCCAGGCCGTTGACGGTCAGCTCGCGCAGACCCTGAACGTCGGTGCACTCGCTGCCGAGGCGCTCGAGCAGGAACGTGGGGTTCGCGACGGCGAGCTCATGCCATTCGTCTGGATCGGCGATGTCGCGGTCACCCGGGGTGTCGCATTGAGCGAGCTGCTTTGGCATCTCGCTTGATAGGTACCGGCCACGGCGGCGAAGGCCCCGCTCTCCGTCGATCGCGTCAGTTCTCGGTGAAGGCGTCTGCTCGCGCGCTGGCCCACGTGCCGTACAGATCGATGACCGTGGATGGCGCAGGCCAGTCGCCTTCTTGCAGTCGTCGCAGTGCTTCGCCGCCACGCCTTCGGGCGTGCGTTCGCGACCAGTCCGTTGATGATGGCGCACGGCCGTAGATCTCTCGCCATGCGCGCATCGCATCTCGTACCCAGGAGCGCGTTTGTCGTGCCGCGATCGAGCCGGGATGGCACCGCGCCGAGGTACGACGGCGGCGAGGTGCCCTTGCGGGTCCTTCTCCGACGCCGCCCTCCCGAACCCGGCGTGACCGTTTCCGATCACCGGGCTCTCCAGTGACTATGTCGTTACCGCGGTAGGCCTCCCGGGATGGATGCTGGAGTGGCACGGGCCGCAGACGACAAGGGTTTTGCGGCGCCGCTTGGCCATGATTCGCATCCATGCGGGTTGGTCTGGCTGTCCTGGCTGGGCGAGGTCTGAGAGCTGGCGGATCTGGTGTACCTGCACCTTCTCAGCTTGCCCGCAGATCTCACACCGCCCCGCCAAGAGCCGATCGATCAGCTCCCGGCGAGGTGCGGTCGCCAGGATCGGCTCGCGGTCGCGCAGGACCGCGTTCTTCTGCCGCCTGAGCGGAATACCGCCGAACGTCGCGACCAGTGGCTTGCGACCCTCGTCGCGCTCGACACGAACCTGCATGCACTTGCGCGGCCCGTGCGGTGTTTCGATCGTGGCCGCGTATTTGCGGGCCATCTTCGAGACCGTCGAGCCGTGCTTGCCGGCCAGCGTCTTGAGCAGCGAGGTCAACATCACCCAGTGCAGCCGGTTCAGTCGCCAGACGTTGCCGGCCAGCAGGTAGTACTGGACGATGCCCCGGTACTCGGCGCTGTAGCGACTGACGATCGCGTGGTCCTCCTCGTTCATCAGTCCGGGCCGTTGATCCGGTTTGCCCCGTCGCATGTGCCGGGCGCATTTGGCCTTGATCACTTCGGCGGGCACGTGCAGTCGGATGCGACCGTTGGCCGATCTACAGCCCGCGGTGAGCTTCCGATTGTCGTGCCCGATCGTGATCTCGTAGCCGAGGAACCGCGCCGCATCGGTGCGGGCATGGGTGATCAGCGTCTTGGATTCGGACAGTTCCAGCTTGAGGTCCTCTTGCAGGAACCGAGCGAGGCGACGTTTGATCTCCTCGGCTTCGGCCTTCGGTCCGGTGAACCCGAGCAGGATGTCATCGGCGTACCTGACGTAGCGCAGCCGCCGATACTCGGAATCTTGCGGATTCGCGGTAGGGATGCTGCGCTGCTGTTTTTGCAGCGCCCGCGCTGCGGCATAGTCACCGCGTTTGCGAGCACGTCGGATGCCGCTTGCGACCCTCTTGTATTCAGGATTGTTGCTCCTGCGTACACCTCGGGTGTATTCCGGCAACAGAGCCGTGTCGACGAATTTGTCTAACCTATCCAGGTAGATGTTGGACAGGCACGGGGAGAGAACCCCGCCCTGCGGCGCGCCGCTGAGCGTGGCGTTCCACACCCAGTCCTCCAAGTACCCGGCTCGCAGCATCTGGCCGACCAGCCGAAGGAACCGGTTATCGTGGATCTTCTCGCCCAGGGTTCTAACCATGACCGAGTGGTCAAGCTGGTCAAAGCACCGGGAGATGTCACCTTCGATAAACCACGTCGTCCCAGTCCATCCGATGGCCACGTCGCGCAGGGCGGTGTGGCAGCCTCGGTTGGGACGGTAACCATGGGAGTGGTCGGAGAACTGCGGCTCGTAGTACGCCTCCAACAGCAGGCGGATCACTTCGCCGAGTAGCTTGTCCGACCACGATGGCAGACCAAGCGGCCGCTGCTTCCCGTCCTTCTTCGGGATGTAGAGGCGCCTGACGGGCTTGAAGTGGTAGCGCTCGTGACGCAGAGCGTCAATGATGCGCTCGATCTTGCCCAGCGTCATGCCGTCCGCGGTCTCCGCGTCGGGTCCCGGGGTCATCGCTCCCTTGTTGGAGTAGATGCGCCCGTAGGCGACCGAGTACAGCTGCGGGTTGAACAACTGTCGATACAGCTCGTTGCACGGCAGGC
>CAWIII010000025.1:0-117129 GCA_963836065.1 uncultured Solirubrobacterales bacterium
CTGAGTTAAAGCCACAGATCGGGGAGCGAATTAGTCCACATCGGTGGGGCTCCGGCGGTTGGCTTTGGATTGCTGGATTCGATGGTAGGCGATTCGTGCCCACCGGGCGAGCTTGAGCCCGCGTTTCCGGGCAGCACGGATCCGCGGGCCGCGGCCTTCGTGCTCGTCCTCAGGCGTGACGTACCCGATCCCGGCGTGCAGGCGCACGGTGTTGTATTGCCGGCGGCCGTCGGCGAGCTCGGCGCGCAGCACCTCGGGATCCTTGATGCGGTCCAGGTGCGGCCAGTCGGCCTTGACATGCGAGAACAGCGACTCGATCCAGGCCTGATCGGTTGGAGTTCCGGGCCGGCCAAAGTGTTGCGCGATCGCGCACATCGCCATGAACTCGCGCGTCGAGCCGCTCCTCATCTGCGGCCCGTTGTCCGAGACGGCCAAGAGGATCGGCGCCAGCTCGGGCTCATCAACGGCGGCATCGAAGGGGAAGGTCTCGGCGGGCACGGCGTCCTGGCGGGCCTCCACGAGCTCGAGCAGCCCCTCGAGTTCGAGCGCATCCATGAACACGACCTGCACCTGCGTCGAGGTCTCCTCGATGCTCACGAGCTCTGTGATCCACTTGCGGGTCACGAGGTCCATCACCGCGAACACCGCATGGTTCGGACAGCCCGCGAAGTGGGTGCAGTCGTAAATCCAGATCGAGTTCTTGCGGTAATCGGCCCACTCCGGGAACGGCTTGCGCTCCGACCGGACCGGCGAGGTCGTTTCAGAACCAGCCCGTGAGCAGCCAAAACACGACGGACGGTCGCCGGCGAGACCCACACCAGTCCGAGGTAGCTCCCGCGGTGCGCGAGCTTGCGATGCGAACGATATCGCCCCAGGCCTCGAACAGCTGAAGGATCGCCTGCTCCTCCACCGGTCTGAGCCCGTGCAACGCCGCACCGGGCTTACGATCCTCCAGGCAGCCGTCATCACGCCGGCGGCGCCACCGCCACGCCCGCCCCTCGTCCAGCTCGAGGTACGTGCAGGCGCGACGGTGATCCCACCCGTCCAGCACGGCCTTATCGATCAGATCCAGCAGCTCATGCTTGGTGGCCGTGTCGACGCGGCGAGGGACCCGGCCACTCAGTCCCAGCGCTCTTTTCCCTCCGCGAGCATCAACCGCACGCCCATCTCCTTCAACGCCTCCGACAGCCTGGCGATTTCCGCCCTCGCCGCCGCAAGCTCTGGGTCCGGGCCGCCGTGGCGCACCCCCGGCCGGGACGCCGCGAACGCGTCCAACGCGCCCTGCTTACCGACCTGCCGCAGCTTCACGATCGTCGATCGATCCACCCCCGCACGGTCGGCCGCCTCCACCGTCGAGACTTCCCCGCGCACCAGCGCGAGCCAGATCTCATACTTCTGCGAAGGCGAGAGAAACCGCTTCCTCCGACGGCCCCCGTCACTGCCTGCTGAATGTCCCGGCCCGGTCATCAAGACCTCCTACTGATCGTGCCGGAAGCCTCGCAGATGTGGGCTAATGAAATCCGGGATCTATGTCATTGACTCAGACGCAAACCAGGTCTGGATGTGTATGAGCCGGCGGCGCGGTTGTTCTTGTCCGGCCGGCAAGGGCCGGACGGCCTTGGGCTTGAGCGGTTGACGGCTGCGGATGTGAGCTTGTTCTTGGCGGCCGAGCTGCCGAAGCGCGGGATCGATAGCGCGAGGGGTGTCGTGACCGCGCTGCGGTGTCTGCTGCGCTATCTGCATGTTGAGGGGTTGATCGTGGTGCCGTTGCAGTGGGCGATGCTGCGATCGCCGGCGGACGGTCGGTCGGCGGGACTACGCGATCTTGTTGTTGCTGTGGCGGCTGGGGTTGCGCGCGCGGGAGGTCGCCGCGCTTGAGCTCGACGATGTCGATTGGCGACGAGGCGAGGTGATGGTCCGTGGCAAGGGCGATCGTCACGAGCGGCTGCCACTGCCGACGGTCGTTTCATACTGCACCTCCGTTGATCCTGTCTTTGGTTTTTGTGTGGATGTGGCCTGAGTTCGCGATGCGCTCGCGGCAGTCCCGCTCGACGTCTGGCCCGAATTGGACCCACAGCCGTCCGCCCGGGCCGCGCCGGGCCTGCAGCCTGCCGTGGCGGATCCGGTCGTAGACGGTGCTCTCTGAGACGTCGAGGTTTTTGGCGATCGCGGGTGGGCGAAGCTCTCCGTCGTAGTGGAACGGGCCCAGGGAGATGTTGTAGCGGTAGCGGACCGATTTCATGGCGGGCCCGTTGAACTGGCGGCCGCGTGGTGTGCGCAGGCCGGCGGTGTGGAGCTCGGCGGCGGTCTCGGCGTCGCTGTGGTCTGCGGCCAGGCGCCCGATCAGGTCGAGTGTGGCCTGCGGGATCTGGTCGCGCTCGGGTCGCTTGACGGTGTGCTGCTCGCTGGCGCCTGAGCGCCAGCGGATCCCGACCGTGAGCTCGTCGCCGTGTGGCTGGCAGGTGAGCGTGATGTCGTTGACGAACGCGCGTAGCAGTCGCTTGCGGTCCTTGTCGGTGGTGCTGTTCGTGGCCCATAGCGCGGGCAGGTCGTGCGCGAGCGCCTCGATCTGCTCGCGTGATGGCTCGGGCGCCGGCGTGGCCTGCGCGGTGAGCTCCGCCTCGGCGTCCCGGAGTTCGCGGAGCTTGGTTTCCCAGCGGGTCTCGAGGGTCCGAGCGACGAGGCGGTTGTCCGGCTCGCAGGCGTGGAACGCGCGTTCGGCGCGGATCGCGTCATAGCGGGTGCGTTCGACGCAGCTCGAGCGCGCGGTTGGCGCGGGCGTGGCGTTCTGTGACCTCGTCGGTGGCGGCGAGCGCGAGCGCGATCTGCTCGGGTGCGAGCGCCGCGAGCAGCCGCGCGGTGACGAGCTCGTCGACGACAGCGGTCTTGACCTCGCGGCAGCCGGGCGTGTTGAGGTGTTCAAGGCGGGAGCGTGAGCACTTGTAGGCGACGGTCCCGCGCTGATAGTGCGTCCCCATCGTGCGTCCGCAGGAGCCGCAGCTGACGATCCCCTGGCAGAGCGCTGAACCCTCGCGCGGGGGGCGCTCGCCCTTGCTCGTGTGGTTGGCTGCCAGGCGCGCATGGTTGGCCAGGAACGCATCCCAGCTGATGTACGCCGGGTGGTGATCGTGGATCAGGACCGCCCACTCGGCGCGCGGCAGCGCGGCCTTCTTGGTCACGATCGTGCCCTCCGGCGTGACCGCGCGACGCGAGCGGTGGCGCCCGAACGCGTACGCGCCGGCGTAGCAGGGGTTCGTTAGCGCTTGACGCACGCGCGAGTAGCGAAGCCGCTCCCGGCGCAGCTCGCCCGTCCACGGGGCAGCGTGCACGCGCTTGGGGAAGCGACGGTCCTTGAAGACACCGACGACCCCGTATGCGGAGCCGGTCTGCGCGAACGCCCGGAACAGGTCGGTGACCGCGGCTTGGACCTCCTCGTCGGGGTCGAGGATCACACTGCCCTCGTCGTCGTAGAGGTAGCCGATCGGGAGCGGCAGGCGCAGCTCGCCGCGCTCGGCCGCGTGGCGCTTGGCGCCTTGCAGGCGCGAGGCCATGATGTGCAGCTCGGCTTCTGACCACTGAGCCTTCAAGCCCAAAATGGTGCGGTCGTTGAAGTCCTTGAGGTCATAGATCCCGTCCGTGTCCACGACCAGCGTGTCGGTGACGGCGCAGAACTCAAGCAGCCGCAACAGCTCCGCATTTTAGGCCGACCCCGCGGGCATGCCGACCTCGGTCGGAAACTCCCCGCAAACTGGGTGATTGGCCGTGCTTGAGGTCTTCATGATCGCGTGATGGTGGCCGAGCTTGCTCTGTGGAATTTGTTCCATTCACAGAGAGGAGTTGATCGTGAGAGGACCATCCGTGGTGCGGGTGGAGGGCCCCCTGGCGCGGTATGCAGCAGGGTTCGGCGCACGGCTGCTTGAGCGGGGGTATGTGCCGTCCTCGGCGGAGGACCAGTTGCGTCTGCTGGCGCACTTGAGCCGCTGGCTTGTCGAGCAGCGCGAGGAGCCGGCCGGGCTGACGCCGGATCTGGTGGACCGGTTCGTGGCTGTGAGGCGTGCGAGCTACGTGAAGCTGACGAGCCGGCGTGCGCTGACGCCGCTGCTGGGGTACCTGCGGGGCCTCGACGTCGTGCGCGATGCGCCGGTTGCGGCGTCCACGGTGGTGGAGGGGTTGCTGGCCGACTACGGTGAGTATCTGGTCCGCGAGCGCGGATTGGCGCCCGGCACCGTGCTTCTGCGTGAGCGGGTCGCGCGCCTGTTTCTCGCCGATCAGCCCGAGCCGCTCGAGCTCGCGTTGCAGCGGCTTGAGCCAGGTGATGTGACCAGGTTCGTGCTCGCCGAGTGCCGGTCGGGGCGGCGCGGGGTGGCCTCGGCAAAGACGCTGACCAGTGGCCTGCGGTCGCTGCTCTCGTTTCTGCACGTGGCGGGCTGGGTGCCCGTCGGGCTGGCGCCGTCGGTGCCGAGCGTCGCTGGTTGGCGGCTTGCCTCGCTACCGCGCGCTCTGGATGCCGGGCGCGTTGAGCGGCTGCTGGCAAGCTGTGACCGCACGACGGCGGTCGGTCGTCGAGATTTCGCGGTTATGACGCTGCTGGCGCGGTTGGGGTTGCGGTCCTTCGAGGTGGCCGGCTTGTCGTTGGATGACATCGACTGGCGGGCGGGGGAGCTCACGATTCGCGGCAAGGGCTCGGTCAGCGAGCGGCTCCCGTTGCCTGACGATGTCGGCCGGGCGCTGGTCGAGCATCTGTCCGCGGGTGGGCCGCGCGGCTCGTGCCGGGAGGTGTTCCTTCGTGCTCGCGCACCGCAGCGGGGGCTCTCTGCCGCGGGGGTGCGCTCGGTCGTGCATCACGCGTGCGACCGTGCTGGGCTTGCGCGGGTCGGCGCTCATCGGCTGCGGCATACCGTCGCCAGCGATCTGTTGCGTGCGGGCGCTCCGCTGCAGCAGATCGCGCAGGTGCTGCGTCACACGAGCGTGGCGAGCACCGCCATCTACGCCAAGATCGACCGGACTTCGCTGCGGACGTTGGCGCGGCCGTGGCCACTTGAGGCAGGTGGTGCCGCGTGAGCACGCTACGCAGCGCGGCCGCGGACTACCTGCAGATGCGCCGCGCGCTCGGCTACCAGCTGGAAAGCCAGGGGCAGTTGCTGTTCGCGTTCGTCGGCTATCTCGAACGGGCGCAGGCCGCCACGGTCACGATCGAGCTGGCGGTTGCGTGGGCGAGCGAGCCGGCCGGGGCTGACCCGGTGTGGTGGGCAAAACGACTATCGGTCGCGCGCCAGTTCGCCCGCTACCTGCACACGATCGATCCGGCATGCGAGGTGCCGCCTGCACGGCTGTTGCCCTACCGCGCCAGGCGAGCGACCCCATACCCGTACACGCCGGACGACATCGCCGGGGTGATGCGCGCGGCGGACGGGCTTGCGCTGCCGCTGCAGGCGATCACCTACCGAACGCTGATCGGACTACTGGCGGTCAGCGGCCTGCGCGTCGGGGAGGCGATCGGCCTGGATCGCGACGACGTCGATGACCGCGACGGGCTGGTGCGCGTGATCAACGGCAAGTTTGGGAAGAGCCGCGAGGTGCCGCTTCACACCAGCACGGTCCGAGCGCTCGCCGCATACCGTCAGCGTCGCGATCAGCTGTGCCCGCGGCCTGCCTGCGACGCGTTCTTCGTCTCGACTGCCGGCACCCGGCTGCACGCCGCCAACATCCGCCGCGTGTTCACCCGGCTTGTCGGGGTGGTCGGCCTCACCCGGCGCTCTGCGCGCTGCCGTCCAACGCTGCACAGCCTGCGTCACCGATTTGCCATCAACACCTTGCTCGACTGGCACCGCGCCCGTGTTGACGTGCAAGCCCGTCTGCCATGGCTCGCTACGTACATGGGCCACACCGAGCCCGCCCACACATTCTGGTACATGACCGCCACGCCCGAACTGCTCGCACTTGTCGCCGAGCGGCTCGAGTCCGCCCTGGAGGGAATCGCATGACCACGCTCGCGCCCGACCTCGAGGCGTTCTTCACAGACCGACTGCTCTGCCAGCGCAACGTCAGCCCGAACACGATCGCGTGCTATCGAGACACGTTCCGGCTGCTGCTCGCCTTCCTGCAGCAGAAGACCGGCACACCGCCGGCGAAGCTGCAACTGACCGACCTCGACGCACCAACGATCGGCGCGTTCCTGGAGCACCTCGAGCAAGACCGTGGCAACACTGCCCGCACCCGCAACATCCGCCTGGCCGCCGTGCGCTCGTTCTTTCAGTACTGCGCGCTGCGGCATCCCGAGCACGCTCACATGATCCAGCGAGTGCTCGCGATCCCCGCCAAACGCTCCGAGCGGCGGATCGTCACGTTCCTCACCCCCGACGAGATCACGGTACTGCTCCAGAGCCCCGACCGCACGACCTGGGCCGGCCGACGCGACCACGCGCTGCTGCTCTGCGCCGTGCAGACCGGCCTGCGCATCTCCGAGCTGCTGCGGCTGACCAACACTGACGTGCAACTCGGCACAGGCCAGCATCTGCGGACATTGGGCAAAGGCCGCAAAGAGCGCGTCGCCCCGCTCACCCGCCAAACGGTCGCCGTTCTGCGTGTCTGGATGCGCGAGTGCCAACGACAGCCCACCGACCCGCTGTTCCCATCCCGCACCGGCGGACCACTCAGCCGCGACGCAGTCGAGCGACGCCTCGCCCAACACGTCGCAGTCGCCGAGCGCGCATGCCCGACGCTCCGCGCAAAGCGCGTGACGATGCACGTGATGCGCCACACCGCGGCGATGGCGTTACTCAGCGCCGGCATCGACACAGCGACGATCGCTCTCTGGCTCGGGCATGAGCAGGAACGGACCACCCGCGTCTATCTGCACGCCGATCTCGGGCTCAAACAACGCGTGCTCGACCGCACCACACCCCCCAACGGCCGCCCCGGACGCTACCGGCCCCCGGACTCCCTGCTCGACTTCCTCAACGGCCTCTGACCCAAGCGCACATGCCAACCCCGACGTGTGGTCAACCGCGAAGGCGGCTGGTTCCGGAACCGAGGTCGGCATGTGCGCGGGGTCGGCCTAAACCGCCTCATGCCGACGTCGGCATGATGCGTTGTTTCTCGCGAGCCGCGCGACCTCCAGGCCGAAGATCGCGCCGACCTCACCCAGGCACACACGGCCGACCAGCTCCTTGTAGGCCTCGCGTGCGTGCGTGCCGCGGCCAGAGATGCCCAGGTCGGCGTCGACGGTCAGGACCCGGGCCGGCTCCCAGCCGAGCTGAGCGGCCTTGTCGGCGAGCCCATACTGGCGCTCGGTCGAGCGGAAGTTCTCGCGCACCTGACGCGGCGAGGACTGGCGCAGATAGACAATCGCCAGGCGCTCCAGATGCGCGCGTTGGATCTTCTGCGAGCCGCTCACGAGCGCCCGTCCCCACCGCCAGCGCGGCCTGCAGCATGTTCGCGACGGCAGCCGCCGCGGCGGTCAAGTTGTCGCTCACCGCTCACTCCAGCGCCCGCCGCCGCAGCAGCTCGAGGTTGAGCTGCGAGATCTCCGCGAGCAGCGCCTCGCTCGCTTGCGTCTCCGCCACGTGCTCGGCGGCGAGCTCGGACAGCGCCTTGGGCACGTAGACCATCCGGCTTTTGCCGGCGAGGTAGACCGCCAGGTAGGTGTAGGGGTCGTGCAGCTCCCCGCGCCGGCAGCGGCAGCCCTCGCTCGAGCAGCGCCGTGACTCGTGCAGCAGCGCCCCGCGCAACGTCCGCTCGGGATCCGATACTGCATCGGCCAGTCGCCGCTTGCGCGCACGCAACTGGGAGACGCTCAACTCGCTGAGTTCCACCTCGCTCATGGCCCTGATAGTGATTCGCCACCAGGCTCACCGATCCTTCACCGGCGCGGTTGACCTGGCGAGTTCGTGCACGTTGGCCTGACGCGCGTCGTCCTCGCTGAAACCGGCGCCACACAGAACCTCGATGAACTTCGCGGTGATCTCGCCCACATCCACGGCGAGCTGGCGGCGCTCCTCACACGCCGACTGGTAGTCACAGAAGCCACGATGGATTGCCCAATGGATCTCCTGTACCGCGGCCAGCACCGCGCTCTCGCGATCGCGCGCGCCGTCCATCAGCACCGCGATCTCACTCGAACCGGCAGGCCCGGCACCGTCGTAGAGCAGACCGAACGCGTCAGGCGAGAACCCCGACCAGAGCCGCTCGTTGGCCTCTCTCACCCGGCTCTGAGCATCGTTGACGCGCTTCACGATCTCAACGTCGCACTCGAACAACACCGACAGCCGGGCCGCCAGCTCACACGCGCGCGCGGGCACATCGCGGTCACCGCCGGAGCTCAGAGCACTCATCGCCGCGCCTCCCGCTCAGCGCTGAGGACAGCGACCAGCGCGGCCGCCTCGACCAGCACCTCGGCGCTCAGCACCCGCTCGAACGGCTCTGGGCCGCGATCGGTCGCGTCCTCGGGCAGCGTCAGCCTGCCGAACACGCCGCCATCACACACATACCGGGGCCCCGCGCGGTAGCGACACACACGCAAAACGTCCACCCGCTGCCCGTGCAGCGGGTGGAACGGGTGCGTGACCACCAGCGAATCTGCAGAGCGGTTACCCGCTGCTGCAATATCAAGTGTCCGTCCCCGTCGATGTCGGCGAGGCGATCGTTTCGTATCTGAGGCGTCGGCCGCGGGTCGAGAGCCGTGCATTGTTCCTGCGCGCGGTCGCGCCAATGGGTGGGATCGAGCGGATGGTGGTGTGGGGAGTCGTCCGCGCGGCGTGTCGGCGCGCCGGGCTGCCGCTGGTCGGACCGCACGCGTTGCGGCACACGGCCGCGACCGAGATGCTCCGCGCGGGCGCGTCGTTGCCGGAGATCGGGCAGGTGCTGCGCCACCGCGAGATCGGGACGACCGCGCGTTATGCGAAGGTTGATCGCCGGGCGCTGCGCGCGCTCGCGCGGCCGTGGCCGGAAGGGGGTGCGGCATGATCAGCCTGCGCGAAGCGCTCGCTGACCTATCTGCGGATCCGCCGTCGACGCGCACGATGCCGACTTGGCGAGCGTTGCCATCGCGATGTCCCTGTAGAGCCCCTGTCGCCTTGCCGGATCCCCCGCTCTCCCGCGGCGGCCTCTGATTCGGCTGTCAGCACGCGTCGTTGGTTGCCTCAAGGACCGCTGTTGACCGCAATGGAAGGTATACCTCGACCATGATCACTCGACTCGATTTGATCGGCATTCCCTCGCAGGACGCCCACCGCGCCCGCAGCTTCTACCGCGACACACTCGGCCTTCGTCCCGACGAGCACGGTGACTACGAGCAATGGGCCGGCGATACGTGCTTCGGCATCTGGGAGCCCGAGAAGATGGGGATGCCGTTCGTCGCCCAGAAGGGCAACCCATGGGCGCTAGGGTGCGACGATGTCGCCGCGACCCGCGCTGAGCTCGAGGCCAAGGGCGTCGAGTTCGCCGGCGACACCTTTGATACCGGTGTCTGCCACATGGCCTTCTTCTCGGACCCAGACGGCAACGACCTCATGCTGCACCACCGCTATGCGCCCTACGTCTGACCGTCAACGCCTCGCTTGGTGCACGTACACCGGGGTGTAGCTTGCGTCCGGTCGGCTCGCGCTCCAGCCTTTGCTCTTGACCCCTCCGACCTCGGGGGTTCCGGTCGGGTAACAACCATTTGGGTCGCGACGCCGCGGACCGCGCATGCCGATCAGTCTCCGGAAAGCTCGGGGAGCACACACCTGCTCCCGTGATTCGACGAGCACCCGGGTGCGCTAACGACGGTCTCGGTTTGCACGCGGATAGGAGGGAACTCGGTCGGTCCCCCGTGTGGTGACCGCGATGGAAACGCCAATCGACGGAGGTAGCGTCCGAGGCGTGACGGAGAACGCGTCACACGCGGGAACCGACCGGGTTGCAGAGCGCCGCCGCGCGGTGGCCTTGGCACGCCATTGCCGGGAGTTCGAGGGCCTGACGATCCAACAGACCGCCGACCGGCTGGGCCGGGCGCTGACGACCGTCAAGGCCTACTTCTAATGCGCCGCGAGGCGCCCTGTTGTATCCCCGGCGCAGCCGGGAGGGACTCGGAGGAGGGTCCTTGGGTCTGATGGCTTACCGCGATCCGAAAGGTGAGCGGGACAAGCGCATGCCAGAAAAGCGGCGGTCGAGCCCAGGTGTCAGGGGCGGCGCGTCGCGAGACCCGCGCGATATGGCGAAAGCTGGATTGCCTGATATCCCAATCCCCAGAAGACGGAAAGGCCAGTCCGCCGGAAAGACACCCGAGACCGGCGCCATGCTCTGCGGCGGCATCGTAGAAGGGTCGCCGCAACCTCCGGAGCGTGGAGCGTTGCCCAGCGAGGGCAATCAAGGGGATGAGTGGGACGCCTACGTCGTGCTCGGACGTATGACAGGGACGAACGCGGGATCACCTGCGGGGCGCGAGCCCCATGGTGACGGAGTGCCCATAGTAGTCGTGCGATTCACGCCGCACCAGGGAGGACGGGAGAGCCGTCCACAGGGCGAAGGGGCACAGGTGACTGGACATCCGAGAACCGGGAGGTATGCGTAATGCAGAACGCCGAAACGGTATTGAGTGTCCTCCGTGAACGCGGCAGGCGCGGCCTGCCGTGCGATGAGCTGTATCGACAGTTGTTCAACCCGCAGCTGTATTTGCTGGCCTACGGGCGGATCTACTCCAACAAGGGAGCGATGACCCCCGGACCCGACGCGGAAACAGCGGACGGCATGACGCTGGGCAAGATCGAGCGCATCATCGACGCGTTGCGTCACGAGCGCTACCGGTTCAAGCCCGTCAGGCGTCTCTACATCCCCAAGAAGGACGGGAAGCAGAGACCGCTTGGTCTGCCTTCATGGTCGGACAAGCTGCTCGGCGAAGTCGTGCGTCTTCTCTTGGAGGCGTACTACGAGCCGCAGTTCTCCGATCATTCCCACGGCTACCGTCCTGGTCGTGGCTGTCACACCGCCTTGCGCGACGTGGCCGTCGCTTGGACGGGGACGACCTGGTTTATCGAAGGCGACATCTCCCGCTGCTTTGACCAGCTCGACCATTCGGTCATGTTGGCGACGCTCGAGGAGATGATCCACGATAACCGGCTGCTACGGCTGATCGGCCAGATGCTGCGAGCTGGGTACCTGGAGGACTGGGTGTGGAACGCCACGCTCAGCGGCGCGCCGCAGGGCGGGGTTCTCTCCCCGTGCCTGTCCAACTGACGGCGGCCATGGGAATCTCCCCGTAGGCGGCCATCGAAACTCCCCACTGATGGCCATCGGATCTCCCCATGGGTGGCCATCGGATCTCCCCACGACGAGCGTTCTGTCCTGAGCGGCCTGTAGCTCCCGGCGCTTCGTCATCGAGGCGCGTCGAGGAGGCGGGCTTGAAGAAAGCAGAGGAAGTCATGGAGATTCTGGAGGCGTTCGATTTGGCTGGTTCGCTGCGGGGAGCGGCGGAGTTGTGCGGGTGTGATCACAAGACGGTCGCGCATTGGGTAGCGGTCCGGGACGCTGCTGGTGGCGGGCTGCCGGTGTCGGTCAGGCTGCGGCCGATGGTCGACCGGTTCGCGGCGAAGGTCGAGGAGTTGGTCGATCGTTCGCGCGGGAAGATCCGGGCGGATAAGGCGCACGAGACGCTGGTCGCGATGGGCTATATGGGGTCGGAGCGAACGACGCGTCGGGCGGTCGCGGACGCGAAGCGCCGCTGGCGGCAGGGGAATGGGCGTCGGTACCGGCCGTGGATCCCGGAGCCGGGGCTGTGGATGCAGTGGGACTATGGCGACGGGCCCGAGGTTGGCGGCCGCTCGACGGTGTTGTTCTGCGCGTGGTTGGCGTGGTCGCGCTTCCGGGTCGTGTTGCCGTTGTGGGACAAGACGATGCCGAGCGTCGTGATGGCGCTTGATCGGACGCTGAGACGGTTCGCGTCCGCGCCGACGTACGCGTTGACCGATAACGAGAAGACCGTGAGCGTGGATCAGGTGTGCGGGATCGCGGTCCGCAACCCGCAGATCGTGTCGGTGGGTCGCCATTACGGGTTGACGGTCGCGACCTGCGTGCCGGCGGATCCTGAGAGCAAGGGCGGGTCAGAAGCGACGGTCAGGATCGCCACGGCGGATCTGGTCCCGACCGACCATAACCTCCGCTCGGCGTATCGGGATTTCGCCGAGCTGGAGTCCGAGTGCGAGCGGTTCTGCGAGCGGGTGAACGCGCGCGAGCACCGGATCACGCGCCGGGCGCCGGTGGTGATGCTCGCCGAGGAGCGCGAGCGGATGCACCCGTTGCCGAAGGTGGCGCACACGGTGTGCTTCGGGCAGACGCGGAAGGTCGACCGGCAGTCGACGATCTCGGTTGGTAGTGCGATCTACTCAGTCCCGAGCTCGCTGGTGGAGGAGCGGGTGTGGGCCAGGGCGCATGGGTCGGAGTTGATCGTGGTGCATGTCGACTCGCCGGAGGGGCCGCGTGAGGTCGCCCGGCACGAGTTGACGACGCCGGGCCGGCCGAGCATCAAGGATGAGCACTATCCGCCCCGCCCGGCGGGCGCGCTGGAGCGTCGCCCACGGGCCCGTTCGCGGGAGGAGGCGGCGTTCTTGGCGCTCGGACCGGGCGGCGAGCAGTGGCTGATCAAGGCGGCCGCGGCGGGCGCGACGCGGGTCAGACGGAAGATGGCTGAGGCGGTCGACCTCGCCAAGCTCCACGGCGCCGAGCAGGTCGAGCATGCGCTGAAGGTATGCGCTGAGGCGGGCCGCTTCAGCGACGGTGACCTGGCCGCGATCCTCGCGCATCAGCGGGCGGGGACGGTGATCCCGTTCCCCGCCCGCGCGTCGGAGGACTCCTCGTTGCAGCGCTCGACTCGCAGCTGGGAGGGGTTCGGGCGATGAGCGGCTATCGATGCGAGGCGGAGGCGTTCGCGGGCCCGGCACGCGAACGGCTGCTCTACGGAGCCCGGCAGCTGTTGGTGCGCGTGCGGCTTCACGACGGGCCGGGCGCCGTCGATGATCACGGCCGGCCGACCAACCTGCCGGACGCGTATACCGATCTGCGGCCCGAGCAGGCGCGCCAGCTCGCGCTGGCGTTGCTGCAGGCGGCCGAGGACGCCGAGCGGCAAACGCTCCAAGCGAACTGGTGGAAGCAGGAGGCCGCGCGATGAGCGATTACCGCGACAGCGTCCACTGCCGGATCGATCCCGAGCAGGTCTGGCAACCAGACGGCGGGCGGCCGGTGCAGGAGATCAGCGTGATCATGACCGACGATCACCGCTTCGACTGCCGGCGGGAGCGCTGCTGGTTGCCGCCGGCGATCTGCACGCTCACACCCAATGAGGCGCGCGAGTTCGCGTCAGAGCTGCTGGAGTTCGCCGCGCAGGCGGATCGGATCGGAGCACGGCTATGACCGTCAAGCTACCAGCCCCGCCGCCGCTGCCCGACGAGCTCGACCGGCTGCTCAGACGACTGCGGCTGCCATACGTTCGGCGGGCGGCGGCGGACGTGCTCGCGACCGCCAACTCACAACGCTGGGAACACGCCGAAGTCCTCAGGGTGCTGCTCGCCGAGGAGGCAGCCGGCCGCGACCACGCCACGATCACTACCCGCAGGCGCGCTTCCGGGCTGCCCGCCGGCAAGACGTTCGATGCGTGGGAACCCCAGGCGTCGGCGATCCCGAAACCCACCCAGCAAGCGCTGCGCACGCTCGAATGGATCGACCGCGCGGAGGTGCTATGCGTTTGCGGGCCCAGCGGCACCGGCAAGAGCCACTTCGTCGAGGCGCTCGGGCATTTGGCGATCGACAAGGGCAAGACCGTCGCGTGGCACACGCTCGAGACGCTCGCGGTCCTGTTCCGCCGCCACCGCGCCGATGACAGCGTCAGCAAAGCGATCAGCAAGCTGATCCGCGCCGATCTGATCATCGTCGATGACGTCGGGCTGTTGCCGGTCTCGGCCGACGCGGCCGAGGCGCTGTTCCGAGTCGTTGACGCCGCCTATGAGAAACGATCGCTCGCGATCTCGTCGAACATTCACCCTTCCGGGTTTGACGAGCTGATGCCCAAGACGCTCGCGACCGCGACGGTCGAGCGGCTGCTGCATCACGCGCACGTGCTGATCACCGACGGCACCGACAGCTACCGACTCGCCCAGGCGACCGCCGGCAAGGGGGTGAGGCCCCTGACCTGAGACGGACTTTAAGCGACCATCGCCGCGGCGCCTCGCCCTCCGGGCTCGGCCCCCGCGACGACGGTCGCTCTCCCACCCGGTCGTGGGGAGAACTCATGGCCACCAGCGGGGAGAAAAGATGGCCGCCGGTGGGGAGAACCGATGGCCGTACTTGGGGAGAAACCGATGGCCATTGACATCCAACATCTACCTGCACAGGTTGGACCGCTTCGTCGAGACGGTTCTGATGCCGGGATACACCCGAGGAGTGCTCAGGAGTTCTAATCCTGAGTACAGCAGGGTCAGAAGCGCGCTTCATCGTGCCCGTAAACGCGGTGATCATGCCGCGGTACGAGCGTTGCGCAAGCAACAGCGCAGCCTTCCGACAGGGGATCCATGTGATCCTGGCTATCGGCGGTTGCGTTACGTCAGGTACGCAGATGACATCCTGCTCGGGTTTGCTGGACCGAAGGACGAGGCTGAGGAGATCAAACGTCGCCTCGCTCAGTTCCTGCAAGATGACCTCAAGCTCGAGCTGTCCGAGACCAAGACGCTGATCACCCACGCCCGCACCAGCGCGGCGCGGTTCCTTGGCTACGAGATCACCACCCAGCACGCCAACCAGATCATCACCGACGGCCGACGCAAGGCCAACGGCAGTATCCGGCTGCGCGTACCTGGCGACGTGATCAAGGCCAAATGCTCCCGATACATGTCTCGGGGAAAACCCGAGCGCCGCCCCGAGCTGCTGAACGACGAGGACCACTCGATCATCAGCCGCTACGGGGCCGAGTACCGGGGCATCGTCCAGTACTACCTGCTCGCCGGCGATGTCCATCGACTCGACCGGCTGCACTGGGTCATGGTGACCTCGCTACTGAAAACGCTGGCTGCCAAGTACGACTCGTCGGTGTCGAGGATGGCCCGCAAGTATGGGGCCACGATCAACACGCCGCACGGGCCGCGCAGATGCATCCAGGTCAGCGTCGACCGTGGTGAGGGCAGGAAGCTGCTGGTCGCCACCTTCGGTGGCATCCCGCTACGACGACAGAAGAACGCGATCCTGAGGGACCGCGAACCAGTCCCGACAACCACCCGCCGCACAGAGCTGGTCCACCGGCTCCTGGCGGGACGATGCGAGCTCTGCGGGAAAACGGACCAGGTGCGCGTGCACCAAATCCGCAAACTCGCCGACCTCGACAGGCTGGGACAGCCGCAGCCCGAATGGGCGCAAATCATGGCTACGCGGCGCCGCAAGACCCTCGTGGTCTGCGAAACCTGCCACGCCGGCATCCACGGGAGGCCAACCGCGTCAAACACGGAATAGTCGCTGGAGAGCCCGGTGATCAGAAATGGTCACGCCGGGTTCGGGAGGGGGGTCTCGGAAAAGGACCACAATGGCACCTCGCCGAGGCCCTACCTCAGCCGACCCATCTAAAGCTAACAAAAGACCTAGGGATAGCCCTACGCGCTAACGCCAGCCTCGGCGCGACGCGCGCCGCGTACGGCGCCTCCCGGGGCACAAGGTCGACCCGGGCCTCAGCAGGGCAGAACGCACGCCGCCACGGCGTGGCGGCGCAGCCCCGACGCCCGATCCCGGCCGGCGCTCGAGCGTACGCCAGGGGCGCTACATGCGCGCGTACGGGTCGCGGCACCCCGGCGCCGCTCCGGTATGGCACGCCCAGGCCGACAGCGCCGCCTGTAGGCCGGTGTCTACAGAGCCCCCGGACGCTCTGAGGGCGTCCCGGCGCTACGAGGCGCGCGTTTCCGGCACCGGCGGGCGGTGTCGGCTCGACACACTCACCTTCCGCAACCGCGAGGAGCAGCAGCTTGAGATCGGCGTCACCGGTGTTGCGAGATTCGTCCGCAGCGGCACTGATGTCGAGGTCGCGGGTCGCTTCTGCAACCGCTGCGTGAGCAGCACTGCCACGGCCGGGCCTCGCGACCGCCGTCGTTTGTAGATCCTCACAGGCCGGGGCTCAGCGTGCGGCGCTGGCGTTTGAGAGTCCCGTTGGTGCGCGCGCCGGTGCGCGCGCTCAATCGCCAGACGCCCTCCCTATGGCGAATACGGAGTCTCTTGGATCGCGCGCCGCGAGCCCTGCCTTCGTGTTGGCGCGGGCATTTGCCGCTCAGGCGTTCGCGTGGCTCCTTATGTCCGAGAGCGGCCACGCGGGCCGCATTGTCAGCGCTCGCCGAGACGGCTGCTCCGCGCCGGAAGCGGCAGCGTCGCGAGCCCGGTAGGGACGTCACGGGAGTGCTGCTGCTTCGTGGATGCAGCAGTGAGCTCATGATCGACCGCTCGCTCGCTTTTCACGCAGTACGCATGCAGCTCACGGGGCCGGCGTGCCTAGGTCAACCACCGTCCGCAGCGATTGCCCGGCGGCGCATACGTTTCTGGAGCCGAGCCCCGCATATGCGTTGGCGCGGGTCTCCGGTGAGCTGTTCGTGTAGCCCCGGCAGTGCGAAAAGTCTGCGAATACCCCTTGTGCGACGCGGTCGCCCGATCGCCGGTAAACCGGTGAAAGGGCGTCACTGGGTCGTAGCGCCCGACGCAGAATCTGGAAGTTGTGGAAGAGACGCAGGCGCCGCTGATCGCAGCGCAGACCGGGCGCCCGACCGGCGCTCGACCGTCCGGCAATGCCGAGCACTATCGGGGCCACAGCCACGACTACCGCCACCGTTACCGCGCGCGAGATCGTCCGCACCGGGACGACCGTGCTCCTGTGAGAACACCTAAATCTTCGACCGCTCGTCGTCGCGCTGCGCTGCGGCAGCCGCGCTGGGCGCCGGCTCGCAGACCACGCGCAAGATTCAGGCTTTCGACTGACGGCGAGGTCAGCCCGCCAGCCGCATTCGCGCTTGACAGCGGCCGATCCTGGCGGGAGGATGCTTTCGCGCTCAGCGCGCGCTTTGCGAGTCAGGAGGGGGTTTGCACGACTAGATGACCGGTGTTCTCTATCGGCTGGGGAAGCTTTGCGTCCGGCGGCGATTTGTCGTGATCGGAATCTGGCTGCTGATCGCGATCGGGCTGGTCGCTGTGTCGCACCAGATGGGCGACAACACCAATAACAACCTGTCGCTGCCTGGGACCGGCAGCCAGCTGGCGACCGACGCGCTCGCCGGGCCGTTCGCGGCTCAGTCGAACGGCTCAAGTCCGATCGTCATCCACACCAAGAGCGGCAAGCTGACCGACTCCAAGTACGCCAGCGCGATCAACACGGCGTCGTCGGACGTGGCAAAGGCCGCCAATGTGGAATCGGCGGTCAACCCGCTCACCTCGCAGGGGGCGTCCCAGCTCAGTAAGAACCAGATGACGGGTTACATCTCGGTGACGACGAAGGTCAATCCGGGCTCTTTGTCCACCGAGCAGGCGCAGGACATCATCGACGCGGCTTCGGGCCCACTCAAAGCAGCCGGACTCGAGGTGCAGACCGGCGGCCAGCTCGGACAGAAGGTGTCAACCCCGTCGACGGAGTCCAGCGAGCTGATCGGAATCATCGCGGCGATGGTGATCCTCGCGTTCACGTTCGGAACGCTGGTGGCGATGGCGCTGCCGATCATCACGGCGATCTTCGCGCTCGCCTCGACGCTCGCCATCATTCGGATCCTCGGTCACGTCGTCTCGGTGCCGACGGTGGCGCCGACGCTGGCGACGATGATCGGCCTCGGGGTCGGGATCGACTACGCCCTGTTCATCGTCACGCGCCATTTCCGCGGCATGAAGGACGGCCTGGACATCGACGAGTCGATCGCTCGCGCGGCCGCGACCTCCGGCGGCGCGGTCTTCTTCGCCGGCTCGACGGTCACGATCGCGCTCGTCTCACTTGCCGTCGCGGGGATCCCGCTCGTGACGACGATGGGGTTGATGGCCGCGATCGCGGTCGTCGTCGCGGTGCTCGGCGCACTGACACTGCTGCCGGCGGTACTGGCGATCATCGGGCCGCATATCAACTCGCTGCGCGTGCGGGACCGCCACCCAGAGTCACACCCGTCAGAGGGCGGCCTCTGGGCCAAGTGGGCGCACGAGATCGCCTCCTACCCGTGGCTTGCCGGCATTGCCGCACTCGCGATCCTGATCCCGCTGATGATCCCACTGCTATCGCTGACTCTCGGCCAGCAGGACACCGGCGCGCTCTCGACTTCGACCACCGCACGCCAGGCCTACGACCAGATCAGCGAGAACTTCGGGCAGGGCGTCAACGGCCCGCTGCTGATCGCGGTCAAGCTGGGCTCGCCGGCGCAGTCGTCATCGGATTCGCGCCTCGCGACGCTCCAGAAGGACGTCAAAGCCGTGGCGGGGGTCGCGGCGGTGACGCCGGTCGTGCTCGACAAGGCCGGGACGACCGCGTTCTTCAACGCGATTGCGACCACCGCGCCGTCTGACAACAAGACTTCGGCTCTCGTCTCCACGCTCAGGGACACGACGATTCCCCAGGCCGAGAAGGGGACCAATATGAAGGCCTACGTCGGCGGGCAGACCGCCGCGTACGTGGACCTCGCATCGAAGATCTCGAGCAAGCTGCCGCTCCAGATCGCGGTCGTGATCGTGCTCGCGTTCCTGCTGTTGATGCTCGCCTTCCGGACGATTGTGGTCCCAGCCCAGGCGGCGCTGATGAACCTGCTCTCGATCGCCGCCTCCTACGGGGTGCTTGTCGCGATCTTCCAGTACGGCTGGGCGATCGGCATCCTCGGTCACAGTGACCCGGTCCCGATCGTCTCCTACGTGCCCCTGTTCATGTTCGCGATCTTGTTCGGTCTTTCGATGGACTACGAGGTGTTCCTCGTCAGCCAGATCGAGGAGCACGTCCACGAGGGCGAGGACAACAAGAGCTCGGTTGTGCACGGACTCGTGACGAGCGCGCGGGTGATCACCGCGGCCGCGACGATCATGGTGTTCGTGTTCGGCAGCTTCATTCTTAACGGGAATCCGACCGTGCAGCAGTTCGGGGTCGGCCTCGCAGTCGCCGTGCTGATCGATGCGACTGTCGTGCGCTGTCTGCTCGTGCCGGCGCTGATGATCCTGATGGGAAAGGTTAACTGGTACCTCCCCCACTGGATCGACAGAATCCTTCCGCACCTCAGCATCGAAGGCGCCGAGTTCTTCGATCGGCGAGACGCGGCGGCCGCGGGCAAGCCCGAGCCGGCGGCAGCAGGCGTGACCGCGGAGCCCTGACAGCCAACACACGTTGCCACCACAATCGACCACGATGTCGATATACAGCGGCGCGCACGGACACGATCAGGACGGTCAGCTCAGCCCGCGCCAACCGACAGGAGAGTGACGTGAAGGCCACCCAGCAGCGGCACGAGCAGGGACAAAGTCTCTGGCTCGACAACATCACGCGCCAGATGCTCGATTCCGGCTAAACCAGCTGATAGCACCGAGAGAGGCGCGACAGTCTCATGCCCGGCGCACCCGCCTCGACGATTAGATCCCACTCCCATCCAGGGTGCATGCGCCCTCGCGAGCGGTTTCGGCACCTTGGTGACGGTCGCCGAGCGAGATGGTAACGGCCTCGTGGTGGGCCTCGGACTTAGCTCATCGGCGCCGAGGCACGGCCATGCGCTGAGACTGCTGGATTGTCGCCGACACGGGTCTGGTCGCGCGGCGCTGTCGCTCTCGCCGTCCGCCAGGCCGAAGCGGAAGCCCTCATCGCCGGCGCGAAGAAGCTCGACGCGACCGGTCGTTCGTGAATCCAGCAGTGAAGTTCACGATCGACCGCTCGCTCGCTTCCCGCGCACTGCGCATGCAGCTCACGGGCCTGCGTGCCTAGCTAGGAGGCTGGTGTTTTTCGGGCCTCAGCATGACCGGCTCTGTCTGAGTCTCAAGTCATGCTTGAGGGTATGAGCCTTGGATTGACTCCCACGCAGGCGGACGTGTTCACGACGACGAGTTTCTGCGAGGGGAGGGTTGCGCCTGACTCGATCTATGGACTGTTGCATCGTGAGTGCTTTGAGCTGTTTCCGGATGAGTTGTTCGCGGATTTGTTTTGCGATGTTGGGCGGCGGAGTGTGCCGCCGATGATCGTGGCGGTGGTGATGGTGTTGCAGCGGATCGAGGGGTGCTCGGATCGTGAGGCGGTTGATCGGTTCACGTATGACGCGCGGTGGAAGTACGCGGCTGGCGGGCTGGGGTTTGACTATCCGGGGTTCGCGCACACGGTGCTGGTCGATATGCGCGCCCGGCTGGCAGCGTCGGAGAGTCCGGAACGGATCTTCGAGGGTCGTGTTGGAGATGGGCGAGCGGGCGGGGTTGGTTGGTCGCCGGCGGGTGTTGGACTCGACGGCGTTGTATGATGCGGTCGCGACGATGGACACGGTCACGCTGATCCGCTCGGCGATCCGCGGGGTGCTCGGCGCGTGCGACCGGGTGCTCGAGGGAGAGTTGCGGGGCGTGTTGGTGCGCGATGACGATTACGCGAGCGCGGGGAAGCCGGTCTGCGATTACGAGGACCCGCAGGCGCGGGAGGCGTTGATCGACGCGATTGCTACGGACGCTCACGCGATCCTCGGCGTCCTGGACGGCAGGGAGCTCTCGGCTGCTGTTGGGCAGGCTGCTGTGGTGTTGGCGGCGGTCGTCGGGCAGGACCTCGACGGGGACGCCGGCGGGCGGTTTCGGCTCGCGAGGCGGGTCGCGAAGGATCGTCTGATGTCGACCGTCGACCCGGACGCCCGGCATGGTCGGGAGACCCGTGGGCAAGGGTTTGACGGCTATAAGGGGCTGTCGCGTTGGATCCCGACTGCGAGTTGATCACCGCGACTACGGTGACCGCGGGGAACGCCGGAGAGGGGCAAGAGGTCGCGGCGCTCCTCGCCCAGACGCTCGCCAGCACTGACGATCCGGTCGGCGAGGACGAGCAGGCGGCCGTGGGCGCGGGCGGTGAGCCGCTGTCGGTCTACGGCGACTCCGCGTACGGCTCTGGCAGCGTTCTGGACATGCTGGAGAGAGCCGGCGCGAACATCCTGTGCAAGGTGAAGGCGCCCGTCGCGCCGGCGGGACGGTTCACCAAAGACGACTTCCGGATCGACATGGAACTCGGCGCGGTCGTCTGCCTGCCGGGCGGACCGCGTGGCTACGCGAGGTCAAGGGCGGACAGGTCGCCCGGTTCGAACGAGCGTGCCAGGCGTGCCCGCTGTTCGCGCAGTGCACCACCGCATCGACCGGGCAGACGATCGGTCTCGGCCCGCACGAGCAGCAACTCGCCCGCGGACGCGAGCGCCAAACAGATCCGGCGTGGCACGCCGACTACCAAGCCACCCGCCCGAAGATCGAGCGGAAGATCGGCCATTTGATGCGAGGCCGGCACGGCGGCAGACGCGCCCGTGTCCGCGGCCGCGCGAAGGTGAACGCCGACTTCAATCTCCTCGCCGCCGCGGTCAATCTCGCCCGTCTCGCCACGCTCGGTGTCACCATCCACAGCCGTTGTGTTGCCACGAGCGCCTGAAGCGCCACTGGCACCCCCGCCGGACTACCCACGGCGACGCGGAGCGTCCGCAGCGGCAGAGCCTCTACGGCCGCGCTGTGGGGCATGACTCCGTGTGGATCGCGTGGGCGGCGGGTGCCGTCTACAGCGTGCCCGGCGCGTATTACCTCGCCGGGCTCGCGCTGCTGGCCAAGCTCGGCGAGCCGGCCGTGCCCACCTTCTCTACGGCGAGTGGCTGCGGCGCGAACGCGGTCGGACGGACGGGCGCGAGCAACTGCGCACAGCGTTCGAAATGTTCACCGCGATGGGTGTTAAGGCGTTCGCCGCGCGGCCGAGCGCGAGCTTCTGGCCACCGGCGAGCGGGTCCGCAAACGCAGCGTCGAGACCAGGGACGAGCTCACCGCTCAGGACGCTCAGATCGCGCGGCTCGCTCGCGACGGGCCTCTCCAACCGAGACATCGGCGATCACCTGTTCATCACCCAGCACACCGTCGCCTACCACCTGCGCAAGGTGTTCTTCAAGCTCGACATCACCTCGCGCAGCGAACTCGGGCGAGTGCTGTCCCACGGCGCCGCCGTTCGGCGGACGGGTTAACCCGGCCGCACACGCCTCACGTCATCGGCGGGCACCTCGACGTCCCAGATCAAATTCTGGAGCGCCGCACGCGGATCTCGCCGGCCTTTGCGACGATCGCCGACGCTCGGGTTTGCCTTGAGCTTGTTGTCGACTTCGCAGATGCCCTCGAACTCGTTTGCGTCCGAGCCGCGGCGGGGACGCTGGCTGACGCTATCGACGGTGCCGCGTAGCGTGACGATCCGTCAGTGGCGGCCACCGCGTTCGAGCGACTCGGAATCAGCGGACAGCACCGCGTCGGTCAGCCGGGTGTTGATGAGCATGCCTGGGCTTCTCCCGTGGCGGTTGCGTTGGACTTGACCGGTCGTGGCCGGCCTCAGCGTCGATCCGCATACCGTGCGGCGTCTTCTTTCGGAAGTGGCAGACGGAGTACCGCTTCGAAGGAGCTGAGACCCACGGCGCGACTGACACCGACACCGCATAGCTCCTCCTGAGGCGGGAAATTTGGGCCGTAGGAACAGTGCAGGCAGCCACGTAACGATGCGCGTTGCTTTTGTTCTGTCCGGCGGCGCGAGTCTTGGAGCCAGGTCGAACGCAGTGCCTGGGGCGACTTGGCCGGCGATGGTGATGCTGGCAGCCTGGACGCCATCGGACGCTACCTCGCCGGCGATCAGCGTCGCTGCCGAGCGGAGCGCGGCCTTCCCGAGCGAAAGGCTGGCCAACGCCGGAACCGGGTAGTCGGCGAAACCACCCCCGGTGAACAGGATCGTCCTGCGCGGGCACCGCGCATCACGGCGCAGCGACCTGTGCGGCGACGACGCCGCCGAGGACGTCGACGAGCGGTAGGTGTCGAGATCTGAGGCGTCGGCGACAAGGGTGTCCACGACTATCCCTTCCTGACGCAGGGCCGCGGCGACCGGCTGGAGTTTCTCGCCGCGCGCGACAAGCGTGCGGAAGCTCTCGCGGCCGAAGCGCCGCACAACCGCTGCGCCGACGCCCGATCCGGCACCGATCAGCAGTAGGTGGCTGGAGTCGATTTGGAATTCGGGGCTCATCTATCGTCGCTCCTTCGTGGGCTCGGCACTCTGGTCCGGTGGTCACCGCTTCGCGTAAGTTGGGTGGCCGTCGCCACCGGCGCTCGACGCCCTCTACGTGCTGGTGATTGCCGTCAGGTATGCACGACCCGCAT
Organism: uncultured Solirubrobacterales bacterium; assembly: GCA_963836065.1. Classification (GTDB taxonomy): domain Bacteria; phylum Actinomycetota; class Thermoleophilia; order Solirubrobacterales; family Solirubrobacteraceae; genus Palsa-465. Next base: position 23,329 of record CAWIII010000025.1, read on the forward strand.
CTGGTGGGCTAAGCGGCTCGCGCCGACGCAGCAGCGATTGACCGCAACCGGTGCAGAGCTTCGCGCTCGATCTGGCGGCTTCGCTCCTCGCCAATGCCGAGCCGCTCGCCGATCTGCTCATGGGTTTGGGAGCCATCATCACTGAGCCCGTAGCGACGAATTATGACCTCTCGGTGACGTTCCGGCAGCAGGCGCAGCATCGACGAAACCTCGTCCCGGCTCTCGCGCGCGATTGCACTCTCGAACGGGTCCGCCGCTCGCACGTCGGCCAACAGGTCGCCGAGCGGTGTCGCGTCCTCGCCAACCGGCTCGTCCAACGAGGCTGTCACCCGGGCCGCCTCACGTAAGGAGCGAACGGTGCTGACGCTCAGTTGGGTGTGCTCAGCGATCGCCGCGTCAGACGCGCGTCGGGGCTCGACCCGCTCGAGTTCGGCCTCCGCGCGCCGCACCGCTGCAAGCTGCTGGCTGGATTCCGCAGCACCTCCGTGATCTGCGTCAGACGTCTGTCGTATCGCGCATGCCGACAGCGCGTCTCGCATGGTGCGCCGCCCGCCCATAGGTTCTCATCGACGCTCAATCCGAATGGAGGTGACAACGTGAAACGAGCCGTTCTCGGCTCATTGACGCTGAGGTGGCTTCGGCGGCGCCGCGGTGCGCGACGGCACAGCGGTCACTCCAGCTAAATGTCTGTTTTCGGCACCAGCCGGGCCGGACCGCGCCCCCGGCAGGGCGGGCGACGGTCTGACCGCGTGGTCGAAACGGCCGAAATGATCCACGCGCGCCAGCTTGATCCTCAAGCGCTTAACGATCACATCGACCGGCTGTACCGAGCCGCCAAGGCTCTGTGTGGATCGCGAGAGGAGCCCGCGCGCTTGGGGTGCGCGAGGCGACGATCACGACCAGGCTCTACAGTGCACGTCAGCGTGCGGCTTACGCATTGCTCGCAGACGACGAGGCAACGCCGCAGTTGATGACGCGCCCCAAACGTTAGGCGCCGCCCGCCCGACGCCCACCGGTGCAATGCCGTGAGGACGCTGGCCCCGGAGAGGAGCCGACGAAGTGGGCCTGCGCCGCCATCATGGCTTGGGGGTTCTGACGGCCACCCCGCAGACGCCGGGGGTGCTAATCCACGGCCGGCCCGCCGGGGTAGGTCCGAGGGATCAGGTGACCGCCGACGCGGGCATTGCGCAGCGCACGTGGGCCGAACCTGCACGACCTCGCTCCGCGCCCGAGAGTCCCCCTTTCGGTCCGGCGGGCGGCTCATCGCTGATCGGTCCGCAGACCGCTTGGCCCGGGATCGAGGAGAGCCCGCCGACCGGCGTGCTTCCAGTGATCGCGTTAGCGACCGCGTCGATGCAGTAGGCCGCGGCGACGTCGGTCCGGCTGCCTCGTGAGGCATGTGGGCACTCTGATCGAGCGAACATCAGACTTGCTCGTTCACGAACCAGGAGCAGTCTCGCGACGGTTCGGCCGAGACTCGTTCCGCGCGCAATCGTTGTGCCAGCCGCGTGTAGCCGCGGACGGTGTCAGGCGAGAGCGCTCGCTCACCAGCCAGCCAGTTCCGGTACTCCCCGAGGAACTCGTGACGCGACGAGCACCGTCGCATGGGTTCGGCGGCGGCCGCGCCCGCGCTCCGCAAGTAGTCCAGCAGCGGCATGACCCCCGCCGACGGCAGCTGCCCGTACCGGTCGACATGATCGGCGATGAACGCATTCAACACGTCGCTATTGAGCTCCCCGGCCTCGACGTCGTGGCGGTCCATCCACCGGCCGACATGGCCCAGCGTGCCGAGTGAACGCGTCACGCTCCCCGACGAATACCCGCGGTCATGGACCAAGACCGCCGACCAGATCCTCGAATCGATCGCTACCTACTGCAACCGGATTAACGACTCACGGAACTAGCCCGCGAGCCCCTGCGCACCGCGCTGAGATGTTCGCCGGCATGGGGACCGAAGCGTTCGCCGGACGCGCCGAGCGTGAGCTGTTGGCGACCGGCGAGCGTGTCCGCAAACGCACCGTCGAGACCCGCGATGAGCTCACCGCCCAGGAAACCCAGGCCGCGCGCCTCGCCCGCGACGGACTGTCTAACGCCGAGATCGGCGCACGGCTGTTCATCAGTCAGCACACCGTCGCCTACCACCTGCGCAAGGTCTTCAACAAGCTCGGCATCACCTCGCGCAGCGAACTCGCGCGAGTCCTGCGCGACAGCTCGGGCACCGCCCTGGCAATCTGATCGCCGTCAGTCAACGAACGACGGCGCCGCTGAAACCGGGCCAGGCGTGGGTGGTCTCCGCCACCCACGCCTGTCCGCCAGATCAGGGGTTGGAGACGATGATCTCGTTGGTCACGCCGAGGACGCCGTACATGCTGGCGACATCGTCGTAGGCCGCATCGCTCTCGAACTGGTAGCTGACGTTGCCCTTCAGGGTGACCCAGCCGTCGTCGACCTTGACGTCCACGAAGTCGGAGGGCACCTCGACGTCCCAGATCAGGCTCTGCAGTGCGGCACCGCGGATCTCGTCGTCCTCGCGACGATTGGAGCCAGTCAGGCTCACCTTGAGCTGGTTGTCGACGTCGTAGACGCCATCGACGTCCTTGGCATCCTGGGCCGCGGCCCGACGCTGGCTGAAGCTCTCGACGGTGCCCCGCAGGATGACGATCCCGTCATCGGCGGCCACTGCGATCTCGAGCGATTCTGGAATCCGCGGATCGAGGTCGAGATTCGCGATTACTCCATCCGCCAGCGGTGTATCTGTGAGCATGAATGCTCCTTTCAGGGTTTGGGTATGGACTCAAGTGTCGGCGTGCTGGCGGCGCGCGTGAGAACTCTCGGCCACCCGCCGTATAGCGGCGAGTTAGGGCACGATGGCGGGTCCGGCATGCGTGCTGCGATTGGCGGATACGGGTGTCAGCGGTCAGCCGTCCAGCGGATGGCGGGTTTCCGGCAGCGCGTCCAGGCGAAGTCGGAAGTACCGAATCGTCCGGCGTTGCATCGCGGTCCCATGGCAGCCCCGAGAGCGATGACCGCGGGCCGCAGCTCCAGGATCACGAACGCGCCGAGGGGAAACACGCAACATGCTTCGAAGAAGGGCAGTATGGGGGATCTCCACGCCGTCGCGGCCGCGCCGATGCCGACGCCAGCGAAGGCTGCGATGAAACCGAGCGCAACGACCAAGCGTCGGGCCGCCGCGGCACGGTTGATAGCTACTCCGGCTGCCGTGTCAGGCGAGCGAGAGGTGGGTGTGGAACCGTCGATGCGTACAGCCTGTGCGACAACGGGGCTGCGCCCTAGACGCCAGGAAGCGGTGGCTCATCGCGTTCGGCTATGCGAGCAGCGACAGACAGCTCTGGTACGGCGAGCGTGGAGGCAATCACGCGATACGTCTTTCGGTTGAAGATCAGACCGACGTGGCTACCGGTGACCTCGACGCAGTCCGCGTCATGCACCTGCGCGGACTGCCAGCGAACGACGCCATCCTCCTTCGAGTAGATGCGCGTCAGCCGCACGCGATCCGCTGGAAACGGTCCGGCAAAATCGCGAGCGAACGCGCAGTCGCACGCTTCGGTCAAACATCGGGACGATCCGGCGCGTCCCGTCTGCAGCAGGACTGCGCGAATGCCGCGCCCGGCGACCTGGGTGGGGTAGCTGGTCGCAACCATCTCGCACAATCCGGCGCCGATCGAGATCGCGTGCGAGACGAGTTCTGGACGTCGGCGGGCCAGCGCGCGTGCGTAGTGGCCGCCGCGGCTGTGGCCGATTAGGTGAACACGCCCTGGAGCGCGTGCCCGTCGAGGTACCCCTTGCGCGCTGACTCTGCGACCGCAGCTGCCGCGACGTCACGAGTCGCAAGAGCCGACATGGTGCCCTCGATGTCGTTGTCGAGCGCGCACACCATCAGCGTCAGGCTTGCAATCTCATCGAGCTCGCCGCCGGCGGCCAGCTGACCGAGGAGCCCCGCCGTGACGATCCCGCCAGAGCACGCGGCCGCCAGGTGCACCTTGCTCTGCTCGGTGATCGACGCGGCCGCGTCGCACGCCTGCGCGACCGTGTTCGCGTAGGTGTCGAGGTCGAAGTGGCCCTGGGCCTGCTCGGGGTTGCGCCACGAGATGGCAAACACCTGCTGACCTTGGCCGACATAGTGCTCGATCATGCTGCGGCCCGGGGAGATGTCGAGCACGTAGAACTTGTTGATCGTCGGCGGCACGAACAGCAGCGGAACCTCTCGCACCTTCTCGGTCGCGGGCTTGTACTGGATCAGATCGAACACGTCGGTGCGGAGCACGACAGAGCCCGGCGATATCGCGAGGTTGCGGCCGACTTCGAACTTGCCCGTGTCGACCGTCGCGGGAAGCCGTGGGGGAGTCGCGATGTCGTGCGCAAGCTGTCTGGCACCGCGAACCAGGTTCTCGCCGCCGGTGTTGATCGTCTCCTTGATCACCTCGGGGTTCGACCAAGGAAAGTTCGTGGGGGCAAGCGCGTCGATCACGTTCGCCGCAGCCAGCCGGGCTTGGCGCTCCGCGCGCCAGTCGGCGTCGGAGTCGGAGATCAGGCCGTCGACGGTCTCGCCGACCGCGAGGTAGCCCTGGAGAAGGTGGCGAAGCAGCCAATGTGAGCCCAGGCCGGGTCGTTGAAACGCCGGTCACCTGTCGGGGGGAGGATGTCAGAGCGGCCCCTGGCGACTTGCCGCAGCTCGGAGGTGAGCCTCGCGGCTCGCGAAGCGACGCGGCCCGGATGGCGCGCGAGCCCGGCGCTCACCCTTAGCGCAGCGCCGGGAGCGACGAAGCGGGGTGGCCCGCCCGCGGCCGCCTCGGACAGCATCACGTCCAGCCCAGCGTGTGCCGCGTCAGTGGTACGCCGGACGCGCGACGAGTTTGCTTCGGCGGTGGTGTCCTCGCCCATATCTCTCCTCCAGCTGCCAGTCGGGTGGATTAAGGCTCGCGCCGCCGACGCGTCAACGCACGGGATCGGTGCCAGAAGTTGGAGGCGCACCGTTGTGCCCTGCGTACAGTCAGACCCTCGATCGTCGTCACATGCCTGATGATCGGGCCCGGCGCCAGATCACGCGATACACGGCTGTTATGGGTTGGCGCGTCGATCGTATATGCGACTCAAATCGTCGACCACATGTGGGACGGCGGTACCGACCGACGGTGGCACGAAGACGTTGGTGATCGAAGCGCCTCAGTCAGATCCACAGACTGCCCCGCCGGACCACTCCGGCCTGGCTGCCAAGCGTGTGCTCGTCGGCGTGCTCGGCGGAATCGTCGTCGCGGGCGTCGTGCTCGCGGAGGGAGCGTCATGGTCGGTCGCCGCGCTCGGAGCAACCGATGTCGCGGCGCTCGTCTTCGTCGCCTGGGTGTGGATCTCCGTCGGGGGCGCGGACGCCGGCGCGACCGCTCGGCTCGCCCGAGCGGAGGACGCCTCGCGAACCGCGGCAGAGGCCGTTCTGCTCGGCGCTGGCGCCGCCAGTCTGCTCGCCGTGGGGTTTACGCTCGCGCAGGCGAGCCACGCCCACGCGCCGGGCAGCGGCTTGCTAACCGCCCTGGCACTGGCGAGCGTCGCGCTTGCCTGGTCGGCAGTCCACACCGTCTACGCCCTTCGCTACGCGAGGCTCTACTACACGCCACCAGATGGCGGGATCGATTTCAAGGGCGAGCGTCCCGACTACGTCGACTTCGCCTACCTCGCACTGACAATCGGCATGACGTTCCAAGTCTCAGACACGGATCTCACCGGCAAGCGCGTCCGTCGTCAAGCGCTGCGTCACGCGCTGACCTCGTACGTGTTCGGGACCGTCATCGTTGCGATCACGGTCAACTCGGTCGCTTCCCTGCTCGGCCGATAGCGGTCGCCCTGACCCGGCGACTCGAGCCGACCTAACCCAGACGTATGGGAGATCGCTTCGATCGTTCTCTCGAGCGGCCGGGAGAAGCGCCAGCTTCGAGTCATACCCCACTGGAAGGAGTATGCATGTTCAAGAACAGCCCACTCGAGAACGACGTGATCGCGCGGCTCGAGGACGACCCCCGCATCGCCGATTCGGCCGAGATCGCTGTTGCGGGCGACGGGGGTATCGTCACGCTGCGGGGCACGGTCGAGCGCTTCTCGGTGCGACGCGCGGCAGAACACGATGCCCGCGGCGTGGAGGGCGTCTACGAGGTCATCAACCACCTGAAGGTCAATCTGCTCGGGGCCGATCGCCGCGAGGATGACGAGATCCGCGGCGCGGCGCTGCAGAATCTGATCGGGGATGCCGAGGTTCCCTCGGACTTCATCGAGGTCAAGGTGCAGGACGGTTGGGTCACGCTCAAGGGTGATGTCAGCTTCCAACTCCAGAGCGACGTCGCCTACGACGACGTATCGAGGCTGTACGGCGTCGCGGGCGTGACGAACGAGATCAAGGTCACGAACCCGTAAGGACGCGGAGAGCCTCACCCACCCTGCGCCAGCCGGATCAATCGCAGCGCGACCTGTAGCTCGCTCGTACGCTGCTCGATTGGATGCGGGAGTAGCTCCTGTGCCGCCCTGATGCGGTTGGTGATCGTGTGCTCGTGAACGCCGAGGCGCCGTGAAGCCCGCGACGGACTCAGGTTCTCCTCGAGGTAGACCCGGAGTGTGGCGCTGACGCGAACGGACTGGTCATCGTCCCCGACCAGCTGTCCGAGCTCAGTATTGACGAACTCTCGGGCCTGTTCTACGTCTGCGCTGGCCAAAGCGGCGAGCCCCACCGCGTCATACTGGGTCACGGTCCCGGGGCGCTGCTGCGTCAGCTGCGCGATGCGGCGGGCGTGAAACGCCTCGCGATGGCTGCGGGCGAAGCCCGCGATCCCGGACCCAGGCGAGCCGAACGCTGCGAGCACGGTCGGAAACGACTGAACGTCCACGTGCGCGCGCTCGAGATCGACGATGTGGTCATCAGCCCGCGACCCGATCCATCCAGCCAGGCACAGACGCCCACGGGGCACGAGCAGCGGCGCGGCCACGCCGAGCGAGGACACCAGCTGGAGTGCGGCCCGCTCGATCATCGCCAACGCGACATCGCCTCGGTCGTGTGGGGCGTCGCTCCAAAACGCGAAGGCGAGATGACTGCGGCCGAGCTCGTAGCCAAGGCGGCGGCTCGCACGCTCGGGGTCCACTTGCTCGCCCGCGAGCAGGGCATCGATGACCTGCGCGCGCACCGCCGCTGCGCTGCGGACCCACCGCTCCCGCTCTTCGCCGTAGCGCTGCACGAGTCCGTCGCTGAGCGTCTCGATGTAGTCGAACGTCCAGTTCGCTCCAAGCTCGACCGCTTCGGTCAGCTCATGTGGATCGGTGATCGTCTCGTGCGCCTTTATGGACCATCTGCGGAAGAACGTTGCCTGGCCGATGTGGTAGGCACGCAGGAGCGAGTCAACCGGGAGGCCACGTTGCACGAACTCGCGTGCGTAGTCGACCGCCGCTGGTGGTGGTACCGCCTCGCGAGGCGGGCGTCCCGTACGCGAGAGGTCGACGATTAGCCGAAGGACGCTGTCGGTGCTCGCGTACGTGCTGGCCCGCAGCTCGGGATCAGCATTCACGTCAGCGAGCTCGGCGTGGATTGTGTCGGTGATGTCCTGCGAGACGGACGGCAGCCATTCTGGGTTCTCAGTGAACCTGAGGATGAACTCTCGCATCCGCTCCTCCGATCCCATCCCGCAGAGCCTATTACGCCGTCGCCACCGGGTCCGGCCCAGGCCGGCCGACGCGATCCAAACCGAGACTGGAGAAATCCCGCACTCTCGGCGCGACGAACGCTGGACCTTTGCCATTCCACCGTCGCGCTGTCTTCTCAACACTTCCGCCGTGTCGCGCAGCGGGTGCGGCGTCCGAGAGGAGCGAGATGGAGACACAGACGATGACGGGGACAGCGCCGGAGCACGACGTCGGAGCTGGCGCGAGCACGAGGCTGATCAACATCGACAACGGCGGGACGCTCACCGACGTGTGCGTGATCGCCGGTGACGAGGTCCTGTACACGAAGACGCTGACGACGCCGTTCGATCTCAGCAGCTGCCTGTTCGATGGGCTCACTAAGGCATCCGCGGCGGTGTACGGCGCCGGCTCGCCGCGCTGTTGCAGACGACGGGTTACATCAGATACTCGACGACCCAGGGCACGAACGCGCTCGTCCAGCCTAAGGGCCCGCGACTCGGGCTCTTGGTCTCGGATCCCGCGGTCTACGTCAGGCTGGCCGAGACGGCCGAGCAGCGCGAACTGCTCGCCGCGCTCGTCGGCGACAGGTGGGCGGCCGTCGCCATCGAGTCCGACGATCAGGTCCTCTCGGCGCAGCTCGTACGACAGATCAATGACCTCGCCAGCAGGGGGGCAAGTCGCGTCGTGGTGTCAGTCGGCGGCGAGGAGGGCGCGCGCATCGAGGCGCGGCTCAAGCGACTGCTGCTCCGACTCTATCCCCGGCACCTGCTCGGCGCGATCCCGCTCCTGTTCCCCTGGGAGCTCGCGGCCGACCGAGACGGCGTGCGCCGCACGTGGCCGAGTGTGCTCAACGCGTTTCTGCATCCGGCGATGGAGCGGTTCCTGTTCAGCACCGAGAACCGGTTACGCGCGTACCGCACGCGCCGTCCGCTCCTGATCTTCCGCAACGACGGGGGCTCGTCGCGAGTGGCGAAGTCCGCGGCGATCAAGACGTACAGCTCCGGGCCTCGCGGTGGTCTCGAGGGGACGCGAGCGCTCGCACACCACTATGGCGTCGCACATATGCTGATGGTCGACGTCGGCGGGACGACGACCGATGTCGGTGTGGTCGCCGATAGAGCGGTGCAGACTCATCGCCGCGGCCACGTCGATGACGCGCCCACATCCTTTGAGCTCGCCGCGATCACGAGCCACGGCGTCGGTGGAAGCTCTGTGATTCGTCTTGCCGACGGACAGCTTCAGGTCGGGCCCGAGAGTGTCGGGGCCGCTCCCGGCCCGGCGTGCTTCGGCCACGGCGGGACCGACGCGACGATCACGGATGTCTATCTGCTGATGGGGATCCTCGAACCGTCGACGTACCTCGGCGGCACGCTCAAGCTCGAGCGTCGTCACGCCGTTTCGGTCGGTGACGATCGCGACGGCCTGTCAGTGTCCGAGGACGTACGCGAGCTCGGGGGCTGCGAGCGATGGGTTGATCGGGCCAAACACCGCCCCGGCCTTCAGGATCGCCCACCACGCCTCGAGCAGCTCGAGGCAGTTGGGCAGCAGCACGGAGACGACGTCGCCGGGTTTGACGCCGAGCTCGCGAAGCCCGCCTGCCAACTCGTCGGTGCGGGCGTCGAACTCGCCGTAGGTGACCGAACGCCCGCGCCAGAAGATGAGTGGGTGGTCCGGAATGCGGGATGCCTGCGCGCGCAGCATTTCGGGAACTGTGGTGATCGTGCTCATGGGGAGGCATTGAAACGCCGGCCCGGATTCGCAGTCGATGGCGATTGACACCATGTTGGTCGCGATCGGCTATTGCCACCCGACAAGCCTCGATCCGGTCCGGCCGACTGCCGACCGCGCGGTGGCAGATGTACACAATCGACGCCGCCGATGGTGTCGTGGCGGGCCATGGCCGGCGAACTGGGCCTCACCTAGGCTGCGCGCTCGCAACCGGCTCGGCGGGGTCCGATCCCGGGGCGTCACGAGAGGAGGAACCAGCATGTCCACACGAGTCAGAGCGATCGCCCTCTTGGCGATCTCGATCGGCGTCGTCGCATTTCTCTGGTCGGAATTCGCATTGAACTTCTCGTTCCATTGGGTGACTGTTCAAGACGGGGTGTTCGGCAAGTTCGGACTCCCGGAGCATTTCCAGCTCGTGCTCCCGGCGTCGTTCGCGACGTGGGGGCTCCTGTTCGTGATGGGGGCCGACGGGGCTGCGCTGCGTAAGACGCTGATTGCGGCGAGCCCCGGCACCGTGGCGGCTGGATTCGTGATGGTGGTCGGACCGGCGCTTGCAGATGCGCCCCACCTCTGGGGCGTCGCGCTGGCGGTCGGAGTCGCCGGATGTGGTCTCGTTCTCGCCTCGACGCTTGTCGACGGCGACCTGTTGTCACCCGCTCCGGAGTTCGCGTGTGCGGGAACGGTACTGCTGTGGTGGTTTGCGACCGGGCTCGACAACTACGTTCCTGGCGGGAAGGGCCCACACACGGCGCAAGCTCTGGGGCTAGCGCTGAGTACCAAGCCGCTTGCCGCAGGAACCGGCGCGTTCGGAGGCCTGCTGTCGACACCGTGGCCGTGGGTGGCGATCAGCGTGTGGGTGACGTTCGCGTGTGGCGCTCTGCTCGGCGTGGCGTCGGGATCCCTCGCCGCGCTGGCCACGCCGCGGCGCGAGACGGAAGCGCCGGCGAGGGAGATGACGATCATGAACGGGAGCGACGCGCGATGAACCTCTCCGACCTGATGACAACGGCGGCGTCTCGCCACGGCGACCGCACGGCGATCCGGCAGGACGGTGTCTCGCTGTCATACACCGCGCTCGAACGTGCGACCGGGCTGGTCGCCGGGCTGCTGCGCGAGCGCAATGGCCAACCCGGCGACCGCGTCGGGGTGATGCTGCCGAACGTCGTGTACTTTCCCATCTGTTACTACGGCGCGCTCCGTGGGCGCCGCGATCGTGCCGATGAACATGCTGCTCAAGGAGCGCGAGGTGGCGTACTACATGGCCGACTCGGGCGCCCGCGTTTTGTTCGCATGGCACACCTTCGCGGACGGGGCCGGGGCCGGGGCTCACGACGCCGAGGTGATCGTCGTCGAGCCGGGCTCCTTCGATGCGCTGCTGGCAGGGTGTGAGCTGGGCGGCACAACGAGCCGCGACTCCGATGACACCGCGGTGATTCTGTACACCTCCGGGACCACCGGACACCCCAAGGGCGCCGAGCTCACCCACGGGAACCTCTCCGAGAACGTGGCCGTCTCACTCGAGCTGTTCGAGCTTGGCCCCGACTCGGTCACGCTCGGTGCGCTGCCGCTGTTCCACGCCTTCGGCCAGACGTGTGCGCTCAATGCGACAATGGCGGTCGGTGGTTCGCTGTCGCTGCTTCCGCGCTTCGACGCGGGCACGGCGCTCGAGATCATCGAGCGCGATCGCGCCACGGTGTTCGAGGGCGTGCCGACGATGTACGCGGCGATGCTCCACCATCCCGAGCCGGCGGACACGTCCTCCCTGCAGCTATGCGTCTCCGGCGGCGCGGCGATGCCGGTCGAGGTGCTCCGCGCATTCGAGCAAAGTTCGAGTGCACAGTGCTCGAGGGCTACGGCCCGTCGGAGACATCTCCCGTCGCCGCGTTCAGCAGGCGAGATCGCGAACGCAAGCCGGGCTCGATCGGGCTCCAGGTCAGAGGCGTCGAGATGCGACTTGCGGACGTCCACGACGGCGTCGCCGAAATCATGATCCGCGGCCACAACGTGATGAAGGGGTACTGGAACAACCCGGGCGCGACTGCGGATGCCATCGACCCCGACCGGTGGTTTCACACCGGCGACCTGGCTCGGATCGACGACGACGGCTACTTCTTCGTCATCGTCGACCGCAAAAAGGAGATGATCATCCGCGGCGGATTCAACATCTACCCGCGCGAGATCGAGGAGGTGCTCCATGAGCACCCCGACGTCATGGAGGCCGCGGTGGTGGGCCTGCCCCACGACGAGCTCGGTGAGGACGTCGGCGCCGCGGTCGTGCTCAAGCCCGGCCGTCACGCGGATGCCGGCGAGATCAAGAGCTTCGTCAAGGCGAGGGGTCGCCGCACACACGTACCCCCGGCTTGTGTGGTTCGAGGAATCGCTCCCGAAAGGTCCCACCGGCAAGATCCTGCGTCGGGAGATCAAGCCTCCGTCGCACGTCCCGTGATGCCGGGCTACTGGGAGCGGGCTGAGCTCCCACTCGAGCTCGCTCGGCGACTGGGTGAGAAGCACTCTCGTAGTGCGGAAAATGGGGCTAGGACTGGTCGGCGACGGGATCGAAGGGATACGGCTGCCCCCCCGATGAGCACGATCGCCGCCGGTCTGATCCAGATGGAGCTCAGCCGTGGCGACGGCAGCCTCGGTGTGCTGCTGGGCGTGCAGGCCGGGCTTGCGATGCGCTCCATCGCGACGTTTGGCAGTGAGGAGCAGAAGCAGCGGTGGCTGCCGCCGATGGCCCGAATGGAGAGCCTCGGTGCTTTCGCGCTGACTGAGCCCGACCGTGGCTCCGACTCGGTCTCGCTCGAGACGACCGCCCGACGCGACGGTGGGGACTATGTGATCGACGGCGCCAAGCGGTGGATCGGGAATGGCTCGATCGCCGACGTGGTCGTCGTGTGGGCCCGCGACAGCGACGACGGCCGAGTCAAGGGCTTTCTCGTCGAGCATGGCACCCCGGGGTACAACGCGCGCGTGATCGAAGGCAAGGGCAGCGTACGCTCGGTGTGGCAGGCCGAGATCGAGCTGTCCGCCGTGCGCGTCCCCGCCGATTCGCGGCTTCCCGGCGCGAACAGCTTCAAGGACACCCGCAGAGTCCTTGCCTCGACCCGGCTGACGTCCGCGTTTGCCGCGCTCGGGCATGCGGTCGGCTCATATGACGCGGCGCTCAGCTACTGCCGACCCCGAAAGCAGTTCGGCAAGCCATTGATCAGCTTCCAGATCGTCCAAGAGCGGCTTGTACGAATGCTCGCCGAGGTGACCGCAATGCAGCTCTACTGCCTGCGCGTCGGCCGACTCGGCGAACAAGACGGGCTGCGTGACACGATCGCCGGCCTGGCGAAGATGAACAACACGAGCAGGGCGCGGCATGTGATCGCCGAGGCTCGAGACCTCCTGGGTGGCAACGGCATCTTGCTCGAGAACAACGTCATCCGCCACATGGCCGATATCGAGGCGATCCATAGGTTCGAAGGGACCGAGACGATTCAAACGCTCATCGTGGGACGTGACATCACCGGCGTCAGCGCCTTTACGTAAGGGTTACCGGAGGGGTTTGCCGTCATCACAGCTCACCTGGCGAGCATCGGCGACGGCGGGATGCGGGTGTGCCCGTGGACGTTCTCGATCACCATCGCGACCTCGTCGATGTAGCACCAGCTCCATTCCTCGCCCGGCTCCAGCGAGCGGATGAGCGGATGCCCGCTCGAGTGATGGTGGGCGGTCGCGTGACGGTTCGGCGAATCGTCGCAGCACCCGACGTGTCCGCATTCCAGGCAGATGCGCAGGTGCAGCCAGACGCCGCCCTCCCGCAGGCAGTCCTCGCACCCGTCGACGCTTTCAGGTAGCTCGAGCACCGTGATGGTGTCGAGGTGGGTGCGCTACTCATTTCGCCGTCTCCGTTTCTCCTGGGGTGGGAAGGTTGAGGGGAAGCGATACATGGAAGGCATGGCAGCACCGTACGGGCTCACTCTGCGGCAACCCATGCAATTGACACGCCTAACCCATACCTGTACGTCCTTGCTCACGCCGTGCCACCTGAGCGTATGACGTACCGGCGATCAGCGCGATCACCGCAGCGCAGCTCAGCGGCAGAGCGATGCTCGTCTTCAGCATGAGCGCGCCGGCGACGGCGCCGGCGAGCATCGCCCCTGCGGCGGACACGCGGCGGCCGGTCCCCTTACCCGCGCCTCCGGCGAGACGGGAATCCGCAGCCAGACCGGTGAGTGTCAGGGTCAGGACCGTTGTCGTGAGGTCCGGCACGGCGATCCGCCGCACCGCGGCGTTGCGGACGCCCATCCCGAATGCCAGCAGAGCCACGATCGAGTCCCCGGAGAGCTCGTTGGGATGGACGTCGGTCACGGCGGCGATCACCGTAGCGATTGCGGTGAGCGTGAACTCGATCAAGAGCGCGGCGCGGAGATGCACGTAATGACGATCGGCAACGCGGGCGGCGAGCCGCCCACCCGCGACCGCCCCGAGGAGGAACGCCGCGAGTGAGACAAGTGGGGATAGGACCGGGAGCCCGGCCGCGCCAGCGATTCCGAATCCGAGCAGTACGACGTTGCCGGTCATGTTGGCGGTGAACACGTGGCCAAGGCCAAGGTAGCTGGCCGCGTCAATCAGCCCCGTGGTGAAGGTCAATGTCAGGAGATTCATAGTGAGCGGGTGTCCGAGCCTCGCCGCTGCGGCCGCCACCGGTGCCGGCGCCGTACCCCCCGCGGCAGAGCTCGAGCTCACAGGGTCTCACCGAGGTGGGCGGGATCCTCGTCGACGGCGAAGCCTGGGGACAGGGTGGCGATCTCGAACAGCACGTGGCTCGGCTCGCGGAAGTAGATCGAATAGAAGTAGTCGCGGTCGATGACGTCGGTCACGCGGGCACCGGTCTCGACCACGCGAGCACGCCAGCGGGGATGTTCGGCGTCGTTCGATGCCCAGGCGATGTGGTGGACCGTACCGACACCCTGTTGTAGCATCGGGCTGGTCGAAGTTGACGGTCTTCTTGACCAGGCGCAACCCGAGCAGGTCGGCGTAGAACTCGACGTTGCGCTGCGCGTCGCCTGTGATCATCGTGATGTGGTGAAGTCCCTGGAGCTTCATGAAGCCTCCATCCTGGTCGGTCTGAGGTGCGCGGTGATGTCGATGAACACCTCTCCGATCTCCGGCAGCTCGCGTCGGAGGCGCTGGTCGAGCTCGTCGAGAAGCTGGGCCAGCTGCTCGCCTGACCGTCCTGCGGTGGGGTGAACCCTGGCCGTGAGGATCGCCTCCTGAGGCGCAGCATGGACCGCATACAAGTTGAGCACGTGGTCGATCGCCGGGGAATGCTCAATGATGCTGCGGGCCTTCTGGAGTCGTGCCGGTGCCAACGAGCGGCCGATCAGAAGGTCGGCGAGCGGGCGAGCGAGACCGACCGCGGTGATCGCGAGCAGGATGCCGATCAGCAGGGAAGCGATCGCGTCGCTGCTGCTCGGCCCGCCCAGCTCGTGCACCAGCAGGCCCAGCGCCGCGATCGTGACACCGACCAGCGCCGCGGCATCCTCGACTGCGAGCGCACGGAGCGTCGGATCGCTCGTGTGTCTCAGGTAGCGGAGCGTCGATGTATTCCACAGCGCCGCCTCGCGCCGTGCCTGTCGGACGGTCTGAACCAAGGACGCCCCGTCGGCGACAGCGGCAACCGTGAGCACGATCCACGCGACGAGAAAATGATCAACGTCCCCTCCGCCCAGGAGGCTGTGGATCGCCAGGCCAATCGACATGCAGCCGCCAATCACGAACGACGAGATTGCTGCGAGGAAAGCCCACAAGAACCGGGCGCCGCCGTAACCGAGTGGATGCTCGGCGTCGGCGGGCCGAACGCCGCGGCGCATCGACACCCACAGCAACACCTCGTTGATCGAGTCCGCCGTCGAGTGAACAGCCTCGGCGAGGAGCGCGCTCGAGCCAGATAATAATCCCGCGGCTAGCTTCGCCACAGCGACGACGACATTCGCCGCCAGAGCGACGGCGACGCTGCGCAGGTGCCCCGCGGTGCGGCCGGCACGGCGCGTCGCTGCCGAATGCCTAAGCCCGATCGGCGACCTGAGGCGGGCGGCGGTGCCCTCGCGCCGGGTGCCCGTCGTGCCCACGCTCATCGGCGCGAGATCGCGTCGGCCGGCCGCACGGCCAATCAGGAGGCCGCCGGTGCGAGGTGATCCGGTGCCGGCTTGGTGGTACCGGAAACCCGTTGGTTGTGGGCGGAGTTGCGGCACGGGACTGCTGTCCCCATGTGCGGTCCACGAGCTCCGGCAGGTGCCTGAGCTCGAAAGCCAGCGTGATGCGCATCACGCCTACCACCGTTGTCCAGATCCCGCCGACGGTCACAAGCGCAGCCAGAGTCGCGCCGGGGTTGGCGAGAGCGAGCACTCCGAGCGGCACTTCCACCAGTCCGATCAGGAGCAGCAGCCACCAATCAGACATGAAACGCCGGGCGGCGAGGGAACCGGACATGGTCATCGTCCCCATCACGATCAGCCAAGCGCCGAGGAAGATCGCCACGGCGACGATTCCTGGCGCGGGCCATACGATGATCGCGATGCCGGCCGCGATCGACAGCAGACCGGTGAGGACGTTGACGCGCCTGACCCGGTTATCGATGCCGGAGGTCAGGGCCAAGGAGACGCCTTCGAAGATGAACAGCGCCCCGATGAACGTGGCAAGGCTGCGAGTGCTCCAGTCGATCGTGAAGATGAGCACGCCAGCCACGAACAGGAGCAGGCCGTTCAGAAGCAGCATCCAGCTGTTGCAAGCGATGCGCTCCGCGGCTGCGCGAGACAGAGAATTGGCGAAGTCAGGCAAGGTGCCTGGGGCAGCGAACATTGCGAGTTCCTCCAACAGAAGGTTGTGTTGTAACCGCTGACGCCACCCTGGAAGGGGGTGGCTCTGCGTGCTAGACGGGGAGCGCTCCTCGCCATTCCTGTGGCGTATGACTCGTCAGCGTGCGGGGTTCGATACGTGTCAGTTATGCCCGCCCCACAGACTGGTATGCCGTGCCGGAACCACCGCCCGCACACTCGTGGCGAATGGTCACGAGCAAGAAGCAGATGTGTCTGAGCACCCGCTGGAGCGCGCTGCTCGACCTGTCCCGGGAAACCCCGACGCTCACGAAGCACCTGCAGGCACGCGCCGTCGCGAGGCATAGATAACCGGGCCCAAATCGAAACGAGAGGAAGCGACCAGCATGTCGGGGAGTACACAAGAGTCAGTGATCATTGACATCTGGACGGTCCCGCCTGGCCGCCAGGAGGAAATGATCAACGAACTACGCGCTGCCTTCGAACGGTTCCGACTGATCGATGGGTTCATAGAGGGCGGTGTGCTTGCGAACGGCGACGACACCAAGATGGCGTCATGCGTGAGGGTGCGATCATCAGCCGATCGCGAACGAGGTGCCGAGTATGGTAGGCGTTCAGGGGGGTGTCGTGGTTGTGAGCAGGGTTCCTGCGTGTTGCATGGAATTTTGCGTGCGTGCGGCGTGACGAGGTAGAGGCGATCGGGTTGGCGGGCGGGGAGCCGGCGGGGCAGCTGGTGCTGGCGTTGCTTGACGAGGTCGTGCTGCTGCGTGAGCGGGTCGAGGAGCTCGAGCGTCGCCTTGGCCAGAACTCGGGGAATAGCGACAAGCCGCCGTCGTCGGATCCGCCGGCGTCTCGGGCCGAGCGTCGCCGGTTGGCGCGGGAGGCGTACAAGCGCTCGATGCGCAAGTCCGGCGGCCAGCCGGGGCATCAGGGCAAGACCCGGGAGCTGGTCGCGCCCGAGCGGCTGGACAAGCGGGTCGCGCATCTGCCTGACTGTTGCGGTTGCGGGCATGTGTTTGACGGCAGCGAGGAGCGGGTCGGCGATCCGGTGTGCCATCAGCAGTTCGAGTTGCCGGTGATCCGCCCGCTGGTGTTCGAGCACGCCCGGCTGCGGTTGCGCTGCCCGGCGTGTCAGAAGGCGACGCTCGCGCAGCTGTCGGCGGGTGCCCTGTCGGGGTTCGGGCCGCGTATCGATGCGCATATCGCGATGCTCGCCGGCGTGTTTAGGCTCTCGCGTGACCAGGTCCGTCAGACGGTCGTTGAGGTGTTCCGGATCCCGGCATCGACGGGGTCGATCGACAACGCGATCATGCGGATGAGCGCGATCCTCGCCGATCCGTGGGCTGAGCTGCGGGACGCGATCCGCAAGGCCGAGGCCGTGCATATGGACGAGACGACGTGGCGCCTTCAGGGAGCTCAGCAGTGGCTGTGGGTCGCGGCGTCGGCGCTGGTGGCGTGTTTTCGAATCGACCCGACCCGGTCCCAAAAGGCGGCAAAGGCGCTGCTGGGCGATGAGTTCGGCGGGTTCGTGATCAGCGACCGGTACACCGGCTATCACTTCCTCGACGTCCTCCAACAACAACTTTGCTGGTGCCACGTCATTCGCCAGCTGGTCGAGGTCTCCCAGCGCACCGGGGCGGCCGGCCGCCGCGGCACACAACTCGTCAAGCTCGCGCGCGAAGTGATCGCTATCCACCGAGAGTTCCTGACCGACGGCCACGACCCGGACTGGCTCAGTGACCAGCTGGCGCCGCCGCGAGCGCAGATCCGTGTACTGCTCGAGCAATGCGCCACCGGCCACCACACCAAGACAGCGAACTTCGCCGCCGGACTGTTGGAGGAGTACGACGCGCTGTGGACCTTCTGCGACGTTCCCGACCTCCAGATCGACCCGACGAACAACGCCGCCGAGCGCGCCGTCAGACACGCCGTCCTGATGCGCCGCCTTCAAGGCGGCACCCAGTGCGAGCAGGGCAGCCGCTGGATCGAACGCATCCAATCCATCCGCGAGACCTGCCGCCTGCAACACCGCTCGCCGCTGGCCTACCTGACCGACGCCGCGACCGCCGCCCACCGGCGGCTCCCAGCACCCTCGCTCGTCCCGACATAACTCACGCAGGAACCTCCTCGTTCACGACGATACCCCGTGAGCGCCAACCGAGTATGAGGAGGTCCGTGAGCGGATGAGCGCGCTCGCGTCAATTGGCAGCTCGCACGCCGATGCGTACGAGAGCGTGTTGGTCACCGCCCCGCCGAGCCACAGCGGTCCCGTGCAAGTCTCCCGGGGAGCCTTCTGACCGCGGGGCGCCGCGTGCAGAGATCGACACCGATGGACTCGATGGTGTCGAGGGCCGTGTCGAGGGCCGTGAGCACCGCGAGCAACGAGCGTGACGCCAACTAGTAGACGCCGCTGTCGCCGCCCAGTCGATCTGATCGTCTCGACCACCGAAACCGGCATCGAGGGTCAGGGCTGCGTAACCGTGAGACGTAGACGCACGGTCTATCGCGGGCACGTCGACCACATCTAACGCGCTGGGCGCGCGGGCTCCAGCTTTCAGGGCGCACCGGCGTTCAGAGGAGCCAGCGCCGATCACATCGCACGAGTAGGTCAAGTACGCAGATGTCAACCGCTAGCCAAACCCCGCCCGAGAGCGCCGACGCCCAGCGCGATCGCGGTGGCGCGGACGCCGCGCCAGCCGGCGATCAACGCCGCGATCGTCGGCTTCCGCTGCGCCGACCAGATCGGAGGAGCGAAATGAGCACATCAGCAACCGCTACACAGCCCGCCCGCTCCATCCTTCCATCGGCGCTGAGGCGTTTGCTCGGTCGCATCTGCGGCTGCGAAGAGAGCGAGTTCGTTCTGCAGGTTGTCCAGCCGTCGCTCGTCGGCATGATCGACGGAACGGTCTCGACGCTCGCGCCGATCTTTGCCGCCGCTGTCTCGAGCAGCTCCAGAACCGCGCTGCTCGTCGGCCTCGCGACCGCGCTCGGCGCCGGGGTGAGCATGGGCCTCTCCGAGGCGCTGTCCGACACGGGTGAGCAGACCGGGCGCGGGTCGGCCGTCGTCCGCGGCGCGATCACGGGCGCCGCAACAACGCTCGGCGGCGTGTTTCACTCGCTGCCCTTCATCATCACCAACGTCAACCAAGCGCTGGCGGTAGCGGGCATCGTCGTCGCGATCGAGCTAGTCGCGATCGCATGGGTACGACACAAGTTCCTGCACGTCTCTCTGCGCTCCTCGTTGCTCGTCGTCACGCTCGGCGGGGCGATCGTGCTGGCGATCGGCGTTGCGATCGGAAGCGCATGACTCGGACATTCACCGTCCAGGAGGTCTATGCCCCGCCGCTCCTTCAGCTCGCGCCCGCCGTGGTTCCCGCCGGCCAGGCAGCAGCCGTTGCTGCAGACCGCGAGCTACCGACCAACCACAAGGCGTAGCCAAGCTCACGCTCACACCACCTCTGTCTCGAGGCTACGGCGCATTCCGAGGCGTCCTGGCCGCGGCAGTCCGCTCGCGAGTTGGTTGCGGAACACAATCAGCGGCAGTGAATTGGGGCTCTGCCGCCATCGTCCCGGGAGGGCGGGCAGGCGAAGCTTTGCGCACCCAAACCCAAGGAGAGCGGATCCAATGAGCATCGACACGCAAGTGCGGCGCCCCTACTAGCACCCGCGTGCGTCGAGGACCTACAACAGTTGGTGGGGCGCGAGCTCGGCACGAGCAACTGGCACGTCGTCGGCCAGACCGACGTGGACTCGTTCGCCGCCGTCACGGGCGACTACCAGTGGATCCATACTGATCCCGAGCGTGCCCGCGCCAGCCCGTTCGGGACGACGGTCGCCCACGGCTACCTCACGCTGTCGATGGCGCCGCTGCTGCTCGGCGAAGTGATCTCGCTCGAGGCGTTCGCGTTGGCGCTCAACTACGGGCTTGACAAGCTCCGCTTCCCGGCACCGCTGCCCGTGGGTCGGTCGCTACGCATGCGCGTGCTCCTGGACCGCGTAGAGGAGTTTCCCGGCGGGGCGACGCTCGCCCTGACGCTCATCTTCGAGCGGTCCGGCGGGAGCAAGCCGGTTTGCGTGGCGAACACCCTGTAGCGCGTCTACTCGGAGGACGGCCGATGAGCGGGGTATCCATGAGCAACGGCCAGACTGGCCCCCGATCGCGGGCCGCCACCCGCGCCGCGCTCGAAGTCATGTTGACCGAGGCGGCGAGCAGCCCGCCGGAGGTCGCCGACTGGGAGCCCCGGGGGACCAACGTGACGGCGTCATAGGTGCCGCGGCTCAGCGCTCGTTGGTTGGCGCTACCCGAGGAGCGCCCAGGCGACTCGCCGCTCGTGCAAGAGCTGCGGGACCAGCTCGCAGTGCTCGTTCGCGAACAAACAACGCCCGCTCGGACGCGCTGAGCAGAACGCGATCGAATACGTCGCCCGTTCCGGCCGAGAGTCACGCTTTCGGTCTGGTAGTCGCCTCAGCTGTGATCCGTCGGAAGCCCCGCTCAGTGCGGATAGCGATTTCGTCGTTGAGCTAGCCTGCGGCGAGGACTCCGAGCGCTGCGCTGAGGCTCGCGATGATTGCGCCGCCCACGGTGACGGACACGAATGAACGAAGGAAGCTGGTCATTTCGCCGGTGTCGGAGAGTCCTTCGGAGACGGCCATGCTGACGCCGGCGCCGAGCGCGGTCGCAAGGCCGGTGTAGAAGGCCGTGAGCGGGTGATGGGTCGCGAGCACGACCGCGAAGATCGGAGCGAGCGTCGAGAGCGCTCCGTCCATGAGGCCGCTGAGGCCGGGCTGGACGCGCTGGAGCAGGAACGAGTCACTTGCGAATCAGGGGCGGGATGCAGGCGCAGGTGCTTTGTGTGTGGGCTGAGAGCACTCATCGCGTTGCCGCTTCCGATCGCCGGTCGTCTGCGGCGGTCGTGTGGGCGAGGACCTCGTGGACGGCGGCGAGGTCCCCGTGCGCGTAGCCGAGCTCACGCGCCCTGGTGAGCACCTCGTCTGCGACGGTGGCTGACGGGAGCGGGATCGCGAGCTCGTTGGCGGCTTCGCGGGCGAGGTGGATGTCCTTTTGCATCAGTTCCACGTCGAACCACGCGTGTTTGGGCAGGTCAAGGAGCAACGGGATCCTGGCCTTGAGCATCGGCGAGCCGATCGAGCTCGAGCCCATCACCTCGGCGGCGATGGCCGGGTCGACGCCGGCGTGTTCGGCGAGCAGCAATCCTTCGCTGAAGGCGAGTGTCTGTACGGCGAGGCTGATGTTGATCGCGAGCTTGAGCACCAGCCCTTGGCCGTTGGGGCCGATGTAGGTGACCGTCTGTCCGAGCTCGCGCAGGAGCGGCTCGGCCGCCGCGAAGGCGTGCTCGTTTCCGCCGACCATGATCGCGAGCGTCCCGGTCTCGGCCTGGGGGATGCTGCCGGAAACTGGGGCATCGACCATCTGGGCATCGCGGGCGCGGACGTGCGCGGCGAGCTGCCGGCTGGCGTGTGGGCTGACCGTGCTCATGTCGATGTAGACGGCTCCGGGCCTGAGTGCGGCGAGCAGCCCGTCCGGGCCGGCGGTGATCGCGTCGAGGGCATCGTCGTCGGTGACCATGCTGATGACGATGCCGGCTGCGGTGGCGACGTCGCGTGGGGTGTCGCGCCAGATCAGGCCGCGGTCGATCAGTGGCTGCGCTTTGGCGGCGGTGCGGTTGGTCGCGTAGACGTTGTGGCCGGCGTCGAGCAGGCGAGCTGCGATGCGGCTGCCCATCGCTCCGAGGCCGATGAAGCCGATCGTGCTCATCGTGTCGCTCCTTCGATCTCGGCGAGGTCCTGGGCGGTGAGCTCGAGGTTTGCCGCGGCGAGGATCCGGTCGATCTGGTCGGGGCGGCGGAAGCCGACGATCGCGGCGTCGACGGCCTGGTTGCGCAGCGTCCACGCGACCGCGACGGCGCCGGGCGTGGTCTCGTGGCGCTCGGCGACCGCGGGGAGCCGCGCCACGAGCGCGAGGTTGCGGGAGAGCTGCGGGTCGCGGAAGCGCTCGTCGCGTTTGCGCCAGTCATCGTCCGCGAGGCGATCGATGCGCTCCCGGCTCATGCTGCCGGTGAGCATGCCGGAGCCCATCGGCGAGTAGACGATCACGCCGATCCGCGCGCGCTCGGCGTACGGGAGGATCTTCTGCTCGACATCGCGCTCGATCAATGAGTACTGCGGCTGGAGTGTCTCGACCGGGGCGATCTGCTGGATCTGCCGCAGCTGCTCGACGTCGAAGTTGGAGACGCCGATGTGCTTCACGACGCCTTGTTCTTTGAGCTCGGCGAGCGCGGCCCAGCCCTCATCGATGTCTGCGACCGGGATTGGCCAGTGGATCTGGTAGAGATCGATCGCGTCGACCCCGAGCCGCCGGAGGCTGTTGTTGGCCTCGCGGAGGATCGAGTCGCGCTTGAGGTTGTGCCGAACCCGCCGGTCGGGCGCTTCGAGCAGCGAGCACTTGGTGAAGACGTACGGACGCTCGGCAAGTCCGTCGAGCGCGCGACCGACGATCTCCTCCGAGCGGCCGAGGCCGTAGGCGGCGGCGGTGTCGATCCAGTTGATCCCGTGCTCGAGCGCGTGGTGGATCGCGGCGATCGACTGCTCGTCGTCCTGCGGGCCCCAGCCGAACTCCCAGCCGCCGCCGCCGATCGCCCACGCGCCGAATCCGACGCGGGTGATCTCGAGGCCTGTGTCGCCGAGCTGTGCTGTCTTGAGTCGTGTCTGGTGCATGGTTGCTCCTCTCAGATGGAGGTGGGTTGGGGTTGTGAGTGGTGGTGGGCGCGGCGGCGGTCGAGCAGCGCCGGCGTGGCGGCGAGGATCGCGAGCGTGAGCAGCGCGGCGAACACGAGCAGGCTCACGCGTGTGGGTGCGACCTGGGTCAATGCGCCGAGCCCGATCACCGGCCCGGCGAGCCCGAGGTAGGCGGCGAGGAACAGCCCAGCGAGTGCCTCCGCGCGGTGCTCATCGGAGGATCTCGGCGACCGCGGCGATCGCGCCCTTGAACATCAGGCCCGCCCCGGCGCCGACGACGAGATCACCGACGAGGAACACACCGAAGCTCGGGGCAGGGAGCCAGACCGCGATCGTCAGCAGGCCGAGCCCTGCGAGCAGCGCCAGGATCGCCGCCGTTAGGAGCTGGTGCGTAGGCCGTGAAGCCGTGAGTGTCTGCGCGAGCACCGCCGCGGCGAAGGCGATAAACGACACGGCGCCCGCGAGCGCGTGCGAGGGCTGATGCAGTGTGCCGGCGAGGAAGCTCGGGGCGAGCGAGGTGAGCAGGCCGAAGACCGACATCGTGATCGCGGCGCCGAGCGCGGCTGAGTAGAAACGGCTGCGCGAGCGCGCCGGTACCGATACGCGCTGCGGCCGGTAGCGCCGCCGCGGCGAAGGCCGGACACGAGTCTCAGGCGCGGCAATGAGCGCGACCCACGCCAGCAGCAACGATGCGGCGAACACGACGAACGGCACGCTCAGTGGGTGACCGGCCCACTGCGCGAGCGCGCCGGAGATCAGCGCGCCGAGGCCGAGACCACCGAGGTTGGCGGCGGTCGAGACGACCTGTGCGCGCCGACTCCCGGCGCCGTGCAACTCCGACAGCCAGGCGGTGGCGGTAGCGGTGACGGCGCCGACGCCGAGCCCGCTTAGCACCCGGGCGACGAGCAGCCCCAACAGCGACGGCGATGCGAGAAACACGGCGGCGGCTGCGAGCTCCAGGGCGAGCGCCGGCATCAGCACGCGCCGGCGGCCGTACCAGTCGGAGACGTGGCCGGCGAAGAACAGGCTGACTGCGACCGCGACCGCGTACACGGCGAACGCGATCGTGACCGTCAGGGACGAGAACCGGTCTCGCTGCGCATACAGAGACCACAACGGGGTGGGGACGGTCGTGAAGGCCATCGCGGTCGTAAAAGCGAGCGCCACGACCCAGAAGCCGACGCGTTGGCGAATTGGTGTCAAATCGGAGGGTGTCATGGCCAGCAGCATGGCGCCGCGGCCGATCGTAATCAACGCAAACAGTTGCTCACGGTTATCGTCAATGGCGATAATCTCCGAGACGTGGAGTTGCGGCAACTCGCCACCTTCGTCGCGGTCGCCGAGGAGGGCAGCTTCACGCACGCGGCTGATCGGCTCCACGTCGTCCAGTCGGCCGTGTCAGCGGGCGTTCGCAAGCTCGAGGGCGAGCTCGGGGCAAATCTGTTCGACCGCTCGACCCATCACGTCAAGCTGACGGACTCCGGCCGCGCCCTGCTGCCCGCGGCACGCGCGACGCTCGCCGCTGCGCAGGCCGCCCGCGACGCCGTGAACGAGGCGCGGGGAGGCCTGCGCGGCACGGTCGTGCTGGGCACGATGCAGGCCCAGGGGATGCGCGCGGTCGACCTCGCCGGCGTGTTGGCAGCGTTCCGCTCAGAGCACCCCGGAGTCGAGGTTGCGATCCGCCACTCCGGCGGCTCCACCGAGATGGCCCGCGAGGTCGTCGACGGCCGTCTGGATCTCGCGTTCGTTGCGCTTCCAGGTGACGCTCCGCCCGGGTTGAAGCTGAGTCCGTTGGCCTCCGAGCCGATCATGCTCGCGGTGCATGGTGGGCATCCGCTCGCCGGCCGCGCCGGCGTCCACCTCGCGGCGCTCCATGATCAGACGCAGGTCGACCTCCCGGCTGGATGGGGGATCAGGATCGCGGTCGACCGCTCGTTCGCCGCCGCGGGCATAACACGCTCGATCGCGTTCGAAGTGAACGACACCGCGACGATGGTCGAGTTCATCCGCAACGCGCTCGCGATCGGCATGCTGCCCCGATCGCTCGTCGAGACCGAGGACGAGATCGCGTTCGTGCCGATCCGCGATCACCCACCACAGTTCCAGACGGCGATCGCGGTCCCGGCCAACCGCCGCCTCAGCGCCGCCACCCGAGCGATGCTCGAGACGATCAAGCGCCACGCCATGTAGTCGGCGTCGAGACCAATGGCGGATCGAGCGGCGCGGCCGCGGGTGTGGGTATGGAGGACCGCGATGATCGCAACGTCCCGACCGTACGATCGCGCCCCTCCAGCCGGTCGGCGTGTGAGCGCAGGATCACCTTCGTGGGGATCTGATTGCTCGCGACCGGGCTCGGTCGGGACTGTCGCACTAACGCCGAGACGCGCTGTTGGCGAGTTGCGGGTTCATAGCCGGCGCCAACGGGTTCCACCGGCGAGCGTTTCGGAGTGAGAGGATGAGGATGTCATGCTCGCCACGGCTCGCGATGAGGCTGTGCCCTTGTTGGGTCGCGAGCAGGAGCAGAGCCTCCTGAGGTCGTTGTTGGACGAGGTCGCGATTCATGGCCAGGCGTTGGTGCTTCGCGGCGCGCCGGGTGTCGGCAAGTCTCGGCTTCTGTCTGACACCGCGCGGACTGCGCGGGACCGCGGCATGTCAGTGCTCACGACCACTGGTGTGCAGTCGGAAGCGCGTCTTCCGTTCGCTGGGTTGCACCAGCTGCTCCGACCCGTGCGTGGGCGCGCCGCCGAGTTGCCGGCGGTTCAGCGTGCTGCGCTCGATGCCGCTTTCGGCCTGGCGCCGGAAGTCGCTCCCGAGCATTATCGGATTGCGATGGCCGCGCTCGACCTCGTGTCGGAGGTCGCCGCTGATGCGCCGCTGCTCCTGGTCGCCGAAGACGCTCAATGGCTTGACCGTCCAACATCGGACGTGCTCGCCTTTGTGGCTCGGCGAATCGAGGCCGACCCGATCATCCTGCTGGCTGCCACTCGCGAGGGCTACCCGTCAGTGCTCGGCGATGCCGGGCTGCCGGAGCACGGGGTGTCCGGCCTCGACGACGTCACTGCCGAAGCGTTGCTCGACGCGGTGGCCCCTCAGCTTTCGCGCGCGGCGCGCAGCCGGGTCCTGCGCGAAGCGGCGGGAAACCCGCTCGCGCTGATCGAGCTGCCACGGGTGGTTCGCGGGTACGAGGACGGGCGATGGACGCGTGGGCCGTTGCCGTTGACCGAGCGTCTGGAGCGTGCGTTCGCCGCTCGTGTCTCCGAGTTGCCCGATGAGACTCGGCTGGTCCTGCTGGTTGCCGCACTCGATGACGGAGACGCGGTTGGCGAGATGTTGAACGCAGGCAGTGCAATTGCCGGGAGAAGCTTGGATCTCGATGTTGCTGTGCCAGCGGTTGAGGCGCGGATCATCGACGTCGATCTTGAGGTGTTCCGCTTCCGCCATCCGCTCATTCGCTCGGCGGTCGCGCAGAGCGCGGGCGTGGGGGAGCGCCGGCGTGTGCATGAGGCCTTGGCGGAGGTGCTGGCCGATCAACCTGACCGGCGGGCCTGGCACCGCGCGGCTTTGCTCTCCGGCGAGCATGAGGAGATTGCGCTCGAGCTCGAGCAGGCTGCGGTCCGGGCGCAGCGACGGGGTGCGGTCGCGGTGGCGGTATCCGCGATGAGGCGCGCGGCGGAGCTCAGCGAGTCAGCGAACCGTAGCCGGCGCCTACTCAGGGCCGCTGGGCTCGGCGTCGAGCTGGGGCGGCGCGATGTTGTGGTGCCGCTGCTGCACGAGGTCGACCAGCTGGACCTTGGCGAGTTGGAGCGGGCCCGGGTCACGTGGATCGAGGAGACGGCTGTGACGCGCCCGCTGGGCGACATCGGGCGGTTCATATCTCTGATCGAAGCAGCGGAGCGGGCCGGAGCGGCGGGAGACCACGACTTGCACGTGGATCTGCTCTGGTGGTCGCCTCGCGTGCTTGGTGGGTTGATCCAGGACCTGAAGCGAGACAGATCCTCATTGACGCCTCGCGTCGCTTGGGAGGCGCCAATGCCGAGGACCCGCGGGTCTTCGCTATCCACGCCTATGCAGATCCGGTGGGTCACGCGGCCGGCGTGCTGGCGCGCCTGAGGAGGGAGGCAGCGAAGGACCGAACCGACACGGACGCTGCACGGTTTTTCGGCCCAGCCGCGCTGGTCGTCGGCGCGTTTGACTTGGGCAACACCTTCCTTGGGGCGGCGGTCGATGGGTTGCGCACGGAGGGACGGCTCGGGCATCTGCCGCGGCTGCTGACTCTGTACTCGAGCATGGCCGCCCGCCTCGGCGATTGGGAGGTTGCGATGACCGCGGCCGATGAAGCCGGACGTCTCGCCGAGGAGTTCGCCGAACCGCAGTGGGGAGCCGCGGCCGACACGGTTATCTCATTGGTGGCTGCGATGCGTGGCGACGAGCAGACGGCCGAGCGCCTGGCGGCACGGGCTGAGGCGGTCGCGGAGCCGGCCGGCGCGAACATCACGGTGGCGTTCGCGCAGTTCGGCAAGGTGTTGGCCGCGCTCGCCACCGACCGCTACACAGAGGCGTACGCATACGCCGAGCGATTGTTCGATCCGGCCGACGCGGCATACCACCCCGTCATCTCGTCCTGGCTGATCGCGGATCTCGCTGAGGCTGCTGTGCACGTCGAACGGCTTGATGCCGCGCGGACACGGGTGGCGCAGGTCGAAGCGATGGCAGGTGGGCAGCCCGGCGCTCGGGTGGCGCTGGGCCTCCGATATGGGCCGTGCGCTGGTTGCTGAGCCGGCAGAGGCGGGCGAGCGCTTCGAGGAGGCATTGGCCGGTGACCTGACGCGATGGCCGTTTCAGCGCGCGAGGATCCAGCTTGCATACGGGCAGTGGATGAGACGTCAACGACGGGTCGCCGACTCGCGGGATGTCCTACGTGCGGCGCGCGACACCTTCGACGCGCTTGGGTGCCAGCGGTGGAGCGAGCACGCGCGGCGCGAATTGCGCGCGTCGGGCGAGCGGAGCCGGCGTCGCGTCCCGGAGGCGCGCGATCAGCTGACCGCGCAAGAACTGCAAATCGCGCAGCTTGCGGCAGAGGGTCTGTCGAACCGCGAAATCGGCCAGCGGCTGTACCTCTCGCATCGCACGATCAGCACGCACTTGTACCGGGTATTCCCGAAGCTCGGGATCACCTCCCGTGGTGAGCTGAGCGCCGCGCTCGCGCCTCGTTCCGTCGTTGGCGACGCCGTCACTGAGGCGATTAGCAGTCGCGGGAACGACTAGTCAATGCCGGGATCGACGTACGACGCGCCACGGTCAGTACGTAGGGCGGTCAGAAAGGGTGTCGTCATTTGACGGACGCGCCGCTACCCGGGATAGACCTACCGTCGCGGATGACCACGTCGCCCTCGACCGAGGGTCGATAAACGAACAGGGAGGTCATCCATGACCGATGTGCGCAACGTTGTTCTCGTCCACGGTGGTTTCGTGGACGGGTCCGGCTGGCGGGGTGTCTACGAGGTGCTGACGGCGGACGGCTTCAACGTGAGCGTCGTGCAGAACCAGACGCTCTCGCTCGAGAGCGACGTCGAGACCACGACCAACGTGCTCGACCTACAGGACGGTCCGACGATCCTGGTCGGCCACTCCTACGGCGGGGCGGTGATCACCGAGGCCGGCACGCACGACTCGGTCGCTGGCCTCGTCTATATCACCGCCTTTGCGCCCGACCAGGGAGAGTCGGTCAGCACGCTGATCGCCGATCCGCCCCCGGGCTCACCGGTGCCCCCGATCCTGCCGCCGAAGGATGGGTTCCTGTTCCTCGATTGCGAGAAGTTCGCGGCTTCGTTTGCCGCAGATGTCCCGGCTCGAGAGGCGGCGTTCATGGCGGACTCGCAGGTCCCGTGGGGCATCGAGGCGCTCAACGGCGCCGTCAGCGATCCCGCGTGGCGCAGCAAGCCGAGCTGGTATCTGGTCGCAGCCGACGACCGGATGATCCCGCCGCCGGCGCAGCGACAGATGGCCGAACGGGCCGGCGCGAGAACCACTGAGGTGCCGGGCAGCCACGCCATCTACGTCTCCAACCCGCCGGCCGTCGCCGACGTGATCACCCAGGCCGCAACGTTCCCTCGCGCCCGCGAGCAGCGTCGCCTGACCCTTCCGGGTGGCGGGCAGGTCCTCGACGTCCTGCCGGCCACGCGGGGCCCGTCGGCCCCTCCCAAGGCGTGTAATGGCGAATCACCAACATACACGCGGACCATGAAATGTCCGATGCTCGCCATCCTTGGACGCCACACGCTTCGAGTGCAAGCTTCGCCACGTACGCGGGGCTTGGGACGCTCGCGGGGCCCCAACTGCCCGCCACCGGCCCGATGGCGCCGCTGCCGTTCTGGTGCTGGCAACGGTCAGGGGCCTGGCGAGCACCCGATGTTCGAGCTCGGCCGTCACGTGATCGCCGTGCACGCTATCCGCGCGACTCGCGAAGCCGGTCAGCGGTCGCGAGGTTCACGCGTCGTTTCAACGGGCGGTCTGTGGGCACTTCTGGCCGAGACCGGGATGCAGCCCGGTGAGACACTCGTGTCAGGATCGGGCTCTGCGAGGCCGGGCCCCGGGCGAGTGCATCCGTCTGGAGCGAGCGCCGCGCGGACGGTTGTGTCCGACGAAGGACAACGTCATGGCCGGCGCAGCAGCACGCTGCTACCGCTCGTTCTGGATCGACATGGAGCACCTGCTGCGTCATGCCCCGTCTGGTCCGCACTAGGAGGTCCTTACTCCGCCGGGGTTGCCGCGAGCCCTGACCTCAACAGCCCGCCGTTGCTGGGGATCCTGGCTTAGTGCGGACTTGGCGAGAGAATGCCCGTGGTCCGCGGTAAATGTGCGACAGCGCATGACCCCCCCCTGCAAGCACCGTCTCCCGTTGTGGTGGGCTATTGCGGACCGGATAGTGCGGAGTTGTGCCGCGTACGGACCGGAGACTTGGGTAGATGCGAAACCGTCTTGTCGATCGCCGTTGGACCGCCGCGTCACGGCGCGGGACCCACTTGCCGGATTGGGCTTGCATCGGCCGCTGAGCGTGTTAACGATGAAGGCCCTCGATTGATGGCTTGCTCTGGTAGAGCAACCGCCTCGCATCGACGAGGACTCCGAGACGAGGGACATTGCAGGACGTTTCCTCTGAGATCCGCCCCGGCGCTTAGAGACCCCAAACATGCATGGAGCGAGACCAGTGTCCGTACGCTATGGGCTGCGCGCTGCGATGTCTGGTCCGTCCCTACGTTCTCGTGCCGTTGTCACGGCGGTGCCGCACGTGCGCATTGTGTCTGAGCTGTTTCCGCTTCCGGCAACCGCGTCGCGCACGGACGGCGTCGGCGTTCGAGACGTTGGTACGGCTCGGACGTGGAAGACAGTCCGCTTCTGAGCCGACGAGATCTTGGTCTGCGAGAGCAACCTGATCGGCAAACGCAGACGCGAATCAGGTCCCTGCACGTCCGCCGCGATCGTGACCGGCTGCAGTCCTCGTCCACCGAGCGGGGGTCAGTCCCCGCGAGCGGGTCCTCGACGCGATGCGCGACTGGGCCGTCCGGTACGGCCGGCTGCCGTCATCGTATGACTGGTCGCGCACGCAGGCGCATCGTCGTAATGGCGCAGCGCTCGAGTGTCTCCTGCGGGAAATTGGCCCTCCGCCAGCGTGGTGACCGGCGTCTTCGGGAGCTGGGCGGCGGCACGCTCGGAGGCCGCGGATCGTGGTCGCGATGCTGGCGATGGACCCGCCGATCACGAGATCTCCCTCGGGTGACTCGCGGCCCGCCACATCGCCGGAGTGATGTCGGCGGCAAGCGTTGCGCATCAGCACCAAGAGGACGGGATTCGGCGCCAGACGCCCTGTATCTAGACCTAAACCAAGCGTAAGACTGTGGTAGATGGGCATCGAAGGCCCGGAAGACCCGGTATTCCTGGGGTTTGAGTGCCGAGGCGGGATGGCCCGTGTCGGTTTGAAGTGAAGGGGCGTCGGCTGTCGGCTGTGGGCTTGCGGCCCTGACGCTTATCTGGGTGTGCTGCGTCGGAGGCGGTCCAGTTCGATGGCGGCGTCGATCCATTGGTCGTTGAGTTCGCGCAGTTTGCGGTAGTTGGCGATCTGGGAGTTGACCGCGTCGATGTGTTCGGGGCGGATGTTCTCGGTGCGGCTTCGTCCGCGGTGGCTGTAGCTGAGCTGGTGGTATGGGCCGTGGCGCTGGGGCGGGTCGGCTTTGCAGCGACAACCGGGGGTGCGGCAGGTGTTGTACTGCTCGGAGAGCGCTCCTGGCCGCAGGTCGCCTAGCGCAAGCAGAGCGGCTTTGATGCGTTGGATCGTGTCGGTCAGTTGGGCCTCGGTCGCCATAGTCGTCCTCCCTTGGGTGTTGGATTGATCCTGATGGTGACATCCATGTAACCATAGCTGATCTCTGCTATGGTTACATAACATTGTTGATCAGAGGGAGCGTGGAGATGAGCAACCCGAGGCGACAGTTGCAACGCAGGCTCGAGCGCGAACAGCTGGCGATCGAGCGGCGCCTGCAAGCCGCAGTGGCCCCCAACCTGTCCGGCCCGCTCCTGGGGGGAGCCCGATCCGCTACGAGTGGGCCGAGCGGGACCGGGGGGTAGCCCATGGTGGCATGGGGATGATCGCCCGCCTGGTCGAGGCGGTCGGCCTGGCCTGCGAGATCGACGCCTCGGTCAAACTGCTCAAGGTCCACCGCCCCTACCACGAGTCCGACCACGTGTTGAACATCGCCTACAACGCACTGTGCGGCGGCACGCGCTTGGAGGACATCGAGACTCGCCGAACCGACGCGGTGTTCTTGGACGGCCTGGGGACGCCGTCGCTGCCCGACCCCACCACCGCGGGCGACTTCTGCCGCCGCTTCGACGAGGCCTCGATCATGGCCCTCCAGGAGGCGATCAACCGGGCTCGGCTGAAGGTGTGGTCCCAGCAGCCGGCCTCATTCTTCTCCCAGACCGCCCGGATCGACGCGGACGCCTCGATCGTGGGCACCGACGGGCAGTGCAAGCAGGGCATGGACATCTCCTACAACGGCAGCTGGGGTTACTCGGCGTTGCTGGTCTCGCTCGCCAACACCGCCGAGCCGCTGTATCAGGCCCTCCACGGCGCCAACCGTCCCTCCCATGAGGGGGTCGTTCCCCTCTATGACCGATCGATCGAGCTGTGCCGGCGGGCCGGGTTCACCGACATCCTGCTGAGAGGTGACACCGACTTCTCGCTGACAACTGAGTTCGACCGCTGGGACGCCGACGGGGTGCGCTTCGTCTTCGGCTACGACGCCAAGGCCAACCTCATCCAAGCCGCCGAAGGCCAACCGGAAGATCTCTACCACGAGCTGGTGGCCAAGGCCGAACGCCAGATCGCGACGCGGCCCCGGACCCGGCCCACAAACGTCAAAGACGACATCGTTCGCCAGCGCGGCTACAAGACGATACGACCGAAGAAGGAACAGGTAGTCGAGTTCTCCTACCGGCCGCGCGCTAGCAAGAAGGACTACCGCGTGGTCGCCTTGCGCAAGAACCTGTCGATCGAGCGGGGTGACAACGTCCTGTTCGATGAATATAGGTACTTCTTCTACATCACCAACGACCGCAAGCTCACCGCCGACCAGGTGATCGGCGAAGCCCACCAGCGCTGCAACCAAGAGAACCTCATCGCCAACCTCAAAAGCGGGGTGCGAGCCCTACACGCCCCCGTCAACACCCTCTACGCCAACTGGGCCTACATGACCATGGCGTCACTGGCCTGGACCCTCAAGGCCTGGTGCGCGCTCATGCTGCCCGTCTCACCCCGCTGGGAAACGCAGCACGAACAGCAGCGGTGCCGACTGCTCACCATGGAGTTCCGCACCTTCCGAGCCGCTCTGATCGACATCCCCTGTCAGATCGTCAAGACAGCCCGCTACATACGCTGGCGCATCCAAGCCTGGAACCCCTGGCTGGGCATCTTCTTCGTAGCCGTTCACGTGGTGTCGGTACGTGAGCGAGGATTCCTTCTGTAACTCGGGACGCCCGGTGCGGGGTTCGGGTGACGGTGCTGCGTCAGCCAGGAACCAGTGTGGGGATCGGCCGGGAGTGGAGGCTGGCGTCGATTGCGTCGTGTAGGTACTCGGATGCGGATCGGCCTTGGCGGCGGCAGGTTTCGAGGGTGGAGAGGATCCGTTCGATCCAGCGGTTGCCGCGCTCGGATTGGGTGCCGCCGGAGATCCGGCGCAGGATGACCGGGCCGCGCATCGCGCGCTCCGCGTCGTTGTTGGTCGGGGTGATGCCGGGCACCTCGCTGAACGTCCAGAGCGCGGGGTATTCCTCCAGCAGTCCGGCGCAGAAGCGGGCGGTCTTGGGGTGGCGGCCGCGTGCGCCTTGATCGAGCAGGTCGCGGAACCGCTCGCGCAACGGCGCGAGTTGCTCACGCAGCGCGACCAGCGCCGGGTGCTCGGGATCGTCGGCGCCGGCGAGCGCGGCGGCATGCTCGCGGTGGATCGCGAACACCTGGTCGGCGATGTCGAGCAGCCGAGCGCCGAGCTTGCCGGGCGCGCCCGGACGTTCGGAGAGCTCGGTCAGCTGGCGCACGGCGTGCGCCCAGCACAGCTGCTGTTGCAGAACGTCGAGCCAGTGGTAGCCGACGTAGCGGTCGGAGGTGACGAACCCGCCGAAGTTCTCGCCCAACAGCTTCTTCGCTGCTTGCTGGGTGCGTCGCGGGTCGATCGAGGGTGTCAGTTCTTCCGTGTAAGCTGACTATTTGATAGTAACAGTTACTCCTGGTGTGTCAAGTAGTGACAGTCAGGTTTCAGTTGTCGGGGATGCGGTCACCGAACTCGATTTTGAATGCGGCCAAGGCGGCTGGCCAGTTGAACACGCGCTTCCATTTGGTCTCGGCTTTGGTGATCGCGAGGTAGATCAGCTTGCGGGCGGCGTCCTCGGTCGGGAAGTGCCCGCGGGTCTTGATGATCTTCCGTAGCTGGCGGTGTAGGGCTTCGATCGAGTTGGTGGTGTAGATCACACGGCGGACGTCGGCGGGGTAGGCCAGGAACGGGGTGATCTGCTCCCAGTGCTCGAGCCAGCTGGCTGAGATCATCGGGTAGCGGTGATCCCATTTCTCGGCGAACGTTGTGAGCTCGTCTGCGGCGTGCTCGGCGTCGACGGCGGTGTAGATCTTGCGCAGGTCGCCGGCGAGCGGTTTGCGGTCCTTGTAGGACACGAAGCGCAGGCTGGAGCGGACCTGATGCACCAGGCAGGTCTGGACGGTCGCGTGCGGGAAGGTCGCCTCGATCGCCTCCGGGAAGCCGGTCAGCCCGTCGACGCAGACGAACAGGATGTCGGCGACGCCGCGGGTCTTCAGATCGGTGAGAACGTGCAGCCAGAACTTCGCGCCTTCGGTCTGCTGGAACCACAGGCCGAGCACGTCACGCTCGCCGTCGAGGTTGACGCCCAGCGCCACGTAGCACGCCTGGTTTCGGACCGTATGCCCGTCGCGGATCTTCACGATCAGCGCGTCGAGGTAGACGATCGGGTAGACGCGCTCCAGCGGCCGGTTCTGCCACGCCTTCGCGTCGCTGAGCACCGTGTCGGTGATCTTCGAGATCAGATCCGGCGAGACCTCGGTGCCGTAGATCTCCGCGAGGTGTCCCTGGATCTCACGGACCGTCAGACCGCGGGCGTAGAGGCTGATCGCGCGATCGTCGAACCCAACCCACCGGGTCTGACGTTTCTTGACGATCTGCGGCTCAAACGTGCCCTTGCGATCCCGCGGGGAGCGGATCCGCAGCGGTCCGTGATCGGTCAGGATCGTCTTTGACGGCTTGCCGTTGCGCGCGTTCCCCACGCCACCGGGCGGCGCCTGATCGGGCTCATAGCCGAGATGCTCGCTCAGCTCCGCCTCCAACGCCCGGTTCAACAGCCGGCGCGTCAACTGCCCCAGCAGCCCGTCTGGGCCCGCGATCTCCTCAGCGGTCCTCGCCCCTGAGAGCAACGCATCAAGGACCTCGTCAGAGATCTCAAGCGGCTGCTCATCGACCCCCGGCCCACCCGGCAGTCCGGGCAACACCTCTCGCCGCTCGACGGTTTCGGATCGCTGTGCTCGCCCTGCGGGCTCGCTCCGCTCCTCGCTCGAACAAGAAATCAGATCTGGATGAATGAATGTGGATGGCATGACCAGTCCTTTCGATCACGCTTACACGGTTCCTCCGACACTCCCGGTCGATCCGGTAGCAGACTAGCGCGGCGGTGGTAGCCGTCCACAGCCAGCACGGATCGGCCTTGCACAGCCACGTCGTCTCATCGGCATGCACGGCCTCGGCGAGCTTGATCGCTTCGTGCAGCTCGCGCCACGGGTCGTGCAGCACGCGGCTGACGCGCCGCAGCATCCCATCGACCGCACCAGTGCTGAGCTCGATTCCGTAGCACTCGCCGAGCAGCTCGACGATCTTCTCGCGCGAGAGCCGGCAGACCCCGGCCAGCACCGCGACATGCGCGTGCAACCGCGGCCCGAACGCGCTCAACGACACGCCCGCCGGCAGCTCCGCCAGCGCCGGCTTGCCGCAATCGGGGCACTCGAGCCGCAGCCGCCCACTCGCGCACCTCCGCCACGACCACCGGCAGCTCCCACTGCTGATGGCCGACTGGATCGCCGACGCGTTCCTCGCCGCCGGTGAACCGGTGCCCGCACCCACACCGCCCCGGCACACAGTCAAACGGCCCGGCGGTCAGCTGCTCCGGCTCGGCCGGCGGCCGGCTGGAACCCTCATGACCCGGCTGCCCGCCCTGACTGCGCGCTTCGCGCCGCTCGCGCTCCAGCTGCTTCTTCGCGCGCTCCCGCGCCAACTGACGGCGCTGCTGTCGCGTCAACGGCGAATCCGACGACGGCGCCACCGAACTGTTGCGCGAGGTGCGGTTCACCTGCCGCTCAAGCTCCTCGAACCGCTTCTGCAACCCAGCCACCTCGTCCAACGCATCAAGCAGCCGGACAACCAGCGCCCGTGCAGGCTCCCCACCAGCCACCGCGATCGCTTCCGCCTCGATCCGATCCACGACCGCAGGATTCCATCCATCCAGAAGGAATCCTGCTCACCACCACGACACCACCTGAACGCCTGCTCTTCTTCCGCCTCCTCGACGCCCTCTAACACCATCCGAGACCCGCGCTCACCCCGAGCCGGCCCACCGGCTCTGCGTCAGCCACCCAAAAACCAGCCCCCCTCGACATGAGTGAACTCCACGCACCTCATCCCCTCGCCAAAACGCTCTCGTACCAACGACAGACGAGCCGGCCCGCTACCAATCAGACCGCAAGCCACGATTTCGCCACAGCTCAGCACATTGGAGGTCTAGAGGTCAGAGGCGGAGGCACAGGTCGAATGGAACGCAGCGTTGTGAACACCCAGATCGGCGGGCAGTACGAACGAGCTGACTGCCGGGGCACTGTCTGCCGGCCGGTCTCGGAGCGTTCGCTCGTCACCGGCTCGCTCTCCCACGCGCTGTCAGCGGAGCCTCGAAGTGCCCGGTCATCGGGCAGCTCGCGCGGTCTCCTCTATGCCTAGCCGCTCGCGGGATCGTCCGATTGAGACGGTGCCGCGACGGCTGCTCACGCGGGCTGAGGCGGCAGCGTCGCTCGGCATGAGCATCGCGCACTTCGAACGTTTCGTGCAGCGAGCGCCCGGGCCTCGAGGAACGCGTTGAGCAGCTGCGGCTATGGCGAACCCGCCGGATCGATGGGAAGCCGACGTGGAGCCCCGTGTTCAAGGATCGTTCGTCGGCGATCAGCTGGGATGGGCATGAGGCCAAGGCCGTGATCGCCGTGCGGGCGATCCGCCGCCAGGGCCCGACCTTCGGGGAGGTCGCCCGTGAGTGGTGGACGCTCGTC
This sequence comes from uncultured Solirubrobacterales bacterium, assembly GCA_963836065.1. Taxonomy (GTDB): domain Bacteria; phylum Actinomycetota; class Thermoleophilia; order Solirubrobacterales; family Solirubrobacteraceae; genus Palsa-465. The sequence continues at coordinate 60,190 of CAWIII010000025.1, forward strand.
GAAGACGGCACGTACGCCCGTTGCCGCGGGCGGGGCAAGCCGCTGTCCGCGACCACCGTCGCCGACTACCGGGCCGTCCTGCTCGGCGGCTCACAGCGACGAGGACACCCCACGGCCCCCGGCTCGCTGGTGCTGGTCGATCGCTGCGGCGACCGGCCGATCGCGGCACTCGACGACGCCTATTGGCAGTCGCTCGTCGACGAGCTCGTGAGCGAGGGAAAGTCGTATTCGCGGATCGCCACCTACCTCGCGGTGATCCGGCATGTGTACGCCTATGCCAGGCGGGCGAACCGGCGGCTCGTCCCGAGCGACCCGACGCGCGAGGCCGCGATGCCCGCCAACGACGGCAAGATCCGTGAGCGAGTCGCGACGGCCGAGGAGGCAGCGACGCTGATTGAGGCGCTGCCGGCCGCGAGCGGCTCAGGCGCGCTCAGCTGGGACGACGTGCTCGTGATCCGCGGCTCCGGCGAGAGCGCCGCGGCGCTCGCGCGACGGTTCGACGTCAGCGACGCTCTGGTCGGCAAAGTGCGGCGGGGTGAGCTCTACAAGACGCCCGCCAGCCGAAACGCCGTTGTGGTCAGCGACCGGCCGGGGTGGGCGCTCGCCTTCTACGCGGGTATGCGCCGCGGGGAGATCGGGCGCTCGCAATGGGAGCACGTGTTCTGGGAGGCCGACGAGATCATGGTCGACGCGTCCAAGAGCGACGCGGGGGAGGGTCGCCGGGTCCCGATGGTCGGCCCGCTGAAGAAGATCCTGCGCGAGGAATGGATTCGTCGCGGCCAGCCCGCCAGGGGGCCGATCGTCGTGCGATCGGTCGACTCGGGGAAATGGCAGGCACGCGCGGACCGCGCCTGGACGGAGGCGCGCCTCGCGCGTGTGACGCTGCACGAAGCCCGGCACACCTACGCGAGCTTCCTGATGGCCGCCGGCTACAACCTGAAGCAGATTCAGGAGTACCTGGGCCACGCGGACCTCGTCACGACCGGCCGCTACATCAAGAACCTGCCGGTTCCACGGGGCACGACCGCGCGCCAGAAACTCGACGCCTACCTCGCGGCCGAGGTCGGCGATCCGTGAGGCAAGAATGTGGACACAAATGTGGACACACCTGTCACGCGCGCTGCCGTTCGTAGGGGTTCGTAGGACACTGACGAGAGCTGTACGAACGGCCTGAGAAACCGGGAGATAGCGGGGGTTTACCGATGAAACCTGAGATGCCGGAGGAGGGACTCGAACCCCCGACACGCGGATTATGATTCCGCTGCTCTAACCGACTGAGCTACTCCGGCGACGTGCCTTCATCCCGCAAACGAGCACTTTCCCCAGTGTATGCCTCTATCCTGCAAGCTGGTCAAGACGGATGGAACCCGATCAGTTTGCAAGAAACTCCGGTACTTGCTAGAAGCGCATCCGAGTTTGTTAGAGGTGCTCGTTAGAGGCGTCCGGCACTGCCCGAGCCTAGCAACTGGCGCTGCAACTGCCGGGCGACCAAGCCGGCTGTCCCGCACCGCTCTCACAGGCGAGAGGAAGGAGCAGGGAGGATGGGAACTACGACCGACCGACCACGCCGTCCCCGGGGATCGGGCTCGATTCAGTGGCGGAACGGCCGGCCGCCACCCAGCTGCCGTGGGTCACCCCGACGGAGCAGGCACGAGCGCCCCCGGAATTGGCAGCGACGTGGATCGGTTCCCCATCGTCACATTGATGTGGAGGTCGACGATGCCGATGCTCGACGTGACGTCCCGGAGGGCGCCCTTTCTGAGCAGGCCGAACTCACCTGTCGCTATCTTCGCGTGCGATGAAGCGTGCCTGTGCAGCCGCGATCACCCATTGTGTGGCTCGCGAACGCGGACGGCAACCAAGCCCGCCTGCTCGGTCGCGGATCGCGGCTGTTGCTTGCGGCCAACGGATCGCTCCTCGCGGCGTCCAGCCGGCCCTGACTGATCGTCTACCCGGCCTCTGGCGGGGCGCGGCATCGATCGGAGGCCAGCTGGAATGAGTAGGCCACGTTTGCTCGTGTTCGCCCTCGTGCTGCTGGTAGCGGCTGCGGCCCTGTTCTGGGTGCCGGGCACCTCGAGTAAGCACCGGCAATTGTCCCGACACGCTACTGCCGGGCGCAGCCGGTCCCGCCCCGCATCCTCGCCGTTCGGCACTTGGGGCCGCGGGTCCTGGAGCTGGTTCGGCGATCCCCGCGCCGTGTACGTCGGCGGCCGGTTCGAGGAGATCTTCGTCGGCTGGATCGACTGGTCCGGGAACGTGACCGTCGGCGCCTACGACCCCCAGGGCCGCGTGACCAGCAACCACGTGATCGGCCATCTGTTCCACGACGACCACAGCGCCCCGTCGATCTTCGTCGAACCTGACAAGCGGCTAACGGTGTTCTGGTCGGGGCACGGCGGCGCCGAGATGGACTACCGCTCGACGGTTCGCCCCGCGGACATCAGCGCCTGGGGACCACTGCAGCACGTACCCAGGGACGTGAAGGGGGCCCTCGGAGTGACCTATCCGAACCCGGTGCTGCTTTCAGCCGAGGACGACAAGCTTTACCTGTTCTGGCGCGGCGCGAACTGGAGCGCGGATTACGCGACCAGGACCTTGGACGGCCGCTGGAGCCGGGCGCACGAGCTGATCCGGGTCCGCGGCCAGCGTCCGTACGTGAAGGTCGCCTCCGACGGCCGCCATAAGATCGCGCTCGCATTCACCAACGGCCATCCGCGGAGGGTGCTGACGAGTATCTATTACGCCGCCTACCGCGCCGGTTCGCTGTGGACCGCCGGCGGTCGCTGGATCGCACGGATCGCCGGCGGGCCGATCGCTCCCCGGCGGGCCGATCTGGTCTACAGCGCGCACGCCACGCACGTGCCCGCGTGGGTGTGGGACGTGGCCCTCGATCCTCGCGGCCGCCCGGTGACCGTGTACGCGACGTTTCCTTCCGAACAGCGCCAGGAGTATTGGTACGCGGACTGGACCGGGACGCGCTGGATCTCGCACTTCCTGACGATCGGCGGCGGCACGATCAGCCCCGGAACGAGGGAGTACGAGTACTCGGGCGGGATCACGCTCGATCATTCAGATCCCTCGATCGTGTATCTCTCGCGCCAGGTCGCGGATGGGTTCGAGATCGAGCGCTGGACGACCGCCGACGGCGGCGTCCGCTGGCGCCACGTGGTAGTCGTGCCCGCCGGCGGCACCGAGAATGTGCGGCCGGTCGTGCCGCGCGGTTGGGACCGCGGCCAGATGAGCCTGCTGTGGCTGCGCGGTCACTACGGCTACTTCACGCGCTACCGTACTTCGGTCGATTTTCTGCGTTGACGCGCGGTGGCGGCCGGCGGGGCGCCGCGTCCGCTAGGACCGCGTTACGCCCCAGCGATGTGCTCCATCATCTGCTCGAGCCGGAGCCCCTCGAGCGCATACGTCAGCCCGAAGATGAGCTCGCCGCACCAGCACCCTCGTCTGTGCTCGTTGAGGACCTGGGAGCCAAGGAACCCGAGCGGGGGCTGATCGCTCGCGCGCCCGAGCGCCGCCGCCAGCATCCGCCGCCCGAGCGCAACCCAGCGGCCTGGATCGCGCGAGCAGACTCCGGGCAGCTCCCGGCACGCGCTCGCCAGATGAAGCAGACCGGCCGCAGCGATCACCTCTGCGGAGACGTCCGGCGCCCCCGCGGCCGCCGCGTAGTCCCACAGCGGGATTGCGCCGGCGGGGAGATGTGAAGCGACGAAACTCGCCGCCCTAAGCTAAGCGCTACTCGCAGCAGCCCGCGATCGTGCAGGTCGGCCGCGGCCTGGGCAAATCCGTACACCGCCCAGCCCTCGCCGCGTGACCAGGTGCTGCTGTTCGACAGTCCCTGGTGGGTCCCGATCGCCAGCACGCGACCGGTCGCACGATCGGGGTTGACCGCCTGGGCAGTTGAGCCGTCGGAGCGCACCAGCAGCCGCTCGACCAGCTGCGCCTGGTGAGAGGCGAGCCGGGCGTACGCCGGGTTGCCGGTCACGCGGCTCGCCCACGGCAAAATCGCGATGTTCATCATGCTGTCCACGATCGTGTCGGCCTGCGGGCTGGTCTCGGTAGTGGGGATCGCGCCCGCCCCAGGGTTGCTCGCCGCCAGCGCGAGCAGCTCATCGGCCGCATTCAGCACGCTGCGCTTCAACCGCGCGCAGGACGCCGAGGACGCCCCGGACCGGCCCCGACACAGCGCCTGCCACGCTGCCAGCGACGACTCCCCGTACATAAAGCCGACGTCGTGCGTGTCGGCACGCTCCTGGCCGAGATGCGCGAGCGTCGCTCTCAGCGCCCAGCGAGCAAACTGAGCTGCCCTGGGATTCGCGGAGGCTTTGAAACGAGGATTCGTTCCTCGAGCAAGGAACTGCAAGTTCATGCCCAGAGCCAGGAAGTATCCAGAGGAGCTGATCGACCGTGGCGTGCGTTTGGCGCTCGAGTCGGGCCGGCCGGTAGCTGCGATCGCGCGCGATCTCGGTATCGGTCACGAGGTGCTGCGTAAGCGGGTTCGTCTGGCCGAGGCCGACGGCGGCCTGCGGCCGGATCTGCCCACGACCGAGGAGCGCGAGGAAATCAAGAAGCTCCGCAAGGAGAATCATGAGCTGCGTCGCGCGAACGAGATCTTGAAGGCTGCCAGCGTGTATTTCGCGATCGAGCTCGACGCAGACCGACCGAGGTGAGCGCGTTCATCGATGATCACCGCGACCGCTTCGGCGTCGAGCCGATCTGCCGGACCCTGGACGTGTCGGCGTCCGCGTACCACCAGCGCGCGACCGGCGAGCGGTCCGCCCGCCGCGTCGAGGACGAGCGGTTGACCGGCCGGATCCGGGAGGTGCACGAGGCCAACTACGAGTGCTACGGCTACCGTCGCACGCACGCTCAGCTGGTTCGCGAGGGCGAGACCGCCGGCCGTGACCAGGTCGCCCGGCTGATGCACGCGGGCGGCATCCAGGGCGCGAAGCGGCGCGGCAAGCCATGGAAGACGACTACCGCGGATCCTGAGGCGCAGCGGGGGTCTGATCTCGTCCAGCGGGACTTCACCGCCACCGCGCCGGACCGGCTGTGGGTCGGGGACTTCACCTACCTGCGGAGCTGGGAGGGCCGGTCGTTCTTCTCGTTCATCATCGACGTGTTCTCGCGGATGATCGTCGGGTGGCAGATCGCCCGTCACATGCGCACCAGCCTGGTGCTCGACGCGCTCCGGATGGCGCTCGCGATCCGCCAGCCCGGCGCGGACTTCGAGCTCGTGTCCCACAACGACCACGGCTCGCAATACACCGCGGAGGACTACACCCAGCAGCTCGACGATGCGCACGTGCTGGCGTCGGTCGGGTCGGTCGGCGACTGCTACGACAACGCGCTCGCCGAATCGTTCGTCGACAGCTACAAGACCGAGCTGATCGCCGATCGCGTGTGGCGCTCCCACGCGCAGCTCGAGCTCGCGACCGTCGACTACGTCGCCCGGTTCAACACGCGCCGGCTGCACTCCTCGCTCGGGAACGTACCGCCCGTCGAGCACGAGCAGCGACACGTCGCGGCGCTCGCCGCTGACCCTGAAGCGCTGCTGTCTCCGACGGGCTCTGTCACCCTTGAACCGCTCCGGGGTGTACGACCCCTTCGGGGTCGTCTCCGCTGTGAGGGTGGGTAACTATTCACACTAACTTGATATAATTACTCACAAGGACCTACAAACCCGGTCTCCGTCAAACCCAGGGCATTCCACCGAGCGCGAGGTACAGCGCGCGGCGCTGGACGGTGCCGCCCTCGCGGATCTTCAGGACCATGCAGTCAAGGAACACGATCGGGTAGATGTCCTCCAGCGGCCGCTTGCCCCACTCGCGCACGTCGTCCATCAGGCGCTGACGCTTTTTGACGATCTTCGGCTCAAAGCTGCCGTCGCGATCGCGAGGCGCGTCGATCGGGACCTTCCCGTGCTCGGTGATCAACGTCTTCGCGGTCGTGCCATTGCGCGTGTTCCCACCGCCGCCTGCCGGCTCCAGATGCGGCTCGTAGCCGACGTGCTCGGTCAGCTCGACCTCCATCGCCCGCTCCACCAGCCGCTTGGTCAGCTCGGCGAGCAGCCCACCAGGCCCGGCGATCTCCTCCTCCGTGCTCACGCCGGCCAGCAGCTCGTCGATCACCTCGTTGCTGATCCGCCTGTCAGACGGCACACCGAGAGCTTCACGGACCCGCCGGCGGCCAGCAGCACGGTCGACAGCCTCATCGACCAGCTCCGGCGACACAGCCGGGGGGTCCGCGGCGGGCGCGATCCCAACCCGAGAGCCTCTAGCTCCGCGGCGTGCTGCTCCAGCTCGGTCCTGGTCCTGCTCTTCTGCGTCCTGCTTCTCGTAGTAGTAGCCATGAGGATCTCTTTCGCTCATGCCTACACAGTTCCTCGGACAATCCCTCGAGCCCTCGAGGAGGCCGCTGCCCGGATAGCCCCAGGGGCGGGCGCCGACGGCAGAGGAAAGCCTGGCCATCGGTGGGATCGTCCTTGCGGGGGTTGGCGAGGTTGTTGGTGTGTGGTTTCGTTGGGGTGTTGGGGTGTTGGGGTGTTGGGGGGTGGGGTGGGTGTTTGGGTTGGGTGTGGGTGGGCGTGTGGTGGTGGCGTTAGGGTTTGATCGTGGTGTGGCGTGGGTTTTGGTGGGCGGTGGTCGTGTGTGGATATCGAAAGGGTGGTTGGTGATGGCGATGTCGGTGGGACAGCAGTCGGGGGTGCCGGTGGGGTCGGGGGATTTGATTGTGGTCGAGAATCCTGCGTCGGGTGGGGTGGTGGCGACGCTGGCGGCGTGTTCGCCGGAGCGGTTGGTGGAGATGGCTGGGCGGGCTCGGCGGGCGCAGCCGGGTTGGTGGGCGCTGGGTTTTGAGGGTCGTGCGAGGGTGTTGCGCCGGATGCAGAGGTGGGTGCTTGATAACGATCGGCGGTTTCTGGATACGCTTGTTGCGGAGACGGGGAAGACGCGTGAGGATGCGGTGTTGGCCGAGTTGGGGTATGCGGCGGGCGCGTTTGGGTTTTGGGCTAAGCACGCGCGGAAGTATCTGGCGGATGAGCGGGTGCGGACGAGGTCGCCGTTTTTGGTTGGGCGTAGGCTGATCGTTCGGTACGAGCCGGTTGGGTTGGTGGGAGTGATCGGACCGTGGAATTATCCGTTCACGAATACGGTTGGGGATGCGGTTCCGGCGTTGGCTGCTGGGAACTCGGTGATTGTCAAGCCTTCGAGTGTGACGCCGTTGACGTCGCTGTTGATCGGGGAGGGGTTGCGGGAGTGTGGAATTCCTGATGATGTCTTTCAGGTCGTCGTTGGCCGCGGTCCGATCGGCTTGCCGTTGATCGATCTCGTTGACTTCATTATGTTCACCGGCTCGACCGAAACGGGGAGGCGGGTGATGGAGCGCGCGGCGAAGACGTTGACGCCGGTATCGCTTGAGCTTGGCGGGAAGGATCCGATGATCGTGCTCGCTGACGCCGATCTTGAGCGCGCTGCCAATGCTGCTCTGTTCTGGTCGATGCAGAACACGGGCCAGACGTGCATTTCGGTCGAGCGGGTGTATGCCGAGGAGCCGATTTACGATCGGTTCGTCGCGCTTGTTGCCGATAAGGCACGCCAGCTACGTCAGGGTGTGCCCGGCGGTTTCGGCTCGGTTGATGTTGGGTCGTTCACTAACCCGCCCCAGGTCGATGTTGTCGAGGAGCACGTCAGGGATGCTGTCGCCAACGGCGCTCGGGTGCTGGTCGGTGGGCACCGTGGGTCGGGAGCGGGCGCGTTCTTCGAGCCGACGGTGCTCGTCGACGTCGATCACACGATGAAGTGCATGCGCGAGGAGACGTTCGGGCCGACAGTGCCGATCATGAAGGTCGCAGATCAGGAGGAGGCGATCCGCCTCGCGAACGACACGCCGTATGGCTTGCAGGCGTCGGTGTTCACCAAGGACCTCGCCAAGGGCGAGGAGGTCGCGCGGAGGATCGAGGCCGGCGCGGTCGTGATCAACGACTGCAACGCCAACTACATCGCGCTCGAGGCGCCGATGGGCGGCTGGAAGAGCTCCGGACTGGGCGTCCGGCACGGTCCGGAAGGGATCCGCAAGTACACCCACCGCCAGACGATCGTGCTCACCCGCTTCGCGATGAAGAAGGACCTCTACATGTTCCCCTACACGGCCCGGACCAGCAAGCTGCTGCTGCGCCTGCTCAAGCTGCTATACGGCCGCGGCAAACGAGCATAAACCCAAGGGAAGCTGCTGCAGGAAAACGCGATGTGTCACTCGACCTTGATCAAGTGGACTCCGGCGACCTGGACATAGAAGTTCGCTCGCTCTCGGTGTTGTCTTGAGCTCAGGAGACGAAGTGGCATGGCTCGGTGACGTAATGCCGCCAGTCATAGATCCACAGGGCGGCGCACGATGCTCAAGCGATTCAGGTTGGCTCTTGCCCGGCCGGCGGGAATCGGAGCGCGCTTACGTCGCAGTTTCGTGCAGCGCCGCAGCGAACCTGTTCGCGGCTTGCAGCACCAGGTGAAGATGTCCATATGATCCGTCGTCCATGTGTGATCTGGGTCCCGCCGTCAGCACGATCGTCTCCCGTTGCCTAGCTATCAAGCCGGGCGAGGACGTGCTCGTGATCGTCGACGCCGGCACGCGCGGCATCGGGGAGGCGCTGCGTGACGGCGCCTCCGCGGCGGGCGCCGACGCGGTGCTGGCGGTGATGGACGAGCGCGAGAACGACGGCACCGAGCCGCCTCGCCCGATCGCGCAAGCACTGAGCGGCTGCGACGTTTTCATCGCGCCCACCACGAGGTCGCTCAGTCACACTATGGCTCGAAAGCGGGCCAGTGACGCCGGCGTCCGCGGCGCGACGATGCCCGGTGTGACTGCCGAGATGCTCGCGCGGGTGATGGCGGTCGATTTCGACCTGATGGCGGCGCGATCGAAGGCCGTGGCCGCGCTGCTTGGGACGGGGACGCTTGCGCACGTCCGCTGTCCACGCGGCTCTGATCTGACGCTCGACCTCTCCGGCCGGGACGGGATGTCCGACGATGGCGACCTGACCGCGAAAGGGGCGTTTGGGAACCTCCCGTGCGGCGAGGCGTTCATCGCGCCGTTGACCGGTGAAGGCACGCTGATCGCGACGAGCCTCGCTCCGCTCGGGATCAGCGACGAGCCCGCCACGCTCACATTGGAGGGAGAACGAATCGCGTCAGCGACCGGCGGACTCGGCCCGCACTTCATCGAGCGCCTCCGCGCCCACGGTGAGCTGGGTACGAACCTTGCCGAGCTCGGTATCGGCACCAACGATCGGGCGATCCTGACCGGGAACGTGCTCGAGGACGAGAAGATCCTCGGAACGGTTCACGTGGCTTTCGGCGCCAGCGCGGGGATCGGCGGAACGGTCAGCGTCCCGATCCATCTCGACGTGGTCGTGCTCGAGGCCAGCCTCGAGATCGACGGTCGCATGGTGCTTGACGAAGGCCGCTTCGTGCTCGACGTGTGACCCCGCTGCTCGCGATCCCCAACGTCTCCGAGGGCCGGGATCGGGCGGCGATCGATGCGATCGCCAGCGCATTCGACGGTCGTCTGCTCTGCGTGCACGCCGACCCTGACCATCACCGCAGCGTGTTCACGCTCGCGGGCGAACCGGGAACGCTCGCCCGAACGGTCCTAAATGGCGCGCGCGAAGTGCTCGAAAGGGTCACTCTCGCTGAGCACGAAGGCTTTCATCCGAGAGTCGGGGCAATCGACGTCGCGCCGATCGTCTACCTGCAGGACAGCGCTCGCGGCGCTGCCTGCGCCGAGGCGTTGGTGCTCGCCGACCTGCTCGGCTGGGAGCTCGAGCTGCCGGTGTTCCTCTACGGCCAGCTCGCCGGAGGTCGCACCCGAGCACAGTTGCGTCGCGGTGGTCCAGAGGCGCTCGCGCGGCGGATTTCGGCCGGAGACCAGGCGCCGGACTTTGGACCGAACCGGCTGCACCCGACCGCCGGCGCTGTGCTCGTCGCCGCCCGTCCGCCACTGGTCGCATTCAACGTCGAGCTGGCAGCGCCGGCCACGGTGCAGGACGCCAAGGAGATTGCGGCCAGGATCCGCGAGGGAGGACCGGAGGGGCTGCCCTTCGTCCGCGCGATCGGACTGTGGCTCCCACATCGCGGCCTCGCGCAGGTGTCCACTAACGTCGAGGATCATCGGGCGACGCGTCTCGCCCACGTCGTCGCGGCGGTCGGGCGTCATGCCCGGGTCCAGGAGGCCGAGCTCGTTGGTCTGGCTCCCGAAGCCGCCTTCGTCGGCTTTCCCGAGCATGTGCCCGTGCGTAATCGCGCTACCGTCGAAGACGCACTGCTGGCCAGCGCGTAATACTCCACGAGATGGCTCACACCAAGCGAAAGCGTCGAAGCAAGCACCGGGGCACGGCGGCAGGCTCGATCGAGAGCCGCGGCCGGACCGGCCGGCCGCCGTCGGCCGACGAGCGCAAGCAGCAGACGCGCACCCAGGCACGCGAACGGCGGTTGAACACCCCGCCCACCTGGAAGGGCTCGGTGATGCGGGCGGCGCTGGCCGCGGTGCTGATTCTCGTGTTCGTGGCGCTGACCTCGAAGGGCAAGAACCGATACTTGGCGGCGGTGCTGTTCGCGGTTGTGGCGATGGCGCTGTACATACCGGCGGGCTATTACTTCGAGCTGTCCCTGTACCGACGCCGGCAGCGTAGGAAGGAGCTTCGCAAATGATCGACGCGCGGATGTTCACCGTTGGGCCGGTCCAGGAGAACTGCTTCATCGTCCGCCAGAAGGGCGCCGAGCGCGCGGTGATCATCGATCCCGGTGAGGAAGCCGAGCGACTCCTAGGGGCGATCGACACGCTCGGCATCACGGCGATCGAGGCGATTCTGATCACGCACACCCATTTCGACCACATCGGTGCCGTGGCTCCGGTCGCGAAGGCCACGGGGGCGCCGGTCTATTGCCCAGAGCTAGAGACGCAAGTGCTCGCGAACATCATGGACTACGTCCCCTGGCCCGGATTCGGGCCGTTCGAGAGCTACGCAGCCGACCATACCGTCACCGGGGGTGACACGCTCGAGCTCGGGGGACTCAATTTCGAGGTCCTGTTCACGCCCGGTCACAGTCCCGGCCACGTTACTTACGCGATCAGTGACCAGAACGCGCTCTTCTCAGGCGACGTTCTCTTCCAAGGCTCGGTTGGTCGCGTCGATCTCCCCGGCGGCGATTGGGACACCCTTCTGGCTTCAATCGAGTCGCTTACCAACACCTTCCCTGCAGAGACCACGGTGCACCCGGGCCACGGACCGCTGACGACGCTCGGGCGCGAGCGCGCCACGAATCCGTTCCTGCGCGAGCTCGCGTGATCCAAGCTCCCCGCGGCACGTTCGACGTCCTTCCCGACGACGCTGCCCGCCGCGAAGTCGTCGAGGCGCAGGCCAGGAAGGTCCTCGGTGCCGCCGGCTACCGCAGGATCGAGACGCCCGCCTTCGAGGCGACCGAACTGTTCGCCCGCGCTGTCGGCGAGGCGACCGACATCGTCCAGAAGGAGATGTACACGTTCGACGACGGCGGAGGCCGCTCGCTGACTTTGCGGCCGGAGGGAACCGCGCCGGTCTGCCGGGCCTACATCGAGCACGGAATGCACAAGTTGCCCCAGCCGGTGAAGCTGTGGTATTTGTCGAGCTTCTTCCGCGCCGAGGCGCCGCAGAGGGGACGCTACCGTCAGTTCTGGCAGGTCGGGGCGGAGGCAATCGGGTCCGCGGCGCCGGAGACCGATGCCGAGCTGATCGTGCTGCTGGCCGAGCTCCTGAACGTCCTCGGGGTCAGGGACACGCGCCTTCATCTCTCGAGCCTCGGAAGCGCTGAGACGCGGGCCGCCTATCGAGACGAGCTCGCCGCGTATCTGCGTGAGCATCAGGCCGAGCTCTCGCCGGAGGTTCGCGGGAGGATCGACCTGAATCCGATGCGTGCCTTTGATGCGACCGACACGCGTACCCGCGAGGTTATGGCGCGCGCACCAAAGCTGCTGGACCGACTCGCTGCTCCCGACGCCGAGCACTTCGCCCAGGTTTGTAATCTGCTCGACGATGCCGGAATCAGCTACGAGCTCGATCCGACGCTAGTCCGCGGACTCGACTACTACACGCGAACCCTATTCGAGTTCTCGAGCGCCGCGCTCGGCGCACAATCCGGGGTCGCGGGCGGGGGCCGCTATGACCGCCTGATGGAGCAGCTCGATGGCCCGCCGACGCCCGCCTCCGGCTGGGCCGCCGGGATCGAGCGGATGCTGCTCGCTGCCCCCGAACTGACTGTGGCGGGAAATCTGGTCGATCTATTCGTGGCGCTCGCCAACCCCGGCGCCAGCAGCGCCGCGTTCAGTCTTACCGTGGAGGCTCGCCGCGCCGGACTGCAGGCACAGCTCGAGCTGGCCGGTCGTTCGCTGAAGGGCCAGCTGAGGCAGGCGGATCGGATCGGCGCCAGGTACGTGGCGATCATCGACGACGGAGAGGCTTCCTTGAAGGACATGCAGTCCGGGGACCAGCGCGACCTGACGCCAACCGACGTGATCGCGACGATCCTGCGCCGAAGCCGCCTGGCATGAAGCAAGCTCCGCGTCCGAACCTCTACCGCGACGCCTGGTGCGCGCAGCTCACGGCCGAGCGCGCAGGCACCCAAGCACGGGTGGCGGGTTGGGTTCATCGCCGTCGAGACCACGGTGGCCTGATCTTCATCGATCTGCGCGACCGCTCGGGGATCGTGCAGCTCGTGTTCCACCCGGAGACGGCTCTCGAGGCCCACCGGCACGCCCACGGGTTGCGCTCTGAAGACGTGATTGCCGTCACCGGGACTGTCAGCAGGCGCGAGCCGGAGAACGTCAACCCGAACGTGCCCACCGGCGAGATCGAGGTCGCGGTCGCGAAGCTGGAGATCCTCGCGGACGCCGACACGCCGCCGTTCCCCCTCGAGGAAGGGGCGGGAGTGGACGAGAATCTGCGACTTAAGCACCGTGCGCTCGACCTCCGGCGCACCACAGTGCGCGATCGGCTCGCGCTGCGCCATCGCGTAGTGCAAACGATGCGTGAGGTGCTGAACGCGCGTGACTTTCTCGAGATCGAGACGCCTTACCTAACTCGCTCAACGCCCGAGGGCGCGCGCGACTACCTGGTTCCGGCTCGGGTCGCGCGAGGCTCGTTCTATGCACTTCCTCAATCGCCGCAGCTGTTCAAGCAGTTGCTGATGATCGGCGGCCTGGAGCGCTACTACCAGATCGCCCGCTGCTTCCGTGACGAGGACACTCGGGCGGACCGGCAGCCCGAGTTCACGCAGCTCGACGTGGAGATGGCCTTCGTCGAGGAAGACGACGTGATCGAATGCACTGAGGCCGTGATGGGCACCCTTTTCGAGCGGGAAGGATTTGATCTCTCGCCGCCCCCCTGGCGACGGATGACATTCGCAGAGGCGGTCTCCCGGTACGGGATCGACCGTCCGGACACGCGCTTCGGGCTGGAGCTGAGCGACCTCGGTGAGGCCCTCAGCGCCACCGAGTTCAAGGTGTTCGCCGACGTGCTCAATTCCGGCGGCGTCATCCGCGGGATCAATGCGGGATCGCGCGAACTGCGGCGCTCAGAGCTCGACGCGCTGGCTGAGCTGGCGCGGCGGCACGGTGCCAAGGGGCTGGTGTGGGCGTTCGTGCAAGGCGACGACCCAGGGTGGCGCTCGCCGATCGCAAAATTTCTCTCCGGGCAGGAGATCGCCGCGATCACTGAGCGGCTGCAAGCAACTCCCGGCGACCTGTTACTGATCGTCGCCGACGAGCTCACCACCGCGGGTCAGGCGTTGAGCGCGCTGCGGATGGAGCTCGCCCGCCGGTTCGATCTGATTCCCCGGAGCCGGCACGACATTCTCTGGGTAGTCGAATTTCCGGCGTTCTTCTGGGATCCCGACGCGCAGCGATGGGACGCGGCGCACCATCCGTTCACGGCTCCGACGGGCGACCTCGACTACCCCGGCAGGCTCACGTCGCGCGCCTACGATCTGGTCCTCGATGGGGCCGAAATCGGCGGTGGTTCGATCCGCATCAACCGCATCGAGGTGCAGCGGCGGGTGTTCGAGCTGCTCGGGATCGGTCCTGAGGAAGCCAACGCCCGTTTCGGCTTCCTGCTCGATGCGCTGCGGTACGGGGCGCCGCCACACGGAGGGATTGCAATGGGCATCGACCGGATTGTGGCGCTGATCGCCGGAACCGAGTCGATCCGTGACGTGATCGCGTTTCCGAAGGCCGCCAGTGGCGCTGACCCACTCACGGGAGCGCCGGCGCCTGTGGATCCGGCGCAGCTCCGCGAGCTCGGCTTGCGGCTCGCTTAGCGCCTCGGTCTATCCTCGCCGAGGATGGACACGACAGCGTTCGAACATCATCTGACCTCGCCGCAGGGGCACGGCCGATCGCCGGCCAACGCCGCCAGTGTCACGGTTAGCGGAGGCTCTTGCTGTGACCAGATCCGCTTCTCGATCGCGCTCGAGCAGGAGCGGGTCGCCGACGCGGGCTTCGACGCCGAAGGGTGTGGTGCCGCGACCGCTGCCGGAAGCGCTGCCGTAACGCTTGTGCGGGGAGTGGAGTTGCTCGACGCGGCGCGCATCGGTTCGCGCGAGATCGCCGCCGAACTGGGCGGTCTGAGCCCAGGCAAGCTCCACGCCGCCGATCTCGCTGCCGACGCGCTTCACCGCGCACTCGGCGTCGCCGTCCGCCAGCACGCGCGGCTCCAGCGACCCAGCCACGGCCGCACGCTGGTCGCGATGAGCGGCGGCGTCGACAGTGCCGTGGCGGCGCTGCTGTGCACACGATCCGGGGAGACAGTCGCCGTCACGCTCGAATTGTGGTCAGATCTCAATAATGACGACGAGCGGAGTTGCTGCTCGGCATCGGCCATCGTGCAAGCTCGCGCGCTCGCGCACTCGATCGGCTTGGCGCACTTCACGATCGACCTCAGAAGCGAGTTCCGTAGCGGCGTCGTCGAGCCCTTCATAGCCTCCTACGCTGCCGGTGAGACACCCAACCCGTGTGTTGGCTGCAATGGCCACCTGCGACTCGATGCGATGCTCGCCCTTGCCGACCGTCTGGGATGCGAGATACTCGCTACCGGCCACTACGCCCGCATCGCCGAGCAGGACCACGCCGACGGTCCGCTGCTGCGCTTTGCTGCTGATCCGGCCAAGGATCAGACGTACATGCTCGCCGCGCTCCCGGCGCGATCGCTGGCCCGCATGCGATTCCCGCTCGGCGAGCTGACCAAGATCGAGGTCCGCAGGCAGGCCGCCGAGGCCGGGCTGCCCGTCGCCGCCAAGGCGGATTCGCAGGATCTCTGTTTCCTGGCGGGTACCGATCGGACGCGGTTCCTCGCTCGCCATGGTGAACTGGGCGAGCAGCCGGGTGCGATCGTCGCTCGTAACGGAACAGTGCTGGGCCGTCATCTTGGTCAGCATCGCTTCACCGTTGGTCAGCGCAAGGGCATCGGGGTCTCCGGAGCTGCCCCGTTGTACGTGCTCGACAAGGACGCGGCGAGCAACACGGTCGTTGTCGGGACCCGCCAGGAACTCCGCATCGCCCGCGTGAAGTTGAGAGGGCTGCGCCTGCGCCGCGCCGGAGCCCGCGTGGATCAGGTCAAGCTTCGCTATCGCTCACGGCCGATTCCGGCCCGGCTGTCCGGTGAGCCTCCCGCCGGTCGACATGCCGCCGGCGCACTCGAGCTCGGCGAGCCGGTCGACGGCGCCGCGCCAGGTCAGCTGGCGTGCCTTCTCGATGGCGAACTAGTCGTCGGCTGGGCGACCATTACTCGCTAGCCGTGGCTATCTGACCCTGAAGTCTGCGTTGTGCACGAGCTCAAGCGCGAGCTCGGGCCAGAAGAACACAGAGCACCTCGGGAAGAACCCTTGGATCTCCGACACGCCCGCACGTCGCAGCAGGCGGGCGGCCTTGGTTGCCGAGACGGCATCGGCCGCGCCGGCGTCCAGGTACACGACCGCTCGCGGCACCTTCGCGAGGCGGTCGATGGCGTCGTGAAGCTCGGCGCTTGGATCGCGGCCCGCTCGACGTATTGCGCTACCTGAACTCCGGGATTCGAACTTGTCCAGTCCCCGAATCGTGAGTAGGCGTTCGTCGAGGTCCGCCACCGACGAACCCGCCTACACTCCCTTGCCGATGACCTCTGACGAGATCAGAAAAGCGTATATCAATTTTTTCGTCGAGCACGATCACCGGCGGTTGCCGTCCTCGTCGCTGATCCCCGCCGAGATGGACCCCTCGGCGCTGTTCACGATCGCCGGAATGCACCCGCTGAAGCCGTACTTCCTCGGCGCCGAACGACCGCCCCATCCGCGCGTGACGACCTGTCAGAAGACCTTCCGAACGGTCGATATCGACATCATCGGCACAACCACGCGCCATCTGACGTTCTTCGAGATGCTCGGTAACTTTTCCTTCGGCGATTACTTCAAGCCCGAGGCGATCGAGTTCGCGTGGGATCTTTCGCGTCAGGTCTTTGGCTTTCGTGAGCAGGACATCTGGATCACGGTGTTTGCGGGCGATGAAGAGCTCGGGCTTGGTCCGGACGAGGAGGCGATCGAGGCGTGGATGGAGGTGGGCGTTCCCCGCGAGCGGATCGTGGAGTGTCCGCGGTCTGAGAACTTCTGGCAGAGCGGGCCGGTGGGGCCGTGCGGGCCGTGCTCGGAGCTATACCTCGACCGCGGCGCCGAACTGGGCAGGCCAGACGACCTTCCCGGCGGGGATAACGAACGATTCCTCGAGTACTGGAACCTGGTGTTCATGCAGTTCGATCAGAATCCCGCAGGCAGCCTGTCCCCGTTGCCGGCAAAGAACATTGACACCGGGCTCGGCCTCAACCGGATGGCGGCGATCTTGCAGGACAAGGCGACCGTTTTCGAGACCGACCAGTTCGCGCCGCTCATCTCGCTCGGCGAGGAACTCTCAGGCCGGCGCTACGGAGCGGAGTTCCGGACCGACAGGGCGCTGCGGATCCTCGCCGACCACTCGCGCGCGATGACGTTCCTGATCGCCGACGGGGTGGTGCCCTCCAACGAGGAGCGCGGTTACGTGCTCCGGCGGATCATGCGCCGCGCGATTCTGCAGGGCCGCACGCTGGAGCTCGATCCTGGGTTCCTGGAGCGGTTTGCCGATCGAGTCGACGAGCTCATGGGCGATGAGTATCCCGAGCTCCCCGAGCAGCGCGAGTCGGTCCGTAAATGGCTCGCCTCCGAGGAGGAGGCGTTTGGCCGCACGCTCGAGCAGGGTCTGGTTCGGCTCGATGAGCTGATCGCCCGGGCACGCGACACCGGTGCGGAGGGCATCGCCTCCGCCGATGCGTTCCTGCTCCACGACACCTACGGCTTCCCGATCGATCTGACGATCGAGCTGGTCTCCGAGCACGGTCTGGGGGTCGACGAGGAAGGGTTCGAGGCGCTGATGAACGAGCAGCGCCGGCGCGCGCGGGGGGGCGGCGGCCGTTCCGCCAGCGCCGAGGAGCTGCGCGTTCGCGCCCGAGCGCTGGCGGGCGAGGCCGGATTCGCCACCGATTTCGTCGGCTACGAGACGACCGATCGGGAGACGACGATCGGCGCCGTCGCCAGCGATAACGGTCGTCTGCTGGTAAAGCTCGTCGAGTCTCCGTTCTACCCCACCGGCGGCGGCCAGATCGCGGACACCGGCTACATCGAGTGCTTTGAAGGTGACTGCCGAGCACGAGTCGAGGACGTGCTCCGACTCGGAGACGACCAGGTGATTGCGCTATTCCCCGAGCGGGGGACGATCGAGCCCGGGGAGCGCGTTCACGCCCACGTCGACCGCGGCGCCCGCCACGCCACCGAGTGCAATCACACGGCAACCCATCTCCTGCACGCGGCATTGCGGCGGCATCTCGGCGGCCATGTCCGCCAGGCGGGCTCGTACGTCGGCCCGGACAAGCTTCGGTTCGACTTCACGCACGCCGGCGGCCTGACGCAGGAGGAGCTGAGCGAGGTCGAGGACACGGTAAACAGCTGGATCTTGGAGAGTTATCCGGTCCGGGCGCTGACGACCACGCTGGACGAGGCCAGGCGACTGGGCGCGATGGCCCTGTTCGGCGAAAAGTACGGCGATGTGGTCAGGATGGTCGAGGTCGGCGACGGCTCATTCTCGCGCGAGCTGTGTGGGGGAACGCACGTTCACAATACCGCCGAGCTTGCGTTGTTCAAGCTGACCGCAGAGACCTCGAGCGCGGCCAACGTGCGGCGGATTGAGGCGCTCACCGGGCCCGAGGCGGTACGTCTGATGCGCCGGCGAGACCAGGCGCTAAGCCAGACCGCTACGGTGCTGCGCGTGCCGCCGGAAGGAGTCCCGAGCGCCGTCTCGGAACTGCGGGTCCGGGCTCGGGAGCTGGAGCGGGCGTCGAGAAGCAGCGCGGCCGGCAATGGCGCGATCGATATCGATCAACTAGTCTCCGGAGCGGGCGATGTGGACGGGGCCCGGGTGCTCGCGGCCGCCGTTTCGGTGAGCGACGGCAAGGCGCTGTTGGAACTCGCCGATCGCCTGAAGTCAAAGCTCGGGGACGCGGCGATCGTGCTGGGCAGCGCTGGCGAGGACCGTGTCGACCTGGTCGCGAGTGTTTCGCCGTCGCTGGTTGCCCGCGGCGTGCGCGCTGGGGAGATCGTCAAGGTGGCGGCTGCGGCGGTGGGCGGCGGCGGTGGCGGCCGGGACACACTCGCGCGCGCCGGTGGTCGCGAGGTGGCAAGGCTCCCCGTCGCGATCGACGCGGCTCGAGCGGCGATCGAAGCAGCGCTCGGCGCAAATCACTAACGTCGTGCGGGTGCTGGCGCTCGACTATGGCAGCGCGCGCTGTGGATGCGCGGTCAGCGACCCGACCGGAATTCTCGCAACCCCGCTGGAGCCCGTACTGGCACCAGCCACGCGACGCGGGCGCGGACGGCTGCGGTCGCTCGTGGGGGAGCTCGGAGCCGAGCGGGTAGTGGTCGGTCTGCCCCTGTCGCTTGCGGGCGGTGATTCGGAGCAGACAGTGCAGACGCGGGAGTTCGCGGCTCAATTGGAGCGCGAGTTGACGGTTCCGGTGGAACTCTACGACGAGCGTTTCACGACCAAGCTGGCGTCGCGTAGCGGGGGGCGGGCAAGCGAGGACTCGCGAGCAGCCGCACACCTACTCGAGAGCTGGCTCGTCGCTCGAGCCGCGGAGAGAAGTCGTGGCTGACGGGGTCGAGCGTACGGCCGCAGAGCGGGAGGCGGCTCGGCGTGAGCGGGAGCGTCAGCGAGCGCAACGCGACCGCACTCCAGAGCCGCCGCGAAGCGCGGAGGAGCCGGCTGGAGCACCACAAGCTTCAGCTCAAAGCCGGGGCGAAGTTGCTGCGCCGCCGGAGCGCGAACAGGAGCCGTTCGTCCCAGACGGCGACGGGGAAGAGGAGCCGTTCCACGACGACGGCGATGGCGACGAGCCATTCCACGACGACGGCGATCCGGTTACCGACGAGCACGAGGTCGCGTCCGGGATTCGCCGCATGTCGCGGTCCTCTCGCGTGGGCGGCCCCCGGCCGCCGCGGCCGCCACGCGACCGGATGCGCAAGTCGCATCTCCCTCGGCGCGCCCACGCCCCGCATTCGCCTGCGGGTCGGATCTTCTCGGTGGTGGCACTGGTGATCGCCGCCGCGCTGATCTGGTTCCTGGTCGAGGTGTTCCAACCGTTTCACGGGTCGGGAAACGGCAGAGTCACCGTCACGATTCCGAGCCACTCCAGCTCGAGCCAGGTCGGGGATCTGCTCGAGCGCGACGGCGTGATCTCGTCAAGCTTCTTCTTCAAGCTTCGCGCCACGCTGGCCGGCGACCGAGGGGATCTCCGCGCGGGGACGTATCACCTCAAACATGACATGCGCTACGGCGATGTCCTGAAGATCCTCACGACGGCGCCACCGGCGGCGAAGGTGACCAATCTGACGATCGTCGAGGGTAGGACCCGCCGACAGATCAATGCGCTGCTGCGCTCGCAGCGAATCGACGGCAGCTACCTCGCGGAGACTCGCCGCTCACCGTTGCTGGACCCTCATGCCTACGGCGCTCCACGCCGCACGCCATCGCTCGAAGGGTTCCTGTTTCCGTCGACTTACCAGCTGCGGGATCCGATCCGAATCTCGGATCTGGTCGCCGATCAGGTGCGCACCTTCAAGGCGCAGTTGGCCAAGGTCAAGCTGGATTACGCCCGTCGCCACCAGCTGACGCCCTACGATGTGCTGAAGGTCGCCTCAATGGTTCAGGCGGAAGCGGAGACCGCTCACGACCGCCCGTTGATCGCGTCGGTGATCTACAACCGGCTGAAGCTGGGGATGCCGCTGCAGATCGATGCGACCACCCGCTACGCCACCAACAACTACACGCGCCCGCTGACGCGGTCCGAGCTGGCCTCGCCCTCGCCCTACAACACTCGTATCCATGCGGGACTACCGCCGACACCGATCGACAATCCGGGACTGGCGTCGATCGACGCGGCCGCTCATCCACGGCAGACGAAGTACCTCTATTTCGTCGTCAAGCCGTGCGGCAACGGAGAGCACACGTTCGCATCGAGCTATACGCAGTTCCTGCACGAGGCCGCGCAATACAACGGCGCACGGACTCGGAACGGCGGACGTTCGCCGACGCACTGCTGAGGACGCCGACCCGGCCATCATGAGCCCTCGCGTGCGCCTCGGGATTCTCGGCTGGCCGGTTGCTCACAGCCGATCGCCGGCGATGCAGAATGCTGCCCTGCGAGCCGCGGGGCTGGTCGACTGGCGCTATCAGTTGCTGCCGGTCCCACCAGAGCTGCTGGCGGAAACGGTTCGAGCCCTGCCACTGGCCGGATTTCACGGCGCGAATGTAACGATTCCTCACAAGGAGGCGGCACTCCGCCTTGCCGATGACGCCAGCGAGCGCGCGCAGGGGATTGGTGCCGCGAACACGTTGCGCTTCGATGCGGGCACGGTTCATGCCGACAACACCGATGCCCCGGCGCTGATTGAGGCACTGCCGTTTTCGCCCGCCGCGAGAACCGCGCTTGTGCTTGGCGCCGGAGGAAGTGCCCGGGCGGCGGTCTGGGCACTGCTGGACGCCGGCGCGTCCGAGGTCCGCGTCTGGAATCGAACCCGCGAACGGGCCCACCGACTGTGCGCGGGCCTCGGCGGCATACCAGTGTCAACTGCCGAGAGCGCCGACGTGCTGATCAACTGCACCGCCAGCGGGCTCGACGATCCCGAGTCGACCTTCGCTCAGCTACCACTTGAGGCCGATGACCTTTGGCGGTTCGAGTGTGTCGTCGACTTCGTCTACGGCGCCGGCGAGACTCCACTGGTGCGGGCCGCCCGAGCGCGATCGATCATGGTGGTCGACGGGCTCGAGCTGCTGGTAGGCCAGGGGGCCCTCAGCTTCGAGCGGTTCACGGCTCGGCGAGCGCCGATCGATGTGATGCGGACGGCGGTGCGAGCGCCGTGAGCGAGGATCGCGTCAGACGCCGCTATCGTGCCGCGAGTGGCGCTCCCAGGCCCACCCGAGTTTCAGCGCAGCACGTGCACGCCCTGTGGCGGCACCGGGACAGTGAGCTCTGGGCTCGGCGGCACGCCGCACCGGGTCACCTGCCCGTGGTGCGGTGGTACGGGGGAGTTCTCACCCGGCCGGGACGCGCAAGAAGCGCCGGCGGAGCGGCGAGGGGAGTAGCGCCCGAGCGCGGGCAGGGCCGCCCACGGCGGCACAGCGCGCCGCGCCCGTAACCTTCAGCGCCGATGGCGCTACAGCTGATCACCGCCGGCGAGTCACACGGTCCGGGTCTGACCTGCATCATTGAGGGCCTCCCCGCCGGACTCCGCCTCGACCGAGATGCGATCAACCGCGACCTGTCCAGGCGGCAGCTCGGCCACGGCCGCGGCGGCCGGATGAAGATCGAGAAGGACCAGGTCGAGGTCACCGGCGGGGTTCGGCACGGGAGGACGCTCGGGGGGCCGATCGCGCTCAGCATTCTCAATCGCGACTACGCGAACTGGGAGGAGCGGATGAATCCGTGGCCGGTGGAGGCCGAGGTCCAGGAGGTGCACCTGCCGCGGCCCGGGCACGCGGACCTGGTGGGAACGCAGAAGTACGGCGTGAGCGATGTCCGGGACATCCTCGAGCGGGCCAGTGCGCGCGAGACGGCGGCGCGCGTCGCGGGAGGCGCGGTCGCGAAGGCGTTCCTGCGCGGGCTCGGTGTGCAGGTCTTTTCGCATGTGCTCCAGATCACGCGCGTCAAAGCCTCCAGCACGGAGCCTCTTTCTCCCGAGGACTTCGCTCGTGTCGACGAGTCGCCGGTGCGCTGCCTCGACCTCGAGGCGACCAAGGCGATGGTCGCCGAGATCGACGAGCTGCGGAAGGCCAACGAATCGCTCGGAGGAGTATTTGAGGTGCGGGCCTTCGGGCTCGTGCCGGGACTCGGCTCGCACGTTTCCTGGGAGGAGCGGTTGGATGGGCGCCTAGCCCAGGCGATCCTCTCGATCCAAGCGATCAAGGCCGTGGCGATCGGCGACGGGATCGAAGTCGCGGGGTTGCCCGGATCGCAGGCCCACGACGAGATCTTCTACGACGAGCGCGCCGGCTACTACCGCACCACTAACCGCGCCGGAGGGCTAGAGGGGGGGATGACGACCGGGGCGCCGCTCGTGGTCCGCGGATCGATGAAGCCGTTGCCGACGCTGACCAAGCCCCTGCGCTCGGTTGACATCGCCTCCCACGAGCCGGCCGAGGCGTTGCGCGAGCGCACCGACTCCTGCACCGTGCCCGCGGCCGGGGTGGTGGGGGAAGCGATGGTCGCGTTCGTACTCGCGGATGCCTACCGCAAGAAATTTGGCGGGGACCACATCGATGATGTCCGGGCCGCGCTCAGGGCTTACGAGGAACGCATCGGATGGCATCGTCGCTGACCGCCAAGGTCGTCTGTATCGGCTTCATGGGTGCGGGAAAGTCGACTGCCGCCCACACCGCCGCGGTTGCGCTCGGAACTGAGGCGATCGATGTCGACCACGTGATCGAGGAGCGGCTCGGCAAGTCGATCGAACGCATCTTCATCGAGGACGGGGAGCAGGCCTTCCGGGAGAGTGAGGAGCGGATCATCCTCGAGCTGCTGAGTAGCTCCGACGCGACCGTGGTATCGCTCGGCGGAGGTGCGATCGGCTCACAAGCAGTCCGTGACGCTCTGCGCGAGCAGCTCGTCGTCTGGCTTGACGTGGACGTCGAGACCGCCTGGCAGCGGTGTCGCGGAACGGTGCGACCGCTCGCGCAGGACCGCGAGAGCTTCGAGCGCCGCTATCGACAGCGCGAGCCGATCTATTCGACGCTCGCCGACGTGATCGTTCCCGCCGACCGATCGCCTGCAGTGGCGGCGGCGCTGGAGGCGTTCGCGGGAATCCCTCCGGGCACGAAGTTGCTGTGGGCAACGACCGCCTCGGGCGATTACCCGGCATACATCGGCGCCGGGCTGTTGCGCGAGCAGTTCTGGCCACAGGTGCTGGGCGGCCGGCGGTTCCTGGTCACCGATGGCCACGTGGCCCGCCACTATTCGAGCGCGCTCGAACCGCTCGCCGGGCGTGTCATGATCATGCCGGGCGAGCAATCGAAGACCGTTGCGCACGCCGAGATCGTGTGGACGGAGCTCGCTCGTGCCGGAATGACACGCCAGGACATCGTGGTCGCGCTGGGTGGGGGCGTCGTCGGCGACCTGGCGGGCTTCTGCGCGGCCACGTACCAGCGGGGCGTCCGCTACGTCGGGGTTCCGACCAGCCTGGTGGCGCAGGTCGACTCCGCATACGGCGGCAAGACGGGCGTTGACCTCGCCGAGGCCAAGAACTACGTCGGGGCATACCACCAGCCCTCCGCGGTGATCGCTGACACCGATGCGCTGAAAACGCTCCCGGAGGCCGAGCTCGCGGCCGGCTTTGCCGAGGTCGTCAAGACGGCGCTGGTGGCCGGCGGCGGGCTCTGGGAACGGATCCGAGCGGGCGGCGATCCCACGGCTCCGGGTGCGATCCTCGAGTGTGCCCGAGCGAAGCTCCGAGTCGTCGCGCGAGACGAGCGCGATGCGAACGTGAGGCAGGTTCTCAACCTCGGGCACACCGTCGGGCATGCGATCGAAACCGTCACCGGCTATGCGCGCTATCGCCATGGTGAGGCAGTAGGTCTGGGGTTGCTGGCGGCGCTACGCCTCTCCGGGCAGGATGCGCTGCGCGGTGAGGTAGGCGAGCTGCTTACCGACCGCGGCCTACCGACGACTCTCGACGGGGTTGATCCTGATGCCGTCGCGCTCGCCACCGCCAAGGACAAGAAGCGCCTCGGCGAGGGGCCCGTCCCGTTCGTTCTGCTCGACGCACCCGGTGCGCCACGAACGGGCTGTCGGGTCGAGCCGAGCGAACTGATCGCCGCCGTGAGAGAGTTGGCATCGTGATGCCAATCCGAAATCGTGTCGAAGTCATGCATGGGGCCAACCTCGATCAGCTCGGCCGCCGGGATCCGGCCCATTACGGAACCCTGACCTACGAGGAGCTCGAGCGGCAGATCACGGCGGTCGCCGTCGAGCTTGAACTCGAGGTGCGCTTCTTTCAGACCAACCACGAGGGCGATTTCGTGGAGCATCTCCATCGCCTCGAAGGAATGGCCGACGGGGTGCTGCTCAATGCGGGGGCGTGGACCCACTATTCGTACGCGATCCGCGACGCGCTTGAGCTCACCGAGTTGCCGGCAGTTGAAGTTCACCTATCAGACGTCGACTCGCGCGAGGAGTGGCGCCGCAAGTCGGTGATCCGGGAGCTCTGCATCGCGCGCGTAGCCGGCAAGGGACCGGATGGGTATCGAGACGCGCTCGAGCTCCTGCAGGCAGAATTCAGGACATGAACGCCCGTACGCAACGCTTGATCGAGACACTGCCGGGGGCAGGTGTCGATGTCGTCTTGGTGACGAACCTCGTCAACGTCGGTTACCTGACCGGCTACACCGGAAGCAATGGGCTTGCGCTGGTCGGCCCGCAAACCCGTACGTTCGTGACCGACTTCCGGTACGTCGAGCAGGCCGCCGAGGAGGTCGATCCGTTCTTCGAACGCGTGAGAGCACCTCAGGACCTGATCGAGGCGATTGGCGACGCACTTCCGGACGGAGCGCTGCGGCTCGGGTTCGAGGATGCATACGTGTCAGTGCGCGAGCACGGCCGTTTACGGGAGTTGCTTCCCGAGCGCGCCGAGCTGGTACCGGCCGGCAATCTCGTCGAAGGGCTGCGGGCCGTCAAGGAGTCGGGCGAGGTCGAGCGCATCCGGGCTGCGACCGTGCTCGCCGACGGGGCTTTCCAGCAGGTAGTCGGTGGCGGTCTGATCGGCCGCACCGAGCGTGAGGTCGCGATCGCGCTCGAACAAGAGATGCGGACCCGCGGCGCGCAGCGGCCGAGCTTTGACACGATCGTCGCTGCTGGCCCGAACGGGGCGCTACCTCACGCCAAGCCCCGCGAGCGCGGAATTGCTGCCGGCGAGCTCGTGGTCATCGACTGGGGCGCCGAGCTGGACGGCTACTGCTCGGATTGCACCCGTACGGTTGCCGCCGGTGAGCCCGGGGAGGACGCGAGGACGGCCTATGACCTGGTGCTCGCGGCGCAACGGAAAGGTGTCGAGCTGGTGAGGGCCGATGCGGACTGTCGGGAGGTGGACAGGCTCGCTCGCGGGGTGATCGATGCCGGTGGCCACGGGGAGCACTTCGGTCACGGCCTCGGTCACGGCGTCGGACTCGAAGTCCACGAGGGACCGCGACTCTCCCAGCGCGCGGAGGGCGAGTTGCACGCCGGGAACGTCGTCACCGTCGAGCCTGGCATCTACCTCCCGGGTCGCTTCGGGATTAGAATCGAGGACCTCGTCGTGGTTAGGGAGGATGGTTGCGAGATCCTGACCTCGGTGCCCAAAGAGCTGATCGTCGCGGGCTGATCGCACCGGTCTCTACACTGGCGCACCGCATGTCAATCAGCACCAATCAGTTCCGAAACGGAAACCACATCGAAGTTGAAGGCACGATCTTCAAGATCATCGAGTTCCAGCACGTCAAGCCCGGGAAGGGCGGGGCGTTCGTGCGAACGAAGCTTCGGCGCGCCAGCGACGGGGCGGTGATCGACCGTACGTTTCGGGCCGGCGAGAAGTTCCGCTCGATCCGCACCGAAGTGAGGCGGATGCAGTTCCTCTACCGCGACGGCACGGATGCCCACTTCATGGATACCGAGACTTACGAGCAGCTCACGATCCCCGAGACCGCGCTCAGCGATGCTCTGCGCTGGATCAAGGAGTCTGACGAGGTCGAGCTGCTCTACATCGACGAGCAGCCGGCCGACGTCCAGCTCCCGAGCGCGATCGATCTGACGGTCACCGAGACCGAGCCTGGGCTCCGCGGCGACACCGCCTCCGGCGGCGGGAGCAAGCCCGCCGTGCTCGAAACGGGCGCGAGGATCCAGGTGCCGCTGTTCGTGAACATCGGGGACGCCGTACGGGTCGATACGCGCTCGGGCGAATACGTCTCCCGTGCGTAGGACCGAGCAGCGGCGCGCCGCCGTCTGGGCCCTGTATCAGAGCGACCTCCTCGGTCGGCCGCTGGAGGAATCGTTTCCACGCGATCTGCACGCGTTCGCGCGCGAGCTGGCGCAGCTGGTGCGCGAGCACCAGCCAGAGCTCGACGATCTGATCTCCACGCACGCCACCGGATGGACACTCGACCGGATCGCCCCCCTCGAGCGCTCGATCCTGCGTGTCGGCGTCGTCGAGCTGTTGTACCCGGACTCGCTTCCCGGGGACCAGGCGATCCCTCCGGAAGGTGCCATCGACGAGGCAGTGGAAACGGCGAAACGATTCTGCGGCGCTGAGGCCCCCGGGTTCGTGAACGGCATCCTGGCGGCCGTGCTACGCGATCGGCAAGCCGGCCAGACGTAAGCGCTGCGTAGGAATCCTGGCCTCAGCGGCGCCCAGGGACGACAATGAATCGATGAGACTGCTCGTAGTGGACGACGACCGCGCGCTGCGGGACGTGCTGCGCCGCGCCCTGACACTGGCCGGGTACGAGGTAGGCTTAGCGGAGACAGGCGCGGGCGCACTGGCCGAGGTGAGCCGTAGCGTGCCTGATGCCGTCGTGCTCGATGTCGGGCTGCCCGACATCGACGGGCTAGAGGTCTGCCGCCTGTTGCGCCGCGAGGGCAACCGTGTTCCCGTGCTGATGCTGACAGCTCGCGATGCGGTCTCGGACCGGATCGACGGGCTCGACGCCGGGGCCGACGATTACCTCGTTAAGCCGTTTGACATCGACGAGCTGAAGGCGCGGCTGCGGGCGCTGCTGCGACGCGCCGTCGGCGAAGACGCCGATGGCGGACTGTCATTCGGCGAGCTGAACCTGGACCCAGGTCGTCACGGCGTGATCGTCGGCGAAGAGTTCGTGGAGCTGACGCGGACCGAGTACCAGCTGCTGGAACTGTTGATGCTCAATCCCCGGCGCGTGCTACCGCACAGCCTGATCTACGACCGCGTCTGGGGATATGACTTCGGTCCGACGTCCAACGCGCTGCGTGTGTACGTCGGATATCTGCGTCGCAAGCTCGAGGACGCCGGCGCTCGACCGTTGATCCACACCGTGCGCGGGGTCGGCTACGCGCTCAGGGAGCCAACCAAGTGATACGGATGAGCCTGCGCGCGCGGATGGGCCTCGCGTCTGGGATTGCGGTTGCCTTGGCGGTGATCGCGGTCGTCGTCTCCGCGTATGCGGGGACCAGGGCGGAGCTGCGGGGACAGGTGGACAACAACCTGCGCACGCTCTCCCGCCAAGTGTTGCCGGGCCCAGGCGGACCCGGCAGCGCGTCCCCCGGGGACGGCCAATCTGCTCGGGGCCCAAACTCGACGTTCGGCTTCGTGCCATCGGGGGGCGAGCCGCCAGGCGTCGGCGACGAAGGACTCGGAATCGATGGGCGCGCCGGGCCGGCGTTCGGTGGCCCAACGGGAATCATCACGCTCATCTATCGCAACGGCGAGATCTATGTCCCGCGCGGTCAGCAATATCGGATCCCCGTCAGTCCGCAGGTCAAAGCCATCGCCGCCAGCGGGCATGGCCGCTACCTGACTGATATGCACGTCAATGGGACGCACATCCGCGTTCTGGTCACCGGGATCGGCGCGGACGGTGCCCTTGCCGTCGCGCTTCCGCTGACCGATGTCGACAAAGCCCTCACCAGCCAGCTGCTGCTCCTGCTGATCATCGGCACGGCCGGGATCGCGCTGGCCGCGGTTCTCGGGATCCTCGTCGCGAAGACGGCGTTGGCGCCGATCGCCCGCTTCACCCGCCAGACCGAGCTGATCGCATCCCATCCGGAGCGCCTGGACACGGAGCGCCTGGAGGAGAGCGGCGGCGATGAGCTGGCTCGGCTTGCACGAACCTTCAACGCGACGCTGGACGCACTTGAGCGATCGGTGCAGGCGCAGCGCAACCTGGTCGCGGACGCCTCGCACGAGCTGCGCACTCCGATCGCCTCGATCCGAGCGAACCTCCAGCTGATGCGCGATGAGGCGCTGCTATCGAGCGAGGATCGGGAGGCCCTCCGGTCGGACGTGATCGAGGAGCTCGATGAGCTGACCGCGCTGGTCGGGGACGTGGTGGAGCTGGCGCGCGGAAGCAAGCACGGAGGTGAGCCCGGCGACGTCCGGCTCGACGAGATCGTCGACGGGGTCGTCGAGCGCCACCGTCGACGCTCATCGGAGCTGAGCTTCGAAGTGCGGATCGAGCCGACGCTGGTGCGTGGGGAGGGCGACAGGATCGCCCGAGCGGTGTCCAACCTGGTGGAGAACGCCGTCAAGTACGGCGCCGACGGTCGCGCTATCGAGGTCGATCTGCACGACGGCACGGTCACCGTCCGCGACCATGGCCCCGGCTTTCACGAAGCTGACCTCCCGTTCGTGTTCGATCGCTTTCATCGGGCCAAGGACGCCCGCTCCAAGCCGGGCTCGGGGCTGGGGCTGGCGATCGTCCGCCAGGCCGCGGAGGCACACGGAGGATTTGTGAAGGCGGCAAACGCGCCGGACGGAGGAGCGATCCTGCGGATCAACTTCGGCCCTCGGCTGTGGCTGGAGGACGTGCCATCGCAGACCGCGTTCAGCGCGCCGTAGAGACGAGCATCGGCGCCGTCAGATCGCGCGCAGCGGGCAGGCTCGATAAGGCGCGCCCGATTTCTTGGAGGGTTTGCCCGACAACCGCTGAGTTTCTTGATCGTCGTTTGCGAATCCGGCGTACGGGATCGATGCTCTCCTCGGGGCGTGCTGGCGCGTTCCCCGAGTGGGCAGCCTCGCCTGGCGCGCCCGCCCGCCGGCACTCCCCCATTTCCTTTCTTAGTGCTGCACTTTAGGACGGGCGCGCCAGTTGGCGCTACAGCGCTTGCTCGAACACCCGGGCCATCAGCTGGTAGCCGCTCACGGTGCCGTGGATGTTGGGACCGCGAGGCGCGGCCGCGCACATCCAGGTCAGCTGGCAGATCTTCGCCACGGCCAGCGGGACGGTGCCATGACCGGCGAGCGGTGCCGTCGTCGTAAACGGGACATACGTGCCGAACGCGGTCGCGACGTCGGCGATCTTCAGCTTCTGGCCGTTGAAGGCGCTGCTCAGATCGCCGTTGAGCTGCTGCGAGAGACCGACCGACACCGGTGCGAGGGAGTTCCGCGGCGCGGGGTCGAGGTAGTACGCCAGGAACGGGTCGTAGTACGTCATCCCGGCGATCCGGACCTTTGCTCCAGCGGCCTTGCGCAGCGCCTTGACGATCTTCGGGACGTCCGCCTTGATCGTTGTCAGGCCGCTGCCGACACACGAAACCAGTTGGGATCCGGTGTATTTCGCGCAGCCGTCGACGTTGTTGGCACCGATGTCAAGCGTGATCAGCGAGACCTTGTGGGCCTTGATGAACTTGACTGCATCGGCGAGCTGTGTGCCCTTGTAGTGGCAGAACTTCCCGCCCTTCAGCATCGACGTCGTGGTCTCGCCGAGGCACCCGAGCTTTTCGAGCTTCAGATGCTTGTTGTGCTTGCGCTCGGCCGCATAGACGTCGTCGGCGTAGCCCTTGTTCGTCGGCACCGTCGTTCCGACCGCATTCGGCTGTGCACCGGCAGCGAGCGAATCGCCGAGCGCCAGGTAGTACGACGGGTTGGTCTTCTCCGCTCCGCGGGAAGACTTCGCGAGCGCCGTCCCCGGGGCCAGGCAGATGACTGCGCACGCTGCTGCGAACGCGAGTGACTTCAAACTGGTCAAGTTTCTCTCCTATCGTGCCCGTCGCTCCGTGACGGGCGTATCGGTGATAGGAAGCGACAGCACCCGAGCGCCCGCGGTGATGCGGCGATTGGACGGATGTTTGACTCACGGAGCGCCGACGCGGGTGAGGCACTGCGCTCCGCAGCGCGCGCCCAACTGGGCCGCCTGCGCCGGCGAAGCGCCGGCCGCCAAGCCGAACGTGAACCCGGCGGCAAACGAGTCACCGCAGCCGTAGGTGTCCCGCGGCTCGCCGGGCAGCGCGGCCGCCGACCAGCTGCCGTGCGATTCGCCCCACCACCGGCCCCCGTTGGCACCGTCGGTGGCCACCAGCAGCCGGGTGCGGTGCTCCGCCCGCTGCGCCCATTCCTGCTCATCGCGATCGCTGGCGCTGAACACCAGAGCGTCGATCGCCGGCCCGTCGGATTCCAGCGTTTTCCGCGCCCGCGGTGAGGCGACGAGGGTGCGCGCTTGCCGTGCTCGGGCCAGGGCGCCGGGATCGCCGGCGGTGAAGTAGACGCCGTCTGCGCTCGCCAGTCGCTCCCACTCGAGCTCATCGGATCCATCCGGCTGCAGGCGCTTGCCGAGCGTGATGATCGTCCGCTCGTGGCGATCGTCGAGCAGGGTGAGCGCCCGCCGCGTCGGCTGTTCGCGCCAGGCCACGTGAACGCGCACGCCGCGCTCGGTCAGCTGCGCAGCGACTGCCCGCCCGAGCGTGTCGTCTCCCAGTGCGGTGAAGAAATCGACCTCGGCACCCAGTTCGGCGAGGACCACGGCCACCACTGGGCCGCCACCACCGGCCTGCGCGAAGGCGCCCACGGCGTGGATCAGCGATCCCGGCTTCGGGAACCGCTCCAGCGGGACGAAGTCCACCCATTCGACGTGACCGACCACCGCGATGCGCGACATCGTTACAGGCTAGGTGGCCAGCTCGCGGACCGCGTCCGTCCTACGCTCCTTTAATGGAACCCCACGAGGAGATGCTCAGTGATGAGCTCGAGCGCTGGCTGCGCAGCGACGGCGACAAGTCCGTCCGGAGCCTGGTCGAGCTGTTCGGGGAGAAGAGCTTTGCGATCCTGTTCGTGCTGCTGCTCGGCGTGCCGGCCCTGCCGCTACCCACCGGCGGCGCGACGCACGTGTTCGAGGTCATCGCGGTGCTGTTGGCGCTTCAGCTGATCGCTGGTCGTGAGGAGATCTGGTTGCCGGAGCGGTGGCGCAAGCTGCAGCTGGCCGGCGGAAGGCAGGAGCGGTTCATCAACGCGCTGATGAAGATCATCCGCTGGCTCGAGCGATTCTCGCGCCCGCGCGTGCGGTTCCTGTTCAACCATCGACTGAGCAACGTCGTCTTCGGACTGCTGGTGATCGCCGGTTCGGTGAGTGCGTTCGTGGCGCCTCCGTTCACGGGGCTGGACACGCTTCCCGCACTCGGCGTGGTGGTGCTCTCGCTGGGCGTGCTGCTCGAAGACGCGCTGGTCATCGCAGTCGCACTGATCTTCGCCGTCGCCGGCGTCGTGCTCGAGGTCGTGCTCGGGGAGGCCGCGATTAAGGGAGTAAGCAGCCTCCTTTAGCTAGGTTTCCACAGTGATGTCGAACGAGTCGCCAACACAACGACGTCCCGCGATCCTCGCGGTTGACGATGATCCCGCAGTGCTGGCCGCAGTCGCCCGCGATCTGCGTCGCGGCTTCGGCGAGCGCTTCCGGATCCTGCGCGCGAGCGCCGGAGCGGAAGCGCTCGAGCTGCTGCACGAGCTGCTTGGGCGCGGAGATCAGGTGGCGATGCTGATCGCAGATCAGCGGATGCCGGGGATGTCGGGGACGGACTACCTGGTACAGGCGCGCAAGCTCGTCCCGGAGGCAAAGCGCGTGCTGCTGACGGCCTACGCCGACACCGAGGCGGCGATCGCGGCGATCAACAAGGTGGCGCTCGACTATTACTTGCTCAAGCCCTGGGATCCTCCCGAGGAGCAGCTCTTCCCCGTGGTCGAGGATCTGCTGACGACTTGGGAGGCGGGCGCCGCTCTGGAGGCGGGCGGAGTGCGGGTCGTGGGCCACCGCTTCTCCAAGGAATCCCACGATCTGCGCGACTTCCTGGCGCGCAATCGCGTGCCGGCGCGGTGGCTGGATGTCGAGCGCGACGGCGAGGCTCGGGAGCTGCTGCAGATTGCCGGAGTGGACGCCGATCGGCTTCCGGTGGCGCTGCTTGAGGATGGCGCCGTGCTCGAGCGGCCGACCACGCTCGAGCTGGCCGAGCGCCTCGGCATCAGTCATCAGCCGGCGCTCGAGCACTATGACCTGGTGATCGTCGGTGGGGGGCCGGCCGGGCTCGCCGCGGCCGTATACGGGGCCTCCGAGGGCCTGAGAACAGTGATGGTGGAGCGGGAAGCCCCCGGGGGGCAGGCCGGACAGTCGAGCCGGATTGAGAACTACCTCGGCTTTCCTGCGGGGCTGAGCGGCTCTGACCTCGCCCGGCGGGCGACCGATCAGGCGCGCCGCCTGGGCGCGGAGCTGCTGACCGTCCAGGATGCCGTCGGATTGCGGGCCGAGGGCGCCGGGCGGCTGGTGGAGCTGAGCGGCGGGGGCGCCTTGAGCTCGAATTGCGTGCTGATCGCCTCCGGAGTGGCATACCGTCAACTCCAGGCGCCGGGGTTTGCCGAACTGACCGGCGCCGGTATCTACTACGGCGCGGCGATGACCGAGGCCCGTTCCTGTTCTGATCAGAGCGTTGTGATCATCGGTGGGGCTAACTCGGCCGGCCAGGCTGCGGTGCACTTCAGCGGTTATGCCAACCAGGTGACGATGCTGGTCCGCGGCTCGTCGCTCGAGAAATCGATGTCGCATTACCTGATCGAGCAGCTCGGCCTGCTGGCAAACGTGCGCGTGCGAACCGGCAGCCAAGCCGTCGCCGCGGAGGGGGAAGGCGGCCACTTGCGAGGCCTCCGCGTACGGGATGGCGACGGCTCGGAATCGGAGCTGAAGGCGGACGCCTGCTTCGTGTTCATCGGGGCCTCTCCGCGCACCGACTGGCTCGACGGGGTCGTGGCCCGCGATGACCGGGGTTTCATCCTCGCCGGCCCCGACGCCCCGTCCAGCGGATGGCCGCTGAAGCGCGACCCATATCTGCTCGAGACGACCGTACCCGGTGTGTTCGTTGCCGGAGATGTCCGCGCGCGGTCGATCAAGCGGGTCGCGAGCGCTGTCGGCGAGGGATCGATGGCGGTCTCGCTCATTCACGAATACCTGGTCGACGCATGAGCTCGGACACGATCACGCTGGCTGACCTGCGCACGATCGACCTGTTCGATGACCTCGATGATGAGCAGTTGCGTGAGTGGGTAGCTGTTTCCTACGCTCGCCACGTCGAGCCAGGTGAGGTGATCGCCGAGCAGGGACAGCCCCCCGCGGGTGCGCTGCTGCTCCTTGACGGAACCGCGCAAACGCTGATCGTCGATCATGGCCGAACCGAGCCCGTGGGCCGTCAACAGGCCCCCACCTGGATCGGGGCGATCTCCGTACTCACCGAAGGGCCACTGGGAGTTCATCTCCAGGCGCTGACGGCGTGCCGTCTGGCGATCGTCCCATCGGTCGAGTTCCGTCGTCTCGCGTTCGCGCAGCCGGACGTGCACCGCCGTGTGATGAAGCAGGTTGGACCGGTCCTGAGCCGGTTCACCGCGATGGAGCAGAATCGTGAGCGCCTGACTTCGCTCGGCACGATGGCCGCAGGTCTCGCCCACGAACTGAACAACCCGGCGGCTGCCGCGCGGCGAGCGGCGGCCGAGCTGGCGGATGTGCTCGAGGCGGTGAACTCGGCATTGGCGAGGTTCGTCGAGTCCGGTGTCGAGCGAGCGCAAGCTGCGCAGCTGCTCGAGCTACAGCACCAAGCCGTCGAGCGCGCGGGCGGTGCCGCCCCGGTGAGCGCGCTGGACGCTTCTGACCGCGAGGACGAGTTGCGCGAGCGGCTCGAACGGCTCGGCGTCAGCGAACCGTGGCGATTGGCTGAGCCGCTGGCTGCGGCCGGCGTGGATCAGCCGTGGCTCGACCGCGTCGGCGAGCTGGCCGGGCCGGCTACCGATGCGGCACTGCGATGGGTGGTCGCCATCCTGACCGCGGGCCGGGTGATCGGCGAGTTGCAAGAGTCGACCAAGCGAATGTCCGCGCTCGTGGGCGCGGTCAAGTCCTACGCCTACATGGACCGCAGCGAGCTGTTGGACGTCGATCTGCACGAAGGGCTCGAGACGACCCTGACGGTGCTCGGCTACAAGCTCAAGCACACTCAGATCGATGTCGTCCGTGACTACGACGCGGCCCTGCCAAAGCTCACCGTCCGCGGCTCGGAGCTCAACCAGGTTTGGACGAACCTGCTCGATAACGCGATCGACGCACTCGGCGAGAGCGGGACGATCACGATCACAACGCGAAGCGACGGGGGGTGTGCCGTCGTCGAGATCGCGGACGATGGCCCCGGGATCGCCAACGATGCTCGCGAGCGCATCTTCGATCCGTTCTTCACCACCAAGGACGTCGGTCACGGCACTGGCCTGGGGCTCGCAACCACACGCGGAATCGTGGTCGACCGCCACGACGGGTCTTTGACATTCGAATCTGAGCCGGGCAGAACCGCCTTCTGCGTCCGCCTTCCCTTTACTCAACGCTGATCGGAGCACATCAAATGGCGCAATGCACACACCTCGATCACGTCCGAATCACACAGCTGCCCGAAGCCGTGGACGGCTGCGAAGATTGCCTGGTCACCGGCGATCCATGGCTACACCTGCGGATCTGCTTGGAGTGCGGACACGTCGGCTGCTGTGACGACTCGCCCAACCGCCACGCCACTGCGCATGCGCGAGAGCACTCCCATCCGATCATCCGTTCGCTAGAGCCCGGAGAAGATTGGTCATGGTGCTACCTGGACGACGTCGCAATGCTGATCCAGGGGGTCGAGGGGGAGACTCGGATTCCCCCCTCGCCACTGGGATGACAGCGATCTAGTCCTAAACCAAGCGTAAGACTGTGGTAGATGGGCATCGAAGGCCCGGAAGACCCGGTATTCCTGGGGTTTGAGTGCCGAGGCGGGATGGCCCGTGTCGGTTTGAAGTGAAGGGGCGTCGGCTGTCGGCTGTGGGCTTGCGGCCCTGACGCTTATCTGGGTGTGCTGCGTCGGAGGCGGTCCAGTTCGATGGCGGCGTCGATCCATTGGTCGTTGAGTTCGCGCAGTTTGCGGTAGTTGGCGATCTGGGAGTTGACCGCGTCGATGTGTTCGGGGCGGATGTTCTCGGTGCGGCTTCGTCCGCGGTGGCTGTAGCTGAGCTGGTGGTATGGGCCGTGGCGCTGGGGCGGGTCGGCTTTGCAGCGACAACCGGGGGTGCGGCAGGTGTTGTACTGCTCGGAGAGCGCTCCTGGCCGCAGGTCGCCTAGCGCAAGCAGAGCGGCTTTGATGCGTTGGATCGTGTCGGTCAGTTGGGCCTCGGTCGCCATAGTCGTCCTCCCTTGGGTGTTGGATTGATCCTGATGGTGACATCCATGTAACCATAGCTGATCTCTGCTATGGTTACATAACATTGTTGATCAGAGGGAGCGTGGAGATGAGCAACCCGAGGCGACAGTTGCAACGCAGGCTCGAGCGCGAACAGCTGGCGATCGAGCGGCGCCTGCAAGCCGCAGTGGCCCCCAACCTGTCCGGCCCGCTCCTGGGGGGAGCCCCGATCCGCTACGAGTGGGCCGAGCGGGACCGGGGGGTAGCCCATGGTGGCATGGGGATGATCGCCCGCCTGGTCGAGGCGGTCGGCCTGGCCTGCGAGATCGACGCCTCGGTCAAACTGCTCAAGGTCCACCGCCCCTACCACGAGTCCGACCACGTGTTGAACATCGCCTACAACGCACTGTGCGGCGGCACGCGCTTGGAGGACATCGAGACTCGCCGAACCGACGCGGTGTTCTTGGACGGCCTGGGGACGCCGTCGCTGCCCGACCCCACCACCGCGGGCGACTTCTGCCGCCGCTTCGACGAGGCCTCGATCATGGCCCTCCAGGAGGCGATCAACCGGGCTCGGCTGAAGGTGTGGTCCCAGCAGCCGGCCTCATTCTTCTCCCAGACCGCCCGGATCGACGCGGACGCCTCGATCGTGGGCACCGACGGGCAGTGCAAGCAGGGCATGGACATCTCCTACAACGGCAGCTGGGGTTACTCGGCGTTGCTGGTCTCGCTCGCCAACACCGCCGAGCCGCTGTATCAGGCCCTCCACGGCGCCAACCGTCCCTCCCATGAGGGGGTCGTTCCCCTCTATGACCGATCGATCGAGCTGTGCCGGCGGGCCGGGTTCACCGACATCCTGCTGAGAGGTGACACCGACTTCTCGCTGACAACTGAGTTCGACCGCTGGGACGCCGACGGGGTGCGCTTCGTCTTCGGCTACGACGCCAAGGCCAACCTCATCCAAGCCGCCGAAGGCCAACCGGAAGATCTCTACCACGAGCTGGTGGCCAAGGCCGAACGCCAGATCGCGACGCGGCCCCGGACCCGGCCCACAAACGTCAAAGACGACATCGTTCGCCAGC
This sequence comes from uncultured Solirubrobacterales bacterium, assembly GCA_963836065.1. Taxonomy (GTDB): domain Bacteria; phylum Actinomycetota; class Thermoleophilia; order Solirubrobacterales; family Solirubrobacteraceae; genus Palsa-465. The sequence goes on from CAWIII010000025.1 coordinate 97,063, forward strand.
GCGGCTACAAGACGATACGACCGAAGAAGGAACAGGTAGTCGAGTTCTCCTACCGGCCGCGCGCTAGCAAGAAGGACTACCGCGTGGTCGCCTTGCGCAAGAACCTGTCGATCGAGCGGGGTGACAACGTCCTGTTCGATGAATATAGGTACTTCTTCTACATCACCAACGACCGCAAGCTCACCGCCGACCAGGTGATCGGCGAAGCCCACCAGCGCTGCAACCAAGAGAACCTCATCGCCAACCTAAAAAGCGGGGTGCGAGCCCTACACGCCCCCGTCAACACCCTCTACGCCAACTGGGCCTACATGACCATGGCGTCACTGGCCTGGACCCTCAAGGCCTGGTGCGCGCTCATGCTGCCCGTCTCACCCCGCTGGGAAACGCAGCACGAACAGCAGCGGTGCCGACTGCTCACCATGGAGTTCCGCACCTTCCGAGCCGCTCTTATCGACATCCCCTGTCAGATCGTCAAGACAGCCCGCTACATACGCTGGCGCATCCAAGCCTGGAACCCCTGGCTGGGCATCTTCTTCGTAGCCGTTCACGTGGTGTCGGTACGTGAGCGAGGATTCCTTCTGTAACTCGGGACGCCCGGTGCGGGGTTCGGGTGACGGTGCTGCGTCAGCCAGGAACCAGTGTGGGGATCGGCCGGGAGTGGAGGCTGGCGTCGATTGCGTCGTGTAGGTACTCGGATGCGGATCGGCCTTGGCGGCGGCAGGTTTCGAGGGTGGAGAGGATCCGTTCGATCCAGCGGTTGCCGCGCTCGGATTGGGTGCCGCCGGAGATCCGGCGCAGGATGACCGGGCCGCGCATCGCGCGCTCCGCGTCGTTGTTGGTCGGGGTGATGCCGGGCACCTCGCTGAACGTCCAGAGCGCGGGGTATTCCTCCAGCAGTCCGGCGCAGAAGCGGGCGGTCTTGGGGTGGCGGCCGCGTGCGCCTTGATCGAGCAGGTCGCGGAACCGCTCGCGCAACGGCGCGAGTTGCTCACGCAGCGCGACCAGCGCCGGGTGCTCGGGATCGTCGGCGCCGGCGAGCGCGGCGGCATGCTCGCGGTGGATCGCGAACACCTGGTCGGCGATGTCGAGCAGCCGAGCGCCGAGCTTGCCGGGCGCGCCCGGACGTTCGGAGAGCTCGGTCAGCTGGCGCACGGCGTGCGCCCAGCACAGCTGCTGTTGCAGAACGTCGAGCCAGTGGTAGCCGACGTAGCGGTCGGAGGTGACGAACCCGCCGAAGTTCTCGCCCAACAGCTTCTTCGCTGCTTGCTGGGTGCGTCGCGGGTCGATCCGGTAGCAGACTAGCGCGGCGGTGGTAGCCGTCCACAGCCAGCACGGATCGGCCTTGCACAGCCACGTCGTCTCATCGGCATGCACGGCCTCGGCGAGCTTGATCGCTTCGTGCAGCTCGCGCCACGGGTCGTGCAGCACGCGGCTGACGCGCCGCAGCATCCCATCGACCGCACCAGTGCTGAGCTCGATTCCGTAGCACTCGCCGAGCAGCTCGACGATCTTCTCGCGCGAGAGCCGGCAGACCCCGGCCAGCACCGCGACATGCGCGTGCAACCGCGGCCCGAACGCGCTCAACGACACGCCCGCCGGCAGCTCCGCCAGCGCCGGCTTGCCGCAATCGGGGCACTCGAGCCGCAGCCGCCCACTCGCGCACCTCCGCCACGACCACCGGCAGCTCCCACTGCTGATGGCCGACTGGATCGCCGACGCGTTCCTCGCCGCCGGTGAACCGGTGCCCGCACCCACACCGCCCCGGCACACAGTCAAACGGCCCGGCGGTCAGCTGCTCCGGCTCGGCCGGCGGCCGGCTGGAACCCTCATGACCCGGCTGCCCGCCCTGACTGCGCGCTTCGCGCCGCTCGCGCTCCAGCTGCTTCTTCGCGCGCTCCCGCGCCAACTGACGGCGCTGCTGTCGCGTCAACGGCGAATCCGACGACGGCGCCACCGAACTGTTGCGCGAGGTGCGGTTCACCTGCCGCTCAAGCTCCTCGAACCGCTTCTGCAACCCAGCCACCTCGTCCAACGCATCAAGCAGCCGGACAACCAGCGCCCGTGCAGGCTCCCCACCAGCCACCGCGATCGCTTCCGCCTCGATCCGATCCACGACCGCAGGATTCCATCCATCCAGAAGGAATCCTGCTCACCACCACGACACCACCTGAACGCCTGCTCTTCTTCCGCCTCCTCGACGCCCTCTAACACCATCCGAGACCCGCGCTCACCCCGAGCCGGCCCACCGGCTCTGCGTCAGCCACCCAAAAACCAGCCCCCCTCGACATGAGTGAACTCCACGCACCTCATCCCCTCGCCAAAACGCTCTCGTACCAACGACAGACGAGCCGGCCCGCTACCAATCAGACCGCAAGCCACGATTTTCGCCCACAGCTCAGCACCATTCGCTTGTTTTAGGTCTAGCCGGTACGCGATCAACCGATCGGTTGATCGCGCTGTCAGCCTCGCGGGCCGCAATTTCGAGCCGCTAGGGCGATGTGAGCGGCGTCGCAGTCCCGGACAATTGGTCTCAGCCTGAACTCGACCAGGACAACCGGGGATTGCTGAGTCCGGAGAAGCGCTGAGTGGCGCCTAGCCGCGGCCACCGGCCACCGGCCGCCCGAGGACGGTAGGGTGCGGACCGCCGTGAAGATCGTCTACACGCTCACCGATGAAGCGCCGGCGCTCGCAACCTGGTCGCTGCTGCCGATCGTGGAGGCGTTCGCGGCGGCAGCCGGGGTGGAGATCGAGCCGCGGGACATCTCTCTGGCCGCGCGGATCCTGGCTCAATTTCCTGATCGGCTCACTCCTGAGCAGCAGGTCGCCGACGCTCTGAGCGAGCTCGGGGAGTTAGCGCAGCAACCGGAGGCCAACATCATCAAGCTGCCCAACATCAGTGCGTCGGTTCCTCAGCTCAAGGCGGTGGTGGCAGAGTTGCAGGGCCAGGGATACGCGATCCCGGACTATCCCGAGAGCCCGGCTGACGATGAGCAGCGCAGCGTGCGGGCGCGTTACGACAAGACCAAGGGAAGCGCGGTCAACCCCGTGCTGCGCGAAGGCAATTCCGACCGCCGCGCGGCGGCGTCGGTCAAGGCGTACGCCCGCAAGCATCCGCACTCGATGGGCGCCTGGTCACCGAGCTCCAGATCACACGTGTCGACAATGAGCGACGGCGATTTCTGCTCGACGGAGCAGTCGGTCACGGTCGAGCAGGACGGCGAGGTCCGGATCGAGCACGTGGCGAGCGATGGCACCATCACTGCGCTGAAGGAAAAGATCCCGGTCCTAGCCGGCGAGGTACTCGACGGATCGGTGATGCGCCGCGCCGCGCTCGATGAGTTCCTAGCCGCGCAGGTCGCGGACGCCGCTGAGCAGGGCGTGCTGCTCTCCGTGCACCTGAAGGCAACGATGATGAAGGTCTCGGACCCAATCATCTTTGGTCATGCCGTTCGTGCCTATTTCGCCGATCTGTTCGCGGAGCACGGCGAGGCCCTGGCAAGCGCTGGCGTTAATGCCAACGACGGCATGGCGGCGCTGCTGAGCGCGATCGGGAAGCTCCCGGAGGATCTGCGCGATGTCCTGCAGCGGGATATCGACGCCGCCTACAAGCGCGGGCCGGCGCTGGCGATGGTCGACTCCGACCGCGGCATCACGAACCTGCACGTGCCCAGCGACGTGATCATCGATGCTTCGCTGCCCGCAGCGATCCGCTCCTCGGGCCAGATGTGGAATGCGCAAGGCGAGCAACAGGACACGAAATTCGTGATCCCCGACCATTCCTACGCGGCTCTGTACGCGGAGACGGTCAACCATTGCCGGGAGTACGGCGCGTTTGACCCGGCGACGATGGGATCCACATCGAACGTCGGTCTGATGGCACAGGCGGCCGAGGAGTACGGCTCCCACGACAAGACGTTTGAGGTCTCCGGTCCCGGGACGGTGCGCGTCGTCGAGCCCTCCGGGACGACGCTGATCGAGCATCAAGTGCAGAGCGGTGACATCTGGCGGATGTGCCAGACGAAGGACGCGGCTATCCAGGACTGGGTGCGTCTCGCGGTCTCGCGCGCTCGCGCCACTGGTGCGCCCGCGGTCTTCTGGCTCGATGAGTCGCGCGCCCACGACGCCCAACTGTTGCGACAAGTGCGCCCAGCTCTCGAGCGGCTCGACACCGACGGCTTGCAGATCGAGATCCTCGACGTCGCCACCGCCACGCGCCTCGCACTCGAGCGCGCGCGCCGCGGTGAGGACACCATCACGGTCACCGGAAACGTGTTGCGCGACTACCTAACCGACCTGTTCCCGATCCTCGAGCTCGGGACTAGCGCCAAAATGCTCTCGATCGTGCCCCTGATGAACGGTGGCGGGCTGTTCGAGACGGGAGCCGGCGGGTCGGCGCCCAAGCATGTCCAGCAGTTTCTCAGCGAGAACCACTTGCGTTGGGACTCGCTCGGCGAGTTCCTGGCGATAGCAGTTTCATTGGAAATGCTTGCGCAGAAGACTGATAACGCTCGCGCGAAGCTGCTTGCCGACACCCTGGACAGGGCGACGGGCGCTGTGCTCGAGGAGAACCGTTCGCCGTCGCGCCGGGCCGGGGAGCTGGACAACCGCGGCAGCCACTTCTACCTCGCTCTCTACTGGGCGCAGGAGCTCTCCAAGCAGTCCGAGGATGAGGATCTCGCCGGACTGTTCGCGCCGGTAGCGGAACGCCTGACCGAAAGCGAAGCGACGATCGTTGACGAGCTGGCCGCTGTACAGGGATCACCGATCGAGATCGGTGGCTACTACCGCCCCGACCCAGAACAGGTGGCGGCGGCGATGCGTCCCAGCGAGACGCTGAACGACGCGCTGTCAAGCCTCGGCTAGTGGACGACGCGGTACTTGATGTGCGTGACCGCCGGCGAGGCGATGACCTTGACCGGTTGCAGAGTGGGATTACCCACGTTCTCGAGCAACCGCTCGCCTGTCCCGAGGACGACTGGAACGACGTGGAGGTAGAGCTCGTCGAGGGCCCCAGCGGCTAGGTACTGCTGGACTGCGCTGGCGCCGCCCGCGATCGCAACCCCACCCTCGCCGGCTGCCGTTCGAGCCTGGTCGAGCGCAGACTCGATCCCGTCGGTAACGAACATGAAGGTGGTCCCGCCCTCCATCGCCAGCGGTTCGCGCGCGTGATAGGTGAGCACGAACACCGGCGCGTGATAAGGCGGGTCCTCGCCCCACCAACCGCGCCACGTCTGATCCCACGGGCCGTCGCCGCCGCCGAACATACGGCGGCCCATGATGTACGCGCCGACGCCTTCGACAAGCTCCTCGACGACCTCAGAGTCAGCGTTCCGCTCACCGCCGCGGCGTCCGTGCTGCTCGCGCCAGCTGGCGGTTTCGAAGACCCACTCGTGCAGGCGCATCCCGCCCTCTCCGATCGGGTCTTCGAGGCTTTGATTCGGCCCGGCGACGAAGCCGTCGAGCGATATCGACATATGGCAAGTGACAGTTCGCATGGTCCTATGACGCGCGGTGGCCTCCAGAATCATCGCCCACCGGCCGCGACCCAGCAGGTATGAGCGCGTCCGCGGGGTCGATAGGCGAAGCGGCTGTCATATCCTTCGCGGGGATGTTCGCCACCGACCCTCGGGTTGTCGCCGACCAAGCCGACAAGGTTGCGGCAGCCTGGTCACCACTGGATGCACCGGCATCGTGGAGACTGACAGCCTCCCAGTTCGAGACCCTACGCGACGACGACGAGCTGCTGGCAATCGCCGCCACGACGGCGCCGGACAAGCTCCCGCCGCTGCTGTTTGGGGCTGCGGCCAGTTTCCTCGTGCTCGAGCTCGAGCCCCAACCGCTGCGGAGATGGTTTCCGAAGATCGGCGAGCCGCAGTCCCCGCTGGATCGTCGCTTTCCCCAGGAGTACCGCGCGTTCTGCCTTGATCATCAGGATCGCCTCCGGGGGCTCTGTGCCCGCCATCGCTACCAGATGAACGAGGTCGGCCGGTGCGCCGACCTGCTGCCGGCACTGGCGCCGGCGATCGAGGATCAGCGCGAGATCGCGCTCGTGGACGTTGGCACCGGGGCCGGCCTGGCCCTGCACGCAGATCGCTATCGGTATGTGTTCCGTGGGCCCGAGAGCCACGTGGTGACAGTGGGCGATCCTGATTCCGAAGTGGTGATCGAAACGGAGCTGCGAGGCGGACATCCCGCACCGATCCCTTCGACACCTCTCAAGATTGTCGAGCGGATCGGCATCGATATCGAACCGCTCGACATCGCCGATCCGAGCGTCCACGCGTGGCTCGCGGCATGCATCCCTCAGGAGATCGGAGCTGTGACTCGATTTCACAAGGCGGCGGAGGTCGCGATCGCCCACCCGGCGCGCAGCGTGCGCGGCGATGCCGGCGCGGTGCTGCCGGAAGTGCTGGCGGCGATCGCGGACGGCGTGCTCGTGTGCCTGCTCGACACCTACGTGCATGTCTTCTTCAGCGCGGGGGAGCTACGCCAGTTCCGCGCGCTCGTTGAGCGGGTTGGCGCGCGGCGTGACCTCGACTGGGTGTCGATCGACCCGCTCGTGCCGATGGGCGAGGCTGCTACCGACAGCGTCCTTGGCATCCCCGTGCCCGCGGCACTGGTCGAGCGCAACCGACGCGAGGGCGTGTTTGGACTTATCGGCCGGCTCACTTACCGCGGGGGCTCCCGTTCCGGGTCCCTGCTCGGTGTTGCCCATCCCGGCGCAGCGTGGCTCGAGTGGCTCACCAGCTGAGCAGAATCTCCTAGATGAGAGCTGCATCCTGACGTGCCGATCGTTGCCGGACTTCGGATCAACTTCGATATCTCGACGCACTTTCTCGATGTCCGCTCCCAGCGAATCGGGTTTGTGCTGCTCGCGGCGTTTCTCTGCTCGTTCCTGTTCATCCGTACGAGTGCACGGTTGATGCGCAGTCCCAAGGTGCCTTGGTGGCCTGGAAGCGTGACCACCGGCGGCGGCCTGCACCTCCATCACCTGGTTTGGGGCATCGTGCTGATGATGCTCGCCGGATTCGTCGGCTTCATCTCGCCGCCGTCGAGTCCGCGCTCGGAGATATTCGCCGGGCTGTTCGGCGTCGGGGTCGGCTTCACGCTCGACGAGTTCGCATTGTGGATCCATCTCCGCGACGTCTACTGGGCGGAGGAGGGCCGAGCATCGCTTGACGCCGTGGTGGTGACGGCGCTGATCGGTGGGCTGATCCTACTCGGCTTTGCCCCGTTCGACGTCTCAAACAATTCCTCGTCGGTGACCACGCTCGCGGTTTCGGTGACGATCGATGCGCTGCTGGCGATGCTGGCGATCATCAAGGGAAGGCGCCTGCTCGGTCTAGTAGGGATTTTCATTCCGCTGGTCTCGCTGGTCGCGTGCCTGCGTCTCGCTGCGCCGGAATCGATCTGGGCCCGGAGGTTCTACTCGCCGGAGAGCTCGAAGCTCGCCCGCTCGCGGGCGCGCTACGCGCGGATCCGTGCCCGCCGGCGGCGCCTTGCCGATGCCGTCGCAGGGGCTCCCGAGCTTCCGGTAGAGAGCTCGGGACCGGCGGGTGACGTCCATGACTGAGCCGGGTTTGCGCGTTGCTCAAGCGGGCTAGCGAGAGCCGAGTGTCTCCTGGGATCCCGGCCGACATCTCAGAACCGTGGATGGAGATGTCCAAGCGTGGCTGCATCGTGACACGGTTCACGTGCGGCCGCTAGGCATGGTATGTCCGCTTCGGCCTCGGGTGAGCGCGTTTGGACGGGGGAGACGGACGCGGGGCGTTCTCGGGTTGGGGCATCCCTCCACTCGCACACGCTCCCCGAGCCACTTACTTGACGCCAACCGGGGACGACAAGTAAGCAGAAGCGGGCAGAGCGGTGGACGCACAACGCAAGCAGCGACCGTGCCGGCGCGACGCCCGCGGCTGGGCGGATGCGCGCGTCAGCGACATGCTTAGAAGGAAGACTGTCGGCCATCTCTTCCCCCCCACGGCGTGGTCTGGCTAACGCGGCACCGGTATGTTCGCTGAATGGCACGTCGCCGCCAACGAGTCATGGAGGCAACCGTTGTGGCGGCGACGTTCAGTGGGTTGCCGTCGACGCTTCACGCTCTCATCAAGCGGGGCGGCTTCCGGCCGGCCGCCGTCTACGTGTACGACACGACGTGTGCTGTCGGCACGCTTGTTCCACCGGGCCGGCCAGGATTTAGCCGCGGCGCGATCGTCCACCTCGGCATCTCGGTTGCGTGCGGGGAGGCGTTGGCGCGAACGCTACCTCGTGATCATTCCGTTGCTTGGGGTGGAGCTTGACGAGTTGTGTGCCGCGGCGGCCGGCCGCCCCGGTGCGCTGGGAGACCTCGACCAGCTGGCGAATGACGTGGCACCAGCAAAGTTGTTGTTGGAGGACGTCGAGGAAGTGATAGCCGGTGTACCGGTCGCTGATCACGAACCCGCCGAACTCATCGCCCAGCAGCGCCTTTGCCGCCTTTTGGGACCGGGTCGGGTCGATTCGAAAACACGCCACCAGCGCCGACGCCGCGACCCACAGCCACTGCTGAGCTCCCTGAAGGCGCCACGTCGTCTCGTCCATATGCACGGCCTCGGCCTTGCGGATCGCGTCCCGCAGCTCAGCCCACGGATCGGCGAGGATCGCGCTCATCCGCATGATCGCGTTGTCGATCGACCCCGTCGATGCCGGGATCCGGAACACCTCAACGACCGTCTGACGGACCTGGTCACGCGAGAGCCTAAACACGCCGGCGAGCATCGCGATATGCGCATCGATACGCGGCCCGAACCCCGACAGGGCACCCGCCGACAGCTGCGCGAGCGTCGCCTTCTGACACGCCGGGCAGCGCAACCGCAGCCGGGCGTGCTCGAACACCAGCGGGCGGATCACCGGCAACTCGAACTGCTGATGGCACACCGGATCGCCGACCCGCTCCTCGCTGCCGTCAAACACATGCCCGCAACCGCAACAGTCAGGCAGATGCGCGACCCGCTTGTCCAGCCGCTCGGGCGCGACCAGCTCCCGGGTCTTGCCCTGATGCCCCGGCTGGCCGCCGGACTTGCGCATCGAGCGCTTGTACGCCTCCCGCGCCAACCGGCGACGCTCGGCCCGAGACGCCGGCGGATCCGACGACGGCGGCTTGTCGCTATTCCCCGAGTTCTGGCCAAGGCGACGCTCGAGCTCCTCGACCCGCTCACGCAGCAGCACGACCTCGTCAAGCAACGCCAGCACCAGCTGCCCCGCCGGCTCCCCGCCCGCCAACCCGATCGCCTCTACCTCGTCACGCCGCACGCCGCCGCGGCCGGACTCGCAATCGGCGTGATCAATGTCGGCATGATCGGAAGGCTGTTCCCGGCGATCAGCGCGCTACCCGTTATTCCCCAACTCGCGGATAACGTCATGTTCGGGATTCTGTTTGCGGCCGTGCTCGATCGACGCGGTCACTAGTCGCAGCGGCGCTCGCCGACGGGCGCTGGGTGGGAGCGTCGCGGCCGCCGGCACCAGACCCCACCCCGGGCGTCGACATCTTCCGCGACCGGCAGCTGAGCCATAGCCGCGTGCACACACAAGTGCGTGCGCTCAACCGGCATCATCGAGCCAAGACTGTCCGGATGGTTCCAGTCGAGGCCGTGATCGCGGCGAATACCGACCCGGCAGCTCACGAACGGGCGACTCGGCGCCTCATCGACTCCACTACTCGCAACAGAGTCATGCGCGGGGACAATACGGGTTGAGCGCTGCTCACCGGACAACTATGGTGGGCGTGCCGATCGGCATCAGCCTCGCCAGCCGCAAGGTGTCTGCGTTACGCATCCGTACGCAGCCGTGCGAAATCGCGCCTGGGATCAGGCGGGGCTGATCGGTGCCGTGTATCCCGATATAGCCGCCCGCTGGCCAGCCGGTGAGGACCGCAGAGCGAGCGCTCGTCCCGAAGGCGATCGGACCATAGGTGGGGCTCCGGTAACGCGTCACGATGTCGCGGACGTAGAACTCCCCTGTGGGCGTCGGCCACTTCGCTTGCCCGATACCAACCGGGGCACTGAACACCTGCGCACCGTCCCGGAACAGGGTCGCGCGGAAGCGAGCGCGGTCGATGACCAGGCGCGTGTCCAGCAGTACCGATCCGCCGAGCGACGATCGAGGCACCCACCCCGTGGTGCCGTTGGGCAGCACGGCGAGCCGGACCCGCTGCCACGGGCGGTCGCCCTCTCGTCGCACTCGGCCCCAGCAGCTCCAGGATGTTCGTCGTGCCCTCCGGCGTGTGCGTCGACACCGCGGTCACGGCTTCGGCGTCGGATGCCGGAGCTGCACGCGCGAGGACCCAGCGCCGCACCGGGGCCCAGCGGGAGGCTCCTCGGACCGCGGCCAGCGGCACCGGACGAGGCACGACCCACCCGGTCGCGGCGGCGCCGGCAGTGCAATTGGAGCAGAAGTCGGTCCGGTGTGAGAAGCAAGAATCACTACGGCAGCCACCGCCACGCCGGGCGCGACGCCGAACGCCAATAACCGTCGCTTTCCGGGCGGCATCACCCCGTGAATTTCGGGGCCACATGCCCCGTCATGCGCGGCCGAGCGACAACAAAATGGGCTCTCCTCTTCGTTTGGGGGTGACTCATCGGTGTGGGAGCGCGATTTGGATGCCGGCGCAGCAAAGGTAGATCATGGCGATCAGTGACCGGACCCCGTTTGTCGGTCCACCACGAGTGAGAGTTGGTGGTGGATACGGGTCGCGGAGGAAGGTAGCGACCGGAGCGGTCGGATCGGAGAGGGGCCGCGGGAGACCAGGCGGCTCGGGGATGCGCGACCGTCGGCGCGGAGCCGAGCGGCGTAGCCGCGAGGCGCGTGTGCTGGGTACGGATGTTGAGATCGGAGGTGGAAGTCCTGTCCTGGAGCCCTGATAGGGGGAATCCAACACTGAAGAGGCAAGGGCGCGGTCCCGGAATTGACCGGGCGGCTCCAGTGCGGCTGGTTGTGCGCTGCGGAGTTTCCGTGAGGGCGGGTCTGGAAGAGGCCATAGGTGTGTCGTGGTGGCGAACGAAAGTGAAGCGCTGTAAGGCGTTCCTTGGTGGGCGAGCCGCCACGCAGCGGCGATGCCCGATTCCTGTCGAGACCGAGGGCGTAGTGGCGACGCGATCACGACAAAGTCTCAGCGTTTCACCCCAGGAGATCTGCTGGGTTCCGGCCGGGTTCGGCCGGTAGGTCGGAGAACGAGAGGACGACGGCTCGATGGCCCAGCAGAAGTCCGAGGGCCGAGTAGTACCGGAAGGCGGGGTAATGCCCGTTGAGCGCGCCGGGTCGAGCCCCGGTGGGCAAGGGAAGGCGGTCCCGGTCGAAGAAACGGCGGTGCAGCTCAGCCTGCCGGTCGCGACAGCAGAAAACCCGAAAGGGGCTACCCGTAGGAGATCCCGGGACCGGCTTGGGGAGATCCGGGCGGGAGCGCCGAAGGCGATCAGCAAGGTTGGGAGTGCAGCGCCTGCGACGATGGAGGAGGTTGCGTATCGATTGACGGATGCGTTGTTGAAGGTGGCGTCGAAGGAGGGCGCTCCCGGTCCGGATGGGCAGACGATCGAGCTGCTGCTTGCGCAGTGGCTGGTCGTGTTGCCCGGGTTGCAGGCCGACTTGCTGGCGGGGAGGTATCGGCCTGGCGGGATCCGTCGGGTGTTCATCCCCAAGGCGGGAGGCGGGCAGCGCGGGCTAGGGATTCCGACGGTCATCGCATACCACAAGGTCGTGCAGGCGGTCTTTGGGTTCGCTGGTGGTCACGCATCCGTTTCATCTGCTGTGCGGCGAGCGCCTTCAGGTGCTGTTCGTGCGTCGCATCGGTGCCACTCGCATCTACGTGTGCGAGGGCGGTCCTTTGGGCAGCGTGTCGCTTCCGGAGGATGCGACCGATCGTGGCGCGGGGCCGGCTGAGCGGCCGCTGAGCATCGAGGTTCTGGCGGCGCTCGTCGCGTTGGTCGCCGAGCTCACCGGCGAGCAGGGGGTGGCGCGATGATCGCCGCGAGCCTGTCTGATGAGCTCGCCGTTCCGGCGCGAGCACGTGAGCTGGCCGCCCGGCTGTCGGCGTTGTTCGAGCGCGACATCGAGATTGTGGGGCGGCTGAACGACGCGCAGAGCCGCCTGCGCGACGCCAACGAGCGGCTCTGGTCGGGGCTGGCGCCGGACGCGTTCGGGCTGGTCTACGACGGGGCCGCGCCAGCCGGTCAGAGCCAGATCGCCAAGCTGATGAGCGACGCGCGCAGCGCCGTCGGACCGGATACCGACACCGCAGTGCTCGGGGCGCTGCAGCAGATCCACTCGGCGATCGATCGTTCCTTTTGTGGGTACCAGTCGGCGTGCGAGGAGCGCCGCCAGCTGGCGGTCGACGTCGGCGAGCTCTCCCAGCAGCTGACCGAGGTGCTGTGCGCCGCCGGCTTCAGTGCGGACGACGCGCGGAACGCCGACGTGCACAAGCTCGCCGGGGCGAGGATCCGATGAGCGTCAGGGGAAGGACTCGTCAGCCTGGTCTCGAATCGGATACACGTCGAATCGGACACAAGGGGTGAGGATGAGCACGGGCACCAAGCTCTCAGAGTTGAGCGAGCGGCAGCTGTTCGCGCTCCGGCGACGGCTGGCGTCGGGCGTTCACGATCCGGCGTTGACGCTGCGCGGCGCGCTTCATCACGACCTGCGGCGTTGCTCGAGCGAGAACTGTCGCTGCCGGTCGGGCGAGCTGCATGGCCCCTACGCGTACCTGACCGTGTACGGCGACGGGCGCAGCCGAACGGTGTACGTGCCCCAGGCGCTCGCCGCGATCACCTCAGAGCAGGTCGAGGCGACGCGCCAGGGCGAGGCGTTGATGTTGGAGATCTCGCGGGTCAATCTCGAGCTGCTCAGGCGGCGGGCGCTGCGGTGATCGGCGGTGGCGGGCATCGGCGCCGAGGCGACAGTGGCGGTGGCGAACATGCTCGGCGCCGCGCTGGGGGCGGGAGCCGATGCTGAACTCGCGGCAGAAGATCACGAGCTCGCACCTGGAGCGCCTGGCGGCGATCTACCTGCGGCAGTCCTCGCCGAGGCAGCTGCGCGAGAACTTCCGCTCGACCGAGCGTCAGTACGGGCTCTCGGAGGAGGCGGTCCGGCTCGGCTGGGCGCCGGAGCGGGTGATCGCCGTCGACGGCGATCTGGGCGTCTCGGGCCGGTTCTCAGACAGCCAGGCGCGCGGGGGGTTCAAGGAGCTGGTCGCGCGCGTGTGCCTGGGGGAGGTCGGCGCGATCTTCGGTCTTGAGGTCTCGCGGCTGGCGCGCTCGAGCGCCGAGACCCAGCGGCTGCTTGAGTACTGTGGGCTGACCGACACGCTCGTGATCGACACCGACGGGATCTACGACCTCAGGGATTTCAACGACCAGCTCGTGTTGGGGGTCAAGGGCCAGCTCGCCCAGGCCGAGCTGCACATGATGGGCGTGCGCTTGCAGGGCGCCAAGCGGCACGCGGCCGAGCGCGGCGAGCTGCACTTCCCGCTGCCGGTCGGCCTCGTCTACGACGCCGACGGTCAGACGATCATCGACCCCGACGAGGAGGTCAGGGCCGCGATCGCCGACGTGTTCAAGGCGTTTTGGCAGACCGGCTCGGCCTACGGCGTGGTCGGCGTCTTCAAGGGCAGGCGCTTCCCCCGCCGCGCCTACGGCGGGGCGTGGGCGGGCGAGCTTCGCTGGGGAGCGCTGACGCACGCGCGCGTGCGCGGCGTGCTTCGGAACCCCAGTTACGCCGGGGCGTACGTGTTCGGGCGCTACCGCTATCACCGCGTGGTCAGGCCCGACGGCGCGATCGTGAGCAAGATGGTCGAGCTGCCGCGCTCGGAGTGGGCGGTCGTGATCCAGGACCACCATCAGGGATACATCAGCTGGCAGGAGTTCCTGGCCAACCAAGAGCGGCTGGCTCAGAACAACACGCGCAAGGGAGCCCGCCCGCCGCGCGAGGGGCAGGCGATCTGCCAGGGGATCGTGCGCTGCGGGGCGTGCGGAGGGTCGATGACCACGCTTCACCGCCGCGAAGGCAGCTACTACGAGTGCGGCCACTCGCGCGCCAACCACCTCAGCACGCCCGGCTGCCGCTCGGTCAAGGCGACCGTCGTCGATGAGCTGATCGCCCGCCGGCTGCTCGAGGCGCTTGAGCCCGAACAGATCGCGCTCGCGCTGGCCGCCGCCGACGAGCACGCCGACCGCCGCGCGCGCTCTGACCGAGCGCTCCAGCTGCGCGTCGAGCGCGCCCGATATGAGGCGATCCGCGCCGAGCGCGCGTTCCACGCCTGCGAGCCGGACAACCGGCTGGTCGCCCGCAGCCTGGAGAACCGCTGGGAGGAGAAGCTCCGCGATCTCAAGGACGCCGAGGCCGAGCTCGCCGAGCACGTCGTGCCCGCAGTCGAGCCCTCGCGCGAGCAGCTCGAGGCGCTCGCCCGCGACCTGCCGGCGCTGTGGGCCGCGAAGACGACATCAGATCACGATCGCAAGCGGCTGCTGCGCGCGCTGATCGCAGACGTCACGCTCACCTCCCAGCCCGAGGGACGCGAGCTTCAAGTCGGGATCCGCTGGCGCTCGGGCGCCAGCGAGCAACACACCGTCCAGCGCCCACCCAAGCCGGCCGACGCGCAACGCACGCCATCCCCCGCCGTCGACCTCACCCGGCGCCTAGCCGCCGACCACGCCAACGCGCAGATCGCCGAGCAGCTCAACGCCGCCGGCCTGCGCACCGGCAAAGGCAAGCCGTTCGACGAGAGCGCCGTCAGATGGCTGCGCTGGCGCTACCGGATCCTGACCGGCCCCGAGCAGCTCCTCAACGATGGCGAGGTCACCGTCGCGCACCTCGCCGAGCGGCTCGGCGTCTCGCACAGTGTCGTCTACGCCTGGATCTCAACTGGCAAGCTCACCGCCCGCCGCGGGGCCGCCGACCGGCTCTACATCCCGTTCTCGCCGCAGGTCGAGCAACAATGCCGCGAGCGTATACAGAACTCGGTTCACCTACCGGCCGAAACCAAAACCAGGTCTGCAGGAGGTGCAGTATGAAGCCACCGTCCCCGACGTGATCGACCGGGTGGTCCAGGAGGCTGTGCGGCAGGTGCTCGAACCGCTGTGGGAGCCGACGTTTCATCCTTCAAGTCACGGGTTTCGACCCGGTCGAAGTTGCCATTCGGCGATCGCCGAGGCCAAGGGGCATCTCGAGAACGGCTACGAGTGGTGCGTGGATCTTGATTTGGAGAAGTTCTTCGATCTCGTCTGCCACCAGCGGCTGACCGCGAAGCTCGCTGAGCGAGTGAGCGATCGGCGGCTGCTCGTGCTGATCGGACGGATGCTCAAGGCCAAGGTGCTGTTGCCGGACGGTGTTGTGATTGCCAGCGAGCAGGGCGTTCCGCAAGGCGGTCCGCTCTCGCTGTTGCTGTCGAACATCGTGCTGGACGAGCTCGATCGAGAGCTTGACCGGCGTGGGCACAGGTTCGCTCGCTATGCAGACGACGCCAAGGTGTACGTGCGGAGCGAGCGAGCGGGGCGGCGGGTGATGGCCAGCCTGACCGAGTTCATCCAACGGCGGTTGCGCCTGAAGGTGAACGAGGCCAAGTCGGCTGTCGCGCGCCCAGAGGATCGCCACTTCCTCGGGTTTCGGCTGCGAGTAGATCCGCAGTCCGGGACGGTGGAGGTGCTGCTCTCGGAGCGCACCAAGCGCAACGCGATGCAGCGGGTCCGTGAGCTCACGCCGAGAACCTGGGGAAACACGCTGTTCGCGTGCATCTCCGGGATCAGTGCGTGGCTGCGGGGCTGGCACGGGTTCTTTGGGATCGCCGCCCTGGCGGAGATGCAGTTCATGCGCAAGATCGACGCCCATATCCGGCGTCGGCTGCGTGCAATCCTGCTGCGCCACTGGAAACGCAAACGGACGATCGCGCGCAAACTCATCGCGCTGGGCGTGAAGCGTGAGAGCGTGTGGCGACAGATCTACTCGGGACGGAAGTCCTGGTGGGCGCTGAGCCACACGCACGCGGTCGATCAGGGTCTACGCAACGCGTACTTCGCCAAGCGTGGGCTGGTCTTCCTGGTCGATCTTCACCGCAACGCGCACCAGCAGATCGTCGCCCCCCAAGTCGCCGCAACTGGCGCTATGGGGATGACTTCGAGGTCGCAAACCGGCCGGCGGCGGGGGTCATAACCCGCCGTCCCGAAGAGCCGTATACGACCAGCGTACGTACGGTTCTGTGGGAGCCGGGGCGGGCAACCGTCCCGGCTACCCGACAGTGGCCGATGGTCGCGGCGCGCTCGCCGCGCCACCCCCCCGGTCACCCGCGGCCGGGCGGTCGGCCGGTCAGGCGGCGGTCGGCAGGCTCTCCGTCGTGGCCCACTCGGCGGCGAACACGGCGGGCGCCTTCATCGAGAGCGATGAGTGCGGCCGCCGGCGGTTGTAGTCCTCCTGCCAGTCGCCGATCACCACGCGCGCCTCGGCCAGGCATGAGAACTCCTCGACGTCGAGCAGCTCGTCACGCACGCGGGAGTCGAACAACTCGACGAACGGGTTCTGCCACGGCGAGCCCGGCTCGATGAACAGGGTCCCGGTGTTCGAGAGCACGCACCAGTCGCGGAGTGCGTGCGCGGTCATCTCCGGGCCGTTGTCGCACCTCAGCAGCTCTGGGGCGCCGCGCTCTGAGACCAGCCGCTCCAGCACGGCGATGACCGTGTCGGCGTCGATGTTGCGCTCCACCAGCATCACCAGCGCCTCGCGCGTGAACTCATCAACGATGTTGAGCAGCTTCAGCGCCCGCCCCTCGGCGGTCTGGTCGAACTGGAAGTCGAACGCCCATACCTGGTTGGGCCGCTCCGCGCGCAGCCGCTGTGCCGGGACCGTCGACTCGCCGAGCCGGCGGCGCTTGCGCTTGCGCTGCGGGACCCGCAGCCCCTCCTCCCGCCACAGACGCTGCACCCGCTTGCGATTCACATCCCAGCCCAGCTCGCGCAGCCGATGATGCGCCCGCCGATACCCCCACCGCGGACGCTCCACCGAGAACTTCCGCAGCTCAGCACGCAACGCCGCGTCATCGCCGGCCGTCGTGGGCTCGTGACGCTGCGTGGAGCGATGCTGCCCCACATACCTGCATGCCCGACGCTCGCTGACGCCAAGGCGGTCGCGAAGCATCGCGACCGCCTGGCGCCGACGGGCCGGGCCTACCAGTTTCCCTTCGCGAGCTCCTTCAACGCGTCGATGTTCAGCGCCTGATCGGCGACGATCCGCTTCAAGCGCCCGTTCTCACGCTCGAGCTCCTTGAGCCGCTTCGCGTCGTTGACCTTCATCCCGCCGTACTGGTTGCGCCAGCGGTGATACGTCTGCTCGGAGATCCCCAGCTCCTTCGCCGCCTCCGGGATCGTCTTCCCCTCGCCGAGCAGCCACTCGGCCTCCCGCAGCTTGCGGATGATCTGCTCCGGCGTGTGACGGCGCAGCTTCATGTGAGTCCTCCTTGGCCCATTATCGAGGGCCGGGAAACTCTCAAACGGGTCGGACCGAACTCAGGGGGTTAGGCCATCAGCGCATTCGAGGAGTGGAATCCGTAGGCGCGGTGTGACAGGAGCCTGACGTTGCTGTTTAACGCCTCGAGGCGTCCGTTGCTCAACTCGAGCTCGACCGCGGCCAGCACGCCCAGCTTGTGTTTGCAGATCGTGCGGGCGAGCTTGATGAACGGTTTCAGCCGGGACCGGGAGGCCCATGCGAGCCACGCGTCGAGCCGTTCGGCGGCCTCGTTCTTGGGCAGCTTGTAGATGTAGCGCAGCTCGCCGTAGAGCAGGAACGCGCGGTACATGCGCTTGTTGGTCAGCACGACCTCGGCGAGCTTGAGCAGCTGTTTGGCGGTCTGGTTGGCGGTGTCCTTGAGCAGGCTGTAGCGGGTGCCCTTGATCCGTTTGCCTGCCTCGGTGCCGGAGCGTCCGTGCTGGTTGTACTCGGCGCGGCGGACCTGGTCGAAGTCAAGTCGGATGTAGTGGTGTAACGCGTAGAGCTCGTCGGTGAGGTTGGCGCCTCAGGCCTAAGCTGAGAAGTGTTCACCTCCTCGTTGTCTGCTTGGGGGGAGGGCATACGGGACTACTGGGATATCCATCTAACCGGAGTAGAGCGGTGTGGCCGCCCGCCACGGCCGGTTGGCTGGGGGTCGATCGAGGCTGGCGGGCTTGCCGCGGCTTGTCGGCGGCAGGGGCGGCCTGGCGGTGCGCCTCCCTGGATTGAGGATCAGGTCGCGGTAGCGGATCGGTTCGTGCGCGGCGGCGAGCTCCAGGACGCGGTAGAAGGCGAGCCCGCGGCTGCGCGAGCGGCGGCGGTTGAAGCGGAACACGAACTCGTTGAGATAGCTGGCCAGGTGAGCGTCGTCGAGCCGCCCCTGATGGGTGCCCAGCAGCCAGCGCTTCGCCAGCGAGGCGACGGTGTGCACACCAGGAAGCAGGTTCGAGGCGTCCGCCCCGGACGCGCCTTCTAGCGGCTCGTGGACGTACAGATCTCGGGTCGCCGGCGGGTAGGACTTCCAGCCGTCGGTGATCACCTTGGCGCCCTCCTTGACGTTGTCGAGCAGGAACGCGCGCAGCGAATCCCCGGAGGCGTCGGGCAGTGGGACCATTCGGCAGCGCCCGAAGCCCTTCGGCTCGACTCGCTGGACGGCGACGCCCACCAGCCACCTTCTTGCCCTTCGCGCGCCCGCCGGACAGCCCCGGCTCCTCGCCGCCGAAGTAGCTCTCATCGGCCTCCACGACGCCCTCAAGCCGCTCGCGGCCGGGACGGACGAGCACCGAGCGCACACGGTGCAGCATCGCCCACGCCGTCTGGTAGGAGCCGATCTCAAGCGCGCGCTTCAAGCTCAACGCCGAGATCCCGTCCTTCTGAGTGGCGAACAGCCAGCAGGCCGTGAACCACACCGTCAGCGGCGTGCGCGTGCGGTCGAAGATCGTCCCCGCCGTCACCGACGTCCGCTCATGGCACTCACGGCACTCATACCGACCGTCCGCCAGCTCCCAGGCCCGGGGGTGACAGCACTCGGGGCACACGAAGCCCTCCGGCCACCGCAACCACTCCAGGTAGTCCAAGCAGTCGGCGTCGGTCGAGAACCACGCCTGGAACTCGCCCAGCGATCGCGGATAATGCGCTCCACCCAGTGGGGACGGGGACATAGCCCGATTCTACTCCGGTTAGATGGATATCCCAGGACGGACTTTCTCGTCGTTTGGTGACTTCGGGGGTAATGGGCAACGGTTTGATCGGTGGTTCATGCGCGGGGGGATCAAGCGGTCATGGATGCCGTGCCGTGGAATCCGGATGATCGATGCGGGGGACTCGGGGCCCGTAGGGCCGCCGTGAGCCGCTCGCCGAGCGGGCCAGACGTTGGCGCAGCTGAGAAGCCCCGGGGTGGGCGCGGAGACGCGCGTGCGCGGCCTCGGGCCGGGGCTTCGGTGGGTTGTGCCCGCCGTCGGCTGGGCCGGAATCCGGGGGTGCTATCGGTCGCGGCCGTCGGTGCGAGGGCCTCAGAGGGGCTTACGACGCGCCGATGTGCAACACGCTGGTTGCGAGTAGTGGGGGTTGGCGGTTCAGGCGGCGTTGAGACTGCCCACCTCCTCGTTGCGGTGTTCGAGCGAGTCCTCCTCGAGGCGTTCAGCGTTGAGGATCAGCGCCATCGATTCGGCGGAGAGGTAGCGGCGGGCGACGATCCATTCGTCGTTCTGTTCGGAGAGCAGCGCGCCGGCGAGGCGGATCACCGCCTGGTCGTTGGGGAAGATCCCGACGACGTCGGCGCGGCGGCCGATCTCCTTGTTGACGCGCTCGAGCGGGTTGGTGGACCGCAGCTTGGTCTGGTGCTCTGAGGGGAAGGCGTAGAACGCGATCAGGTCCTCGCGGCCGGCCACCTCTCCCGCCAGGGGACCGCCAGCGTTGCGCTGGGCGCTGTTCGAAGCCGCCCAATGCGCCCGCCGGCCAAACTCACCCGACCACGCCTACTACCAGCAGGCGGCGGAGCGGCTCGGTGGCAACCGCGCCTGCCTGTCGATCGCGCGCAAACTGCTCAAGCGCAGCTACCACACGCTGCGC
>CAWIII010000026.1:0-63417 GCA_963836065.1 uncultured Solirubrobacterales bacterium
GATGGAGGTTTGGCCCTCCGGGTTCGCCGTGCAGGCGGGGAGCCCAAACCGCCGTGGTGTCATGCCGGTCAAAAGCCGGGGTGGGAAGCGACCACGGAAACGGCTCGCTGTCAGCGGGTCAGGTATGCGATGAGAAGACGAACGTGGTTGAACCACTGCTCTAGACGCATCGAAAAACAATTGACAGCATCGCAACCGGGGTTGGTGCAGGTCTCACGGGAGAGCACGCTTGCTTTGGGCACGGTGTAGCCAGAGGGCGGCCTGCGTGTCGCTCTGGCGGTGCTCGGTGTTTAGGTTGGGCGTGAGCTCGTCGTGGGCGCTGGCATGGAAGAGGAGAACCTGTGTCTCGATACCGACGGCCAAGTCGTGGGGCTGGTGGCCCTTTGGCCGCGAGAGGGAGGACCCTGGGCGGCAGAAACCGTCTGGGGGAGAGTGATGCGGGGCACAGGGGCGGACCTGACCGTAGTAGTGATGAAGGTCCTGTAATGGGGCTGGAGCGAAGGGGAAGGGTCGTCCTGGCTGGCTTTCAGGCCAACCGCGGTGACGCGGAAGGAGTCGCGTGAGCGAGCCGAAGCCAAAGTCGTTTGAGATCTCCAAACGGGCTGTTTGGGAGGCCTATCGGAGGGTCAAGGCGAACAAGGGTGGCGCCGGTGTTGACGGCGAGTCGATGGCGGAGTTCGAGGTTGACCTCAAGGACAACCTGTACAAGCTCTGGAATAGGCTCTCGTCGGGAAGCTATTTCCCGCCGCCGGTGCGTGCGGTTGAGATACCGAAGCGGGATGGCAGCTCTAGAACGTTAGGGGTGCCGACCGTCGCTGACAGGATCGCCCAGACGGTCGTGCGCGGGTACCTGGAGCCCTGCGTGGAGCCGGTGTTCCACGAGGATTCTTATGGGTATCGGCCGGGCCGTTCGGCGCATCAGGCGTTGCGGGTGTGCCGGGAGCGCTGCTGGCGAGCGGACTGGGTGCTTGATTTGGACATCCGGTCGTTCTTTGACAGCGTTCCGTGGGAGTTGGTCCTGAAGGCGGTAGCTCATCACACCGACCTGCGCTGGGTCCTGTTGTACGTGGAGCGGTGGCTGAAAGCGCCGCTGCAACGCGAGGATGGCAGCCTGGTCTGGCGGGATCGCGGAACCCCTCAAGGGTCGGCGATCTCACCGTTGCTCGTCAACATGTTCATGCATCACGCGTTTGACGCGTGGATGGCCAGGACGTTCCCGGCCGTCCAGTTCGAGCGCTACAGCGATGACGTGATTGTCCACGCTCGAAGCGAACGACAGGCCCTGCAGCTGCGGGCCGCGATCGCGAAGCGGTTGGCGGAGTGCGGGCTTGAGCTCAACGAGCGCAAGACCCGCGTCGTGTATTGCAAGGATGCCGACCGGCGTGGCTCGTACGAGCATACGTCGTTCGATTTCCTGGCGTACACGTTCCGTCCGCGGCTGTCGAAGAGTAGGTTCGGGAAGCATTTCGTGAACTTCTCTCCGGCGGTATCGGGCGAGGCGAAGACGCGGATGCGGCGCGAGATGCGCAGCTGGGGCGTCGCTGGCCGGTCGGACAAGTCCCTCACGGACCTGGCGCTGATGTTTGACAAACAGCTCCAGGGCTGGATCGGCTACTACGGGCGCTTCTACAAGTCCATGTTGTATCCGGTCTTCCGCCACTTCAACGAGCTGCTCGTGATGTGGGCCATGCGGAAATACAAACGCTTGCGCCGCCACAAAGGCCGAGCGCGCAGGTTCATCGCTGACGTCGCCAGACGTCAGCCTGGCCTGTTCGCGCACTGGCGCTGGGGTGTGCGCCCTGACGGCTGGACGATGGGAGCCCGGTGAGCTGAGAGGTTCACGCCGGGTTCTGCGAGCGCCGGGGGGTGAGATTCCCCCCGGCGACTCTCCCCAACGTGTACGTCTCAAGCGAACGGGCGGGGCGGCGGGTGATGGCTAGCCTGACGGGGTTTATCGAAGGGCGCCTGCGTCTGAAGGTAAACCAAGCCAAGTCGGCCCTCGCCCGACCCGATGATCGCCACTTCCTCGGTTTCCGGCTGCGGTTAGACCCGCAGTCCGGGATCGTGGAGGTCCTGCTGTCGGAGCGCACAAAGCGCTTAGCGATGCAGCGGATCCGGCAGCTCACGCCGCGGAACTGGGGGAGCAGTCTTGACGACTGCATCGTCCAGATCAACGCGTGGCTGTGCGGATGGCACGGGTTCTTCGGGACCTGCTCGCCGTCAGAGCAGTACACGTTGCGCGCGCTCGACGCCCATATCCGGCGTCGGCTTCGCGCGATTGTGCTGCGCCACTGGAAACGCAAACGGACGATCGCCCGCAAACTCATCGCCCTGGGCGTCAAGCCTCAGAGCGCGTGGCGGCAGGTGTACGCAGGACGCAAGTCCTGGTGGGCGCTGAGCCACACCCACGCGATCGACCAGGGCCTGCGCAACGCGTATTTCGCTAAGCGTGGGCTGGTTTTCCTGGTCGAGCTGCATCGCGAGGCGCACCAGGAGATCGTCGCCCCCGAGTCGCCACAACTGGCGCTGTGGGGATGACTTCGAGGTCGCAAACCGGCCGGCGGCGGAGGTCATAACCCGCCGTCCCGAGGAGCCGTATACGACCATCGTACGTACGGTTCTGTGGGAGCCGGGGCGGGTAACCGCCCCGGCTACCCGAGCGATCCGAAACCGTCGAGCGGCGAGAGGTGTTGCCCGGACTGCCGGGTGGGCCGGGGGTCGATGAGCAGCCGCTTGAGATCTCTGACGAGGTCCTTGATGCGTTGCTGGCGGGCGCGAGCACGGCGCAGGAGATCGCGGGCCCAGACGGGCTGCTGGGGCAGTTGACGCGCCGGCTGTTGAACCGGGCGTTGGAGGCGGAGCTGAGCGAGCATCTCGGCTATGAGCCCGATCAGGCGCCGCCCGGTGGCGTGGGGAACGCGCGCAACGGCAAGCCGTCAAAGACGATCCTGACCGATCACGGACCGCTGCGGATCCGCTCCCCGCGGGATCGCAAGGGCACGTTTGAGCCGCAGATCGTCAAGAAACGTCAGACCCGGTGGGTTGGGTTCGACGATCGCGTGATCAGCCTCTACGCTCGCGGTCTGACGGTCCGTGAGATCCAGGGACACCTCGCGGAGATCTACGGCACCGAGGTCTCGCCGGATCTGATCTCGAAGATCACCGACACGGTGCTCAGCGACGCGAAGGCGTGGCAGAACCGGCCGCTGGAGCGCGTCTACCCGATCGTCTACCTCGACGCGCTGATCGTGAAGATCCGCGACGGGCATACGGTCCGAAACCAGGCGGGCTACGTGGCGCTGGGCGTCAACCTCGACGGCGAGCGTGACGTGCTCGGCCTGTGGTTCGGGCAGACCGAAGGCGCGAAGTTCTGGCTGCACGTTCTCACCGATCTGAAGACCCGCGGCGTCGCCGACATCCTGTTCGTCTGCGTCGACGGGCTGACCGGCTTCCCGGAGGCGATCGAGGCGACCTTCCCGCACGCGACCGTCCACACCTGCCTGGTGCATCAGGTCCGCTCCAGCCTGCGCTTCGTGTCCTACAAGGACCGCAAACCGCTCGCCGGCGACCTGCGCAAGATCTACACCGCCGTCGACGCCGAGCACGCCGCAGACGAGCTCACAACGTTCGCCGAGAAATGGGATCACCGCTACCCGATGATCTCAGCCAGCTGGCTCGAGCACTGGGAGCAGATCACCCCGTTCCTGGCCTACCCCGCCGACGTCCGCCGCGTGATCTACACCACCAACTCGATCGAAGCCCTACACCGCCAGCTACGGAAGATCATCAAGACGCGCGGGCACTTCCCGACCGAGGACGCCGCCCGCAAGCTGATCTACCTCGCGATCACCAAAGCCGAGACCAAATGGAAGCGCGTGTTCAACTGGCCAGCCGCCTTGGCCGCGTTCAAAATCGAGTTCGGTGACCGCATCCCCGACAACTGAAACCTGACTGTCACTACTTGACACACCAGGAGTAACTGTTACTATCAAATAGTCAGCTTACACGGAAGACCTGACACCCTCCATCGGCCTGGACAGCTCCGCGATCGGCACCCTCGTCGAGCGCAGCACCCGGTTTCTCATGCTGCTGCAGCTCCCCCCGACGCCCGGCCACGGTGACCGGAGAACGAAGAACGGTCCCGCACTCGCTGGCGATGGCGCGGAGGCCGTACGGGACGCCATCGCCGCGGCGATCACGACACTGCCCGAGCAGTTACGCCGGTCGCTCACCTGGGGTCAAGGCTCCGAGATGTCACGACACGCTCAACTGCGGATTGACACCGGCCTGACCGTGTACTTCTGTGACCCTCACAGCCCGTGGCAGCGCGGCAGCAACGAGAACACCAACGGCCTCTTGCGCCAGTACTTCCCGAAAGGAACCGACCTCACCCGACACACCCCTGAGGACCTCGCCGCCGTCGCCGCCACCCTCAACAGCCGCCCCCGCAAGACACTCGGATGGAAGACCCCCGCCGAGGCACTCAACGACCACCTACTATCCCCTCAACCAACCAACGTTGCGAGGACCGATTGAATCCGCCCAGGGCACGCCGGTCGCCGGCGCGTTCGCGATTGGCGAAGGTGCGACTGGGATCGATGTCGAGCCGGTGACCCGTTACGACGCCACGCGCTCGCTCGGGCACGTGACGTTCGCTTCGGCCCGAGGCAGGCTGGTGGGGGTCGATCCGGAGCTACTGGCAGACGCCTGGTACCTGGCGCAGGCGCTGATCGCTGCTGAGTCGATCGGCGCGACCCAGACATGCTTGGATATGAGCGTCGTTTACGCGAAGGAGCGGTTCACGTTCGGTCGTGCGATTGGCTCCTATCAGGCGATTAAGCATGAGCTGACGGAGATTCTGCGGAGGCTGGAGAACGCGCGCGGGCTGGAGTACTACGCCGGGTGGGCGCGCGAGTCCAGGCCCGAGGAGTTTCCCCTCGCCGCCAGTGCCGCCCGCTCCGCCGCCGGCCACGCGCTCGACTTCGCGACCCGCGCGACGATCAATGTCCACGGTGGGATCGGGGCCACCTGGGAGCACGACGCGCCGTTGTTCTTCCGCCGGGCACAGCTGTCGCGCCGGCTCCTGGGCGGCACGCAGGGTGCCACCGACCGAGTCGCGGAGCGAGCGCTGGCGGCGGCGACGCCCGCCGCATAGGCGCACTGACGTAACGTCGTCGTTGCGCCAGTGCGTCTCAAGCGGCTAAACAAAACCATAACCGGCGCGGTCGCCCGACGCCCCCGTCAGCAGCTGCGGAGCACCGAGAAGACACGCAACGACGAGGAGACGGCTGGGAGCCGTCCGGGCCAGGATCGCCATTCGCCGGGGGGCTCCTTCCCTGGCTGGGCAATCCAGCCACGTAGTTTCCAGTCCAGGTCTTCCCAACATCAGCCGCGTTGGTCGCTTGGGTCTCAAACCAACCGATGCGTGATCGAAGAGCCGCTCGCGGGCGAACTGCTGAGCACGAGTGAGACGACTGAGAAGCGGTCGCTGCCGTTCACAACCGTCCTGTCTCGCGTCGCGGTTGTACCGCCAACGGTGACCGACGTGATCGCGTCACTCGAACTGAACCATGAGACGCAGACCACTACACGCGACCCGGCGGCGCCGGTCACGCCCGTAGTGAGCGTGACCGGGGATACCGCGGAGGCGTTGGCTGCGCTGCCTAGAACTTGATCGACAGTGACCGCCATATCACGGCGCGTGGCAAATAGTACGTCAGGTAACAGTACATTCGAGTGTGTCAATATGATAGTATTGACTGTGTGATGAGTGACGCTAGGCGGGTGTCAGGCGAGACTCGGGAAGCGCTGCGTGAGCGGGGTGTGAGAATGGTGTTGGCGGGCCGCACTCACGCGGTCGTGGCGCAGGCCATGGGGGTGCATCTGCGGACGGTGTCGCTGTGGATGGCGCGCCACCAGCTCGGGGGGTTTGAGGGACTGAGGGAGCGGCGGCGTGGTCGGCGCTCGCGCGAGCAGATGGCGCTCACCGACGCCCAGCAGGCAGAGCTGATCGGACTGATGAAGGGCACGAACCCCGATCAGCTGCAGATTCCCGGCGTGTTGTGGTCAAGGCAGGCCGTCAAGGCGCTGATCGAGCGGCGGTTCGGGATCGGGCTCAGCCGCCAGACGGTTGGTGTCTACCTGCGTCGCTGGGGGTTCTCGGGCAAGAAGCCGCAGCGGCGGTGGCTCGAGCAGGACCCCGAGCGGGTGCGGGCGTGGCTCCAGGACGAGTTCCCGGCGATCCAGGCGCGCGCGCGGCGCGAAGGGGCGCGGATGCTGTTCGGCGATGAGATGGGCGTGCGCGCCGGGCAGACCGCCGGCAAGAGCTACGCGCCGATCGGCGAGCGCGCGGTCGTGCCGCTGACCGGCAAGCGTTTCTCGGCCAACGTGATCAGCGCGATCGGTGCCGACGGCACGCTCGTGTTCGAGATCTTCGAGGGCACCTGCGATGAGATCCGCTTCCTGGACTTCCTCGACAAGCTGCTCGAGCACTTCGCCGAGCGCAAGATCTTCCTGATTGTCGACAACGCCTCCTTCCACAAGTCTCCCGCGGTCGAGTACTGGCTGCTGGACCATCCGCGGATGGAGCTGTTCTACCTTCCACCGTACGCTCCGGAGCTCAACCCCGACGAGCTCCTCAACCAGGACGTTCACACCCACGTCGCGCGACGCCGCTCATCCAACCTCGCCAAGCTCGTCATTCTCACCGTCGAGTATCTCGCTACCCGCACAAGTGAGATTGTCAGCAAGTACTTCGACGGCGAGTACGTCGCCTACGCCAAGTAACCACGCACTAATTGCCACGCGGCGTAATAGTGGCGTCCCGCCGCTAGCCGGAAGTTTTTGAGCGTCTGAGGCCCGATCGCCAGCCTCTACGGGCGATCGGGTCTTTTCAGACTGGGATGTGTAGACACTAAAAGGCTTGACAGAGCGGGCTTTGTGTGAGATGATTCTCGCGTGGCTAGCGCCGACGGACATCCCGCCCACAGCCTCGAAGACCTGATCGCCGATCTCGGCACGCTCTGCCGCAACACGATCCGGATCGGCAACAGCGACTACACCTTCACCAAGCTCACGACCCCCACCCAGCTCCAGGCCACCGCCTTCGAGCTAGCAGGCGTCACCCCCAGCAAGTAGACAGCAATCCACCTGCCCGGAACGGCGAAAACCCCGCCGCTCCGGGCGATTTCACGTCCTCACCCAAAAAACTTCCGGCTAGCACTCGACAGGCGGGTTATCAAATGCCGCGCCCGTCTCGGCGATCGTATTGCCCGACCAGACGTTTCCGGCAGGACTCCATTGGAGGACGTAGTCGGTGCTGCTGAACCCGTTGTCGCTCGAGAAGGCGTTATTGGTGATGACAATGTTCGGCGTCCCGCAAGCATGCGGGGAGCCGGTGTACAGGTCGGCGCCGTTGATGCCTTCCATGTAGCTGCTGTCGACGGTGATGTCATGCGGCAGGCCGTAATCGGCGAGGGCGGTGATCGCCCCGGTCACGCAATATCCGGCTCCGGTCAGGATGGAGTAGGAGTGCTCGATTGTGACATTGTTTGCGCTATCGATGAACCAGCCGTTGTCGTGCGCGCAGGTTGGTAGCGGTGGGGTTGTGCCCGTGTACGAGTGAATGCTCAGATCATGGCTGTAGTCGTCTTGGAACACGGTGGGCGCGGCCGCGGTGTTCGTTCCGGACCAGTAGTTCTTGGCGAATCCGAACACGTTGCAGCGAATGCAGGAGCCGTGAATGATCGACACGCCGTACTGATCGCCGGTGGAGTTGCCGCCGTCAACGGTGGTGTCCTCGATCAGCAGTCCGGTGGGTGAGCTGGCATGGTTGCCGTCGTTGATGGCGCTGACCTGGGATCCGCCACCACCGCCCGAGCAGTAGTCGCCATCGGGTGGGGTGATCAGCGAATTGGAGATCGTGACGTTGTTCGCGTTGACGGCAACGCAGCCGCTGATCCATTCATGGTCGATGGTGGTGCCCGCGGTGTTGACCGTGACGTCGCTGTTGACGTGCGTGAAGCCGGAGGCACCCGCCTTGATCTGCGCCTCAGAGTAGCCGGTTGCTCCTTGCACACCAGTGTGCGTGGCCCAGCATGAACTGGTGCCAGCCGCTCCGGCCGCGTGCGTCAGCGCACACGGAACGCTGCCACCGCCGCCACCACCAGATGAGGTGACTACAGAGCTCTTCGCGCTCGTGGCAGTGGCGTGACCCGCACTGTTGGTAGCCGTAACGACTAGGTCGAGCGTATGGCCCACGTCGGATTCCTGCACGGTGTAGCTGCCTCTAGTGGCACCGGAGATGCTCGCCGTTCCGTCATCCTGCCACTGGTAGGCATAGGTGATCGGAGCGGTTCCCGTCCACGTACCGTTTGTTCCGGTCAGGACCTGAGCCTGCTGAGCCGTACCGCTGATCGTCGGCAACCCCGAGTTTGCAGGCGCAATCGGAGGCGAGGATCCCGAGGTAACAGGACCCATACCGGCACTCGTCGCCGACGCCGAGCCAGCGGAATCCGTGGCGGTCACCTTGACGGTGATCATCTTGCCCACATCGGCCGCCGGTAGCTTGTCCGTACTACCGGTCGTGCCATCGGACCACAGATAAGAGTAGGTAATCGGCTGTGAGGCGTTCCAACCGCCCGTGGACGCGGTTAGCGTATCTCCCACCTGGGCGGTGCCCGAAATGGTGGGCACGGAGGTGTTGGACGGCGGAAGCGCAGCCTGGCCCCCGCCGATGTAGGCGGAGATCGGGTTCGACTGCCACTGGCCGTTAGTCTGGTAGGGCGAGCTGAAGCCGGTTCCTGAGAAGTCCAGGTTGGTGCCGGCGTTGTTCAAGTCGCGATAGGTGACCGTCGCGCCGTAAGCGCCGGTCGACCCGACGGCGATCCAGTACCGCACGCCGGCTGTCACCTGAACGCCGCCCTTCAGAGCGATCGTGGTCCACCCAGCGGTGTTGCTGGAAACGCTGCCCTTATCGAGCAGCGTACCTGGCCTGCGAGACGAGCTCGAGTACAGTCCTGCGGTGGCTCCGTCGGTGGAGTCAAGGTAGACGTTGGCGGTGGTGGCGGTGCCGGAACTCGTGGCCGTGAATCCGAACGCCTCGCTAGCACTGCCACTGGACGTGTCGTGATAAGGTTCGGTAGTTTGATTACCCAGCAACATCGGAGTGCTTACTGCGGTTTGGAGTGCGGCACTGCTGCTCGCCCGGAGACGGCCTAGTTGATTGGCGCGCACGCTACGTGTAAGCAGCAGAAGCGGGATGGCCACAAGCATGAAGGCAAGCAATAAGACTAGTCTTCGATGAGTCGGCGTACCGTGGTAAGAACGCATGTTACTCACTTGTCCCTTCTCCTCCACACTGGTGTGAGCATGGCAACGCGTCACCAAGGCATGGAGTAACGAGGACGTCAGCTGGTCGTGGCCCGGCGGGTCGCGGCGAGTTGGCGTGCGATTATTGATTTGTTCCGAGATCGATTGCCCCTCGAGTCTCGGGGGTGGGCCTAGCCACGACAGCTACCCGCGCGGGGTGCGTGCCCCGTTCCCTAGCGCAGTGATAGCCCTATAAGGCTATGACCCTGCGAGCGGTAGGTCACTACCCTCGCAACGTGCCACGAGTGTCCTCTCGAGGGGGGATGCTCGACTCAGCTAGGTGGAAGGCTGGAGAGTTTGACCGCGATCCCGTGTGTTTGCGCCGGATCTGACTTCTTTGGGTGGCATTGTGTATCGAAAGGCGTGCGGTCGGTCTGTCCGTAGACATCGCCATGCGCCGATAACGCTAGGCGTGGTGGCCAGGCTCACGTAGCCACAATCAGAGAAGCAGTACACCCTCCTAGACTAGCTGTTGCGCCGCTCCTGCCGAGGGGGCGGGAAGGTCCGGCACGAGAGCGGGGCAACCTCTCGCATTTGCCGCTGCCGATCATCGACGCCGTGCGGAAGTTGCTCGGTGGCCGGGTGCGGGCCGATCTTGATGGGCAGTTTGAGATGGGTGCGGGTCTCCGAGAGGGACTGAAAAGTGTGCCTGAGCAGGGATTTTGTGGGCGGCTATAGGCAAGGGTCGCCAGGTGTAAGGAGGAACACAAAAAGAGGGTGTCGAAAGTCGGCGGTGGAAACGTTCAACGTCGATCACCGGAGGTGGCCACGTGTGTGCCGACTTCGACACCCTTGCAAGCCAAGCTTACGCATCAGCGGGCAAACTCCTTCAGGTGGAGCGCCCGGCCGATGGTGAGGCAAAGGATGTTGCCGGCGATGCCGGCGCTCGCTCGGGCGATCTGCCTTTGCCCGAGGGGTTTGCCCGCTCCCTGGAGCGGTTCTGCGGGCTGGCTGGCTGGCTGTCGGGCGAGGAGGCTCAGGGCCTTGAGCATTCTGAGCTTGAGGAGCGGGTTGTGTGCGACGGTCGCGAGCTATTGCAGGCGCTGTTTCAGGACTCGCTCGATCTGCGCGCCTTGCGGGAGCAGCGGGTCGATCAGGTCGTGGGCTCGGACGGGGTGCGCCGGGCGAACGTCGAGCGCGCGCACGAGCGGGCGCTGTCAACGGTGGTCGGGGAGGTTCGGGTCGACCGGCTGGCCTACCGGGCGCGCGGGCAGGAGAACCTATATGTGGCCGACGGGATGTTGAATCTGCCCGAGGAGAAGCACTCGCACGGGATGCGGCGCCTCGCGGCGATCGAGGCCACACGCGACAGCTTCGAGGAGGGGCAGGAGGCGATCTTCCGCCACACCGGCCAGCGGTTGGGCAAGCGCCAGCTGCGCGAGCTGGTGGTCCGGGCCGCGGTGGACTTCGAGTCCTTCTATGAGCAGCGCCAGCGCACCGCTCCCGAGCAGGACGACGTGCTGATCCTCTCCTGCGACGCCAAAGGCGTGGTGATGCGTCCCGAGGCGCTCAGGCCGCAGACCAGAAAGCAGGCCCAGAGCGCTGAGCGAAAGCTCAAGACGCGACTGTCCAAGGGCGAGAAGCAAGGCCGCAAGCGGATGGCGGAGGTCGCCGCGGTCTACGAGATCGCCCCGCAGGCCAGAACGCCAGCCGACATCCTGCCCGCCACCGAAACCGAGCGCGAGGCGGCCTGCTCAGCGCCCGAGGCCAAGAGCAAGTGGCTGTCTGCGAGCATCACCGACGACGCGGCCACCGTGATCACGCAAATGTTCGAGGAGGCACAGCGGCGCGACCCCAAGCACAAGCGCCCGTGGGTCGCGCTGGTCGATGGCAACAACCACCAGATCGACCGGATCAAGGCCGAGGCCCGCAAACGCAAGGTCAAGGTCACGATCCTCGTCGACGTGATTCATGTACTGGAGTATCTCTGGGACGCGGCGTGGTGTTTCTTCGCCGAGGGCGACCCCGCCGCCGAGCGCTGGGTGCACGAGAAAGCGCGCGCAGTGCTCGAGGGCAACGCTGGCACTGTCGCCGCAGCGATCCGTCGCAAGGCCACCCGCCTCGGCCTCGAGAACGCCAAGCGCACCAACGCCGACACCTGCGCCGACTACCTGCTCGCCAAACGCCGCTACCTCGACTACCCAACCGCGCTGAGCAACGGATGGCCGATCGCGACCGGCGTGATCGAGGGCGCCTGTCGCCACTTGGTGAAAGATCGGATGGACATCACCGGCGCGCGCTGGGGCCTCGACAGCGCCGAGGCAGTACTCAAGCTTCGCGCTATCCGAAGCAACGGTCACCTCGACGAGTACTGGCACTACCACCGCAAACAAGAACGCCGCCGAGTCCACGAATCCCGCTACGCCCACGGCGTCATCCCCCAGTCAACATGAAGTCCCTCCAGGAGACCCGCACCCGTTTGAGATCGAGAGCTCGCTGCCGCACGGGCATGTCGCCGCCGTGCTGAAGGCTGCGTGAACTGGATCTGGAGCCGGTGCTCGGCCGGGAGCGCTGCCACAGCGGGACCTTGTAGTAGCGATGATCAGCCAGCGGGTGATCGCGCCGGCTTCGAAGGTCTCGATGGGCCGCCGGTTCGCAGAGGCCACGCTTTCCGCCAGCTCCGCGTTGGAAGAGGTCAGGGATGAGTTGCTCGAGGCGATGGGCTGGCGCTTGCCGCGTCAGGAGTGGATCGAGAAGATGGCCCCTCTCGTATGAAAGTGGCACTGCCGCCGATGGAGGCCGGCCGGTCTGCATCCAAGGTTGCTTCGTGATAACACGGCCGACCCGACCGCCCCCCGGCGCGGTCGACCGCATCGGCGAGCGGTTCGGGATCGCGCGAGTTAGCCTGGTCTGTGACCGGTGATCGGCCGATGATCACGGACGCGCACGCCCAGGCACGCAAAGAGCGGCGCGGGCTTCGTTTCCGCGCTGAAGATCGTCCATATTCGCGCGCTGATGAACAACGGTGATCCGCAGCTGTCCTTGTTCGATCAGACCCACCTGGGCGAGATCAGCTCCACGCAGCAGTTATACGGCGTGTTGAGCGTCACTTGAGTTCGGCACGCGAGCGTCATGTCCACTCGGCATGAGGGAGACGCACGAAGGAACGAAACAAGGTGGCCGGGTGTCAGAGGCGGCTTGTTTCGGCGTTTCCCGTCACCTCCTGCCCCTGACGGCTCGACCCGGGTCAAGGCCGTCTTTCGGCCGGGAGCGCTCCAACCGTTGACCGCTCCCGCGCGGGGGCTTGATCAGGACAACGGCGCGATGAAGGGGGGAACGGAGGGGGTCGATCCTTGGGAGGCTTCGGCCCGTGGGAGGAGGGTCGCGAAGCAAGCGTTGACGACGCCCTGCGGGCGAGTCCCTGGCTGGGGATCGTCCGGATTTCACGGCGCGGCATCCCTGCCGCTGGATCGCGACGCGTGCTCAGTAGCCCGGCGGGTCGCGCGGGCGGCCAAACAGCAGCCCGCCCGTGATCGCGACGATCAGCTCCCACGGCGTGGCGGCGACCACTCCCGACCGCAGCCGCCAGCCGATCGCCGCTCGGCCAAGCGCGTCGAGCGCGGACTGAAGCGGCGAGTCCGCCAGCCACGGCCTTCCCAGGTCCTCGCTCAGCGCGACGGTCCATTTCACGCCGCACAGTCGCAGCGCGTCGGCGCGGCGCGCGCCCGCGCGCAGCCAGCCGCGGACCGTTCCCGGCGGACGCTCCAGACGGCGGGCGATCGTGCGATGCCCAGCCCCGTTCGCCTTGAGCACCAGCGCCTGGCCGATCACCTCGGCGCCATCGCGCCGGCGCGGAACCGACCACGCAGGCAGCAGCACGTGCGTGGTCTCGCACGGCCCGCAGCGCGCCCGACGCGGCCGCAGCGAGCGCACCCCGTCGAGCATCCGCACCTCGCGCTCGCGCGCGAAACCCCACCGCGCCAGCGGCCCGCCGCAGCCAGGACAGCAGACCTCGCCGACGGCCAACGCAGCCTCCAGCACATTCGGATTTGCCACAACGGACACCGACACTCGATGGCACTCCTTCACGCACGACCGAAAGCCTCTCACCCCCGCCCGCAGCCGGGAAGGGGGGCGTTCGCGTTGGAATCACTATCAGACGCCGAAGCACCTGTCACCGTGAACGCAGGGCTGATGCCGAACCTCAGAGACGGAAAACGATGCCCGGATGCCGAACTCAAGTGACGCTCAACACGGCGAGAGATTGGTCATCTGCCGCGACTCGCATCTTCAGGCCTAGCGCGCCCGACAAACGGGGAGATCTGCTGCACTCGACCGAGCGCGAAATCGAGAAGGTAAGGCAGATGGTCGACGGGCCCCGCGGTCGCTGAAGCCGGCAAGCGCTGGGAAGATCGCCGAGCGCGTCGGTCGCGTCTTCAACAATTAGCGCTCCACGCGCTCGGCGCACCGGCATACCAACCGGCCATCGAGGCCTCACAGCAGGCGGCCCCACCGAGCTGTGCCCCACCAGCGGCGTGACAGCCCTGTCACCGTGCTTAAGGCGGAGCGGGGGTGCCTGCAAGGAGGGGGTCGCCGGCGGAATGGGCACGGACGGACGTCGCCGACACGCGACCCGATGGGTTCGGTCGGTACGTCATTCCCACCCCTCATTACTGTCTTCGACGTCGCTCCCATCGTCATTCTCGGTGTCCGCCAACAGGTGACGACCGAGCAGTTCGCGGGGCGCGCTCTTCGTGACCGTCCTGAGCGAACTGGTAGACGGCAATCCTTTCGCTGAACGCGCCCCGTAGCGGGCGCGCCGGCGTTCCAGCCGCCAACCCGTCTGATCGACGTTCCAGGTGCCTGGCGCGAAGCTGCGTCCAGGCGAGTTCGTGGTAAGGCAGCGCGAGCGCGACCGCGGCACGGGTCAGGATCGCGTCCACGCTACCGGCCCAGATCCGCGCGCGTGCCGCAATAAGGGCAGCGCAGCGTTGGCACCGATGCTCGATCACCTGGACCGCGCGCGGGTACCTCGTCAACTTGATGACGCGCTGGCGCCCCGCCGGCAACCGTTCACCGGCGGGGAACGGGTGCCGGCACCCACACCGACAGCGCAAAGCTATGTTCCCCAACCGGCTGAACGCTTTCCTGAACCTAAACCCGCGGGGGCCCACGCCCAAACGGAGCGGAGAACCCATTACGCTCGCACATCCGTTACGCTCCCGCCTGCAATATTGACCTAGCCGAATCCCCGAGGCGTCCAGCGCCCGGGGAGCGGGGAACCCGGAGGAGCCGCCAGGCTCCATGGGGCGAATCGCCGGTCCTTCCGGCGTAGCGCGTCTTTCAGCGCGAGCCCGACAGCTAACCTCGTAGGCACCAGAAAGAGAAGGGACCCGTTTTGTCGAGCCTAGATGCTCGCACTGGCTGCTGGGCCGGTGCCGGTAGACGACCGCGTCGAGCTCTTAATTGGGGGGCTGCGCTGCGCGAACGTACTACGACGCGACCCCGTACGACACCGAGGACCAGCGTGTGATCGAGTCGCGCTCGGAAGTTGCTCTTCCGGCGCTCCCACCTCGATCCAAGCCGGGTACTGCTGACCAACGACACCACGATCGGCTCAGGCGCCGCCCCTGTTCTCCGGGACGCAGCCAGCGTGCGACGACCCACTGCAGCGACCAACGAGCTCACTCTGAGCATGACCGGAACCTGAGAGCAGCATCATGGCAGCGTCAAACAACCAGGCTCCGTACGGCGATCCGGCGGAGCAGGCCGCAATCGCGACCTTCGAGCAAGGCGTGTATGTCGGAACATCGGGCGAAATGGATGCGTCGATCATGCGGCCCGTCAAGTTCGATCGCCTCAGCCTTGGGTTTCGCGTGCTCGGTTCGATCATCGAACAGGTCGAGCTCGATGCGCTGGGACCGTGGAACACGCTGCCGGCCTTGACGTACCTCGACATGCGCGATCCGGCAAGGACGAATCCTCCGTCAACCCACGGGTGCCCTGACGGACTGGCGCAACCGTGGGCTCAGGTTGCTCCAGCGGTTCGCGACCGTCTCAATGCGCTGGTCGCGGCTGGCTTGGTCGAGGAGAGCAAGACGACGGTTGCAACGCGGTGACAGAAGGTCGCATCACCAAGCTTCAAACTGAAACGCTAACAAGAGGGGAACCCTAATGCGCAGAATTCTCTGGCTAGCGCCCTTAGCGGTGTTGGCGATTATTGCGTTTCCGACGCTGGTCTTCTATTCCAGCGCGGCGAGCGCGAGCGATCCGGTACTGCTCGGCAACCAAACCGTTCAGTCGATTTCCGACAGCTCCTCGTACCCGGCCAGTGAGGCGTTTGGTTTTACCGCGAGCACATCGGGCACTGCTGCGAGCGCGAGCGTGTATCTGACCTCGACGGATGGGGCGACAGTCGGCCTGTACGCCGGCTCGCACAACAATCCGACGACCAGGCTCGACACGGGCAGCGTTACGACCAACACTGCGGGCTGGGTGACGGTCCCGTTGAATGGTGGCGTGCAGATCATCAGCGGTAGGCAGTATTGGATCGCGGTCGGCGCGAATACCGGCGGTCAGGTCACCTATCGCGATGCGGGCAACAGCGGAAGCAATAGTGACTACTCGGGGTCCGGCTTCGCGTCGGCGTACTCAACAATTCGCAATTGGACCTCCAATCCGATCAGCGCCTACATCAGCGATACGACCACGACCACAACCACGACTTCGTCAACGACAAGCGACGTCTCGAGTGGTTCGTCGGGTGGTTCGGTGCCGTGCGCGCTGAGTGCGGCGGCGGCGTCCTGTTGGGCTGGGCACACGGGCGTGACTGGAGCGACCGGATACACGGAGTCGCAGATCGAGGCTGGCCAAGGTGGTTTCACGCACGTGACCAGCGACGTACGGATCACGCAACCTAACACGGTGGTCGACCACAAATGGATCTCCGGTGCGTCGCGATCGACAGCGGTGCGAACAACGTCACGATTACAAGCTCGTTGATCACCCCGCCAGACGGTGAATTATTGCGCGAGCAGCGCCCGAGGCGCCCAACCGAGCGCGATCAATGACGGTAATACCAGCAGCTCTCCAACGGGCTTGCTGATTGAGGACGTCACGGTCGACGGCGGCAATTCCACTGGAAACCAGTACGGCGTCACCATTGACCACGGCAGTTGTGTTCGCTGCAACGTCTTCGGTTTTGCGAAGAACTTCATATCTGGCACGAACACCGCGAGCGAGCCTGCTCTGTTCGAGGACGACTACAGTCACGATCTCAGCATGAACTCATATGTGGGTACCACGCCGCCGCTCGCGAGTTGCGCTCATGACAATGGCTGGTTCATTGACAGCGGCTCCTACATCACGATCGAGCACTCCTACTCGGTCCTCACGGGGGCGGGCTATTGCGTCACTGGAGCAATCACCGCACTCTCCGATTGGGGTCCCCCGACCCACGACACGGTCGATAACAGCTACATGCAAGGAATCAAGGGAATGGACCTCGCGTGGGGATGCGGCTCGACGTATAACGCCGTGACCAACAACGCGTTCTCGGATGACAATGGGTACAACGGCACTGACTACGTTAGCCGCTTCGAAAGCAACGGCGCCGGCAATGTCTGGAAAGGCAACTACGTGCCCGAGTTGTCTAACAAACCAGTTCCTCTGCCGAGTGGCAATTCGGACGGCTGCTAGCCGCAGAGCTGGAGGCTGCCAGCCAGTCAAGTCGTATGTAGTGGTGTAACGGTGTTAGCTCGTCGGTGGGATGGATGGCGGCTCACGCCGGCGGGAGCGTGCTCACCTCTTCTCGGTTGTTTGGCTTGGTCGCGGGTTGTTGAGCGGTTACTTGGTAGGGGGCGCCTGAGGCCTGAACCAGCCAGGTTGCGCTCATGCGCAACCTCTCGCTGCCAGAAAGCGAAGCGACCGCGGTCCAGTCAAAGGGCGGGCCCGGCAGGCCGAGCGAAGCGAGCCGCGAAGCGGCGGCCCTTGACGGGAACCGGCGGCGCGAAGCTATGCCGTTTCGCCGGTGCCTCATCCCGAGGGTCCTATCGCTTGCGTCGGTCTGCCGCAGGCCTTAGAGCTGAGGACGCGCCGATGTGCAACGTGATGGTTGCGTGGCCCGGGTGATTGGGGCCGGGGGGCGGGGTCAAGCGGTTGTGGTGAGACTGGGCACCTCCTCGTCGGCCTGCTCGGGGGGATCGGCGAGGGTCAGCGCCATCGACTCGACCGACAGGTAGCGGCGCTGGACCAGCCATTCGTCGTTCTGCTCTGAGAGCAGCGCGCCGGCGAGGCGAATCACCGCGGCGTCGTTGGGGAAGATCCCGACGACGTCGGTGCGGCGGCCGATCTCCTTGTTGACACGCTCCAGCGGGTTCGTTGAGCGCAGCTTGGTCCAGTGCTCGGCCGGGAAGTTGTAGAACGCGATCAGGTCTTCCTCGGCCGTCTCGAGCAGCTCGCATACCTTCGGCGCGATCCCCTGCAGCCGTTCGAGCACGTGCCCGACGCGCGCGCGGGCCTGCTCGAGGCCCTCGGCGTTGAACACCTCGCGCAGCGCGGCGGCGACAAGCCCGCGCTGGTCGCGGCGGCAGTGCATCACCATGTCGCGCAAGAAGTGGACGGTGCAGCGCTGCCACGGGCAGCCCAGCACCCGGGCGATCGCGGCTTTGAGCCCCTCGTGCTGATCGGAGATCGCCAGCCGCACCCCATCCAGCCCGCGCTGCTTGAGCCCGCGGATGAACTCGACCCAGAACGCGCCCGATTCGACCTCGCCGACATCAAGGCCGATCACCTCCCGCACCCCGGTCTCGTGCACCGCATAGGCAACCACCAGCGCCTTGGACACCACCCGGCCGTGGTCACGAACTTTGACCTGCTTCGCGTCGAGCCAGAGATACGGGTAGGCGCCCTCCAACGGCCGCCCGCGAAACAGCTCGACCTGCTGATCCAGCGCCCGGCAGATCGCGCTCACGCGGTCCTTGGTCATCCCTTCGATCCCCAGCTGCTCCACCAGCCGATCGACCTTCCGCGTCGAGACACCGTTCACGTAGGCCTCCAACACAACCGCAACGATCGCCTGCTCACTGCGCCGGCGGGGCTCCAGAAAGCTCGGAAAGTACGCCGGACCCGACCGCTTCTTCGGGACCAGCAACTCGAGCTCCCCAACCCTCGTCTCCCACGCCCTGGGCCGATACCCGTTGCGATGCGTGACGCGCGTCCCCGGCGCGAGCTCGCCGAGCCCGGCACCCACCTCAGCGCTGACCTCGGCCTCCATCACCTCGCGGGCGACCAGCGCGACCGCCTCGCGCACGAAATCCTCAAGCCGACCATCCATCGTCTTGGCGACGACATCGGCAACCGTCATGCTCTGAACTTCGGCCATCGTGGTGTCTCCATTCGTCTGACTGCGATAACAGCCGACGAGTTCCGCGCCACGGTGGCCGACCCCTCTTCAGCGGTCGACCCACCCGAGACGCTCGTTACACCACTTCTACCGACATGACCCGGCGTTTTGCCGGTCTGAGCAGGTTAAGGGTCATCCGGGATTTCCGTGGGTGAGGGGGTGGTCGGGGTAGAGTTGCAGGCCGCAAACCACCCCCGCAGTGGGAGAAGATGGCGGTCTTGAAGTGCTCCCGGTTGCGGTAGCCGTAGGCCATCTTCTTGATCGTCTGGATCTTGGAGTTGAGGCCTTCGGCCGTGGCGTTGGTGATCGGCGCGGTGGCGAAGTAGTTGAGCACTCCTGTCAGGTGGCGGTTGGTCATGCGGGCCACGTCGATGACCGAGGCAAGCCGTGAGTGGGTGGCCCAGA
This sequence comes from uncultured Solirubrobacterales bacterium, assembly GCA_963836065.1. Taxonomy (GTDB): domain Bacteria; phylum Actinomycetota; class Thermoleophilia; order Solirubrobacterales; family Solirubrobacteraceae; genus Palsa-465. The sequence goes on from CAWIII010000026.1 coordinate 19,118, forward strand.
AGTACCAGTGCTTATAGAAGCGACGGGCCCAGCCGAGGCGGTGGTAGTGCCACAAGGGCGCGTAGGCTCTCCTTGATCGCCCACGCCCGTCCGGTCTTGAGATTGGTGGCTCTCAGCGCGGCGAAGCGCTGCTTGTGGCGTTCGGGGAGATTCTCTTGCGAGTGCAGGAGCCAAGATGGCGCCACGCCCGCTCCTCGGCGTGATCGTAGACCGACAGCTCCGTGCCGCACTCGGGGCAGGGCCAGCGCACCCTCTTGGCGTGGCCGACCATCACGTCGACCTTCTGATCGGCCACCGACAGATCCACGCTCTGCACCTCCCAGGGCGCCTCGATCCCCAACAGCAGCCGGTAGAGCTCCACATCGCGCATCGCTACCTCCCAGGTTTCTCCGACGATGCGCAGGATAGGATCTCGTCGGCCAGATTCTGCCGGCGCGCGACGCCCCCTCGAACCCCTCCCCCCGCGGGTTGACCGCAGTCTCCGGGTGGGGTCCTGACCCCCCGCAGATCAAGCGGCACGGACGCCGCGCCCTGATATCCGGATGATCCCCGGCGGGACTCGCCCCCAGGGCGTCGTAGACGCTTGGGGTGACCGCTGCCGATAACGCGCAACCCCGGCTCAGGGATCGCCCAACCATCTTCGCCCCTTCGCTGCCCGGTCGTATTGCGCCTGCGAACCCCGCCGCCGCCCAAAAGTAGCCCGGGATCCCGCAGCGTCAACCCCAGCGCACCCCGTGGAACCCACGGAAAACCCGGAACAACCCAGGTTAAAGGAGGGTTGGCGGCGACCCCGAATCCGGTGGGCGACAAGTCCATCGGCCGCGGGGCGTTGGCGCGCTGTCCGTGGCCTGCTCATCGGGGGGTCGCCGCCGTGTGTCAGGTTCCCAGTTCGCTCGCTGCTCTGCTGTCCCTGCTGCGGGGATGCTTTTCCCAGCCGACGTTCGAGACGTTCAGCATGCTGCTGGTCGGGTTCACGGGCCGGGTGCGGGATTGCACGGTGACGGGGATGCTGCAGGCGGCGGGGCTCGCGGGCTGCTGGCATCACAGTCGTGCGCATGACTTCTTCGCGCGGCGTTGCTGGGATCCCGACCGGGTCGGGTTGGCGCTGCTGGATTTCGTGGTCGTGGTGTTCGCCGGGCGGGACGCGCCGATCCGCTTCGCGGTCGATGACACGCTGTTCGGGCGCTCGGGGCGCAAGGTGTTCGGCGCGCACTACCTGCACGACGGCGCCCAGCCCGAGGGGTCCGGGCAGCGGACGCGTTGGGGGAACTGTTGGGTCGTGGTCGTGCTCGTCATCGAGCTTCCGTGTCTCGGCGGTCGGGTGGTCGGTCTGCCCGTCCTGTTCAGGCTGTTCGAACCCAAGGACCAGGCACGCCCGGAGCTTGACGGCGAGCGGCCTTCGCAGCCCGAGCTGGCAAGAGCCCTGATCGAGATGATCCTGGCGCGGTTCCCGACCCGGATCGTGGAGCTGGTGATGGACGGCGCGTACGCCAGCAAGGCGTGGCGCGGGCTGCCTGACCGCGTCACGGTCACGACCAGGATGCGCGCGAACGCTCGTGTGCACGAGCTCGCGCCCGCAGGCCGGCGCCCCGGCCAGCTGGGCCGCACCCCGCTCAAAGGCGCGAAGCTTCCCACTCTCGCCGAGATCGCCAGCACCGCGATCTTCACGCCCGTCACGATCACCAGCCCGGACGGTCGCGAGCGCACCGCGCACGTCCACGAGTTCGTGTGCCTGTGGTACAAGCCGTTCTACACGCGGGCGGTCAAAGGTCATCCTGATCCGCAACCCCGGCCGCAGCGAGGGGTTCGATGTCGCGCTCGCCAGCACCGACGCCGATGTCAGCGCCAGCGAGTTGATCGCGCGCTACGACAGCCGCTGGACAATCGAAACCTGCAACCAAGAGGCCAAAGCCCACGGCGTCGGACAGGCCCGCAACCGCGTCCAGAAAGCAGTCGAGCGGACCGTTCCGTTCGGGTTTCTGACCCAGACAATCACGATCGTCTGGTACGCCGTTCACGGCGACCCGCAAGCCGACCTCGACGCCCGCCGCAAAGCCTCTCCGTGGTACCGCCAGAAGACGACAATCAGCTACGCCGACATGCTCGCCGCGCTACGCCGCGAACTCATCCGCAACGAGTTTTGGGCACAAGCACCCCCGATGACCACCACACCGAAACTCACGCAACCCCAGGCACCGTCAGCCTCCAAGGCCGCCTGAGATCACGAAAGTCGAGCTTGCTCTGATCGTGCATTGTGTGCATTGTGTCTCCTCGTGTGATCGGTAGTGACAAGGAATCGGTAGTTGGTAGTTGACAAGGAATCGGTAGTGACAGTGGGTGAATTGGTGACAGGTTTAGGCGGCGAGGGGAAGCACCATCTGCGTCAGTACCGCGACGACCTGATCGGCGGCGGGCAGCGCCGCCGGTAGGCCGGCGGGCTGCTCGCATCCCTCAGACGAGGACGCCACCGCGCCGACAGCGGCGCCCGTGGTGGCGAGGACGGGCGGGTCGAGCTCGCCGAACGCGCTCATCCAGGCGGTCATCCCGCGGGCGCTCAGCACCCCATGCCCCAGCCGCCAACCGCCCGCGCCGCCCGCCAGGACCGCCGCCCGCAGCCGCTCATACCCGTCGCCCAGCGCGCCGGCATCTGCCCAGGACTCGCCGCCGTCAGCCACTTTTCGGGCCCCGCGTGGCGGCCTCCCGGCGAGCGAGCGCGCGCTCGACCGAGCGGCGATGAACCGTGACCCCGAACCGCTCAGCGACCGCGGCGGCCAGCTCGGCCGCGCCCACGCCGGGATCGGCCTCCCGCAGCCCCTCCAAATGCTCGAGCACCTCATCGGTCAGCTTGTGCGCCCCCCGCGGCCCCGGCTTGTCCGGCACCAACCCCGCCATCCCCTCGCCGGCCAACGCCCGCGCCGCCGAGTAATACGACTGCCGGGAGAACCCGAACGCGCCCGCCGCCCTGCTCACCGACACCCCATCGGCCTCGACCCGGCGCACCATCTCGTACTTCACCTGCACCAGATCCCGCGCGTCGAAGAACTCCGCCGAGCGAAACCCCTGATCGACGACCGCCTCCGGGCGCGGGTTCAGCGTCCGCGACGCCGTCAACTCCCGCGCCTTGCCATCAGTTGCCCGCGCAGCCATACCGCTCCTCTCCCATAGTGTCCGGCAGATTATGCGCCCACAGTCGGACGGAACCTATCCGAGAGCTACCCGTGTTCAGCGCTTCACCCCGACATTCCCGCTGCCACCCGGCACGTATCGCGACAGAAGAGGCACGGTGCGAGCCTGGTCATCGGTCACCAGCGGCATAATCCCGCTGACATGCGCAGCATAATTCGCTTGACGGCGAGCTAGTCGACGCGAGCGGGAGCGGCGGTCGCTTGAGCTACCGCGCCGCCGCCAGCGACGCGACCAGCTCCAACAACGCGAGCAACCCCTCAAGATGGAACGGCGCGCGCCCGCCGGCCACAACCACCAACGGATCCTCCAGCACCGCATCGGTCCATTCCGCGGGCAACGAGACCAAACCGTCCGCATCGTCGCGCACGTACACGCGATCCGCCCGCCAGTTGTGCCGGCGCTTGACGAACTCCAACTCCCGGCCAGCCCACGGATAAAACGGGTGCGTCACCCGCACCCGCAGCAAAACGCTCAGATCCGAGGAATCAGGCGCATTCGACGAGTCGCTCCAACGCCCGCCTCGAGCAGATCAACACCCAAATCCGCCTGATCAACCGCCGCGGCTTCGGCTACCACTCACCAAACGCCGTCATCGCCCTCGCGATGCTCTCACTCGCCGGGCTCTGCCCACCCCTCCCCGGACGGTGACACTACCCACGGATACGTCAGTAGGTTCGAATATAGCCGCAGTGCGGCCCTTCCACGCCCTGCTGACAACGCTGCCACTGGTAGGAGTACAGCGTCGGGCTGTTCGTCCAAGTGCCGGTAGACGCCGTCAGCTGTTGCCCGGCTGCTGGTGCCGCTGATCGTCGGAAGCGTCGCGTCGGCCGGAGGCGGCGGCTGCGGCGGCGGAGGAGCCGTGATGACGCTGGTCGGTGAGCTGTCCGCCGAAGTGGGCGCCTGAGGATTCGGCTCAGTTGGCGTGGCGGCGAAGCCTAGCCGAGATTTAGGGTTGCTGTCGCCTTGCCCGCGTAACTGCTGATGTGCTTTGTGCTCATCGAGGTGGAGGCGGAGCTCGACCGCGTGATGCGTGTAAGTGGCCGGCGGCTCGTTGGTGTTCAGTCGCCGGTCCGCGCCTGTGAGGCGCCATCGTCTTACACCACCGCGTCTCGCGATCGCCGCGACGGCGCCCCCGTTTCAGGCCGCAAGTTCAGAGGAGGTGCGAGGGCGCTAAAGCGCGACCGCCGGCACCTCACCGCCCCTGGATATGGCGGCGGGTGCCGGTGGCCGCCTTTATCACGCGGCCACCAACTGATCCGGCGTCCGCGTGAAGGGTGCTGAGTCGACGCGCTCGAGCTCTCGCTGGAGCGCTCGCCGGCCGCGATGATGCAGGCCGTGGATGGAGCCCTCGGTCCGGCCCATGCGGTCGGCGATCTCGCCTGGCGTAAGTCCAATTAGGTGACGGAGGATCACGACTTCGCGCTGCTCGTCGGGGAGGCTGGCGAGCGCTTCCTTGACGATCTGCGAGCGATCGATATCGGCGAACGAGCTGACGTCCGGATCGAGGACGTTCTCGGTCGGCGTCATGCGGTTCGCCCGGAGATGATCGATCGCGACGTTGCGAGCGAGGCGAAGCAGCCAAGCAAAGAACGGGACTCCGCGGTCGTCATACCTGGCCAACGTCGTCATCAGCTTGGCGAACACGTGCTGGGTGACGTCCTCGGCCTCGTGGTCGTCACGAACGATCGACCGCACGTAACCGTAGATGTTGTGAGAGTAGGTGACGTACAGGTACCGGAGCGCTTCCTGATCGCCTTCCTTGGCGCGGGCGACGGCGAGTCGGGTTTTGTCGCGGGTCTCGAACGACTCGTCCAAAGATGTCCGGCTTCTGAAGCCGATCGTCCCTGGCGTCGTGGCAAAAGCTTCCCTGATCACGTTTGTCCCCTCGTCGAACTTCGTAGCCCTGGCACCGCAAACGAGCACACGCCCGCGATCCGCCGAGCGGATGCGGTCGCGCTTCTCTTTTGCTGGTCCCCTGAGGGCGCCTTGCCCTCGCTGTCGAGTGAGTATTCAGACGGTCGCCGATTGGGTCAATGACCGGCCCGACCCATTCGGACGTTCAACGTGCTGAACACGACCAATAGGCCGTTTGCACACGGATGATCACTTAAACGCGGCAAAGTGATGCAAAAGCTCCCGGTGATTCGCTAGGATGACGCTGGCGATCGGAGTTCGCGAGCCCAAGGGGGGCAGATGGGGCCCAGTACTGAAGGCGACGGCGATGGCGGGCCAGTTTGGACGTTCCCGTGGCGTTTGCATAATAAGAAGACCGGCGTCCGGAGCGCCGGCATGGCGCGCGGGATCAGGGAGGGGTCGACAACGCTTCCCGGCGGGCTCTGGCTGCTGAGCGTCCTCGCCATCACGGCGACCGTCGTGGTGTTAACCGCCATCGTCCCAGCGTCGGACTACAACTCTCCGACTTTGCGCGCCACCGCCGAAACGGTGATGACGCTATTCGCGTTTGGTGGGGCTTGGCTTCTGCGAGCGCAGTTCGGTTTCTCCCGGCGCCTTCGGGACCTTTTGCTGCTTGGGGCGCTCTTGACACTCGGTCTGACGACCCTCTTCTCTCGCGCGCTCCCGGCTGCGCTGAATCTGGATGCCGGCGGCCAATTCAGCGTGGTCGGTCTATGGGGAGAGCTGTTTGTCGCCGCCGCGTTTGCCGCGGCGGCCTTTGCTCCGGCCGACAGCTTGATAGCCGGAGGCCGCCCAGTCCTGATCGTCGCGATCCTGAGCGTGCTCGCCGTTGCTCTCGGGGAGCTCGGGGGCCTATTTCTCGGCGCCCAATTCGGCGCGGTGGCTGCGCACGGCGCGCGTGGAACGATCGGCGCCGCTCAGCATCCGCTCGAGCTGGTCGTCGTACTGGGGACGACGGGACTGTTCATCTGCGGCGCCGTCGTGTTTGCGTCACGGGACCGGATCGATCACGACGGTCTCGGCAGGTGGTTGGCCGGCGGCGCGATCTTGCTGGCCGCGACGAGCCTCTCCCACCTCGGCCTGCCCTTCCCAGCGTCCCAACCGGTGGCGTCGCGTGAGGCGGTGCGCTTGCTTGCGTTTGCGTTGCTGCTTGCCGCCGCGGTTCGCTTAGAGCTTCAGCTGCGCAAGACGGCTGCGCAGGCAGCCACAATCGCCGAGCGGCGCCGGGTGGCGCAGGACCTGCATGACGGGCTGGCACAGGACCTGGCATTCATCGCCGCGCACGGCGCGAGGATCGCAGAACGGCTCGGCGATGAACATCCGGTGGCGATTGCCGCGCGGAGGGCATTGGCCACTTCCCGCGGCACGATCGCCGAACTGTCGGATCCGGGAGCGGCAACAGCGCAGGAGGCGCTCGAATCGGTCGCTTATGAGTTGCGCGATCGGTTTGACATGAAGATCGCAGTGCACGCCCGCCTCGGCGATGAGATCGCCCCAGATGCCCGCGAGCACGTGGCACGGATTGCTCGCGAGGCGATCGCGAACGCAGCCCGTCACGGTAGGGCTGAAAACGTGATCGTGTCTCTGAAGCAGACCGACCAGGGAATGCTCCTGCGAGTCGTCGACGACGGCTCCGGGATCGATAACACCCGATCTGGGCCCGCTTCAGAAGGCTTCGGTCTGCGGAGTATGCGCGAGCGCGCCGCCTCATTGGGCGGCCAGCTGACGGTGCGGCAGCCAAGGAAGCGCGGGACCGAGCTCGAGGTCATGCTTCCGTGAGCGCTCATCTGCGCTTGTTAATCGCCGACCACGCCGCAACTCGTGTAGGCATCCGGATGACGCTCGGCGAGGACGTCGAGGTTTGCGCAGAAGCCGGTGATGCCGAGCAAGCGATCCGCGCAGCTAAGCGGGAGCAACCAGACGCCTGCCTGCTGGCCCGTGAGATCTCAGGCGACTGGCTTGCCGCCGTCCGCGGCATCTGCCGTGCCGCACCCAATGCTGCGGTCGTCGTGGTTGCTCAACGTAGCGACGCCGACGATCTGTTGGCAGCCGTCCGTGCCGGAGCGATCGGGTACGCCCCTGGTGTGCTCGACGCGAGTGGCCTGCGGCGGATCATTGCCGGGATCGTCGCCAACGAGGCGGTGGTCCCGCGCTCGATGGTTCTAGAGCTGCTGCTCGAGCTACGAGCCGGCGGGACTGGCGGGGACACCCTGACGGCAAGAGAGTCGCAGGTCCTCGGCATGTTGCGGCGCGGTAATACCACGGCAGCGATCGCGCGGCAGCTTGAGATCGCGCCCGTGACGGTGCGGCGGCACATCTCAGAGTTGGTTCACAAGCTTGGAGTCGAAGACCGATCGGCGCTGACCAGTCCAGCCTCGCGCTGGGGCGGGCGCCCGGACCGGAGGCACAACGGCGGTCCGCACCACGTCTGAACGGGCGGCGGGCCATTTGGCTCATTGTGAGCAGGCTGACCGGAAGGGATCATGTTCGAATCCCGTTAGGTCAGAACGCATGAAGCATCAGCGCAAATCCCGTCATCCAGCGGCGCATATCCAGACGGCGCTCGAGGCGAGTTGCGGTGCGCTGATCACGCTCGAGTCGATCCGCGCTCGAGTCGGAGACGGAGCGACGGAGGATCTCCGCCGTCCGATCCAACAGGCGATCGAGTCTCTTCGGCAGTCGATCGCGGAGCTGCGGTCGGCCACGGATGATGGATCCAGAAAGCTCCCGGGCGAATTTGTGTTGCGGGCGCCCGCTCCCGGGCTCGGCGTGCGCCTATGCCAGCCCGCGGCGGACCGCGTAGATCGCTGCCTGCACTCGGCTGGGAAGGCCGAGCTTCGCGAGGATGTTCGAGACGTGGTTCTTGGCCGTCCGGGGGCTTATGTTGAGGGTCGCGGCGATCTGCGAGTTCTCGAGCCCGCGAGCAATCAGGCGCAGCACGTCCAGTTCTCTCGCCGATAGCTCTACGACGGGCTCGAGCTCCGGTGGCTGCTCCTCCTCCGTCCGGCGCAGTCGAGCTAAAACGACCTCGGCGGCGCGGGGGGACAGCCACGCCGCCCCCTGGGCTGCGGCGCGAACGGCAACGATAACGTCATCGATAGGCGTGTCCTTGGCCAGGAAGCCGCACGCACCCGCCTCCAGCGCGGCGACCACATCGGCATCGTCCGAGAGCACGGTAAGCACAACCACGCGCGTCGATGGGTCACGCGCGAGGATCTCGCGCGTGGCATGGTGACCCTCGAGGTCGGGCATTTGCAGATCCATCAGCGTCACGTCGGGGCGCAGCTCATGCGCCAAGCGCACGGCCATGCGACCACCGGACGCCTGCGCTACTACCTCGATATCAGGTTGGGATGACAGCAACGCGGACATGCCGGCCCGAAACAGGTCATGGTCGTCCACTACGAGCACGCGAATCAAACCACCTTGACCCTCGCCCTCGTTCATTCATTCGCCATCCCGTCGTCAACCCCTACAGCGATGAAACCTGGCGTTCTTCCGCGAGCCAAGCCTCAATTGAACTTCAAGTATAAGGGTCGGATCGTTCATGAGATTGAACGAGTCCATGGGCGAGGCGGCCTATTCCGACCGCTCCCGTGAGATGCCATAAATCTGCTTGCAAGGAGAACAACCAAGGGCGGATTTGTGGAGGCAGCAGCAATCATCCCGCAGCGGCGGGGTCAGACCGTGCCGTTTGTGGCGCTCGAGCGTCAGCACGCTCGAATTGAAAGCGAATTGAAAGACACGTTTGCCCGGCTGCTTGGCTCGAGCGCATTCACGCTAGGAACCGAGCTCGAGCAGTTCGAAGCCGAGTTCGCCGAGTACTGCGAGGTAGCTCATTGCGTCGGCGTAGCATCCGGGACCGCCGCGCTGTCGTTGATGCTCACGGGCTACGGGATTGGTCCCGGGGATGAGGTGATCGTGCCGGCGCACACGTTCATCGCCTCAGCGCTGGCGGTCGCACAGGTCGGTGCGATTCCCGTTTTGTGCGATGTGGATGACCGGACGGGCTTGATCGATCCGGACGCCGCTCGCGCGGCGGTCGGATCTCGCACAGCGGCGATCCTCGCAGTTCATCTCTACGGACAGACATGCGACATGGATGCGGTCGAAGCGGTCGCCAAGCGGCATGCCTTGCTAGTGCTCGAGGATGCGGCGCAGGCGCACGGCGCTCGGTATCAGGGTCGCCGGGCAGGCTCGCTGGGTGCCGCTGCCGGATTCTCCTTCTATCCGAGCAAGAACCTGGGCGCGCTCGGGGACGGGGGTGCGGTCTGCACGGGCGACGAGATGCTTGCCGCCAGGCTGCGCCGTCTCCGCAACCTCGGCCAACGCGGAAAAGGGGAACACGTGGAGCTCGCCGGGAACGAGCGTCTCGATGCTCTCCAGGCTGCGCTGTTGCGGGTCAAGCTTCCGCATCTCGATGATTGGAACGAAGCGCGCCGCAGACACGCCGAGCGCTATCGACGGTCGCTACCGGCAGCGGTGAGAGTACTCGAGGAAGCGACGGACAACCGCTGCATCTATCACCTTTTTGCGGCCAGATTCGAAGACCGAGAGGCGGTCGCGGCGATCCTCCGGGAACGCGGAATCCAGACGGGGGTCCATTACGCGCCGGCGGTTCACGGACACGAGGCCTGGGCCGATTCGCAATTGCGACACGGGGCGCTGCCGATTGCTGAGGGGTGGGCAGCCGAGGAGCTGTCGCTGCCGATGCATCCGGACCTGTTTCCGGACGAGATCGAGCGCGTAGCTGAAGCGGTCCAAGCCGCCCTCTCGGCCCGGAGCGCGTGACAGGGTACCGTCACGTGTGCCGTGAGCAAGCGATCCCGCGTCGTCGCGTTCGGTTCCGCCGGGCTGCTGATCCTGGCGGGGATAGTGTGTGCGGCGGTCGTAGCCGGCGGGACCGGTGAGGCGCTCGCGCTGGCGCTGATCGGTCTCGGCCTTGTGGCGGCGACGAGTCTGGTGTTTCTCGAGGTCGGCCTCAGCGAGGATCGGGAGCGGGCACGTGAGAGGAGCCAGCGGCTTTCGGCGCGCGCCGGGCGCGGACGGCCGCGGGAGGTCTCGGGGCGCTCACGCCGCCGCCGGCTCGAGCGGGGCCGCAGCCATCGGCGCCGACTGGAGTAAACCTCGCCGGCCCTGGGTGCGCCCTGACCCGGTACCATCGTGAATCTCGATTCACACAGCCGGAGGAGACACCTTGGACCTGAACGACACGCCGGAGCAGGCCTCCTACCGCCAGCACGCGCGCGCCTGGCTGGATGCCAATAAGGCGCAGGCCCCGTCGCGCTCGGGCTCCTATGAGGACGGCGAGTATGTGAAGGCCCGCCGCACCTGGCAGCGTCAGCTGGCCGAGGCCGGCCTGGCCGGCGTGACCTGGCCGCGGGAGTTCGGCGGCCAGGGACTCGGACCGATCGAGCAGGTAACGGTCAACCAAGAGCTGTCTCGCGCGGGCGTCCCGGGGATCCTCGATGTGATCGGGATCGGGATGCTCGGCCCGGGCATCATCGCCCACGGCAGCGAAGAACAGAAGAGTCGCCACCTCGGGCCGATGCTGCATGGGGACGAAGTCTGGTGCCAGCTGTTCTCAGAGCCGGCCGCAGGCTCCGATCTGGCCGCGGTACAGACCAGGGCACGACGCGGCGAGGGAACCTGGACCCTGAACGGCCAGAAGGTGTGGACGACCAACGCGCAGTTCGCTTCCTACGGGCTGCTGCTGGCCCGCACCGACGCCGACGTCCCGAAGCACAAAGGACTGACGATGTTCATCGTCCCGATGAACATCCCGGGAGTCACCGTGAGGGGGCTGCGCCAGATCTCCGGCGAGGCGGAGTTCAACGAAGTGTTCTTCGACGAGGTCGTGCTCGGAGATGACGCGGTCGTCGGAGGCGTCGGAAATGGCTGGGGCACAGCGCTCACGGTGTTGATGTTCGAGCGGCTCACGATTGGCTTCGGCTCCGACACGTTTGCGTCACCGACGCGTCTCACCGACGCTGTTGCGGCCGATCAGGTGGCGCGCCGGGATCCCGAGGTCCGCGAGCGCCTTGGGGAGATCCTCACCGATCTCCTCGCCGTGCGCTTCAACGGCTACCGCGCGCTGACAGCGCTGGCCAGGGGCCAGATCCCCGGGCCTGAGGCCGGCTTGGCGAAGGTCACGATGGTCAACGCCGGAATTGCAGCGACCGATCTCGGCGCCGACGTCGTGGGTCCGGACGCGCTGGATCCCGAGGCCGAGTGGAGCTACCTGATCTCGTTCCTACCCGGCCTGAAGTCGGCTGGCGGCACGGAGCAGATTCTGCGCAATACGATCGGGGAGCGGGTGCTCGGTTTGCCACCCGAGCCGCGGCTCGACAAGGGCGTGCCGTTTAGTGAGTTGCGGCGCTGAGCGGGAGGCGGTGGCGGGGTGAACTTCGCTCTGTCTGACGAGCAGGTGCTGCTGCGGGAGGCGGCCCGGGGCGCGTTGTCGCGGTTCAAGACCGTTGAGGCGGCGCGTGACGCGCTCGAGGATCCGGCTGCGCTTCCGGATCTCTGGCCGACCGCGGTCGGGGCGGGATGGCCGGGCCTGCTGATCGATGACGAGCATGGAGGTGCCCAGCTGGGCGCGTTCGATGCGTTGCTGGTGGCCGAGGAGTGCGGACGGGTGCTCGCGTCTGTGCCGTTGCTTGGGTTGCTCCCCGCGACGTCGATCCTGACCGCTGCGGGTGATGAGTCGTTGACTGCGGTGGCCGTGGGCGACCTACGCCCGGCATTCGTGCCGGTGCGTCCTCCAGGTGATCTCGAGCCGCGATGGACCGTCGACGCTCGCTCCGGATTCGCCCGGGCGGATGCGCCGCAGGCGTCGATCGAGGGCGGTGAGGTCGTGTTCAGCGGGACGGTGGCGTTCGTGCCGGATGCGCCTGGCGCCGACGTGCTCGTCGCTACGGCCGTGACCGAGCAGGGCACGCCGGTCGCCGGCGCGTTCGCGATTGGCGAAGGTGCGACTGGGATCGATGTCGAGCCGGTGACCCGTTACGACGCCACGCGCTCGCTCGGGCACGTGACGTTCGCTTCGGCCCGAGGCAGGCTGCTGGGGGTCGATCCGGAGCTCGTGGCGGACGCCTGGTATCTGGCGCAGGCGCTGATCGCTGCTGAGTCGATCGGCGCGACCCAGACATGCTTGGATATGAGCGTCGTTTACGCGAAGGAGCGGTTCACGTTCGGTCGTGCGATTGGCTCCTATCAGGCGATTAAGCATGAGCTGACGGAGATTCTGCGGAGGCTGGAGAACGCGCGCGGGCTGGAGTACTACGCCGGGTGGGCGCGCGAGTCCAGGCCCGAGGAGTTTCCCCTCGCCGCCAGTGCCGCCCGCTCCGCCGCCGGCCACGCGCTCGACTTCGCGACCCGCGCGACGATCAATGTCCACGGTGGGATCGGGGCCACCTGGGAGCACGACGCGCCGTTGTTCTTCCGCCGGGCACAGCTGTCGCGGCGGCTCCTGGGCGGCACGCAGGGTGCCACCGACCGAGTCGCGGAGCGAGCGCTGGCGGCGGCGACGCCCGCCGCATAGGCGGCGACAGCCTCCGTGGGCGAGGCAGACATCCGGCGGGCGAACTACGATCATGAATCGGGATTCACAACCCCCGAGGAGACCCATGGCCACGATCGACCTCTCCGCCACACGTTCCCGAGCCCAGAAACGCTCCGACCTCGCCCGCGAGGTCCTCAACCAGCCGCCGCCGCTCCAGCCGGTCAACTTCTTCGACGTCGACGTAGCCCTCAGGGAGGCGCTCCAGTGCAACGGGGGCGAGTGGGGTGAAGATCGCGCGCGTGAGGCCGGCGCCACCGCCGGAAGTGTCGAGGCGCTCGAGCACTCCCGGCGGGCCGAACGCAACCTTCCGATCCTTCGTACCCACGACCGCTACGGCAACCGGATCGATGAGGTCGAGCTCGACCCGTCCTGGCACTGGCTGCTGCGCGGCGCGATCGAACGAGAGATCCAGGGCCTGCCGTGGCGGGAGCAAAGGCCGGGGGCACACGTCGTCAGGGCCGCGCTGTTCACGCTGTGGTCGAACGCCAATGCCGGCGTCATGTGTCCCGTCTCGATGACCTACGCGGCGGTTCCGGCGCTGCGCGACGGAGCACCCGAGCTCGCGGCCGAGTGGGAGCCGCGGCTGACCACGCCCGACATCGACAGGGGGGCGTTGGCGGGGATGGCGATGACCGAGCGGCAAGGGGGCTCGGACGTGCGCGCCAACATCACGCGCGCCGAACCCGTGGGCGATGGCCTATACGAGCTCTCCGGCCACAAGTGGTTCTGCTCGTATCCGCCGTGCGCGGTGTTCCTCGTCCTTGCGCAGGCCCCGCGGGGTCTGTCGTGCTTCCTGGTAGAGCGAGGGAGCGGGATGGAGTTCCAGCGTCTGAAAGACAAGCTCGGGACACGTTCCCTGCCCTCGTCCGAGGTCGAATTCCACGCTGCCCCAGGGCGGTTGATTGGCGAGGAGGGACGGGGGGTACCGGCGATCATCCGGATGGTCAACCACACGCGTCTGGACTGCCTGCTGGGCGCGACCGCCGGCATTCGCCGCGCCACGCTGGAGGCGATTCATCACGCGCGCCATCGCTCGGCATTCGGCGCGCCGCTGGTCGAGCAGCCGGCGATGCGCAACGTGCTCGCGGATCTGGCGATCGAATCCGAGGCCGCCACGGTCACCGCGATGCGAGTGGCGCGCGCCTACGATGAGCCCTCGGACGCATCGTTCCGGCGGTTTGCCACTGCGGTAATGAAGTACTGGGTCTGCAAACGGGCGCCGGCGCACGCCGCGGAGGCGCTCGAGTGCCTGGGCGGAAACGGCTTCGTCGAGGAGTCCGGCCTGCCGGTGCTGTATCGCGATGCGCCGCTCAACTCGATCTGGGAGGGCTCAGGCAACGTCGCGGCTCTCGATGTGCTGCGCGCCATGGCCAAGGAGCCCGACGGCCTGCCGGCGTTCATCACGGAATGCGAGCTCGCGGGCGGAAGCGACGCCCGACTCGATGCCCACCTACGCCGCCTGCGTGACCAGACCAAGTCAATCTTCGCGGCCGATGAGCCGCAGTTCCACGCCCGCCGGATCGTCGAGGACTTGGCCGTCGCGCTGGAAGGCTCGCTGCTCGTGCGACACTCACCGCCCGCGGTCGCCGACGCGTTCTGCGCCGCCAGGCTTGGCGCTGGTGGAGGACGCGCGTACGGCACCCTGCCCGCGGGGGTGGACGCGAAGGCGATCATCGATCGCGCACTGCCGGCATGAGCGACGTCGACTACGTCCGGTGACCGAGGTCCTCGTTCCCACGCGCGAGCGGCTGCTTCGGTCAGCTCAGGAGCTGATCGAGGAGGACGGCTACGGCGCGGCCTCGGTGATCGCAATCGCCGAGCGAGCGGGCGTCGCCGCGGGGACGCTATACCGGCACTTCAGCTCCAAGGAGGAGCTGTTCGTTGAGGTCTTCCGCTCGGTCTGCGATCGCGAGGTGCGAGCCATGCAGGACGCCTCGGAGGAGATGCCGGCGACCGCCTCCCCCGTGGATCGCTTGGAGACACTGCTCGCGACGTTCGCGGAGCGCGCGCTGCGTAAGCCGAGGCTGGCGTGGGCGCTGCTCGCCGAACCCGTCGATCGGCTCGTGGACTCCGAGCGCCTGGCCTACCGTGAGCGCTACCGGGCCCTGGCTGCGGAGGCGTTACGTGCGGGCATCGCCGCCGGTGAGCTGCCTGCGCAGAACGTCGAGCTGACCGCCGCCGCGCTCGTCGCGGGCTGCGGCGAGGCGCTGGTCGGCCCTCTGTCCCCGGTCGCGCGTGCGAGGCCGGGGACAGCCGAGATCGTGACCGCGCTGAGGACCTTCGTGCGCCGAGCGGTGGGAGCGGACTGGGCGTGAGCGATGCCGTCCGGGTCGAGCGGGACGGGCCGGTGTTGACCGTGCTGCTGTCGCGACCCGAGCGTCGCAATGCCGTCGACAGAGCGACGGCGTCCGCTCTTGCCGACGCGTTCCGCGAATTCGAGCGCGACGCTGAGATGGCCGTCGCGGTCCTGCACGGCGAAGGCGGCGTGTTCTGCGCCGGAGCGGACCTGAAGGCGGTCGGGACGTCCGAGGGCAACCGGGTGGCCGCGGACGGCGACGGTCCAATGGGACCGACGCGGCTGCGGCTATCCAAGCCGGTGATCGCGGCTGTGGCCGGTCATGCGGTTGCGGGCGGACTTGAGCTCGCGCTCTGGTGCGATCTGCGCATCGCCGAGGAGGATGCCGTGTTCGGAGTGTTCTGCCGTCGCTGGGGGGTGCCGTTGATAGACGGAGGAACCGTTCGGCTGCCGCGGTTGATCGGGCTGAGCCGAGCGATGGACATGATCCTCACGGGGCGGCCGGTGGACGGGCGAGAGGCGCTGGCGATCGGTCTGGTGCATCGCGTGGTACCTAGCGGAGACAGCCGCGTCGAGGCGGAAGCGCTGGCGCGGCAGCTCGCCCGCTTTCCGCAGACCTGCTTGCGCGAGGATCGACGCTCAGCGCTCGAGCAGGATGGTCTTGACGAGCGGGATGCGCTCGCGAACGAGCTTCGCCACGGGATGCGCTCGCTGGCCGAGGCTCAGGCCGGGCTCGAGCGCTTCCGGGCAGGGGAGGGCAGGCACGGGTCCTTCGACTAGCTCCCGGGGTTGGGTCCTTCCGAGCTAGCCGTTCGCGATCTCGAGGTCGGCGAGATCCTCGAGATCTTGTGGGCGGCCCGCGGCCTTCTTCATCGCGCGCAGGTGGGCGAGCGAGCAGACCCGGAGCGTGATCCCGTGCCAGTCGACGATCACGGCCTCGCGCTCGAGCAATCCCATCGCCACGCCGCCGACGATGACGTGCTGGACCTCCGCGCCGGCGAGGCGGCGGAGCAGCGCTTCAGGATCGAGCACGCTCGCGGGCTGCGCCCCCTGCTTCGGCTAGCTCGCCCAGGAACTTGCTGAGCCGCAGGGTCTGATCGAGCCGCTCAGCCATGGGAAGCTTCGCGTCCTCCCGGATCCGCGCGATCCGCACGGCCTCGTTGCTACGCGCGAACCCATCGATGTCCCCTGGCTTATCCACGACCAGCGATTTTACGCCCCGGCCCGACGCGCGCCAGGCGCTAGCGCCCACGCCAACAGCTCGGCCACCTGCGCCTCACTCATCCCGACCGCCGGTTCGGTGCCAACCAGCAGCGTCGAGCCCTCGCGCACCGCCGCCCACGTGGCCAGGATCGAATCCGAACAGCGAGATCACACCGTCGACGTCGATGAGGAGCAGGGGACGGCTCATTGCCAGCGCAGGTTGTCAGAGATGCCATCGACTGCCGGCGCTCCTCTGCCACAAAATCTGCTGTACTTGAGCAAGCGGATTGCAGGTCGACGGTCATCGAGTAGAGGCATGAGGCTGAACACGGTGTCGCTGGCTTCCGCTCTCAACGCTCTTAATGACCCTTTTCCTCGGCATCCTGCTCGCGCTGGCCTGCGCTCTGGCGAGCAATATCGGATTTCTTTACAAGCATCGCGGCGCGTGCTCGGCGTCTGCGGTCGACATGCGGCGGCCGCTGGCCTCAGCAAAGGCCCTGTTCGCCTCTCGCCTGTTCGCGATCGGGATGTTGATCGCTACCGGCGCCTGGGTGTTTCACGTCGCCGCGATGGCGCTGGCGCCGTTGTCGGTTGTGCAGGCCGTCCTGGCAGGCGGCGTCGTGCTACTCGCGGTGATGGCCGAGCGTGTCTTTGGAATGCGGATTGGGCGCCGGCAGTGGATTGGGCTCGCGCTGACCGCGGCTGGCCTGATGCTGCTCGGCCTGACCCTCCCGGCCGTTCACGGAGCCCACTCGCGCTTCTCAGTGCCAGGCATGATCGCCTTCGAGGGCGCCCTCATCTGCGCCGGCACGCTGCTGATCATGGCGCCCAGGATCGGCGCGCCCGTCCGCCACCACGGTTTCATGCTCGGGGCCGCCGCCGGCATTCTGTTCGGCGTCTCCGACGTCGCGATCAAGGCGATCTCCGGGATGATCGGAACCCACGGCGTGCTCGGGCTGGTGAGCCCCTGGGCGCTGTTGACAGTCGTCGCTTCGATCGCCGCCTTCTACGCGTCGGCGAAGGGTCTTCAAGACGGTGACGCCGTGCCAGTGATTGCCGTGACCGGCACCGCCGCCAACGTCGCCGGGATCGTCGGCGGGATCATCGTCTTCGGTGATCCGCTGTCGGGCAACCCGCTCGCACTGATCGTTCAGGTGTTTGCGTTTGTGTTCGTGGTCGGGGCGGCGGCGCTAATGCCGGCCCCGCTGCGGGCAGCTCCCGCGACGGCGTAGCTGCCCGCACTAAGCCGCATCCGGGAAATCTATTGAAAAGCCATGTGGACAACCCCTGTAGAGTGGTTGATCCATTGAGGACAATTGAGCTTGCTCCTGCTGCCCGCTAGCTTTGTACAAAACGGCACGCAGACTTGTTTCAATCGGGAGAAGACATGGCGAGCACCGAAGCCGCAGTTAGCGCAGACGCCCGGACCCTGCAGGAGCTGGCCAAGCGCCATCTGTGGCTGCATTTCACGCGGATGTCGACATACGCCGAGGCGGACGTCCCGATTATCGTTCGCGGGGAAGGGTGCTACGTCTACGACATCCAGGGAAACCGGTATCTGGATGGCCTGTCCGCGCTGTTCTGCGTAAACATCGGTCACGGCCGCGGCGACATCGCTCAGGCCGGCGCCGACCAGGCCAAGGAGCTCGGTTTCTTCACCAATTGGTCCTATGCGCACCCGCCGGCCATCGAGCTGGCAGCACGGGTGGCTTCGCTGGCGCCGGGCGACCTGAACCGGGTGTTCTTCACCAGCGGCGGCAGCGAGGCCGTCGAATCGGCCTTCAAGCTTGCGCGCCAGTACTTCAAGATCGCCGGCAGGCCGATGAAGACCAAGCTGATCGCGCGCGAGACCGCCTATCACGGGACAAGCCTGGGCGCCTTGGCGGCGACCGGGATTCCGGACCTGCGTCAGCCTTTCGAGCCGCTCACTCCCGGCGCATCCCATGTTCCAAACACCAACAGCTACCGGCTGCGGCCGGGCTTGGCCGACTCGGACCTGGCGGAGACGATCGCGGCCCGGATCGAATTCGAGGGCCCCGAGACAGTTGCCGCCGTGATCCTCGAGCCTGTTCAGAACGCGGGTGGCTGCTTCACGCCCCCTGAGGGTTACTTCCAGCGCGTGCGCGAGATCTGTGACGAGTACGACGTCCTGTTGATCTCCGACGAGGTGATCTGCTCATGGGGCCGGCTGGGCGAGTGGTTCGGCGCTGAGCGCTACGGTTACCGACCGGACATGATCACCACCGCCAAGGGACTGACCAGCGGCTATGCACCGATGGGTGCGGTGATCGTCTCCGATCACCTGGCGGCGCCGTTCATGGACGGCACCAACAGCTTCACGCACGGGTTCACGTTCGGGGGCCATCCGGTCTGTGCCGCGGTCGCGCTGGCCAACATCGACGCGTTTGAGCGCGAAGGCGTGATCGACAACGTCCGGGAGAACGAGCAGAGGTTCCGCGCGATGCTCGATTCCCTGCGCGATCTGCCGATTGTCGGTGACGTTCGTGGCGCCGGTTACTTCCAGGCGATCGAGCTCGTCAAGGACAAAGACGCCAAGCAGTCGTTCTCAGATGAAGAGTCCGAGACCCTGTTGCGGGGCTTCCTCTCCGGTGAGCTGTACCGCCGCGGGCTGGTCTGTCGGGCGGACGATCGCGGTGATCCGGTGATTCAGCTTGCGCCGCCGCTGATCGCTGGACCCGAGCAGTTCGAAGAGATCGAATCGATCCTGCGGCCGATCCTGACTGAGGCGGGAGAGCGGATGCACGTTCACTCCGGGTAATGCTCTCCGTTCGAGATCTGCTCAAGGACCTCGATGTCCGGGTGCTGGCCGGCGAGCAGGGACTGGATCTTCCCGTCCGCTGGGTTCACATCTCGGAGCTGACCGATCCGACACCCTGGCTGTCGGGTGGCGAGCTGCTGCTCACCACTGGGATGCAACTCGACACCGCCGACAGCCAGCGGGAGTTCATCACCCGGCTGGCGGACCACCACCTCGCGGGGCTTGGCTTTGGCACCGGCTTCAAGCACAAGCAGGTGCCCGAACCGCTACTCGAGTTCGCTGCGGCCCGCGACTTTCCGGTGCTCGAGATCTCGTACGAGGTCCCGTTCATCGCGGTAACTGAGGCAGCCTTCACACGCCTGGTGAACGAGCAGTACGCGGTCCTCCGTCGGGCGCTGGCGGCACAAGAGCGGCTCGAGCGGATCGTCCTGTCTGAGCGTGGGCTCGAGGCGCTGGCGGCGGCGCTCGCGACGCTGATCGGTGCCGCCGTGGTCGTGTTTGATGCCCGCGGCGAGCCGCTGGTGCAGCGAGCATTCCGCCGGCCGATCGACGCCGACGCTCTCGGGACGCTCCAGCCACAGGTACGAGAACGCGCCCGCCGGCGAGATGCGCGTGCGTTCATGCCATCGATCGAGGACGGTAGCAAGGGTCTCGCCCTGCCGGTGGCCTCCGACGGCGCCCCCGTCCCGGGAGCCCATGGTGCGGCGCGCGCGCCCGAGGCATGGCTGGTGGCGGTAAAGGACACGGGTCCCTTGTCGGACTTCGACCGCCTCACTCTTCACCAGGCGGTCACGATCGTTGCCCTGGAGCTGCTGCGCAGCCGGGTCGCTGGGGACACGGAGCGGCGACTCGCCGGCGACGTGCTGGCGGCCGTCGTCCGCGGGGAGCTCGTCGGCGTCGAGCTGACCCGGAGGCTGGAGCCGTTCGGACTCGCCGACCGTGTGGCGGCGATCGTCCTCGAGCGGCCGAACAACGGTCGTGGCTCCTCTGCCCCCGCTGAGGAAGCACTGTCAACGGCGCTGCGGGACGAGGCTGCGCCCGGACTCGTGGCGTCCACGGGATCGTTGACTTGCGCACTCGTGACCGGCATGGCCGAGGACGAGCTCTTTGCGTTCGCAGAGCGAGTGGCGGGGCAGCTGCCGGCGCAGCTCGGCGAAGCGTTGCGGATTGGCGTGGGCCGCTCGGTCCCTGGAGCCGATGCCCGCCGCAGCTTCCACGAGGCCCGCTGCGCCCTCGAGGCGCTTGCACTTGGCGTCGCGCCGCCCGCCGGTAACGGCTCGGGTCCAAAGCTGGTGGCGACGTATAAGGATCTGGGCTCCTTCCAACTGCTGCTCTCCCTCCAGGACGATGAGGCGCTGCGACTGTTCTGCGACTCGATTCTCGGGCCGATCGAAATGAGCGAGGGCCACTACGGGGGCGAGTTGATGCGCTCGCTCGAGGCGTTCATCGAGGAGAACGGGCAGTGGGAACGGGCCGCTCGGCGGCTCTACTGCCATCGTCACACGTTGCGCTACCGCATCAGGCGCGTCGAGGCGCTGACCGGGCGCAATCTAGGCAGCGCCCGCGATCGGATCGAATTTTGGCTGGCCCTCCGGGGCCGGGAGCTTGTGACGTGACCAAGAGGTGGTGTTAGCGTGAAAGTCGGGGTTCCAACCGAGGTCAAGCCTGACGAGTACCGGGTAGCGCTAACGCCGGCCGGTGTGCGCGAGCTGGTCGACGCCGGGCACGAGGTGTTCGTCCAGAGTGCTGCCGGAGTGGGATCGGCGATCGAGGATCCCCACTACACGACCCAGGGCGCAACAATCGTGCCGGACGCTGCAGCCCTGTTTGCCGAGGCGGAGCTGATCGTCAAGGTCAAGGAACCGCAGCCGGACGAGATCGAGCTGCTGGAGTCGCGGCATACGCTGTTCACCTATCTGCACCTCGCCGCGGACGCGGCGCTGACCCAGGGACTGATGCAGTCCGGGGCTACGTGCATCGCGTACGAAACCGTTGAGGACAGTCGCGGCCGCTTGCCGCTGCTGGCGCCGATGTCCGAGGTCGCCGGCAAGATCGCCACCCAGGCCGGTGCGTTCATGCTCGAGAAGCCGCTCGGTGGTCGCGGAATTCTGCTTGGCGGCGTGCCCGGCGTTGCAGCGGCCAACGTGATGGTCATCGGCGGCGGTGTGGTCGGCATGCACGCCGCATTCGTCGCGCTCGGTATGGAAGCCACCGTGTACGTCTATGACCGCAACATCGACCGCCTGCGCGAGCTCGACATCGCTTTCGGAGGCCGCGCCGACACCTGCTTCGCAACGACCCTGTCGATCGAGGAGCGCTTGCCCGACATGGACCTCGTGATCGGAGCCGTGCTGGTCCCCGGCGCACGCGCACCGCGCATCGTGACCCGTGACCAGCTTTCGGTGATGAAGCGCAATGCGGTGCTGGTTGATGTGTCGATCGATCAGGGGGGATGCTTTGAGACCTCGCGGCCGACCACCCATTCAGATCCCGTCTACGAGGTCGATGGGGTCACCCACTACTGCGTCACGAACATGCCCGGCGCGGTACCGATCACCTCGACGTACGCGTTGACGAACGCGACGATGCCGTTCGTAATTGACCTCGCGTCGGCCGGATTCGTCCGCGCGGCCGAAGCGAATCCGGGGCTGAAGCTGGGGGTCAACGTGGTTGCCGGACAGGTGACGTACGCCCCAGTCGCAGACGCCGTCGGTGTTCCCCACGTTCAAATCGACGACGCGCTCAGAGACGTGGCGCCGGCCGTGGGCTGAGCCAGGCCGCGGACGGCGTCGCGCATCGCCCGCGCGACTCGTACGTTCGTCAATCGCGCGAGTCGGGTGAGAGCGGGCCGCCGCCCACCCGCACCGGGCCGAAACAGCCGCCCCTGCTACCCTTGCCCGTCGCATGCCGACCACGAGCCAACTGGTCCGAAAGGGCCGTACACCACCGAAGAAGAAGCTCGCCACTCCGGGCCTGAAGTCCGGCAAGGGCCGCAAGAAGAAAGTCGCCGCACCCCAGCGCCGCGGCGTCTGCACGCGCGTGTACACGACGACCCCGAAGAAGCCGAACTCGGCGCTTCGGAAAGTAGCCCGCGTCCGGCTGACCAACGGCATGGAGGTCGGCGCCTACATTCCGGGAGAGGGGCACAACCTCCAGGAGCACTCCGTCGTGCTCGTCCGCGGAGGGCGCGTCAAGGACCTCCCGGGCTTCCGCTACAAGGTGATTCGCGGGACGCTTGACGCTGCCGGTGTGGGCGACCGTAAGAAGGCTCGCTCGCAGTACGGCGTGAAGGCAAAGTAGGGATTCCGGGTGCCGCGCCGCGCAGCAGCTCAAGTACGGCCCGCCGAGCCCGACGCCGTCCATCGCAACCGGCTCGTCCAGCAGGTCATCAACAAGGTGATGCTCGACGGCAAGAAGTCGGTGGCTGAGAAGATCGTCTACGACGCGCTCGCGATCATCGCCGAGCGCAGCGGCAAGAACCCGGTCGAGCAGCTGGAGGCCGGCGTCAAGGCGCTCACCCCCGTACTCGAGGTCAAGTCTCGCCGGGTGGGTGGGGCCACCTACCAGGTCCCGGTGGAGGTACCGGGGCCGCGTGCCCGCACCCTGGCGGTCCGCTGGCTCGTGCAGTTCGCCCGTCAGCGTCGCGAGAAGACAATGGCGCAGCGCTTGGCGCACGAACTGCTTGACGCTCAGCAGCAGCAGGGCGCCGCGTTCAAGCGCAAGGACGACGTGTACCGGATGGCGCAGGCCAACAAGGCGTTCGCGCACTACCGCTGGTAGACGTACCCGCCGTCACCTCGGCAGGCGTCCCCGCCGCGCCCCAGGGGGAAACGCGAGGGCTGCCCACCACACGGGACCGGGGGCTGCGGCGGGACAACCCTCGCGTCTTGGAAATGTAACGAGAGCGTGAGGTTGACCTAGCAGGTCCGGCGGGCGATTGTCAGGATGCCGACCTTCTCGCTGGTCGCGCTGAACCCGCGCGGTGGCCGTCCGGGGCCGGCGAGGCGGGGCGGCCGATCACCAAGAAGGCGGAGACGGAGGCAATTACGAGCAGGACGGCGCCGAGCGTCTCCAGGTACATCCCGGGCCCGGGCGTCGAGCTCGCCGCGAGGTAGCGCGCGGCGCTGGAGCGGATCACTCCAGTAGCGGAGGCGTCCGAGAGATCCCCGATCAGCGCGATCAGGAGCGCGATCACACCGAGTACGCCGATCGCCAGAGCGCCGGCCCGGCTCTCCTCGCGCCAGCAAACGAACGACAGCAAGGCCGCCAGAGCGGCGAGCGGCAGCAGCGCGTGTGCGTGATGGGAGCCTGTGGTGACGGTTCTCACGGGCGTCGTGGTACCTGCCACGTGAACGGTGAACAGCGGGGTCAACTCGGCCGCAATCATCAGCAGGGCTCCCACGAGAGCGACAGCCAGAATGGCTCTGAGAGCCGCGCCGCGAATCCCGTCGGGACCGGGGTACCGGCGGGGGAAAACGGTCCCGGATCCCTTAGACCCTCTGCTATATTCGGTCTCCGCCTCGGGCGGCGTGGCGGTCATCTGTGCTCCCGCTTGGGCGCGGAGTATCCAAGAAATGGAGAAGCCGACCTACTAGAAATCTGCCCCGTCCCGACAGGTGCGTCGTGAACGGGCCCGATGGGCCCTTTTTCATGTCCGCAACCGGTCAACGGAAACCCTGGAACCCAAAATGCCTCGTAAGTTCACCCTGGATCGCACTCGCAATATCGGAATCATGGCGCACATCGACGCCGGTAAGACGACGACGACTGAGCGCATCCTTTATTACACAGGGCGGACCTACAAGATGGGGGAGGTTCACGAGGGCGCTGCCGTGATGGACTGGATGGAGCAGGAACAAGAGCGGGGCATCACGATCACCTCCGCGGCCACCACCTGCGAGTGGAAGGGCAACCGGATCAACATCATCGATACGCCCGGTCATGTCGACTTCACCGTCGAAGTGGAGCGGTCGCTGCGCGTCCTCGACGGCGCAATCGCGCTGTTCGATTCGGTCGCCGGCGTCGAGCCGCAGTCGGAGACCGTTTGGCGACAGGCCGACAAGTACGGTGTTCCGCGGATCGCCTACATCAACAAGATGGACCGGATCGGAGCCGACTTCGAACGCGGAGTGCAGACGATGGTCGATCGCCTCGGTGCGCATCCCGTCCCGATCCAGCTTCCGATCGGCGCCGAATCGGGGTTCCGCGGAATCATCGATCTGGTAGCGAACAACGCGATCGTCTACAAGGACGAGCTCGGTAAGGAGCAGGAGGTCGTCGAGATCCCCGCCGAGTACGTCGATCAAGCCGCGGCCGCCCGCGAGCACCTGCTCGAGGAGATCTCCCAGTACGACGATGAGCTGCTCGAGATGATCCTCGAGGAGCAGGAGATTCCCGCTAAGCGGCTCAAGTCCGCGATCCGCCAGGCGACGCTTCAGATCAAGCTGACGCCGGTCCTCTGCGGCTCGAGCTTCAAGAACAAGGGCGTGCAGCCGTTGCTCGACGCCGTCATCGATTACCTGCCGAGCCCGCTCGACGTGCCTCCGGTGGAGGGCATCGAGCCGACCAAGGCCTCCGAGAACGGGGGCGGTCAGCCGGCCGTCCGCCACGCCTCAGACGACGAGCCGTTCGCGGCGCTCGTGCACAAGATCATGGCGGACCCGTACGTCGGGAAGCTCACCTACTTCCGCGTCTACTCCGGGCACCTGGACGCCGGCTCGCGCGTGCTGAACGTCAATACCGGCCGCACCGAGCGGATCGGCCGCATCCTGATGATGCACGCCAACGATCGCGAGGAGCTCAAGGAGGTCTACGCCGGCGACATCGCCGCGGGAGTCGGGATCAAGCAGGTCGCGACCGGCGATACGCTGGCCGCCCCCGACAAGCCGATCAAGCTCGAGACGATCGTGTTCCCCGAGCCGGTGATCAAGGTCGCGATCGAGCCTAGGACCAAGGCCGACCAGGAGAAGATGTCAACCGCGCTCGCGCGGCTCGCCGAAGAGGACCCCACCTTCCAGGTCCGCACCAACGAGGAGACCGGGCAGACCGAGATCTCCGGGATGGGCGAGCTTCACCTAGAGGTGCTGGTCGATCGGATGATGCGGGAATTCAAGGTCGAGGCCAACGTCGGCCGCCCACAGGTCTCCTACCGCGAGACGATCCGTGGCCATGCCGAAAAGGTGGAGGGCCGTTTCGTGCGCCAGACCGGCGGCTCGGGCCAATACGGGATCGTCTACATCGACGTGGAGCCGGCGCCTGGCGAGGGCTTCGACTTCGTCAACAAGATCAAGGGCGGCGCTGTGCCGACGGAGTTCATCCCCGCCGTCGAGAAGGGCGTCGAGGGCGCGATGGACAACGGTCCGCGCGCCGGATACCCGCTGGTCGACGTCCGGGTCACGTTGACCGATGGCAAGTACCACGACACCGACTCCTCGGAGATCGCCTTCCGGGTCGCCGGCAGCTTGGCGCTCAAGGCCGCGGTCCAACGAGCCAAGCCAGTCCTGCTCGAGCCGATCTTCGCGGTCGAGGTCGTCACGCCCGAGGAGTTCATGGGAGACGTGATCGGCGACCTGAACCGTCGCCGCGGCCACGTCCAAGGGATGGAGCAGCGCGGCAACGCGCAGGTCATCAGCGCGAACGTGCCGCTGGCGGAAATGTTTGGGTACGCGACCGACGTGCGTTCAAACACGCAGGGCCGGGCGACGTACACGATGCAATTCGATCGCTACGAAGAAGTGCCGGCGAACATCGCCGAGAAGGTAGTCGGCGAATTGCAACCCGCCTAGCAGTCCCCTCGACGGCAGGACGCAGCGGCGAGAAGAAGTTTATATCCTGAATAGGTTCGTCCACAGACGAACACCACCCACTGAGTCAAGGAGCAACACCAAAGTGGCGAAAGCCAAGTTTGAGCGCGACAAGCCCCATGTCAACGTCGGCACCATCGGTCACATCGACCATGGCAAGACCACGCTGACCGCCGCGATCACGAAGGTGCTGAACGAGCGATTCGGCGGCACCGAGGTGCGGTCGTTCGAATCGATCGACAACGCTCCTGAGGAAAAGGCGCGCGGCATCACGATCGCGACCTCGCACGTCGAGTACCAGACCCCCAACCGACACTACGCGCACGTCGACTGTCCAGGGCACGCCGACTACGTCAAGAACATGATCACCGGCGCTGCGCAGATGGACGGCGCGATCCTGGTTGTGTCCGCCGCTGACGGCGCCATGCCTCAGACCCGCGAGCACATCCTGCTCGCTCGCCAGGTAGGCGTTCCGTACATCGTCGTTTTCCTCAACAAGGTCGACATGGTCGATGACCCCGAGCTGCTCGAGCTGGTCGAGGTCGAGATTCGCGACCTGCTGTCGGAGTACGAGTTTCCGGGTGATGACATTCCGTTCGTCGCCGGCTCCGCGCTGAAGGCGCTCGAGGGTGACGAGGAGCAAGAGGGCAAGATCCTCGAGCTCGCGGAGGCACTTGATACCTACATCCCCGAGCCCGTGCGCGAACTGGACAGGCCGTTCCTGATGCCGGTCGAGGACGTGTTCTCGATCACCGGCCGCGGTACGGTGGCGACTGGTCGAATCGAGCAGGGGATCATCAAGACCGGCGAGACCGTCGAGATCGTGGGCATCAAGGCCACGACGACGACTGTCGTGACCGGCGTTGAGATGTTCAAGAAGATCCTCGATGAGGGGCGAGCCGGCGACAACGTCGGTTGCCTGCTGCGTGGCACCAAGCGCGAGGACATCGAGCGTGGCCAGGTGCTGTGCAAGCCCGGCTCGATCACGCCGCACACCAAGTTCAAGGCCGAGGTGTACGTCCTGAAGAAGGAGGAGGGTGGTCGTCACACCCCGTTCTTCACGGGCTACCGGCCGCAGTTCTACTTCCGCACGACTGATGTCACGGGTGTGGCCCGGCTGCCCGAGGGCACCGAAATGGTCATGCCGGGCGACAATGTCCAGATGGAGATCGAGCTGATCCAGCCGATCGCTATGGACCAGGGTCTGCGGTTCGCGATCCGCGAGGGCGGGCGTACCGTCGGCTCGGGGGTCGTCACCGAAGTCATCCAGTAGTTATGGGCGGCGTGGCCCTTCGGGCCCGCCGCCGGTTTTTTGAAGAGATACGACCTTTCTGGGGCGGGGCCCGCAACCCGGGACTCGCCCCGTTTGACTGAGAAAACTCAAATCCCGTGGCAACCATCGCCCAAAACAAAATCCGCATTCGCCTGAAGTCCTACGACCACACGGCGATCGAGACGGCGGCAAAGGAGATCGTCGAGACCGCGACGCGCACCGGCGCGAGCGTCTCCGGCCCCGTGCCGTTGCCGACGGAAAAGAACGTCTACTGCGTGATCCGCTCGCCGTTCAAGGACAAGGACTCCCGTGAGCACTTCGAGATCCGCACACACAAGCGCCTGATCGATATCCACCAGCCGACGCCTAAGACGGTCGACTCGCTTCAGCGCCTCGACCATCTGCCGGCTGGAGTGGACATCGAGATCCGCCTGGCCTCGTAGCTGTCATGGCAGCGATCCTCGCCAAGAAGCTCGGTATGACACAGCGGTTCCTCGATGACGGACGCGTCGAGCGGGTGACAGTGCTCGAGGCGGGCCCCTGTCCGGTGACTGGAATCCGCACGATCGAGCGCGACGGGTACGAGGCGGTGCAGCTCGCATTCGGCGCTTGCAAGGAGAAGTCGCTGACGAAGCCCGAGCTCGGGCACCTGAAGAAGGCTGACACGTCTGCACATCGCGATCTGGTCGAGTTCCGAGACGAGGCAGGTGAGTTGCTGGTCGGGGAGACGGTCACTGTCGAGGCCTTTTCGGTCGGCGACCAGGTGAAGGTCTCCGGCGCGTCCAAGGGCAAGGGCTTTCAGGGAACGATCAAGCGTCACAACTTCAAGCGAGGCCCCACGTCGCACGGCTCTCACAATGTCCGCGCCCCGGGCTCGATCGGGGCGTCGGCGACCCCATCGCGAGTCTTCAAGGGCCTGAAAGGCGCTGGACGTATGGGTGGCGGCCGAGTTACCCAGCGCGGACTAACCGTGGTCGAGATCATTACGGATCAGAACCTGCTGATGGTGCGAGGGGCGGTTCCCGGACCGCGAGGCGCGACTGTTGAGGTGCGCTCAGATGCCTAGGACCGCGTCGGTACTGGGCGGAGGCACCGTGACCCTCGATGCCGCCGCGTTCGAGGCGCGCTTCAACATGGCCCTCGTGCATGAGGCGGTGCGCGCTGAGCTGAACGCGCGCCGGCGGGGCACCGCCTCGACCAAGACGCGCGGCGAGGTCTCCGGCGGCGGCGCCAAGCCGTGGCGCCAGAAGGGGACCGGTCGTGCTCGCGCTGGGTCCTCGCGCTCGCCTCTTTGGACCGGCGGCGGCGTCGTTTTCGGGCCCGCACCCCGCCACTACACGGTCAAGGTCAATCGCAAGGCGCGGCGCGCCGCACTGCGTAGCGCTCTGTCGCTCCACGCCGAGCGCGAGTCGCTGGCCGTGTTCGACGCGTCGGTGTTCGACGAGCCGGAAACCAAGCGAGCGGCCGACCTGCTTGTCCAGTGGGGCTCTCCCGCTCCCACGCTCGTGCTGCTCGGCGAATCCGAGGACGCCGCCGGGAAGTCGTTTCGCAACATTGCTCGACTCGACGTGATGCCGGCAACCGATGCGGGCGTGGCGGACGTGATCGGCGCTGCCTCGCTGCTGGTGTCTGAGACTGCCCTGGCCGAGCTCGTGGCCCGTGCGGGTGGTTCGGCGGAGGAGGAAACGGGCTGATGGACGTCAATCAGGTGATCATCCGGCCGGTCGTCTCGGAGAAGACTTACGTGCTTGCCGAGGCCGGCAAATACACCTTCCGCGTCAACGATCGGGCACACAAGACGCAGATCCGTCAGGCGATCGAGGAGCTGTTCGAGGTCAAGGTGCTCGAGGTCCGAACCGCCTGGGTAAAGAGCAAGCCCAAGCGTCGCGGCTACACGTACGGCAACACGCGCCGGTGGAAGAAAGCGGTTGTCCAGGTTCGCCCCGGTGACGAGATCCCGATCTTCGGCGCGGCGCTGGAGGGGAGTGAGTAATGCCGATTCGCAAACCCAAGCCGACCAGCCCCGGACGTCGGTTCAGCACCTATTCCGACTTTGCTGAGATCACTCGCAATCATCCGGAGAAGTCCCTGACCGAGGGTCTGAAGAAGTCCGGCGGGCGCAACGTCCACGGACGTAAGACTTCCCGCCACCGCGGCGGTGGCGCCAAGCGGCTGTACCGCAAGATCGACTTCAAGCGGCGCAAGGATGGCGTGCCGGCGAAGGTTGCGCAGATCGAGTACGACCCGAATCGCTCGGCATACATCGCGCTGCTTCACTACGCGGACGGCGAGAAGCGCTACATCCTCGCGCCTCAGCGGCTGCGTGTCGGAGCGACCGTCGAGTCTGGGCCGAGCGCCGATATTCGCGTCGGAAACAGCCTGGCGCTGGCGAACATGCCTCCCGGCACGGTCGTGCACAACGTCGAGCTGACCCCCGGCCGCGGTGGTCAGCTTGGGCGTGCGGCGGGCACGGGGATCCAGCTGCTCGCAAAGGAGGGGGAGTACGTCACGCTGCGCCTTCCTTCCGGCGAGATGCGGATGGTTCGCGCGGAATGCCGCGCGACCGTCGGCACGATCGGCAACAGCGATCACCAGAACGTCAAAATCGGAAAGGCCGGACGCAAGCGCCACATGGGAGTGCGCCCCCAGACGCGAGGAACGGCGATGAATCCGGTGGATCACCCGCACGGCGGTGGCGAGGGCTCGACCACGGCCGGCCGCCATCCGGTCACCCCCTGGGGCGTACCGACACTGGGTTACCGGACGCGCAAAAAGCGCAAGGGTTCTGACCGCTACATCGTCCGCGGACGGAGAAGAGGGAAGAAGCGATGAGCCGATCGAGCAAGAAGGGCCCATTCGTCGACGAGCGCCTGATGACGCGGATCGAGGCGATGAACGCCGCCGGCGAGCGGCGGATGCTCAAGACCTGGTCGCGCGCGTCCACGATCTTCCCTGAAATGGTCGGTCACACGATCGCCGTCCACGACGGCCGTAAGCACGTGCCGGTGTTCGTCTCGGAGTCGATGGTTGGGCACAAGCTGGGTGAATTCGCGCCCACGCGGCTGTATCGCGGGCATGCGAATACTGGGAGACGGCGATGAGCGACGAGACGCCTGAGATCGAGCCGGAGCGTCGTCGGCGTCTTCGACGTCGCGGTCGCGCTGAGGACTCGGAGGCCACGTCCTCCTCCGAGGGAACGGCCGCGAATGCCTCCGAGGAGGACGTGACCTCCGAGACCGATCCGGCACCGGAAGATATTCAGGCGGAGGAAGCCGCCTCCGACGTGATGCTCGAGGCTGATGAGGAAGCGGAGGAGCCGGCGGCGCCTGCGAAACCCGCCCCTACGCGACGGCGAAGGGCGCAGCGCGACCCGAGTCTGCCGCCGCCGATCGTTCGCGCCCAGGCTAAGTACGTTCGTTCTTCGGCGCGTAAGGCGCGACTGGTGTGTGACCACATTCGCGGTAAGAGTGTCGATGAGGCACGAGCTATCCTGGCTCACACGCCCCGGGCGATCGCCCGCGATTGGAGCAAGCTGCTCGAGTCGGCGGTCGCGAACGCAGAGCACAACCACGAACTAGTGGGCGAGGACCTCTACGTGAAGTCCATCCACGCTGACGAGGGTCCGACGATCAAGCGGTTCCGACCGCGCGCGATGGGACGCGCGACGAAGATCCGCAAGCGCACGAGCCACCTGACGATCTTGCTTACGCCGAAGGACTAAACCATGGGTCAAAAAGTTCATCCCGAATCGATGCGCGTGGGTTACATCCACGACTGGAAGTCGAACTGGTTCAACGAACGCGCGTTTGCCGACTACCTGGAGGAGGACCTCCGGGTCCGGAGTCATATCCTCGGCCGCCTGTCGCATGCCGGCCTGTCGGACATCACGATCCGCAAGAACGCCACGGAGGTCGAGGTCAACATCCACACCGCGCGCCCCGGCATCGTGATCGGGAAGTCGGGGTCAGAAGTCGATCAGCTGCGCCGTGATCTGCACCGGATCACCGGGAAGCAGGTGAAGGTCAACATCCTCGAGATCAAGCGTCCAGAGCTCGATGCCCGGCTGGTGGCGCAGTCGATCGCGGAGCAGCTTCAGAACCGGGTTGCCTTCCGCCGGGCGATGAAGCGCGCGCTGACGAGCGCGATGCGCTCCGGCGCCAAGGGCGTCAAGGTTCAGGTCTCAGGCCGTCTCGGCGGTGCCGAGATGGCGCGTACTGAGGGCTACTCGGACGGGCGGGTGCCGCTGCACACGCTCCGCGCTGACATTGATTACGGATTTCACGAGGCTCGGACCACCTTCGGTCGGATCGGAGTCAAGTGCTGGATCAACAAGGGCGAGATCATGCCCGAGGGTTATACCGGCACTGATCTGACGATCATGGATGAGCCTCCGCCACAGGCGCCCGAACGGGGCGGCCGAGATGGCCGGGGAGGCCGCGACGGTCGCGGCCGTGGCGGCGGTCCGGGCGGTGGCCCTGGCGGTCGCGGTGGCGGTCCGGGTGGTCCCGGCGGTCGCGGCGGCGGTCCCGGTGGACGCGGCCGTGGTCCGGGCGGCCGTGGCGGTGGTCCTGGCGGTCAGGGCGGTCGCGGTGGCGGTCCGGGCGGTCCGGGCGGTCGTGGTGGCGGTCCCGGCGGACGCGGCGGCGGTGGACGCGGTGGCTCCGGCGGGGGAGGGCGCGGCGGCTCGGGTGGTGGACGTGGCCCCCGGGGCGGCGGTGGTGGTCAAAGTGGTGGTGGCGCCCCCGGCGGTGGTGGTAGCTGATGCTGTCGCCAAAGCGCGTAAAGCACCGCAAGGTGCACCGCGGTCGCCGAGCCGGGCTGTCCCGAGGGCAGGTCAAAGTTCAGTTCGGGGAGTACGGGCTGAAAGCTCTCGACGCCGGGTGGCTGACCAACCGGCAAATCGAGGCCGCACGAATCGCCATGACCCGCAAGATCAAGCGCGGCGGCAAGGTGTGGATCAACGTTTATCCGGACAAGTCGTTTACAAAGAAGCCGGCCGAGACGCGGATGGGCTCGGGTAAGGGCTCGCCTGAGGGGTGGGTCGCGGTCGTCAAGCCGGGTCGTGTGATGTTTGAGCTGGCGGGCGTTCCGGAGCCGCTGGCGCGCGAGGCAATGCGCCTGGCCGGCCACAAGCTGCCCGTGCGGACCAAGTTCGTCTCCCGCGAGGAAGGATGAAAGCCGCCGACCTACGCGATCTGAGCGATGCGGAGCTGCAGGAGCACCTGCGCACCGCCCGCCGCGAGCTGTTCGGTCTGCGCTTTCAGCATGCCACCGGCGAGCTCGACAACACCGCCAGCCTCTCCCGGGCAAAGCGTGAGGTGGCGAGAACACTGACCGTTGCCGGGGAACGAGGATTTGAGTAATGGCTGAGGAACAGACGAACGACAACGCGGAAGAGACGCCGGCGGTGGAGACCGAGGCAGCGGCCGCAGCTGCGCCCGAACCCGTCCCTGCGAGGGAGGCGGCGCCGTCGGTTCCCGCCGAGGTCGCCGAGGTGCTGCCGCCCAAGCAACGCAAGGAACGCGCCCGCTCGGCCAAGGCGGCCAAGGTTCCGGTGCGCCCGGCCCGTACCCCCGAGGAGCGGCAAGCCGAACGGGTCGCCGAGCGCCGGCGCAAGGCCCTGGAGCGCCGTACCCAGCGCCAACGCGAGCGCGCCAAGGCACGCTCGGGCGGTGCTCCCGCCGCGGCGACGCCGCCGCGCGAGCGCCAGCCGGGCGCCCAGAAGACCCGCCAGGGCATCGTGGTCTCGGATCGCGCCGACAAGACGATCACGGTGAGGATCGACATCGCGCGCCGCCATCGTCGCTACGACAAGATCGTGCGGACCTCACGCCGGCTGCACGCCCACGACGAACGCAACGACGCCCACATCGGCGACACCGTGATCGTGCGTGAAAGCCGGCCGCTGTCGCGCAGCAAGCACTGGCGTCTGGTTGAAGTGGTGGAGCGTGCGAAGTGATCCAGAACGAGACCCGACTGCGCGTGGCCGACAACACCGGCGCACGCGAGATCCTCGTGATCCGCGTTAAGGGCGGTCACCGCCGCCGCTACGCCGGAGTCGGCGACGTGATCACGGCCACGGTCAAGCAGGCCAGCCCCCAGGGCTCGGTCAAGAAAGGCGAGGTCGTCACGGCGGTCGTGGTGCGGACCAAGAAGTCCTACGGACGCGAGGACGGAACCTACATCGGCTTCGACGAGAACGCCGCAGTCTTGATTGACGGCCAGAACAACCCCCGGGGAACACGTATCTTCGGCCCGGTGGCGCGTGAGCTGCGCGAACGCAACTTCATGAAGATCGTCTCCCTGGCTCCGGAGGTCCTGTGATGGCCGCGCGCCTGAAAGCCGGGGATGAGGTGATCGTGGTCGGCGGCAAGGACCGCGGTAAGCGGGGCAAGGTGCTGCGCGTTGAGCCCAAGCACAACCGCCTGTTCGTCGAGGGCCTGAACATCGTCAAGCGCCACCAGAAGCCCCAACAGGTCGCCGGTGCTCAGCGCGCCGAGCAGGTCGGGGGGGTAATCGAGAAGGAAGGCCCAATCCACATCTCAAACGTGATGCTCTCCGACCCCAAGGATGGCAAGCCGACGCGGCTCGGGCTCGAGATCGAGGAGGGCAAGCGCTACCGGGTAGCCAAGCGAAGTGGGACGAGGGTCGACTAATGGCGCACGCCAGGCTCAAGAGTCGCTACCTCGAGGAAATCAGGCCGGCGTTGACGGAGCGCTTTGGCTACTCGACCCTGATGCGCGCGCCGAAGATCGAGAAGGTCACCGTGAATATGGGCGTCGGAGACGCCAAGCAGGACTCCGGGATGCTCCAGGCGGCGAGCACTCAGCTCGCGACGATCACCGGGCAGCGCCCGAGCGTGCGGCGGGCGCGCAAATCGATCGCGCAGTTCAAGGTGCGCGAGGGAATGCCTGTCGGCGTTGCCGTGACACTGAGGGGTGAGCGCTCCTACGAGTTCCTCGACCGCCTGATGTCGATTGCGATCCCCAGGATCCGCGACTTCCGGGGGCTGAACCCGCGCTCGTTCGACGGTCGCGGCAATTATTCGATGGGCGTTCGCGAGCAGATCATCTTCCCCGAGGTCGACTACGACGAGATCGATCAGGTCCGGGGGTTGGACATCACGATCACGACCACGGCGCCGACCGACGTAGAGGCGTTCGCGCTGCTCGAGGCGCTCGGCATGCCATTTTCGAGAGAAGGCCGCCCCGACGCGGCGGCTACGACTGAGACTTAAGAGGAGCACATGGCAAAGGTTTCACAGCGTGTCCGCCAGCGGCGGACTCCGAAGTACAAGACCCGGGGATACACCCGTTGCCGCCGCTGCGGCCGCGCGCGGGCCGTGTACCGCAAATTCGGCATCTGCCGGATCTGCCTGCGCGAACTGGCCCACAACGGCTACATCCCTGGAATGACGAAGTCGAGTTGGTGAGCGGCATGTCGATGACTGATCCGATCGCCGATTTCCTGACGCGTCTGCGCAACGCCGCCAGCGCCCAGCACCAAGACGTGATGATTCCCTCCTCGAAGCTAAAGCGCGAGCTCGCGCGCATCCTCAAGGAGCAGGGGTACATCGATGCTTACGAGATCCGGCCGCCGGCCGCGGGTCAACCCAGCGAGCAGATCGTCGTCACGCTCAAGTACACCAACGAGCGTAAGCCGGTGATCAGCGGCATCGAGCGCGTCTCCCGGCCGGGCCAGCGCACCTATGTCGACCGCGACCACATCCCCCGTATCCAGGGCGGAATGGGGACGACGATCATCTCCACCTCAAGGGGAGTGATGACCGGTCACGACGCCCGTCTGGAGGGCGTCGGGGGCGAGGTCGTGGCTAAGGTGTGGTGAACCAATGTCCCGAATCGGAAGACAGCCAATCACCGTGCCATCGGGTGTCACGATCGCGATCGAGCCCGAGCGCGTGACCGTCAACGGTCCCAAGGGCGAGCTCATGGAGCGGATCCACCGGGACATCAACGTCGAGCATTCAGAAGATCAGATTCTCGTCACCCGCCCGACGGATCGCGGCGAGCATCGCGCGCTCCATGGCTTGACGCGGACGCTCGTGGCGAACATGGTCCAAGGCGTCACCGACGGTTTCGAGAAGCGGCTCGAGATCCAGGGCGTCGGCTATCGCGCTCAGTTGCGCGGGCGCGATCTTGAGCTGGCACTTGGCTACTCTCACCCGGTTTCGATCAAGGCGCCCGACGGGATCGAATTCGAAGTGACCCAACCGACGCGGATCGTGGTCCGCGGAGCTTCCAAGCAGCGGGTGGGTGAAACCGCCGCGCTGATCCGCAAGCAGCGCAAGCCCGAGCCGTACAAGGGCAAGGGCATTCGCTACGAGGGCGAGTACGTCCCCCGGAAGGTCGGTAAACGGGCATGACCGTCATGACCGCTCCCGCACGGCGACTGAAACGCCGGCGCCGCGTGCGCGCCAAGGTCCGGGGCAGCGCGCAGCGGCCGCGGATCTCGGTGTTTCGCTCCAACCGCGGGATTTTCATCCAGCTGATCGACGACGACGCGGGTGCCACGGTGGCGGCCGTCAACTGGACCGAGCCGGACCTCCGCAACCTCAAAGGGACCGAGCAAGCACGCCGCGCGGGCGCCTTGCTGGCCGAGCGCGCGAAGGCGGCCGGAATCGAGCGCGCGGTGTTCGATCGCGGCGGCTACCAATACCACGGGCGCGTGCAGGCGCTTGCCGACGGTGCCCGTGAGGCCGGGCTGGCTTTCTAGCTCCGCTAGTCTGGACCACCTGATGGCAACACGCGATCGCTCAATCTCATCCGCCGGCCTCGATCTGCAGGAGCGCGTGGTCGAGATCAACCGGGTGGCCAAGGTCGTCAAAGGCGGCCGGCGGTTCTCGTTCACCGCGCTGGTTGTCGTTGGCGATGAGCGCGATGTCGTGGGGATTGGCTATGGCAAGGCGAACGAGGTTCCTGTGGCGATTCAGAAGGCCGTCGAGCACGCCAAGAAGAACCTCTACCGCGTGCCCAAGCACGGCTCGACGATCACACATCAGACGATGGGCATCTTCGGCGCCGGACGGGTGTTCTTGAAGCCGGCTTCGCCGGGTACCGGCGTGATCGCCGGCGGTGGCGTGCGAGCGGTGCTCGAGCTCGCCGGGATCAACGACATCTTGTCCAAGAGCCTCGGTTCGCAGAACCCGATCAACCTCGTCAAGGCGACGATGGCTGGGCTGGAGTCGCTGCGCACGCCGGCCGAGGTCGCCGAGCTGCGTGGTCTGTCGATCAACAAGGTGCTCGGGCTGGCGGCCGCTGAGAGCGGCGACGGAGAAGAAGCAATGGTTGCTCCGGCGATCCCGGACACCGAGGTCGAGGCGGAGCCCGCGTGAGCAGCCTGAGGGTCACTCAGCGCAAATCGCGCAACGGGTGCGACAAGCGGCAGCTCGACACGCTGCGCTCGCTCGGCCTGCGCAGGATCGGCCATACGGTGGAGATTTCCGATTCCCCGCAGATCCGCGGCATGATCCACAGGGTCAGGCACCTCGTGGAGGTGCACGAGTCGTGAGCGCACCCGAGGAGCGCATCGGCCTTCATAACCTTCAGCCGGCACCGGGCTCGCGACGGCCGCGCAAGCGCATCGGCCGCGGCGAGGGATCGGGCACCGGCAAGACCTCAGGACGAGGCCAGAAGGGCTGGGGGTCCCGGTCTGGCGCCAAGCGGCGGGCCAGGTTCGAGGGCGGTCAGAACCCGATTCACATGCGGATGCGCAAGCTGCGCGGTCCGCACATGAAGAAGTCGATGCCGTTTGAGCCGTTCCGCACCCACACGCAGCCGGTGAACCTGGTTGACCTAGAGGCCCGGTTCGAGTCGGGCGCCTCCGTTACGCTCGAGGCGATGCACGCGAAGGGACTGGCCACTCGTAAGCAGATTCCGGTCAAGGTGCTTGGTAAGGGCGAGCTGACCAAACCGCTGACAGTTCACGCGCACGGTTTCAGTAAATCCGCACGCGAGCGCATCGAGGCGGCGGGCGGCACGTGTCAGGTGATCGTGCCGACCACGGGTGCCGCGATGCCAACCGGGTCCTGAGGGTCGTGCGTTGATCTCCACGATCCTCGGCGCATTCAGGATCGGCGAGATCCGAAACAAGGTCCTGTTCACGGCGGCCCTGCTCGCTCTCTACCGGCTGGGGACGCATATCCCGGCGCCCGGGATCAGCTCGCAAGCCGCATCACAGATCCAGAAAAGCCTGGGGTCGAGCGGCATCTTCGGGTTGCTGAACCTGTTCTCCGGCGGCGGCCTTGGGCGGATCGCGATCTTCGCGCTGGGGATCATGCCCTACATCACCGCGTCGATCATCCTGCAACTGCTGACGGTCGTCGTACCGTCGCTCGAGAAGTTGCAGAAGGAAGGCGAGGTTGGTCAGGCCCGGATAACGCAATACACGCGCTACCTGACGGTCGGGCTCGCGTTCGCGCAGTCGATCGGCTACGTGTTCCTGTTCCGAAGCTTTCAGAAGCAGGCCGGCGTCACGCTGATCACGAATTTCACGCTGTTCAAGGTCTTCTTCATCGTGATCTCACTGACGGCAGGCTGTGTCTTGCTGATGTGGATGGGTGAGTTGATCACGCAGCGCGGAATCGGCAACGGTATCTCGCTGCTGATCTTCGCCAGCATCGTCGCCCGGATCCCCAACGGCATCCACGCCTGGTGGACCAATCCCGACCAGGTGTTCCGCGTCGTGATGCCGTTCATCGCGGTCGGCGTGGTCGCGGCAGTGGTGTTCGTGCAGGAGGGTCAGCGCCGGATCCCGATCCAGTATGCGAAGCGCGTGATCGGGCGGCGGATGACCCAGGGAGGCCAGACCTACTTGCCGTTGAGGGTCAACATGGCAGGCGTGATCCCCGTCATCTTCGCTGCGAGCGTGATGGCGATCCCGCCGACGATCGGCCAGCTGCTCGGTCAGAACCGCAACAACTTCGGGACCGATCTGGCGAACTTCTTCAGCCCGCAGGGGTGGCACTACGTGCTCGGCGAGAGCATTCTGATCATCCTGTTCACCTACTTCTACACCGCGGTCACGTTCAACCCGGTCGATCAGGCCGACAACCTGAAGAAGTACGGCGGGTTCATTCCAGGGGTGCGACCAGGTAGGCCCACGGCCGAGTTTCTCGACCGCATCCTCGCGCGCCTCACGTTCCCGGGGGCGCTGTTCCTCGCCGCGATCGCCGCGTTCCCAACGATCCTCATCAACCAGACCAACGCCAACTTCTTCTTCGGTGGCACCTCGATCCTGATCGTGATCGGTGTGGCGCTGGACACGATGAAGCAGCTCGAGGCGCAGCTGATGATGCGCAACTACGAGGGGTTCCTCAAGTAGCTGCTGCTGGTCCTGCAGGGCGGGTTTGCGGGCGCTAGAGTGACCTCCCCGTGTCAGAGCTCAATCTGATCCTGTTCGGCCCGCCCGGCGCGGGAAAAGGCACGCAGGCCGATCGGCTGCGGCTCGACTTCCAGCTGCCGTTCATCTCCACCGGCGACATGCTCCGCTCGAACGTAAAGGACGCGACCGAGCTTGGCAAACAGGCACAGGAATACATGGATGCCGGCGAACTGGTCCCCGACGAGTTGATTGTGGCGATGGCGCGCGAGCGACTTGCGGACGAGGATGCGAGGGACGGATTCATCCTCGACGGCTTCCCACGCACGCTCGAGCAGGCCAAAGAGCTCGACAAGCTGCTCTCCGAGCGGGGGCGGCGGGTTACCGCTGCGCTGTTGATCGACGTGCCTGACGACGAGCTCGTTCGCCGTCTGTCAGGCCGGCGCGTGTGCGTAAAGAGCGGTCACAACTATCACGTCGAGTTCGACCCGCCGAAGAACGAGGGCGTCTGCGACCAGGACGGCTCCCGTCTGATCCAGCGCGATGACGACAAGCCGGAAGTGGTCCAAAACCGGCTCCGCGTCTACCACGAGCAGACCGAACCGCTCGTCGACTACTACGAGCAGCAGGGACTGATGCGCCGGATCAACGGCACGCGCCCCGCCACGGACGTTCACGACCACATCCGGGCGGTGATCGCGACGTTGAGGCTCGAAGAGGACGTCTGACGCCGTGATCATCAAGAAAAGCCCTGACGAAATCGAGCGGATGGCCTCAGCCGGCGCGATTCTGGTCCGCACGATGAACCTCCTGGCCGGAAAGGTCAGACCTGGCGTCACCACCGCCGAGCTCGACGCGGCGGCCGAGAAATTCATCCGCTCACAGGGCGCGGAGCCGACATTTAAGGGCTATCGAGGCTTCCCGGGCTCGATCTGCACGTCCCCCAACTCGATGATCGTGCATGGCATTCCCGGGCCCTACAAACTCGCGCGCGGAGACATCATTTCGATCGACGTCGGCGTGACGCGCGACGGATGGGTCGCGGATGCGGCACGGACGTTTCCGGTCGGGCCGATCACGCCGCTCGCCGACAAGCTGCTCTCGGTCACCGAAGAGTCGCTGCTGATGGCGGTCGAGAGATGCCGGGTGGGAAACCGGCTCGGTGATGTCTCTCACGCGATCCAGGAGCGCGTCGAAGAGGAAGGCCTGTCGATCGTTCGTACCCTGGTCGGTCACGGAGTAGGTCGCAGCATGCACGAGGAACCGCAAATCCCTAACTACGGCGCGCCAGGCACCGGCGTGACGCTCGAGGAGGGGATGGTGCTGGCCGTCGAGCCGATGGTGACGGCCGGACGGCACGCGGTCAGAGTTGGCGACGATCACTGGTCGATCTACTCGCAGGACGGCTCGTTGGCCGCGCATTTCGAGTTCACGATCGCGATCACCGCTGAGGGCCCCAGAGTGCTGACCCCGTGGCACGAGGCGGGCAACGGCCGCGTGGCGGCCTGAGCGCCGCGGCGCCCCGGGCCGTCCGATAAGCACCCTGCTAACATCCCCCGGTGCGCTCGTAGCGTGGTTTACTGCGCTGCGTGCGGCTCCGCGGCGCGGTAGCGGCGACCTCTTACGGTCGCCAGAGCCGGGCCGCAGGAAACTACGAAAGAACACTCACGACGACAGCGAAGCGAGCCAGCGAGCGTGAAAGTACGACCCTCTGTCAAACCGATGTGCGAAAAATGCAAAGTGATCCGCCGTCAAGGGCGGGTCTTGGTGATCTGCTCGAATCCCCGTCACAAGCAGAGGCAGGGTTAGTCGATGGCGCGTATCTCAGGAGTCAATATCCCGCTCAACAAGCGTGTCGAGGTCGGACTGACCTACATCTACGGCGTCGGCCGCTCCACCGCCAACAAGCTTTTGGCCGAAGTTGGGATCTCGCCGGACACGTATGTGCGTGACCTGACCGAGGAAGAAGTCGTCAAGTTGCGCGACGCGATCGACGGCTCGCTGATGGTCGAGGGTGACCTGCGCCGCGAGCGCTCGCAGAACATCAAGCGCCTGCAGGAGATCGGCTGCTACCGCGGCTTGCGTCACCGGCGTGGTCTGCCGGTTCACGGGCAGAACACCAAGACCAATGCGCGTACGCGCAAAGGTCCGAAGCGGATGCAGGTCGCTGGAAAGAAGAAGGCGGCAAAGAAGTGAGTCCAGCCCCCAGGCGTCCACAGCGCGGCCGCCGTCGGGTTCGCAAGAACATCCCGATCGGACAAGCGCACATCAAGACATCGTTCAACAACACGATCGTGTCGCTCAGCGACCGTGAGGGCAACGTGATCGCGTGGGAGTCCGCCGGTGGCGCCGGCTTCAAAGGCTCGCGCAAATCGACCCCATTTGCCGCCCAGGTAACCGCCGATGCCGCCGCTCGCAAGGGGATCGAGCATGGCCTCCAGAAGGTCGAGGTGTTCGTCAAGGGACCGGGCTCCGGGCGCGAGACGGCGATCCGCTCGCTACAGGCAGCCGGGCTCGAGGTCACCGGCGTCAAGGACGTCACTCCGCAGGCTCACAACGGCTGCCGGCCCAGGAAGCGCAGGCGCGTCTAATCATGGCTCGCGACACCGGACCTCAGTGCAAGCAGTGCCGCCGGGAGGGGCAAAAGCTGTTCCTCAAGGGGGAGCGTTGCCTGACCGACAAGTGTGGCGTGGAGCGGCGCTCCTACCCGCCGGGCGAACACGGCCGTGGACGCCAGAAGCAGAGCGAATACCGCGTTCAGCTGCGCGAGAAGCAGAAGGCGCGGCGTTACTACGGCGTGCTGGAGAAGCAGTTTCGGATCTACTACGAGAAGGCGTCTCGCCAAGCGGGGGTCACCGGCGAGAACCTGCTGCGGATGCTGGAATGCCGCTTTGACAACGTGCTCGTGAGGCTTGGATTCGCTGCCTCGCGCCGGCAGGCGCG
This sequence comes from uncultured Solirubrobacterales bacterium, assembly GCA_963836065.1. Taxonomy (GTDB): domain Bacteria; phylum Actinomycetota; class Thermoleophilia; order Solirubrobacterales; family Solirubrobacteraceae; genus Palsa-465. Next base: position 60,416 of record CAWIII010000026.1, read on the forward strand.
CCAGCTGATCCTCCATGGACACTGGACCGTCAACGGACGCCGCGTCAACATCCCCAGCTACCAGTTGCGGGACAACGACGTGATCGCGATTCACTCGCGTTCGACCGCGGCGCAGGTGATCCGCGACGCGACTGAGCTGACTGGTCAGGTGCCGGCATGGCTGCAGGCCGACCACGATGCGCTCACGGCGAAGGTGCTCCGCAAGCCCGAGCGGCGGGAAATCGCCGCGCCGGTTCAGGAGCAGCTGATCGTCGAGCTGTACTCGAAGTAGGACAAAGCTTTCAGCCGCGCGGCTGGCGATGCAGCGCGGCGTTGACAGCCGCCCGGGGCGGCAGCAACCCACGACGTTAGGACCCTGATGCTTGACTTCCAAGTCCCTCGAATCTCCAGCGAATCGGTAGATGACAACCGTGGCTCCTTCACGATCGAGCCACTCGACCGGGGCTTCGGCTACACGTTCGGCAACTCACTGCGCCGCGTGCTCCTCTCCTCGCTCGCGGGTGCGGCGGTGACCAGCGTGCGGATCGAGGGCGTCGCCCACGAGTTCTCGACGATCCGGGGCGTCAAGGAAGACGTGACCGACATCGTGCTGAACCTCAAGGGCATCGTTTGCCGGATGCACAGTGACGCGACCGAGATCGAGGCGCCGCTGGTCGTGACCGGACCGGGCGACATCACCGCTAAGGACATCGATCTTCCCTCGGGGGTCGAGATCCTCAACCCCGACGGCCACATCGCCACCCTCGAGAAGAAGACGAAGCTCGAGGTCTACCTGACGATTGGCCGCGGCCGCGGCTACCGCCCGGCAGAGGAGAACAAGAGCCCCGACCAGCCAATCGGCGTGATCCCGATCGACTCGATCTTTTCTCCGGTGCGACGCGTCGCCTACAACGTCGAGCAGGCGCGCGTCGGTCAGCGCACCGACTACGACAAGCTGACGCTCGACATCGAGACCGATGGTTCGATTGATCCGCATGCCGCGTTGCGCGAAGCCGCCGAGATCCTGATCTCGCAGCTCGCGATCTTCACCGACGCCGACCGCGTCGTGGAGCTGCGTGAGGCCGGAATGCCCGGCGCTCTCGAGCCCGGTCTGGTGGGCGTTTCGGTCGGGGCTCCGTCCCGGCCGCCGAACGCGATGGACGACATCCTGATCGAGGAACTCGAGCTCGGCGTCCGCTCCTATAACTGCCTCAAGCGGGCCGGGATCCAGACCGTCGGCGACCTGGTCTCGAAGACCGAAGGCGAGCTCGCCGCGATCCCCAACTTCGGCAAGAAGTCGATCGACGAGGTAATCGAGACCCTGCACGCGCGCGGGCTCGGACTTCGTGACGAGTAAGGTCTCCGTATGCGCCATCAGCGTCAGCGTTATCAGCTCAGTCGCAGCGCTTCGCACCGCAAGGCGCTGCTGATGAACCTCAGCAAAGAGGTGATCCAGCACGAGCGGATCCAGACCACCGAGGCTAAGGCCAAGGCGGTCAAGCCGGAGGTCGAGAAGCTGATCACGCTGGCAAAGCGGGGCGACCTCCACGCTCGTCGTCAGGCCCTATCGGCGCTCGGGCAGGACAAGTTCAGCGTCTACAAGCTGTTCGAGGAGATCGCCCCCAGGTACTCCGAGCGGCCTGGCGGGTACACGCGGATCCTGAAGCTCGGGCCCAGGCGCTCTGATTCGACCGAAATGGTGCTGCTGGAGCTCGTTTAGGGGCTAGGCCCGCGATTCCGGTGGTTTCCCGGCTCCTGTTGGAGTACGACGGGAGTGGCTTCGCGGGCTGGGCCCGCCAGCCCGGGTCGCGAACGGTTCAGGAAGAAGTGGAGCGGGTGCTGGCGGTGCTCCTGCGTGTCCCCGAGGTCCGATTGACGGTCGCGGGTCGGACGGACGCGGGCGTGCACGCGCTGGCGCAGGTGGCGAGCTATTCTGGCGAGCCGGTACTCGTGCGGTCGTTGAACGCGCTGCTCCCGGACGACGTGGCGGTGCTGGAGTGCGTTGTCGCCGGCACCGAGTTCGACGCGCGTCGCGATGCCACCTCGCGCGCCTACTGCTATCGCCTGTTAGCCCGTGCCGCGCGCAGCCCGATCGATCGCAGTCGTGCCCTGCACTGGCGCCACCCGGTCGACGTGGAGCTGCTGCGCCGGTGCGCGGCGGCGCTGGTCGGGAGACACGACTTCACGGCCTTCACACCGACCGACACCGACCATGTGCGGTTCGAGCGCGAGGTGTACATGGCGGAGTGGCGTGTTATCGTCGGGGACAGCCTCGAGTTCTGGATCGAGGCCGACGCGTTCATGCGCCACATGAATCGGGTGCTCGTAGGCACGATGCTCGAGGTCGCGGGCGGCCGGAGGTCGGTCGAGACTTTCCTTGAGCTGCTGCACGGGCGGCCGCGGGCGCTGGCCGGGCCGACCGCCCCGGCGCATGGGTTGTACCTGGCGGGTGTGGGGTATGGGGGCCGGCGCGTGCTGGAGGGGTAGGGGGCGCGAGGGGGAGGGGCGCGTGGGGGGCTCGCGGGTGACGTTGGCCCGCGAAGACCGGCGCCGCGGAGTCGCGGCTAGGATCAATCGCGATGCGGGTGCTGCTCACCAACGACGACGGCATCGAGGCTGCCGGGCTGCAGGCGCTTCGTAGAGCCCTGCTCGCCGTACCGGGTATCCAGCTGGCGGTGATCGCGCCCGATGGCAACCGTTCCGCAATGGCACGGTCGATCACCACCCGCCGGCCGTTGTGGGTGGAAGAGGTCGATTTTGACGACGGAACTGTCGGCTATGCCACCGATGGGACGCCCGTCGATTGCGTTCGCCTGGCGCGGCTTGGACTGGTGGAGGGGTTTGAGGCCGAGTTGGTCGTCTCCGGGATCAATCACGGCTCCAATCTCGGCGACGACATCACCTACTCAGGCACGGTCGCGGCGGCGTTCGAGGCGATCGTGCTGGGGTTGCCGGGAATCGCGGTATCGCAGCAGTCGCGGGCACTCGAGCTCGACTTCCGGCAGGGCGAGGGCTTTGACTTC
>CAWIII010000027.1:0-198669 GCA_963836065.1 uncultured Solirubrobacterales bacterium
CCGAGGATGACGAGGGTAGCGACGTGCTCGCGCTGTCAAGGCCGCGCCGGGGAACGTGAGCCTGGACACGATGCTCACGGAGATCGAGAAGCTCGAAGCGGTCCGCGCCGTCGGGCCGCCCGCCGGCTTGTTCTCGGATGTGACGCCCAGAGTCCTCGAGGGTTGGCGCCAGCGCGCCATGGTCGAGTCCCCGTCGCATCTGCGCCGACATCCACTGGCGCTGCGCCTGACGCTGCTTGCGGCGCTGTTGTGGGCGCGGGAACGGGAGATCACCGACACGCTCGTTGACCTTCTGATCTCCACGGTGCATCGGATCGGCGCCAAGGCTGACAAGAACGTGACCAACGAGCTGATCGGCGAGTTCAAGCGGATCGCGAACGAGGAGACACTGCTATTCAAGATCGCCGAGGCGTCCGTCTCCCGGCCAGACGATCTGGTGAAGGAGGTGGTGTTCCCCGCTGTCGGCGGCGTGCAGACGTGCTCGATCTGGTCGCGGAGTACAAGTCCTCAGGCCCGACCTACCGGCGCACGGTGCAGACGAAGCTGAAGGCCTCCTACTCGCACCACTACCGCCGCGGGCTGGTCCGGCTACTGCAAGTACTCCAGTTCCGCTCCAACAACGCCGCGCACAGGCCGGTGCTGGACGCGCTCGAACTGGTCGCCCTCTACGCTCGGCGCGAGCACCTGACCTACTACCCGGCCGGCGAGACGATCCCGGCCCACACCGGCCTGGATGACGACTGGCGGGCGCTCGCCTACAAGCAGGATGGCCGCGACCGTCAACGCGTGCTGCGGATGATCTACGAGATCGCGACCTTCCAGGCGCTGCGCGACCAGCTTCGCTGCAAGGAGATCTGGGTCGTCGGCGCGGACCGGTGGCGCAACCCCAACGAGGATCTGCCGTCCGACTTTCAGCAGCGCCGAGGCGAGCACACAAGGCGCTTCAGAAGCCGCTGGACCCGGCCGAGTTCATCGACGAGGTCCGCACCGAGATGCAGGCCGAACTCGCCGCGCTGCACGAGGCGCTGCCCGGGCTGCCGTTCCTTGAGATCACCGACCGCGGCACGCAGGGAGCGATCAAGCTCACGCCGCTAAAGGCGCAGCCCGATCCGCCGAACCTCAACGCGCTCAAGCGCGACATGCGCTCGCGCTGGGGATGGTCGCGCTGATCGACATGCTCAAGGAGTCGATCCTCCGCACCGGCTGCCTGGAGATCGTCAGCAACCTGGCCCGTGGCGCCCGGCTGAGTCCAGAGACGCTGGCGCAGCGCCTGATGCTCGCGATCTACGGATACGGGACCAACATCGGCATCCGCGGTGTGGCCGCCGGCGACCACGGTCACTCGGAGGACGATCTGCGCTACGTGCGCCGGCGGCTCCTCACCCCGGAGCTGGTGCGCTCGCTGGCGATCGAGATCGCGAACGCCACCTTCGCCCGCCCGCGATCCCGGGATCTGGGGGCAGGCGTCGACCACCGTCGCCTCGGACTCCAAGCACATCGGCGCGCTCGACCAGAACCTGCTGACCGAGTGGCACGCCCGCTACCGCAAGCCGGGCGTGCTGATCACTGGCACGTGGAGAAGAAGTCGGTGGCGATCCACTCGCAGCTGATCTCCTGCTCCGCGATGGAGGTGGCGGCAATGATCGACGGCGCGATGCGCCACGGCACCACCATGGACGTCGAGGGCAACTACACCGACACCCATGGTCAATCGTGGGTCGCGTTCGGCATCACGAGACTGCTCGGATTCCTGCTGCTACCGCGGATCAAGGGGCTCAACCGCACCAAGCTCTACCAGGCCGAGCGGGGAGACCGGGCGCTGTACCCGGGGCTCGTGCCGGCGCTGACCCGGCCGATCCGGTGGGACCGGATCGCCGAGCAGTACGAGCAAATGATCAAGTACGCGACCGCGATCCGCACCCGCACAGCCCAGACCGAGGCGATCCTCCGCCGGTTCATGCAGGCCAACGCGATCCACCCCACCTACCAGGCAATGATCGAGCTCGGCCGCGCGCAGAAGACCATCTTCCTCTGCCGCTACCTGCGCGACCGCCAACTCCAACACGAAGTGCAGGTGGGCCTCAACGTCGTCGAGGGCTGGCACCGCGGCGTCCGCCTGATCTTCTTCGGAGGAGGCGGCGACATCCCCTCAAACCGGCGCGACGAGCAGGAGCTATCGGTGCTCTGCCTGGGCGTGCTGCAGGCCGCGATGGTGTACATCAACACGCTCATGCTCCAAGACATCCTCCATCACCCCGCCTGGGCGGACCGCCCCACCGCCGAGGACAAGCGCGGGATCACCCCACTGATCTGGGGGCACGTCGTCCCACACGGCGAGATCCGCCTCGACATGGGCCGTCGGCTCGAGCTCGCCAAATGACCGCCGAGCCGCAGATGAAGCGCACTCCAGCCAGGCGCAAGGCGCGCGAGCCCGCCAAGCACCTCCGCGCCGAGCGGCCCGACTACAGCTACCTCAAACAGGTCTTCCGCCACCTCCGCGAAGAGCTCGGCGTCGAAGTCGAGCGTGCGCCGAAGAAGCTTCCGCACGTCCCGACCGAACAGGAGATCCGCTCGTTCTACAACGCCGTGTGGAACGCCCGACGCGGCCAGGACGTAGTGATGATCAAGACGCTGCTCTACACAGGCGTGCGCGTCTCCGAGCTGGTCAGCATCCGGATCGGCGACGTCGACCTCGACCGCTGCCGGATCCGGATCGAACACGGCAAGGGCAAGAAGGACCGCTACGTCCCGTTTCCCGCCTCGTTCAAGGAAACGCTCGCGCTACACATCCACGCGCAGAAGCAGGCCCGGGCCAGCCACCTGTTCGAATCCTCGTGGAAGAAGCCCTACTCCGACCGGGGCGTGCGAAAGATCCTCGCCCGCCACGCCACCGCCGCCGGGATCCAAAGACCGATCAGCCCCCACCGGCTCCGCCACTTCCTGTTCACCTGGCTAAAGACCCAGGGCATCGACGACGCGCTCATCCAGCCCTACTCAGGCCACGCCACCCGCCAATCACTCGAGATCTGCTCGCGCATCGCACTCGCCGACGCCCAGCAAGCCTACGATCAAGCGATCGGCCGCTACCCCGTTGTGACCGCGGCGAGCCGAGAGGGTCCATAACGCCGCTCGTTTGCGGCTGGTGACACGTTTCTTACCAACGACCCTGGTTCGGCTGCGAGCCCGCCGCGGACTCCGGCCTGCACCCGGCCGAGGAGGCAGCGAAACTCGTCGTGGACATCGTCGCCCGCCGCCTCCCCGCCAAATTCCAGCTGCACCCGATCGGCGACGTCCAAGTCCTGACGCCGATGCACCGCGGACCCGCCGGCGCGGGCGCTCTCAACGCCCTATTGCAAGAAGCACTCACCCTGCAACGCGACGGAACGCCGGAGCGACGCTACGGCGACCGAGTGTTCCGCGTCGGCGACAAGGTGATCCAGCTGCGCAACAACTACACCAAAGGCAAGGCGGGCATCTTCAACGGCACCGTCGCCACCGTCACCGACATGTCCCTCCAAGAACAAACCATCACCGTGCTCACCGACGAAGACGAGCAAATCGACTACGACTTCGCCGAACTGGACGAACTTGCCCACGCCTACGCCATCACCATCCGCCGCTCCCAAGGCAGCGAATACCCCGCCGTGGTCATCCCCCTCACCACCTCCTCCTGGATGATGCTGCAACGCAATCTCCTCTACACCGGCGTCACCAGGGCCAAGCAACTCATCGTCCTGGTCGGATCCCGCCGCGCACTCGCCCAAGCCGTCCGCACCAAGGAGCCGGCCGCCGCCACACCGCACTCACCCACCGACTCCAACCCGTCGACTAGTAGTGCTCCGTTAGTTTGAAGGAGTCTGGACTGGGGGCTCGAACTTCTCTGGCGACACGCCGCGAGGAGGAGGATCACGATGCAGGCTGTGGCTTGTCTGTCGGAGTGCGAGCTTGCGTGTGTGCGCGGGCGGTTGGTGGAGTTCAGCGATGAGATGTTCGAGTCGATGGGGCGCAAGGAGCAGCGCCGGTGGGGGGAGTGCTACCTGCGCGGGCTGATGCTGGATGGCAAGCGTAAGTCGATCGAGCCGATGGCCGCCCGGCTGGCGGATGGGGATGAGCAGTGCTTGCAGCAGTTCGTCAACCAGTCGCCGTGGGATCCGGTGCTGGTGCGTCGGGCGCTGGCGCGGCGGATGAGCCGCGAGCTGTCGCCGGAGGCGTGGGTGATCGATGACACGGGGTTTCCGAAGTTCGGGAAGATGTCGGTCGGGGTCGCGCGCCAGTACTCGGGGTGTTTGGGGAAGGTCGGCAACTGCCAGATCGGCGTTTCGATCAACGCCGCCATCGAGCATGCCTCCTGCCCGCTTGACTGGCGGCTGTTCATTCCCAAGGAGTGGGACGAGCAGAGCAAGTGGAACCAGGAGCGGCGCAAGAAGACCAAGCTGCCCGCCGATCTGCACCACACCGAGAAGTGGCGGCTGGCGCTTGAGATGATCGACGAGTTGATCGCGTGGGGGCTAAAGCCGCCGCCGATCCTTGGTGATGGCGCCTACGGCGACACGACCGAGTTGCGCACCGGCCTGGAGGAGCGCGAACTCGAGTACGTGCTGGACGTCAAGGGCACCACCTCCGCCTACAGCGAGGACGTCAAGCCTGTCCAGCCGCCGAAGCCCGAGGGTCGCGGCCGTCCGCCAGCCGCGCGCTACCACGAGGATCCCTCCTCGCTCAAGGAGCTCGCGCTCGCCGCCGGCAAGAAAGCGGCTCAGACGGTGACGTGGCGGGAGGGCACGCGAGGGAAGATGAACTCGCGGTTCATCGCGCTCCGTGTGCGTCCGGCGAACATCGAGCTGCGCCGCGTCGCGCACAAGGCAGGCGAGGAGTTGCCGGTCCGCTGGCTGATCTGCGAGTGGCCCTCCAAAGAGTCAGAGCCGACCAAGTACTGGCTCTCCAACCTACCCGCCGACACCCCGCTCAAGCAGCTGGTGCGGCTGGCGAAGATGCGCTTCCGGATCGAGCAGGACTACCGCGAGCTCAAGGACGCGCTCGGCCTTGACCACTTCGAAGGCCGCTCCTACCCGGGCTGGAACCACCACGTCACGCTCGTATCCGTCGCCCACGGCTTCCTGACCCTGGAGCGACGACGGCGCCCGCCAGCCAGGGCGGCAGCCTGACCCTCTTTCAGGTCGTCCGGGAGCTGCAAACGCTCCTGGCCTGCTGGCACGGTGCCTGCCCCCTCTGCCGCAGAGAGCTGCCGCCCGATCATCCCCTACGAGCCCCACCAAACTAACGGCGCACTACTAGCCAGTGTCCTGATGGTTTAATTCGTGTGTAGCTGGGGTCGGTTGGTGTCATGCCATCTCCTACAGCAGTTTCGATCGATCAACGCGATGATCGCGCTGCTGGGGCAGATCCTGCAGCAGGCGGTCGACTATGAGCTGATCGATCGCAATCCAGTGCGCGTCGGCGGAAGCGCGGCGCGGTTCCTCAAGCGGGTGCGCCCGAACCGCACCTTCCTCGAGGTCGACGAGTTCCATGCGCTGCTGGACGCCGCCGCGGAACTCGAGGCCGAGGCGCGCAAGGATTACAAGGGCCTCGGCCGCCGCGCGATGGTCGCGACGCTCGGGTTGGCGGGCTTTCGGATCAGCGAGATGATGGATCTGCGCGTCGCGCAGGTCGATCTGGGGCGCAGCCGCTTCAAGCTGGCGGACGCCAAGACAGAGGCGGGGGTGCGCGAGGTCGAGATCTCGCTCTACCTGCGCGACGAACTGCTCGCGCACGCGATGGACCGCCGCGCCCGCGAGCTGCCGTTCGGACCATCTGATCATTTCTTCGGCACGGCGACCGGAAACCGCCGCGACCCGGACCGGTTCCGCGACCGCATCCTTGCGCGGGCGGTTGAGCGCGCGAACTCGAGTCGAGCCGAGAGCGGCATCGTGCCGCTGCCGGATATCACGCCGCATTCGCTGCGGCGCACTTGGGCGACGTTCGCGGCGATGATCGGCCGCGACCCGAAGTGGATCGCCGCGCAAATCGGGCACACCAGCCCCGCATTCACGTTCTCGGTCTACCAGCAGGTCGCGACTCGCCGGTACATCGATGAACAGGCCTTGTGGACGCTGATGCGGTTCGCCGACGAGCCGGCGGAGCGCGCTCCGAGCCGCCAGATTACGCGAGCCGCGCGCGACGACGCCCGCGGCTCGCTCCGCGTCGAGAAGGGCGATTTCGACCGGGCAGTCGAGCAGTTGAGCGACGGTTGTTAGGACCCGGATGACGAACGGTGAGCGGGTCGAATAGCACCTGAATAGCACCCTGGGTCTCAATCGCGGTTCGATCACCCGACTGACGCGTGGAACGCCGGACGAAAAGTGCTAAATTCCAGCGTTTTTCCGATGGGCACGGCTGGGCTCGAACCAGCGACCTCTCGCGTGTGAAGCGAGCGCTCTCCCACTGAGCTACGCGCCCTGGGGGGGCGGATTCTAGGGGCGGCGGGCGCTAACTCCTTAGAGGCGAACGAGATTCTCAGCCCGGACGCCACGGGTGATACCGCGAAGGTCGACGAACAGCGTGGCCTCCTGGGCGATCGCGCGATGGTCGATTCCCGGATGAGTGGTCACGAGCACGATCGCGTCCGCATCTTCGGTCGCCTCGTTCAGCGACACGTTTGAGAGCCCGAGCTCTGGAAGTGAGGGGACGTAGGGATCGTGGTAACGGAGATCGCCCCCTCGGTCGGCGAGCACCTCCATGATTCGCAGCGCGGGGGATTCGCGGATGTCGCCGACGCCGCCTTTGTAGCTCACACCGAGGATCGCGATCCGCGAGCCCTTCACTGGCTTTGCGGCATCGTTCAGTGCGCGTTCGATGCGTTCCACGCAGTGATAGGGCATTTGCTGGTTGATCTTGCCGGCGAGCTCGATGAACTCGGTCGACATGTGGAATTCGCGCGCGCGCCAGGTCAGGTAGAAGGGGTCGACGGGCAAGCAATGGCCGCCCATCCCGGGACCGGGCTCGAAGCGCATGAAGCCGTACGGCTTCGTCGCGGCTGCGTCAACCACCTCCCAGATGTCGATCCCCATCCGGTCCGAGAGGATCGCGAGCTCGTTGACCAGCGCGATGTTGACCGAGCGGAAAATGTTCTCGAGCAGCTTTGTCAGCTCGGCTGCCTCTGGGCTCGATACCGGCACGACCTGCTCGCACACCCGACCGTAGAGGTCCGCGGCGCGCTCAGAGCACTGCGGAGTGATACCGCCGATCACCTTGGGTGTGTTGCGCATCGTGTAGTCGGTCCGCCCAGGGTCGATTCGCTCCGGAGAGAAGGCGACGTTCAACCCCTCGCCCACGCGGAGGTCCGACTCCTGCTCCAGTAGCGGCACGAGCAGGTCACGGGTCGTGCCGGGATAGGTGGTCGACTCGAGTACAACGAGCTGCCCGTGCTGGAGCACCTGCCCGAGCGCCCGCCCGGTTGCACTCAAAGCGCTCAGATCGGGCTCGCGATTAGGCGTTAGCGGGGTCGGCACGCAGATCACAATCGCGTCAGTCCGCGCCAAGGGCGCGTAATGGGAGCTGGCTGTGATCATCGGCAACACGGCCTGCAAACGCTCCGATGGGATGTCCTCGATGTAGGAATCGCCGGTGTTGATCGCCGCAACCTTGCGCGGATCGACATCAACTGCGACGACGTGCTCGCCCGCCTCAGCGAATGCCACCACCAACGGAAGGCCCACGTATCCGAGGCCGATTACTCCGACGGACATGGGGACGACGATACAGCTCCGCCAGCCATGAAGGAGGCGCGAGCCCACGAACGAACGGAACCGTCTACGATTACACGTGGATCGTGCTAGGCGGGGTGCTAGCGGTGCCCTGTACCCGTAAACCGCTCTAGCGGGGCTGAATTCCCTCTCGAGGGGTTGACGCCCGCGGTCAGCGTCCCGTCCGTGGCGGCGATGGCCCGGTCCCGCGGCGATGGAGACCCGTGAACCAGGTCAGGTCCGGAAGGAAGCAGCCTTAAGCGGTCACCTTCAGGCGCCACGGGAGTGCCGGACCGGAGTCATGAGACGGCGGCAGCGCCTCGGGTAGCCGCTTCGACAGAGGGTGCACGGTCCACTTTTCGCTGGGCTAACGTTACGTTGGGGCGGCTGAGCTTCCGAGTGCGACATTTGGCCGCGACGCGCGGGCCAATGTTACCTGCGCGTCCCCGGCGCCCTCGAGCGCAACGTTTGCCCGCTCGCACGGGGAATTGCCGGGCACTTCGACCGGAGCCGGCCCCCCGCCCATCGAACCCCCGCCTCGAACCCCGATCCTCCCCGCGGACCACAAAGCCCACCCCCGCCAACGGCAAGCGGCCCTCGCCGGACGCACCACTAGACTCGACTTTCGTGTCCGCCGGCCCCTCGCTATACCGCCGTCACCGTCCCCGCACGTTCGCCGATGTCGTCGGCCAGGAGCACGTCGTGCGGACGCTGCGCAACGCCGTCGAGCGGGGCAAGGTCCACCATGCCTATCTGTTCGTCGGTTCCCGCGGGACCGGAAAGACGAGCATGGCCAAGATCCTGGCGGCGTGCTTGAACTGTGAGCAGGGGCCGACGATCGAACCTTGCGGAGAGTGCGAGTCGTGCGTCTCGATTGCGCATGCCACCTCGCTCGATGTGATCGAGATGGACGCCGCGTCCAACAACTCGGTTGACGATATCCGCGACTTGCGCGAGAAGGTGGCCTATGCGCCCGTCTCCGGCCGTCACAAGGTCTACATCCTCGACGAGGCCCACATGCTCTCGCCGCAGGCCTGGAATGCCTTCCTGAAGACGCTCGAGGAGCCTCCGCCGAGGACGATCTTTGTGCTCGCGACGACCGAAGCCCAGAAGGTCCTGCCGACGGTTGTCGACCGCTGCCACCGCTTCGACTTCGGTCGCCCGTCGGTGGAGCAGGTCGCCGCGGTTCTGGGGCGCGTCGCCCGTGAGGAGAGGATCGACATAGATGAAGCTGCCCTCGCGCTGATCGCCCGCCACGCAACCGGAAGCTTTCGCGATGCGCTGGGAACGCTCGAACAGCTCGTCACCTATGCGGGCGACGAGCGGATCGAGCCTGGGGATGTGATTGCGGTGCTTGGCGTGGCTGATGCCGAGCAGCTGTTCGAGGCGATCGAGGCGGTGCTCGCTCGCGACCCGGCACAGGCACTCCGGGCGGCCGCCAAGCTCGTGCAGTCGGGCCGCGATCCCGGCCAGGTGCTGCGAGACCTCGAAGTGCATGCTCGGGAGCTGCTGACGGTCCAGATCCTGGACGAGGTTCCATCCGAGTTGCGTGTCACTCCCGAGCGCGACCAGCGTCTGGCAGAACAAGCGGCGGCGCTTCCGGGTCTCGAAACCATCCGGCTGCTTGACCTGGTCTCCGCGGCGCTCGATGCGACAACCAACGGCGCCCAAGCCCGAATTCAACTCGAGTTGGTGTTGATCAAAGCGGCTGCCCCCGAGGTCGATCCATCGACGGCTGCTCTGCTGGCGCGGATCGAGCGGCTGGAGGCTGGCCCACCTTCAGGGGGCTCGCTACGAGCCGTTGCGCAGACCGAGCAGACCGCGCAGGCCGCGGCGGAGGATCCGCGCGAAATCGTCCCGACGTCAGGCTCTCGTTCGCATGTCGCACATGCGCTGGCGCAACCGGCGGCGGAAATCGTGCCCCAGGAAGCTCCGGTCGAGGGTCTGGCGCTGCACACCGCGACCGAGCGCTGGCCAGCGGTGATCGAGCTCGTCAGGCAGGCGAACGCGATGGTCGCTGCACTGCTCGCCGACGCCCGTCCGGTCGCCGTCAGCGATCGCGAGCTCACGGTGGCGTTCCCGGCCGGCGCCGCTTTCCTGAAGCGCAAGGCGGAGCAGGACGACTACCGGCGTGCTGCCGCGGAGGCTTTCCGGACGGTCACTGGTCACGCCTTGACGTTGCGCTACGAGCTACGAGAAGACGAGCCGGTGGACGAGCCGGGAGGGGAGTCGGTTATCTCCGGGGAAGAGCTCGTGCGACGCTTTCTGGAGGAGTTCGATGCAGAAGAGATCCTCGACGATCCCGATCAAGACGAGGGGAGCTGACGTGCCTCAGCCCAACATGAACCAGATGCTCAAGCAAGTACAGAAGATGCAAGAGGAGATGATGGCGGCCCAGGAGTCGCTCAAGGACGAGGTCGTGGAGGCCTCGGCCGGCGGCGGCATGGTGACCGTTCAGGTGACCGGTGACCTGAACATCAAGTCGATCAAGATCGATCCCGAGGCGGTCGATCCGGATGACGTGGAGTTGCTGCAGGACATGGTCCTCGCGGCAGTCAACGAGGCGGTTCGCTCCGCTCAGGAGCTGGCCTCCTCGAAGCTCGGGGGAATCGCCGGGGGACTCGGCGGTCTGGGTCTCCCCGGGCTCTGAGCAGCACCAGCGTGTACGCCCCGCCCGTTCAAAGGCTGATTACTGAGCTCTCGAAGCTGCCCGGCGTGGGCGGCAGGACCGCGCAGCGGCTCGCGTTTCACCTGCTGCGCGCCAGCAACGAGGATGCGTTCGCGCTCGCCGACGCCATTCGCGAGGTCAAGGAGCGGATCGGCTTGTGCGAGGTCTGCTTCAACCTGGCGGATGGTCCCAGGTGCCGGATTTGCTCCGATGAGCGCCGCGAGCCCGATTTGATCTGCGTTGTCGAAGAGCCCTCTGACGTGATCTCAATCGAACGAACCCACGAGTTCCGCGGCCGCTATCACGTGCTTGGCGGAGCGCTGTCGCCGATCGACGGTATCGATCCCGACGATCTGAAGATCCAAGAGCTCTACATCCGGGTCGAGGACAGCAGCGTCAGTGAGGTGGTAGTCGCGACCAATCCGACGACGACCGGCGAAGCGACTGCGCTGCACATCGCCGCCGGACTGCGCGAGCGCGCTCCTGAGGTTGCGGTGACGCGGCTGGCCAGTGGTCTTCCGGTGGGGGCGGACCTCGAGTACGCGGACGAGCTGACACTTGGGCGGGCGCTCGCGGGGCGGCGAGCGGTCTAGGGGCTCCGAACCCGTAGCCTTCTCCTCCTTGCCAGCCACCGTGGTGATGAAGTTCGGCGGTACCTCCGTCGCCGATGCGGAGCGGATCAAGCGCGCCGCGCGCCGGATCGTCGCCCAGCGCGATTCGGGCCGGCGCGTCGTGGCCGTGCTGTCAGCGCGCGGGAAGACGACCGATGAACTGATTGCGATGGCCGAGGAGGTCTCGCCGACTCCCGACCCGCGTGAGATGGACATGTTGCTCTCCACCGGGGAGCGGATGTCCTGCGCCCTGTGCGCGATGGCGATCAACGACCTAGGGCATCGCGCGATCTCGCTGACCGGGTCGCAGGCCGGAATCGTGACCGACACCTCGCACACGAGGGCGAGGATCCTGGACGTCCGCGCCGATCGCATCCGCGAGGCATTGAAGGACGACTTGATCGTGCTGGTGGCCGGCTTTCAAGGAGTCTCGATCAGCCGGGACGTCACCACGCTCGGGCGCGGCGGCTCGGACACGACCGCTGTGGCGCTTGCCGCCGCGATCGACGCTGAGGTGTGCGAGATCTACACTGACGTCGCCGGCGTCTTCACCGCTGACCCGAGGATCGTCCCAAACGCCCGCAAGCTGCCGTATGTGAGCTTCGAGGAGATGCTCGAGATGGCGGCATCGGGGGCCAAGGTTCTGCAGTTGCGTTCGGTCGAGTACGCCCGTACCCACGGCGTCCGGATCCACTGCCGCTCGAGCTTTCAGGACAGTGCCGGTACCGTTGTGCTCGGAGAAGACGAAACCATGGAACACCCGCTCATCACCGCTGTCACCCACTCGACCGAAGAGGCGAGGATCACACTGCTCGGGGTCCCCGATCAGCCTGGTGCCGCGGCCGCGATCTTCGCGGCGCTTGCCGATGCCAACTGCAACGTCGACACGATCATTCAGAACGAGCCGCTTGGCGAGGGGCGCGACGCCGAAGTGTCATTCACGATCTCAACCGAAGACGTGCGGGCGGCGGAGCTGGCGCTGGAGCCCGTCCAGACCGAGCTCGGGATCGCGCACATCGATACCGACCGCCAGATCGGCAAGGTCTCGATCGTCGGCGCCGGGATGCGCTCGCATCCAGGCGTGGCCGCTAAGGTGTTCGGAACGCTCGCCGAGAAGGGCATCAACATCGAGATGATCTCGACCTCGCCGATCAAGATCTCGTGCGTGATTCGCTCCGATGACGTACCCGAAGCCGTTCGCGCGCTGCACGGGGCGTTCGAGCTAGGAGCCTCGGAAGTACGGCAAGAGCGTCCGCTGGGATTGGAGGCGCGATGACCCGCGTCGCTGTGGTCGGCGCCACGGGTGTCGTCGGCGGCACGATGCTCGCGCTGCTGGGTGACCGGGAGTTCCCGGCCAGCGAGATCGTCCCGTTTGCCTCCGGGCGCTCCGCTGGCCGCGAGTTGGACGGGCTGATCGTGCAGCCGCTGACCGAGAACGGGATCCAGGGCTTCGATATCGCGCTGTTCTCGGCCGGGGCGGGAGTCTCCCGCGAGTGGGGCCCGCGGTTCGCTGCGGCCGGGGCGACGGTGATCGACAACTCCTCGGCGTTTCGTCGCGACCCGGAGGTGCCGCTGGTCGTCTCGGAGGTCAACCCGCATGCGCTCGCGCAGCACCGCGGGCTGATCGCAAATCCCAACTGTTCGACGATGCAGATGGTGGTGGCGCTGGCGCCGATCCACCGCGCCGTGGGAATCGAGCGCCTGGTGGTCGCCACCTACCAATCGGTATCAGGGACCGGGAAGAAGGCGATCGACGAGCTCGATGCGCAGGCCCATGCGTCCCTTCACGGGGTCGAGATGCCCGCGCCGGAGGTGTATCCCGAGCCGATCGCGTTCAACGTGATCGGGGCCGCCGGGTCGTTCCCCGCGGGTGACGATCACACCGACGAAGAGCGCAAGATGATGTTCGAGACGCGCAAGATCCTCGAGGACCAATCGATCGGCGTCGCCGTTACCTGCGTACGGGTGCCGGTGCGCATCTGTCACTCCGAAGCGGTGAACATCCAGACCCGCGAGCCGCTGTCCGCGGAGGACGCGACCGAGCTGCTTCGCGTCGCGCCTGGCGTGGCGCTCGAGCACGTGCCCACGCCGCTGGCAGCCGCCGGGCGCGACGAGGTGTTCGTCGGACGGATCCGCCGCGACGATTCGCACCCCCGCGCGCTCAGCATGTGGATCGTCAGCGACAACCTGCGCAAGGGCGGAGCCACGAACGCCGTGCAGATCGCCGAGCTTCTGATCAATGACCGCGCGGCGGCTGATCGCCGCGCGGCCCTCGCCGAGTCAGGCTGAGTCCTCCGGCGGCTGAATCGTCGCCTTCAGTCGCTCGCGTGCCGCCTCGATCCGGCGCGCCGGTTCCTCACCCGCCGGTCCTGCGCCCCCACCGTCAGGCTCCGTCCTCCGAGCGCGGCTCCTCAGCCGCGAGAGGAGCTTTCGCAGGCGCGCGATCACGCCGCGGCGCCGGCTACCACGGAGGTCGACCAATCGATCACCGTGGTTGGCCGGACGACGTGCTTGTTCATCCCCAACTCCTTTGGGGACAAGCCCAGGGCCAGCCCGACGAGCTGGGGCAGATGCAGTACAGGCAGACCCAGCTCGCGTCCGACGACCTTCTCGGCCAGCGGCTGCTGGAGGTCCAGATTTAGATGGCAAAGCGGGCACGGAACCACCAGGCAGTCGGCCTCGGCGTCAAGCGCGTCACCCAAGTGGCGTCCCGCTTGCGCCAGCGAAGCCTGCTTGTTCATCGTGATGATCGGAAAGCCGCAGCACTTATAGACACCCGCATAGTCGACCACGGTGCCGCCGAGAGCCTCGATCAGCCAGTGCATGTAACGATCGCGAGGATGCTCCTCGTCGATCCCCAGCCTGTTGACCGGACGCACGATGTAGCAGCCGTAGAACGGTCCGACCCGGAGGTTGCTGAGTGGCCGCTTGACTTTGGCCTTGAGGTTCTCGAGCCCGATCTCTTCGACGAGCAGCCACAGGAAGTTCTTGTTCGAGAGGCCTTTCTCATAGCTCAGCCCCTCCTCTGAGAGATTGCCGTTTATCTGCTCGCGGTAGCCGGTGTTGGCGTCGAGCCGCTCCTGACACTCGGACTGAGCTCCCTGACAGGTCGAGCAGATATTCATCATCAACTCGCCGTCGGTCCTTTGAGCGAGCGCGAAGGTCCGGGCGTTGAGCGTGTCCGCCAGCTCTTGGTTGTGCTCGGCGATCACGCCTGCCCCGCAGCATGCGGCCCGGTCGAGCTCGATCAGCTCGATGTCGAGCAGCGGCGCGACCTTCGCCATCGATCCATGCAGCTCCGGCGTGAAGCCGCGGCTCACGCATCCCGGCCAATATGCGACCTTCATGTCCGTTCCTCCGTCGTTGGCACCGATGTCTCGGCAGGCGCTTGGCGCCCGGCAGCACCATCCTCCGACGCAGCCGTTTCCGGTTCGTCCTCGTATCCGGTCACATACAGGTTCAACTCATTGCGACGCTCGCGACCCTCGATCCGTCCGTACAGCTGCTTGACGGCAGCCAAATCTCCCTTGGGGATCTTGTGACCTAGCAGGGCAAGCTTGGGACTGACCTTCCCGCGGAGCACTCCCCTGACCACCGCCGGCAGCGAGGAGATCAGCTCCTTACCGGCCGCTGGGTGAAACTTGCCAAACCACGAGTTGCCGCCATAGCTCCGCGGGAGCAGCTCGGCCTCGTGCAGGAGCCCAAAGTCGCGAACCAGGCCGACGAACGCCTGCTCATGGCGATGGCCGTTGTTGCGGTCCGTGATCTCGTAATCGGAGCCGGCGACGCGACGCAGGCGCATGATCTGGCTCATCGGGTCGACGCCCTTGGGGCACGCGTCGATGCAGTTAAAGCAGTGTGTGCAGTCGTAAATGCCGTGCTCGTCCTCGGAGAGGTCCTTGAGGCGCTCGTAGTGGTCGGCGTCGCGGGGGTCGCCGACGAACCGATAGGCCTTGGCCAGGGCGGCTGGCCCGGTAAACAACGGGTCGACCTCCATCGCCAGACAGTCAGAAACGCAAGCCCCACACTGAATGCAGGCCATCGTCTGCGTAATGTCGGTCATATTGTCGTGAGGGACGATGTACTCGCGCGCGGGGATGGGCTCCTTGTTGATCAGCCACGGCGTGACCCGCCGGATCTTCTTCCAGTGCACTTCGTCCATGTCGACGATCAGGTCGCGAAGCACGGGCATATTGCCCATCGGCTCAACCGTGATGACGGTGTTCTGCTCGCCCTCCTCGGACGGATTCCAGCCGGTTCCGTGATCCCGCCGAGCCGCTTCGTCCAGGTGCGTGTTGCAGGCCAGTCCCGGCTTGCCGTTCATTCGCACGCCACATGAGCCGCAGATCGCCTGCTGGCAGGAGCAGCGGATGCCGATCGAGCCGTCCGTTTCGTCTCGGACTTTGAGGATCGCGTCGAGTACCGACTGAGTCTCGGGCATCTCGACGGTGTGCTCGTCCCAATACGCAGCCTCGCCCGACTGGGGGTCGAACCGACGAATCTTCAGCGTGAACTCGGGCATTGGTGACTAGTACGACCTTTCCTCTGGCTCCCAGCGGGTAATCGAGACCGGCGAGTAGCTCACCTTCGGCACGTCCCCGCCGTTGATCGAGATGTCAATGTGTTTGAGCCATTGCTCGTCCATACGCTTGGGGAAATCGGTTCGGAACTGGGCGCCGCGCGACTCCTTGCGCTCCTGTGAGGCAACCACGATCGCCTCCGCCACATCGAGCATGTAGCCGAGCTCGATCGCGGCAATCACGTCCTGGTTGAAGATCTGACCGCCATCGTCGATCACCGCCTTCGGTGCTTCTTCCTTTAGCCGGCGGACGACCTCGCGTGCCTTCGCCAGCCCCTCCGCATCCCGGAACACGGCGACCTGGCTGTTCATCGTCTCCCCGAGCTCATTCTTGATCGCGGCCACGCGGCGGCCGCCGGACTCGCGGTTGATGATCGCCGCGATCTTGCGCTCGGTGTCAGTCACCTTTGAGTTAGCCGCTACCGGCATCGACATGTGCATCGCCCGGCTGGCGGCGTGCTCGCCCGAGCGGCGTCCGAAGATCAGCGTGTCGAGCAGCGAGTTCGCGCCCAGGCGATTGCCGCCGTGCACCGACACGCACGCCACCTCGCCCGCGGCGTAGAGGCCGCGAATCGTGGTCTGCCCGTCGACATCAGTCTTGACGCCGCCCATGAAGTAGTGCTGTCCGGGATGGATGTGGATCGGCTCGCGGGTGATGTCCGTCCCGGCGAAGTCACGACCGATGTTGACGATCTCCCGCAACGCTTCGAGCGTTCGCCGACGTGGCACCTTGGTGATGTCGAGCGCGACCGTGCCATCCGCGAACCCGCGACCCTCGTTGATCTCGGTCTGCGCGGCGCGCGAGACGACATCACGAGACGCCAGCTCGAGCTTGTTCGGGGCGTACTTCTCCATGAAGCGATCGCCCTCGGCGTTCAGCAGCCAGGCGCCTTCGCCGCGCGCGCCCTCGGTAATCAACAGTCCATTGCCCGCGAGCGTGGTCGGGTGGTACTGGATCATCTCCATGTCCATCAGCTTCGCGCCAATCCGGTAAGCCTGCGCGATCCCATCGCCGGTAACGATCAGCCCATTGGTGGTTGGCTTGTACGCCTGACCCGCGCCGCCGCTGGCGAGGATCGTCGCCTTGGCATTGAAGACCTCGAGGTGCCCGTCACGCAGGTTGCGACAGATCGCCCCCACGCACCGGCCGTCGTCGTCCTGGAGCAAATCGGTGGTGAACCACTCCTCATAGCGGTCGACGATCGCGTGGTGCTTCATCAGCTGCTCGTAGAGCACGTGCAGGATCGCGTGGCCGGTGATGTCGGCGACGTAGTAGGTCCGTGCTGCCGAGGCGCCGCCGAAGGCGCGGGTGCCGAGATTGCCGGTCTCGTTGCGGTGGAACGTGACCCCGGCGTGCTCGAGCCAGAGGATCTCGTCGGGTGCCTCGCGGCACATGATCTCGATGGCATCCTGGTCACCGAGGTAGTCCGAACCCTTGACGGTGTCGAACGCGTGTGACTCCCAAGTGTCCTCGGGATTCAGCGCCGCGTTGATTCCTCCGGCAGCGGCGACCGAGTGCGAGCGGACGGGGTGGACCTTCGAGACGATCGCCACGGATGCACCGGTCTGCGCGGCCGCCAGGGCCGCCCGCTGGCCAGCCAACCCAGCGCCGATGATCAAAACGTCATGGGAGGGCACAACTGTCGATTCTATGGGAGGCGCTTGGCGGGCCGCTCCGTCACAGCGCCTGGAGGAGTCGAGTCGACCTGCTCGGGAGCGCAAATTGCCGGCGCGCCGCGCGGATTGCGCGCGCGGGGATGCATTTCGTGTTCCAGCGCGCATTTCGCGGTCGGCGCGGGCGATTTGCGCGCTGGAGCAGGTCGCCGGGGCCAGGGTGGACGCTGCGACCCCGCGACCCCGGGTCGGCCCCGCGACCCCGCGACCCCGCGAAGACCCCGCGACCGCGAACCCGGGTCGGCCCGCGACGCCCGCTCCACGATCCGACGCACCTCGATCTTTGCCCCCTGAGCGCAACCGGGGCAGATCGCGGCGAGCTCGTGGGCCTCATCGCGCGGGCGCTGGCCGGTCTCGAACAGCAGCAGCATCTAGCGCATCTATCAATCCAATCGTGTCGTTTTCAGCAGCTCATCAAGCCGTCCCGCCAAGAAAGCCCCCTCGGCGGGATTCGAGGTCAACTCCTGCGCGCGCCGGTAGGCGTCAACCGCTTCCTCGATCCGGTCCAGCCGGCGTAGGAGATCGGCGCGTGCGGCGTGCAGCAAGTGGTAGCGCTCGAGGCCCTCGATGTCGTCGATCAAGGCGAGGCCATTGTCCGGTGCGCCCGCCTCGGCGACCGCGACGGCATGGTTGAGCGCCACGACCGGGGAGGGCGCGAGCCCGAGAAGGCGCTCGTAGAGTGCGGCAATCTGCGGCCAGTCTGTCTCCTCGGCACGCGCGGCCTCGGCGTGGAGTGCGGCGATCGCCGCCTGCAGCTGGTAGGGACCTGGGCGGCGCAGGCGGAGCGCGCGATCGAGCAGCCCGATCCCTTCCTCGATCTCCGCTCGATCCCAGTGCGAGCGATTCTGATCGGGCAACCGCACGATCTCCCCGTCAGCGCCGGTCCGCGTCGCGCGGCGGGAGTCGTGCAGCAGCATCAGCGCGACCAGTCCGAGGACCTCTGCTTCGTCGGGCATCAGCGCAGCCAGCAGCTTGCCCAGGCGCAACGCCTCCGCGGACAGCGCGGGACGTTGTAGGTCCTGACCGGCGGTCGCCACGTAACCCTCGTTGAAGACCAGATAGATCACCGATAGGACGGCCCCGAGACGATCTGGGAGAGCGCTGTCAGCCGGCACCTCAAACGAGATCGCTGCATCTCTGATCTTGCGCTTGGCGCGCACCAGCCGCTGCGCCATCGTCGTCTCGGGCAGCAAGAACGCGCGCGCGATCTCCGCTGCGGTCAACCCGCCGACTGCTTGAAGGGTGAGCGCAACCCGCGCGTCAAGGGCGAGCGCGGGATGGCAGCAGGTGAAGAGCAAGCTGAGGCGCTCGTCACCCACCTCGATCAGCCTGTCCGAGAGCGGGTCGATCATCGTGCCTGCCTCCGCCGAGACGGCGAGCTCCTCGAGCTTCGCCTGCCCGGTGCGCTGCCGCCGCACCCGATCGATCGCGCGGTTGCGGGCGACCGTGAGCAGCCACGCCGCCGGGCTGTCCGGAGTGCCGGTTCGGGGCCACCGCTCGAGCGCGATCGCGAACGCGTCCTGGAGCGCGTCCTCGGCCAGCTCAAAGTCTCCGAGGGAGCGCACCAGGGCGGCGAGCACCCGGGCCCGCTGCTCACGGAAAACCTGCTCGACGATCGAGTCTCGGCTCAGAAGCGACAAGGTAGATCACGCGCGGGCGGGGGCAGGTGCACATGCGAGCACGAGTGCGAGTCTTCGGTTCATTGCTGAACGACCTCCGGTGTCTCTTGGAACACCCGGTTGACGAACGAGGTGGAGCTAGATCGACAGAGAGCTCACGCTGCCGGCGAACCGAGCGCGGCTTGCAGCGCCCGGCGCACCTGCTCGATCGTGACGACGCCGCGCAGCACGCCTTCGGCATCGACAGCCATCAGGGCGCCGAGGCGTCCAAGAGGCTCCGAGGAGATCAGCTCCGTCAGCGGCCGATCCTCCCCGACCCGCCAGCGGCCGGCCTCGTCGGCCTCGAGCACCGCGCCGACGGTCAGCCAGCCCTCGCCGCGGTCGTGTGCCGCCTGCAACCGCTCTTGACGCGAGATGCCGAGAAAGTAGCCGTGCTCGTCAACGACCGGAAACCACGACCACCCATAGCGAAGAAAGAACTCGTCGAGCGCCTGGCTGACCGGCGTGGACGCCGGGATCGCGACGGGATGGCGGTCCATGATGTCGGCTACGCGCACTCCCTCGATCTTCTGGGTCAGGGCCGTCTGGACGATCGCACCCCGAGCCGATTGACCGAGCAGGAAAGAGATCGCGACTAGCCATAGGCCTCCGAAGCTTCCGTACCCGAGCAACAGCCAGATCCCGACTCCAGCGAGGAGCACCGCGAAGCCCTGTCCTAGCTTGGCGGCGATCCGCGTGCCGCGTGCCTTGTCGCCGGTCGCTCGCCAGATCAGGGCGCGCGCTATCCGCCCCCCATCAAGGGGAAACGCCGGCACCAAGTTGAAGAACAGCAGTAGCACGTTCCAGAACAGCAGCCAGCTGAGTGCCAGTAGCACCGGAGTGATCTGCACTGAGACCAGGCGAGCCGCGTCAAAGAGGCGATCGGGCCCAACGATCGCCAGATCGACGCCGAGGCAGACCAGCAAGAAGCAGAATGTCGCCAGCGGACCGGCGGCCGCGATTTTGAACTCCTCGGCTGGAGATGCGGCATCGCGGCTCATCTGCGTCAGCCCGCCGAACAGGAACAGCTCGATGCGTAAAACCTCGATCCCCTGGCGTCGGGCGGCGATCGCGTGGCCAAGCTCGTGCACGATCAGCGAACCGAACAGCACCAGAACGGTCGCGACAGTCGTCAGGTAAGCCACACCGTCAGAGCTATGCAATTCCTGGCGAAACGACCCTGATAACAGGAAGATCATCAGGAACAGGACCAGGAACCAGCTGGCATCGACCCCGATCCGGATCCCGAAGACATCGATCAGCTTGATCGAGGAGCGGCGCAACATGCTGCAATGGTGGCACAGGTGCGAGGGTCTTCAAGCTCCCTGATCATCCTGCGTTGATGCGGCACACATAAAGCAGACCGGAGAACAGATGTCCAACAACTTGAACGAGCTGCGTACGCGGCTGGCAGAGATCACAGATATCCGCAACGCTGCTCACCTGCTCGAGTGGGACCAGCAGACGATGATGCCTCCCGGCGGAGCGGAGGCCCGTGCCGAGGCGCTGGCGACGCTGCAACGCATTCACCACGAGCTGCTCGTCTCTGCGGAGACGGGCAAGCTGCTCGAGGCTGCCGCCTCGGAGCTGGACGGCACTCCCCCGGATGCTGACGATGCCTGCCTGGTGCGAGTCGCCCGGCGGCGGTGGGAGAAGGCGCGCCGCGTTCCCACCGAGCTGGCCGCCGATCTCGCGCGGGCAGCGTCAGTTGGACATCACGCCTGGGTGGAGGCCCGCAGCAACTCTGACTACGGTGCATTCGCACCCTATCTAGAGCAGAACCTGGAGCTTGCCCGCCGGTACGTGGATTGCTTCGACGGTTTTGAGTGTGCGTATGACGTGGTGCTCGACGACTTTGAGCCGGGGATGAAGACCGCTGAGGTCGCCAGCCTGTTCGCAGAGCTCAAGGCAGAGTTGGTTCCACTGATCTCCACCGTTATGAAAAGCTCGGTGGACGACTCCTGCTTGCACGGGAGCTTTCCGATCGACGACCAGCGTCAGCTCGTCGCCGACGTGGTCGCGCTGATGGGCTTCAATCCCGAACGCTGGCGGCTAGACGACGCAGTGCATCCGTTCGCCACGAGCTTCAGCTCACACGACGTGCGGATCACGACTCGGTGGGATCACACCTATTTCCCCTCGGCGCTCTACGGTGCAATGCATGAGTGTGGTCATGGCCTGTATGAGGCCGGTATCGCTGACGCGCTGCAACGTTCGCCACTGGGCCATGGAGAGTCGCTAGGGCTACACGAGTCCCAAAGCCGTCTGTGGGAGAACATGGTCGGCCGCGGGCAGCCGTTCTCGCGAGTGCTGGCGCCGATGATCGCCGACACCTTGGCAGCTCCGATTGACGCGCACGCGCTGTATCGGGCCGTCAATCGAATCGAGCCCTCGTTTATTCGTGTCGAGGCCGACGAGGCAACCTACGGGCTGCACATCGTGCTCAGGTTCGAGCTCGAGCAGGCGCTAATCGAGGAACAACTCGCCGTCGGCGATCTGCCCGAGGCGTGGAACACCCGCGTGAACGAGTATCTCGGTCTCGAGGTCCCGACCGACGCCCTCGGGGTGCTGCAAGACGTGCACTGGGCATCCGGCCTGATCGGCTATTTCCCGACGTACGCACTCGGCAACCTGGTAGCCGGCCAGCTGTGGGAGCGCGCACACGTGGATTTGCCCGATCTCGACGGAGCGATTGAAGCGGGCGAGCTTTCGCCGCTGAGGGAGTGGCTGCGCGAGAACGTACATCGCCACGGCTCGAAGTTTCCCACCAGTGAGCTACTGCAGCGGGTCGTCGGCGAGCCGATCAAGGTCGCGCCGTTCGTGTCATACCTCAAGCAAAAGCTCGGCGACGTATACGGGATCGATCTGGCAGGGTCCTAACGGCGGGCGCGTTAGCATCGCCCTCTCATAAGACCCTTAAGGAGATGAGCCACCAGTGACCAATGCCCCCGTACGAGTAGCCGTGACCGGCGCCGCCGGCCAGATCGGCTACGCCATTTTGTTTCGCATCGCCAGTGGTCAGCTGCTCGGTCCCGATACGCCCATCCGGCTCTCGCTGCTCGAGATCCCGCAGGCGGTAAAGGCAGCTGAAGGCACCGCGATGGAGCTCGACGACTGCGCGTTTCCACTGCTGGCTGGAGTTGATATCTCCGACGATCCGACCAAGGCCTTCGACGGCGTCAACATCGCGCTGCTTGTCGGGGCACGTCCTCGCACCAAGGGGATGGAGCGAAGCGAGTTGCTGGAGGCCAATGGCGGCATCTTCAAGCCGCAGGGCGAAGCGCTGAATGCCCATGCCGCACCGGACATCAAGGTGCTGGTCGTCGGCAACCCCGCCAACACAAACTGTCTGATCGCCCAGAGCAACGCCCCAGATATCCCACGCGAGCGGTTCAGCGCCATGATGCGGCTGGACCACAATCGGGCGACGGCGCAGCTGGCGAAGAAGGCCGGCGTGACGGTGAGTGAGATCAGCAACATCAC
Source organism: uncultured Solirubrobacterales bacterium (assembly GCA_963836065.1). Classification (GTDB taxonomy): domain Bacteria; phylum Actinomycetota; class Thermoleophilia; order Solirubrobacterales; family Solirubrobacteraceae; genus Palsa-465. The sequence goes on from CAWIII010000027.1 coordinate 22,413, forward strand.
CATCTGGGGGAACCACTCGGCAACTCAGTATCCAGACATCTTTCACGCAAAGGTGGGCGGCGAGAACGCTGCGGCGCTCGTCAACGATCAGCGGTGGCTGGAGGACGACTTCATTCCGACCGTTCAGAAGCGCGGTGCTGCGGTGATCGAGGCCCGTGGGGCGTCTAGCGCGGCGTCCGCCGCCAACGCTGCGATCGACCACATTCACGACTGGGTGCTCGGTACGCCTTCCGAAGACTGGATTTCGATGGCGGTCCCCACCGACGGTTCTTACGGTGTGGAAGAGGGAGTGATCTCGAGCTTCCCCGTTACCTGTTCGGGCGGTTCATATGAGATCGTGCAGGGCCTCAGCATCGATGAGTTCTCCCGGTCTCGAATCGATGCGACCACAGGCGAACTGAGGGAAGAGCGCGATGCGGTCAAGCAACTGGGCTTGATTTAGTGGCGCCCCACTAGACTAGTGCTCGCGTCAGGGCCGCGTCGTCAGCGGACGCGGCCCTGACGCACCTAATCAGAGCCCGGGTGCCACCCCTGCCCTTCGCGCCTGACCTGGCCCTCGGCGACGAGCTTGGGCATCACGCGATACAGGTAGTTCGGTTCGATCTTCAACGATTCCGCAATCTGTGGAATCGTGATCCCGGGCTGGCTGCGTACCAGGTCCAGCGCCTGCGCGCCGCGGGTGCCACTACGGCGTCCGCGAGGCCGACCGGGCCGGCGCCGAGTGCGAGGTGCCGGGGACGATGTAGAGCCGCGCGGTCGCCCCGGGCCGCGGCGAGCGTCCCCGACGAGAGCCGCGCGCGCGGCCTCAAGTTTGGCTACCTCGTCCTTGAGCAGGCTGATGCGGCTGTCAATTTCCTTCACGGTACTGTCGACAAACTCTGCCATTTCTTTCCTCCTTGATGCGATCGATGCGGCGCTGACCACGCAACGATACGCGAGTTACTTCTGGCGTGTCAGCCGCGTTCTAGCAACGCCTTCAGTCTAGACAGTGAACCATGCGCTTCCCGTTCGGACGCCGCACCGACGATCACCCTGCTGGCGACGTTTCCGAGCCTACCCCCGGGCGTGGTGAACTCATTCGTGTACTCGAACGCCGTGCCCTCCTCGCCGTCACCTGCGAGCTCGTACACGATCCGCGCGCGCGAGTGTGCCGGCCCGCGGCCATCCCATTCGGCGCGGCGCGGAGGCTTCAGGTCCACGAGCGTCCAGTGCACGTGAAACGAGACGCCGCGGATGTGGAGCACCTGCTCCATCGTGGAGCCCTTCCGAAGCGGTTGATCGGACACGTCCTTTACCGAACGGTGGATGGTCACCCACTCACCAAGGCGATGCGGATCCATGACCGCGTCCCACACGCGATCTACAGGTGCCTCAATGTCGATCTTGACGTGGACCGCGCTCATCGAGTTCCACACAGTAACGGCTAGCGTGCGGCCAGCGGTTCGGTTTCCTCCCATTCGCGCAGCGACCGCTCGATGGCCGCGTCGAGCGAGTGCAACTTCACGCCCAGTAGCCCGGCTGCACGATTGTCGCGAGGGAGCAGATCATCGTTTAATCCCTCCATCAGGGGTCCGATCAGCTCGTGCTCCTCGCCGGCGATCAGCGCGGAGATACGGCTCGCAATCGGCGTCAAGGTAAGGCGGCGGAAGGAGATCGTGGGCCGGCCGACGAGCATGTGATGGCGGATCCGGTCGATCAACTCGCCATATGTAACGAGGTCCGGACCGCCGATGTCCAGTGACTGTCCGCAAACGCTGTCGTTCGTAGCGGCGGCGGTGAGCAGGTCGATCACGTCACGTTCGTCGATCGGGGTGGTGCGATTGGTGCGCCACGCGGGGACGGCGAGCACCGGCAGGCGCTCCACGAGTCGCACGAGGAAACGAAAAGATCGGGACCCCGCGCCGATTACGATGGAGGCGCGGAACGCCACCGAACAGGGTGACCCCGCGAGCAGGATGTTCTCGACCTCGAGCCGGCTCGATAGATGCTCCGACGCCGCGCCGCTCGTGGGAACCAGCCCGCCCAGGTAAACAATCCGCCTGACGCCGGCCGCGTGCGCGCTTCTGGCGAAGTTGCCGGCGGCGGCCCGCTCGCGAACGCTGAATGTGCCCTCGGTGGAGGGCTCCATCGAGTGGATCAGGAAATAAGCAGTTTCGATTCCGTCAAGCGCGCGGTCCAGACCCTTGCCCGACACTGCGTCCCCCTTCACGACGGGTACGTCGAGCTCGACTCGGCTGGGATTCCGGCTGAGCCCGCGGACGGCGTGACCGTCGCGTCCCAGGCGTCGCGCCAAGCGTGATCCGACGTAGCCGCTGATACCGGTCACCAGGACGTTCATCGAAGCTCAGCTACCCAGGGCGCGCCCACGAGATGACTCCTAGCCAGCTCCGTTGCCCGAGGCACTCCCGCGAGCATCAGCGCTGTCTCGAGCTCAGACAGGAGGATCTCGAGCACGCGCCGTACGCCCTCGGCGCCCCCGACGGCGAGTCCGCACAAGATCGGGCGTCCAATCATTACCGCCCGCGCGCCCAGCGCCATGGCCTTCAGCACGTCGGTGCCGCGACGGATCCCTCCGTCCACGAGGACGTCGATGTGGTCGCCGACGGCATCGACGATCGGCGTCAGGGCGTCCGCCGAGGAGAGCACAGTGTCGAGCTGCCGCCCGCCGTGGTTTGAGACGACAACGGCGCGCGCGCCATGGGCGAGCGCCAGGCGAGCATCTTCGGGGGCGAGGATTCCCTTGACAACAAGCGGCAGCGGAGAATTGGCAGCGAACCGTTCGATGTCCTGCCAGTTGAGCGACGGGTCGATCAGTGGAGCGCTGTCGGCCGGTGCCTCGTCCATCGGGAACCGCAATTCACGCTCACGGAACCCCAGTACCGGAAGATCGACGGTAACGACCAGCGCTTCGTAACCGTGCTCGACCGCCTGGGCGATGAGCTCGTCGCTGAGCCCCCGATCGCGAAACACGTAGAGCTGGAACCAACGCGTGGAAGCTGGGACAGCGCGCGCGAGCTCGGTGACGCCGACGTCCGCAAACGTTGACACGCAGATGACGGTATCCGCGGCCGCGGCAGCCCGCGCGGTCGCGGCCTCGCCATCGGGATCAGCGAGTCGGTGCGCCGCCATCGGGGCGATGATGAGTGGATGGGCGCGAGAGCGACCGAGAACCGTGACGGCGAGATCGGGCTCGGGGGCGCCAACCAACACCCTGGGCTGGATCGCGAACCGCTGCCAGGCCCGGACGTTGTCCCGCAACGTGATCTCGTCGCCCGCGCCACCGGAAAGGTAGGCATGCGCCGATTGCTCGAGCAGCCGTTGGGCGGCGCGCTCGTAGTCGGCCAGCGAGATCAGGGAGTCATCGCGCGCCATCTGCCGGTACGAAAGCTACGGAAAATGCGGGCCCTTTCATCCCCGCACTAGAAAATTGCCGGTGATTGCAGGTATTTACGGGAGTTGTGAAGTTCTTGCGTTTTCCGGGAATGGTGGTTGCGCACGGGGGGCGAAGTTCGCTTTGATGACCGCCGTCGTCGGTCGCAGAATGAAACCAAGGGGTCGAGGTCACGCATGGCAGATGGGCGCGCACGGGTTAGCAAGGCAAGCTGCGAGAGCTGCTTCTTTCACCAGAATCTGCTCTGCGCCTTATCGGAGACGGGACCGTGTGCGACCTACCGCCCGAACCATCCGGACGGCCTGCGTCCGCCGCGCCAGCTGCGGTTCGTATTCCGCCAAGAGCGGCGAATGCAGGTTGCGTGGGCGTTCCCGTCCCCGAACGAGCAGGTCACTCTGCACGCGTAACCGCCGCGCGCGTCATATATGGTTCGGCGCATGTACTGGCCGCTGATCGGCGGATTCATCGCCTTCGTCCTGATCGCTGTGCTGCTCGGCTGGATCATGGACAGCTCGCGGCGCGGGGACGCCGGCAACGACAGTCACTGAGGTCTGTGAGCCAACTAGCGCCGCGCCGGGCGCTCGCTGCGGCGAGCGATCCACTCCACGCCCGCGGTGTCAGTCGCACCGTGCACGAGAACTGAGCAGAACACGACCAGTGCGGCGAGGTTGAAGATTCGTCGGCCCGCGGTGATCTGATCGCTCAGCACCAGCAGCGAGAACGTCATCGTCGCCACCCCCTTAGGCCCAAACCAGGCCATGAACCCCTTGGCGGCGGTACCCACAGTGGTGCCGGCCAGAGCGGCAAAGACTGCAACGGGCCGGGCCACGAGCAGCGTGACCGCGACAATTGCCACTGCGCTCCAACCATCGCCAAACAGCCCATGGAGCGTGAGCAGCGATCCGAACACCACGAAAATCCCCAGCTTGACGATCTCGACGAGATCGTCGGACTGAGCTTCGAAATGTCCGCGGATGTCCGGGCGGCGAATCCCGAAAGTGATGGCCGCCACATAGACCGCGATCAGGCCGTTGCCGTGCCGCGTCAGAACCGCGAGCCCGTAGGCGGCGAACGCCACCCCGAGGGCATACAGCGATTTCTGGTGCGAAGGGATGCCGGCGTCCAAGCTCCCCTCGCGCGGCATCACCCATGCCGCAACGAACGCCACTGCCAGCCCCATCGCCAGGCCGATCGAAACGTCTTCGAGCACGAACCGCCACCACACGAAGTGCCCGTTTCCGCTCGTCAACGCAGCACTGAAGGCGAGCACCGCCGGCAACGCTAGACCGTCGTTCAGCCCGGACTCCAGGTTCAGCGAATGTCTGATGACGCCGGGCACGCGCGGATTGGTCACGACGTTCGAGGACAGCACCGGATCGGTGGGCGAGAGCAAGCAGCCGACCAGGAAGGCCTCGGTCCAGCTCAGGTCTGTCAAGACTCGAGTCGCGACGGCGATGATTCCCGCGGTCATCGGCATCGCCAACGCGAGCTTTCGAAATGGCAGACGCCAGTGCGACTGGAGCATCTCGGCATCGACCTCAAGTCCGTCCCGCAACAGAATCACGATCAGCGCGACTGTCGCGAGGTCGCCGACGAATCCCGACCGTGCGTTGAAGTCGAGCACCCCGAACCCTCCTTGCCCGAGGACGAACCCAGCCAGGACAAAGAGCGCTGCCAGCGAGAGGAAGCTGCGTTTGGCCAGTCCCGACACGAGCGCGCCGAGCGCCAGCAGTCCTCCCAGCACGAGCAGCGAGACATGGAACTGTTGAACGTCCGCCGGCTCCAGCATCGGCATCTGCAGGTGGACGGCCGCCACCCAGTTAGAGTGTCAGATGAGGCTGATGCCGGAGCGAGATCTGTTTGCCAATTTCGACCGCATGCGGCGGGACGTCGACGAACTGTTCGGGGACATCTTCGAGCGCACGCGTCTGACGCGTCGGCGCACCGGGTTCTTGCCGGCTGTCGACGTCGCATACGTGTCAAACCCACCGAGGGCGATCGTGACCGCCGAGCTGGCCGGAATCGAGATCGATGAGCTCGATCTGGAGATTGCCGGCCGGAAGCTGATTCTCGCCGGCCGGCGCGGACCAGCGTCAGTCGAGGGAGAGGTCTATCAGCAGGTCGAGATCGAGCGGGGACCGTTCCGCCGCGTCGTCGAATTGGGTGCCGACGTGCGAGCAGAGGAGGCCAGGGCCCAATACGAAGACGGGATGCTGCGTGTCGAGCTGCCCCTGATCCCGCGGGAGTCCCGCCTGCGAGCGGTGCAAATCAACACGATTGAGCAGCAGTGATCGAGGTCGCCGTGCCCGGAAGTGACCCGCGGGAGATCGCGGTTGCCACGCGGCCCGCCGAGCTTCCGCGGCGGGTGGGCGTGCTGCCGCTACGCGACACGGTTCCATTCCCCGACATGCTGCTTCCCCTCAACGTGGGGCAGGAGCGCAGCATCGAGCTGATCAACGACGTCTTGCGTGGCGACCGGGCGATCGTGATGGTCGCGAGCCGCACGGCGGACGTCGAAACGCCGGAGCCCGAGCAGCTCTACTCGGTTGGCGTGCTTGGCTCGGTCGCCCGAATGATCCGCGTTCCCGATGGGACACTTCGCGTCCTGATCCAGGGTGGCCAGCGCGTGAGAATCGAGGAGTGGGTCCAGGGTGATCCATATCTCGTCGCCGAGATCTCCGACGCGCCGGACGTGGTTGAGCCGACGCCCGAGCTGGTCGCACTGATGCGAAATGTCCAGCAGACGTTTACAGACATCGTCGAGCAGGTTCCGTACCTGCCGCAAGAGCTTCAAATCATGGTCGCGAACGTTGAAGACCCCAGCGCCCTGACCCACCTGATCGCGGGCGCGCTGAGGCTCCGGACCGATGAAAAGCAGCAGCTGCTGGAGGAGCTCGACGTCGCCAAGCGTCTGCGGCGCCTGTCGGAGATTCTCGCGCGCGAGCTTGAGGTCGTGGCGATTGGATCGAGGATCCAGTCCCAGGTGCAGTCTGAGCTCGACAAAGGCCAGCGGGAGTACTTCCTGCGCCAGCAGCTGAAGGCGATCCAGGAGGAGCTGGGCGAGGCGGACGAGGTTCAGGCCGAGGTCAGCGAGCTTCGGGACAAGCTAGCCGCGATCCAGTTGCCCGAAGAAGTGCGCAAGCAGGTCGACCGCGAGCTGAGCCGCCTCGAGCGGCTCCAACCCGCGATGGCGGAGTGGGGCGTGGTACGTGGCTATCTGGAGTGGATCGCCTCGCTGCCGTGGGATCAGTCCACGCCGGACAATCTCGATCTGGAACACGCCCGCACGGTCCTCGATGAGGATCACTACGACATCGAGCAGGTCAAGGACCGAATCCTGGAATTCCTGGCGGTGCGGTCGCTGAAGCCCGACGCCCGCGGCTCGATTCTGTGTTTCGTCGGCCCACCCGGCGTCGGTAAGACGTCGCTCGGTCGGTCAATCGCTCGCGCGCTGGGGCGGCAGTTCGAGCGAATCAGCGTCGGAGGCGTCCGCGACGAGGCCGAGATCCGTGGCCATCGCCGAACCTATATCGGTGCGATGCCGGGCGTAATCATCCGTGCCCTGCGGGACGCCGGCGCCAATAACCCCTTGCTGATGATCGACGAGATCGACAAGATGGGGGCCGACTTCCGCGGTGATCCCTCCAGCGCGATGCTCGAGGTGCTCGATCCCGAGCAGAACCACTCCTTTCGCGATCACTACCTGGACCTTCCGTTCGACCTCTCGAACGCGATCTTCGTGACCACTGCGAACACGCTCGACACGATTCCCGGGCCGCTGCGTGACCGGATGGAGGTGATCCAGCTGGCCGGCTACACCGAGGCTGAGAAGCTCGAGATCGCCAAGCGATATCTCGTTCCGCGCCAGATCGAGCGAAACGGTCTGACCGGGAGTCGAATCTCGTTCACCGATCCAGCTCTGCGCGTGATCATTGCCGATTACACGCGCGAGGCGGGTGTCCGCCAGCTCGAGCGGGAGATCGGCGCGATTTGCCGCAAGATCGCCCGACAAGTCGCCGAAGGCAGACTCAAACGGAAGGTCACGATCACCGAGCCGCGCGCGCGCGAGCTGCTCGGCAAGCGCAGGTTCTACTCCGAAGCGCCGCGCCGGACGTCTCGTCCGGGCGTCGCCACCGGACTGGCCTGGACACCGGTCGGCGGCGAGGTGTTGTTCATCGAAGCCTCCGCGATGCCGGGTCGGGGAAAGCTGACGATCACTGGTCAGCTTGGTGAGGTTATGCAGGAGTCCGCCCAGGCGGCGCTTTCGTATGTGCGCAGTAATGCCTCGGAGCTGTTTCCCGAGCTCCCCGAGGTCTGGTTTGCCGCCCACGACATCCACATCCACGTTCCCGCTGGCGCTACCCCCAAGGACGGTCCCAGCGCCGGCGTGGCGATGGTCACCGCACTCGCGTCATTGCTGTCCGGGCGACCGGTGCGCTCCGAAGTCGCGATGACCGGTGAGATCACCCTGACCGGACAGGTGCTCCCGATCGGAGGCCTGAAGGAGAAAGCCCTGGCGGCCCAGCGCAACGGTATTCGGCGCGTGATTGCCCCGGCGCGGAACGAGCAGGACATCGATGAGATCCCACAGCCCCTGCGCAAGGACCTTGAGTTCGTGTTCGTGTCGGAGATCGGCGAAGTGCTCGAGGCCGCACTTCAGCGCCGCTCCGCTCGCCGTCAGGCCCCGGCGCTGCGCTCCGTTTAGCGGCACCGCGGCTACCCGAGAAAAGCGCGCTGATGGCCAACCCCAGCCAGCGAACACCATCGCGTATCCTGACTGCCTCAAGCCCACGCACCGAGGAGCGCAATGCCATCACGAAAAGACATGTCCAAGTCGGTGCCGTTCAATGCCGCTGACTTCGCCAAGGGCAACCCCTATGTCCAGCGGCTGGTCCAGGACCCGAACCTACGCGAGAACATCCACAAGGCCTTCGGGTCGGGCAAGAGCGCGTACAACCGCTTCGCGGACGGTGATACTTCAGCGCGGGCGGTGCTCGAGGACAAGAAGCTCCAAGGCGAAGTTGGCGAGGCGCTGGAGGCTATCCGAGATGCCGCGCTCGCGCTGACCGAGCAGCCCAAGAAGCGGGCGCGCAAGGGACTGCGCGTCGGGCGCAATCTGGCGATCTTGGGGCTCGGGTTCGGACTCGCCCTAGCCGGGTCAGAGAAGCTCCGCTCGAAGGTGCTCGACACGCTGTTCGGCAAGGAGGAACAGTTCGAGTACACGCCGCCAGCGACTCCGAGCAGTCCGCCTCCGGCGTCGCCGGTCAGTGCTGCTTAGTTAGTCGCTCACTCATCTATGTCTTGCCATGAGGGCGTCCGGGGAAGGCGCTCTCAGTGCTGAGCGGGGGCCGCCGCGGGCGGCTATGGTTGCTCAGCTGCCTCGGCGGATCCATCTAAACTCAGATTGATGGAGGCGGCAACTACGACCGGGCTCTCGCCGGCGCGCGAGCTCCCAGGCGACAAAGCGGGGCGGATCGTCGAGGCGATGCGGACGAGTGTCGCCGTGCGCGGAATCGCCGGGTCGACGTTTGATCATGTCGCGCGCGAAGCCGGCGTCTCCCGAGGCCTACTGCACTACTACTTCGGCACGAAGGAGCGCCTGCTGATCGAAGTAGTGCGGCGCGAGTGCGAGCTGCGGATCGACCGCTACGAAGAGGCGATCGCTAGCGCTGAGACCCCAGATGCTGTGCTCGCCGCGCTCGTGCGTCAGTTGGAGGACTTCCTGGGACAGGGTCCCGCGCCGGCGGTGATGTTCTACGAGATGATGACGCTCGGCCAGCGCAACGACGAAATCGCCGCCGAGATGTCCGAGCTCGGGCGGCGAACTCGGACCCATCTGGCGGACGCGCTGGCGATCAAGAGCGAGGCGGGCGTGCTCGAGCTGCGAGCCGATCCCGACGCTGTCGCTTCGTTCTTGTTCGCTCTCGCGGACGGCATCACGATCAGGCGCTTGACCGAGCCGGACTTCGAGATCGCGGCCGTGATGACGCTGGCCGCCGCCGCCGCGCGCGCGGTGCTCTGCTAACGGGGCACGCAGCTCGCGCTTACGGATCGGCCTGTACCGCCGAGATCCCTCGAACGTCTCCGGCCGCCAGCATGCGCCGCAACCCCCAGGCTCTGCCTTCAAGTAACGGTCAAAGAAGGCGGTGCTGACGCGCTCGACGATCCGCAACTGCGGTTGCTCATCGGTGTAGGGGCCGAGGTGGGGGCGCCGAACATCGCCAGCAGAAACTTCGGCGCCGGGGCGACGTCGAAGAATGCGCGCGTGAAGTGCGGTGGGTTGACCGTGTCCGCCGTTCCCTGCGTGGCGAGCAGGGGCGGGCTCGGTGCCGGGAAGTCAAAGCCACCAACCCCCGGGATCTTCGCGCCGGAGAGAATCGCCGCGGCCCGCACGCGGCGTCCCGATAACTGGGGCGTTTGCATTCTCGAGCGGGAAGATCGGCGCGACAACGACATATCCGGCCCGCGCCCAGGCCCGCGGTAGCGGTGCATACGGCTGAGGAGTGACGGCGAATCCGTGACCGAAGACGATCAGCGGAAACCGTCCCGCGCCGCGCAGCGGGCGCGCGCCTGAGCGCTCAACGCCGGACGGACGCCCCGGTGCCGGATACGGGATCAGGGTAACCGGCCGACGCGGCCCGTTGCCCATGCGGAGGCGGATCGTGCGGCTCGAGTCGACAAATACGAGCGTCCGGAGGCCAACGGCGAACGGGGCGCGCGGGACCTTGGCACCAGCCGTCATCGGGGCGCGCGGCACCTGCGGGGCGTGAGCTGACGCGGTTTGGGTGCTCGAGGCGGTGGCATGTGTCGTCGCCCCGCTGGCGGTTGCCCGGCTCGCATGCGAACTGCCGCAACCCGCGATCACCAGGGCACAAACCGCCGCGGTGAGCGGTCGGAGAACGCTCAATTCTCAGCGCACGTAGACGGCGAAGAAGTCCCGATCATCCGGACTCAGGTACCGCAGGGGCGAGCGGTCCATGTCCGGGAGCAAGTTCGCAGGGCCGCCCGCTCCGGGGTGGCGATAGGTGATGAAGCTGGTCCAGTAGGTGTTGATGTCCAGCTCCATCGCGCGCACCGCTCCGGCCCTGATCATAATCGCTGCCAGTGAAGCGACAGTCTGGTCGTTGGCTGCGGCGTAGACCAGATTGCCGCGGCGGTCGATGCCGACCGCCGACCGCCAGACGCGGATCGCGTTACCGAGCGTGGCACCCCATTCGGGGCCGTCGGAGAGGTTGGGATTGGGACGCCCGTGGTTGACGATCGCCGGCAAGTTCTGCCGGGCGTAGCTCATGTCGGGCGGAGCTTGGGGTCCGGCGCTCCAGGGGATGATGTCGATCTTTCCGTTGCGGTAACGGATGATCGTCGCCAGGCCATCTTTGAGCGGTGCGTAGGTATGTCCGCCGATGGCGAATCCGCCGCCCGAGTCACTCAGCTTGAAGCCGCTGTTGAACGTCGCCACCAGCCGCGACCGAAGGCTCGGCGGGACCTCCATCTGTCCGCGGGAGGGCAGCGCGACGCCCGGCTCGAGCCGGCCCGGGAACAGCGAGACCGAGGTACGCGAGTGGTCAATCCAGGCGACGCCGGCCACCAGCTGCGGGTAGTTGGGATCGGGGCGGAAGCTCGTGATCAGGACCGGTGGCCGGATGCCGCCGCCGGCGAAGGTCGCGCGCCATACGCCCTCGCCCCGCAGCGCCGGATGAATGACGGGCCGGATTCGGTGGGGGCGGTAGTGGTGGACGACGTGATGGGCGCCGCCGGCCCGGGCCACCGCGTCCGGCTGCTGCGGCAGTGCGTGCAGCGCCGGTCCGCCGGTCCGAGGGGCGTTCAGGGAGTAGTAGATCGACTCGACCTTGTTGACCAGGCCGCGGGCTCCGTTGTCGCGCATCCATTCGACGGTTCGGATTCCGAGGCTGGAATCTGATGGTTGCGTCAGCATCTTCGCGTAGGAGAAAATGGCCGGTACCAGGCAGATCGCTGCCGTCAGCAGGGCGACACGGCGGGCACGACGCCAGCCGTCCGCGCCGCGGTTTCGAGACCGAGGCGGAGGCGACACGCGCTCCGGACCACGTGCCTCGGGTGCTCTAACGGGAGCCAACATTCAGTTTCACCTTGCAGGAGCCGCCGCAGCGATGCCTAAAGAGAACCTGAGAGGGTCCTCATCAACCCCACAGCAATGGTTGATCTAGCTCGCATAGGTTCAAAATGATGCCATCTCCACCTGGAGGTGCGTGGCTCCGCGCGGACATCTCGAGTGCGCCGCTATCCCTCCGCGCATACCTAGTCACGCTGCGCCCCCGGCAGTGGATCAAGAACGTGCTCGTCATCGCGGCTGCCGGGGCGGCCGGGGCGCTGGGCCACGACGACGTGCCGGCGCGCGTCGGGGTGGCATGCCTCGCCTTCTGTCTGCTCGCCTCGGGCATCTACGCGATCAACGACGTTCGCGACGCTGAGGAGGATCGCCGGCATCCGCGCAAACGCTACCGGCCGGTCGCGGCCGGGCAGCTCGACCCGCGGGCCGCGACGCTGTTCGGTGTCGCGCTGATGCTGGTCGGACTGCTGCTGTGCGTACTCGTGCGTCCGCTACTCGGGCTGGTCGGCGCCGGTTACCTCGCATTGACGCTCAGCTACACGATGATCTGGCGGCACATCCTGCTGCTCGACGTCGTCGCGATCGCCGGCGGTTTCGTGCTCCGGGCGGTTGCCGGCGGCGTTGCGGCGCCGGTCACGCTGTCGCGCTGGTTCGTGCTCGTGGTCACGTGCTCGGCGGTGTTCGTCGCCGCCGGCAAGCGACAAGCCGAGCTTGTGCGGGCGAAAGCCGAGGGCGAGCGACCACGCCGAGTCGTCGAGCGCTACAGCCCGGCCCGTCTGCGATTGCTGCTGGCCGGAAGCGGCGCCGCGGCGCTATTCGCCTACTGCGTATGGGCATTCCAGCTCCCCGACATCTCCGGAATCCCGTGGCGTCCGCTGACGATCGTGCCGTTCGCGGCATGCCTGCTGCGATACGGCGCCCGCCTGCAAGCGGGCGACGGGGAGGCGCCCGAGGATCTGGTGCTCAGGGATCGGTGGCTGCTGGGTGCCGGTGCCGTCTGGCTTGTGCTGTTCGTTCTGAGCGTCCATGCCGCCGGCTGACAGCGCGGTGGCAAGGTCACGGCCCGACGTTGCCGCGCGTCCGGCGGCGGTCTCGGGGTGGGGTGGCGGCGATCGAGCGCCTGTTTCGCTTGTGCGGCCGGCCGGAATCGATGCGCTGCGCGCCGCGATCGAACTGGCTGGCGGACGCGGAGCGATCGCTCGGGGACTGGGACGTAGCTACGGTGACGCGGCCCAGCTTTCGAACGGTTTCGTGTTCGAGACCGCGCAACTAAGGGGGTTCGAACTCGACGAGCAGCGCGGGACGGTAACCGCGCAGGCAGGCGCCACGATCGGCCAGCTGCTGCGGGAGCTTGTCCCGGCGGGCTGGATGGTGCCAGTGGTGCCCGGCACCCAACACGTCACCGTCGGCGGAGCAATCGCCAGTGACATTCACGGTAAGAACCACGGGAGCTCGGGCACCTTCGGCAGTCACGTCCGCGCGCTTGGTCTGCTGACGGCGGCCGGGGAATTGCGAGAGCTCGATCCGGGGGGCGAGGACGGATTGTTCGAGGCGACCCTCGGCGGGATGGGACTCACCGGCGTCGTGGTTTGGGCGCAGATCAAGCTGCAACCGGTCAGCGGCCGGTTGCTATCGGTCGACAGCGACCGCGTCGACGGACTCGAGGAGGCGCTCGCCGCTCTGTCGGCGCCTGGCGGCCCCTACCGGGTCGCGTGGCTTGACCTACTGGGCTCGCGGCCCGGTCGGGGAGTTGTCACCAGAGCGCAGCACTTCGCGGGGGCCACGGCTGCCGTGCCCGGGCGGGGCGACGCGACCGTGACGGCCCGCCTGGCCGTCCCGGACCGATGGCCGGGCGGGTTGCTGCGCGAGCATACAGTCCGTGCCTTCAACGAGCTTCGCTATCGCCGAGCACCTCGGCGGGAACGCGGGCACGTGGAAAGCCTCGGTGCCCACATGTTCCCGCTCGACGCGCTCGACCGATGGCCTCGCCTTTACGGTCCCGGCGGCTTCGTCCAGTACCAGCTCGTGGTTCCACCCGGCCAGGAGCATGTCCTGGAGCAGGCGATCGAAACCCTGCGTCGCGCCGGAGTGCCGTGTTTCCTGGCGGTACTGAAGGACTTTGGGCCAGCTGATGACGCTCCGCTCTCGTTCCCGATCGAAGGCTGGACGCTGGCGCTAGATCTACCGCGCGCAGCGCCGGCACTAGAGCCATCGCTGCAGCGATGCGACCGGCTCGTGGCGGAGGCCGGTGGCAGGGTGTATCTGAGCAAGGACTCCCGGCTTGCGCCGGACTCGGTTGCGGCCATGTACCCGCGGCTCGAGGAGTGGCGGGCCGCGCGCGAGCGGGTCGATCCGGAGCGGGTATGGCGCTCGGACCTGGCGTTGCGTACCGGGCTCGTGGCGGCGGTCGGCCGATGAACGAGGCGGCTGCGAGACGCGTGCTGCTGGTCGGAGGAAGTTCCGAGATCGGGCTGGCGATCGTACGGCGGATGGCGACCGGAGGACCGGTTCGGCCGTACCTGATGGGCCGGGACCGTGGGCATCTGGAGGACGCGTCCGCCACGCTCCAGCGGACTGGGTCCTCCGCGCCGGTGCTGGACGTGGTTGACGCCGGGGACTTCGACGCTCATCGTGAGGCGGTTGGCCAAGCGTTCGCGCGGACCGGTGGATTCGACGTCGTGATCCTGGCGATCGGCGTCCTTGGAGCGCAAGCGGGACTGGACGCGGATCCCGCCGCCGCTCTCGAGGTGATGCGGGTCAACTTCGTCGGCTGCGGCTCGTTGCTGCTGCACTGCCTGCACTCCTTGCGCAGTCAGGGCCACGGCACCTTGGTGCTGCTCTCGACCGTAGCGGTAGAGCGTCCCCGGGCCAGCAATCCGATCTACGGCGCCGCGAAAGCAGGGCTCGACGCGCTTGCCCAGGGAATGGCAGACGCGACCGCCAAGAGCGGCGTCCGCGTGCTGGTGGTCCGGCCCGGGTTCGTCAAAACCCGGATGACTCGCGGCCTGCCGGCGACACCCTTTTCGACCACACCGGAAGCAGTTGCGCAGGCGACGGTGAAGGCGCTGAGCGGGCGTGCACAAACGATCTGGGTGCCGGCGGGCTTGCGCTTCATCTTCGCTCTGCTTCGGCATCTACCTCGACCGCTCTACCGGAGGCTTCCCCTATGACCAGCAGGCTGCTGGCGATTGACGCCGCCCTGGCAGTGGCGATGGCGATCATCGTGCTGATCATCTCGCCCGGGCTCGCGATCACAGCCGTAATCGCTATTTTCGTGCTGCTTGTGTGCGCAGTTAGCTTTGTGGTCGATGGCAGGGTAGGTAGGGCTCGACGGAGCTCTCGGACGAGGGTCCGCGCGACGAGGCGGCGATGAATCGGCGGTTGGTGTCCAGTCAACGAGTGACGACTCGCGCTGGACAGTTCACGGCGACGCTCGCCATCCGCCGACCCGGTCCGTACCTGCTGAGTGCCAGGACAAGCGCCGACATACACAACGCGGAAGGGAGCTCGCCTTCGGTGCAAGTCACACAGTGTGAGGGGTGCCCGGCCCCTCACCGCGCGACGGCCGTGAAGAAGTCGCGGTTCCAGGGTGTGAGGAGTTGGCCGGGGATTCCTTGCTGTCCTGGCACGAGTGGAACCGGTGTGAGCGGCCCTCTCCCGCCACGGTGTCGATACAGATAGCCCGCTACCCATTCGGGATTGATGTCGAGCTCGACTGCGCGCACCACCCTCGCTCCCAGCATCGCGGCGGCCAGCTGCCCCGGGGAGAGGTGCTCGCCACCGGCCCAGATCAGGTGTCCGTCGGCGGTGATCCCTAGTGCTGAGCGGGCCGGGTCAAGGACACCACCAAGCGTCGCACCCCAGCAGACGGTGCAGTTGATCGTTGCCGCGGGGCGAGCGCCCGAGATGAGCAGTGTCAGGTTCTGGCGCACTGAGCTCACATGCTTACCAGCGGCCGGAACGCTCTGCCTCCAGGAGCCGATGTCGGTGAAGCCGTCACTGTAGGTGACGATTGAGCCGAGCCCCTTGCGCAGCGGCATCCCGACGCGTCCATCGGAGAAAAATCCGCCGGACCCGGTGTTGAGCTTGAAGCCGCCGTTGAACCCGGCAACAAGATGCTTGCGCTCCGCGCCCGCCACCTCGGCTCCGAATCGCCAGCCCGAGCCGCCTGGATCGATCGTTCCCGCATGCAGTCGTAGCTCCAGCAGCTGCTGATCGAACGACAGAAGCGTTACTCCCGCTCCCGAACGGGCCATCCAGACCGCAGTCTGACGGCGCCAAGTCGCGGCCGGGATGAAGCCGCTCGGCCGGGGGTTGGTCGCCGCTTCCAGGAGCCGGGGAGACGGCGGCGGGTGCTTGCGGAAATGCTTGGCCCCTGTAGTGGCGGCGGTCGCCGTGCCCACCGTGCGGCTCCTCGAGGTGCTCGCGGTCGGGGCGGTAGCGCCTTGGCATGCCGCGGTCCCAAGCCCAGCGAGCACAACTAGGGCCGCCAGCGACGGTGACCGTCTCGCCTTCGGATCCAGCACGCGCCTGGTCGCGGTCGGCATCACGAGCCGCCTGCCGGGCTGGCAGTCGCCGTGCCAGCGGCCACGCCACTCGCGGGATCGATCTGCAGGCGGGCGACGAGCGTGATCGCAGATCCCCCCGAGTCGCTCAGGCTGCCCTCGATGTTCGTGCCGGCGAGTGAGCTCACCCTGCCGCGGTACAGGTCAGGATTCGAGGATGGGCCGAGCGCTAACGCACTCGATGTCATTGCCACCCCACCACCAGCTGCTGGATGGCCGTCGATCCGGATCCGCAGCGAGCTCAGCGGCTGACTGGCTATGCGTAGGGAGATATGGACAAACTCGAGGCCGTCGTCGGTTCGCCCCTGGCGGACGGTCCCGCTGACGTGGGCGGTGAACGACGCAACATGGGTGGTTGATCCGCCGGAGCGGCGGGCGCCCTTCGTCGCCGGTGCGGAGCGTCCGGTACTTGCCGCAACCAGCAGCGAGTGTGGAGTCCCTGCCCGTTTCGCCCAACCCGCAGCCAGCGGTCCACTCGGTAGCCACACGATCAGACCGATCGGCGCGAGCGCAGAAGCGACGACGGCGGTAGCCCGCGCTCCCGGGTGCTCGGGCCAGCCGGCGCTTACGCGCGCCACGACCGCAACGATCACGACAATCACGCACGCCCCGGTCAACGCGAGCATCCAGGACGTCCTCGTGTCACTGCCACTACCGAGGCCGTGAATCAGCGCGAACGGCCAGCTCGCGTAAACCGCCCAGTGGGTAGCCCGCCAGGCGCGATAGCCGAGCCGGCGGCGAGCGACGCTGGTCAGCGCAACCGCGATCAGGAGGTCGAACGCGAGAGCTCCGAAGCCGAGCCACAGGGGGCGGTAGGCCGAGCCAAACGGCACCACGACATCGAGCAGCCGAATCGGCGCGAACCCGTCGAGCAACGATGTCGCTATGTGCACGAGCAGGAAGGCGACCGCGAGCAGCGAAGCGTTTCGATGGACAGCGTCGAACACAAACCTCGGCACGGACGCGGTCCGCGTGCGGCGAACATTGGTGACGCCGAGGGCGACGCTGATTGTCAGCAAGATCAGCGTGACCGCGCCGGTGCCGCGCGTCAGGTACCAGAACGCGCTCGGCGCGGCGGCCGCGGTGATGATCATGGCTCGCTATGAGCCTCCTGAGACCACCGGCGCTGACGCCGGCGGTGGGCTCGGTGCGGGAGCGCTCGCCGGCTGCTGGAGACTTGGGTTGCTTTGGCTGCGTTCGCTGGAGTTTGAATGCGAGGGCCCGCGCCCCGCGCCCTCTGACGCCGGCGCGCGACGCGCCGCAACGGGGTGTCCATGAAAACCGTTCGCGGCTCCGATCGAGATCAACCCGCACAGCGCGACGGCCGTGGCGATCATCCAGCGATTGATGCGCGAAATCAACGCCAAGCCGGCGTCGCGGGCGCCCTCAGCACGAGTCACCATCGTGCCCGGAGTTTTCGGTGGTGGAGCTATCCGTCGCTAAAGGGGCAGTGAGATTCCGCTTACTCGCTAGCGCCGGCGGCCGGCATGATTCGCCGCTCGATCTGTTCTCATCGTCCGCCTAGCCGTCTAGCTTCGGTGAGCGCCACGGCGCCCGCAACCGCCGCTCGATCTCTTCGCCGAGTGCGTCGATCGCGATCCGCTCCTGCGCGAGGCTGTCGCGGTCGCGCAGCGTGACCGTGCGGTCCACCAGCGATTGATGGTCGATTGTGACGGCCCACGGGGTCCCGATCTCGTCCTGCCGGCGGTACCGGCGCCCAATCGCGCCGCCCTCGTCGTACTCCGCCTGAACGCGCTCGCGCAGCCGGCGGTAGACCTCGGTCGCCAGCTCCGGTTGGCCGTCCTTCTTGACCAGCGGCAGGACGGCGACCTTGACCGGCGCCAGCGCGGGGTGCAGTCGCAGCACGGTGCGCCGCTCACCCTCGATCTCGTCCTCATCGTAAGCGTCGACGAGAAACGCCAGCATTGCACGATCCGCTCCGGCGGCGGGCTCGATCACGTGGGGGACGTAGCGATCGCCGGTCGCGCTATCGACGTACTCGAGCTTCTGCTTCGAGTATTCGGCGTGCTGGCGCAGGTCGAAGTCGCCCCGATTCGCGATTCCCTCGAGTTCAGACCAGCCGATCGGGAAGAGATACTCGATATCGGACGTAGCGCTCGAGTAGTGCGAGAGCTCGTCGGGCTCGTGCGCTCGGAGGTGAAGGTGATCGGGCCGGATGCCGAGCCGCGTGTACCAGTCCACGCGCTGCTCGAGCCAGTGCGCAAACCAGCGTGGCGCGTCGTCAGGGGGCACGAAGTACTCCATCTCCATTTGCTCGAATTCCCGCGTGCGGAAGATGAAGTTGCCGGGTGTTATCTCGTTGCGAAAGCTCTTGCCGATCTGTGCGATCCCGAAGGGCGGCTTCTTCCGGGAGAACTGCAGGTAATTCTTGAAGTTGAGGAAGATCCCTTGAGCAGTCTCGGGGCGCAGGTAAACGGTCGATCCAGCTTCCTTGACCGGACCGATACTCGTCTCGAACATCAGGTTGAACTGGCGCGCCTCGGTCAGGTCACACTCGGGTGTTTCGCCGGGCCTCTTCGAGAGTTTGCGGCCGCATCGGGATTGATCGATGTGATCGGCGCGGAAGCGCAGTTTGCACGTGCGGCAATCGACGAGTGGATCTGTAAAACCAGCCAGATGGCCACTCGCCTCCCAGGTCCTGGGGTGCTGGATGATCGCCGAGTCGAGCGCGACGATGTCCTCGCGCTCCTGCAACATCGCCTTCCACCACTGGTCCTTGACGTTGTTCTTGAGCAGCACGCCGTAGTGGCCGTAGTCGTAGCTCGACCCGAGCCCGCCGTAGATCTCGCTGCTCGGGAACACGAACCCGCGGCGCTTGCACAGCGAGACGATCTTGTCCATCGTGACGACGTCGTCCGGCATCGTCGGTGATGCTATCTGCGAGGCACGCTTTGGCACTCCGACGTTGAGAGTGCCAAGGGGTTGACGCTATACTTCTTGAAGCAATGCCGATCTACGAGTACCGCTGTGAGCAAGGTCACACCTTCGAGGTCATGCAGCGAATGGCGGATGATCCGGTAATGAGTTGCCAGACGTGCTCGGCGCCCGTCGAGCGGGTCTTCCATCCGGTTGCCGTCCATTTCAAGGGCTCCGGGTTCTACAACACCGATTACGGGACGCGCAAGCGCTCGCGCGAGCTCAAGGAAGCGGGCGAGGGCAAGGAAAAAGCCGGCAAGGGCGAGGGCTCCCCGAAGACCGAATCCTCCAAGTCCGAATCGACGACTTCGACGAAGACCGAATCGTCGTCGTCGTCCTCCTCCTCCTCGTCCTCGGACTAAGGCCGGGGTAAGCGGGGCATTCCTCAGCCGTTCACCAACTTCGAGACGGCTCTGTGGACCGCGCCCGGGGCGACGGTCAGCGCCGATCCGCCGTTCGAAAGCGTCTCCGCTCCCGTCGGTTTCAGAATCTGAAGGGGCGCCGAGCCACCGATCTCGGCCGCGAAAAACAGGCTCAGGAGCGTGAAGCCCCCCATGTCGGTACGGAGTGTCTTCGGTGCGTACCAGGAGGCCCATGGCAGCCTGAAGAAGGTGAACGGCGATTGCAGCTTGGACTTGATCGCGTTCAGGATCTGCTGCTGGCGTTTCTCGCGCGCGAGGTCGTTCTCGGCCGGGTTGCATGTGTTCTCACGGGTGCGTGCGAGCGTCAGCGCCTGCGTCCCGTTCAAGTGGTGGGTACCCGGCGACAAGTCAAGCGAGAAGCCGCCATTCTTTGTCCCGCCGCTGATCTGCGAGCAGATGCGAGGCGTCGTTACGTCGATACCCCCAAGAGCGTCGATGAACTTTGGGAAGTTCGCGAGGTTGACGACGATCACGTGGTTGATCTTGATCCCGGTGAACTGCTCCACGGTCTTGATCGTCAGAGCCGGGCCGCCGAGGGCGTAGGCGGCGTTGATCTTGTTGGTGCCGAAGCCGGGAATCGCGGTCGCGGTGTCGCGCGGAATCGACAGCCGCCGCGAGGTGCCGCCGCCGACCCGCCACAGGATCAGCGTGTCCGAACGGCTACCGGTGTCGTTGGTGTTCGCACCCGGCTCCTTGGAGCCCTTTGGACGCTGGTCGGTTCCGATGATCAGCACCGTATCGGCGGAGGTGAGCATGTTTCCGCCGGATGTGAGTGCTGCCGTCGCGGATGCGGGGAGCGATCCCGACTCGACCTGGGCGCTCACCAGGAACAGGACGAGCGACAGAAGCAGCCAAACACAGATCGCGATCGCCAGGTATGCCAGCAGCCGCCGGGGAGTGATGCGTCCGCCAAACCGGCGGCGGCGGTCGCGAGGTTCGCCTTCGGGCCGATCTGGGCCTCCTAGACCGCCGTCCTCCTCTCCCCGGAGTACGGCCCGGATCCCCCGTGGGGCCGACCGATAGAGCTTGTATGGCGGCTGTTCGATGTCGCTTGGCATCTAGGACATATAGTGACGGTCATGCCGGCCCGCCGGACCATCGGCGTCGACATGGGCGGGACAAAGCTGCTGGCGGGCGCCGTCGATGCAGGTCTTCGCGTTCATCACCGGGTGCAGCGCAGTGTGGCGGGTCTCGACCAGTCGGCCTTGCTCGACATAACGGTTGACGCCGTCGAGGAGGCACGCCACGAGGCGGGGGGGAGGTGGATGCGGTTGGGTTCGGGATCCCCTGCCTGATGGACCAGCGTAGCCGGCGGGCCGTGAGCTCTGTCCACCTGCCGCTGGCTGACGTTCCGTTTGCCGACATCATGGCCGAGCGCTTGGGGATGCGGACGTTCGTCGACAACGATGCGAACGCTGCGGCGCTGGCCGAGCACCGTGCGGGAGCGGCCCGAGGGTTTCGTGAAGCGGTGGTACTGACGCTTGGGACTGGCATCGGAGGGGGGCTGATCCTTCGCGGCGAGCTCTACCGCGGGGCGGTCGGCGCGGCGGCCGAGCTTGGTCACATGGTGATCGATGCCGACGGACCGCCGTGCCAGGGTAGCTGCCCCAATCGTGGCTGCTTCGAGGCGCTCGCCTCGGGAACTGCGCTGGGGCGGGAGGCATTGCGGATCGCTCGCCAACGGCAAGACTCCCGGCTGGGGAAGGCACTCGAGCAGGGACGTGACGTCGCGGGCCCACTCGTTACCGAGCTTGCCTATGACGGCGATCCCGCTGCCCTGGAGGTGATTCAGTTGATCGGCGAGCGCCTGGGGATTGCGATCGGAAACTTCGTCAACATCTTCAACCCCGAGGTGGTGGTCGTGGGCGGGGGGGTGATCGCCGCCGGCGAGCTGCTGCTTGCGCCGGCGCGGGCGGTGGTCGCCCGGCGCGCCTTACCACCGTCTCGTGATGACGTCCGGATCGTGGCGGCGCGGTTCGGGGTCGAAGCCGGGATGATCGGCGCCGCGGCGATGGCGTTGGACGGGGTGGCCGAGCTCACATGACAGCCGGCGGTCGACTAATCGTCTGCCCGACTCCGATCGGCAACCTCGAGGACGTGACCCTGCGGGTACTCGCGGCGCTGCGCGACGCGAACATCGTCGCCTGCGAGGACACGCGCCGAACGCGCAAGCTGCTGGATCGCTACGGCGTCAACGCGCATCTCGTCAGCTATCACGAGCACAACGAACGCGCACGTGCGGGCGAGCTCGTTGCGCAGATGCGGGATGGTGCCGTGGTCGCGCTGGTCTCCGATGCGGGCATGCCGCTTGTGTCGGATCCAGGGTTCGTGTTGGTGCAGGCCTGCGTCGCCGCGGGGCTGGCGGTCGAGGTCCTTCCCGGTCCGTCTGCTGCCGTCTCAGCGTTGGTGGCATCTGCGTTGCCGGCGGACCGCTGGCGCTTTGTGGGCTTCTTGCCGCGCAAGCGCTCAGAGTTGCTGGAGGTGTTCTCCTCACTGGAGACGTTGGTTGCTTTCGAGTCGCCGCGGCGGATCGCCGCGTCGCTGGCCGTGCTCGCGTCCGTCGATCCGCAGCGACCCGTAGCGGTGTGCCGCGAGCTAACCAAGGTCCACGAGGAGGTAGTGCGCGGCCCGGCCGCGGAGATCGCCGCGCGGTATGACAAGGATCCGCCGCGCGGCGAGGTAGCCCTGGTCGTTGCGCCGGCGACGGAGGCTCCCGCTGATATCGCGCCCGCGCTACAGGCAGTGCAGCGGCTCGTCGCTGCCGGCGCTAAGCCGCGCGTCGCTGCCGGAGTGGTTGCCGAGCTGACGGGAGCAAGCGCGAATGTGCTCTACCGGGCGCTGACCGCTGGGTGACTCGGGGCGCTGAGCGCCGCGGACCGCCGATAGCCTTGAAGGTAGGGATGTCCTTCTACATCACCACACCGATCTACTACGTCAACGCGCAGCCTCACCTGGGCCACGCCTACACGACGATCGCCGTAGACGTCCTGGCGCGGCACATGCGCCAGCGCGGCGAGGACGTGTTCTTCCTCACCGGCACCGACGAGCACGGCGAGCCGGTGGCCGATGCGGCGCGGGCGCAGGGACTCGAGCCCAGGGAGCTCGCCGACCGCAACGCCGAGCGCTTCAAGGCGCTGATGCCGCGCCTCGAGGCCTCCAACGACTTCTTCATCCGGACCTCAGACGAGGAGCACAAGCTCCGGGTCCAGGAGGTCCTGCAGCGTGTCCACGACAACGGCTACACCTACAAGGGACTGTATGAGGGCTGGTACTGCCCGCGTTGCGCGGACTTCAAGGTCGAGAACGAGATCCTCGAAGGCAATCGCTGCCCGATTCACGAGATCCCGCTCGAACGCCACCAGGAGGATAACTGGTTCTTTCGCCTTAGCACCTTCCAGGAGCCACTCGAGCATCTGTACGCCGAGCAGCCTGACTTCGTGATGCCGCGCCATCACTTCAACGAGGCTCGCTCGTTCATCGGCCAGGGCTTGCAGGACATCTCGCTCTCGCGTGCTCGGCTTCAGTGGGGTGTCACCGTCCCCTGGGATCCCGGGCACGTGTTCTACGTCTGGTTCGACGCGCTTCTCAACTACTACACCGCGCTCGGGTATGCGCGACCAGGGGAAGACTTGACTGCGCGCTTCTGGCCGGCGACGTACCACGTGATCGGCAAGGACATCCTGAAGTTCCACACCGTCTTCTGGCCGGCGATGCTGATGGCGGCCGAGCTGGCGGTGCCTCGGCACGTGTTCGTCCACGGCTTCCTGCTCGGGGCTGATGGGCGGAAGATGAGCAAGTCGCTGGGCAACGTGCTCGACCCGTTTGCGGTGATGGACGAGTTCGGGACGGATGCATTGCGCTTCTACCTGATGCGCGATGTCGCGTTCGGCGGCGACGGCGCGGTGGGAATGGACGCGGTCAGGTCGCGCTACGACGCCGAGCTCGCCAACGAGTACGGCAACCTTGCCAGTCGCACGATTGCGATGGTCCGCCGCTACCGCGGTGGATCCCTGCCGAGCGTTGCGACCGATCGCGCGCTGGGAAAGGACTTCGACGGATTGTCCGCGGACGTGGCCGCGCTGATGGATCGGGCCGAGGCGACGCAGGCACTGGAACTGATCTGGCAGCGGGTGAGGCGACTCAACCGCTACGTCGAGGAGCGAGCACCATGGCAGCTCGCCAAGGATCCGGCGACGGCCGCGGCGCTCGATGAGACGCTCGCGTCGCTGGGCGAAGGGTTGCGCGTGGTCAGCGTCCTGTTGCACCCGTACATGCCCTCGAGCACCAAGACGCTACTCGGCGCCCTCGGCGCTCCTGAGATTGGGCTCGCCGGCGCCCGGTTCGCGGAGCGTGGCCAGGACCGATCGGTGGCAGAGCTCGAGCCGCTGTTTCCAAAGCGCGCCTGAGCGTGATCGACAGCCACACGCACCTCGATTCCTGCGAGCCGTCGGACGCGGAGCTCGTCGTCGCCGCCGCCGACGCGGGCGTGACGCGAATGATCACCGTCGGGACGACGGGAGCCTCGTGCCGCGCGGCGCTCGCTGCCGCCGAGGACTTCCCGCAGGTATACGCCGCGATCGGGCGCCATCCCAACGAGGCGACAGGATTCGACGATGCGGATCTGGCGGAGCTTCAGGCCTTGGCCGCGCACGAGAAGTGCGTGGCGATTGGCGAGACGGGCCTCGACTACTACCGCGATTACGCTCCGCAAACCGATCAGATGCGGGCGTTCCACGCTCATATCGAGCTGGCCCGCGCGACCGGCAAGCCGCTCGTGATCCACACGCGCGCGGCCGATGATGCCACGCTGGCCGTGCTGTCCGAGCGCGCGGACGACGTGCGAGTGATCCTGCATTGCTTCTCGATGGCAGACCGGATCGAGGAGTGTCTCGCCCACCCCAACTGGTGGATTTCGTTCGCCGGCAACGTGACGTATCCGAAGTCCTCGGCACTGCGCGGGACGGCGGTCCGGATACCGCTTGAGCGTCTGCTGGTCGAGACCGACGCGCCGTATCTGTCCCCACAGGCCGTTCGCGGTACGCCGAACCAGCCGGCGAACGTCGTCCACACCGCGCGGGCGCTCGCGATCGAGCGCCGCGTGCCATATGCCGAGCTCGAGGCGGCGATCGAGCGGTCGGCGGCCGCCATTTTCGGATGGTGAGCGCCCGGCGCTCACGACAGCGGCAGCTCGGCCAGAACTTTCTCGTCGATCGCAACATCCTCGATGTGATCGAGCGGCTTGCTTCGATCGAGCCCGGCGACGTGGTGCTCGAGATCGGTGGAGGGTTGGGTGTGCTCTCAGAGCGTCTCGCCGCCCAGGCTTCGCACCTACATGTCGTCGAGCTCGACCGGCGCCTCGAACAGGCGTTGGGCGACAGATTGGCGCGGTTCGCCAACGTCACGCTGCACATCGAGGACGCTTTGGAGCTCGAGCTCGCGGCGCTCGAGCCTCGGCCCACGAAGGTCGTCGCGAACCTCCCGTACTCGATTGCCGCGACGGCGATCCTGCGGACGATCGATGAGCTGCCAACCGTGAACGCGTGGCTCGTGATGGTCCAGCGTGAGGTCGGGGACCGGCTCGCCGCTGCGCCCGGAACCGCGGCGTACGGGATCCCCTCCGTGCTCGCGCAGCTGGCGTGTGAGGTGCGAGTGCTTCGGCGGGTCGCCCGGACCGTGTTTCGGCCGGTGCCGAACGTCGACTCGTTGCTCGTCGGCCTGCGCCGGGTCCGCCTCGGGGCGGACGCTGAGCTCCGGGCACTCGTGCAGCAGGGATTCGCACATCGCCGAAAGGCGCTGGCCGGCTCGCTGGCGCTTGCCCCCGGGGCCTCGGCAGACGTGCGCGAGCGCATCCGTCAGGCGTTGGTCTCGCTCGGGCATCCGGCCGACGAGCGCGCCGAGCGGCTGTCGCCCGAGGAGTTTCGGGAGCTGGCGAGGAGGCTGGTCTCGTGAGGCTCCGGGCCCGTGCGCCGGGAAAGGTGAACCTGTGCCTGTTCCTCGGTGGGCCACGGGGCGACGGCCGGCACGAACTGGTGACGCTGTTCGAGTCGGTGTCGGTTGCTGACGAACTGTCGATGTCAGTTTCCCGGGTCGTCCGCGACGAGGTCGCATGTGCCGGGGTCGAGGGCCCGAATCTCGCGCTCGGCGCCCTCACGGAGCTGCGCGAGCGCGGATGGGGGGCGCCGGCGGTACGGGTCGAGATCGAGAAACGGATTCCGATCGCCGGCGGGATGGGGGGCGGCTCGGCCGATGCTGCAGCGGTCCTGCGGATGGCGACGGAGCTCGCCCCGGGCAGACCCGAGGAGGTCGTGGAGATTGCGAGTTCGCTCGGGGCGGATGTTCCCAGCCAGCTCGCCCCAGGACTCGTCCTCGGCACGGGCGCCGGGGAGATCATCGAGCCGGTTCCAGCCATCGCGCCGCATGCCTTGGTGATCGTGCCCCAGCCGAGTCGGCTGTCGACCGCCGACGTCTACCGCGAGGCCGACCGGCTCGGTCTGCCGCGAGGACCCGAGCAGCTGGAAGCGTTGCTCGACGAATTGCGCTCCTCGCTTGCGAAAGGACAGGGCCTGGCGCCCGAGTTGCTGGCGAACGACCTCGAACCCGCCGCCGTGTCATTGTGTCCGGGGATCTCCCGCGCCCTGGACGGGATCCGGGTGACCGGCGCAGAGAAGGCGTTCGTCTGTGGGTCGGGGCCTACCGCGGCCGGCCTCTACTGGGGACACGATGGCATTGAGCGCGCGATTGCCGCCGCCGAAAGCCTCGTGAAACGCTTCCCGGGGGCCATCTCGGCGGTCCCCGTGACGGCCGAGTATGGATCTCCAGAGTTTGCTTAACGCTGGATCTTTCTCACGATTGACAGGCCCGCGGATTCGACTCGTCGGCGAGTTCGGGCACAATTGAGCATGGTTCGATGAGCAACGAAACGATCACCTACCTCGTCGGTGCCTGTCTGGGTGTCTCTGGACTGGCCGCTTTCGGCGTGCTCGTGCTCGTCCCGGCGGTGACGGCCTATCAGCGCCCGCTCCATCGGGTCGCCGCGGTGATTCTGTCTCTGTACGTCCTGGCGGCGTTCGTCGGGGTCGGTGTGCTTCTCGGCGCACTGATCGTGGTCGAGTGGCCGCGGTTGTTCTGACCGAGTGGTCAACACCTCCGAAACTGCCGCGTGACCCAGATCCGCAAACATCAGCCCACGACCCCGCCTCGCGGACGGCCACGTTGACCCCCAAACCGCCAAGGTGACCGAGGTGGCGGACAGCGTTTCGCGTCGAGGGGCGAGTTCTCCCGATCTTGCCGCGCTCGCGGCGATCACTGACGCCGTCGAAGCCGGCGCCGGGTTGCCTGAGGTCCTGCGCGCGGCGGCCCGAGCGCTGGATGCGAGCTTGATCTTGATCGATCGCTCCGCCAGCGTGCTGGCCGTCGCCGCCCGCTCGCCGGCCGACGAGCGGTCGCTGATGCGGGACACCGACGGCGTCACCACGCTCGAGCTGAAGGTTGCCGAGAAGACGGTCGGCCGGCTCCGGGTGCGGATTCGCGAACACGCCCCGGATGCGTCGCTGGTGCGGCTGGTCACGACCCTAATCGCATCAGAGGTTGAGCGGGTGCGCGCCCCCGAGCGCGCATCGGAGGAGGCCGCAACGAGCTTCCAGCGCGCAGTCCTCGAGGGTCGGATCGCCGGCCGCGATGACCTGATCGCGCGTGGCAAAGAGCTGGGAACGGACCTGGCATCAGGGGGCAGTGTGCTGGTCGTGCGAGCGCATCCGCGCAACCCCACTGAGGACGACTGGCGCCGGCGGCTGCGCGCCGTCGCGACGCGCGGCGCGCGCTCGATCGCTCACGGCTCGATTGCCGCTCCCAGTGAGGGGGACGCCGCCGAGATCGTGGTGCTCGTGCCCGACGGCGATGGCGAGGTCGGGCGGCGGGTCTCCTCGGCGATCTTGCGCGAGCTCGAGTCGGGGCTGGGCGGGTTTGCGTTTGCAATCGGGCGAAGCCGACAGGCGTCGGACCCGGTCGATCTGCAGCGCGCACGGGACGAAGCGCTCTTGGCCGCGAACGTCGTGGAAGGCGATCCCGAGCGTCTCGAGCTCGCCTATGCTGAGACCGGGACCTATCAGTTGCTGCTGCCGTACATGAGCGATCCCTCGGAACTGAAGCGGTTCTACAGCGAGACCGTCAGACCACTCGTCGCCTACGACGAGCAATACGAAACCGACCTGCTCGGCACGTTGTCAACCTTCCTCGAGTGCGACGCGAACGTCAACGCCACGGCGGCCCGCTTGATCACTCACCGCCACACGATCCGCTACAGGTTCGAACGCGTACGCGAGCTGACAAGCCTCGATGTCTCCTCCACCGACGGCCGCGAAAAGCTGTCACTCGGTCTCAAGGCGATGCGCGTGCTCGGCATCGCCGCCCCCCGTGGGCCGGCGACCGAGCCCGGTGCCGAAGGTGGGCGGGTTCCGCGTTAGCGACCGGTAGCCTGCCACTGGAGCGATCGACCGAGAGGAGGCCGCCGATGCAGTCGTGGCTGGCGAAGAAGATCCTGACCTACAACATGCGGCGTCTGAATGCCGGCGATACTCGCCCAACGCTCCGCCTTGACGCCGACGACGTCAAGTTCCACTTCCCGGGCAACAGCTCTTGGTCAGGTGATTTCGACGGCAAGGATGAGCTTCGGCCGTGGCTGGAGCGCTTCGCGCGCGTCGGATTAGAGATCTTTGCCGATGAGGTCGTGGTGAAGGGCTTCCCGTGGCGCGCGACCGTGTGCGTTCGGGGGTACGACCATCTGCGCTCACCCCAGGGCGAGCTGGTGTACGAGAATCGGTACGTCATCTGGGGCCACATGGTCTGGGGCCGGCTGAAGCAGTACGAGGTCTACGAAGACACGCAGAAGGCAAGTACGCTCGACGACTACCTCGCGGAGCACGAGCAACCGGCGCCGGCACCGTGACCTCCGCGCGGATGGCATAGGGACGTTACGGTCCGCTCGCTCCGACCGCTGCCGGAGCTCATCGGGTAACCAAGCCAGTACCATCGCGCGGCATGTCGGTCGGGATCATCACCGGCTCCGGCACGTACGCGCTTCCTGGGTTCGAGGGCGCTGAGCCAATTTCGCTGAAGACGCCGTTCGGTGAAGCGTCCGTGACCCGAGGCGGTTACGACGGCGTCGAGGCACTGCATGTCTCACGGCACGGGCCCGGCCACACCAAGCTCTCAAACCATGTCGGGCATCGCGCCAACATCTGGGCACTAAAGGAGCTGGGGGCGATAGCCGTGATCGGATGCACGGCCTGCGGCGCGGTCGATCCTACGCTCGAGCCCGGCGAGCTGGTCGTGTTCGATGATCTCCACTTCATCTCCAACCGACTGCCTGACGGGACGCTGTGCACGTTCTTCAGCGAACCCGGGGATCCGCTGCGCGGCCATTGGATCATCCAGGGCAGCCCGTACTCCGAGGCGGTTCGGGCGGCCGTGTTGGCGTCCGCCAGCGAAGCAAGGCAGGCGGTGCGTGAACGCGGCACCTACGGACATGTCGATGGCCCGCGCTTCAACACCCCTGCCGAGATCGCGCAGCTGGCGGCCTGCGGCGTTTGCGCCGTCAGCCAAACCGGCGGGCCAGAAACCGTGCTCTGCGGTGAGCTCGAACTTCCGTTCGCGCTGGTTGGCTTCGTGACCGACTACGCCAACCAGGTGAAGCCCAGCGAGCCGACCCCCGTCTCGCAGCTGATCGAGCTGATGGGCCGTAGTCCGGCGATCTTTGCGGGCGTGGCTCGTGGCGCGCTCACATCCCTCGCCGCCGAACCGCCTGCGTCGGTGGGTACGGTCTACCGATTCGATCAGGGATGAGTCATACACCGCCCACGGTGCTCGTCATGGCGCGAGCTCCGCGTCGCGGCGAGGTCCGAAGGGCACTGGAACCGGCGCTCGGGCCGGACGGCTGCGTAGCGCTCCAGTCCGCGCTGATCGCGCGGGCGGCGAGCTGGGCTCGGGAAATCTCCCCACACGGGGTTCACGTCGCGCACGACCCACCCGATGCCGGACGCGACCTCCGCGACCTTGTCGGTCGCGACGCCACTCTGTTCCCCCAAAATGGGGAAGGGATCGCTGGTCGGCTCGCCGACGCCGTCGCGCGAGTGTTCTCCCGTGCCAAGGGTCCAGTGCTGGTCGTGTGGCCGGACCTTCCGCAGCTCCGTCCCTACCACGCCGTGGCCGCGATCGATGACCTCGAAGCGGAGTGCGACGTCGTCCTCGGTCCGGTGATCGACGGCGGCTTCTACTTGATCGGGATGCCGCGGCCGCTACCGAAGCTGTTCGCCCTGCCGGAGCGAATCTGGCGCAGCCGAGACGTGATGGCGCTCGGGGTCGCCGCCGTCCGCGATGCCGGTGCCCAGATCGGTCTCCTGCGCGTCGAGCGAGCCCTGCACCGTCCGCCAGACGTCCGCGCTGCGCTCGCCGATCCGTTACTCCCCGAGGGGGTGGGGAGGGTGCTCCGCGCTTATGCGCGAGGAGGCTGACCTCGGGCGGAGGTCACCGGGAGACAGTCCGTAGATGAGCCGATTGGATAACGTGAATCGCCACGCCGGCCGAATACACTGGGGAGTGGTGTAACGGCAGCACAGGTCGCTTTGGACGACCTAGCCCAGGTTCGACCCCTGGCTCCCCAGTCTTAGTGCTACCCACCGTAAATTCCGTCCCATTCGAGCCGTCCCTGGGTGCCGAGCCCCGCGCGCTCGCGAGGGCGCAACGAGCGCATACCGCCCGCGTGCTGCTCGAGACGACCGCAGCGACGATCTCCGATGTGGCGTTCGCGGCGGGTTTCCGGAGCATCCGCAAGTTCAACGCAACGGTCAACGAGGTGTTCGCGACGACGCCCCGCGCCCTGCGTGCCCGCGCATTGGGGGATGGCCGCGCGCCGGACAGCGGTGTCGTCGAGCTGCGGCTGCCCTACCGCGCGCCGCTGGACGGGGCAGGGGCGATCGATTTCCTTGCCCGGCGGGTCGTCCCGAGCGTCGAGGAGGCCCTCGAGGACGGGTACCGCCGGAGCCTGCGGCTTCCGCATGGGGCGGGCATTGCCGACCTCCGGCCCTCGGGCACCGAGGGCTACGTGCGCGCCCGCTACTGGCTCGAGGATCTCCGTGATCTCGCCCCCGCGGTGCAGCGCTCACGCGGGCTGATCGATCTCGACTCCGATCCGCACGCTGTGGTCGAGCCGCTCGAGGACGACGAACTACTTGGACCACTCGTCCGCGCGATGCCCGGGCGCCGGGTGATCGGGCACGTAGACCCCTCGGAGCTCGCCGTGCGCGCCGTGCTCGGCCAGCAGGTCTCGCTCGCGGGGGCGACGACGCTCGCGCGTCGACCGAGGGCAAGCCCGGCGGCAGTTGCTCGCACTCCCCGGAATCGGCGCCTGGACAGCCGATTACATCCCGATGCGCGCGCTCCGCGATCCCGATGCGTTCATGGCCACCGACCTCGGCGTCCGTTACGCGCTCGAGCGGCTGGGGTGTGACAGCAGGCCGGCCAACGCGCTGCGGCTGGCGGAGAGGTGGCGGCCTCATCGGGCCTATGCGCTGGCGCAGCTGTGGGGATCGCTCGCGCCGGAGAGGGCGAACGGGGCCCGCGAGGTCCCGTCCCGCGTTGCCGCCGAGTAGGTGGCGAGCATCCGTACTTTCCCCCGTCCCGTGTGCATCGAGCATCGGATGCTGGCTCGTGGGATGTAGCCATCATGGGTCTCCCGCATCAAATAGGAGGCACCATGTCCGTGACCCACCGCGAGCCCATTTCTGTTCAGACACCGCCGAGCACTTACCGGGCAGCCGTGGTACACGATTTCAATAGCCCGCTGAGCGTGGAGGATGTTCCGCGCCGCGACTCGAAGTCGATCAGGTGCTCGTCAAGCTAGAGGCTTGCGGTCTGTGCCACACCGACATCCATGCCGCCCACGGCGACTGGCCGGTCAAGCCCTCACCGCCGTTCATCCCCGGACATGAAGGCGTGGGGATCGTCGTCGAGGTCGGTTCTCATGTCAGCGAGGTGGCGGTTGGCGATCGGGTCGGGATGCCATGGCTCGGCTACGCGTGCGGCACGTGCGAACACTGCGTTTCTGGCTGGGAGACGCTGTGCCTGGAGCAAAAGAACACGGGCTACGGAATCGACGGCGGTTTCGGCGAGTACGCGGTCGCTTACGGACGCTACGTGGTGAAGGTACCCGATGGGATCGACCCGCTCGACGCGGCACCGCTCACTTGCGCCGGGGTGACCACCTACAAGGCGGTAGAGGTCGCCGGCACGCGCTCGTCCGACCTCGTCGCCGTATTCGGCGTCGGTGGTCTTGGCCATCTGGCGATCCAGTACGCGGCGATCGCCGGCGGTCGTGTGATCGCGGTCGACCTCCTGGACGACAAGCTCGACTTGGCCCGCGAACTTGGGGCCGAATTCACGGTCAACGCCGCGAAGGAGGATCCGGTAGAGGCAATCCAACGGCTCGGCGGCGCTGATCAGGCGATTGCGGTGGCAGTCTGACCGCGCGCGTTCGAGCAGGCCTACGGCTCGCTTCGGCGCGGGGGCAAGCTCGTGTTCGTCGCCCTCCCGGCCGACAACGAGGTCACGCTCCCGATCTTCGAGACGGTCCTCAACGGCATCACGATCGCCGGCTCGATCGTGGGCACCCGCAAGGACCTGTGCGAGGTGTTCGAGCTCCACTCCGCCGGTAAGACGACGGTGATCCGTGAAGTCCGGTCGCTGGATCGGGTCAACGAGTCGATCGCGGACGTCGAAGCCGGGCGCGTCGCCGCTCGCGTGGTGTTCCAGCTGTAGCATCCTGGCGTCGTGAAAGCGCCGGTCGTCGTCATTCTCGCCGCCGGGCAGGGAACGCGGATGCGCTCCGCGACGCCAAAGCTGCTGCACCCGCTGTGCGGGCGCCCGATGATCGCCTGGCCCGTCGCCGCCGCGCGCGAAGCGGGCGCCGCGAAGGTCGTCGTCGTCGACGGGCCCGAGCGCCGCCTCCAGCACGCGCTCGCGGACAGCGTGATCGTCGCGATCCAGGAACAGCCGCGCGGCACGGCCGACGCCGTCAAGTCAGCCAGCGCCGACATCGACCCGGATACCACCGTGATCGTCGTAAACGGCGACGTGCCGCTGCTCAGCGCCGACACGCTCCGCGGACTCGCGGAGGCACATGCCCACTCGGGCGCGGCGGCGACGATGGCGACGGTGGTGCTAGACGACCCGGCGGGATATGGCCGGGTGGTTCGCGCGCCAGACGGAACCGTGGAGCGTGTGGTGGAGACCAAGGCCCCCGGCGACGCCAGCGAGCTCGAGCTCCACATTCGCGAGATCAACACCGGCATCTTCGCGTTCGAGGGTCGGGCGTTGCTCGGAGCGCTGGAGGAGGTCCGCGACGAAAACGCTCAGGGCGAGCACTATCTCCCCGACGTGCTCCCGATCCTGCGTGCGCACGAGCGAAGCGTGCTCGCATACGAGATCGATGACCCGGCCGCGATGCTCGGTATCAACGACCGCGTCGGGCTCGCTGAAGTGCGGGCACTGGCACAGCAACGGATCCACCAGCGCCACATGCTGGCCGGAGTGACGGTGATCGACCCCGACGCGACCGTGATCGACGCCGATGTCGAGATCGGGGAGGACGCCGTCATCGCGCCGTTCTCGAGCCTCCATGGCAGCACCGAGGTGGGCGCCCGGGCAGCGATCGGGCCTCTGGCAACTCTGATCGATACCCGGGTGGGCGAGGGCGCGAGCGTCGTTCATTCGTATGTCAAGGAAGCGGAGATCGGCGACCGCGTCAGCGTCGGTCCATTCGCATACCTCCGGCCCGGTACCGTGATGCGGGAGGGCTCGAAGGCGGGCACGTTCGTGGAGATCAAGAACTCCGAGGTCGGTTCAGGGTCAAAGGTGCCCCATTTGTCCTACATCGGTGACTCGGACATCGGCGAGGGCTCCAACATCGGAGCCGGGACGATCACCGCGAATTACGACGGATACCGCAAGCACCGGACCACGATTGGTTCACGCGTAAAGGTGAGCGTCGACACGGCATTCATCGCACCAGTGACCGTAGGCGATGACGCTTACACAGCGGCAGGATCGGTGATCGGTGAAGACATCCCGCCCGGCTCGCTAGGTGTCGCGCGTGCTCGCCAGCGAAACGTCGAGGGATACTCCGAGCGCCGTAGACAGCGCGAGGCGGACACAAAGGAAGACGCCGGCGGTGGCCACGGCGCGGCCGACTCGAGCTCGCAGAAGCCTCAATGATCGCGACTGTCCCGTCGGCAGCCGAGCGTACACTCGCGCAGACAATGACCGTCCTGCAGACGCGTCCAGCGACGACTGCCATGCGACTCGACTATGACAAGCGGTTGATGCTCGTCTCAGGCCGGGCCAACCCCGAGCTGGCGGCGAAGATCGCATCGAAGCTCGGCGTCGCGCTCGGAGGGGTGGACCTCAAGACCTTCTCGAACGGTGAGGTTTATTGTCGCTACCAAGAGTCCGTTCGCGGTGCCGACGTGTTCATCGTTCAGCCGACCTGTGCGAACGGGAAGTTCGGGCTCCGCGCCAACGACGCGTTGATGGAATTGTTCGGCCTGATCGACGCCGCCGTCGGAGGATCGGCGCATCGGGTGATCGCGGTGACGCCTTGGTACGGATATTCGCGCCAGGACAAGAAGTCCGCGCCCCGCGAGCCGATCAGCGCGCGAATGGTGGCGCGCATGTTGGAAGCGGTTGGGATCGACCGGATCCTGACCATGGACCTTCACTCAGGCCAGATCCAAGGCTTCTTCGAGAAACCCTGCGATCACATGACGGCGCTGTTCATCCTCACTCAGTACTTCGCCGATCTGGGGCTCGAGGACCTCGTCGTTGTGGCCCCGGACGCGGGTCGGGTGAAGCTGAACAAGAACTTCGCGTCCAAGATTGGTGCGGACCTCGCGATCCTCAACAAGGAGCGCCCCGCCCAGCAGGTCGCCGCGATCAATTACGTGATCGGCGATGTCGCGGGAAAGACCGCGGTGCTCGTCGACGACATCATCGACACCGCCGGCACGCTGAAGGCGGCCGCCGAAGCGGTTCACTCTGCGGGCGCGCGGCGTGTGTACGCGGCCGCCACGCACGGGGTTTTCTCGGGCAAGGTCTGGGAGAACCTCGCAGCGGCCAACTTCGAGCAGATCGTGGTCACCGACACGATTCCGCTGCCCCCGGGGGCGCCGGACAACGTCCGCGTGCTGTCATGCGCCGACTTGCTGACCAGCTCGATCCGCCAGATCTTCACCGACGGCTCGGTGAGCGATGTCTTCGGCGGCGAGAATCAGCTGTTCTGAGTGAGCAGCCGCGAGCCGCAGAGCGAGCGCGCAGCGCGCCTCATGGAACTGCTGGGGCTCAGTGAGGACGAGCTCTGTGAGCTCCTGGATGTCGATCCGTTGACGTTGCTCTCAGGGCAGATCGAGCACCGCAGTGAGCTACCGATCTTGCTCGATCTGCTCGATCAGGCCTCGGAGAGAGCCGGTCCCGCGGTGCTGCGGCGGTGGGTGCGGACGGTGGGGCCAGCGGGAAGGCCGATCGACGCACTCGTGGGCCGGGACTTCGCGGCGTTCGAAGATGCCCTCGGCGAGCTCGCTGCACGCGGGTTCGTGCTCCGCGGCGGTGGAGGGCCTGATGGGTGAGCCGTTCTCGTACGAGCTTCGGGTTCGCTACAACGAGTGCGATGTGCAGGGAGTTGTGTTCAACTCCCATTACCTCGCATACCTGGACGTGAGCATTACCGAGCTATGGCGCTCCTCATTCGAGGGCGGCTATCGGGCGATGGTCGACACGGGGGTCGATGTGGTCGTCGCCGAGGCGCGGCTTCGCTATCGCGGCTCGGCGCGATTCGACGACGAGCTCAAGCTCAGCGTCGGGATCGAGCGCCTCGGGAATACGAGCATGCACAGCAAGCATCAGATCTTTCGCGGGCGTGAGCAACTCGTCGAAGGCGATCTGCGGCACGTGTTCGTCGACCTGACGACGCTCGGCAAGACCCCGATCCCGGAATGGGTGCGGAGTGGTCTGGCGCCGTGGATCGTAGACGCCGTCTAGGCGTCTTCGGGCTTTTTCGGGCGCTTGTCGCCTGGCCAGATCCCAGTCAAGTAGTGAAAGGACTTGGCGCTGGCGCGGTCAACGGCGGCGGCGACGCCGGCCATCGTTGCCGCCTCGAGCGTGGCAGCGCCGATGACCTTGCCGATACTCGCCTGGGCCGTAGTTGGCTTCGGCGGAGCAGAGTCGTCGATCCGCGACCACAGGCGCTTAAACGCTCGTCGCCCGAGTTGCCCGCTGACGATGCCGGCGATAATTCCGAATGGCTTGTAGAGGATCTTCATCTCATCCTGCAGCCTACCCGTGGCCGCGATGCGCCGTCTGGCCAGACGCTCGTGGGCGTGAATGCTCCAGTTGGCACTGTCCTAATCGCGCCAGTTGTGGGTAAATTGGGGAAGGAATGTGATCGAGCGCAAGGAGCAAGCGAATGCTCGAAGAGGATCCCAACCAACGCAATGACGCAGCTGAGGAGCTGCTCCGCCGCGCGTTGCTCGACCACTCCTCCGGCGTGGCGGTGTCACTCCGGGTGGGGGGCCTACCGGTAAGCGAGGCGGTCACCGTCATCTTCCACGGACGGCGGGATCTGGGAACGCTTCAGACCTACGTCGCCCGCGGGGCTCGGAGGGCAGGCATGACCGTTTCCGCCGGTGAGCTGCTACGGGTGCCGTGCGATCTCGACCTGGCCGAGGCCGGCGATCGGGATGAGGCGGAGCGACTGTACGTCGAGCAGGCTACCGCGCTGAGGGACGCGCTCGTCGGTGCCGATGTGGTGCTTGACGTCTGGCGCGAGCCGCTGACCGAGCTGATTGGAGCCGATGTCGCCATCGACCACTCGGTCCAGCTGTCGGTACGGCTCCCGGCCCACCGGCTGCTGCCGACCGCCCTAGTCGCGCGTGACGCGCAGCTCCTGGTCACTCCGGTGTGCAGCGCGCGAACGTTGGCCGAAGGTCAACCGCCGATGGGGATCGCCTGCGCGCAGCAGGATCTCACCCTCGTGTATCCGCTCGCCGATGATCCTCAGCGATGCGTGGAAGACTTTCTCGAGCACGCGGCCGACCACGCCCGGGAGCTGGCCGAGCGGCTCGACCACCAGGAGGCGTCGGTGGAGCGGTTCCTGGAGCTCAGTGGGGACGAGTTTCCAACTGCCGGTTAGCGCGCGTCCTGGGGTTAGCCTTGGGCGGCCGTGCGCCGTCCCCAGATCATCGCCGCGATCGCCGTTGTGCTCGTGTTGTTCCTCGCGATCAGCGCCCTCCTCGCGCGGGTGTTCAGCGCCGATGGTGCCGAGCGATCGGCGATCACCGCGTTGATCGAAGCTGAAGCCCACGGCAATCAGAGCGGAATGCTCGACCGGATCACCGGCTGCCGTGCGAGTGCGGCATGCCACGCCCGCGTCGCCTCGGACATCGCTGCCCTCAAGCATCCCGGAACCGTCTCGATCATCCAACTTCAGCCCTCGACCGGATTCTCGTTGACCGGCACGACAGGCACGGCTCGAGTGGCTTGGAACGTCGGCGGGTCGCTGCCGATCGTTCAGTGCGTACGGGTGCGCAGGGCTGGGAACGTGCTGCGTGGGCTACGCGTCGAGCTGCTGACGATCAGCAGGAGGATCGGGAGCGAGAAGAGCTGTCCGGCGCAGTTCTAGGTGCGGCCGGTGCGTACCGGCGCGCGGTCCGGTTCCCTCGCCGGCCGCCGCTCACGGGCGGGCAAGCGATCGGACAGCCGCTCGTGACCGCGGAGCCTGACCCGTGCGGGCACGGCATCGGGAAGCGGGATTCCGCCATTCGGCGCTTCGGGTGGCAACGGGGGCTGCGGCGGCCCCTTGCCCCAACCGTCGTCGGAGCCGTCATCGGAGGACTGGGGCGGCGGCGCGGGCGTGTCGCGCAAAGTGGGAATCAGCAGGATGGCGACGCAAGCCAAGCCGAGAAGATGCATCGTTCCGATCATCAGGACCATCTGGGACTCCCCTGACATGTCGTTAAGCCTAGCGCGGAGAAACCTGGCTGGGAAGCGTTTTTGTCCCGGCTCGCTACCATCGTTCGCCGCTGATGGCTATCTCAGAAACGACAGCGCTTGCTGTGGCGCGCCGCGACCCCAATGGTTCGCGGGCAGCCCGCCGCTTGCGGCGCGCAGGGAAGGTTCCCGGCGTCGTGTACGGCGGCGGCGATGATCCGGTGCCATTCGAGATCGACTCGCGCTTGCTTCGCCAGGCGCTCGCGCACGCCGGAGCTGTGCTCGACCTGAGTGTCGACGGCGAGTCGCCTTCGCCCGTGGTCGTCAAGGACCTTGTCCGCCACCCCGTCAACGGCGAGACGGTGCACGTCGACCTTCTCCGGGTGCGGCTTGACCAAGCGATCCAGGCGACTGTGATCCTCGAGCTGATCGGCACCGAGGATGCGCCGGGCGTGAAGGAGGGAGGCGTGCTCGAGCACGTAACCCGTGAGCTCACCGTCGAGGCTCTGCCGACGAGCATCCCCGACACGCTCGAGCACGACGTCTCCGAGATGGAGATCGGCGACACCCTGATCCTCGAGGCGATCACGCCGCCGGCGAATGTCACGGTGATCGGCGATCCCGAGACCCTGGTCGCAACGATTACTCCGCCGCGGCTGCAAACTGAGGACGAGAGCGAAATCGAGGAGGAGACCGAGCTGGTCGGCGAAGGCGCGCCCGCCGGTGAAGACGGCACTGAGGAGAGCGCCGGCATAGGCGACAGCGGCGGCGAGTAGCCCACGCGGCCGCCGAGGAGACGCTGCCCGATGCCACTCCCGGGCCGTCGTGGTGCCCCTGTTGACTGGCTGATTGTCGGTCTTGGCAACCCTGGTGGGGAGTACACGGGGACTCGCCATAACGTCGGCTTCGAGATCGCCGACGTGTTAGCGAGACGATGGGAGCTACCCAAGCCCAAGTCGCGCTACCGCGGCTTGCTGACCGAGGGCCGGACGGGCCCGGGAGGACCAAGGGTCGCAATCTTGCTGCCGCAGACCTATATGAACGATGCTGGGCAGTCGGTCAGTCCGGCCCGGGGGGCCCTCAAGGTCCCGCTCGAGCGCGTACTCGTGCTCCACGACGAGATCGACCTGCCCTTCGGCGATGTTCGCGTACGGGTCGGCGGCGGTCTAGCCGGCCACAACGGCCTGAAATCGCTCAAGCAGGGGCTGGGCTCGGCTGATTTTGCTCGCGTACGCGTGGGCGTCGGGCGACCGCTGACCACCGATCCAGACCGGGTTGCGGCCTATGTCCTGGGCCGGTTCCAGGAACCGCACGAAGCGGTCGCGGCTCTCGTCGAGCAGGCGGCCGACGCCGCCGAGAGCGCGGTCCGAGGAAGTCCGGCTCCTTCCTAGACTCGTACGTGGATGCTCCGCACCCTCCTCCCCTACGCCGACGACGATCCCCAGACCGCCACACTCCAGCGGGACGGTGGCCGGGCGTTCGTTTCGCAGGCGCTACGGCCATTTCTGCTGGCAGCGCTGCTCGACGCCGCGCCGACGCAGCCGGCGATAATCGTCGCCGGCGATGACCGCGCGGCGCGCGACCTCGCGGCCGGTCTGAAGTCGTGGCTGGCACCGCGGGCCGTTCGCCACTACCCAAGTCGCGGCGTTACCTACGAGTCGCATCTGGCCCCGCCGCCTCACCTCGTGGGGCTTCGGATCGCGGCGCTCGATGCGTTGGTGGAGTCCGATCGAACCGCCGCGCCGGTCGTCGTGGTCAGCGCCATTGCGCTCTCTGAAAAGGTCCCTGATCCCTCGCTGCGCCCTCACGGGTTCGTGCTCGAAGCCGGCGAGCTGCTCGATCTCGACGAAACCGCGATGGACCTGGTCGCCGCCGGGTACGAACGTGTCGACCAAGTCGAGGACCGGGGCCAGTTCGCGATCCGGGGTGGGCTGCTCGACCTATTCCCGGCGACCGAGGACCGGGCCGTGCGCGTCGACCTGTTCGGAGACGAGATCGAGTCGCTGCGCTGGTTCTCCACCTTCACGCAGCGATCGCTTGGAGACGCGGAGCGCGTCGAGGTCGCCCCCGCCGCCGAGCTCGCCGAGGAGCATCGCGAGCTCGCGGAGATCGCCGCGCTCGAGGATGCGGCAAGTCGGCCGGACATCGCCGAGCTGCTGCCGGTCGATCAATTTCACCCATTTCTGGAGCTCGTGCCCAGCGACGCCGGCGTCCTGATCGCTGGAGAGGAGGACGTGGCACCGGCGCTGGCTGATCACTGGCAAGACGTGTGCGCGGCCTTTCACGATAAGGATGCCCACCAGTTGTACGAGAACCCTGACGCGATCGCACGCGCGCTCGATCAGCGTGCCCGGATCCAGCTTTCGAGCATCGATCAGGACCAGCCGTTCTCGTTCCGAGCACAGGCAGCCGACGTCGCGGCCCGTGGTATCAAAGAAGCGGAGCCCGAACTGGAGAAGCTGGCGCGATCCGGCTACCGGACAGTGGTTGCGTTCGCGCGGCGTGGCGAGGGAGAGCGGGCCGCATACAACCTGGGCCGGTTGAAGGTCAACTGGCTCGAGGAGTCGCGCGACGGCTCGTCGTCGGGCACGATCACGTTCGCGCACGCGCGTCTGCAGAGCGGCTTCATCGCACCCCAGTTTCATCT
Source organism: uncultured Solirubrobacterales bacterium (assembly GCA_963836065.1). Taxonomy (GTDB): domain Bacteria; phylum Actinomycetota; class Thermoleophilia; order Solirubrobacterales; family Solirubrobacteraceae; genus Palsa-465. Next base: position 62,494 of record CAWIII010000027.1, read on the forward strand.
CGCGGTGCTGCCCGAGCACCGGTTGTTCCGCCGGCGCCGAGTCGCCGAGCGACCGGACGCCGGCCGCCGGCGAGGGGTGCTGCGCAGCTTCACCGACCTGCGAACCGGCGACATCGTCGTGCACGAGGATCATGGCGTCGCGCGGTTTGCCGGCTTTGAGACCAAAACGGTCGCCGCTGTCACGCGCGACTATCTGTACCTGGAATACGCCGGCTCAGACCGGGTATTCGTCCCGGTCGATCAGCTCGCCAAGATCAGCCGCTACGTCGGCGCGGGCGGGGCACATCCGCCACTCTCGAAGCTCGGGGGGACCCGCTGGGACACGATCAAGGCGCGGGCACGGCGCGCGGCTCAGGAGCTCGCCGGCGAGCTGCTCAACCTGTACGCCGAGCGCAAGCGGCGTGAGGGCTACGCCTTCGGGCTCGACACTGACTGGCAGCGCGAGTTCGAGGACGCGTTTCCATTCGCCGAGACGCCCGACCAGCGCGACGCGATCGAGTTCGTCAAGTCCGATATGGAGGCGCCGCGCCCGATGGACCGGTTGATCTGCGGCGACGTCGGCTACGGCAAGACCGAGGTCGCGCTGAGAGGCGCCTTCAAAGCCGTTCAGGACGGTAAACAGGTGATGCTGTTGGTGCCCACCACGATCCTTACCCAACAGCACTACGGCACCTTCTCCGAGCGGCTGAAGGATTACCCGGTCACGATCGAGCAGGTGTCTCGCTTCCGTCCCGCCGCCGAGCAGCGGGAGGCGGTGGCCCGCTTTTCCAAGGGTGGGGTCGACATCCTGATCGGTACGCACCGGCTGCTCTCACGAGACGTACGGGCCAAGGATCTCGGACTGCTGATCGTCGACGAGGAGCAGCGCTTCGGGGTCAAGCAGAAGGAGCTGCTGCGCCAGCTGAAGCTGAAGGTCGATGTGATCTCGATGAGCGCGACGCCGATCCCTCGCACGCTGCAGATGTCTCTGGCGGGCGTGCGCGACATCAGCGTGATCGAGACCCCGCCCGAGGGCCGCCGGCCCGTCAAGACCTACGTCGGCGAGTACGACGAGGAGCTCGTCAAGCAGGCGCTCGAGCGCGAGCACCGGCGCGGCGGCCAAGCGTTCTTCTTGCACAACCGGGTGGAGTCGATCGACGAGACCGCCGAGCGCCTACGGGGGCTGTGCCCGTCGATGCGCTTCGAGGTCGCGCACGGCCAGATGGACGAACGCACCTTGGAGGAGCGCATGCTCCGGTTCCTGAGAGGCGAGGCCGACGTGCTTGTGTGCACGAGCATCATCGAGTCAGGGATCGACATACCACAGGCGAACACCCTGATCGTCGAGCGCGCCGATGCGTTCGGATTGGCCCAGCTCTACCAGATTCGTGGTCGAGTCGGTCGCTCCAGGGAGCGCGCCTATGCCTATCTGCTGTACCCAAGCGCTGCGGCCCTGACTGCTGAGGCGGCGCAGCGGCTCTCCGCCCTCTCTGACTACACCGAGCTCGGCGCCGGGTTCAAGATCGCGATGCGTGACCTCGAGATCCGGGGTGCCGGCAACCTGCTCGGTGACGAGCAGTCGGGGCACGTCGCGGCGCTGGGTTTCGAGCTTTACATGCAGATGCTCGACGAGGCCGTTGCCGCTGCCGAGGATGGCGCCGACCCTGACGAGGAGTGGGAGCCGGTGCGGCTCGACGTCAATGTCGACGCGTATGTGCCGGCGGACTACATCCCCTACGAACAGGCCAAGGTCGATGTGCACCGGCGGATCGCTGCTTCGCGGGAGGTGGCGGATCTGGTGCTGCTGAGAGAGGAGCTCGAAGACCGCTTCGGCGAGCTTCCCGAGCCGCTGCGAAACCTGCTCGCGCTGCAGCAAGCGCGGATCAAGCTCGGCCAAGCGGGCGCCCGCGCCGTCACCTTCCGTGGCGGGCGTCTGGCGGTCACCCCGATCGAGCTCGACTCACTGCGGGCCAAGCGGATCCGCCAGGAGATCCCGGAGGCGCTGTATGAGTCGGGCAAGTCGCAGCTGTCGGTGCGGGTGCCAGATGATCCGAGCAAGCGCTTCCCCGCGGTCGTAAGGGCAGCGGATGTGCTGCTGGCGCTGACCCGGGAGGCGGCGTAGTTCGGTGTACTCCGGCGTTCTTACTCGTTTCTTCGGGCAAGCTCGCTACCATCGCCCAACTGATGAAGGTTGCAAGGCTCATCCTGGCGCTCGGCGCCTTTTTTGTGCTTGCGGCGGGGATCTCCGCGTGCGGGAGCAGCAGCGTCCCCGGCAACTCGGTGGCCAACATGGCCGGGAACCCGATCACGCTCCAAGCGTTCAACCACTGGATGTATGTCGCTGCCAAGGGCAGCTCGCAGAGTGCCAGCCAGGCTGTGATCGTTCCCAACGATCCACCTGAATTCAAGAACTGCATCGCCTCTGCCCGCAAGTCGATTCCAACTGTCGCCAAGCAGTCAGACAAGCAGTTGCGGACCGAGTGCAACCAGCTGTTCACTTCGCTCTCCAGTCAGGTAATGCAGTTCCTGATCCAGTCCTACTGGTACCAGGCGCAGGCCGTGAATGCGCACATCAACGTCACCGATGCTCAGGTCCAGCAGCAGTTCAATCAGGAGAAAAAGCAGCAGTTCCCGACCGAGGCGGCGTTCCAGGCGTTCCTCAAGCAGAGCGGCGAGACTCAGCAGGACATTCTCTACCGGGTGCGCGTGAACCTGATTCTTCAGCGCCTGGTCAAGCTCCACACCACGAAGGTGACTCCCGCGGAGATCCAGGCCTACTACAACAGGCATAAGTCGAGCTTCGGATCGCCTGAGTCTCGCAATCTACGAATCGTCCTCGCTAAGACTCAGGGCGACGCTCAGGCGGCGAAGAAGGCGCTGGCCTCGGGTCAGAGCTGGGCGGTTGTGGCGAAGAAGTACTCCACCGACAAGAGCACCAAGAACAACGGTGGCTTGCTGGTCAGTGTGACCAAGGGCCAGCAGGATGCCGCGCTCGACACTGCCGCCTTTTCGGCCAGCACCGGCAAGGTGCTCGGCCCGGTCAAGGGTCAGCTCGCGGCCGGCTACTACGTGTTTGAAGTCACCAAGATCAAGCCATCTAATCAGCAGTCGCTGGCGCAAGCCACGCCCCAGATCCAGCAGCTGCTCACTACTCAGGGTCAGTCGAGCGCGCAGAGCACGGTCGACAAGCAGGTGAAGAGCAAGTGGCAGAGTCAGACCAAGTGTCGGTCGACGTACTCGATGAGCGACTGCGCCGGCTACAAGGCACCCAAATCCACCTCGACGACGACCGCCCCCTCCTCGAGCTCAACGGGCTGAGGTGAGCTCCGGAGCGGCGGAGATCGAAGTCGCCCTGGCGCGGCTTGACGCGATCACTCGTCGGCTGCGTGAAGATTGTCCGTGGGACCGGGAGCAGGATGAGCGGACGATCGTGCCCCATACGCTCGAGGAGGCCTATGAGCTGGCTGACGCTGCGCAGCGGCGCGATGACGAGAAGCTACTCGACGAGCTGGGCGATGTGCTGTTCCAGGTGCACTTCCTCGCTCTCCTGCTCGAGGAGCGAGGGGCTGGCGACCTGGCACAGGTCGCCGCGGGGGTGACCGAGAAGCTGATCCGCCGCCATCCCCACGTGTTCGGGGAGGTTCAGGCGGAGACCTCGACAGAAGTTCGCCGGAACTGGGATCAGATAAAACGGCAGGAGCCAGGGCGCGAGCAGGGAGTGTTCGGGGAAGTTCCCGAGAACCTTCCCTCGCCGCTCTATGCCCGCAAGGTGCAGCGGCGCGCCGCGTCCAGCGGCTTTGACTTCGCTGGTCTCGAGGGGCCGCTTCAGTCGATCCGCGACGAGCTGATTGAGCTCGAGGCGGCGAGCACGGCACAGGAGCGCTTTCAGGAACTCGGCGACTTGCTGTTTGCGGCGGTGAACGTGGCCCGCAAGCTGCAGGTCGACCCCGAGCTCGCGCTGCGAGCCGCATCCGACCGGTTCCGGAGCCGGGTGGGGGGTGGCGTCGAGCTGGCTGCATCTGAAGGCCGAAGCTGGAACGATCTCGCTCCGGACGAGCAGCTCGTCTACTACGGTCGCGCGCGACTCAACGAAGGAGGGCCAGTCCAGTCATGAGCCAGATTGAGCATGTGCACGCACGACAGATACTCGACAGCCGGGGCAATCCGACGGTCGAGGTCGAGCTCAGCTTGCGGTCCGGCGCGTGGGGACGCGCCGCCGTTCCCTCGGGCGCGTCGACAGGTGAGTTCGAAGCAACGGAGCTCCGCGACGGCGGGGCCGATTGGATGGGTAAAGGCGTGTTGCGAGCCGTCGAGAACGTCAACGGTGAGATTGCGACGGCGGTACGTGGTCAGGACGCCTCAAGCCAGGCGGCCCTCGACCGGATGCTGATCACGCTTGACGGCACGCCGAACAAGTCACGGCTGGGAGCCAACGCGGTGCTTGCGGTGTCGCTCGCGGCGGCCCACGCGGCGGCCGCGGAGGAGCGGCTGCCGCTCTGGCGCTACCTGGGGGGAGATACTGCCCACATCCTGCCGGTGCCGATGATGAACGTCCTCAACGGCGGCGTGCACGCCGACAACCGCGTCGATTTCCAGGAGTTCATGATCGTGCCGGTCGGGGGGGCGACGTTCGCGCAGGCGTTGCGGATTGGTGTCGAGGTTTTCCACCACCTGAAGACGGCGCTCCACGACGCCGGGCTGTCGAGTGCAGTTGGAGACGAGGGCGGCTTCGCCCCCGACCTGGGCTCTAACGAGGAGGCGCTCGAGATGCTCGTCAGCGCGATTCGCGCCGCCGGTTACGTCCCGGGGGAGCAGGTCGCGATCGCGCTCGATCCGGCGGTGTCGGAGCTGTACCGCGAGGACGCGTACGTGCTCGAGCACGAGGGCCGCACCCTGAATGCTGACGAGCTCGCCGGCTACTGGGTCGAGCTTGCCGGCCGCTATCCGATCGTCTCACTGGAGGATGGAATGGCCGAGGAGGACTGGGCGGGGTGGAGGATGCTGACCGAGCGCCTGGGCGACCGGCTGCAACTCGTGGGCGATGACTTGTTCGTGACCAATACCGAGCGGCTGAAGCGGGGCATCGACAGCGGGGTGGCCAACTCGATCCTGATCAAGGTCAACCAGATCGGAACCCTCACCGAAACGCTCGCCGCAGTCAGGATGGCGCGGGACAGCGGGTATACCGCCGTCATGTCGCATCGCTCGGGGGAGACCGAAGACGTGACGATCGCGGACCTCGCGGTGGCCACCGGCTGCGGCCAGATCAAGACCGGCGCCCCGTCCCGGACGGATCGCGTGGCGAAATACAACCAGCTGCTGCGGATCGAGGAAGCGCTCGGACCGGACGCGGAGTACCCGGGACGCAAGGCGTTTCGGGCCTGAAGGGTTTGCCTCAGAGCCAAACCGGGTGGCGGGCGAGCACCGGATCGGGCGGGGCGAGGGCGGCGCAGGCCTTCGTGCAGCAGGAAGGAGTCCTGAGACGTCGAACGAAGGGCTCACGGGATGCCGTCAGCCCGCTCCGCAACCGCAGTGCCAAAGAGAAACCCGCGGACACCGCCTCGGCCGCGTCGGGTTGTTCCCCGCGTGCCGCTCGTCCGGGTCCGCTGGGACCGGGTCGGCCGCGTCGGGCTGCTCGTCGTGCTTACGGTCGTGGCGGGCCTCTACGTCCAGGACGCGCTCTCGTACCTGTCGACGCACTCGCAGGCCGACCAGCAGCTGTCGATCGTCAGGCACCTGGTCCAGAGCAACAAGCGGCTCGAGCGCCAGCAGCAGTCGCTGGACGACCCGGCCACGATTCAGCTCGACGCCCGCGCCCTGGGCATGGTCCGGCCGGGCGAGCGACCCTACGTGGTCACAGGACTCTCGAACCACTAGACCCTGGGGAGCGTTGAGCTCCCAGCCGATCAGATTCGGCGACGTGATCGGTCTGTGGGAGGAGGGCCAGCGTCGGCTCGCCAGCGCCGACCCCGAGGATCGTGCGGTCCTCCAACCCGTCACCGACGAGATCGTCTTTGAGCTACGCCGTCGGCTGGGAGGCCCGTTCACCCAGCAGGAGCTCACTTCCCTGTACCTGGACCAGGGCACCGATTGGTGCTTTCAGATCGCCACCAGGGTGGCGCCGGGCAACCCGGCCGCGTGGGATCTGACGACAGTCGCCGGGGCGGCGTTCGCGCGCTACGCGCGCGAGGCGATCGACTACTCGCTGGGGCGGCGGATCGCGGGGGAGTAGAGGTCGGAGCGCGCGGGCGCTGGGGTCGGGGTCGGGGTCGGCGATGGCGGCCGCTGCCCCCGGCCGGCATGCTCTGGCGCGCAAATCGTCGCGCCGCGACGAGAACTGCGCGCTCGGACACGATATGCATGCTGGGGCGCGCAAATTGAGCGCGACGGCGACGAAATGGGCGCGCGAACAGGCCGGAGGCGTCGGCGCGCGGTCGCTGCCCCCGGGCCCGGCGCTACTCGTCTTCCTCGTCCGGGTCCTCGCCCCCGGCCCGGCGGATCACGATCTGGTCTTCCTCGATCGCGACCTCGACGGGCCGATGTCCTGCCCAGTACTCCGCGTAGATCGGGTCATCCTGAACCGCCGGGTCCAGCCACAGGCCGTAGCCTTCCTCGCCGTGGTCGAAGGTCGCCTCGAGCGGGGACGACGATCGCTTGCGAACACGACCGCCACGACCGCCGCGTCTGCCTCGACGCCGCCGAGCAGGGCGTTCCTCGTCCTCCTCGGTCTCCTCTTCGTCCTCGTCCTCGTCCTCCGAGCGCTCGGCTTCGGCCGCTTCGAGCTCGGCGGCAATCAAGGCATCGTCTTCGGCCCGCAGATCGATCTCGTCGTCGAAGTCGACCCCGGCACCAGCTCCTTCGACGTCACTTCCTGGCTCGAGACCTTGCTCGCGCTTGAAGGCCTGGATCTGCTGCACGGTCACCTCGAGTTGGTGGGCGATCCACGCGTCGGTCCGTCCCTGGCGCACCCAGGCGCGGATTCGGTTGAGCTCCGGTCGCAACGATCGACGGGTCATGAAGTCGCGGAGACTAGTACAGCGAACGGTTCGAGGGTCTCGTGCGCTGGATACGAAGCGGTTTAACTCTGGCTGGCCGGCCAGCAGGCGCTTGTGCGCAACCGATCTAAACCGGTATGCTGGCGTGCGGGCGAACGTGGCGTTAGAGCGAGAAGTAACCTGCCGGGTTTGCTTCTAACCATCCAAGCAGGGAGGCGGAAAAATCCCATGTTGGTACTAACGCGAAAGTCGAACCAGAGCATCATGATCGGCGACGACATCGAGGTCTCCGTGCTCGCGATCATGGGCGAGAAGGTGCGGATCGGCATCCAAGCGCCCCGGGACATCCCGGTGTTCCGCAAGGAGGTCTACCTGGAGATCCAGCAGGAGCGCGTCGGCGAAGGCAAGGGCGCTCGTGAGGAAGTCGACGCCGCGCTTCGCGGCCTTGGAGAGGGCAAGTAAGAGGGCGGGCTCGAGGCTGGCCGCAGGGGTCCGCTAGGCCAGCAGGTGATACAGCGACTCGAACATCGCGATCGTCACGATAACCGCGGTCGCGATCAGCGAGAAGACCAGTAGCCAGAAGCGAACGGAGCTGCGCTTCACCTCGCGCTCGTAGCTGCGCTTCCGCGAGCGACGCAAAGCCCGCCGACGCAGGTTCTCCCTGCGGCTGCGATCTAGCTGAGACTCGTGCCGGAACTCCTGCTCGAGCTGCGCGAGGCTCTGGCGCATCTTCATCGCCATCGGGGCGAGCCTACCAGCCCGAGCCGCCTTTCGAGGTTAGGTCAGTGAACTGCCGGCTTTTCGTACACCTGCACGAAATGGAGGTAGTTGTCCGCGATCTGGGCAGCGGCGGCCTCGCGCTCGATCTTCTTGTCGAGGAATCCCTTCAGGGCGTCCCACCAGATTGAGCGGCCGATCGCGAAGCCAATGAACCCGTCTACCGGGGCGGCCTGCTCGAGCCACTGCTCGACCTTCTCAGTCGAGGCACCGCGGCCGAGCAATACACAGGTGACGCCCTGGCGGCCTTCGCCGGCCCGGGCCTGCTCAGCAAGCATCGCCGCGTCCTCACGCTCGTCTACGCCCTCAATCTTCCACACGTCGACTTCGACCCCGGCGTTCTGAGTTCCCTCGATTGCCCGGCGCATCAGCTCGGGACGAAGTTCGGCGTCGAAGCGGTCAGAATCGCCGCCGACGCTCGCCAGCTGCTCGTCAGTCGCCGGCACCAGCAGCTCGAACAGGAACCTGCCGTCATTCGCGTGCAGCCAGTCCGCCAGCCGCTTGAGGCGTACGAGCTGACGCTCGTTCATCTCGGCGTCGTCATCGGGGTTGTAGCGCACCAAGACCTTCGCGAAGTCCACGTCGAACTTCGCGATATGCGCGCCGAAATCATCTCCGTACTGGAAGTCGAACTCGTTTTGACCGGACTTCTCGACCGGCATGGCGAGCTTCAGGCCATGCTCCTGCGCTCGCTTCGGAATGTCGGAGCCGAATTGCTCGTCAACCAGCACACCTGTCGCGCTGGCCTCAGCGCCGCGATGAATGGCCTCGAGCATGCCCTCGAAGATCAGCCGCTTCGCGTCTGAGATCGTCTCGGTCTCCTCGGGGGTGGGATCACCTTGGATTCCGAACATCTTCTTCTGGAACGACCCCCGATGATCGAATGCGAGGATGTACAGCTTGCCTTGATAGCCGAGTGCCATCTGAATCGTCCCTTCGTCACGATGAAAAGTTCCCTTCAGTCTACGGCGCTTTTTCGCTCCAGGGTGGCTGACCTCGATTCGATCACTAAATCGCGCGCGAACCCGTAGGCTGCGCGGGCGTGAAGCACAAGTTCACTGGGCCGGCGTACACGATCGGGATCGAGGAAGAGCTGATGATCCTGGCATGCGGACACGCTCGAGCTCGTCAACGCGATCGAGAGCCTGCTCGAGCCCTCACCTTCGGGTGAGATCAAGCCCGAATTGATGGAGTCGGTGCTGGAGATCTCGACCGAGCCATGCCCTGACACGTCCCAGGCCGGGGAGCAGCTAACCGCGCTGCGCCGACAGGTAGCGCAGACCGCTGCGACCAAGAAGCTCGCGATCGGCTCGGCCGGCACGCATCCGTTTGCGATGTGGGAGGACCAGCGGATCGTCGCCCGGCCCAGATACCGTGACCTGATCTCCGCACTGCGGTTCGTGGCGCGCCAGGAGCTGATTTTCGGGATGCATGTCCACGTCGGCGTGGATGATCCCGACAAGGCGATCCACGTCGCCAACGGAATGCGCGTTCACATACCGGTATTGCTTGGGCTATCCGCCAACTCGCCGTTCTGGCGGGCCGGCGCGACCGGCCTGGCGTCGACGCGAACGCCGATCTTCCGGGCCTTTCCGAGAGTCGGCATTCCCCCTACCGACAAGAATTGGGACGACTACACCCGCCGCATCGAGTTCATGATCAAGGCCAGGGTGATCGAGGACTACACCTATTTGTGGCACGACGTGCGTCCCCATCCGATGTTCGGAACGGTTGAGGTCCGGGTGATGGATTCGCAGACGCACATCGAGCACACGCTGGGCCTCGCCGCTTTCGTTCAGGCGCTCGTTCGCGACCTCACCGAACACTACGACGGCGGTGAGCACCTCTCCAGCTATCCGTTTGAGATGCTCGACGAGAACAAGTGGCTGGCGGCGCGTCATGGCCTCGACGGAGAGCTGGTGGATCTTCCCGGGTCCGACCGGATTGCCACCCGCGCGCTCGCGCGACGGTTGCTGGACCGGATGCGCGAGCACGCCCAGGATCTCGGCTCCCTCGCCGACCTCGAGGCGCTGGAGGATCTGCTCGAGCGCGGGAACGGCGCCGCCAGGCAGGTAGTCGTGTATGAGGCCAACCATGACCTGCGCGAAGTGATGGCCGAGATCGTCGCGGCAACGGCCGTCTAACCCTAGTTCGGGCACGTACCGCCGAATTGTCCTTGGAGCGGCTTTACAATCGACGGTTGTGAGCACCGGCGGCCCCGACCTGTTCGTGATCTGCAAGAGCTGCGGGTCGGAAGTGAGCCCTTACATAACCGAATGCCCGTATTGCGGCAACCGGCTTCGGAAGCGCGCCCCGAAGATCGATCGCAACGGCCGCGTGGCGGAGAAGCGGCGGCGCCCGCCCGCATCCGGCCTGCCGCGTCTGCGCCCGGGCGAGATCCCGGGCATCAGGCCCGATTCCCGTCCGTACGCGACGATCGCCCTGGTACTGGCGGGGCTGGCCGGCTGCCTGCTGTGGCGGACCACGGCCACGATCAGAACCGAGCTGGTTGTCGCCGGCAAGCCCGGGGCCCACTGGTGGCGCCTTTTCACCGCCGCGTTCACGTACAACAACACGGGCTACGCGTTTGCGGCCATCGGGACGATCGCGCTGTTCGGATGGCTGCTCGAGCGCCGCCATGGCCCGTTGCCCGTGCTCGCGCTGTTCCTGGCCGGCGGAGTCGGCGGGGTGGCGGCTACGGCCGCGGTGTATCCGGTGCCGCTGGTGATGGGCGCGAATGGGGCGGCGCTGGCGATGGTGGTCGCGTGGGCGATTCCGGACCTGCTTGAACTGCGCGCCCGCGAGGAGATCGAGGGCGACCTGATCGGGGCAGCCGTGATCGCGGCCGTAGTGGCGCTGATGCCGTTCGCCGCCTCGACCGCGAGCTGGGTCGCGGATGGCGTTGGCGTGCTTGCCGGAATCGCGATCGGGTTGCCGCTCGCCAGGCTGCAGGAACGCTGATCAGAGCACGCTGATCGTTCCGGGTGCCCCGTCCACGATCCGGCCGATAACGACCCCGGGCACCGCCGCGGCGGTGTCGCCCGGTACGGAAGCCAACAGCCCACCCGAGGTCATCGCATCACACACCAGCCAGCGTTGCGCCTCTGGAACCCCTGGCGCGAAGGTCGCAAACTGCTCGGCGTAGGCCCGATTGCGGCGGGTCCCGCCGGCGACGGCTTGTTCGTCGGGATCGGCGAGCAGCTCGAGCACATCGTCAAGCGCGGGTACCGCGGCCGCTTGCAGCTCGGCGGCAACGCCGCTGGCGAGCGCCAGCTCATGGACATGACCGAGCAGCCCGAAGCCGGTCACGTCGGTCAGCGCGTGCGCTTGCGCATCCCGTACGGCCAGGGCAGCGTCACGGTTCAGCGTCGTCATCACCTCCACGGCCTGAGACAGCGGCGCGGGGAGACCGCGCTTGATCGCGGTCGAGGCGGCACCCGCGCCCAGCGGCTTGGTCAGCACCAGTGCGTCGCCGACCACGGCGCCGGCGTTCGTGAGCAGCTCGTCTGGATGCACCACCCCAGTCACGGCCATCCCGTACTTCGGCTCAGAATCGTCGATCGAGTGGCCGCCGAGAATCGCCACCCCTGCCTCCCCGGCGATCGCCGCTCCGCCGCTGAGGATCTGAACCAATATATCGCCGCCGAGCTCATTCAGCGAGAAGGCGACGAGGTTCAGGGCGGTTACTGGGGTTGCGCCCATCGCGTACACGTCCGACAGCGCGTTGGCGGCCGCGATCCGCCCGAAGTCGAACGGATCATCGACAATCGGAGTGAAGAAGTCGACCGTCTGGACGATTGCGAGATCATCGCGCAGGCGATAGACGCCGGCGTCATCTGAGGTCTCGAACCCCACCAGCACGCTCGGATGTCTGGGTACGGCTAGCGTCGCGAGCAGCGGTCCGATCTCGGCCGCGGGCAGCTTGCAGCCGCAGCCTGCCCCGTGCGACAGCGATGTCAGGGAAACCACCACGCCCGTATGATCCTCGAATCTGGTGACCGATGACCTCAAGCATGAGCTATTAGTGCCGGACCGTGCCTTCACCGCCGCCGACCTCGATGCCGCGATCGCGGCGATCAGCGACCCGGAGCGGTTGCGGGTGGCCCAAGAGCTTGTCGCCGAGACGGCTCCTTCGCTTCAGCGCGTGTTCTCTGAGGCCCTCGCCGAAGGAGGCTGGTTCGACCTGGCGCACGAGCAGGCGGTTCGCGAGGCCACGGGTGCCGCCGATGCGCACGAGCGCCTCCGGGCAGTGCGGACGCTGCTGGCGGAGGAAACTCGCCTCGGGATGCTGGTCGGCGTCGCGGTTGGCTTCGAATTGGCGCGGGAGCTCGGCTACGCGCCCAACGCTCCACCCACCAAGGAGGACTGACTCTCGATGGACATTCGCTTTCTCGGACACGCCTGCTTTGCGCTCTCGGACGGCGACGCGACCGTCCTGATCGATCCCTTCCTAACCGGCAACCCGAAGGCCGCGATCTCCGCCGGCGATGTCGCCGCGACCACGATTCTGCTCACGCACGGGCATGCCGACCACATCGGCGATACCGTCTCGATCGCCAAGCGCACCGGTGCCCCGGTGGTCGCGATCACGGAGGTCGCGGGCGAGATCGGCGAGGAAGGAATCGAGGTACACAACGCAAATCTCGGCGGCACCGTCAAGTTTGACTGGGGCTGGGTCAAGCTCGTGCCGGCCTGGCACACCTCGACCACGCCGAAAGGAACGGTCAACACCCCGGCCGGATTGCTGATCAACCTCAAGGACACGGTCGTCTATCACCTCGGCGACACCTGCTTGTTCTCCGACCTGCAGCTGGTCGGTAAGCGCCATCCGATCGATTACGCGCTGATGTGCATCGGCGGCCACTTCACGATGGACCGCACCGACGCCGTGGATGCCGCCGAGCTCGTGGGAGCCAAGACCGTCATTCCCTGCCACTACAACACCTTCCCCCTGATTGAGACCGACTCGGAGGCGTTCAGGTCAGACGTCGAATCCGCGACGAGTTCAAACGTGATCCTGCTCGAGCCAGGGGAGACCCATTCCACGTGACGCACGCGATTGTCCTCATCCAAGCCCAGCGATCCGCGCTCGCCAGCCTCGGCGAGGAGCTCGCCGACATTGAAGGCGTCGCCGAGGCGTACTCGGTCACCGGCGACTGGGACTTCGTCGCGATCCTCCGCCTGCGCGAACACGATCAGCTCAAGCAGGTGGTCACGGGACGGATCTCACAGCTCGGTGGGGTGATGCGCACGCAGACGATGGTTGCGTTCGAGGTCTACTCGCGCCACGATCTCGAGGCGTTGTTCTCGGTCGGGCAATGAGGGCCACTGTGGCCTCAGCACCGGTTCGTGGTCGCTACGGCTAGCGCGCGCTCAAACGCACTGACCATCGCGGAATAGGTATAGACAGCGACCGCCGCCCGCGCGGCGGATCCCAGCCGGCTGCGCAGCGACTCGTCAGCGAGCAGCTGGTCGATTGCCTGTGTGAGCGCGCTCGCGTCGCCGGCCGGCACGACCACACCAGTTTCGGCGTCGCGCACCAGACCTCCCGCCACCGCGCCGACCGTATCGGTGGCGATGACCGGCTTCGCCTGACTCATCGCCTCGTTGCAGACAAGGCCCCACGGCTCCACGAAGCGGGGGGTCGGCACGGACGGCACGACGGTGAGCTGGCTGGCCGCGTAGGCGACCGGGAGCTGGGTGCGCGGGAGCGGACCGAGGAAGCGCATCCTCGGCATTCCTTGCAGGTTCCCGGCAAGCGGTCCGTCGCCGATCACCACAAGCGTCGCTTCCCCTCGCACGCTCCGCCAGGCTGCCAGCAACACGTCAATGCCCTTGGCCGCCGCCAGGCGCCCGGCGTAGGTCACGAGCGGTCCGTCCGGGAGCTGGTGGCCGGCCCGGAACGCATCGATCTCTTCCGGCGACACCTGGCGGGCGAACAGCTCGGGCTCGACCGCCTGAGGCGCGACGAATACGTCTTCATCGCGCCCGCGGATGTCCGAAACGAAGCGTCGGACGTGCTCCCCGTAGGCGAGCACAGCATCGGCGTGGCGATAGATGTGGCGGATCGCCGGCCGCGCCAACGTGTGCGCGGCCGACCGCGGTTGCACCCAAATCGATGCCCACAACACGAACGGCCGCCGGAACGCCTTCGCGCCAACATACGCCGCGGGAAGCAGCGCACCGCCGGCGAACGGAGCGATCACGGCCTCATAGCGGTGCCCGAGGGCGAGCGCCTCGCGGAGTCCTCCCAGCCGCCGCGCGGGAAACGACGCGGCGGCAAGCTGGCTGTCCAGGTCGGCGAACCACGGCGGGACGTAGCGCTCTGCGCCCCCGTAACAAAGCACCTCGACCGCGTGCCGTTGGGCGAGCCGTTCGTAGAGCGGGACCCGGTAGGGAGACAGGTACGTGGTGAGCAGGGCGGTCGTCATCTGAGATAGACATCCTCGCAATGCACGTGTTGATGCTGCACAACCGCTACCGCGCTGAGGGCGGCGAGGAGCGTGCCGTCGCGAACATCGTCGCCCTGCTCACGGGGCATGGACACAGCGTCGAGGTCCTTGAGCGCTCGAGCGCGGGCATCTCGCGGACGCACGCTGCACGGGGGTTGCTCGCGGGTGGACTGCAAGCCGATGAAGTCGCCGAAGCGGTACATCGGACGCGCGCGGAGATCGTCCACGGCCACAATCTGCATCCATTGTTCGGGTGGCGTGCCTTGGCCGCCGCACGCGCCGCCGGTGCGCGAACCGTGCTTCACCTGCACAACTTTCGCCTGTTCTGCGCGATCGCGGTTAGCTACCGCGACGGTGCGCCATGCTTTCGTTGCCGCGGATCGAACACGCTCCCCGGCTTGCGTCTGAGGTGTCGAGGGTCGCTGGGAGAGGCAGCTGTGTACGCAGCTGGGCTGCACCGTCAGCAGCCCCAGCTGTATGCCAATGCCGACCGGTTCATCGTGCTCAGTGGGGCGACCGGGGCTCGCATGCATGAGCTTGGCCTGCCCGCTGAACGCACCCGAGTGCTCGGAAACTTCGTGCCCGGCTCCGGCTATGCATCGGCTACTCGTGCGCACGAGGGAACGTATGCGCTGGCGATCGGACGATTGGTGGCGGAGAAGGGATTTGACATCGCAATCGCCGCCGCGCGGGCGGCCTCGGTGCCGCTGGTGATCGCCGGCGAGGGACCTGACGAGCAGCGCTTGCGCGAGCTCGCGGTGGGCGCGGCCGTGCGCTTCACCGGCTGGGTGGATCACGGTCGCCTGTCCGATCTGCGCGCCGGGGCGGGTGTCGTGCTGGTTCCCTCTCGCTGCGAGGAGGCGTGCCCGTACGCCGCGCTCGATTCACTCGCGGCCGGCGTGCCGGTGCTGGTCAGCGATCGGGGTGGCATCCCGGAACGCGTCCCCGCCGATTCCGTGATTCCGGTCGAAGATCGCCGCGCCTGGACGATTGCGCTGGCGCAGGTGTGGCGGGATGAAGGCCTGCGACGGCACCGGGGCGAGGAAGCGCTCGCGCTCGCTCGCGAGCTCCTGTCAGAGGAGCGCTACTACCAGGACTTGATGGCTGCCTACGGGGAGGCTTGAGTTCGGCTAGGCCCGAGGGATCGCCGTTTATGCTCACCGCGTGAGGCGGATCGTACTCGCACTGGCCCATCTATCAATCCTGGTGTTGGTCGCTGCTTGCGGTGGCGCCTCGCACTCTGCGAGTAGCTCGACCCCAGCGACTTCCTCCACGCCCGCCACGACGGCCAGTTCGACGGGCGCCGCTAAGACCCGGACCACTGCCACCACCTCAGGGCGCAAAGGCATCACGACCACGGCTCTGTCGTCAACGTCGACTGCGTCGAGGAGATCGAATACCCGGACTCGCTCCCAGGCCCCGGCCGGCGGCTCCACAAATGTCCGCGTCCCGGCGACGTTCACGATCCACAAGGGCGGCGCGGTCAGCCCGCACACTGTCTCCTCGCCGGCGTTCATCGCCGTCCGCCTAACCGTGATCTCCGGGGACGGCGCACCGCACAAGGTCTTGCTGCGGACGCCGGTGTCACATTCGCTGTCCGTTCCGGCGAATGGACGCGGCTCGATCTTCGTCCCTGGCCAGCGAGCCGGCAACTACCCGATGTACATCGACGGATCGCCGCGCGGCGAGCTAATGATTGGCGGCGAGCCGGGACCGTAGCGCTCGAGTGTGGAAGCGGCTTACGGCGTCGCCGTTGTCGGGGCGCCCGCGCCCGAGTCGGCGGACTGACCGGCGTCGCCGCTGCCCGGATCGCCGTCGCCCGGGTCACCGCTCGGAGCGGGGGTGGTGGTCGGGCTCGTAGTGCTCGTCGTGCCAATGGTGCTCGTCGTAGTGGTGGTGGTGACGACAGTCGTGGTTGGCTCGGGTGCCGGCGAGGCGGCAGGAGCGGTTATCGGTGGGATCGAGGTGGTCGTGATCGGGGTGGTGGAACTGGCCGGGGTGAGGATCGTCGGGTCAGTCTGAGTCTGCGTGCGGCCCGGCAGTGGCTTATCGCTCTTCTTTGGGTCGGCGGGTTTGACGACAGGCGTGGTCGCTGCAGGCTGGGGCTTCGGCTTTGGCTTCACGGTCGTGGTCGCGGCCAGCGCTGGCTTGTCGACCGTTGCCTTCTTTACATGCTCCGGCGGCTTCCTGGCCTTAGGGGCGCTCACCTTCGGGGCGGTTCGGTGCGAGTGCTTGATCGGTTGCGGAGGGGCGGGAGGCGCGGATGCAGTGAACGGCAGGGTGCTCTGGTGAACCGACGTCACCGCCGCGTGGCGAGGGCGGGTCCGCGATCCGTGCGAGGCCTCAACGGCTCCGGCGGTGACCAGCGCCGTGACCGCCAACCCGGCAGCCGCCTTGGCCGCGATCGTCCCGACGCTGGCCGAGATGACGCTGCCGGCCGATGAGATCGTCGCACCTGATCCAAGGGCGGCCGTCGAACTCAGCGCGCCGGTTCCGGCCGCTGTGGCGCCCGAGCCGCCGGCAGCCGAGTGGCCGAGGTGGGAGAGCACGAACTGCTTCAACAGGGCGAGGGGGCCGATCGGCAGCAGCGCCGCCAGCGCCTTGTTGGTCTGCTTCAGGTGCGATTGGAAGGTCTCGCACCGGGCGCAGGCGCGTAGATGACGGCGCACCAGCGGGCTCGGCCGGCGGCGCAACCCCTCGGCGACCTCGCCGAGCTCGAGGCGAACCTCCTCGCATGACAGCAACCGTGCCTCTGCGGCCTCGGCGAGCGACACTCGAGCACGTACCAGCAGCGACTTGACGCTGGGGACGGTTGTCTCCATCGCCTCGGCGATCTGCTCGTAGGAGAGCGCATCCATCTCGCGCAGGACAAGGGCCGTCCTCTGCGTCTCCGGCAGGCCGTTGATGTCTCCAACCAGGAGCCGGAACTCTTCGCGATCGTGGGCCTTGTCGGCGGTACTGGCACCGTAGTCGGAGAAGTGGACATCCATCGAGTCGACCCCCACGGCCTGGGTCCGCCGCAGATGGTTGAGGCTCCGATTGCGCGCGATGCGATAGAGCCAGGGCCTCACGTTGATCGGGCGATCGTCGCCTTGGATCGCATTGAAGGCAGCGGCGAGAACCTCCTGCAGAACGTCCTCAGCGTCCTCGCGCGACCCGAGCAGATGCCGGCAGAAGGCCAGCAACCGCGACTCGTAGCGGCTGACCAATACCTCAAACGCGGTCGTGTTCCCGCGGCGCACGAGCGTAACCAGCCGCTCGTCCGATTGCAGCCGCAGCAGCGCGGAGCGGCCATGGAGGCCGATCCCCCCAGAGTATTTCAGTGCGGAGACTTCCATCCGGCTCGTAGACAGGACTGTCAGAGGCAGTCGACACCGTAGCAGCGTGATAGTTGCGGTTTACGCTGTCGTCGGTCTCACCTAGGCTAGGGGAGCGTCACTAACATCCCCAGCCACCAGCCCGGGTAGACAAACTGGCAAAGTCCGCGCACTTAAAATGCGCCGCTCGTAAGAGCTTGCGGGTTCGAGTCCCGCCCCGGGTACTGGCTACTTACGCCACGGCGATCGTGGCCGCGACCGCGCGGGAGGTGCTCGACACGAGTCCGTCGAGCAGAACCTCGGCAAGACGGTGGTCACCGGCGATCTCGAGCCGTCCCCGATCCCAGGCGGGCGAGAACGCTGTCACCCAGGCTGCGGTGTCGCCCGACACGCGGGCATCGGCCCGGTCGTGTGAGCGCTCCCACAAAGCGACCCGACGGTCTGACAAATGCATTAGGTAAGCCATCGGTCCATCGTTATGCCTCTCGTCCGTCACAATCAACTCGACTGTCCCGGTCGGCGCGTCGCTGCCACCGATAAGTCCGGGGGCGAGCCTGAAGATCGCGCCGATGTCGATCCACTCGTTTGCCCGCGGTTCGCTCCAGGCCCACTCGTAACCCCATCGAGCCAATTCCCCGAGGATCGGCATCAGGCCACGCGCGCGTTCGGTGAGCTCGTAGTCGACTCGCGGAGGGACCTCGCGGTAACGCTTGCGCGTGAGCATCCCGTCGGCGACCATCCGGTTAAGGCGCGAGCGCAGTTGCTCGGTTGAGATCCCCGGCAGCACCCGCTGGAGCTCGACGAACCGCCGCGGACCGGCGGCGAGGTCGCGGACGATCAACAGCGTCCATTTGTCGCCGACGAGGTCGAGCGCTCGAGCGTCAGGCGACCATTGGGCATATGGGTGACGTTTTGGCGGCGGTACGTGGGGAATCAGATCCTCCCGTTGGACGGTCCTCCGGCCAAGCTCGAGTCTAACGAACCGGAGGCGCTCGCAAGTTGCCGCGAATGCTCCCTGGCCGCCCCGGCCGGTGGTGGTGCAGACGCCTCGAACGCGCCCGACGAAGCGCCTGCGCTAGCGGTCCTCACGCGCCGGGTAGCGACGCTCGGAATAGGTCAGTTGAGCGTCCCGCCCGCCATACTCCTCACATGCTGAATCCGGTCGACCGGGCCGTGCGGGCGGTCGCGCGCCGGGGTTCAGTACGTGCCGGGGTGGGGGCGGTTCGAAATCGGGTCGCGCACCGCTCGCACTTGGGCGGTGGATTGCGGCGATCGCTTGGCCCGTTTCATCGCTTCTGGATGCGCGCGATGCGGGCGAACATCACCGGTCATGCCGCCATGGTCGCCTACAACATGCTGCTCGGGATCATTCCGGTGGCGCTGCTCGCGTTGTTCGTCGCCGGGCAGATCCTCTCGAGCTCCGCCGTGCAGATGAGCGTGCTTAGGGATCTACGGGGGATCTTTCCGGGCTCCACTGAGCACACCCTGAAGACGCTGCTGGACCAGATCCAGGACTCGACCACGAGCACCGGCGTGCTCGCGTTGCTCGCGAGCCTGTGGCTTGCCTCCTCGTTCTGGGGAGCCCTGGATACCGCCTTTGGTCGCATCTACGGTTGCCCGTCCCGGAGTTGGCTCGAGCAAAAACGCTTCGGCCTCGCGATGGTCGGCGTAGTGCTCCTGTTCATGCTTGCGACCGTGGGGGTCCCCACCGTGCAGAGCATCTTGCGGGCGGGAGTCGACGACCTGCCCCTGGATCTCGCCCGTGTGAACGCGGTCGTCTACGTGATCTCGCTGGCGGTCGGCGTTACGTTGCTGTTCGCCTGCCTGGCGTTGATCTATTCCCGGGTCCCGAATTGGCGGTTGCCGTGGCGGGCAGTTTGGCCCGGGGCGCTAGGTGCAACGGTTGCGATCAGCGTGGTCGACTATGCGTTCCCGGCGTACCTCACGAGCATTTCGACCATCGCCCGGTTCGGCACCACGATCGTTTTCGTGCTGATTGTGCTCGGCTGGTTCTACGCGCTCGCGCTGATCATTCTCGGCGGCGCGATTGTCAACGCGCTCCGGTTGGATGGAAGCCGCTCGGCGATCCCTTAGTAGGGCCTGATCAGCACCGCGAGGATGTGATCATCGAGCGCCAAGGTCCACACGACATCCGCTGGCGCGTTAGCCGGAGCGGCGGGATCGATCGCAACTGTCGGCAACGGCTCCCAAGCCTCGATATGTGCACAAAGCGCATCGAAATGCGCGTGTTCCTCGGGGATGTCCTGCATGACGACTCCAGCTGATCGGCGCTTCAAACAATCCTACCGCCTGGCGGCAAGGGCCCCTGTTACCGTCACTCCTCGAAGTGGCGGCGGAAACTACAGGGATGGGCAAAGGTCACCCGAACGATCGCAGTCAGGAGTGACCAACGGCATGAGCGCGATCGCGTCCTCGAGCCAAATCATTCACGGGTGATGGTCCTCGGCGGCCGAGCCCCCGTCGCGGCCGCGGGCCGCGAACGGGAAGTGCATGTCGCACCACAACGAAAACCGCCCGCATGTTGCGGGCGGTTTCCGATCCAGGTCTGACCCAATCGGGACGGGCAGGGGTACGCACCAGACTGGGCCGTTTAGGTGGCTCAAGCGGCGGGAGGCGCCGATGTCTGCGGCTTCGCCTGAGCCTATGTCGGGCTTAGGTTCGGGTCACCAAACCTGGCCCGGAGCGACATAATCCTCGCTAAAGCGCACTATGACAATCGTACATTCGTCCAGATGTATCCGATAACTGACTCAACGAATGTATGAGGTCAGGCTGGTCGCGGGCCGGGGGTGGGCTCGCGGGGCGTGCGAGGTCGCGGGCCCTGTGAGGCCCGCGCGGCCAACTCGGCGCTCAGTCCGGAACGACCGCCACCGGCATCGCGCCGAACTCGAACGTGGCCATGCCGGATGAGATCGCCGGATCATTGACCACCAGCGCCCGGGCTTCTTCCTCGCTGTCGGCTTTCAGCACGCCGAGGCCCCACGCGCCGGTGCTGTCACGGACTGGTCCGTACACGACCACTTTGCCGATCTCCATCTGCCCGGCCCAGTACTCCGCGTGCTGGGCCATGGTTCCCCGCTCGTCCTCGCTCATGTCCTGGTCGAAGGTCGGGCGAGGCGGGATCAGTCTGTAGACGAAGTGACCTGTCAAGCGCTGACTCATGCTGGTTGTGGGCTCCTGGTTTGGCGGCGGACCGATCGTATCCTCCCGTCCGCTCGCGGGAGGCTCGCGGCCCGCGCGCCGCGGCCCGCAATCCCCATCACGATGATGGAAATCGTGGAGTTATTCTCCTCTCCGAACCCGGTCGACACGCCGTTGTTCTCCTTTCCCAACCCGGTCAATGAGAAGGCGGCCAGGGTGGTTGCGGGTGTGGTGCTCGCGGTCGCGACGCTTGCGACCGGCTCGTTTTGGCTGCTGATACCGCTCGCGTACGGATTCTGGGCCCGTGTCCTGACCGGGCCGACGCTGAGTCCGCTCGGATGGCCTGCTCAGAACGTCGTCGCGCCGCGGCTCGGCCCGAAGAAGCTGGTGCCGGGACCGCCGAAGCGCTTTGCGCAGGGGTTGGGCGCAGTGATGTCGACGGCGGCGCTGATCTTGGCGCTGGTGGCGGGCGAGCATGTTGCGGCGACGATCGTGTTGATCCCGTTGATGCTGGCCGCCGGGCTCGAGTCGATTCTCGGCTATTGCGTCGGCTGCCAGGTGTTCGGTCTGCTGACGCGCGCGGGAGTCATCCCCGAGAACGTCTGGCCGAGTGCGCCGACATCAGCGCCCGGATGCGCGCCGCCACGCCAGCCGGAGGGGAACCGCAATCCTCATTGTCGGAGTTGCTCCACGCGGACCTACGCCAAACCGAGGGCGGCGCCGCGCAGGATGTCGTGCTCTGAGACCTCGACCTGGTCGAGGTCGAACAGGCGCAAGATCTCAACCAGGATCACCGCTCCGGCGACGATCGTCGGCGCGCGATCGGGGTGCAATCCCGGCACCTGCTGGCGCTCCTCGAGTGTCATAGACGCGAGCCGATCGAGCATCTGCTCACACTGCTTTGCACTGAGCAGGTAGCCGTGGACCTTCTCCGGGTCGTAGGGCTCTAGCTCCTGGGCGATCGCCGCGAGCGCGGTGGCTGTCCCGGCAACCGCGATCGCGTGATCGACGGTCGCTAGGCGCTCGTTGGGCACGGCGGCGGCGATGATCAAGCGCACGTCCGCGGCGAGCTCGTCGAGCTCTGCGCGCTTGGGTGGATCTGAGGCGATGTGGCGCTCGGTCTGACGGACAACGCCAGCCTGCGTGGAGACGTTGAACGTCGGCTCCGTGCCGGTACCGATTACGAGCTCGCTCGAGCCGCCGCCGATGTCGATGACGAGCGTCGACGTCCGATCGCCGGGATCGCGCTCGCTGGTAGCGCCGAGGAACGTGAGCCGGGCCTCCTCGTCGCCGGCGAGGACGTGCGCGGTCAGCCGATAGCGATCCTCGACGGCGCTCGCGAACTCGGATCCATTGGCGGCATCGCGCACCGCGCTGGTCAAGACGGCGAGCGCAACATCGGAGCCGTGACGATCGATCTCCGCTCGGTAGGAGTCGAGGGTTGCGTACACCCGGTCGATGGCGTCGTCGCGGAGGCGCCCGTCGGCATCGACGCCGGCCCCAAGGCGGGTAACGGTCGTGCGGCGCTCCCGCTCCGCAGTGACGCGGCCGTCGGAAACATCGGCGATCAGCAACCGCGTGGAGTGGGTTCCGATGTCGACCACGGCAACCCGCATCTCAGCTGATCTCGTTCGCTTGATGGGGCATCCGGCGCCCATCGAGTCCCGCGAGCAGGTTATCGACGGCGAGCTCGGTCATCCGCTCCCGGGCGGCCCGCGTCGCCGAGCCGATGTGCGGTGCGACGATCAGTTTGGGGGCGCTCAGCAGCGGGTCATCCGCGGGGAGCGGCTCGGGGTCGGTGACGTCGAGCGCGGCCCCGCCGATCGCGCCGTCGAGCAATGCTTGCCGCAGCGCGTGCTGATCGACGATCGGACCACGGGCGGTGTTGATCAGAATTGCCCTCGGCCGCATCTGCTCAAGCGCCTGGCGGTCGATCAGGTGATGAGTCGCGGGGGTGAGCGGACAGTGCAGCGAGACGAAGTCCGATTGCTCGAGGAGCACCGGGAGCGGCTGGCCTCCGTCTGATCCGGTGTGGATGACGGTCATCTCGAAGCCTTCCGCGCGCCGGGCGACGGCGCGGCCGATCCGGCCCATGCCGACGATCCCGAGCGTGGCGCCGTGGACCTCATATCCGAGGTACATCTTCGGTCCCCACGTGAGCCAATCGCCGCTGCGGACGGCGGCGATCGCTTCGGGAAGCTTCCTCGCGGCGGCCAGGAGCAGCGCAAACGTGAGGTCGGCCGTCGCCTCGGTGAGGACGTCCGGGGTATGGCCGACGGGGATTCCCCGCGCCGTCGCTGCGGCCAGGTCAACGTTGTCCAGTCCAACTGCGTAGTTGGAGATCGCTCGCAGACGCTGGCAGCCGGCGATCAGAGTCGCGTCAAGGCGGTCGCTCAGCAGCGTCAACAACCCTTCGGCCTGGGCCGCGCGCGCGGCGAGATCGGGGGCGCTCGGTGGGAGCGCGTCCGGCCATATCTCGACGTCGTGCGCCGCGCATAGGCGTTCGAGCGCCGGCCCGGGGAGGATGCGGGTGACAAACACTCGAGCCACGGACGGGGATTGTTGCGGTTCCGCGGCGTGCGCGACGAGACTATGCCGAGGGCTCGGCCACCGTCGCGGGGCTCGACTGGCGAGTGTCCTCGCGCCGGGCCACCTGCGGCAGCCCGACCGCAGCGATAATCCCGCCGACGATCGCGAACCCGGCGGCAACGAGGAACGCCACCTTGAAGCCGCTGGTCAGGGCCGCGTGCTCCCCGATCGCGCGATGCAGGTCGCTGTTGGTCCGCGCTGTCGCGATCGCCGCCAGGATCGCCAGCCCTAAGGCTCCGCCGATGAGCCGCGAGGTGTTGACGAGCCCGGACGCCAGACCCGCCTCACTGGGGGCGACGCCCGCGACCGCCGAGATCGTGACCGGTACGAACGCCAATCCGATACCGATCGCGACCAGCAGCGACGGGGCAAGCACGCTGCCGAGATAGGTGCCGTTGACCGAGACGTTGGCGAACAGGAGCAGCCCAGCGGTCTGCGCGACCATGCCGGCCACCAGCAGCCGCTTGGCTCCGAAGCGCGCCACGCCGCGCGAGGCAAGCGCCGAGCCGGCGACGATGCAGAGCGTCATCGGTAAGAAGGCGAGCCCGGCTTGGATCGGTGAGTAGCCGAGCACCTGCTGGAGGTACAGGGAGACGAAGAACCACATTCCGAACACGGCTGCGCCGACCAGGAAGATGACAATGTTCGAGGCGCTGAGCGTGCGCGAGGAGTAGATCCGCAGCGGCATCAACGGTGACTTGGCGACACGGCCTTCGATCGCCACGAACGCGAGCAGCAGCACCACCCCGAGCGCCATGATCCCGAGCGTTCCCGGCGAGCTCCAGCCGGTGACGTCGGTACGGACGATCCCCAGCACGAGCAGCGAGAGACCGGCGGTTGCGGTGAGTGCGCCGATCAGATCGAACTGGCGAGCGCGCTCCGGGTTGCGCCCCTCGGCGATGTAGCGCTGCGCTAGCAGCGCAGCCGCGATCGCAATCGGGACGTTGATGAACAGGATCCACCGCCAGCTTAGGAGATCCGTCAGCACCCCACCGAGCAGCACCCCGGCGGCGCCGCCGGCGCCTCCCATTGCGCCCCAGATCCCGACCGCCCGGTTGCGCGCCGCTCCTTCCTCGAACGTGGCTGTCAAGATCGACAGCGATGCCGGCGCGATAACGGCGCCACCCAGGCCTTGCGCGGCCCGCGCCACGATCAGCGTTGTCTGATCCTGCGCAAAGCCTCCGGCGAGCGACGCGAGGCCGAACAGCGCCAGGCCGCTGACGAACACGCGGCGGCGACCGATCAGGTCAGCGGCCCGGCCGCCGAGCAGCATGAAACCCGCAAACGTGACCGTGTAGGCGTTGACGACCCATTGGAGGTCTTGTTCGGAGAAGTGCAGGGCGCCGCGGATCGATGGCAGCGCAACGTTTACGACCGAGACGTCGAGGATCACCATGAATTGCGCCAAGCAGGACAGCAGCAGCGTGGCGCGGAGGTGGGGATGCTCGGGGCTGCTAGCGGCTTCTCCCATAAGCCTCTTTTGCTCGCGGTACGATGGACGTCGTAGAGTTTACCAAATGTTCGATGCCCGTCGTACAATCGAAGCATGGAGAATTTGACCGCCGAGGGAGGACTTGGGAACGCTGATCACTGAGGCGGACGGCTCGATTGCCATCGCGGAGCCGCTACCGCATCCGGAACGTCACGAGCTCGAGCTCTCTGCCGTTCTGCACGCCCTCAGCGATCCGATGCGGTTGCGGATCGTCGCCAACCTCTCCGCCGGTGAGGAGCGGACCTGCAAGAGCATCCATCTTCCCGTCGTCAAGTCGACCTGTACGCATCATTTCCGCGTGCTCCGCGAAGCGGGCGTCATTCGCCAGCGCCAGGAAGGGACGGCGCGACTGAACTCGCTTCGCCGGGAGGACCTTGACACTCGCTTTCCCGGCCTGCTCGACGCGGTGCTGAGCGCCTCCCGCCACTAGATGGGGACGGGCTTCGGCCCCGGGGCGCGCCCGGCGGCGCTGGAGATTGTCGGGCGCGGTCACGAGATCGCGATGCATGGTTGGCGCCACGACGAGTGGTCTGAGCTGTTTTCAACGCGGTCACCGCCGAGAACCAGGCGGTCGTCAAGGACTGGATCGTCGGGCTCGGCTTCACCGACGTGTCCGACGTCAAGGATCGCGGGTACTTCTACTCGGTCTACATGCGTAGCCCCGGGGTGCGCTGATCGAGCTCGCCTACTCCACGCCACAGGGGTTTCTGATCGACGAGGCCCAGGACGAGCTCGGTACGCATATGTGCATCCCGCCGCACTGGGAGCACCGCCGCGCCGAGATCGCGCAGCTCGAGCCGATCGACTTGCCGCTGCCCGAGCGGCCAAGTTGCCTCGGCCGGAGCGGTTTGATCAAATATTGAAGTGGCCGCGAATGGTCTCACCGTCCCGCGGGTCGCGCTTGGCTGTGGCAACTTCGGCGGCGTCGGCTCTGCGCCGGAGTTCTTCGGCGCTGGGGCGAATCAGGCGCAGGCATTTGCGTTGATGGATGCTGCCTGGGAGCTCGGCATCACCCACTTCGACACCGCCGACGCTTATGGCGGCGGCCGCAGTGAGCAGATGATCGGGGCCTGGATGCGCGATCGCGGCGTGCGACCGTTGCTGACAACGAAGACGTTCAATCCGACGTTCGAGGGCGACGACCACGGGCTCGCACCCGATCGCATCGTCCGCCAGTTCGACTCCAGCCTCGAGCGGCTAGAGGTCGACCACGTCGACCTGTATCTCGCCCATGACTTCGATCCCGACGTACCGCTGAATGAGACCTTCGCGGCGTTCGAGGACTTGCTCGCCGAGCGCCGTATCAGTGCTTATGGCGTAAGCAACTTCGACGCTACCCAACTGGAGGATGCGCTCGCCGCCGGCGTACCCCAGGCGGTCCAGAACTCACACTCGCTCCTGGACCGCGGCGACGAGGATTCGGTCCTGCCGCTGTGCGCTTCGCAGGCGATCGCTTACATTGCCTTTGGCCCGCTGGCCGGCGGTTGGCTGACCGGCAAGTACCGTCGCGGCGAGCCCTTCCCGACCGGCTCGGGAAAGACCCAGCGACCTGACCCGTACAACCATCTCGTCAACGACCGGACCTTTGCCGCGCTCGAGCGCCTGCAGGCAGTCGCGGCCCAGCGGGGCGGATCGATGCCCTCGGTCGCGCTCGCTTGGCTGCTTGCGGATGAACGTGTGACGCAGGTAGTCACCGGTCCGGGTCGCCCGGAGCATCTGACGCCGATCCGCGAAGCGCTCGAGCATCCGCTGAGCGACGATGAGCGAGCCGCGCTCGATCCGGTGTTCAGCTGATGGGCGTGCTGGTCCTGAGCCACGACGACGTGATCGTCGCGCTGCCGCCGGCTGAGTGTGCCGAGACGATGGCCCAGGTGCTCGCCGCGCATGCCCGCGGCAAGGCTCACATGCCACTGCGCTCAGTGATGGCGGCCCCGGGGGCGGCCGGCTTCATGGGCTTGATGCCCGCTTGGCGGGGCGGCCCGGAAGCGGTATTCGCGCTCAAAGCGATCTGCGTGATGCCCGGCAACCCGGCGCGCGGGCTTGATGCCCA
The DNA here is from genome assembly GCA_963836065.1 of uncultured Solirubrobacterales bacterium. Classification (GTDB taxonomy): domain Bacteria; phylum Actinomycetota; class Thermoleophilia; order Solirubrobacterales; family Solirubrobacteraceae; genus Palsa-465. The sequence continues at coordinate 89,307 of CAWIII010000027.1, forward strand.
CCAGGGGATCGTGACGTTGTTCACCGGCGACACCGGTGTGCCGACCGCGATCCTGGACGCCTCGGCGATCACCGCGGTGCGGACAGCGGCGGTGAGTGCGGTGGCGACACGCCTGCTCGCGCGCGAGGATGCTCGCGTACTGGCAATCCTCGGGGCGGGCGTGCAGGGGCGGGCGCACCTCGATGCGCTCCTGGGGGTACGGGAGTTCGAGTCGGTGCGCGTGTACTCGCCCACCGCCGAGCACGCGCGGGCGCTCGCCTCGCGTCCCACCCGAGTCGACGTCGCCGTCGCCGCAAGCGCCGAGGACGCCGTCCGCGGCGCCGATGTGATCGTCACCGCGACGAACTCTCGCGAGCCGGTGCTCGCCCGCGAGTGGATCTCGCCAGGCGCCCACGTGAACGCGATCGGTGCCGGCATGCTGAATTCACGCGAGCTCGATCTCGACACCGTCGCCGCGAGTGCGTTTTTCTGCGACAGCCGAGAGTCGCTCAGAAACGAGGCCGGTGAGTATCACCTGGCGCTCTCGCAGGGTGCGATCCGCGGCGAGGACCACGTTCGCGGCGAGCTTGGAGAGGTGCTTGTGGGAAGTGCTCCCGGGCGCCGGAGCGACGAGGAGCTGACGGTGTTCCGATCGCTGGGGCTCGCCGTCGAAGATCTGGCGGCTGCCGAGCATGCGGTGGGGCGAGCCCGCGAACTCGGGCTCGGAGTCGAGGTCGAGCTGTGATCGAGCTGGCCGAGATCGAGGCGGCCCGCGAGCGGATCGCCGACGTTGCGATCCGTACACCGCTAATCCCGCTGCGCGTCGACGACGCGCCGGCGGAGATCCACCTCAAGCTCGAGATGCTGCAGTCCATCAACTCGTTCAAGATCCGGGGGGCGGCGAACGCGATTCGCAGCGCGCCCGAGTCGGCGCGGAGCGGGGGACTGCTCACCGCGAGCGCGGGAAACATGGCCCAAGGCGTGGCGTGGGTCGCGCGCGAGCTCGGGCTGCCGGCGACGATCGCCGTCCCCGAGCACGCTCCCGAGGCGAAGCTGGCGGCGATCGAGCGCCTCGGCGGCCGGGTCGTGAAGTTGCCCTACAAGGACTGGTGGCAGGCGATCGTCAGCAGCCGGGTCGAGGGTTTGGCGGGCCTGTTCGTGCATCCGGTCGCCGACGAGGCGGTGATGGCCGGCAACGGCACAATCGGCCTCGAGATCCTTGAGGATCTGCCAGATCCCGACGCGATCGTGATCCCCTACGGCGGGGGTGGGTTGATGGTCGGGATCGCCAGCGCGGTCCGCGCGCTCCGCCCAGAAACCAAGATCTACGCCGCTGAGCCGGCAACCGGGGCCGCGCTCAGCGCCGCCCTGGCCGCCGGCGAGCCAACTGACGTCGAGTACCAGCCGTCGTTCGTCGACGGCTCGGGCAGCCGCCGCGTGCTTGATTCGATGTGGCCGCGTGTGGCGCCGCTGGTCGACGGCGCGTTCGCGATCCCGATCGTCGATGTCGCGGCGGCCGTGCGGACGCTCGCCGAGCGCGTCCGGGTGATCGCCGAGGGAGCGGGAGCGCTGGCGTTGGCGGCCGCGCTCGCCGGACGTGCCGGACCGGGCAAGGTGGTGTGCATCGTCTCCGGCGGCAACATCAATCTGGCCAAGCTGGCCGAGATCGTCCTAGGAGGTGAGGGATGACCGAGGATCTCAAATCTCCCGTGTTGCCCGGGCGCGGCGCAAGCGACTACGAGCGCTACCTGCGCACCGATGAGCTGCTGGAGCTGCAGAAGACGCCCGAGGAGCGGGTCCATCACGACGAGCTGCTGTTCCAAACCGTCCACCAGTCCTCGGAGCTGTGGCTGAAGCTCGCCGTCAGCGAGGTGGAGGAGGCGGCCGCCGCGCTGGAGCGTTTCGAGCTCTCGCCGGCGCTGCGGCTGCTGCGCCGGTCGATCCTGAGCCTGCAGTACGTGACCAACCAGCTGGAGATGCTGAATCAGATGGATCCCTGGGAGTACCAGCAGATCCGAGTCGTGCTCGGGCACGGCAGCGGTTTTGACTCTCCCGGGTTCCGCCGCTTCCCGCAGGCGACCCAGCGCCTCGCGAAGGCGTTTGATCGGGTGCTGGAGCAGGCCGGACTGGGGCTGGTCGAGCTCTACCAGCGAGGCCGCGAGCACGAGCAGCTCTACCAGCTCGCCGAGCTGCTGACCGAGTGGGACGAGCGGATCTGGGTGTGGCGCTTTCGCCATTACACGATCGTCGCGCGAGCGCTTGGCGAGGACACGATCGGTACCCAGGGGACGCCCGTACAGGTGCTCGGAAAGCTGATCGCTCAGCGACAGATCCCCAAGCTGTGGGACGTTCGTAGTCGGCTGGTCGAGCTGTTCGATGCCGAGCGCGCGCGCCCGCCCGCGTAACGGACCGCCGCGTATCGTGGTCGTGTGCTGAGCGCCGCCGATTTACGCGATCGTTTCCCGGGTCGCCTGGTGACGGTCGAACCGCTGGCGCTCACGCATGCTGAAGGGCTGTTCGAGGCGGCGCGCGGCGATCGCGAGTTGTTCCGGTGGATGCCGCTTGACCTGAGCGACTCCTACGAGGCGGTCTGCCGGTGGATCAACGACTCGATCGAGTCGGGCAATGACGTGCCGTTCGCGATCGTCGAGGGGCAGACCGGTGTGCCGGTCGGCTCGACTCGCTTCTTGGAGCTCCGCCTCGAGCACCTGCGGGTGGAGATCGGCTGGACATGGCTGGCGCGCCGGACATGGGGTAGCGGCGCAAACGTCGAGACCAAGTTGCTGCTGCTGGGGCACGCCTTCGAGCGCGTCGGGCTGTGGCGGGTCGAGTTCAAGGCCGACGCTCGTAACGAGCGCTCGCGCGGCGCGCTGGAGGCACTCGGCGCCCGGTTCGAGGGAGTGCTGCGCAAGCACATCGTGCTGCGAGACGGCAGTCCGCGCGACTCCGCGTACTACTCGGTTATCGATGATGAGTGGCGGGCGGTAAAGGCGGGGCTCGAGCGCCGCCTGCTCGCTCACTTGCGAGTCGACTCGAGCGCCGCTACGAGCCGGTCGACCTCCGCTGAGGTGTTGTAGTGGATGAAGCCGATCCGGACCGCCTCCTGGTCGTAGCCAAGCTGCTTGTAGAGGTCCAGTGAGTACCAGCTGTCGTGCGCCCAGACTCCGATCTCTTGCTCGGCCAGGGCCTGGGCGACCCGCGCCGCAGGGACCCCATCGACGTTGACGAGGAACGTCGGCACTCGGCCTTCCATCCCCGGCAGTCCATAGATGCTCACGGCCTCCGAGACGCCCTCCACGAAGCGTTGACCTAGCGAACGTTCGTACGGGGTGATCTGGTCAAACCCGCCGATCGAGTCGAGGTAGTCGATCGTGGCGTTGAATCCGGCCAGTTGCTCGTAGGGCAGCGTGCCCGTTTCGAAGCGGCGCCCGAGCGGCGATGTCGGCGCCGGCCGGGCTTTGTACGGCCGCCACGTCTCGAGCACCGACGCGCGGCCGTAGGCCATGCCCAGGTGCGGTCCGCAGAACTTATAGGGCGAGCAGATCAGCACGTCGGCGTCGATCTCGCTTACGTCGATCGGCTCGTGGGCGGCGTAGTGAACGGCATCGATCCAGGCGAGCGCGCCGGCCTCGTGCGCGAGCTGGCTGACTCGCTTGGCGTCGACGACCGTTCCGATCGCGTTCGACGCCCACGCAAACGCCACCACGCGCGTGCGCGGACCGAGCTTCTGCTGTAGGTCTGAGAGGTCGAGCGTGGTGTCGTCATTGAGCGAAATGTGGCGCACGACCAGGTCCCTGTCGTGCGCGAGCTCAAGCCATGGCGCGACCCCCGCGTCGTGGTCTAGCGATGAGACCAGGATCTCATCGCCGGGCGCAAAGCCCCGTCCGACGGTGCGCGAGAGCATGAAGTTGAGCGAAGTCATGTTCGGGCCAAAGACGATCTCGTGCGGCTCACAACCGAGGAAGCGAGCGGCCTTGGCCTCGGCCTGTTCCAGAATCGCCTTTACTCGCAGGCTGGTCGCGTACACCGCTCCGAGATTGGCGCTCGCCTCGCGCAGAGCGCCGGCAATCGCGTTTCCGACCTCGTCCGGTACCTGTGTGCCACCCGGCGCGTCGAAGAACGCGAAGCCGCGCTGCAGCGAGGAGAACCGTCCTCGCACCGATTCCAGACCACTAACTTCGCTTAGCACTTCGGCCAATGCAGCTCCCTCGGGGTTGCGGCGCGAGGCGGAGGCGCTAACGAAATCACAAGCCGGCGCGACTTGCGCTCGACGAACGCCGATGATTTGATCAAGACTACAAAATCAAACTCGGGCGAGAGGGGCGGAGTGAGCATCGGCGTAACCCGCACGGCGCAGGCGAGCTGGGAAGGGACAGTACCCGACGGTGGCGGCCGAATCGGTCTCGGTAGCGGCGCCTTTGAAGGGCCATTCACGCTTCGCGCCCGAGTCGAGGACGTCGAGCGCGCGACCAACCCGGAAGAGCTGATCGGGGCGGCGCACGCCGGCTGCTTCACGATGTCACTCGCCAATGAGCTCAGCGAGGCGGGTCACCCGCCTGCCGATCTCCGCACCACCGCCAACGTTCGGCTCGAGCAGCAGGAGAGCGGGTTCACGATCACCCGGATCGAGCTGAAGACCACCGGCGTCGTGCCCGGGATCGACGAGGTGAGCTTCGTGGCGGCCGCCGAGCAGGCAAAGGCGACCTGTCCGGTGTCGCGAGCGCTCGCCGGCACCGAGATCGTGCTTGACGCCAGCCTTGCGGAAAGCTGACCACGGTTGCAGGTAGTTGACGCTGCAGAGGCGAATGTGCGAGGGTGATCGCGAGCATGTCGGGCGTGACCGTAAGCACGCACGTGGTTGACGTGCATGCGCTGAGCACATCCGCCGGTGGCGGCGACGCGATCAGCGCGCGAGCGACCGTGGGGCCGAGCACCGGCTTTCCGGCGCTCGAGCAGCATCTGCTGTCCTGCGCGAATGGCCGCTTCTCGCCGCGGGCGACTGGTCAGGCCGAGGAGGTGCTGTTCGTGATTGCCGGAACCGGAGTGCTCCGCCTCGCCGGTGTCGCGCATGAGCTCGAGCGTGAGAGCGGCGCCTACCTCGCGCCCGGCGAGAGCTACGAGATCGAGAACCGCGGCGCGGACACTCTGGAGCTCGTCGCGGTGCGGATTCCGCCGGATCCGTTGAGCGGCGCGGGTCCGGCCGATGGCGCCCCGCGCGCTGTGGTTCGCAGGCTCGCCGACCAGCAAGCCGAGGCCGCCACCGCGGCCCGCGAGTTTCGGATCGTCGCCGACCCGGAGACAGGTCTGAGCTCGGCCACCCACTTCGTCGGCTACATCCCGAGCGGACGCGCCCCGGATCATTTCCACACTTACGACGAGGTCATCTTTGTGCTCGAGGGCGAAGGCGCGCTGCACGCGCAAGGCGCCCAGACGCCGGTGGCAGCCGGGTCGTGCATCCAGCTGCCCGCCCGGGTCGTCCACTGCCTCGAGAACAAAGGCGGCGACGTAATGCGGGTCGTAGCGGTCTTCAGACCTGCTGGCTCGCCGGCGGCCGCCTACTACCCGGATGGGACACCGGCCTCTCCGGAGGCCCCGTCGCTGGAGGCGTCGTGACCGACAGCAACGCAGTGAAGGCAATCCCGAGGAGGAGGCCAGATCAATGAAGGTACGCCTGTCGATTGCTGCGCTGGCGCTCGTCGCGTTAGTCGCGGCGGGCTGCGGGAGCAGTAGCAGTAGCAGCAGCAGTAGTAGTACCGCGGCCGCCAGCGGTAGCGGATCGAGCGCCGGCAACTGCACGGCGGCGGTCGGCATCGAAGGCCCGTTCACCGGTTCGGCGGCGCCGATCGGCCTCGAGCAGCTGCATTTCGCTCAGCTCGCCGTGCTCAAGGACAACGCCGCTAACGGAACCAAGATCACGCTCGTCCAGGGCGACACGCAGCTGATGCCGGCGCAGGCGACGACGGTCACCCAACAGTTCATCTCGAACTCGAAGATCGTCGGCGTCGTCGGACCTGCCGGTAGCCAGGAGGTCGAAGCCGTGGGCCCGCTGTTCGGGCGCGCCGGGCTTGGGTTCATCTCCGGCTCGGCGACCAACGCGGCGTTGACCGACGGCAAGAACCCGACGTTCTTCCGCGTCGTCTCCAACGACAGCGTGCAGGGACCGCAGGACGCCCACTACATCGTCACCCACCTGCACCCGAAGGCGCTGATGATCGTCGATGACCAGGAGGCGTACTCGACCGGCCTGGTGAGCGCAATGTTGCCGGTGTTCAAGCAGGCGGGCATCTCCGTCGACCACGAGTCGGTCAACCAGAAGACGACCGACTTCTCGTCGCTCGTGAGCAAGGTGACGTCGCAGACGTCGGTCGTCGTCCTGCCGTGGCAGCTTGCGGTGAACGCGCAGCAGTTCGGGCGCAACCTGGCCGAGCAGCACAAGAACGCCGTGATCCTCGGCACCGACGGGCTGTTCTCGCCGGGCACGTTCACGATCAACGGTTCCTACGTGTCCTCGTTCGGACCCGACATCAGAGCGATCCCGTCCGACAAGGCGATCGTGGCGACCGCCACCGCCAAATACCCCGGGTTCGGCACGTTCGGACCGCCGACGTACGCGGCCACGCACGTGATCGACGAGGCGATCGCCTCGGTCTGCAAGTCAGGGCAGACGCCGAGCCGGAGCAACATCCTGGCGGCGATCAAGCAGACCAACCAGCCGACTTCGATCCTCGGCCACCCGATCAAGTTCGCCTCCAACGGCGAGCTCGTAGGCGGGAAATTCTTCCTGTTCAAGATCAATTCGAAGGGCAAGTACGTCCTGATCCCGAACGCGTGATCGATTGACATAGTTGTCCGCTCCGGCGCGCGTCTGACGCGGCGCGCGCCGGTGCGGGAGACTGCCTCTGCTGATGCACAAGTTCGTTCAGGAAGTGGTGAACGGGCTCACCACCGGGAGCCTCTACGCGCTGATCGCGCTCGGCTACTCGATGGTCTACGGGATCCTGAAGTTGCTGAACTTCGCCCACGGCGACGTCTACATGATCGGGGCGTACATCGGGTACTTCGTGATCCAGTGGTTCGGCGGCCCGGCGGCGGTCTCGATCCCCGTGCCGCTGTTGCTGCTTATCATGTTCCTGCTCGCCGGTCTCGGTTGCGGGGGCCTGGGGGTGGCGATGGAGCGATTTGCCTACCGCCCCTTGCGTGATGCCCCTAGGATCGCGCCGCTGATCACAGCGCTCGGCCTGTCGTTCTTTCTCGAGAACGCTGCGCTGCTGCTATTCGGCGGCCAGTTTCGGTTGTACAACACGCCGGAGTTCATCTCCTTCAACACGGGGATCCATATCGGTGCGATCCAGATCGACATCGTGCGGATCATGGTGATCGTGCTGAGCGTCGTCTTGATGATCGGACTGACGTTGCTGGTCGACCGCACCAAGCTCGGCAGGCAGATGCGCGCAGTGGCCGCCGACCGGGAGGCCGCCGAGATGCTCGGCATCAACGTCAACTACACGATCGCGGCCACGTTCTTCATCGGCTCGGCGCTGGCCGGTGTCGCCGGCGTGATGGCCGGTCTGTTGTTTAACCAGATCACCACCACGATGGGGTTTGTCGCGGGCCTGAAGGCGTTCACGGCCGCGGTCGTGGGAGGAATCGGGTCGATTCCCGGCGCGATGCTCGGTGGACTCGTGATCGGAATGGCGGAGTCGTTCATCACCGGCTACGTGTCCTCCACGTACTCGAACCTGATCGTGTTCGGGATCCTGATCGCGGTGATGCTGGTGCGGCCGAGCGGCCTGCTGGGTCGGGTGCAGCTACAGAAGGTGTGACGTGAGCACGCCCGGCGAACCGCCCGTTACCACCGAGCCCGCTGACCCCTCGATCGGCGTCGACGAGTGGGTCTCCCGCTCAACCGCTCGACGCGAGTACGCGCCGGGATGGCGCGGCGAGCTTCAGCGCCGCTCGCAGCGAGTCGGCTGGTGGCCGCGCCTGGCACTCGCGGCGGTCATCGGCGCGCTGCTCCCGCAGCTCGGGCTCAATGACTTCCAGCTGCAAGTGGGGATCAACGCGCTGCTGCTGGCGCTGCTGGCGCTCGGGCTGAACATCTCGGTCGGGTGGGCGGGGCTACTCGATCTCGGATATATCGCGTTCTACGGCTTCGGCGCTTACGGCTACGCGCTGCTGTCCTCCAACCAGCTCGGGACGATGGGCATCCACCTGCAGGCGTACGAGTCGATTCCGATCGTGATGGTCGGCGCGGCGCTCCTCGGTCTGCTGGTGGGATTGCCGTCGCGGCGGCTGATCGGCGACTACCTGGCGATCGTGACGCTGTTCTTCGGCGAGGCCTTCGTCGAGTTCGTCAACAACGTGGCCCCGAGCAAGCTCGGCGGGTCGAACGGGATCTTCGGCCTGGACCCGATCCAGGGTTTCGGCAAGCAACTGCTGACCAACCAGAGCTACTTCTACCTGCTGCTGATCCTGCTGGTGGTGACGATGGTCGTGCTGCATCTGCTCGACACTTCCCGCACCGGCCGGGCTTGGCGAGCTGTGCGCGAGGATCCGCTGGCGGCGGGAATGATGACGATCCCCGTCAACCGGGTGAAGCTGATGGCCTTCAGCTTCGGCGCGATGGTGGCGGCGCTGGCGGGGACGGTGTTCGCCGCCCAGCAGACGAGCGTCTTCCCGACCGACTTCGACACGCCGTTCCTGATTCTGATCTACGCCGGGCTGATCCTCGGCGGTGCCGGGAGCATCGGTGGCGCGGTGGCCGGGGGGTTGATCGTGGCGATCACCCTCGACGGCTTCCTGCGCAGCCCGACCCAGGCCGGTTACATCTTCTACGGCGTGATCCTGCTGACGCTGATCGTGAAGGTGCGGCCGTGGCAGCGGCTGCTGGGCGTGCTGGCGGCGACGGCGGCGTTCGGCTTCGCGGTGCATGCGATCGTCAAGGCGATCTCGGCGAGTGCGGTGGTGGGTGGGCCCCAGTCCAGCGGGTGGATCGCCGATGCGCTTCGGGACTGGGTGATCGTGCCGACGAACCCCACGAGAGCGGGCAACATCGGCTTCGTGTTGCTGATCTGCATGCTGATCGCCCTCGTCCAGCTCCGCGGAAAGTGGCGGACGCTGCTGCTGGTGCCGACGCTGTACCTTGCCGCCTGCGTGTGGGAAGGGCGGCTGGTCGCCGAGCCGTCGATCACGCGCCAGATCCTGCTCGGCGCGATCCTGATCGTGATGATGAACGCCCGCCCGCAGGGGCTGCTCGGATCGCGACGGGTGGAAGTGGTTTGATGGCGGAACGCCCGCTGCTGGAGCTGGACCGGGTGTCGCTGACCTTCGGCGGTCTGCGGGCACTGTCCGAGCTCGAGCTGCACGTGGACGAGCGCGAGGTGGTGAGCTTGATCGGTCCCAACGGCGCGGGTAAGACGACGGTCTTCAACGTGATCACCGGCGTGTACGACCCGAACGACGGCGATGTGCGGTTCGGAGACAGCTCGATTGCCGGTATGTCGCCAACCAAGATCACGCGCCTGGGGATCGCACGCACGTTCCAGAGCCTGCGCCTGTTCCTCAACATGTCGGTGATCGAGAACGTGATCGCGGCGACCTACGGCCACACCAAGGCGATGCCCTGGGAGTCGATCCTGCGCCTGCCGCGGGCCCGTCGAGAGGAGCGCGCGGTTCGCCGGGAGGCCGAGGAGATCTTGTCGTTCTTCGGTCAGCGGCTGGCCGGCTACCGCTGGGAGCAGCCCGCCTATTCGCTGTCCTACGCCAATCGGCGCCGGCTGGAGATCGCGCGGGCGCTCGCGACGCGGCCGCGGCTATTGCTGCTCGACGAGCCGGCGGCAGGGATGAACCCGAACGAGACGCACGAGATCACTGAGGTGATCGGGCGCCTACGCGACGAGCTCGGCGTGGCGATCCTGGTGATCGAGCACGACATGCACGTGGTCGCGGGGGTCTCGGACCGGGTCGTCGCGCTCGATCACGGCATCAAGATCGCCGAGGGCAGCTTCGATCAGGTAGCGAGCCACCCGGCGGTCGTGGAGGCTTACCTCGGACACGATCCCGAAGCACTGGCGGAGAGCCGATGACGGCGATGCTCACCCTCGACGAGGTCACGACCTATTACGGTCCGATGCGGATCCTCGAGGGGATCTCATTGCAGATCGGCGAAGGCGAGCTGGTCTGCCTGCTGGGCGGCAACGCGTCCGGAAAGTCAACCACGCTGAAAACGATCCTGGGAATCGTTCGGCCGCGCGCGGGACGCGTGCTGCTCGACGGCGAGGACGTGACGGGCTTCCCCGTCCCGGCGCGGATCGCCCGCGGGCTCGCCATCGTGCCCGAGAACCGTCGGTTGTTCGGGGACATGACCGTCCGCGAGAACCTGGAGCTCGGCGCCGTCCTGCAGGACGGCAGCAACTTCAACGAAGACCTCGAACGAGTCCACACCCTGTTTCCGCGGCTGCACGAGCGCCGCACCCAGCTGGCCGGCACGCTGTCGGGGGGAGAGCAGCAGATGGTGGCGATGGGCCGAGCGCTGATGTCGCGCCCTCGCCTGTTGCTGATGGACGAGCCCTCGATGGGGCTCTCGCCGGCACTCGTTCAGCAGAACTTCCGGATCATCAAGGAGGTGCACGAGTCGGGTGTCGCGGTGCTGATGGTCGAGCAGAACGCGACCATGGCGCTGTCAATCGCCGACCGCGGCTACGTCCTATCGACCGGCGAGATCGTGCTCTCGGGGGCGGCCTCAGAGCTCCTCAAGAGCGAGGACCTGAAGTGGGCTTACCTGGGCCGCTGACGGCGCCGCGGTGGCCAGCGCAGGCAGCGGCTCCGAGCCCATCGCGACAGCGATGTTGTCGGCGGTCCTGGCCAAGTGGTCGCGAAGCGCCAGGCCCGCACGATCAGGATCGTGGGCGACGCAAGCGTCGAGGATCTCCTCGTGCTCACGACGACGCCCGGCGAGCTGACGGCACTCCGGTACCGCCAGGCAGTAGCGCTCGGCGGTCTCCCACAGGGGGCGGATCAATCGCAGCAGCCACGCGGAGTCGGCGGCCTCGTAGAGGGCAAAGTGAAATTCCGCGTGGGCAACGGACGTCGCCGCCGAATTGTCGTCGGGACGCCGCTGCAGGTCTACCAGGCGCCGGCGGGCGGTGGATTCGTCGCGCTCGCCGAAGCGCACCGCTGCGCGACGAATCGCCAGTAGCTCGAGCGCCAGGCGCGCTTCATAGACCTCGGCGAGATCCCTGATCGATAGCTCGGTGACGCGCGCCCCGCGGTGCGGGATGTTCTCGACCAGACCGGCGGCGTCCAGCCGACGAACCGCCTCCCGAACCGGCATCGGGCTCATCTCGAGCACTTCGGCCAGCTCCTCGATCGGCAATCGCGTGCCCGGGCGCAGCTGCCCGGTAATGATCGCCCCGTGCAAAGCTTCGAATGCCTTCTCGGCGAGCGTCCGGTGACCACGGCCCCGGCCTTCCTCAACGAGTGCGGCGAGATCGGAAACCATCTCCGGTCGTAGTATCGAAATCAATGATCAAAAGTCAAGAATTCGGTCTCGCGCGTGCCGACGCGGCGGAGCTCGACGCCAGCGATTCGCTGCGGGACTTCCGGGACCGGTTTGTGATCGGAGCGCATCCGCGCAAAGGGGATCGCGTTGACCGAGCTGGCGATTGCGCTGAGCGACGCGTGCCTTGCTCGGGCAGGGGTCAGCGTGCGCTCTCCGCGTGAGGCCGGGCGCCGCGGCGCGCACGTGGGCCCTGCTGAGCTAGAGAAAGGACCGTTCGTGGCGACATGGGAGAAGGTGTGCGAGCTCGTCGAAGCGCTCCCCGGGACCGAGCTCGACACCGGTCGCGACAATCCGGCATGGCGCGTCAACGGCAAGGTGCTCATCCGCCGAAACCCACGGATGCGGGTCCCCGATGAGGAGGCGATCCGTCTCCGACGCGGCGAGCTGATCGCGATCCGGGCCGAGCGCGGCGAGCGTGAGGCGCTCCTGCAAGAGGACCCGGAGACGTTCTTCATCACGCCCCATTGGGAGACGAACCCGTCGGTGCTTGCCTGGCTCGCCGACGTAGAGGTTGAGCAGCTCCGCGAGTTGATCGTCGAGGCATGGCTGGCAAAGGCACCCAAGCGGCTGGTCCGGGAATGGGAGAGCCGGTCCTCAGCCGCTCCGGCTCCCTCTCGCTCGCCGGAGATTCGAGACGTCCCGACCCCGCACGGTCCGGCGAGGGTGTACATCCACCCGGCGCTCGAGCCCGTCGGTGCGCTCGTCCTGGGCCACGGAGCGGGCGGGCGAGTGAACGCGCCCGATCTGATGGCCGCGGTCGAGGCGGCGGAGGTTGCTCGATTCCTGACGGTGCTGGTCGAGCAGCCCTACCGCGTCGCGGGCCGTCGAGCTCCGGCGCCCGCCAGGCAGCTCGACGATGCCTGGAAGGCGGTCGTCTCATGGCTGCGCGATCAGGATCAATTTCGTGACCTGCCGCTGGTGGTCGGCGGGCGCTCGGCAGGCGCTCGAGTTGCCTGCCGGACGGCTGCTGAGTGTGGCGCGGTTGCGGTGATGTGCCTGGCGTTTCCGCTGAAGCCGCCGCGCCGCTCGACCTCACCGGAGTCTGCCGTAAAGACTCGCCAGGACGAGCTCGACGCCGTCTCGGTCCCGATGCTCGTGGTCCAGGGTGCCTCGGATCAGTTCGGCGTGCCGGGTTCGAGCAACGGCCGTCGCGTCGTCACGGTAAGTGGGAACCACAGCCTCACCGGTGACCTGACCGGCGTGGGTGCGGCGGTCGCGGAATGGCTACCCGGCGTGATCAGCGCTGGATCCCACCACCGTCGATCACCAGCGCCTGCCCGTTGATCGCGGCGGCACCGTCCGAAGCGAGATACACCACCGCATCGGCGACCTCGTCGGGACTCAGCAGACGCCCGAGCGGCGAGATGCTGGCCAGCATCGCGGTGCTCTCGGCCTGGCTGCGGCCGGTCGCTTCGGCGATCCGGGCGGCCGCTCGCTCGGTCAGCTCGGTTCGGACGTAGGTCGGGCAGACCGCGTTGACGCGCACGCCGCTGCCCGCGAGCTCGCTGGCGACCGCCCGCATCAGGCCGACGGCGGCGTGCTTGGAGGCGGTGTAGGCGCTCGTGTACGGCCGGCCGATGCGCCCCGCGGTCGAGGCGACGATCACGATCGCGCCGTAGCCGCGCTCCCGCATCTGGGGCACGACGGCGCGCATACATAGGAACGGGCCGGTGACGTTGACGTCGAAGTGGCGGGCCCAGGAAGCAAGCGTCGTACTGATCAGCGGCGCGGTCTCGGCGATGCCGGCGTTGTTGACGAGCACGTCAACCGCCTCGAGCTTCCCGAACGTCTTGGTCACGGCGTGTTCGTCGGTGACGTCGCAGACCGCCGTGCGGACGCCGAGTTCTTGGAGTGCCGACTTGTCGCGGCCGAGCGCGACTACGTCATCGTCGAGCGCCGCGAACCGCTGGACGATCGCGCGCCCAATGCCCTTTGAACCTCCGGTAACGACGACGGTGCGGCTCATGGCACGATCGCGCGCCGCTGTTCGGCGGCGCGGAACAGCCCCCGGGCGATGATCTCGCGCTGGATCTCCGAGGCGCCTTCGTAGATCCGCGGAGCGCGCACGTCTCGGTAGAGGTGCTCGAGCGGATGGCCGTGCTCGAGTGCGGCCGCACCGTGGAACTGAACCGCCCCGTCGACCGCTTCCTGCGCGGTCTCGGTCGCGAGCAGCTTGGCCATCGCCGCAAGCCCGGGATCGGAGCTGCCGAGATCGTGAGCAGTGGCGGCTTGGTGAACGAGCAGCCGCGCCGCGTGGGTGCGCGCATGGAGGTCGGCCAGACGGTGGGCGACCGCCTGGTGATCCTTCAGTGGCTTGCCGAATGTGTAGCGCTCGAGCGCGTGTCGGGTGGCCAGCTCCAGCGCGCGACGCGCGACGCCGATCGCGAATGCGCCGACGCTCGGCCGGAACAGGTCGAGCGTGCGCATCGCTACGCCGAAGCCTTCGCCGGGCCGACCGAGGATCTGCTCGCCGCTTACAGGTACGTCCTCGAACTTGAGCGACCCGATGGCATGCGGGGCGAGCATCCGTTTGGCTTCGCCGGAGAGTCCCTGGGCGTCCCCCGGGACGGCGAATGCCGTGATCCCTCCTCGCCCCTCCCCGGTACGCGCAAACACGGTGTAGATGTCGGCGTCGGGTGCGTTGGAAATCCACAGCTTCTCGCCGGTCAGCCGGTAGCCGTCGCCGTCAGCCTCGGCACTCAGCGACAGCGCTCCCACATCCGAGCCGGCGCCGGGCTCGGTCAGCGCGAAGGCGGCAACGGCGGTGCCATCGGCGACCCGGGGAATCCAGGTGGCTTTGATTGCTTGCGAGGCCGCCTGCACGATCGGGTAGGCACCGAGACCCTGGAGTGCGAACGCGGTCTCCGCCTCGCTGCACTCCCGCGCGAGTGCCTCGCGGATTAGGCAGAGGTCGATTGCCGAGGCGTGGTCGCCTGGCCCGAACAACCGAACTAGTAACCCGTGCTCCGCGATTGCCTGAATCAGCGCGCGGTTGACTCGGCCCGGCTCTCCCCGGTCGGCGATCGGCCTGAAGATGTCCGCCGCGAGCTGGCGCGCGCGCTCGTACAGTGCGCGCTGCTGATCGGTCAAATGGAGGTCGAGGGCACCACTCACGATTGCAGGGCGGCGACGCCCATCAGCTCGACCTTCGCGTCCGGCTCGAACAGGCCGGCGACGCCGAACAGGCCCATCGCGGGATAGTGGTGGCCGAAGCGCGCCCGCCACACGCGTCCGAGCCCGGGGAGCGAGTCCACGTACTCCGGGATGTGGGTGACGAATACCTGGAGCGAGACGAGGTCCTGGGGTTTGCCGCCGGCGGCCTCGAGCGCGGTGATCAGGTTGGCGGCGGCGTTATCGAACTGCTCGATGAGGGTCCCGCCCTCGCCGATCTGACCGGCGAGGTACACGGTGCTGCCGGCGATGACGGCATGCGAGAAGCCCTTGGGCTCGGGGAGCCGGTCGGCGTTGACGATCCGGTTCATCGGCCGCTCCACTCGGGCTTGCGACCGTCGCTCCAGGCGCTGTAGAACTCGGCGAAATCGTCGCTCTTCATCAGCAGCGCCTGGGTCATCGCTTCCATCTCGATCGCGCTGGCAAGCGGCATGTCGAGCTCCCGTGCCAGCAGCACCTTGGTGGCCGAGTACGCCAGCGCCGGGCCTTGGGCGAGCCGCTGGGCGAGCGCCGCGGCCGTGTCAACGAGCTCACCGTCCGGCACGACCTTGGTCGCCAGTCCGATCTCGTAGGCTCGCTGCGCGCTCACCTTCTCCCCGAGCATCAGCAGCTCGGTTGCGCGTCCCAGGCCGACGATTCGCGGGAGCAGATAGGCCGATCCCATGTCCGCACCGGCGAGCCCCACGCGAGTGAACAGGAACGCGAACGACGCGGACTGCGCCAGCAAGCGGAAATCACTCGCGAGCGCGATTACCGAGCCGGCCCCCGCGGCGATTCCGTTGACCGCGGCGATCACTGGCAGCGAGCATTCGCGCAACGCCTTGACGACCGTGCCCGTCATGCGCGTGAACTCGAGTAACTGCGCCGGCGGGAGCTTCTGCAGTTCGCCGATGATCTCCTCGACGTCGCCACCCGAGCAGAAACCTCGACCGGTGCCGGTGATCAGCAGCACACGGGCGTCGCCCGCATGAGGGAGCTCCGCGAGCAGGTCTCTGAGGTCGGCGTACGCCTCGAACGTCAGCGCGTTCAGCTTGTCCGGGCGGCTCAGCGTGACGGTGGCAATGCCCTGCGCACAGCGGAAGTCGAAGTGCTTCCACTCCTGCGTCAGTGGCGCGCTGCCGCGGAACGGGGTCATGCTCGCGCGACGATACTCGACATACAACTCCGGAGCAATGTTAGGTATCATCGCCGCCGAGGAGCGTTGGCCGGCGACAGCCCGTACTGGAACCCCAAGACCGAGACGCTCGCTCGCGAGCGACTCGCCGAGCTGCAGCTAGCGAAGCTACGCGCGCAGAGCGAGTGGGCGGCTGCCCGGAGCCCATGGTATCGCCGGCGGTTTGCCGCCGAGGGTTTCGATCCCGCGGCGCTGCGCTCGCTCGAGGACCTGCGCCGGCTGCCGATGCTCACTCGCGACGATTGGATGGCCTCGCAGGACGCCGCACCGCCATACGGCGAGCTCCCGGCGATCGGCGCCGCGGGGGCGATCCGCGTCCACACCACTTCGGGGACGACGGGTCGCGGGCCGCTGCGCGCGCTCGACTCGCGCAAGGATTGGGCGTGGATCGCCGAGATGTGGTCCTACGCGATCTGGGGATGTGGCGTGCGCCCGGCAGACACGGCTTACATCGCGTTCGGCTACGGCTCGTTCATCGGGTTCTGGGGGCTTCACTACGCGATGGAGAAGGTCGGGGTGCTCAATGTCCCAGGAGGCGCGCAGACGACCGAGGCACGGGTACGTCAGATCGTGGATTTCGGCGCCACGGTAATCGCCTCGACGCCCACCTACGCGCTCCGGCTCGCCCAGGAGGCGTCGACCCTCGGCATCGATCTGCGGGGGTCCTCGGTAAAGCGACTGATCCTGTCTGGGGAGCCCGCCGGCTCGATCCCACAGACGAAGGCGCTGATCGAGGAGCAGTGGGGGTTGAAGGCGTTCGACACCGCCGGGATGACGGAGATCGGGACGATCATGGTGTTCGAGTGCGAACATCAGCCGGGAGGCACGCACCTGATTGAGGACCACATGATCGAGGAAGTGATCGACCCTGTGTCGCTCGAGCCGGTGCCCTACGGCTCACGCGGCGAGCGGGTCGTAACGTCGTTCGGCCGCGGAGCGATCCCGCTGCTGCGCTACCGGACCGGCGATCTGGTGTGCCGTGTGCCCGCGTCGCGCTGCTCCTGCGGGCGAGGCTTTGACTTGTACGAGGGGGGGATCCTCGGTCGCGTCGACGATATGAAGATCGTTCGCGGCACGAATGTGTACCCCCGCGCGATCGAGGCCATCGTGCGCGAGTTCCCCGAGGTCGACGAGTTCCAGGCGGTGATCACCCACGAGGGGATTCGCGACGAGATCACGCTCCGGGTCGAGTGCAAGCCGGAGTACGGCCCCGAGCGATGGGAAGTCCTCTCAGACAATTTGCACAGGCGGTTGGCGCTGGCCCACGAGGGCCTCAATTTCCGCCTCGAGCGGGCCGGGGCCGGCGAGCTGCCCCGGTTCGAGCTCAAGGCCAAGCGCACCGTCGACCTTCGCGACGCGCCGGTAGGGGTGGGCGGGTGACCATCGACCTGCTGGGCTCTGAGTGCACCGAGGCCGAGGAGCGGTTGCTGGCCGTGTACGAGGAACTGAAGGCGCTGTGCGCTGATCAGGGGTTGCCGCCGATCGCGCACGCCAACGTCGGCGCCGCGCTGGCGTTGATGCACAACGTTGTCAGTGGCCTGGCCTTGAAGTACGAGCATTTGAGCGACCTGGGGGTGTGAGGCTGTGAGGATCGCCGTCGTCGGCGGGGGGCCCGGCGGTCTCTACTTCTCGATCCTGATGCGCAAGGTTGCGCCTGGTTGCGAGATCACGGTGTTCGAGCGCAACCGCGCGACCGATGCGTTCGGCTTCGGCGTCGTGTTCTCCGACGAGACGCTGACCGTGTTCGAGCACGCCGATCCCCAGACCTACTGGGCGATCACGGAGCGCTTCACGCGCTGGAGCGACATCGACATTCATCACCGGGGGCGGGTGATCACCTCTGGCGGCCACGGGTTCTCGGCTCTGGGACGGCGGGAGCTGCTCGCGATCTTGCAGGACCGCGCCGCGGCGTTGGGCGTCGAGGTCAGGTTCGAGCAGGAGGCTCCAGAGATCTCCGACCTCGAGTGGGCCGATCTGGTGATTGGTGCGGACGGGGCCTCGAGCGGGGTGCGGCGGCGTCGCGAAGACGAGTTCGGGCCCTCGCTCGAGCACCGTCATTGCCGCTACATGTGGCTCGGTACCGACCTCGTGTTCGAGGCGTTCAAGTTCTTCATCGCGGAGACGCCGTACGGCGTGTTTCAGGCGCACGCTTACCCGTACGACGAGCGGATGAGCACGTTCATCGTCGAGACCCACGAGGACGTCTGGCGACGGTCGGGTCTGTCGCAACTCGCGCCGGCGGATCTGGCCCCCGGCGTGAGCGATCGGGCCAGCGTGGAGTTCTGCTCGTCGCTCTTCGCCGACGCGCTCGAAGACCATGCGCTGGTCGCGAACAACTCCAAGTGGGTCGACTTCGTCACCGTCCGCAATCAGCGCTGGTGCGTCGAGAACATCGTCCTGCTGGGCGACGCCGCGCATACTGCCCACTTCTCGATCGGATCCGGGACCAAGCTGGCGATGGAAGATGCGGTAGCGCTGGCGTGGGCGTTTCGCAGCTACGGTGAAGACGTGGAGGCAGCCACGGCGGCGTACGAGGCCGAGCGCCGACCGCTCGTCGAGAGCACGCAGCGCGCCGCGCAGGCGTCGCTGGAGTGGTTTGAGGGCGTCGGCCGATACGTCGACCAAGAACCGCTCCGGTTCGCGTTCAACCTCTTGACCCGGAGCCGGCGGGTCACGTATGGCAACCTGCGCGAGCGCGATGCGCCGTTCGTGCACGGTGTCGATCAAGTGTTTGCGGATTCGGTCGGCGTGCCACCCCGGCCACCGATGTTCATGCCCTTGCGGCTGCGCTCGCTGGAGCTGCCAAACCGCGTCGTGGTGTCGGCAATGGACATGTATTCGGCCGTCGAGGGCACACCGAGCGACTTCCATCTCGTTCACCTCGGCGCCCGCGCTTTGGGCGGTGCCGGCTTGGTGATGACGGAGATGATCTGCGTCTCGGCGCCGGGGCGGATCACTCCGGGTTGCGCGGGGATCTACCGCGACGAGCACGTGGAAGCGTGGCGGCGAATCGTTACCTTCGTCCACGATCACGGCGGATGCGCGATCGGTGCGCAGATCGGACACTCCGGGCGCAAGGGCTCGACGAAGCTGATGTGGGAGGGGATCGATCAGCCGTTGCCGGACGGCGGCTGGCCCGTGATCGGGCCCTCGCCGATTCCCTACAGCCCTGGCAACCAGGTGCCCCGGGCGATGACGCGCGCGGACATGGTGGCCGTGTGCGATCAGTTCGTGCAGGCCACAGTGGCCGTCCTGGAGGCCGGCTTTGACCTGCTCGAGCTGCACTGTGCCCACGGGTATCTGCTCTCGAGTTTCCTCTCACCGCTCGCCAACGCGCGCTCGGACGAGTACGGCGGATCGCTCGAGAACCGGGCGCGATTTCCGCTCGAGGTATTCGACGCGTGCCGCGAGGTGTGGCCGGCGGAGAAACCGATGAGCGTCAGGATCTCGGCCACCGACTGGGTGGAGGGTGGATTTGACCCCGACCAGGCGGTGGCCTTCGCGCGGATGCTGCAGGCGCACGGATGCGATCTGGTTGACGTCTCCTCAGGGCAGGTGTCCCCGCTGGAGAGACCGGCGTTCGGCCGCAGCTTCCAGACCCCGTTTGCCGACCGGATCAGCAACGAAGTGGGGATTACGACGGTTGCCGTTGGCGCGATCGCCAGCTACGACGATGTCAACACGATCGTCCTCGCCGGCCGTGCCGATCTGTGTGCCCTGGCCCGTCCCCATCTGTATGACCCGCACTGGACGCTGCACGCCGCCGCCGAGCAGGACTACGACGGCGTGCCGTGGGTGCCGCAATACCAAGCCGGTTCACGCAAGCCTCCTGCCGGCCGGGGCGATGGCCTGCGCAAGGAGCTCCAGCGGACCTTCGAGGCAGCGGAGCTGGCCGGCGCCCCCGAGCCGCGGTCGTGAGCGCGGGGGCGAGGAGTCGACGCGCGCCTCGCGAGCTTGTCTGGGCGGCTGGCCAGAGGCGTCCGGCTCACGATCTCGTCCGGGCGACCGCGGCTGAGCCGCTGCAACCTCAGGACCTTGTGATCACGCTGATCGGCATCTACGTTCGCCCGTTCGGCGATCGGGTCTGGTCAGGCGGCCTGGTGCTGCTGCTCGGCGAGCTCGGGTTCTCGACCGGCGCCGCCAGGGTTGCCCTGACCCGGCTGGTCCGCCGTGGCCTGATCGCCCGCGAGCGTGCCGGGCGACTCGTCCACTATCGGGTGACGTCGCGTTGCGATCGTGTGCTGGTTGAGGGTGACGGTCGGATCTTCTCGCTCGGCGATCGACGCGATGACGGCGGCCGCTGGACCGTTCTCTGGCACCAGATCCCCGAGAACCGACGCCTGGAGCGCAGCCGCCTCGCTCGTCGCTTGCGGTTCCTGGGTTTTGGCTCGGTGCAGGACAGCGTCTGGGTTTCGCCGCACGATCACTCTGAGGAGGTTGTGCGATTGCTCGGAGAACTCCGGGTGTCTGAGTTCGCGACGGCGTTCGTGGCTCAGGTCGGAGCCGCGTCCGGCTTGGCAGTGCTCGTGTCCCGGGCATGGGATCTGAGCGCATTGACCGAGCGCTACCAGAGCTTTCAGCTGGGATTTGCTCCGTTCTTGCCTGCCCGTGCGCGGGCCGGGTTGAGTGATGCGCAGGCCTTCCTGGTGCGGACTCGTCTCGTGCACCTGTTCCGCTTCTTTCCGCAGCTCGATCCCGAGTTGCCCGACGAACTCGCACCCCTGTCGCGAGCCCGGTCGCAAGCGGTGAGCACGTTTCACTCGCTCTATGAAGAGCTGGCGGAGCCCTCGCAGCGGCACTTCGATGCCGTCACTGCGGTGCCAGCGAAAGGGCTCGCCGCTACCGTGCCGTGAGTGTTCGCGGCGCGCCGGAAAGCATGAGTGTCTTCGCCGTCGTGGGTGGCACGGGGACGGTGGGCCGCCATGTCGTCGAGTCTGCTGCGTGACCACGGCGCACAGGTTCGCGTCCTGCACCGGACCTCGCCAACTAGCCCTTCGGGACGAACGCGAACACGCGGCTCGGGCTGCCCGTCCCGCCGACTAGCTTCAGGGGCGAGACCACGATCAGCGCGCCGGTGACCGGCAGCCGCTCCAGGTTCGCCAGCTGCGTCAGGCCGAGTCGCCCCGCGCCGAGCAGGAAGTTGTGGACAGGGAACGGCGGGTCAAAGCCACCCGCGGCCCCAGCGTCGATCCCGACCGTTTCGACGCCGAAGCCGCTGATGGGGCGCTCCTGTGCCAGCCAGCGAGCCGCCTCGACGTCGGGTCCCGGGGTTACCGGTCCGCTCTCGCCGGCGTTCAGGAACGCTGCCTCGTCTTGGGCTCGAGCTCCCCAACCCGTGCGCAGCAACACCCAGGCGTTCTCCGGTACGCGACCGTTGTCGGCCTCCCACGCCTCCAGGTCCGCGAGCGTCAGGAGGTAGCCGGCGTCCGCCTCGGTTGCGGCTGTCTTGTCGATCACACACGCCGGACCGATCAGGTTGCTCGGTTCCACCGAGGCGACATCTATGCCGTCCTTGCCGGTGATCCAGTGGATCGGCGCGTCGAGGTGCGTACCCACGTGCTCGCCGATCTCCAGCGTGTACCACGCCCAGGCGGGGCCGCGATCGTCGTAGCGGCTGATCTCGGTCCGCGACAGACCAGGCGTGTTGGCAAATGGGGGCGGGAGCTTGATCACCGGCGTGGATTCGGTCAGTGGCTGCGTGAGGTCAACGATCTCGACCGAGCCGGTTGTGAGCCCATCGAGGAGCGAGGCGATTTGAGTGGTCATTGCGGTCGTCTCCTTGGTTAGCCGGCGCGGAAGGCCTCCTCGAGCCATTCTGCGCAGATCGTTGGGTTGACTTTCGCGTCGAGGACGAGCGGTCGCGGGTCGCGCTCGTTGAGCCAGTCGCCGACGATTTCCAGGTCGTGGGCGTCTCGCACGATGCCCGCCGCGGCTCCCGCCGCGGTCGCGATCGCCGCCAGGTCGGCGTCCGGGAAGCGTACGAGCGAGGCGTCGTGACCCATCGGCTCGAAGTGGTGGACCTCCGCGCCGTAGGCGTTGTCGTCGTAGATCAGCACCAGCAGCTTGCACTTCAGGCGGACGGCCGTCTCGATCTCGGCGAGCGCCATGAACGCGCCGCCGTCACCGATCGCCGCCACCGTGGGACGGTCAGGTCGTGCGATCGCCGCGCCGATCGCGTTACCGAGGCCGAGGCCGACCGCCTGAAATCCATTTGCGAACACCCAGGCGCGCGCGTCTGGCACCTCCAGGTACATCGACGGGTAGCCGAGGAAATGCCCCGAGTCGAGGGCCACCGCTCGGTCGCGCGGAAGCAGCTTGTTCAGCTCGATCGTCAACGTGCGGGGGTCGATCCAGCGCTCGGTGCCGGCGTCAGCGTAGGGCTCCTGCGGCCAGCGCCGACGGGCGATCTCGTCTGCCAGCTCCGATGCACGAAAGCCGGCGCCGGCGTGGCTGCGTTGTCCGAGCGCCTGCTCCAGCGCCGCCGCGGTCGCCCTCGCGTCGCCGAGCACCCCGATATCCGTGGGACGGTTGCGCCCAATGGCGCCGTGTTCGATGTCGACCTGGACGACCGTCGCGTCCGGGTTGATGAGCGCCCCGTGCTTGGTGGTCCAGTGGTTGACTGAGGCGCCGAAGACGAGCACGAGGTCAGCTTGGGCAAGCAGTTTGGCGGCGAACGGCGAGGCGAAGCCACCAGAGATCCCGAGTGCGTAGGGAAGCCCAGCGAACAGACCGTTCGCCGGGGCCGAGGTCGCGAGGATCGCACCGATTCTCTGGCCAAGTCGCTCGAGCTCGTCTCGGGCGCCAGCGAGCACGGCACCGCGGCCGGCGATGATCGCCGGCCACGCTGAACCGGCGATGGCCGCCACCACCGCGTCGACCTGGGCCGGTGCCGGTGTCGGCGCGGCCAGCGGCGGCAGCGCTGCCCGCGAAGGCCGGGTGGCGGTGGCTGCCTGCGCCTGGATGTCGATCGGCAACATCAGCACGACCGGCCGGCGTTCGATCTGCGCGCGCTGGTAGGCGCGGAGCGCGTCGTCAGGCGCCGTCCGCGGGCCATGGACCCGGTCGGCGATCGCGCCGACCGATTCGACGAGGTCGTGCTGATCGATCCGGAAGTTGCTGGTGAGGGCCGCCGCGGGCGTCTCCCCGGCCAGCACAAGCAGCGACGTGCGGCTCTTCGCCGCCTCGGTGAGCCCGGTTAGCGTGTTCGTCAACCCCGGCCCCTGATGCACGCTGAGAACACCTACGCGGCCGCTGACCCGGGCGTAGCCGTCGGCCATGCAGACCGCCCCGCCCTCGTGCCGGGCATGGTGAAACCGCGCTCCGTCCTGGCAAAGCGCGTTGGTGGCGATCAGATTGCCGCTCCCGAGAACACCGAAGGCGTGCTCGATTCCTTGAGCCGCGATCGTGGCGCCGACGACGTCGGCGACCGAGCGCTCCTCGCCGTCAGCTGTCATCGGTTGCAGCTCACGAAGCCGTCATGCTACCTCCCGAAGTCGGAACGGGTCTAGTAACGGGCGTTATGGCGTGCTACCAAACGGGGAGACCAAGATCGTGAGTTACGGCACCGGACCACCCGACGAAGAGCTGCGCCCTGAGACGGACGTCGCGCCCGCGTTCACCGATGACGTGCGCGCTCCCGCGGAGACCGCCGCTGCGCCCGAGCCGGAGGTCAAGCTGCGCAGTAAGAACATGCTCCCCGGACGCGAGCGCAGACGATTTGGCCTCGAACGCATCCTCGTCCGCCTGATTGCCACCTTCGGTGTCCTCGGGATCGGCGTGCTGCTCGGCGCGATCTTGGCCTCGAGCAACGTGCAAGGCTGGATCATTGGCCTTGTCGTCGCGGGCGTGAGCGTCATTTTGTCGGCGTTGCTCTGGTCCTCTCGGCAGTTGTAGCCGGGCTGATGGCGGACGGGCGTGGGCCGGCGCTCGGCGACGGGGCTCCGGCGATCAATGTCACCGGGCTGTCGAAATCGTTCGGCGAGGTCGAGGCGCTGGTCGGCGTAGACCTCGAGGTCGCGCGCGGAACCGTGCTCGGTCTGCTCGGGCCCAACGGCGCCGGCAAGACGACCTTCGTGCGCGTGCTGACCACGCTGCTGAAGCCCGATGCTGGAACCGCCCGCGTTGCCGGATTCGACGTGATCCGCGACGCCGCCAAGCTGCGCGAGCGGATCGGCCTCGCCGGCCAGAATGCGGCCGTCGACGAGAACCTGACCGGGCTCGAGAATCTGACGATGGTAGGGCGGCTCTACGGCATGCCTCGCGCGTCCGCCCGCGCCCGCGGCGGCCAGTTGCTCGAGCGCTTTGACCTGGTCGAGGCCGCGGGACGGCCCGTGAAGACGTACTCGGGCGGCATGCGGCGCCGCCTCGATCTCGGGGCGGCGCTGGTCGCGAAGCCGCCCGTGCTGTTCCTCGATGAGCCGACCACGGGCCTTGACCCGCGCAGCCGATTGAACATGTGGGAGGTGCTCGAGGGGCTCGTCGCCGAAGGCACGACGGTGCTGCTGACGACCCAGTACCTCGACGAGGCCGATCGGCTGGCGAACACGATCGCCGTGATCGACCACGGCCGCTTGATCGCGCAGGGGACATCGGATCAGCTGAAGGATCGGGTCGGCGGCGAGCGCCTCGAGGTGCGACTCGATCTGGGCGCCGACGCGCAGGCCGCCGTCGACGCGCTCACCCCGATGTCCGACGAGTCACTCGTCGTGGCCGATGGCTTGGTCAAGCTGAGCGTGCGCGAGCGGCGAGGCGCGATCGTCGAGGCAGTTCGCCGGTTGAGCGAGGCGGGGGTCGGAATCGATGACCTGGCGATCCGCCGACCGACGCTCGACGACGTCTTCCTATCGATGACCGGTCACGCCGCCGAAGACGCTGGGCAGGCAGGTGATCAGGCGGCATGACCCGACTGGTGCGCGATACGCTGGTGATCGCCGAGCGGAACCTGATCCGGCTGCCGCGGGCGCCCGAGTTGCTGCTGGCGTTCACGGTCCAGCCGATTATGTTCGTGCTGCTGTTCCGCTACGTGTTCGGCGGCGCGATCTATACCGGCGGGATCCCGTACGTCGAGTTCCTGATCCCCGGCATCATCGTCCAGAACATCGCGTTCGGCGGCTTTGTCACCGGTCTCGGCCTGAATGAGGACATGCACAAAGGGCTGATCGACCGCTTCCGCTCGCTGCCGATGGCGCGCCCGGCGGTCCTGGCCGGCCGCACGCTCGCCGACGTCGTCACGAACACGCTCTCGATCGGGGTGCTGCTGATCACCGGCGTGATCATCGGTTTCTCGTTCCACACGAGTGTGCTGCACGCGCTGGCGGGTGTCGGTCTGCTGCTGCTGTTCGGCTACGCCTTCAGCTGGGTGTTCGCCCTGCTGGGTCTGCTCGTCTCCACACCGGAGGCCGCCAACTCGGTCGGCTTCATCGCCGTGTTTCCGTTGACCTTCATCTCCTCCGCGTTTGTTCCCGTCAGCACGATGCCGGAGCCCCTGCAGACATTTGCCAAGGTCAACCCGTTCACGATTACCGTGAACGCGATGCGCTCGCTGTGGATCGGAACGCCGGCCGGCAACAACGTCTGGGAAGCCGTGCTGTGGTCGCTGGTGATCCTGGCGGTGTTCTCGCCGTTGGCGGTAGCGCGATACCGGACAGCGGCCGGGCAGTAGCGGCGGTTATGCCGGCACGGGTGCGTGGCGCTTTGAGTGCCGGAGCACCTCGGCGAGCAGCGGTGGCCAGTGCTCGCGCAGCGCCTCGCGTCCCATGAACAGCCCGAGATGCCCGCCCGTGCTCACGTACCGGTGCCCCTGATCTTCGGGGGTCGAGGCCAGCGCGGCCAGCGCGAACACCTGGTCCGGCGGGGTGATGTGGTCGACAGCGCCCGCCAGCAGATTCAGCGGCATGTCGATGTTGGCGAGCTCAACGCGCTGGCCGCGCAGCTTCAGCGCTCCGCTGACGAGCGAGTTATCGCGGAACAGATGCCGCACGATCCACAGATAGAACGCTCCCGGGATGTCCTGGATGTGTTTGAACCAGTCCTCGAATTCCCGGTAGCGGGCCACGTATGCGGCGTCATCGAGCTTCTCCAGCAACTCCAGCTGCCGGCCAATCTCGGCCGCCGGCTGGATCAGGATGAACCCGGCGAGCATGTGCTCGCCCTTCAGCACGCCGCCACCGGCTGCCACCAGCGCCTCGTAGAAGCGAAGATCGCCGCCGGGGGCGACATGACGGAGCGCTTCGTGGATCACCGGCTCGCCGGCATGGAAGTCGATCGGAGCGCCGGCAATCGTCAGCGTGTTGATCCGCTCGGGGTGCAGCGCGGCGTAGATCGTCGCCAGCCAGCCGCCTTGACAATCGCCGATCAGGTTGACCCGGCCTCCGCAGTGATCCACGGCCCGATCGATCACGTCCAGGTACTCGTCAATCGAAGCGTCAGCGGTCTCCCGCGTCGCGCCGATCCAGTCCAGCGACAGCGCGCGCCGAAGGCCGGAGTCGAGAATCGCCCCCATCTGGCTCTGGTCGGAGGAATAATCGACGATGCACGAATCGTGGCCCGCCTGCGGCGGCAGCACGAGCGTCGGAACCAGCCCGCGCGCGCCTGTAGTCGAAAAGTCGCGAAGGCGCGCGATCGGTGTCTCGAAGGCGATCTCGTGGGGGGTCGTCCACGCCGGACGACGACGGCCCGTCATCAGCGCCAGCCAGCGGGGAACATCCGTCGAGAACGGCGAACTTCCAAGCACCCCGGCAAACCGATCGCTGATACCGGTCGCTGCCGCCGACCACCCTTCAAACCAGCTATCGGCCAACCCAGAAGTCATCCATGGCGCCGCTTCAGGCGGACACTGTGACGATGCACTCATAGCAACCTCCTTGCAATCTGAAAGGTGCCGGTGGCATGCCGACGCCCTTTAATTGTCCCTTATAGAGAGTAGAGAGGACCGCTATGGGATAAGGTCATTTCACGAGCTTTTGCCGGTTTATCCGCGCCCAAGCGTTTGACATCCGCTGGTCGGGTAGCCGAGACTTGAACCTTTATACGAGCGAGGGAGGTATCCATGCAAGACGCGGTGATTGTGGGCGCACTGCGGACGCCCGTCGGAACATTTGGCGGGCAGTTCAAGGACGTTCCCGCCACCGAGCTCGGCGCGCACGCTATACGAGCGGTACTCGAGCGCACCGGGGTCTCCGGCGAGGACATCGACGAGGTCGTGCTGGGCTGCGTGCTCCAAGCCGGCCTGGGCCAGAATCCGGCGCGTCAGGCCGCGTTCGGCGCCGAGATCCCGAAGGAAGTCCCATCGACCACGATCAACATGCTGTGCGGATCGGGGCTGAAGTCGGTCGCGCTTGCCACGCAGATGATTCGTGCCGGGGACGCCGATATCGTCATGGCCGGTGGCATGGAGAACATGACGCGAGCCCCTTACCTGATGCCGGCGGCGCGATTTGGGGCGCGGATGGGGACCACCGAGCTGATCGACTCGATGCTCACCGACGGCCTCACCGATGCCTTCAACGACATCCATATGGGGGTCACCGCCGAGAATCTCGCCGACCAGTACGGCATCAGCCGCCAGCAGCAGGACGAGTTCGCGGCCGCCAGTCACCAGAAGGCCGAGCGTGCGATTCAACACGGCACCTTCAAGGACGAGATCATCCCGATCGAGGTGCCGGCGAAGAAGGAGACTCGGGTGGTCGAGACCGACGAGCATCCGCGTCCAGGCACCACAGCGGAGACGCTGGCAAAGCTGCGCGCCGCCTTCCGTAAGCAGGACGGCACGGTGACTGCCGGCAACGCGTCGGGCATCAACGACGGCGCGGCGGCGATCCTGGTGATGAGCGCCAGTCAGGCGGTGGAGCGCGGGCTCGAGTCCTACGGCACCGTCGAGAGCTACGCCTCGGTTGGCGTCGAGCCCAAGATCATGGGCATCGGACCAGTTCCGGCGGTGCGCAAGGCGCTTGCCAAGGCCGGCCTGGAGCTGAAGGACGTCGATCTGTTCGAGCTGAACGAGGCGTTCGCTGCTCAGTCACTGGCCGTGATCAAGGAGCTCGGCCTGGAGCCGACCCAGATCAACCGCCACGGCGGGGCAATCGCGCTCGGACATCCGATCGGCGCCAGCGGCGGCCGCATCCTGGTCACCCTGCTGCACGAGATGAAGCGCTCGAACATCCACCGCGGGCTGGCCACCCTATGTGTCGGTGGCGGACAGGGCCAGGCCGCGGTGATTCGCAACGGGGCCTGAGGTTGGTGGGCGGCTTGCGCGGCCGGAGGTTGGTGGGTGGCTTGCGCCGCCGGGCCGGGGCGGGGGTGGGGCCTGCGCCCGTGGCCACCCGGCGGCGCCCCGCCCGGCGCCCGCGGGCGCCGGAGCCCGCGGCCCGCGGCTACATCTCCTGGCCGCCGTTCACCGCCCACACCTGGCCGGTGATGTAGGCGGACGCGTCTGCGCACAGGAAGTGCACCACCCTGGCTACTTCGTCCGCGCGCCCCAGGCGACCGAGAGGGACCTGCTTGCGGATCCCGTCGAGGACCTTCTCCGGGGCCGAAGCCAGCATCTCGGTCTCGATGAAGCCTGGAGCTACGGCGTTGACGGTCAGTCCGATTCCATGATCGTCGCACTTTCCCGACTTCTGGAGGTTGAAGGCGGCCTCGCGGGCAAGTGATTTGGTGAAGCCGAACATGCCCGACTTCGACGCCGCGTAGTTCGTCTGGCCGATATTGCCGATCTGGCCGACGATCGAGGAGATGTTGACGATCCGGCCAGTTCCCCGCTCCATCATGTGCTCGAGCGCGGCCTGGGACATGAAGAAGGCGCCGGACAGGTTCACAGCGAGAACCTTGTACCAGTCCTCCTCCGCCATTCTCGCGACCGGCTTGTCGACGGTTATCCCGGCGTTGACGAGAATGTCAAGCCGACCGTGCTGGTCGATCACCTCGCTGATCGTGCGCTGACAGTCCTCAGCCGAGGCGACGTTTCCTTGGTGGATCGTGGCGTCGACCCCGCTGTTCCAGCTAGTGCTGAAAGCTCTCGGCACGGTCGCGGTCGCGCCCGCAACCGGCTGCCACCGTCGCGCCCTGGTTGGCGAGGCTGCGGTAGATCGCCGCGCCGATCCCGCGTGTCCCGCCCGTGACGAGCGCGACGCGGTCCTTCAGCTTCTCTCCGGACGATATCCGGAGCTTCTCGGTCGTTTCTAGTGTGGCCATCGTTTCACCCTTTCCTCTTAGTTTGCGATCGCGGCTGGAGCCACTGGCCGATATCGGGCCAGATCTCCGCGCGCGCCTTCGAACCAGCCATCAAGCCGATGTGGCCCCCGGGGCGATCGATGCATGTGATGTCCTCGCTCGAGACCAGTCCGAGCAGCGGCTTTGTTCCGTGCGGAGGCGCAATATGGTCGGCGCCTGCGGTGACCACGAGCAAGTCTTGATCGACAAGCCCGAGATCGACTCGCCGTCCGCGCAGACGCATCCGCCCTCGCACAAGTCGGTTCTCCTTGTACATCCAGGTGATCCAGTCGCGGTAGGCGCGGGATGGGAAAGGTGGGTTGTCCGCCACCCAGCGCGCCATCGCCTGGTACGCCTCTCTTCTCGGCTTGCCCGCGAGCACCCCGTCCCACAGCCGCCGGTACGTAGTCCAGTAGTTGGTCACGGGCTTCATCAGCTTGTTGGCAAAGTCGATTGCCGACCCCGGGATGGCGTTGTAGCCATCAGCGACGTACTCGACGTCGAACGAGTCAGGCGCCACCCAGGTCGCGTACAGCGAGTCGATGGTGTCGACGGGCGTGGTCAGGAGCGCCATGTTGCGCACTGCGTTCTCGGGCTCCCATCCGGCATACAGCAGGCAGAGGGTGCCGCCGATGCACCATCCGAGTAGGCTCAATTCCTCCTGGCCGCTGGCCCGCAGCACCTCACGAATGCCCCAGTTCAACTCGTCGCAGACGTACTGCTCCAAACCAACGTCCGAGTCTTCCTCCTCCGGATCGCCCCAATCGATCAGAAATACGTCGAACCCCTCGCTGAGCAGGAATTCCACAAACGAGTTGCCTGGCCGCAGATCGAAGATGTCAGGGCGATTGATCAGCGCGAACACGAACAGCACGGGCACCGGGTGGCGGCGCTGATCGCTGCGGTACCTGTACAGCGTCGTCTTGCGGTGAGTCCAGACGATGTCTTTGGGAGTGGTGCCGATCGGCGCGTCGTTCTGCGTCAGCAGGATGTTCGCGAACTCGACCGCGGCGGCCGGAGCCCTCGTCAATAGCTCCACCGGATTCATCATTCCTCCTGCCCGCGCGGGGCGGTCTCACCGCGGCCTCCGTTGCGCGGGGATCCGTTTGCTGAGCGGCTGCGACGGCCGCGGCGGGCGGCAGTGCTCGGCGAATCCCCGTCGCTCCCGAGCTCGTCCTCCAAACGCTCGACTTGTTGGAGAACCAGCTCGAGCTTGTCCTCCGTGCGGGCGAGCTGGCGCGCCAGCCGCGTCACGTCCTGGCGACCGGCGAGCCGCACGTTTCTCAGCACGAGATCAAGGACGTCGGTGCTGATCTTCGTCAGCCCAACGACGTTCTCGGTCATCCGCGCCAGCAGCTCGCCGAAGCTTCCGCGCGATACGACTTCCTCAAAGGCGTGCGCGGTACGGGTCTCAGCTTCCTCGTACAGGCGCTGGACGTCCTCGCTGGGACTACTTCGCCGCTGGTCGGCCATTCTGTTCTCTCCTCATTTGAGCTCAAGCAGAGCGATTGGGGTCGGGAGCGCCGCAGGCCTGTCCCCGCGGCGCAGGCCCTCACTTCTTCAGCGCGTCGCGAGCGGTCGAGGCGTAAAGATTGCCGATCTCCCGCGTGACGTTCGCCTGCGCTTCGATCATGCGCTGGATCCAGTCGACCGGAGTCGCGTCAGCGAGCCCTTCCTGGTAACCCACGATCGTGTTCAGCATGCTCTCGTAGGCGTCCAAATGCGTGTTGCCCGCCTTACGAGCGTTCTCGACGATCCGCTCATTGAGATCGCGGATACGATCGACCGACTCCTGAGCCACATTGCTGGCGCTGCTGCCGCTACCGCTGCGACTACTTGACTTAGTTGCCACGTAGTCCCTCCTTCGCTCGCTTAATCGAGGGGCTGCCCAAGACGGTGGACTGCCAAACCGTCGCTGCGCGCCGTTTTAGGGCCGGCGCTGGGGCGCGGAAGTAAGAGTAGACCTCTGGAAGGGGGCACGACCACTACGAACTACCGCTCGAAAACGAAGTAATCGGCTTTCGTTAGGCCGATGCGCGGCCCCACCCCGAACGTTGGCTCCTGACCTCCGGGGGCCGGAGGTAACTAGCCAACGTTCGGCGCGCCGACCGAGGAGGAGTCGCAAGGCGCCGCCGACCCCCTCGAAACGGCCGCTGATCTCGGGAAGGTTTGGCGTCTGGCCGGCGTCGGACCTGGTTAGTTAGGTCCGATCCCCGAGGAAGGAAGCCAGCAGTGAGTGCCTATCGGTTCGTCGTTTGGAGGGAACGCGCGTCAGCCGTACCTGCGCGTTTGCTCGCGCCAGCGGTCCCGCCGAGCACCTGTGGTGGTGCTGGCGTGCCTGTGTGTGTCCTTGGCGTTGGGCGCCGCGAGCGCCCGTGCCATGAGTTCGCCGTTCATCGCGCCGTTCAGGCCTAATCCGTCGCCGCTCGCCACGACCGTGCCATCGAATGGCGACGTGAACCCCTACGGCATGGGCGCCAGCACCGGAGCGCCGGGGACGGCCCCGGTGCTCGCGCAGATCGATCCCGCGAGCCTTCCGGGTCCATGCCCCGGCGGGGTCGGGCTGACCACCGCACTTGCGGTCACCCGAACTGCTTTGTGATTGTCGGCAGTCTGCCGACAACCGACGGCACGTCCCCAACGGCCAAGGCCGGCTGTCTGCTGGTTCTCAACAGCCGCGGCAAGTTGATCGAGACCGTCGCCGGCGGCGCGATCAATGGACCCTGGGACATGACCGCCGTCGATCACGGGTTGGTGACAACCCTGTACGTGACTAACGTTCTGAACGGCACCGTCGCCAGCTCTCCGAACGCCGTCAACGAGGGCACCGTCGCGCGGCTCCAGCTGCTGACGATCCCGGGGTTGCGGCCGCTCGTACTCGACAAGGACGTGATCGCCACGGGCTTCCCCGAACGCACCGACCCGGCCGCACTCGTGGTCGGACCCACCGACGTGGCGCTGAGCAGGGATGGAACCCTTTATGTCGCCGACACCGTCGGCAATCGGATCGCCGCGATCGCCAACGCCTCCTTCCGTGAGCGTCCAGCCCAGAATGGGAGACACACTGTCTCGGTCGGCGGTTCGCTCAACGGACCGCTAGGGATGGCCCTCGCCCCGAACGGGGACATCCTCACTGCCAATGGTGCTGACGGCAACATTGTCGAAACCAGCCCGGCGGGCGACCAGGTGGCGACCAAATCGGCCGACTCTGCCGGGGCGGGCGTGCTGTTTGGGCTGACTGTGGCGCCGGGCGTCGATGGCGTTTACTTCGTCGACGACGGCGACAATTCGCTCCGTCTCCTGGGGCGCTGATCCCGTCCGAGCCGGGGCCGATCCGTTGGTTCGGCCCCGGCGCCGGATCGTGGCGCATTCGCCGCTCAGCGCCGCGGCAGCGTCAGCAGCGCGGAACTTGCCGCAGGCACCCGCACCGTGTAGCCGCGGCCCACTCGCCTGACCGTCTCGGTCACTTCGTGGGCTGTCAGAGTCGCGGTGTTCGCCCCGAGTGTCTGGCCGGCTAGCGTCACGCCGGTGGTGGACTGGACGCGTCTGGCCTCGAGTCGCTGGAGCGTTGCCGCGCCGGGCCGGCCCCGTGCCCGTACCGTGACCATTCGCGCCCGCGCGGTGGCGTCGTTGATCAGGATCACGCGCACACGGCCGTCCCGTCCGCGCGTGGCCCAGGCGGCGAGCCGCCCTGCCGCGCCCCCTGAGAGCGGCAGTAGCCGTGATCCCTGAGGGGCGGCGCGCGCGAACATCAGCAGGCCGTAGTACTCGGGCTGCGCGAGCGCATGCCAGCCGTTGGCGTCGTGCGTGAGCTCGAAGGGCGCGTAGTCGCCGTTCGGAAACGTATGTACGTTCACACCGTCCACGCCTCGCCGCACGAGCTGGAACGTCGCATCGAGCGCCCAGAGCGCCGACGCGAACGAGTTGCTGACGCCGGGCTGCCCGCCGCAGGCGACAGAGTTCAGCTCGTCGACTCGGAGCTTCAGGCCGCGCGCATGGGCCGCATCGACGTACCGCGTCATACCCGCTGCGAGGGCGTTGCTCGAGGTGCTCGAGAGGAGGTTGGCGATCGTTGGACGAAGCGGTGAAGCGGCGGGTAGGCCACAGCGCTTGAACGGATAGCGATGGATCGTGACCAGTCCAAGCCGGGCCTGATGCGCCACGAACTGCGGAACGTGCGTGATCCACTCTTGGCCACCGCCGGCTGGCCCGGCGAGCCGGACGATCCGGGGCAGAGCGTTGGCGAAGCGCGAGAACTCGCGCGTGAACGCGGGAAAGTTGTACCGGCGCTGTCGCCCAGGGACCCGACGCCCGTTCGGCGCCCGGTACCAGCCGAAGCTCCGGTACAGCTCGGGCTCGTTGCCGAGCTCCAGCGCTGCGACCGACCGAGCACCGATCCCAGGTGTGGTCCGTGCTGTCGCCGCCGATTCGGATCACAGGGGACTGGCCGGGGGAGAGGCTCCGGATGATTCGCGCGAAGAGGGGATCCAGCGCGCGTGCATTGCCTCCCGCATATGTCTCCAACGACGGGTACTCGAGCGACAGCCCAAGGAACCCGGCCGGGACCGCTCGCCCTCCAGCGGCGGTGTCCACCGTCACCACGGCCGGCCACGCGGCTGAGGAGTCATCGTCGGCCACGCCACTGGAGACCGCCACGAACCCGACCAATCCGACCACGATCGCAAGCGCGACCAGCCGGCAGTGAAGCGAGGTCATTGGCACACCTCCACCATGCGTATGGGAGCTCACAGTTCGATAAAGGCGCGGTCCGAGTGTTCTCATGACAGCCACGCCGAACAGCACCAGCGCGGAAGTCGCGCGGGTCCTCCGCTCGCGCGCGGGTCCTCGTTTCGCTGCGTCCTCGGCGGGGAGGCCTACAAGCCGGACACAGAGGAGCCCGATCGTGACAACGGAGATCCGCTCGCGGAGCGAAATTGCCACCACGGTCGCGCTAGCCGCCGCGACCGTGGGCGTGGTTTATGGATATGACACCGGGAGCATCGCGGGGGCGCAGCTCTTCATTCCGGCTCAGTTTCACCTTTCGAACTCGGTATCGAGTGGATCGCGACATTCACTGGCATGGCCTGATCGTCGGCGCAACTGGCGCTGTCGCCAACCGGATCGCGGATCGCTTCGGCCGCAGGGCCGCGATCGTGATCGTCGCCGCCGGCTTCACCGTGTTCGCCATCCTGCAAGGAGCAGCACAGGACATCGTGTGGCTCGACGTGACGCGCTTTCTGCTCGCGGTCAGCATCGGCATCTCGACCGTCGCGGATCAGGCTCGGGCTCTCGGCCGTCGCCAGCGCGCTCGTTCGGGTCGCGCTGCTTCGGCTCCCCGACACCCCGCGGTGGTACCTGATGCGCGGTCGGCGCGAAGAAGCGTTTCGGACCCTGAAGCTCGTCGACCCGGCCGCCGACGCCGCGCACAGCGTTCGCGAGATCGAGTCGGATCTCAGCGCGGCGTGCGGTGGCGGGCTGCGCGAGATGCTCAGGTTCCGTGGGCTCGGCCCACCTTGTTCGTGCTGATCCTGGGCTTCCTGGTGCAGATCACCGGGATCAACGCAGTCACCTGCTACAACGCCTTCAACTTCCACGACATGCGCTGCCAAGGACACTTCGTGCTGCTGATTCGGGCACTGATCGAAGCCTTCTCGGTGTTTGCGACGCTCGCGGCGGTGCTGGTCGTCGACCGCATCGGCCGCCGGTTGACGCTGCTGATCGGAGTCGGCGTGATGGTGGCCTCCAACGCGCTGATGGTCGTGGTGTGTGCCCGGGGCAGTTCCTTCGGCGGCCAGTCCTCGGCGCTCGGCTTCATTGGGCTGTTGATCTCACGCTTCTTCCTCACGGTGCTGCCGATCTCGGGGGACTGGACACGTTCGCGCTGTTCATCAGCCTCGCCTTGATCTCATTCCTGTTCTTCATGGCGATGGCGCCCGAGACAGAGGGCGTCCGCTCGAGGCGATCCGCGTCTCCTGGGAGAACGGTGGCCAGTGGCCCCCCGAGGAGGGAACGTTGGCCGTCCTTGACCAGGAGCGCCGTGAAGAGCGAGCATCCGTGGCATGAACGGCCAGCAGATGGCCCGGGAGATGGCCGAGCAGCCCGGTATCGACGAAGCCGAGCTCGCTGCCTGGGAGGCCTAGGGGATGCGATTGCGGTGCGAGCGTATTGTCACTCCGTCGGGCGTGGTCGCCGGTGAGGTGGCGGTCGGTGACGGGCAGATCGAGGCTGTTGTGGGCGCTGGTGTTGGTTCGGATGCGGTCGAGCT
Source organism: uncultured Solirubrobacterales bacterium (assembly GCA_963836065.1). GTDB lineage: Bacteria > Actinomycetota > Thermoleophilia > Solirubrobacterales > Solirubrobacteraceae > Palsa-465. Next base: position 124,665 of record CAWIII010000027.1, read on the forward strand.
CGGGGAGCGGTGGCTGGTCCCGGGCTACATCGACATGCATGTGCACGGCGGGGGTGGGGCGCAATGCAACACCTCAGATCCGGATGAGATCTCGGCGCTGGCGCGCTTTCACGCCAGCCACGGCACGACGGGGCTGCTGGCGACGACGGTCGCGGGCCCGGTGGACGAGCTGGTGGTTGCGCTGGGGGCGATTGCGCGTTGTGTGGATCTGGGCGGTGCTCGAGGCGGGGCGACGGGGGCGGATCTCGGTGCAGGAGACGAGGCGAGAGTGCTGGGCGCGCATCTGGAGGGCCCGTTCCTGAGCCCCGCCCGCCCGGGAGCGATGGACCCTGCCTGTTTCGTTGCACCCGATCGCGAGGTGCTGGGGCGGCTGCTGGCGGCCGGCGGCGGCGCGGTGCGGATGATGACCTTCGCCCCTGAGCTGCCGGACGCGCTCGACCTGGTTCAGGCGCTCGTCCGCTCGGGCGTGATCGCGTCCATGGGTCACAGCGACGCCGGCTACGAGGAGGCGCGGGCGGCGGTCCTCGCGGGCGCACGGGCGGCGACTCATCTGTTCAACGGGATGCGACCGTTTCACCATCGCGAGCCGGGAGTCCTCGGCGCAGCACTTGATCTACCCGAGGTGAGCTGCGAATTGATCTGCGACGGCGTCCATGTCGATCCGGTGGCGCTGCGCCTGGTCTACGGCGCCAAGGGCACGGCCGCGATTCGCCTGATTACCGACGCGATGCAAGCGGCCGGGATGGCCGATGGCCGCTACCGTCTTGGCGGCGCGGCGGTCGAGGTTCGGGATGGTGTGGTGAGGCTCGCCGAAGGCGGCTCGATCGCCGGGAGCACGCTGACGATGGACGTGGCCGTGCGCAACGCGGTGCGCTTCCTGGGGATACCGGTCGAGGAGGCGGTCTCGCTCGCGTCCACGAACCCGGCGCGGCTGCTCGGCGTCGGCGATCGCAAGGGCGCGATCTCGGTCGGGATGGACGCCGATCTCGTCGTGCTGGATGAGGAGCTCTTGGCCTGCGGGACGATTGTTGGCGGTGAGTGGGTGGGGGGGCCGCCGGCTTTCTAGGCGGGAACGGACAGCAGGCGTTCACGCATGATCCTAACAGTCACCCTCAACCTCGCGCTCGACGTCACCTACCACGTTGAACGCGTGCGCCTGGGCGCGACCACTGCGGTCGATTCCGTCGCGCGCCGAGCCGGGGGCAAGGGAGTAAACGTCGCTCGCGTGCTCCAAGCGCTCGGCCGCGAGGTAGTGGTGACCGGCTTCGCCGGCGGGGTCACCGGCGCCGCGGCGCGGAACGAGCTCACGGCCAGCGGGCTCCACGATCAGACCGTTCCGGTGGCCGGCGACTCGCGGACCGCGCTGATCATCGTCGACTCCGCCGGGGAGGCCACCGGTTTCTCGGAGCCCGGACCGCAAGTGTCGAGCGACGAGTGGCAGCGCATGCTGGCGCAGTTCCGGGCGCTGATCGGCAGCTCGGATGCCGTCGTCGTGTCGGGCAGCCTTCCGCCGGGCGTTCCCCCGGACGCCTACGCCCAGCTCATCTCGATCGCGGCCTCGCGAGCGGTCCCGGCGCTGCTCGATGCCCACGGCGAGGCGCTCGTCCGCGGGGTCGGTGCCCGTCCGGACATCGTCAAGATCAACGCCGGTGAGCTGGCCAGCGTGGTCGACGGGCCTGACGTTCTGGCGGGCGCTCGCTCGCTCCGAGAGTTGGGAGCCGGCGCGGTCGTCATCACTGACGGCGCCGACGGGCTGATCGGCGTCAGCGAGCACGGAGCCTGGCAGGCCAAGCCGCCGGGGCCGCTCCGCGGCAACCCGACCGGCGCCGGCGACGCCGCCTCCGCAGCCCTGATCGCAGGACTCCTCGACGGCGCGGCATGGCCGGATCTCGTGGCGGATGCCACCGCGTTATCGGCCGCCGCTGTCTGCGCCCCGTTGGCGGGGTCTTACGATGACAGCGTGTACGGTCGCCTGCAGGGGGAGATCGTGGCGAGTGTGGTCGATATGGGTGATTGATTGAGAGGGTCGCTGGGGTTGGTTTGCCTCCTTATGCCGCGTCTTGATCGCGCTGCGGCGCGTCGTCCGGTGGCTCGTCGATGTCGACGACGAGCACAACCTTTGGCTTGAGCCAGAACAGCCGGATGCAGGTATAGCCGTACTCGATCTCGTCCGGGGGCGGCGCATCGCTCTCCTCGAGCAGCTCCCGCACCTTCCGCTCCGCCGCGATCTTCTGCTTGAGCGTTGCCATGCGGACAGGATCGGCGAGACCCCTGCAACGGATCAAGACGCAGACGTGCCAATTGAGCGCCAACTCTGTGCCGTTTCTGCAACTTCGTCTGGCGGTGCGCCCTACGAGGCAGCCGCGGCGGCAAACGCACGAGCCGCGGCTGATACGGGCCGGTTCGTTGGCGTGGCGAGCGATATCTCCCACAGTGGCGATCGCCCATGCACGGGCACCATGACGACTCGATCGGAGTCCACCACGATCGAGGGAGGCAGCAACGCCACACCGAGGCCGTGGCGGACGAGGTTCACGACGCTGGGGGTGTCACCCACCTCAAACTCGACCTGTCGCTGCACGCCTGCCGCGGAGAACGCGCGATCGATCGACATGCGCGTACCCCATCCGCGGGGGTGATCGATGAATTGCTCACCCGTGAGTTCGCGCAGGCGGATGCTTCTGCGCCTCGCGAAGCGGTGCTCGAGGGGGCACACGAGCACCATCGCCTCGCTGGTCAGCGGAGTCAGCGAGATCCCCGCCGGCCGGCGCTGCGGCAGCGACAGAATCGCAAGGTCGACGCGACCATCGCGAAGCTGCTCGGCCAGCTCGCCCGAGCCTCCAGCGGCGTAGCGCAGGCGGACCTCGAGTAGCGGATGCGATCCGCGAAATTCGGCGAGCAGCCGGGCTAGGTCGACCGGCCCCGCGCTGAGCGCCTGCATCGTGCCGATCGCGAGGGTCCCGCGCAAACCGCGGCGGACGTCGGCGATCAATTCCCGGGCGGACGCAACCTCGGCCAGGATCCGGCGCGCCTGCGGCAGCAGCGTCGCTCCCGCGTCAGCCAGTTCGACGCGCTGCGTCGTGCGATTGAACAGCTCCGTCTGAAGGTCGCGCTCCAGCGTGCGGATCGAGGCTGAAACCGCCGACTGGACGATGTGCAGCCGCTGCGCGGCGCGCGTGAAGCTGCGCTCCTCCGCGACGGCGCCGAAATGCTCCAGGTGACGAAAGTCCATTGAGCAGAATCATTGCTGAAGCTCAGCAGCTTTTTGCGTTGGACACGATCAATCGGACGCGCGAACCTTGATCCATGTCTGCAACCACAAACCTCAATCGAAACACCGTCTCGCTCTCGCCCGGAGCTGGATTCTGGACCGTCGCGCTCGCCTTCACGGTGGTGATGGCGGTAGGAGCCCTGCCAACGCCGCTGTACGTGCTCTACGAACGCCGCGATCACTTCTCCGGACTGATCGTCACCGTCATCTTCGCTGTCTACGCCCTCGGCGTCGTCGCGAGCCTCTTTGCCGGCCACACTTCCGATTGGTTTGGGCGCCGGCGTGTTCGCGGTCTGGCCGGCGTTACTCGCTGGCTCCGAGCTTCCTCGCCGGCACGCTTGGCTATCACTCACACGCGCTAGCCGGGGCCGCCGCTTTTGCGGTGTTTGCCTCCGGTGCTCTCGCCCAATCCGCGCTGGTTCGTGTGGATGCGCGTCACCTATCGAGCACGGGCATCGCGCTGCTGCTCGCGGGAGTGGTTCTCGTGACCACGGCCACATGGATTCCCACTTTGGTCGGGTTTCTCGCCGGCGGGGCGCTGTCCGGAGCCGGCGCCGGCCTGCTCGTCAAAGGCGGCATCGACACGGTGCTGGAGCTGGCGCCGCGCGAGGCCCGGGCGGAGACCCTGGCTGGATTCTTCCTCGCCGCGTACCTCGGACTTTCTGGCCCGACTGTCGGGCTCGGCCTGGCGACGCAATACGTGAGCGAGCGGGTCAGCCTGCTCGGCTTCGTCGGCGTGCTGGTGCTGGCGCTGGTCGCAATGGCGTCCACGCTCGTGGGGTCACCTGACCGCCGCGGGCGCCCACGGCGCGATCCCGAAATCACCTATCAAGGAGCAAGATCATGAACACCGCTGGCTATGCCCCGAACGACGTTATGGACAAGCCGAGGATTGCCGTGCTCGGTACCGGCCGAATGGGGGCGCCTATCGCCCGCAACCTGCTGGCGGCCGGGTTCCCGGTGCACGTCTGGAGCCGGACGGCGTCACGAGCGCGTCCACTCGCAGGCGCCGGGGCGCGCGTCTTCTCGACGGCGGCTGCGGCTGCGCGCGGTGCCGAGGTAGTCGTGACGATGCTGGCCGATGGCGACGCGACCGAGCATGCCGTCGCCGGCCACCACCGAGCGCTTGACGCATTGACGCCGGGGACGATTTGGGTGCAGGTGGGGTCGATTGGGCTGGAATGGACCGAGCGACTCGCGGCCCGCGCGCAGGAACACGGCATCTCGTTCGTTGACGCACCCGTTTCCGGCAGCGATGGCCCGGCCCGCGATGGCAAGCTGGTGATCCTGGCCGCGGGCGATGAATCGCTGCGGAGCCGGCTAGAGCCGGTCTTCGATGCGCTCGGTCGGCGCACGCTGTGGCTGGGGGCGATCGGCAACGGCTCCGCGCTCAAGCTCGTGCTGAACGGCTGGCTCGCGTCGATCACCGAGGCGGCCGCCGAGAGCGTTGCCTTCACCGAAGCCCTCGGTCTCGATCCAGGTTTGTTCGCGCACACGATCGCGGATCTCCCCTTGGGAGCGCCGTACGTGGTCGCGAAGGCGAACGCGATGACCGCGCACCAGTATGAGCCAGGTTTTGCCCTACGTCACGCGGTCAAAGATGTCGGCCTGGCACTCGCCGCGGCCGAGCGCGACGGGCTCCCGCTGCCGCTGCTCGAGCTCGTCGACAGGCGGTGGGAGGCTGCGATCGCTGAAGGGCACGGGGATCAGGATGTGGCGGCGGCGGTCGAGGTGGCTGGTTCGGGCGCTGGTGTGGGCGAGGGGAACGGGAGGTTTATTCGTGAGGGACGGAGGGCGACCGGCGTTGCGTTGTGTGCGCGTGGACCGTCGGCTGGTGATAGGCGGCGCGATCGGGCCTTAGTTAGCGAGGCTCGCAGGATTGGACACGCCCCGGGTCTTTTCAGTTCGGCTATCATGATCGGTCCGCCGCGGGGTGGAGCAGTCTGGTAGCTCGTCGGGCTCATAACCCGAAGGTCGCGGGTTCGAATCCCGCCCCCGCTATAAGAAAAGCCCTCCAAAAGAGGGCTTTTTCTTTGCCCGGATTGCTTCGCCTTTCGAAACGGGTACCAAACGGGTACCAAGATCTGCACTAGTATCGGGGTCCGTGAGCAGGCCGTCCGGCTTTGTTTTCAAGCTCGAGAAGACCCGCGGTGCGTCCTGGTGGGCCAAGTACCGACTGCCCGACGGGACGCAGGTCAAGCGGAAGATCGGGCCGGCGTGGACGGGCCGCGGGCGGCCGGCGGAGGGGCACTTCACGAAGCGCCTCGCCGAGGACTGGCTGCACGATCGGCTCGAGGAGGTCCGGCGGGAGTCGGTGGCTGCCGTCGCCACGCCGGTTCTCCGGAACGACGTGGCGTCGAAGAGCGTGACGTTCGCCGAGGCGGCCGCCGAGTACCTGCGCTTCGCCGAGCAGGACCGCGGCTGCAAGCCCTCGACAGTGCGCGGTTATCGCAACGCGATCAAGGTCCACCTGCTGCCGGTGTTCGGCGAGATGAAGCTCGAGGACATCACAGTGCAGGAGATCGAGCGCTGGCGGGCCGGCATGTCGAGCGTTCGTGTGCAGCGCGCGCTGTCGAACAAGACCAAGAACAACCTGCTCGTGCTGATGCACGCGATCTTCAGGCACGCCGTGAAGCTGTACGACCTGTCGGCGAACCCGGTCGCGAGTGTCGATCGCTTCCGAGTGCGCTCGAGCGGCGACATCCAGGTGTTCTCGCCCGAGGAGGTCTGGGCGCTCGTTCGCGCCGCCGGGTCCGAGGCCGACGCTGCGATCTTCCTGACCGCGGCGTTCACGGGCCTACGCCGCGGCGAGCTCCTCGGGTTGCGGTGGCGCGATGTCGACTTCACCGGCTCGACGATCAGAGTCCGCGCGAGCTACGCCGCGGGCAAGGTAACGACTCCGAAGTCGGGGAAGGTACGCGCGGTTCCGATGGCGCCCGACGTCGCGAGCGCGCTCGCGAAGCTCGGCGACCGGGACCGGTACACGGGCAACGACGACTTTGTCTTCGCCGGCGAGGCGGGACCGCCGCTCGACGGCGACGCACTCAGCAGCCGGTATCGAGATGCGCTTGCACGCGCGGGACTACGACCCTTGAGGTTCCACGATCTCAGGCACACCTTCGGCACGAGGATGATCGCCAAGGCGGACATCCGGCGGGTGCAGGAATGGATGGGCCATGCCGACATCCAGACGACGATGAAGTACCTGCACTACGCACCGCGGGACGAGGACGCCGAGTTGGTCGCTCGCGCCTTTCAGCTAGGCCAGCCTGCCAGCACCGGGGGCACCTAGCAGACGACCCGAGCCGGTTGATCCGCTGCAGCGCCCTGCGAGCCGTGCAAATGTCCCGGCGCTCCGAACGCGCCGCGCTGTGATCGGAGGGTCGTTTAGGGTCTGCCCGTGGCTCTTCGTGATCTCACCGATCGTTCGGCTGTCCTCCAGGCGATCAATGAGTGCCGCGAGCTAGGGGAGGACGCGTTTCTCGAGAAGTACGGGTTCGAGCGGTCGCGACGGATTCAGATCGCTTACGAGGGCGAGACGTTTCCATCCAAGGCGATCCTCGGCGCTGCGCATGGTTTCCAGTTTCCCGACACCGGTCCACTGAGACCCTCGGAGCTCAGCGGAGGTCGCGTGACTGTCGACAAGGCACGCCAACTTGGGTTTGAAGTCGTCGAGGCCGATGCTCCTGACGATCTCGCGCTTGGGCTTCACCGATTCATGGAGCTCTTCGCTGAGGCCCGGGCGACGAAGTTCAGTCACGCGCACCCTGCTGTCGACGCACTTCGCGGGTGTGCGAAAGTCATCGAGGAGCTGCTCCCCGAGTCGCTTGCCGGGGCGAAAGTAAGGCCGTCGGTCGGCCAAGGAAATTGGGCGGGCGTTCCCTGGATCGCCGTCCTGCATCCGCGTGAAACCAACACGACCCAGCGGGGCATCTATCCGGTCCTTCTGTTCCGCGAGGATCTATCGGCGGTTGAGGTGACCATCGCCCAGGGCGTCACCGAGCTCAATCAGACGCTCGGTAGACGGCAGGCGTACGTGGAACTTGACCGTCGCTCAGAGCAACTCCGTCCAAAGCTCGGCGCTCTCGGCGAGCTCGGATTTGCACTCGACAAAGCCTTCGAGCTCGGTGCGTCACAGCTCGCGCGGGATTACGTGGCATCGACTGTTGTCCACCGGCGGTTTGCGTCGGAGTCGCTACTCGGGACCGATGTAACAGATGCCGTTGCCGCGATGCTTCACGCGTACGCCGAGCTGCTGATCGCTGGCGAGCTCGAGGCCGCGAAAGAAGCCGCAGCGGATGGAGGTGCTAGCCAGGTGACACCACCAGATCGACCGCTCGCCCCGACGCCGGATGATGTCGGCGCCGCGGCCCGTGCGTTCGCTGAGGCTGTTGACATCAGCGGTTTGCGGCTGTCTCCTGATCTCGTCGCCTCGTTCGTCGCGGCAGTGGCGGCGAAGCCGTTCATCATCATCACCGGACAGTCCGGGTCCGGGAAGACCCAGCTTGCGATGCGGTTCGGCGAGTGGGTCGGCAGCGATTCCCAGGGTCGGCCGCGTTCGCTGGTAGTTCCGGTGCGCCCCGACTGGACCGGCCCGGAGTATCTCTTCGGCTACCCAGATGCGCTTCGCTCTGGCTCGGGCCAGGAGGTGTGGGCGGTCCCGGACGCGCTTGAGTTCGTGCTCCGGGCAGCGCAAGAGCTGGATGAGGCGTACCTGCTCGTGCTTGACGAGATGAACCTTGCTCATGTCGAGCGCTATTTCGCCGATTTTCTCTCCGGGGTCGAATCGCGACGGCCGATGCTGCCCGTGCTCGCTCACGCCGACGGCGAATGGGTCGCGGTCGAACGCGCAGGCCGATTGCCTTTGCCGCGCAACTTGATCGTCATCGGCACGGTCAATGTCGATGAAACGACGTATCTGTTCTCGCCGAAGGTTCTTGATCGCGCATTCACGTTCGAGTTCCGCACGGCCGTGGAGGACCTCGACCCTGCTCTGCGCCGGCCTACGTCGATCGACGAGGGTTCCGGGGTTCACCGGCAGACCATCGTGCGCGCCATCGCTGACGACGACTGGCAGCACACGAATGCCCATCCGAGCGTGGACCTGTTGGCCGAGCACCTCCTCGTGCTCCATTCGCTGCTTGGGCAGTCGGGACACGAGTTTGGTCATCGGGTGTTGTATGAGGCGTTGCGGTACGCGGCGTTTCTTCACGCTACAGGCGTCGAAGACCAATGGTCAGTCCTCGACTGGATCATGCTCACGAAGCTTCTCCCGAAGGTGCATGGCACACGCGCCCGTGTCGAGACCGAGCTGCGGGAGATGCGCTCGTTCGCGGCCGAGGAAGACGAGCAGACGGGACGCATGCGGATGCCGCGGTCAGTGGACAAGCTGGATCGGATGATCGGCGTACTCATCGAAGCGCAATTCGTGAGTTTCACGGAGTGAGTACCGACTCTGTTGTCGCGCCGATTCGTGATCGCTCCGGCGAGACGGTCGGGCATCTGGTGCTCGCGCAGTTGCCAGGAAGACGCGACCGTCTCGAGAGTGTCGCCGACCGGGCGCTCGTGGAAGAAGAGGGCACGTACATCTTCTCGGTTCGCGGATTCGACAACTCCGAATCACTCGAGATCGTTCCTGGCGACGAGTTGTTCAGTTTTGACGATTCGTCCAGGAAGCGAGGTCGGATGCTGCCCAGACAACACGTTGGACGGATCGGCGTGCGTGTGCGCGGCGAAGACATCGAGGGCCACGCCTTTGTGTCAGTGGAACCGAAGAAGCTCGAGGCCCTGACCGAATACCGCCAGATGCTCACCGACATCGCTGAGGTCGCGACCGACGCGGTGCTGCAGGGCTTTGCCCCAGCAACCATTGCGCTTGAACACGACGCTGCTCAGAGGCCGCAGCTTCTGTACCAACAGTTCGCGTTTCTACATGCGCGGTTGATGGGTGCCGGTGAGCGCGATCTGGCGCTGGTCCTGAACCGGCCGCACCGAGCATGGATTGACCACGAGGAGCAGCACCTTCCCGGGACTCCGATGCGCGGCAGCTCTCGGAACGTACGCGCGTTGACTCGGCCCGGGCCTCGCGTCCGTGCGCCGGGGGTAAATGCCGTCGCGAGTCTTCCCGCTCGTATTAGCGTCAGCCGCAGCGAGGAGACCCTCGACACCGAGCCCAACCGCTTTGTTGCCTTCGCGCTGCGGCGCTGGCGCGAGCTGGCGCTGAACGTTCAGACGCTGCTGGCCGCGCAGGGTCAGATCACCGGACCGATCTCGCGAGGTCTTGATGCGGCGTCGGAAGTGATCGCCGTCATCGACCGGACGCTCTCCGCGCCGATGTTCCGATCCGTCGGTCGTTTGGGGTCGTTCCCGACGGCGAACCAGGTGCTGCAGAAGCGCGCTGGCTACCGGGAGCTCTTGCGGACGTTCGTCCTCACGGAGCTGGGCGCGCAGCTTGCTCTCGACTGGGATCTGGATGACGCGTTTGCCGCCAGCCAGCGCAACGTGGCGACCCTGTACGAGTACTGGGCGTTTCTGCAGCTCGCGAAGAGCGTCGGTCGCGTTTGCGGCGCAGATCTTTCAGCCCTCGTGATGGAGCGCTCGAGCGACGGGATGAGCATTGGCTTTCCACGAGGACGCCGCAGCCGGCTCACGTGGCTTCTCGTCGGCCGTGGGCGCAACCTGACCGCGGATCTCTACTTCAACCGTGAATTCCTAGTCTCGTCTCGCCTCGATTCGTCCTGGACTCGCGCGATGCGACCCGACGGCTCGCTTCGGCTGCGGCCGGACGGGCTTGCGGGTGGCATCGCCGCCGATGAACTGGCCGTGTGGCTGCACTTCGATGCCAAGTACCGCGTCGAATTCGTCGACGAGCAATTCGCGCCGCCGGACGAGCTGGACGGCACGCGCGCGGCCGAGGCGGAGGCCGTCGAGCGTCTCGCCCGGAGCAAGCGCGAGGACTTGCTCAAGATGCACGCGTATCGCGACGCCATCCGCCGGTCTGCTGGCGCCTACGTGATCTATCCGGGCGACGAACAGCGCACTCCTTTCATGGAGCACAACGAGGTGTTACCGGGCCTTGGCGCCTTTCCGCTGCGTCCCGGATCCACCGGCCCGGTCGGCACGGCGGCTCTCGATCGGTTCTTGGCGGAGGTCATTGATCATGTGGCAGATCGCGCGACTCAGCACGAAAGGAGCCGCTTCTGGAGGACCGTGATCCACCGGGCGGTTCCGATGCGATCCGACAAAGATCGCCGGCTGCCCGCGCTCTCGGTTCCGCCGTCGGATGCACCCGTTCTGTGCGGGTACTTGAGGGGCCGGGCCCACCGCGGGTGGGTTGACCACAACGGGCTCTACAACGTTCGGGCAGGAGACCGTCGCGGCGCGGTTGCAGCCGACGCCGACATCCTGCGTGCGCTCGACATCGTGCTTTACGGTCCGGGTCTACGGCCCTCCCTGTGGGCGCGCGCCGGGGCCTGGTTCGTCCAATCGCAAGACGAGATGTTGACGCTCGGGTATCCGAACCCGCGAGGCAAGGTCTACCTCTGCTGCCCAGTTGAGCGACGCGATGATGAACCCGAGTGGCTCGGAGGGCTCCATCTTGGCGCCGGCACGACCAGCGATTCGATGGCCGAGGCCCCGTTCGCGACGACTTGGCATGGTCTGCTGAACAAAGCCCTCCGAGAAGGATCGTGAGCGCGATGCCGTCGTGTGCTAGTGCGGCAGGCTGGTCGTCGAACGTTGGGAGCGTTCGGAGTTCAAGGATCGCGCCGCGGCGGTGCTGACCGAGGCCAGGGCGTGCCCGTTCTGCGATCGCGTCGCGGCGCGCGATGACATCAGCTACGCACGCGCGACGGTCGTGGCGTTCCCCGACGCGTTCCCGGTGTCAGAGGGGCACGTGTTGGTTGTTCCGCGCCACCACGTGGCCCGGGTGGAGGATCTCGAGCCGGACGAGTGGGCCGAGTTGTTCGCGCTGGTGCGGGAGGTCTGCCGGGATCTCTCCGGGCAGGACGGGGTGGACGGGGTGAACGTCGGCGTGAACAGCGGAGCCGCTGCGGGTCAGACCATCGATCATGCTCACGTCCACGTGATACCCCGACGGCTGGGCGATGTTCCCGATCCTCGTGGTGGCGTTCGCCACGTAATTCCCGGCCGAGCTGACTACTGGAGCCAGAGGTGACGGACGCGGTCGCGCTCGGGGAGAAGCTGCTGGCACTGCTCGAGGAGTCGGCACGGACCACGACGTACAAACCAGCATTGCTCTTGGCGCTGATCGATCGCGTCCAGGAGTACGTCGACCAAGATTGCGTCCCGGTGCGCGCGCTCGCCGAGCGCGTCATCGAGCTCTACTGGCCGCAGACGCTCGCCTACCCAACGACGGGCAATGTTCTCAAGCAGAGCCAGACAAGCACTGGTCGGGCGGCAATCATCCAGGCAATTCTGACGTTCCGAGATGAGCACGCTGCAACTGCCCGCGCGCTACCGCCGGTGATCCGACACGAGCGAGGACGGGAGCAGCTTGTATCGCGCGTTGAGGAAGTGCTCGCCGAGTGGCCAATTTCCCGCCTGCAACGCCCGTACGAGCCGTTCCTCTACAGCTTCGAGTGGGGCTGGGCCGAGGCCGGTGGCTGGTCCGTGCGGGAATACCGAACGGGCGGGAGAGCGATCCGACTTCACGCCGGCGTCGCCCGCGCGCCGACAGCCCTGGGACCGCTGCTCAGGCCGTTCATCACCCGGTGGTGGACCGACAAGGCCGCTCAGTTGAATCCAGATGTCGAAGCCGCGCGGGGTGTGCTCGAGTTCGAGGAGTATCCCCTTCGGTCGCGACCGCGTTGTGCTCGAGCGGATCGCCGAAGGGCTGCTCGACCTTCAGCGCGGGGCTTGCTTGTACTGCCAAACCCGGATCGGCCGCGACCGCGAGATCGACCATTTCATCCCGTGGACCTACAGCGGCGATGACGGCATCGACAACCTCGTGGCCGCCTGCCGTCGCTGCAACAACAGTAAGCGCGCCACCCTCGCTGGGCCGCCGCATCCGCGGAGACGATCCGCCGCAACGAGACCTGGAACAACGACCTGGCCGCGCTGTCAGTCCAACGGCACTGGCCACGCGATCCCGGTCGCACCCACCGGATTGCTCGGTGCCGCCTACCTACGCTCCCCCGGCGAGCGACCGCTCTGGATCCGCTCTAGAGCCGAGACGTACTTCGAGAGTCTCGACCAGCACCGGCACGAACTTGCAGCGCTACTCGGAGCCGGCAACGTGTGAGATCGCTGACCCTCGCGGAAGCCCAGCGATCGTCCGTGTCAACCCACGCCTAGCTCCCTGTTGCCATAGGGATCGCGGGCGGCGCAGGCTGTTCCGATTGCACGTCGAAGCGAGTCCGCCTCGGTCGTAGCGGCATCGGGCCCGCTCCTGAACCAGTGAAGATCCGAGCTCCGACGTAAGAACGACGGCCGCATTAACGGCTCAAATGGCGGTGGCACTGAGATACGCGATCGCGAAGGGCGTTAACCCGCCGGACAACCCCGATTCTCCGACAGCCTTTCGCCAAACCGCTCGCGTGACGGTCGCGCCTCGCGAGCACCAAAGGCGGTCGTCCGGGTCTCTCGGCACGGGAGTGGCCGCCCTAACCTCGATCCTCGGGAGGCGTAGGCGCAGCGGTGTCCGGGGCGGCGGGGCGCGGTTTTGCTGTTGTTTTTGGGGGTTTGGTGGTCACCGCCGAGCTCGACCTCAACGGAAACGAGCCCGACGAGTTGCTCGTTCACGGCGAGTCGTTTACGACGGCTCGCTGAGGTGCGAGGACCGGTGACCGGCGAGACGCGCCGATTCAAGCCTATCGGAGGCGGTGAGGGGTACCCGGCGCGCGATGGCGTCCGATAACGACGCTACCTTGTGTCGATGCTGTTCAGGAAGATCGGTTGAGGTATGCGGGCCGGAGCGACGTATTTCCTTGAGCCTTCCGAACCGGCGCAGCGTCGCTACGAGGCGATGCGCGCGTACTTCGTCGACGGGCTCGCGGCCAGCGAGGTCGCAACCCGGTTCGGCGACTCGCCGGCCAGCGTGCATCAGATGGCCAGCGAGCTGCGCACCGGCAGCGCCGAGTACTTCCGTTCCTCCAAGCCCGGACCCAGGTCGGCACGCAAGGCCGACCGCGTGCACAACCGCGTGCTTGAGCTACGCGCTTTGGACCGCTCGGTGGAGGAGATCGCCGCCGAGTTGACACTCGCCGGCACGCCGGTGTCCGCGCAAACGGTCTGGACGATCCTTGACGCCGAAGGGATCGAGCGCCTGCCGCGCCGTGCACCGTCCGCACGCGGGGCAGCACCACGGCTGGCCGCGATCAAGGCCCGTGCGCTGACCGACTGGCCGACCGGCACGTCGATCGGCTGCGACCACGCCGGCCTGTTCCTGCTCGTCCCCGCGATCGCCAAGCTCGGACTCTCAGAAGTCGTCGCGTCGTGCGGCTACCCGTCCACGACGGTGCTCTCAGCATGGCACTCGCTCGGGTCGCTGCTGTTACACAAGTGCGCGCGGACCCCGCGCGCAAGCCACGCGCACGCGCTCGCTGATGACCCCGGTCTCGCACTACTGATGGGACTGACCGCGCTCCCGAAAGCCACGCACCTGACCAGCTACTCCTACCGTGCCCGGCGCACCGCCAGCGAGCAGCTGCTGACGGGCGTGACCGGCCGCCTACGCGAGCTCGGGCTCGCCACGGGCGCTGAGGGATTCAACCTCGACTTCCACGCGATCCGCCACCACGGCACCGACGTCCCACTCGAGAAGCACTACGTCCCGGCCCGCTCGCAACGCACCCGCGCGGTGCTGACGTTCTTCGCCCAGGACCACGCCTCCCAGGAGATGGTCTACGCCAACGCCGAGCTGACCAAAGCCGAACAGGCACGCGAGGTGATCGCGTTCGCCGACTACTGGCAACAGGTCTGCGGCACCGACCCCGGCCTGCTGGTGTTCGACTCCAAACTGACGACCTACAAAGTCCTCGACGAGCTCACCGCACGCGGGATCCGCTGGCTCACCCTGCGCGAACGCGGCCCCAAGCTGATCGCCGATCTCGAAGCGCTCCCCGACACACAGTGGACGAAAGTCCGCGTTGACCGCCGCGGGCGCTACCGCGAACCCGAGATCCACGACGAGCTGATCCAGATCAAAGGCATCGACAGTCCTGTGCGTCAACTCGCCGTGCGCAACATCGGCCGCGAGCACCCCACGATGCTGATCACCAACGCGCTCGAGTTCACGACCAAACAACTGTTCGCCCGCTACGCCGAGCGCATGACCATCGAGAACGAACTCGACGCCTACATTCAGGGCTTCCACCTCAACGCGCTCTCCTCAGGGCTCCCGCTCAACGTCGACATCGACGCCACCCTCACCGTCATCGCCGGCAACCTCTACCGACTCCTCGCCCGCCAACTCCCCCGCTACGAGAACGCCACCCCCGACAAACTCTGGCGCCACTTCCTCGACGCCACCGGCACCATCCACACCACCAACACCACGCTCACCGTCGACCTCAACATCCGCACCTACCACCCCGTCCTGATCGCCGCCGGCCTCGCCGACACACCAACCCCGATCCCCTGGCTCAACGGCCGCGAACTACGATTCCGCTTCCCACCCCGCTAAAACCTCAACGAGTCTTCCTGACCGAGGATCGAGGCTAACGTCCGGAACGCCTTTACGACTCGACGGGGGAGGCGGTCTCACCGTCGATTCCAGGGGGTGCGGGATGCTCGCGGGCGGATCGACGCTTATCGACGCTGGGCGGTATCAATGCTGCATGTGTGTCATCGTGCTCTCGGGCCCCGTCTGCGCGGGGAAGACCAGCCTGGCTCGAGCACTGCACAAGTTCGGCTTCCGGAGCGTGAGCACACGGGCGCTGCTGCTCACATTCGCTCCGCAGGACGGGCTGGGCCGACTCGAGCTCCAGCACGTGGGCGAGCAGCTGGACGCAGAGCGAGGCGGCGACTGGGTTTGCGGAGGCGGTGGCGCTCGCGCGAGTCGACAGCGAGCGGATCGTGGTCGACTCGGTCCGGACGCCTGAGCAGCTGGCCGCCGTTCGCGACATCGCTGAAACGCTCCACTGCCATCTGTGGGCGCCACCCACAGTCCTGGCCGAGCGCTACCTCCGCCGGCAGCAGGACGATCCGGCCTTCGAACGTGATCCGTACCCGGCCGTGAAAAGCAGTCAGGCTGAGATCCGCGCCGCTCGCCTCACCGCCGGGGCCGATCTCGCCATCAATAGCGAGGGGTTCGCCGCGGAGCGACTCGCCACATCGATCGCAACGCTCGTCGCGGCGAACTGAGGCTCATGGACGCTGCGACTGGTTGCGGAGTGCTCGCAGTTCGCCGCTCTGGACGTTCACCGTGCGCTGGAGTGCGTCCACCTGGCGCTGGAGCGCCGAGCGGTCCCTGCCGTCGTCGCGAATTGCGCCCTCGGCCTGAATGACGAGCGCCGCGATGGTAACGAGCAGCACGACGCCTCCGATCGCGCTCAGTCCCTGCAGCCAGCGCACGCTGCGCTGTGCACTCTGGGCCGCGCTCCGAGCGCGTCCGACTTCGCGTGGGATAGAGCTGACGACCGGCTCTGAGGAGGCGGCGGCCAGGTAGTCCTCGATCCCTCGCCGCTCGACCTTGCGGGTCGGGAACGGCACGTAGGGGCTCTGCGACTCGCGGGCGGACGTATCCCAGCGTCGGTGCGGGCTGAGCTTCGTGAACTCCATCCAGACGAGGGTATCCCCCGCCTGTAGCTCGTAGTCGCTCCCGGTCAGGTTGTGGAGCGGCACCGACAGGTATCCCTCGAACCCCGGATCAACGAGCGGCCCAGTCCCGACCAGCAGGCCGCGGTAGATGTTTGTGATCGTCAGGTTGTAGCGCCCCGCAATGTAGTCGGGGATCCTGAAGTAGGGCTGTAGCGTGATGAAGACGATTGAGTTGTGTGGGAGCTTCAATCGCTCGCCGGATCTCAGCTCCTTATCGAAGCGCTCGAGGCGATCAGGTCGGTCGGCTTGCGGATTCCAGGCGATGACTCGTCCTGCGAATGGGATCGCGCACGAGGCTGGCTTCAGGGCCTTATCCAGCTCCGCCGGCAGCTTGAACGGCCAAATCATCCCCGTCGCGGCGATGTAGTCGAGGAGGTCCGCTGTGTTGAGCAGCGCCGGCGGGATGTGCGAGAGCGGATCGGTGCTCCGAGTCGCCGCGAACAGCTCGGCGGCTTCAGCGTCCGACGCGGCGAAATCTGGCAGTGGAGTCATCTGGGTCGCGGGCGCCGATGCCGGTCCGGGCTCGCGCCGTCTACGCCACCAGCGCTTGCCGCTCACCGCACGCGACGATGCAATCAGGGCCAAGACCGACGTAGTCGACGGGCCGGCCGATACTCTCGCTCACGTGTTCAACGAATGACTCAGCCCGCGCCGTAAGTCGCTCACGCGCCGCTGCGTCGACGTAGTCGACGTGGTTGAGGACGATGAGGCTCGGGTTGTTGGCCGCGATGGCAGCCCGCACGATGCCCGGATCGAAGCGGGCAACCCGCCGTACGCGCTTCGTCACCGACGTGTACTCCGCAAGCGGGTGCCGGTGACCACCTTCGCGCGCGACCGTCTTCCAGCTGATCTCGGGGGCGTCGAACGGGCCCGAGTCACCCGCGACGCGGATGGGAAAGGCGCGCAGCACGAGCGCGACCTCGTCGACGTCAAGCGGGCTCAGGCCCGTCTCCGCCAGAGCGCTCGCGGCGGTCGTATCGCGCGAGGTCGCCTTCGGGAAGTGTGGACCGTGCAGCAGCGAAAGCCCGAAGCCCTGCGTCCCCTCGATCACAATCCGCTCGTTGCGGTCGATCAGTTCGCGCATGATCTGGCGAGTCGGACGCAGGTACGGCGCGAGGTCCACCCGAGCCTGAGCGAGGTCGGCGGCCGAGCAACGGCTGACCCGCCGGATCACGGCCGCCCCAGTACCGCTGCAGGTCGAGCCGATGCGTTCGCCGAGGCCCGCCTCACGCTCTGCGAGGCGGTCAACATCGCTGATCACCATTGCATTGGGATCGATTGCTAGGCGCTCCGGATGCAGCCCCACACGGGCAATCTCCTCGCCCAGGATGTCCAGGTCGATGTAAGAGCCGGCGGCGAGGATGCACAAGACGTCGGGCTCGAGCGAAGCTGTCGGCAGTTGTCGTAGGACTTGGCGGCCAGCCTCTGCAGCGATCGAGGTGTGGCCCGAGTTGCTGCCGCCTACCCGGACGGCTGCGGCGGCATGGCGCGCACGCGCGAGGTGGTGAGCGACCTTGCCCTTGCCTTCGGAGCCGTATTGGCCGCCAACTACGATGCTGACCGCCATGCTCAGCGCTCCTTTGAAGTGATCATGGAGAGCATGTTTTGATGGTAGGTGCCTGGGCGGACGCTATCTGCGGGCGATTGCTGATGAAAGACCAGTACACGGGCGACATCAACGACTATTGCAAGTATGCGCTGCTGCGTGGCCTGTCAGCCGTTCATCCTGGCAGCCTGAACGTGTGCTGGATGCTGACCGCCCGCGATGGGCGGCAGGATGGCGGCAAGATCGACTACCTATCGCGGCCGGCCGCCTTCCGGGATTTCGACCCGCCGCTGTTTGACGCGCTCGGTTCGCTCGTGGCGAGGAGCAGCCGCGCTGTCAGAGCAGTCGAAGCGTCAGATATCCTGCCCGGGGCGCGTTTCCATACTGCGCTGTTAGCCGACGGGTTGTCGAGGCGGGAGCGGTATTTCGAACTGTTCCGGAGCACCGTCGGCCGGGACGATCTGCTGTTCTTCGACCCTGACAACGGGCTTGAGGTGGCGAGCGTGCCGAGGGGCCGACGCAACTCGTCGAAATACCTCTACTGGACAGAACTGGCGCGGGCCCTTGACGCCGACCGGAGCGTATGCGTCTACCAACACTTCCCGCGTCGCCCGCGGGCCGTCTTCGTCGCCGCACTGCTCGAGCGGATGACGTCGCTCGCGGGGGGGCACGTCGCTTTCGCGCTCACGAGTCCCTGGGTCGCGTACCTGATCTGTGCGCCCGCGGAGCGCGCCGACGCATTCCGCGACCAGGCAGGCAACCTGGTCGAGCGGAAGGGCTCGCCGCTGACCTTCGTCTCGCGGCCGTAGGTGCTCGCCGTCGTCGCCGGAACCCGGCGGTGTCAAGGCCGGTTGAGAATTGACCCCGTAGCGCCGGTTGAGAATTGACCCCCGGCCTGGTTGGAGGGTTCCGGGGAGGGGTTGCGGCGGCTTCTCCCGCAGCGAGCCGTAGGCGAGCGGAGGGAGATGCCGCCGGCGCGGCCGCCGGGTGGCCTCCGGATCGTTGTTTTGGCGTCGGGGGGTTTGGGGTCGGCGCGTTGTGAGGCGTTCTGCGGGCCTCGGCGAGGTGGCCGAGGGGTATCGGTCAGGCGGTTTCGACGCTTTGGCGGCCGGGGCGGGGTCCGAGGTCGCGGTCCTTGAGCCGGTAGGAATCGCCTTTGAGGCTGAGGATCTCGGCGTGGTGGATCAGCCGGTCGACCATCGCGGTGGCGGCCATGTCGTCGCCGAAGATCTCGCCCCACGCAACTGCTCTTGGCACACGTTCGTGACGGGCGGATAACGCGAGGAGCAGCGCTCTTTCTGCTGTCCGGGAGAGTCCATAGGTTTCAAGGTGTTGGCAGTGTTTGTGAGGCGCTGCCTTCTTCTTTGAGGCGACGTGGAGGTGTGCGGGTTTGGCTGGGAGAAGGCTGCGAGTGGTGCAGGGAGCGGGCGGAGGGAGTGGAGGCCGTGGGCCGACGCGACGACGGGCCTGCCCGCTCTGTGCCTGATCCGGGGGTCTTCCAGCAGGAGTGCATTGACGCGTTCGTGGGCTCGCAGGTCGCGCAGGGGTTCTCGCAGATCACGATCGATAACGGCACCGGCGTGTTGGAGCGGTTCCTCGCGCTGGCCGATAAGCCGGCTTGGGAGATCACCGACCACGACGTCGACCGGGTGATCGTCGCGCTGGTGAAGCGGGGGGTCACGCAGACCACGCGTCGCGGGTATGTGCAGGCGTTCCGTGGGTTCTTTGGTTTCCTTCAGGCGCGCAAGGCGGTCGAGATCGAGGCTCGTCGGGCCGCCGGCTGTGTGATCCGCCGTACTGGTTCAACACCGTCCGTCACGTCATCTGTGAGACACCTGGGCTGGTGCCGCCGCCTACGGTCGAGCGCCGCGCCGCCGTTCTTCGAGCTTTTTGCGAAGTGTGTCGTAGACGGCGCGCAAGTGGGCGCCGGCGGCGCGCGACTATGCGCTGTTTCGGACGCTGTATCACGCCGGGCTACGAGCGCAGGAAGCAGCCGCCTTGGAGATCCGGGATGTGCACTTCAATCGCGGACCGTTCGGGAAGCTGCACGTCCGGCTGGGGAAGGGCGCGCGCGGATCGGGCCCGCGGCCACGGTGGGTGCCGATGCTCGACCAGCTCGATCAGCTGCTGCACTGGTTTCTGGCCGAGGCGCGCCCCCGGTTCCGGGAGAAGGGTCCGGTGCTGTTCTGCGATGAGTCGGGCGGGTTGATGGCGTTCGGGACGATCCGCAACCGGCTGGCGTATCTGCAACAGCTCGAGGACGCGCCGGCGCAGGAGCGGTTCTCCCCGCACGCGTTGCGTCGCGCGTGCGCGACGCGTAACTTTGAGCGGGGCGTGGACCTCGTCGCGATCCAGCAGATGCTCGGCCACTGGCATGTCGGCACGCACCAGGTGCTATGTGCAGCCGTCCTCGACGTTCGTCGAGGACCATATGTGCGCGCGGTCTCGGACAAGCTGGCCGAGCTCGAGCGAGAGCGAGAGGAGGACTGAGCATTGGAGGTGCGCTGGAAGCTGCGGATGGCCGCCGCGCAACGCGAGGTCTGGACCGGTGCTGATCTGTGCCGGCTGCTGTCCGAGCGCGCCGGCGTTGAGATGTCGGCGGCGTCGGTATCGGCGCTGATGCGCCAGACAGCCGAACAGCTCGACCACGACGCTCCAGGCGTTGTGCGTCGCGCTCGACTGCCAGCCGGGGGAGCTGATCGAGGCCGACACCACCCCGGTCGTCAAGCCCGCCGCCCGCTCCAAGCCCGCCGTCGATCGGGCACCACGCGGCCAGCGTCGCTCGCGCACCCCACCGCCGTTCTGAGTTGATGGAAGGCGTCTGCGCCGACTGCCGCCACGAAGGCAAGCTGCACGCCCGCGGGCGCTGCCAGCCGTGTTATTGGCGCGCCAAGCACGACGCCGACAAGGAAACATGCCCCGGTTGTGGCGAGCGGTGGCGGCTTCGCCCGACCGCGGACGGTCCGCGTTGTCATCGCTGCATCCGTCGCGCACGACCGCGCAAACAGCCAACACCTAAGCGCTGCCGGCGCTGCGCTCAGGTGCGCCGCCACGCCGCCCACGGTCTCTGCAACGCGTGCTATCAACGCGATCCGCTGATCGTCGGCGTCTGGGTCCAAGGCGCCCGCGGTCGGCTCGGGGAGCGCTGCCCGGCATGGTTCGGGGCGTTCGCCGACTGGCTGCTTGAGCGCTCAGCGCCAGCAGTGTGCCTGCGGCACCTGCGCCGCGTGGAGGGGGCGCTCCTCACGCCGGGGTCGACCGCCCCGCTGCACTGATCGCCGCGGTCTCCGACGGCGGCCGCTCCGGCCGCAGCCCGGGCGACGCCGCCAGGCTGCTGGAAGCGTTCCTTGTCGCCAGCGGCCTCGCGATCGCCAGCGACGAGCGCGGACGGCTTGCTCACGGCCGACGCGCGCGCCGGATCGCACGCTGCCCGCCGCCGCTGCGCCCCGCGGCCGAGCGATACCTCGCGTGGCTGCTGTCCGGTCGCGAGCGCGCCCGACGGATCGGGGAGTAACCGCTCAAAGACCACACGATCGAGCAGCGCCTCGCAGTCCTCGCCCAGCTTACCGTCCACCTCGAACAAACAGAACATCCGACGACTGGGGCGACGTGCTCACGCGCCCACATCGAGGAGTTCCTCGCGACCGGCGGTGATCGCGGGTTCCGGCTGGCGGCGCTGCGCGACTTCTTCCGCTTCGCCCACAAGGAGCGGATCTGTCTCACCGACCCGACCGCCGGTCTCGCCCACCGCCCTGCCCGCGGCTTCCGCGGCCGCACCCTCACCAGAGCCGACCAAGCCAGGCTGCTGCACCGCTGGGCGGCCGGTCACTGCCACCCGCACGAAGCGCTCGTCGGCCTGCTCGCGCTGCTGCACGGCGCGTCCGTCAGCGAGCTGCGACCGCTCACCATCAACAACATCAACACCACAACGAGAACGCTGC
This sequence comes from uncultured Solirubrobacterales bacterium, assembly GCA_963836065.1. GTDB lineage: Bacteria > Actinomycetota > Thermoleophilia > Solirubrobacterales > Solirubrobacteraceae > Palsa-465. Next base: position 146,206 of record CAWIII010000027.1, read on the forward strand.
GACTCGGTCGCCGACCACACCCCGTGCCGCTCGACCCGCTCAGCTTCGCCGCACTGCAACGATGCCTCGACCACCGAAACCAGCTCGGCACCGAGAACCCGCACGTGCCCCCGCGGCACCCGCGCGCACCGCACCCCCGCCTCCCAGCACTATCTCTCACACGTGCTCGACGCCGCCGGCGTCAGCCCAAGCCTGCTCCGGCAGACACGACTGGCCGAGCTCACTCACCGCCTCGACCCGCGGCTCGTCGCCGCCGCGTTCGGAATGACACCCCGAAGGAGCGCTGCACTACCTGATCGGCGCCGTCGAGACTGAAGCCGCCGCGTTCGCGAACCTGTGAGCGCTGCAAACGACAGCCCACACCTTCACGCGAACCTATGCGCTTTTCCGAACGGCATGTTCGTGGTCACGATCAGGGTCGCGCGCTCGTAGCGGCGGGAGACGAGCATGAACATCAGGTTGGCAGCGTGCGGATCGAAGGGTATGTAGCCGACCTCGTCGCAGACGAGAAGCGGGATTCGCTTCGAGGCGCCCGACTCCTGATCCAGGCGTCCCTGGCGCTGGGCGTCTGCGAGCAGCGCGACCCACTCGGTGGCGGTGCGGAAGATCACGCGCTGCCCGGCCAGGCAGGCGCGGATCGAGAGCGCGATCGCCAGATGCGTCTTGCCGGTGCCCGGGCGGGCCGAGCAGGATCACGTTCTCCCTGCCGTGCAGGAAGTCGAGCTGGCCGAGATGCTCGATCACCTGCTTCTTGACACGAGCGCTGGAAGGTGAAGTCGAACTCCTCGAGCGTCTTTCTGGCGGGGAAGCGCGCAGAGCGGATGCGGGGCCTCGCCGCCATGAGGCCTCCCTCGCTGAGGTCTCTGTGGAGAGCAGCGCCTCAGCGAAGCGCTCATAGCTCCATTCCTCTGAGCGGGCGCGCTCGGCGAGCTTCGGCAGCGCCTTGGCGGCGGCCGGGGACTTCATCGCCCGGAACAGGTGGGAGAGCTCGGAGGTGGGGCGCTCACGCGATCAGCTGGTCATAGACGGTCAGGGGGCGCTGCTGCACGAGCGGCTCTTGCTCGAGTCTCTGCGCGCCCACGTCGGTCGCTTCAGCGTCCGTGCGTGCTCGAGGGCTGTGATCGTGCGGTGCTTGGCGAAGGCTGCGCTCATGGCCGACACGCAAGCTCGCCGCTGTCCAAGGCGATCGCCGTGATCTCACGCTGGCCCGCGCGGACTTCGACGCGACGCCCGACGAGGTCGGGATTGAGCGAGTAGTCGTTTGAGTCGAAGCGCAGATAGGGATCCGGCGGCACCCGCATCACCCAGCGGCGGTCGACGTCGGGCTCGCGCTCAGGCAGCGCTCGCATCAGCTCGCGCTCTTCGGCCAGGCGGTCGATCGGGCGGGCTCTGAGCATCTTGTGCGCGCGGGCGTCGGCCTTCAGAAACCACGCGTCGAGCTGCAGCTGGAAGTCGAGGTGGTTGGCGAAGCGCCGGCCGGGCTCGAAGTTGCTCTCCAGGTATCCCTGCAGGCGCTCGACGACGCCCTTGGCCTGCGGGTCGGCCGCTTCGCAGAAGTACCAGTCGACGGGCAACTGCCCGCAGAAGGCGGCATAGGCGTCGGTCGGTCGCCCGCCGCCTGCGTGCACGGTACCAGACCATCAGCCGCGGCAGCGCGCCGAGCGCCCACAGGCAGCGCGCCATCCCCCACAGAACGTCGGGCGCCTCCTTTGAGAACACGAGCGCGCCGGCGGCGAAGCGCGAATAGCCGAGGCAGGCGACGACGACCCATGCGCGGCGAACCTGGCCGTGGCCGACGGGCACCGCGCGGGGGGCTCCCACAGATCCCGCTGGCAGATCTCACCCGGCCGATAGACCATGCGCTGGTGGGTCCGCGGCTGTACAAAGAGCGGACGCACCTCGCGCAGGTAGTCATCGAGGATCGTCTTCCCGCCATCGAAGCCGAGCGGCTCGATCAGCTCGCGGACCCTGACGCCAGGGCAGCTCGGGTCCCCGCTCAAGAGCTCGTGGATCTCCACCTTCAAAGCTCGAGCTTCAAGGCCGCTCGGGCACCGGAACGCCGGCGGCTCATCCGACCTCAACGCCGCCGGACCGTGTTCCGCGCCAACCCCGTCCGGCGCACGAGCTCCTTGATCGGAACCCCGCGAACGAAATGCTCCCGGCGCAGCTCGGCCCAGCGCTCCACGTCCAGCACGCCTTCCTCCCGGCCTCGATCAACACGACCGAGCCAGGCTCACGACACCCCGGACGCCTCCGCCACCACCACGGGGGGTCAAATCTCAACCGGCGAAGGGGGGTCAGTTTCTCACCGGCGCCGACAAGCTGGACGATCGGGCGTCACAACGTGTCCGGGCTCGGGAGCATGATGACGCCCTCGATCGATAGATCTGCTGCTACGCGGGGCAGAGGGAGTGGTGTGATGCCGCGAGCGTTCGTCGCAAGCCGACGGCCGCGTCGGCGCGCTGGGATTGGACCTGGTTTTCGGTCCTCGCTATCTGTCGTCGGCCGAGAGCGCCGGTACACAGCGCGGTAATCGCGCATGTCACGGAACGATCGGATTCGTCTCCCCGCGTGACGATGCTGGGCGGCTGCTTCGGCGACGTCTCGATCACGCCGGCCGTCGACCCGAGGCGAGCGCCTCGCCACGCAGGCGCTTGTCCCACATCCGCAGGCTTGGCGCCCAGCCCACCTCCGCACGGTCGGCGTCCAGGGCGACGCGCGCACATGCGGGAAGGTGATTGTGATCCGCGCCGTCACTAGCGCCGATGTGATGACCGCCGACTGGGCCCCGCTCCCATACGACCTGCTAGAGCAGATCCCGAGCCGCAAGCTCAACGAGACCGGCCGGTCGGGACTGTCCAGCCCGACATTGCGAGCAAGCCGCCCGGCAAGATCGAATGGGAACGGGCCACAGCGGCCCCGGAGCGTCCGTAGCAGTTGCAATCACGATGGCCAGAGGCAACGGTGAAACCAAGCGGCCAACAGCGACTCTTCAGCCCTTCCGAGGAGAGAGCCGCTGCGCCGCGGGCCGTCTTCATCGCGGCCCCGCAGACCCACGAACCGGGGCGATATCAGGCGCAGGTGGCGGCGATGCAGCGGGCGTGTGTCCGGTTTGGGTGTCGGACAGGTCGGCCCGTCCATGTGCTGACCGGCGATGACCTCGGGAGTCGCGATCCGAAAGAGGTGCCGCGGTTGCTGCGTGAGTTCCTGATGGAGCGGGTCGACGGCCTGTGTGTTCTCTACGGCCCGAGCTGGGGCTGTGGGCACGAAGATGCCGCAGCTGGCGAGTTCCTGATTCCCCGCTTGCTGGTGGTGGAGGTGCCGGGGACCCGTAGCGCCGCCGCTGGCTTCGACGGGGTCGGTCTGTTCGCCGAGGCGAAGTTCCGCAACCCGGCTGAGCTGGAAGCGCTGGTGTTCGATTGGCTGGGCGCGTACGAAGCCGACATCGACCGGCGACACGACCGTCGGACCAGGCCGCCAGTGTTGTCGGACGAGTTTCGTGTGCTTGTTGCTCGGTCCTGGGAGCAATTGGGACCGGGCGAGCAGACGACCATCGCGGCCGAGTTCGGCATGCGACCGCGCGGCTTGGAGGAGATGCTGTTCTCGCCCCGTCGCTTCGCCGAGTTTCACCTCGACAACGCCTTGCGGCTGGCCGAGCGCCTCGGCGTCTGGGATCCCGCCGCTCACCAGCTGCGCGAATCCGCTCCGGTGCCCGAGATACTCGACGCGGACGAGCTAGCGGCCTTCGACGAGGCGATGCAATCGCTGGAGCTTAGTCGAGCTGACCAGGACCGGCTGCTGGTCCGAGGCCGCCAAGCAAAGCTCAGTGCCGTGGAGCGACACTCCGAACTGATCTCGACCCGGTTTTCCCTTCGTGGAGCGCCAGGCTGGATCCGGCTCTGGCAGGCCCTATGCAACGAGCGCGACGCCTAGCCGATCAGCTGGCTCGGGAACTGCTGGCGGCGGCGCGAGTGGAGGCCACGCCGCCGATCGACGTGGCGCGGGCGGCCCGATGTCTGGGCGCCGATGTACAGCAAAGCGAGATCGCCGAGGACGGCCACCTGGTGGTTCTGGATCCCTTGCACGCGCTGATTCGCCTTCGCGACGGGCAACCCGCTGTGCGGCAACGCTTCACGCTGGCTCACGAGCTCGGTCACTGGTCACTGCGTAGCCCGCGATTTGCCAGCACGTCTGCGGCCGCGACGCGCCAGCAATTCACCTCCGAAGAGGTGATGTGCGATGCGGTGGCCGGGGCCTTGTTGATGCCGCGAGCCTGGCTGATGTCGACCTTTCCCGAGGCCGCCGAGCTGGCCCACGACGAGCTAGCGCTGGTGGCTCGGGTGGCACGCGCCGCGGGGGCCTCGATGGGGGCCGCGATAATTCGCCTTCGTGACGTGTTCGGTTGGCGCCGGATGTTGCTGCACTGGGTGCCCCACGATGGCGGCTGGCTTTTCGATTCCCATGCGGGGGTAATGCCATGGGAGCGGCGTCGTGTGCGTCCCACTCGAGCGGCTGGGTTCACGCTGATGGCGATTGGAGCGGAGACCGCGGGGGTGCCTCCCGACGAGCGGCGGCCAACGCACCGGTGGCTTCCCCTGATCGTCGATGGTGTCGAAGGCGACCACCTCGCCGAGATCCTCGTGTTCCGGGATCTCTCCGTCGCGCTGATCGACGCTCCTGCATCTCCTCGGAGCGCTCGGCCGACGCTTTGCGTGTCAGCCGCGGCGGCTCGTACTTACTAGCCCTGACCGACATCGATCTAGACTCGCCGAAGGAGAAGTCAGCGCGCGCGGACCAGTTTTGACCCGTCCAGCCCCCCTCGGCGCCCTGCTCCAGCTGCGACGAACCAGTCACCTCGCCAACAGGCGCATTCGAGCAGTCCGCGTTGTCCGCGTGACCGCTTCAACGATCTCACGGTCGTCATCCCCGACGATTGCGTCGATGCTCACGGTCATGGAGTCGCGAACGGTCGCTTCGATGTCGCGCGATCGCGTCGGCACGACGTAACCCGGCTATTGGATTGCCATTGGCGACCCAGAAGTCGTGCGGACGGGCCGGCGTCGGGCGACCGGTCCGCCAGGAGCGCAATCGCATGATCCACGCTAGGCGCCGGACCGAACTGCCGGAGCGCTCGGGCTTGGATCGGTGCGGCGACGTATGTCTTGGGCTCGGCTGGATCGGGCCGTTACGTTGGAGAGCGGCCCGCAGTCCGTGCGGTCATCCTCATCGGACGCTCCTCGAATCCGTCTACGACACACGTCAAGCGGCGTCGCGCCGGCGGACCATCCACTCCTCGAGGTCGGCTCGCCGGTAGCGCCAGTGCTTCCCGATCTTGAACGCCGGCAGCACCCCACGCCGGCTCAAGTCGAGGACGGTCGAGTGGCGGAGCTTGAGCAGCTGGGCGACCTCGTGAGGCTCGAGGATGCCGAGCTCCGCCATTACATCGATCGAGGTTTCGGTGGTCATTGCAGGACGCGGAGGCGACTCTCGATAAGTATCGCCCCGATGAAGTATTGCCCCGGCGACGAAGAGTCCCGCCGTGCCTACGTGAAGATGCTGTGGGTGAGACCGAGCGCGAGCTGGATCAGCCGCTCGTAGCCTCCGGCGGCGAGCTCGTCGAGCGGGTTTGCGCCGTTTAAGAAAGTCGATGTCGGAGTCGAGCCACTCGGCGAGGGCGTCGCCGCGAATGTTGCGCGCCATCTCCTCGACGAACGCCACGAGCTCGGTCAGCCGCTGAGCCTCGAGCCCGGCGGGAGCCTCCCGACGGCGAGCCACGACCGGATCGTCGCCGGCTCGGCCCGGGTCGCGCGCGCGATCTGCGCCTCGCTCATCGGGACCCGCTCGAGCAGCCCGATCAGAAGGTCTGCCAGGGCCATCGTCGGCGGGGAGCCGGGCCGTCATCGCACGCTCAGCGGGAGGGAAGGGTGGAGGTAGCCGATCACGAACCGCGGCGGATCGGGGCGCCTCTGCCACGCCTCGGCGATCCCGCGCTCGGCCGCCTCGCAGACGCGCACGATCTCGTCGGCGATCTCGCCCCTTCGCCGGGCCGTTATGCGCTGCCAGCCCGAGCGCTCGAGCACGGCGAGGAGCTCGCCGTCCGGGTCGCAGAAGCCGGCTCGGATCTCGATCTCCATGGCCCCAGGATACGACCGGCAGCCGGCGATCCGACCGGGATCAGCGCCGCCGTCGACGTCCCGAACGGTATGCGTGATTCCCGCGACGTCCGTACCTATACCTAAGTCACCGGGCGAAATCGGGGTCTACTCCGCGCTAGGTCCCGAGGGAATCCCTGCAAAACGCCTGTTTCCGACCTGGCGACGGGTCCGAACCTAAAGACGACTTAGAGCGGAGTTGGGCGATTCGGGCCTAACTCCGCCGTAGGTCATAGAAATCCCTGCAAAACGGGACTGTCCGGGCGCCAAACGGCCTTGACTTAGTGCGGAGTTGGACCGACCTAATGCGGAGAAAGGGGCACCTTTTGCAGTTGGGCCAAGAGTCGATCCAGCGCCTGCGGTATCTCCGCACTAGCCCGTCACTGCGGGGCCGACGGTGGCAAGCATGGCCGAGCGCTTGCAGTTGCGTGATATTTGCTCTACACTCAAACATCGCAATTTTGCAAGGACCTACTGGCTCTGAACCGATCGAGATCAGCATTGGGAAGGCCCGTGCGTCGCTGTCGATCGACGGCAGACGCATAGCGTCGTTTGCGGTCCGACGCGTCGATGTCTTGACTCGCGCCGGCGCGGAAAGTCTCGCCGAAGAGGCTCGCCATTCCCGTCGCCCCATCATGATCACGTTCGAGCGTTCTTCGCCGGAGGCGCGGGCGTACTTGCGCGAGCGCAGGGCGTCCTACGCGGCGGGGGACGGAGAGCTCTTCGTGTACGCACCGCCCGTGTTCGTCGAGCGGCCGCCGCGACGGAAGGTCGTGCCGGTCGGCGCGGCGCCGGCGGCGCCGTTCGCGAACCGCGCGAGCCGCGTGCCGCGCTGGCTGCTTCTCCACGCTAACGACCAACCGTCGTTTCGTGAACTCGCGACCCGGCTTGAGCTGAGCGAAGCGATGGTCTCGCGCACGATGCGCGCCCTGGCGGACGATGGCCTGGTGGCGATCGGGTCCGACCCACGGGACGCTCGGCTGCGACTCGCTCGGCTGCCGGAGCCTGCACGGCTGCTCGACGCCTTCGAGCGGGCCGTCGCGCTGCGCCGGCCGCGGCGCGTCACGTGGGAAATCGGCGCGCGCGACGCGCCGGAGGCCATGAAGGCTCTCCAGGCAGCGGCTCACAAACTCAACGTGCCGTACGCCGTCGGCGGGGTGGCCGGAGCCTCGTTCGTTCGCCCCGCGGTCGAGCCCGTCGACGTGGTCGTCTGGATCCGGCGAGACGATGCTGACCTCTGGGCCAAACGGCTCGCGGCTACGCCGTCCAGGCCGGCACCTGGTCGGGTCACGATGCAGCTGACTCGAGATCCGTTCGTCCTGTCACTGGCCGGCGACCGCAACGGGATCCAGGTTGCCGATCCGGTGCAGCTCTATCTCGATTGTCGATCGGCGGGCGAACGCGCCCTTGAGGCCGCGGATGCGATTCGAGCCGAGATGGGCTGGTGACAATTGCCGCTGCCCTGAGACCGCCAAGGCTCCGGCAGGGTGGCAAGAGCGACTGGTGAAGCGCGACGTGCCCTCTCGACCGGGTTCGAAGGGGACGATCGTCGCTTCACAAGATCGACGGGACCGGGCTCACCATCGGGCGACACGACTTCGGCCTCTCGCCATCATGCCTCAGGAGCGCTGCCGTCCGGCCGGTGGGCTAGAAAAGTCCGGTGGGCAAGAACAACCGGCAGCGACGAGCGGCCAAAGTTCGTAAGCGCGCTCAGACGCAGCGTTCGTCCCGCGAGTCCCGCGGCGCTGGTAGCTGGTCGCAGTCGGCGTCTCACAGTCGGGCCTTCGCGCCCGCCGATCTGTCGCTCTCGCCCAGGGAGCTTTTCCTAGCGGCGGTCTGGGCCCAGCAGTTGGGTGACGCCGAGCGTGTCGCACACGTTGTCGCCATCCTCGCCGGCGAGTCGTCGGCCCAGATCGCCAAGGAAGTCGCGGAATGCATGGAGAGCCACGTCGGCGACCTGTGGGAGCACGGCTGGCAGCCGGCCGATGTCGACCGGATCGTGCGCCAGCGCCTGGGCTCAGACGAAACCCGCCTGGTTCGCTGGACGATCGCATCGCAGTCTCGGGCCTATGAGACGCTCGGTCGACAGGTCCAACCGGGGTGGATGGCCCAGCTCGCGCAGATCGGAGCGCGGCCCGATCGGCCCGCCGATGGCGCCTTCCTTCGCCAGCTTGGCGGCGAGTGGCGTGATGCTCTGGCCGCCGCGGTGGCGCTCATGGCTCTGCTGATGTCGCTGCCCCGCTTGCCGCACCTCGTCGACCCGCCGGGCCGCTGGAGCGAGGGAACGCTGGCCGCGGACCCCGGCGTGCCACCGGCGATGCTCGGCAAGGTCCGGGCGCTCCTGGCGAAGGCCGAGTCGACCACCTTTGATGCCGAGGCCGAGGCGCTGACCGCCAAGGCTCAGGAGCTGATGGCTCGTCACCGCATCGACCGTGCCGTGCTCGAGCACGACTTCCATGCGTCGCGGACGAGCCCTGTCGGGCGGCGGCTCGCCGTCGATGACCCCTACGCTGAGGCCAAGGCTCTCATGCTCGGAGAGATCGCCGCCGCCAACGGCTGCCACTCGGTGTGGTCGAAAGGTCTGGGGTTCAGCACCGCGTTCGGCTTTGCCGACGAGCTCGACGCGGTCGAGGAGCTCTTCACCTCGCTGCTCGTCCAGGCCGCGGTGGCTTTGCGGCGCGCGGGCTCCAAGTTCGACCGTGACGGGCGCAGCCGCACCACCCGGTTTCGGCGCTCCTTCCTGGTGGCCTTCGGCATGCGGATCGGCCAGCGACTGCGCGACACCGTCGCGGCGACGGTGACGGCCGCGGACGCCGAGACATCCGTCGCCCTGGTCCCGATCCTCGCCGAGCGTGACGCTGCCGCCAAGCGGGCGGCGTCGGCGGCGTTTCCTGGGGCCGGCCTGGCCTCACCGGCGGCCACCGACGGCGAAGGGTGGTATGCCGGAACGCTGTTCGGCGACCTGGCCGACCTGGGCATCGAATCCATCGAGTCCGAGCGCGCCGCCTGACCTCGGTTGGGCGCCCGCGCAGCGCCCGCCCTCAGGCGTCTCCGGCTCTCGGGTGATCCCCGAGCGGGCGATCGTCGCGGTCGCCTGGCAGTTCCGGTTGCCGTGTGGGGTTAACGGCAAGGTCGCGCTCGACGGCCGAGCCGGTGGATGGCGCCAGGTACCCGGCACCGATCTTCTTGCGAACGTGGCCTCGATCCCGATGACGTCGCCGTCATGGCGCTCAATCACGACGTGGACCTCGCGCCGCTGCTTGTCGCGGTAGTGAAAAGCTGGAGCGGCCGCTCGGTCCGTTCCGCCTGGCGCAGGAGCTCCATCGCAACGAAGCTCTCGAGGACTGCCCCAGCTACGCCGCCGCCACGGCGATTCGCCGTTCATCGGCCCGGGTTAGGTGCGCGCCAAGCTGATTTCGCCGGGGTGCGGCGTGACCAGTCGCGACGGCGCTGCCCGGCGGCGGCGTTGCCCACACCGACGTGCACGCAGAGGCGAAGTCCGGGTGTGCGGTGGCGACTCTCCGAGTTAGCTGGAGCAGATTTTCCGAGTTAGCCGCTAGTATTTTCCGAGTTGGCCGACATCCTTCCATCCGAGGAGTTCATCGAGCGGAGCATCGCTCCGGTCGTTGTCGACGCGATGCAGAGCGCCCGGGCGGTCGCGCTGCTCGGCGCTCGTCAGGCGGGCAAGAGCACTCTCGCCCGCGTGCTCGCCGGCGGTCCGATGCCGGCGGACTACGTGACGCTCGACAGCGATCCGGTCCGAGCTGCGGCCCAGGCCGATCCGGAGGGTTTCGTGGCCGCGCTTGGGCGGTCCACGGTAATCGACGAGGTGCAGCGCGCGCCGGATCTGCTGCTGGCGGTCAAGGCGCGCCTTGACCGTGACCGCCGGCGCGGACAGTTTCTGCTCACTGGCTCCGCGAACCTTCGCCGAATCCCGGCAGTCGCCGATGCGCTCCCTGGACGTGTCGACTACCTGACCCTCTGGCCATTGACGCAGGGCGAGATCGAAGGTCGCCGCGAGGACTTCCTCGACCGGCTGTTCGACGGGGAGGTGCCGATGCTGACCGATGCGCCGGTCGGTCGCAGCGAATATGCCCCGCGGTTGCTCACCGGTGGGTTCCCCGAGTCGCTCACCCGGACAGGAGCCGCCCGGGCACGGTTCTTCGAGAGCTACGTCGGCTCGATCCTCGACCGCGATCTGGCCGATGCCGCGCGTGTCCATGACCCGGGCTCGGTCGGGACGGTGCTGCGACTCATCGCCGCTCGGTCGGCTGCGCTCGCCCGCTACGAGACGCTCGGTCGAGACGCCGGCATCGACGGCAAGACCGCGAAGAGCCACATGGACGTGCTCGAGCGCCTCTTTCTCGTGCGGGTTCGGCGTCCCTGGCACGCCAACCTCGGCAAGCGGCAGGTCAAAGCGCCGAAAGCGTACGTCGCCGACACCGGGCTGCTTGCGGGGCTGATCGGCATCGACGAACAGCGGGTGCGCAACGACGACGGACTCGCCGGGGCGTTGTTCGAGACGTTCGTGGCGACCGAGCTCGAGCGCCAGGCGTCCTGGTCGGTGGCGCCGCTGACGTTCTGGCACTACCGAGAGCAGGAACGCGAGGTCGACATCATCGCCGAGCGCCCCTCCGGCGAACTGGTCGGCATCGAGGTAAAGGCGTCTGCGACTGTCCGAGAACGCGACTTCCAAGGACTCAAGCACATGCGTGATCAGCTCGGGTCACGACTACGAGCCGGGATCGTCGTCTACACCGGTCAACGCACGCTCCCGTTCGGTGATCGCCTCTTCGCGGTGCCGCTCGAGGGCCTTTGGCGCTGACGGCCCGCCGCTAAGACGACTCGTTCCCCGTCCGCGGGTCCGCGCTCGCCTCACGCTCGATGGCGTTTGCCGCAGCGTGCGGCTTTCGCCTTGGGCCCTCCCGGCACGAGGCGATTAGGCTGCCGGACGGTGAGCAAGGGCAAGCGAAGTCGTCGACCGAGCGGCCATCCCGCCAAGGTCGCGGTCCGGCGCGAGCGCGAGGCCGCCGGGGCGGGTGCGCCCGCTGGCCCCGAGAGCGTCGCGCGTCGGATCGTGCATGAGGCGCAGGAGCTGACGAGCGCGCTCGACGCCGAGCTGTGGGCGTCGCATCTGCTCGGCGTGTTCTGGGACCAGCGGTACACGCTGCCGCTCGAGGAGGCGGCGTCGCCCGACTACAGCCTGATCCTCGGCGAGCCGCTGATCGAGGCGTCGCTCAGCTCGGCGGCGAGGGGGCGCGGACAGCGCTGAGCATCATCTCGGACGTGGACGACGGGGAGCTCGGGATGCGCGCCGGCGAACTCGCCGAGCAACTGGAACTGGAAGACGCGGCGCCGAGCTGGCTCGGCGAGGTCGGCGAGGCGGAGATCACCGGTGCGGCCGTGATGCGTGAGGACGTGTTCGACGACGCGTGCACCGTGTTCCTCGAGGCTCGCCATCCGAGCGGCGAAACGCACGCGGTCGGCGTGCTGATCGACAACAACCTCGGCGTGATGGCCAAGGACATCCTGCTCGCCGACTCGATCGATCGCGTCGCCGAGGTGATGCGCAAGCATCCGCGGGGCGATGGGGAGCTGACGCTCGAGCGGATCGCGCCGGGGGTCGCGGCGGGACGGATCGCCGCGGCGATCGAGCTGACCGAGATGACGTTGGATCCGCCGGTGTCCGACGACTACGCGCGATTGCGGGCGTTAGCGATGTTGAGAGCTGACGAGGTGTCGCATTTCGTTGCCGTGCCCGAACGGGACGAGATGCCGCACGAGGAGCGCGACCGGCTCCGCGACGAGTTTCTTTCCTCGCCGGAGGGAAAGGACTTCGCGTCCGACGGCGATGAAGCCTGGGCCGTGTCGCTGGCGATCGACTTCTGCGCCGACTACGTCGACGGGCGCCCGCTGCGCTGGAGCCCGGTGGTCGTCGAGCTGTTCATGGCCAACTGGATCCCGAGGAAGGTGCTCGCCGACGAGGGTCTGTTCGAGCGGCTCCCGTCAGCGCTCGACGCATGGGTGCGGTTCGCCGGGCGCAAGGCGGGCACGCCCGACTGGGCCGTCGAGGCGACCCGGAAGGCGATCCCGCGCTGGCGCGAGGAGATGATCGAGCGCGGCAGCGATCCGGCGGCCGGCGGTCCGGCGAAGCAGTTCCTGACGGCCGCGAAGGCAGCCGGAGTCGACGTCGAGGACGCCGGCGCGCTGGAGACTTTCATGGCCGGCTGGAACGCGCGCAGCGAGGCTCCGTAGCCTCAAGCGGCGCCGGGGTCAGGCTGTGTGCCAGGTCGCGTTTCGCGCTGCGAGGTCGAGTTCGAGCCATCTGCGTGATCCGAGCACGGCGCCGGGGTTGAGCACTGCGCGGTGGTCGTCGGCGAGGTCGTGGCTGTCCGGGTGCTCGTCGTACTCGATCGTCGTGCCGTTGTTCTCGGCGATCAACGGTCGGTGGGTGTGCCCGACGAGCCCGATCGGGGCTTGCTGGCGGGCGAGATGATCCGCCGCGTCTTGCGGGCTTGAGATCCAGCCGGTGATTGGGTCCTGGGCGCTGCCGTGCCAGAGCTCGATGTCATGAGCGCGGCCCTGGGCGGGCAGCGCTGCGAGCCATGTGAGCTGCTCGTTGGAGAGCACACGGTGCTGCCATTGCAGCTGCGCGCGTTGGCGGGGCAGTGGCAGCATGCTGAGCGAGAGCTGGCCAGTGACCCAGCGGTCGTGGTTGCCGGCGAGCGCGATTGCGCAGCGATCGCGAACGAGGTCGACAACCTCGGCCGGCGCGGTCGCGCCGAGCCCGACGATGTCGCCCAGGCACCAGATCTGGTCGGTGTCCGCGCGATCGATCGCGGTGAGTACGTGGTGCAGCGCGTCGAGGTCGCCGTGGATGTCGGAGATCACAGCGACGCGCATCAGACTCGCTCGAGCAGCTCGGGGAATTGGCTGGTGTGAGCACCGGCAGGTCCAGGCCAGGAGTCGAGGAGGTGCGGCCGCCGGAGACGAGGTAGGGCGTGAGCGACTCCAGCGATGCGACCAGGTAGTCGTCGTTGGTCCGCCAGCACCTTGAGCGGCTTGGGTGGGTCCGTGCAACCACCGGCGAGATCAGCGGCGAGACCGTCGACGAACTCGGCGAGCGAAGCGGTCGCGTAGGAAGCGCCGGGCTCCGGCTTGAGCATCGACGAGCTCGTCGAGCAACGCGGGGCCGGCGATCAGTTCCGAAGCGCTGGGTCGAGGCGGACGTCGCCCGGCGCCGGACGGCGAGATCGCCGCCGACACCAGCAACGCGAGGGTCGAGTAGTCGCCGGACGCCGCCGCCACCCGCGCCTTGCCGCGCGCCGCCGACGCGCATAGCGTGGAGCTCGCTGTCCGCGAGCTCCATCGTTTCCTCGGCATCGAGCGTCTCGCCGGCCTCGCGCGCTCGCCGCTCGAGCGCAGCCGGCGACACGTCGGCGCTGCCGGCGAAGCTTCAGGTAGCGCGAAGGAGAGCACGACCGCCTCGGGGCGCCGGCGCGCGCCGATCACGACTCGGCTCGGCGTCAGGCGCCGTCCTGGCGAAACCGCTCGAGCAGCGCTGGCAGCTGCGCGCGCGCTTCACGGTGGCGAGCACCTCATGCGGATTACCAGCCATATGAAGAAGGGAGCACAATCGTGGACACATATGCGATCACACCCACTCGGCGGCCGCACGAGCCACCGAGGCCGCTGGCGATGGCTTCGCCGTCAGGCCGGGCTTCCGTCCGCAGCATCGCGTAGAAGTCAGTTCATGGAATACGAGGAGTCGCTCAGCACGGTTCGGGCGCTGCGAGCTCGGCGCTCCACGCCCGGCGAAGATCGCCCGCCGGCAGGGCGTCAGCAAGGCCACGCTGCCCGGCTCGTACGCCTCGCGGCGTGCGAGCTGGAGAGCCAAGCGACTGCGACCGGTCCCAGGAGACGCAAGCGACGGCCTCGGAGCGAGCCAGGCCCGCGCGCGGGCCAGTCCGGGCGGCGGCACGGGCTGCGAATCCACGGCCACACCGACTCGCCAGACGATGCCGCGCTGCGACGCAGGCCAGCGACAGCGGAGTCGCCTGCGCGCCCGTTTCGCTGCGCCCGATAGACGAAGCACGGAGTCCATCTGCGGCTACCTGGTCGATCACACGGTGCCTAGGGGTCAAGAACGCGATCGGCCGCAGCGGATGCGCCTGCGCGAGATCGAGGCGTTCAAGCGCGAGATCCTCCGGAACAGCCGGCGTCGGAGGGTATCCGATTCCCGCTCGAGCCCGCTCAGCACCTCGCGCTCGGCGCCGTCGAGACGCGCGCAGCCTTGGCTTCGAGCGGCACCCGGACTCCGGCGCGCGCGGCGGCCTCTCGGATCATGGGATGGCCGAGCGCGATCACGTTCGGCTTCAACGGCAGGCTCGTCCCACGTGAACGGCCCCGACGAAGACCTGTAGCGAGGATTCGCCACGCTCCAGCCAGCGTCGACGCGACGGATTCCACTACAGCGTCTCGTTGGGGCACGCCGACGGGCTCTGCGACGGCTACCGGTACACCGCCACGTCGACCGAGATCGACGAACTGGGCGACGCCGCTTAAACAGGGCAGGACAAATGCGCATCCGCGCCGACGCTAGTCGCGCTTCGTGGCTGGGGACATCCGCACCAGCCGACACGAACGCCGTCGCCGCAGCTGCGCCGTCCATCGCGTAGGCCGAGGCGCCTCGAGGATCCACGGAAGGTCGCGGCAGCGAATCAAGATCCTCTGCAAGCAGCGATCCATCGTCTCAAGCAACCGACATGATTTTTGTCGCTGAGCGAGCTGAGGTGCACGCGACGGCGCCGAGAGCGGAAGCGGTCGAGCAGCTCGTCGGCTACCGCCATCGTCGGGTCGATCTACGAAGCGGTGCGAAACGTCAGCGGAAGCCAGCATCAGGCAACTTCTCGAAGAAGGCCTCGATCTCGTCGGCGGTGCGGCCGGTGTTCTTCCTGTCGTCGATGTTCTCCAGCACAAGACGCGTTCGAAGGTCTGACGTGAGCGGCGGATCTCGATCCGGAGCGCGACGATCGATCTTACCCAGACCGGAAGCTCGGCCAGCTGTTGAACGAGCGCTGACTCCTCCAAGCCTCGACGCTCGACGGGCGCGTGGACGCTGACGTGGAACCGCAGGCGTGGGCGACGCCAGCCAAGACCGCCGAACCAATGGGTTGAGGGAGCTCGTCGCCGCAGTTGCCCAGAGTTCCACGGCGCAGTAGCTCACACCTCGCAGGCCGCGCCGCACCAGCGTGGGCCCGGTCGCCCTGTGCGAGCGCGGCGAGACTCCCGTGGAGGAACCCGCATCGGATGGCGGTCGGCGCAGGGATGGGTTGGTTCTGTCAGGTGGGGCGGGGCGGCCACAAGGCCGACGGGCAGTCTGCAAAACGCCGACGCGAATACCAGGCCCGCCACCGCCTGGTGTTGCTACGGGCCGGGTACCCGGCCGCTCGTCTCGAACGCATCGACCAAGTTGAGCAGCTGGTCCCACTCCCAGACGCTGCCCCACTTGCGCTCGTTGAGCCTGTGCAGGATCCCCGCGCGCTCGAGCTCCTGCAGAGCCTCGCCAACGGTGACGTGGGACTTGCCTGTGAGCGTCTCGCCGGCCGCGACGTCGATCACGGGCTGCTGCGGCAACGAACTGAAGGGCTGTCGGACGGCGGCGTCCCTGCGTGGTTGGCCGAGGTCGTCGAGCCAGGTTGATCGGAGCTACTCGTCTCGTCGGCGAGTCGCTCGGCCTCGGTCGCCGCCCGTGCGGTCGCGTCGGCGAACTGCGCGATCCATGCGCTGTCGCCGCCTTCTCGTTATCAAGTGAGCCCGCCGACGTACCCATCGGCTCCGCTGCCAGGATGAGGCTATCGGAGGGACGTAGTTGGGGATCTCGCCGCGGCGGCGAAGGACGGCGTAGATGAGCGCTCGGCCACGCGACCGTTGCCGTCGGCGAACGGGTGGATGCTCTCGAACTGGGCGTGCGCGATCCCGGCCTGGACGATTGGCGCAAGATCGGTTCGGGTGCGAACGCGCAGAGATCGTCGAGCAGCGGCCGAACGACTCGGCGGTGGCGGCACGTAGGCGGCGCCGATCGGGTTGTAGTCGTTCCACCGATCCAGTTCTGTGACTCCCGCACGATGCCGGCGATGTCTGCGCTTCGGTGAACCGCAGCAATGTCCGGTGAGTCTTCGATGTCCGAGGTCGTGAGCGGTTTGCCAGCTGTCCCGATCTCGATCGCGTGCTTCATCGCTTCGACGTTTCCAAGGACTTCGGCGGCGCGTGGGTCGCGCTGGCCCCTGGCGGCCTGATAGGCGCGCGCGCGAGTCGCTTGTGCGAAAGGTGAACGCCCTCGATCGAGAAGACGCCACGCTCTCCGAGCGCAGCAGGTTCTGCGCGAGTGCTCCCAGCGTTGCGATGCGTGGCGGCGAAGCCTCCAGATGTTGCAGCGCTCGGGTCGCTTCGCTCACGGCCGCGACGGCATCGCCGTCGAGCGGAAAGTCGCGCCCTGAGATCTCATCCGGGATGAAGACTTCGTACGCGCCCGGCCGTCGTGCCTTTCGACCCCCGTAGGCGCCCGGGTCAGCGGGCCACAGGCGCTTCTCGGTGTGGCCGATGGTCAGCCGGAAGAAGCTGCGGGATGGCCTTGGTCGACACGCGAACCTTTCATAGCTTCGGGAGCTTTGTAAGGATAGAACACGATCCTTACGGAACGATCTGGGCTCTGAAACGCTTGTAGCCTGGCGCCGGCACAGCGTCCGAGTATCGCCGGCGGCGTCGTGCGATCCAGAGGTGTCAGTTGAGTGGCGTCAGCTCAACCACTCTTCGTATGCGGCGATCGTCACCGTGAACTGGTCGAAGAGCCGGTCAGGCCAAGGAGTCCAAACGAAGGGGTCCATGGCTCGCAGAACCAGACGGGCGCCGACCAGGCGTACTGCTGGGAGCCGTCGTCGATCTCGAGAGTGACTTCCGCCATGAGCGCGGTGACGGCTGCGCCCCCGACGGCGAGTCGCGCCTGCGGTGCATCCTGCAGATCGATCCCGCAGATGTCTGCGACGTGCCCACCGAAGCGTACTGCCGTCGCGCCGCTGTCAAGGAGGCAAGCCTGAGGAGCAATGTCGAGGCCATCAACGACGACGTCAACAATGGGACGCGGCGGGACGCTACCCGTGCGGGGATCCGGTATGTGCCGGAACGGAGCCTCACAGAGGTGCGAGCCCGGTCGCGGCAAGCTCGTCTCCCGGTACTCAAAACATGCTGTCCGACTTCTGCCCATGCCGGTTGAGCCACGCGACGAGCTCCTGTGGAGACTCCGTCGAATGCAGAACGTCGACGTCTCTGATCGCGACCCAGCTGCCAGCGAAGGGCCACAACCGATCAGCCAGAGGCGGGGGGCCATCCCTGGCTGGCGGCGGGAAGGCCCGGAGCGATGCTCGTTGTTCGAGCGGTCGGCGGCCTGCTGGGAACCCGAGGCGGACAGGTTCGCCTCGCGTGGTGGGTGGTAAATCGGCTCGATCAACGCCGGTGAGCTCGCTGATGATCTGTTTGGGAGGAAAGCGCCGCGTGCCGACGACCACGTAGTGGCTGGTGATCGGCTCGGGATCGACTCCTTGCATCACACGAACCAAGTCGCTGCTCCGCAGGACGAAAGGCTGGCCGGCGATCTTGACTTCGCGGGCGATCGATATCTCTGCCATGGATTCTCTGGAGTGGTTTCTCTGATGCGTCTCTGAAGTCTAGTGCCTGTCACCCCGTGGACCGCGGCGACCAAGCGCGCTGATCACGATTAGGCAGCTCGAGAGGAGGAGCCGGCCCTAACTTTGTGAAAAGCGCCGGCTTTTCCGAAAGCTCGGTATCATGGCTCGAGGCTTCCATGCGACGAACGATCAACACCGAACGGACTGCAGACGGATCCTCGCGCTACAGCGGACGGCGCGCAGAGGGGGAGAGGTGCGGCAAGAGCTCGAGCCGATCATCGACGGTCTGCGTCGCGATCTGGATGAGACGATGAGCAAGAGCCAGGCCGCGAAAGTCATCCGGGTGAGCGTGCCGACGCTGGACAAGTGGATCGCGCAGCGCATCGTTCCAGTCGAGCGAGTAGTGAGCGGCGCCCGCGCGTCCCTCGAGACACCGCACTCGACCTCGCTGAGCGTGTCTCCGACCTTCGCGAGCGCGGGCGGGAGCGGAACCTCATCGTTGCTGTCGTTCACCAACTCCAGCGGGACGACTCCACCTACCAGCGCGAGTTCCAGAAGCTCTACGGCCCCGGGCTCCGGGCGCCGGGGAGCGACGAACTCATATCCGCGGCGCCGACGGCTGCCTTCGGGCCCGAGGACTAACGCGGCGTCATCGTTGCCCGAGTACGAAGTAGTCACGCCGCCGCCGGTGCGCAGGCTCATCGACGCTCTGGCCGGCAAGCGAGCCGGCTATCAGCGCTTGTATTACCAACTCGAACACGATCCATGCGCTCCCGAGCTCGGGGCGTACCGGCTGTCGGGTCCGCTCGAGCCAATTGTGTGCGGCGTCCACCTCGACCGAGGCTTCAGGCTGGCGTTCACGATGCAACCTCCGGCGGCGCGCGGGCAGCCGGCTCGAGCTGTGGTCCTGTACGTCGGATAGCGCGAGCCGCGTCATCGTCAGCACGACATCTGGACCATCCTTCATGACCTCTTCGGCGTGGATAACCCGCCCTCCGACCACGACCGACCTCCGTGCTGCGAACGGAACATGCCCGAGATCGATCAGAACGAGTTCGACGCGTTCGTCGAGGATCTCCAGCGAATGGTCAGCGGCCGCCGCTCACCACGCCGGCAGCGCAGTAGCCGGTGATGGCGTTCGCTCGGACGCCGTCCGCACCAACAGCACTCGACACCTGCCGGCGAGCCCGAAACGGGTACCAAACGGGTACCAAAACAAGCAAATCTGACCTCACGCAATCGGACCCAATTTCACGAAATCCCTGCAAAACCGCAGGTACATAACACCCCTGAAGCGACTCATAACCCGAAGGTCGCGGGTTCGAATCCCGCCCCCGCTATTGAAACAGCCCCGCTCAGGCGGGGTTTTTCTTTGGCCGGATCCTCGTCAAATCCGGACCGGGTCCCCAGTAGGTCCCCACTTTCGCCGTAGAATGGGGACCCGTGGATGCCCCTCCTGACGCACCCAAACGAGCTGGCGCGTGGCGGAACGCCGCTGCCGCTGAGCTGAGCGGGAGAGCGACGGCGAGCGACGAAGCGGGGCTGCGAGCGAGTCGGACCGCTCCGTCGCGCCCCGTCGGGCGCCGCGCCCCGGCCAGCTGCGGCGCGCGCGCGCCCCTCCGGGCACGTCTATCGCGTCGAGCGCAAGCGTGGTGGGCCCGGCTGGTACGCGAAGTACAGGCTCCCCAGCGGCCATCAGCGCAAGAAGCTGCTCGGTCCCGCGTGGAGCGAGCGTGGCCGTCCGCCTGCCGGCTACTTCACCAAGCGCCTCGCCGAGGCCTGGCTGCGCCGGACGCTCGACGACGCCCTCCGCGAGACCCTCCCCGGGATGGTCCAGACCAACGCCACGTTCGCCGACGCCGCCGCCGAATACCTTCGGTACGCGGAGCAGGACCGGGGCTGCAAGCCCTCCACCATCCGCGGCTACCGCTCGGTGATCGACGCAATCCTGCTTCCGGCGTTCGGCCGATGCGCCTCGAGGACATCACCGCGCGGGACATCGAGCGCTGGCGCGAGCGCGCACTGGTCGCGCCGTCACGGCGGGGCGACCGCTCTCCAACAAGAGCAAGAACAACTACCTGGTTCTGCTGCATGCGATCTTCCGCCGTGCCGTGAGGCTCTACGACCTTCCGTACAACTCTACGACCTTCCGTACAACCTCTACGACCGTTCCGTACCACCCTGTGGCGACCGTCGAGCGCTACCGCGTGTCACGCACGGGCGACATCGACGTCTTCGACCCGGACGAGATCTGGAGCCCGGTACGCGCCGCGGCAAGCGAACAGGACGCGGCGGTTTACCTAACCGCCGCGTTCACCGGACTTCGCCGAGGCGAGCTCCTTGCGCTCCGCTGGCGCGATGTGGCCTTCGACACTGCGACCATCCGAGTGCGCGCGAGCTATACCGCTGGACAGCTCACCGCGCCAAAGTCGGGCAAGGTGCCGTCGGCGCCGATGGCGCCCGATGTGGGCGATGCGCTCTCGCGACTGAGGGCTCGGGACGCGTTCACGGGCGACGACGATTGCGTATTCGTGGGAGTTGGGGGCCTACCGCTCGACGGCGATGCCCTGAGCGAGCGCTACGAAGCAGCGCTTGAGCGTGCCAGCCTGCGCCGTCTGCGTTTCCACGATCTGCGTCACACGTTCGGGACGAGGATGATCCAGCAGGCCGATATCCGGCGGGTGCAGGAGTGGATGGGGCACGCCGACATCCAGACCACGATGCGTTACCTGCACTACGCGTCGCGAAAGGATGACGCCAAGCTCGTCGCGAGGGCATTCGCGAGTCCCGGCAGCGCTCCCTCGCCGTAGCGAGCATCGCGTCCTGACCGGGATCAGAGCTGCACGGCTCAGAGGCCGGTGCCGGCACGCGAGCGGGGCCTGTCTGTCAAGAATCACGCGGAAGCGGAAGTGACCCTACGCAGATTCGGGAGGCGTCGGCGACGTCCGCGGTCGAGGCGCGGTGCCCGGACGGCCTTTACCCTGGAGGCGGCCACAGGAGACGCACGACGACGGAGGAGCCGGTTATGTCCGAGGTGTTGCAGCAGCGATTGTGGTGCTCGCGGGTTTTGCTCTCTCTCAATGGGGCGTGTGGTCGGTCATCTCGTACCGCTACCTGGTATCCAACTCTGTTGGCGGGGCGGTCTTTCGGCTCTCCTGCTGATCTGGGGGTGAATCATCGGTGAGGGAGCGGGATTTGGATGCCGGCGCAGCAGAGGTAGATCATCGCGATCAGCGCGTCGGCGGAGTGGAATCCGTATGCGCGGTGTGAGATCAACCTCACCTTGCTGTTTAAGGCTTCGAGGCGTCCGTTGCTCAGGTTCAGCTCGATCGCCGCGAGCACGCCAGCCTTGTGTTTTCGGATCGTTCGCGCGAGCTTGATGAACGGTTTCAGCCGCGAGCGAGATGCCCATGCGAGCCACGCCTCGAGGCGCTCGGGCGCTTGCTCCTTGGGGAGCTTGTAGAGGTAGCGCAGCTCGCCGTAGAGCAGGAACGCGCGGTACATGCGCTTGTTGGTGAGCACGACCTCGGCGAGCTTGAGCAGCTGCCTGGCGGTCTGCTTGGCGGTGTCCTTCAGCAGCGAGTAGCGGGTGCCCTTGATCCACTTGCCTTCGCCAGTCGAGGATCGTCCGTGGCGGTTGTACTCGTCGCGGCGGACCTGGTCGGCGGCCTTGCCAGCGAGCTGTACCACGTGGAACGGGTCGAACACGACCTGCGCGTGCGGGACGCCGTCCTCGGCGCGGATCGCCTTCTCATAGCCGGCGGACATGTCGATCGAGACCGCCTTGATCGACTGCTTCTGCTCGCCCGTGAGCCCGGCGAAGAACGCCTGCAAGCTGTCGGCGTTGCGGCCCTCGGTCGCCCACACGATCGACCCGGCCTGATGATCGACGACGCAGGTCAGGAACTTGTGCTCGGCGCCGTATGAGACCTCGTCCACGCCGATGAACCGAAGCCCGTCCAGGCGGTGGCGGTCGAGCTTGTCGGCGGAGGGTGTCAGTTCTTCCGTGTAAGCTGACTATTTGAGTGTAACAGTTACCTAGATAATGTCAAGAGTGAGGGTGTCTTGCGGTTTGGTGTCGATTGTTCGTCGGTGCCACCCATTCGTCACCATTCCGCCGGTCGTTGCGACACGCCTCTTCCAGCAACAAGCAGTATCGTCTGGCGACGGGCACGGGCGGCGGGGAAGGGGGAGTTGCTAGATGTCACTGTCGGGGATGCGGTCGGGGAACGGATTGAAGGCTGCGAGTGCGGACTGCCAGTGCAGCACCTGTTGCCATCTGGTCTCGGCCTTGGTGATCGCGAGGTAGATGAGCTTGCGGGCGGCGTCCTCGGTCGGGAAGTGCCTCTCGTCTTGATGATCTTGCGGGTCGGTGGTGCAGCGCCTCGATCGAGTTGGTCGTGTAGATCACGCGGCGGACCTCTTGGGGGTAGGCGAGGAACGGGGTGATCTGCTCCCAGTGCTCAAGCCAGCTCTGGCTGATCGTCGGGTAGCGCTCGTCCACTTCTCGGCGAACGCCTGCAGCTGATCGGCGGCGTGGTCGGCGTTGGCGGCCGTGTAGATCGTGCGCAGGTCGGCGGCAACGTGCTTGCGGTCCTTGTAGGAGACGAATTTCAGCGAGTTGCGGACCTGGTGCACGATGCACGTTTGCACTGTGGCGTGCGGGAAGGTCGCCTCGATCGCCTCGACGAACCCGCTGAGGCCGTCAACGCAGACGAACAGGATGTCCTGGACGCCGCGGGTCTTGATGTCGGTCAGGACGTGCATCCAGAACTTCGCGCCTCGGTGCGCTGAAACCATAGGCCGAGCACATCGCGCTCACCCTCGAGGTTCACGCCGATCGCGACGTAGCAGGCGAAGTTCCGCACCGTGTGGCCTCGCGGATCTTGACCACCAGCGCGTCGAGGTAGACGATCGGATACAACCGCTCGAGCGGCCGGTGCTGCCATGCCTTGGCGTCCTCGAGCACCGCGTCGGTGATCCGCGAGATCAGATCCGGCGAGACCTCGCTCCCGTAGATCTCGCAGGTGCCCTGGATCTCGCGGTCCGTCAGCCGCGCGCGTAGAGGCTGATCACCTTCTCGTCAAACCCCACCAGCGCGTCTGGCGCTTCTTGACGATCTGCGGTGCGAACGTACCCTTGCATCCTCGGCGAGCTGATCCGCAACGGCCCGTGATCGGTGATCAGCGTCTTGGACGGCTTGCCGTTCCGCGAGTTCCCGGACCCTCCGCGCGGCGCCTGCCCGGCCGCATACCCCAGATGCGCGGTGAGCTCCGCCTCGAGCGCCCGATCAAGAGCCGGCGGGTGACATGCGCCAGCACCCCGTCGGGCCAGCGATCTCCTGCGCAGTGCTCGCGCCGCCAGCAACGCATCGAGCACCTCATCAGGGATCTCAGGCTCCGGATCGCCGAGCGCCGGGCCGCCAGGCAACCCCGGCAGCGCTCCACGCCGGCCGCTCTCAACGAGCTCGCTTTGCTCCTCGCTCGGATTCACATAACCAAGCTCGAGGTCGTCAGCCGAGCCGCAGGATGACGCAATGTTATGACTAGTAGACACAGGAAATGAAGACATGACCAGTCCTTTCGATCACGCTTACACGGTTCCTCCGACACTCCCGTCGGCGACGACCCGCGCGAGGATCGTGCCGACCGTGCGCCTCGCGATCCGCAGCAGCCGCTCGACCTGCGTCTGGCTCATCTGCTGCGCCAGCCACGCGGTGAGATCTTCGAAGTCGCGCGTGTAGCGCGAGCCCGCCCTGGCCCACGGCACCGCCTCGTACACGTCCCCGCAGCCCGGGCAGTACAAGCGTCTGAGCCGGCACTCGATCACGCACCGCAAGCCGCCGAGATCCAGCGCCCGCCAGCGCTTCTCACGATGCTCCTTGATCTTCAGCCCGCGCGCGCCACAGCCCGAGCAGACAGGCTTCTTCGCGCGCAGCACGACGGTCACGATCACCGCCTCCTGCCCGAACGCCACATCCCTAACCCATGCACCCGGAAGCCCAAGCATCCGGTTCAATGCCGTCGTGACCCGCACGTCGCCCTCCTTCGTAGACCGCTGAACTTCGAACATCCAGCAGCCTGCCGGATCAGGGCGGCGGCGGGCCGCTCCACACGCGCGCAACCTGCGAGACCTTCACGCCGGGCCACGCTCAGCGCGAGGTAGCGCAGCCGCGCGCCGCGCGTCAAGCGGCAGCCCCGGATCACCAGCCGCCCGCCCAACACCAACGTATGCAGGAGATCCAGCCGCTTGACCCGGGCTTCGGCTCCGCTATCTGGCAATGATCGCCGAGCAGAGCCCGGCACTCATCAGATTACGACCAAGGACCCCGGAGTCACCCCCAGACGAGAGGATCCGGTCTTTCCGCTGCGGCTGTGCTCAGCCACCAGTGGGGCTTCGCTGCTGGAGGGCGTGTGGGCTCTTGTGGCCGGGCGAAGCATCTTGGCCCGCCTTGGCGGACGTGAACTGCGTGTTCCGACTGAATAGACCGTGAGCGCGAGCTCCAACACTCGTCCTTTGCGCCATAGGGACCAGCGACGGCATCGCGCTTTAACCGTGTCTGAGTAGCAGCACGCGCCAGCCCCGCCCCTTCTAGATTCTCGGGGGCGAAGCGGCCGATGGTCGTGCGCCGTGTCCACGCCCGCGGCTGGTCTGGAGCAGCAGGGTTGACCGGTGGCCAGTGAGGACCCCGTGTCGCTGGCCCAAAGACTCCGTCGAACGTGGAGCGGCGTTCGCCAGCTCCCGTGGCGCGTGCGGCCAGACGCCGATGTAGCGGTTGCCGCCAAGCGCGTGCTGGTGCTGGGCTTTCGCGCAGGCTATGGGGCCACGCGGTCGCCGACGCTGTCGGCATCCTCAGGATCCGGGAATCCCCTCTCCGCCACGATTGCCGCAGCGAACATCGCGCGCGTCGCCCCCGCGATCTCGACAAGCGCGTCACGGCAGGTGCGGCTGACACCGGCAGCGCCGATGAAAGCGTGGATCAAGCCGGGGAAGCGACGGAGCGTCGCAACCGTCCCCGCCCCCCGCAGAGCCTTGGCGTACTCCTCGCCCTCGTCGCGCAGCGGATCAAACGCGGCGGTCACGACGAACGCCGGCGCGAGTCCAGAGAGGTCCTCCGCAAGCAGCGGCGACGCCCGCGGATCGCTCGCCGTAGCCGTGGCCGGCCCCAGATAGTTCGTCTCGAACCAGTCCAGCTCCGCCTTGGTGAGAAGAAATCCCTCGCCGAACAGCTCCCGCGAACGACACCGGCTCGTGAAGTCGGTCCCCGGATAGATCAGCAGCTGAAGCACAGGCGCAGGACCGCCGTCGCGCGCCGCGAGCTGCGAGACGACCGCAGCCAGGTTGCCGCCAGCGCTGTCGCCGCCAACACCAACCCTCCGCGGATCGGCACCGAGCCGACGGGCGTTCGCATACGCCCAGCGCAGCGCCGCGCGCGCATCCTCGACGGCGGCGGGGAACTGGTGCTCCGGCGCCAGGCGGTAGTCGACAGCGAGGACGTGCGCACCGGCGTGGCGACACAGGATCCGGCAGACACCGTCGTGCGTATCGAGATCACCGTACGTGAACCCGCCACCGTGGTAGTAGACGAGCAGCGGGTGGGGGCCGCCAGGCTCGTCGGGGGCGTAGTGGCGCGCACGGAGTGAAACGGTCGCGTCGATCTCCAGCTCACGGACCGCGCCCACCGCCACAGGTTTGCCGGCGTACACGGCGGCGAGGCGGCGGCGCACCTCCCGCGCCTCGCCTGGCGAGAGCGTCTCGGGCCGCGGCTCACGGCGGCGCTCGAGCAACGCCAACGTCAGCTGTACCTCCGGCGCCAGCGTATCGCCGTCGACATGCACCGCAGCCTTGCCCGAAAGGCGCACCTGCACGCCGGGCGCAAGACCAGCGAGCACCCGCGCCACATAGTGCTCGACGCGCTGGCCCAGCGTAAGTGACAAGGCAGCGCCGGACATCCGCCCATGCTACCCCCGTCTACGCCTACGCGAGCGCGCGGACGGCCGCAACCCCATGCTCAGCCGACGGTGTCCAGACCACCACCGAGGCCCACGAGCAGCGCCCCCATCATTGCTTTCTCAACCGGAGCGAGGTCAGCGGCACCCGAGACGATTGCTGTTCGCGCCAAGCACAAGCGGGCTTCTGGCGATCTCGCGCCCAGGCTGGGGCGCGGCTGCCTATGCAGGTCCCGGCTACCGAGAGCGGCGTGATCCTTCTCCGTCACCTCAAAGGCAGGCATACGGTCGGCGTGCTAGTGGACTACCGCTCCATCGGCGCTAAGCAGTAGCGACTGGAGGCTTGAGCATCCGACGGCAGACTGCTGGATCTACCCCAATCCAGCAGCGGCTTTCGGCGGTCGATGACTGCTGCTCTCGTGGATCGCCGTCGCGTCGATTAGCTGGATCCGGGCTAGCACCCGCCCTGCGCGGACTTGCCCTTGCACGCGAAAGCGCAAGCCGCGTCGACGACTCCCGGGGTGCCCGCCAGGCGCTGCATGCGTATGCAGGGCGTAGGAGTTCAGCGGACCCAGCAACAGTTCCGCAGGCGTTCCAAGGCGAGAGCGTGCTCGAGCTCCGGCGCCGTTTCTGCTTCGGCTGGTCACGCGCTTGCGAGGCGCGTCGGGGTCGGCAAGCGGCCGGCCTCTCGGTCGTCGAGGCCAAGTGCTTGATCGCCGCGCGACGCAGCAACTTCGGCAGCGTCTTCGCTGCTGGTTTCGACGCTCCGACATGAGCGCTGTTCCGGAGCGCCTCCCGATCCATCACCCGAAATCGTCCGAATCGCGCACTGCCTCTTGGCATAGTGATCGCGCTGTTTTCGGCGATTGGTGCGGGGTGATTGGCGTGCAGCGGCGTTAGTTGGGAATATGTGTTTCGTGGAGCGCTGGGCTGCTAAACCGCGAATGTTGCTGTGGGTTTGAGCTTGGCTGCCGCGGCGACGTCAACTGGGCTGCGCCGGTGTTTGGAGGAGGTCGTGGGGCGGGATCATGTGCGGACCGACGAGGGAGCGCTGGTTACTTTTTCGACGGATGCGACTCCGCTTGAGCGCGGTCGTCCTGATGCGGTCGTGTTCCCGGCGACGGCCGAGGAGGTCGCCGGGGTGCTGCGGGTCGCTAACGAGCGGGGGGTTCCTATCGTTCCGCGCGGGGCGGGTACGAATCTGAGCGCGGGGACGGTCGCGCACCGCGGCGGCATCGTGCTCGTGCTGACGCGGATGAACAGGGTTAAGGAGGTCAGCGGCGCGGAGCTCGTTGCGGTGTGCGAGCCGGGGGTGCGCACGATCGAGTTGGAGCAGGCCGCGGCTGCGGAGGGCCTGCTGTTCCCGCCCGACCCGGGGAGCCATACGACTGCGACCGTGGGCGGGAACGTCGCGGAGTGCTCGGGCGGCCTGCGCGCGCTGAAGTATGGGGTCACGCGCGATTACGTGCTTGGCGTCGAGGCGGTGTTGGCGACGGGAGAGATCATTCGCAGCGGCGGGCGGCTCGTGAAGGACGTTGCTGGCTATGACTTGCGGCGCTTGCTGTGCGGCAGTGAGGGCACCCTTGCAGTGATGACTGAGCTGACGCTGCGGTTGGTGCCCGCGCCGGAGGCGTCGGGCGTCGGCATGGCCTACTTCCCCGATCTTGCCGATGCCGCCCGGGCGGTGTCGCGGGTGCTGGCGTCCGGCGTGCTGCCGGTCATCCTCGAGTTCCTCGACCGGGTCTGCATTGGCGCGGTCGAGGACTACGCGCACATCGGGCTCGATACGTCAGCCGGCGCGCTGCTCATATTTGGTCAGGATGGGGACCCCGTCGTGATCGAGCGCGATCTGCGGCGGATGGCGCAGGCCTGCGCGACGGAGGGCGCGACGCAGGTGCGTCTGACTGAGTCTGCGGAGGCGGCGAGCGAGGTGCTCGAGGCGCGCCGCGCCGCGCTGCCCTCGCTCTCGCGCCTGGAGCCGCTTACCATCCTTGAGGACGCGACGGTGCCGCGGTCGCGGATCGCCGAGATGGTTGAGTACGTTCAGGAGGTCGCCCGGCGCCACGAGCTCAAGATCGGAACGTTCGGGCACGCGGGCGACGGCAACCTGCATCCGACCGCGGTCCTTGACCCGGCGGACGAGGGCGCGGTGTACCGGGCTCACGCCGCGTTCGAGGAGATCTTCGCTCGGGCGATCGAGCTCGACGGCACGATCACCGGTGAGCACGGGGTCGGGATCGTGAAGCTGCGCTACCTCGAGCGCCAGCTCGGCGCCGACCAGATGGCGCTCCTGCGGCGCATCAAGGCCGCGTTTGACCCCAACGGCATCCTCAACCCCGGCAAGCTCGGTTCATGAGTCCCGCGGAGATCACAGCGGAAAGCAGACGCGAGCACGATGGGGTGTTCACCCCCGAACTGCTGGACCGCTGCATCTCCTGCGGCTTCTGTCTGCCGGCCTGCCCGACATACGCGCTGACCGGCGTGGAGACGTCATCGCCGCGCGGGCGGATCAACCTGATGCGAGCGCTCGAGACGGGCGAGTTGGCGGACGACGATCCCACCGTCCACGAGGAGTCGTCCTTCTGCCTGGGCTGCCGCGCGTGCGAGCCGGTGTGCCCCGCCGGCGTGCAGTACGGCGCATTGCTGGAGGAGTGGCGCGACCACCTGTGGAGGGGGCGGCGGCGGCCCTGGAAGGTGCGGCCGCTGCTGTGGGTGGTGGACTCGCCGCGGCGTGTGCGCGCGATCGGGATCGCACGCCGGCACGCCGGCCGCGGCAGCGAGGCGCCGGGGACGGTGAACCTGATGCTCGGATGCTTTGAGCGGGTCCTGTATCCGCGGGTCAGTCGCGACGCGCGGGCGCTGGCCGCTGAGCTCGTGGCGCCGGCCGACCAAGGGTGCTGCGGCGCGCTGCATGCGCACAACGGAGAGCTCGGGCGCGGCAACGAGCTGGCCAAGGCGCTGGGCGAGGCGCTTCCGGGGACGATCGTGGCGACGTCCGGCGGGTGCGCCGCGCACCTGGCGAGCGTGCTCGGCTCCGAGCGCGTTAAGGAGTTCTCGCAGTGGCTGCTCGCGCGCGAGGGCGCGGCGGCTGGCAAGCCAGCTGGTGGCCGTCTACGGATCGGGCTGCAGGACTCGTGTCACCTGCGCCACGGGTCGGGCGTGTGGCGCGAGCCGCGCGAGCTGATCGCGCGCGTGGGCGAGTACGTTGAGCTGCCGAGCGCTGCCGCCTGCTGCGGTGCGGCGGGCTCCTACGGGATCGTGCGCCCCAAAGACAGCGCGCGTGTGCTCGACCCCCATCTTGACGAGATCGCCGCCGCGGACCTCGACGTGATCGCCGTGGTCAACGCCGGCTGCTACCGGCAGCTCCAACAGGGCGTCAAGCGCCGCAAGCTGAAGACGCGCGTCGTCCACATCGCCGAGTTACTGGCGGGCGAGAAGTGAAAGGGCGATCGGGTATGCTTCCCCTTCCGTTGGAGCGACCGAGGGAGTCCGTATTCACAGCAGATCGTCGATCCGGCGTTGGACTCGCTCTCGTGGGCGGCCGGAAGGCGAGATCTTTCGGCCCTGATCGGCTGGAGCCTCGTTCTTCTGCTCGATTGTGCGTGATCGTGTACATGAACTGCGTTGACGTGCTCGGCTGGAGGGTCGTCGACTGAGTCGAGCCGAGCATCGTGGGGGTCGCGCTCTTCATCACCTGCTTTAACGACACGCTGTTCCCGCAGACCGGACGCGCGGTGGTGACGCTGCTCGAGCGGTTGGGTTGCGAGGTTGATTTTCCCGAGGCGCAGACCTGTTGCGGTCAGATGCATACCAACACGGGTTATCAGGAGCGGGGGCTTGCGTTGGCGCGGCGGTTCGAGCGGGTGTTCGCGGACGCCGAGGTGGTGGTTTCCCCGTCGGCGTCGTGCGTGGCCTACTTGCGTGAGAACGGCGCGGGGCTTGGTGGGCGGCTGGTCGAATTGACGGAGTTTCTGGTTGATCGGTTGGGGGTGGAGGATGTTGGCGCGACGTTTCCGCATCGGGTCGCGCTGCACCCGACGTGTCACTCGGTGAGGCTGCTGCGGATCGGGGACCGGCCGCTGCGGTTGCTTGAGCGCGTACGCGGGATCGAGCTTGTCGCGTTGGGTAACGCGGCTGTGTGTTGCGGCTTTGGTGGGACGTTCGCGGTGAAGAACGCGGATACTTCGATGGCGATGCTGTCGGACAAGTTGTGCGATGTGCTCAAGAGCGGTGCGGAGGTGTGCACGGCGGCGGATAACTCGTGTCTGCTGCATATCGGCGGGGCGTTGCGCCGTCAGCGCGCCGGGGTGCGGGTCGTGCATCTGGCCGAGATCCTGGCGGCGGCGTGAGCACGACCGGGTTTCCCGCCGCCGCGCGTAGGGAGCTCGCTGACACGCAGATGCGCCGTAACGTGGATAAGGCGACGAGCACGATCCGCGCGAGGCGGGCCGCGAGGGTGGCGGAGGTGCCCGATTGGGAGGCGTTGCGGGACGCCGGCGCGGCGATCAAGGCTCGTGCGATGGCCTCGCTGCCGGAGCAGCTCGAGCGATTGGAGGCGTCGGTCACGAGCGCGGGCGGGCAGGTGCATTGGGCGCGTGACGCCGCCGAGTGCAACACGATCGTCGGCGGGATCGCCGGTGGGCACGGCGCGCGCGAGGTGATCAAGGTCAAGTCGCTCGCGACGGATGAGATCGGTCTCAACGACGCGCTGGCCGCGCAGGGCGTGGAGGCGATCGAGACCGACCTGGCGGAGCTGATCAACCAGCTTGGCCATGACACCTCCTCGCACATTCTCGTCCCGGCGATTCATCGCAACCGGGCGGAGATCAAGCTGCTGTTCGAGCGCACGATCGCGCGCGGTGAGGATCTCGGCTGGGAGATTACGGCGATTGCGGAGGCCGCGCGCCGCCATTTGCGCGAGAAATTCCTGTCGGTGCCGGTAGCGACCTCGGGGGCGAACTTCGCGGTCGCTGAGACTGGCACGATCGGTGTCGTGGAGTCTGAGGGCAACGGGCGGATGTGCCTCACGCTCCCGCGGGTGCTGATCACGGTGATGGGGATCGAGAAGGTGCTGCCGGAGTGGCGCGACCTGGAGGTGTTCCTGCAGCTGCTGCCGCGCTCCGCCACCGGCGAGCGGATGAACCCGTATACGTCGTTGTGGACCGGCGTGCACGCGGACGACGGGCCGCAGGAGTTCCACCTCGTGCTGCTCGATAACGGCCGTACCGACGTGCTCGGCGACGAGGTGGGCCGCCAGGCGCTGCATTGCATCCGCTGTTCGGCGTGCCTGAACTCCTGTCCGGTCTATTCGCGCGTCGGCGGGCATGCTTACGAGTCGGTCTATCCCGGCCCGATCGGGGCGATCCTGACGCCGCAGCTGCGTGGGCTGGAGAACGCGCCGACGCTGCCGTGGGCGTCGTCGTTGTGCGGCGCCTGCTATGAGGTGTGCCCGGTCAAGATCGACATCCCGTCCGTGCTCATTCACCTGCGCGGGCGGGTCGTGCGTGAGTACAAGAGCCGGCGCTCACCCGAGGCGTTGGGGATGGAGGCGGTCGGCCGCGTGTTCGGCTCCCAGGGGCTTTACGAGCGGGCTCAGAAACTCGCGCGGCTAGGCCGCGGGCCGATCGTGACGGCCGCGCTCCCGGGCTGGTCGGCGATGCGCGGCCTCCCGGAGATGCCCGCGCAGACCTTCCGGGAGTGGTGGCGCTCGCGTCGGCCACGGCCCGTTCGCGGTGACGGGACGGCGCCGTGAGTGACGCTCGTGAAGCCGTGCTGGCGCGGGTGCGCGCCGCCCTCGGCCCGGCGGCCGGGATTCCGGTGGTCCCGCGCGGCTACCGCGACGCGGGCACACTGGGCGCTGGGGGCGATTCCGTCACGTTCGACCTTTTTTGCGAGCGTGTCGCGGACTATCGGGCGACCGTGAGACGAGTGCGCGGTAACGAGCTGCCGGGCGCGCTGATGGCCGCATGCGAGCAGCGCGAGGCGCGCCGCATCGCGCTGCCGGCGCAAGCCCCGCCGTGGACGATCGAGGGCGTCGAGCTGGTGCGGGACGACCCCCCGCTCTCGCCCCGCGAGCTCGACGCGCTGGACGGCGTGCTGTCGGGCTGCGCGCTCGCGATCGCCGAAACGGGCACGATCGTGCTCGACGGCGTTGGCGCCTCCGGGCGCCGCGCGCTCACGCTCGTGCCCGACTATCACCTGTGCGTGGTCAGATCGGTCGACATCGTCCCGTCCGTGCCCGACGGCGTGGCCGCGCTGGCGCGAGTCGCCGCGGAGGGCCGGCCGATCACCTTTATCTCGGGCCCGTCGGCCACCGTGGACATCGAGCTCGTCCGCGTCGAGGGCGTCCACGGCCCCCGCACGCTCGACGTGTTCGTCGTCGAAAGCTGAACGCAGATGGTCCTGCCGCTGACCGTGACGGGCGGCGTGCGATCGTAGGCTGATCGCGGTGGCTGCAGGGCGACCGCGACCCCCTGGTCGGCCGGTGGCGAGGGTATGACCGGCTCGCAGCGGGACGTGACGCCGCTGCCCGATCTGGTGCACGAGCGCTCCCGCGCCGGACCGGCCCGGGAGCGTCGCCCGGTCTACGTCGACCTTTTGCCTCCGTGCAACGCGGGCTGCCCGCGGGAAGACCGTGCCCCGGGATCTCGCCCTGCAGGCGATCGCCTACGGCAACGTCTACGTCGCGCGGGTCGCGATGGGGGCCCCGCAGAAGACGCTGCGGGCGTTCCGCGAGGCGGGGGGTGGCCTACG
The DNA here is from genome assembly GCA_963836065.1 of uncultured Solirubrobacterales bacterium. Taxonomy (GTDB): domain Bacteria; phylum Actinomycetota; class Thermoleophilia; order Solirubrobacterales; family Solirubrobacteraceae; genus Palsa-465. Next base: position 178,744 of record CAWIII010000027.1, read on the forward strand.
ACGGGCCGTCGCTCCTGCTCGCCTACAGCCACTGCATCGCGCACGGCATCGAGATGCGCGACGGGCTCACCGGGCCGCGGCCAGCAGCCACTGGCCGCTGATCCGCTACAACCCGATGGTGCGCACCGCGGACGGCAAACCCGTTCCTGCTCGACTCGCCGCGACTGCGCATCGTTCTGGCGATTACACCAACCGGGAGCTACGCCGCACGCTTGCCAACGCCGACCCGGCCGCGGCGGAACGGTTGCAGGGCCTGGCCCAGCAGGCGGTCGACCAGCGCTGGCAGGTGTACGAGGAGATGGCGCCCCGCGACGCGCACCGGTTCCCGGCCGACGCGCGCGACGATCGCTGATGAGCTGTCCACGAAGTACGTCGGTCTCGCCCTGCACAACCCGCTTGTCGGGTCGGCGGTCCCGGCTGTCGAAGACCGTGGATGGCGTGCGGCGCCTTGCCGACGCCCGGCGTCGGCGCGGTGGTCCCCTACTCGCTCTTCGAGCAGCAGCCGCGGCGTGAGGCAGCGCTGAATGAAGCCGGCACCGAGAGCTTCAGCGAGTCGCTGTCCTACTTCGCGTCCGCAGCCGAGGAGGAGCCCGGCCCGGGCCGCTACCTGAGTCTGCTCGAGCGCGCCACGGCCGCCGTCGAGATCCCCGTGATCGGCACCTCAACCTCGTCACGCCCCGGCCGTTGGGCCAGCTACACGCGGCCCCTGCAGGATCCCGGCGCAGCCCCGATCGAGCTGAACATCTACTACCTTCCCGGCGACCCGGAGATCTCCGGCCGCGATCTCGAGCAGCCCCACATCGACGCGCTGACGCGGGTCAAGGAAGCCGTGACGGTACCGGTCGCGGTCAAGCTCGGCCGGCAATCGCGCTGCGGCTCGACGAGGCCGGCGTGGACGGGCTGGTGCTCTTCAACCGCTTCCCGCCCGACATCGACCCCGACACGCTCGCCGTGATGCCACAGTGGAGCTCTCCAGCCCAGCCGAGGCCCACCGGCCAGGAACCGCTCCCGACCGCGGACGCTCACTGACCCTTCAGGCTGCACTCAGGCCCGGTGGCGATCCGGCCTGGCGCTGGCTGCCACTGCGGCCGCCGCCGATGAGCCCCCTCGTTGGCCCGCCCGTAGCCCCGGCAAGCTCGAGATCCCGCGCGTAGTTCCGAGCGCTTGGTCAGGACCCCCAGCCAGGTGCCGTTTTGGCGCGCCTTCCGCTGGACGGCGCGATCGCCTCGGGCCGGCCCCCGCGAGATCGAGGTGCTGTGTGCCGCCACCGCGATCGAGGAGGAGACGGACATCGCCTGGGAGCTTTGCCTCAGCGTGCACGCGAGGCCGGCTCGCGTACCCGGAAGCCAAGCTCGGCATACACACGACCGCGGACGCCGTCGCCAGAGCGCTCCGCGAGAGCACACAGAAAGCGCGACCTACAGGCGAGGCGCTGGCGTGCTTGGTCGCCGATCACCGGCCGTGCGGGGAGGCCCGCTGCAGCCAGACGCGGTCCGGTCGCGCTTCGGCGCCGGCCGCGTGCCCAGCAAGACTGGCTGACACACCCGGCGCGGGCGGATCGCTGTCGCTCGTGGTCATCGGCTTCGCTCGGGCCCTAGCCGTCCTTCCGGCAGGACGCCCCGTTCGAGCGGCGGCGAGGCTGTTGAGCGCGACATCTGAGCTCCGGCTAGGCGCCCATCGTTGGGCGTAATGTCCTTGACCGCCGCGGTCCGGCAAGCGAACACTTCCGAGGCGGAGGCCAATCACGTCAGCAAGGAGAAAACACGCCGCTCGTACGGCTCGGTCAGCGACCGCCCACACGCGACTCTACCGCGGGAAACCCTCCGCCAGCAACGACCCTCGGTCGACCAAAACGAGCACCGTCTCCGACCGGCCCCAAGACCCTCGGGGTCCACAGCCCGGCGTCTGAACATCCAAGCCGTGATCGGCGGCCAGCCCGGTCAAGCAACCTTCGGGCAGCGGAATCAGACACTCGTCGCTTGGCAGATGACTGACGCCGACTATCCTCGATTCGGACAACAACGAGGAGTGAGCATGGCCTTTGGAGTCGGCAAGCGCGTCGTGGCCGAGTCCGAGTCAACCGGCCGCCGACCCCGCTCGGGTGTCGTTGAGGAAGTTCTGCGCTGCCCCGGCGATCTGGTTGTAGTTGCCAGCCAGATCGGTGGCGTCCAGGCGAATCGTGTGGCTACTCCTGTGAGTGAGGGCGGGGATTGCGAACGCGTGGACGCCGTAGCCGAACTCGGCACTGGTGAGGAATACAGTCTGGTCGTTGCGGACGACCGTGATGCCGACCCGGGAGATCTCGGACACGCGAAACCGGATGACGGCGGCGCTCCCTACACGCACGCGGCGCGTAAGGAGCTGCACCACCGCCGGCGTCTTCAGGTAGGCCTCGAAATGCGCTGCGGTTGTGCAATAGACAGGCGCCTGAGTCCGCGCGCAGAGCTGCTGCGGGAAGCCCGTCACGAGCGTGTGGTAGTCGAGGGTGTCCTCCTGACCGGGCTGGTAGAGCGACCAGGCGCCGGTGTGGTAGCTCGGCTGTTCGGGGCGTGCCTCGGCGTCGCCGGAACGGAACAATCGCCAGCCCTCCGGGTTCCCGCTGACCTTCGCGTATTCGAACAGGCCGATCAGGGTCTGGAGAAAGCCGTTGATGACCGCACCACCGGGGTCGGGGCGTACGAGTAGAGCAGGTAACGCCGGCAAAGCGGCGTCGAAGCACAGACCGCAGACTAATTTCCACCGGCGGCGAAACGCGGTGAGGCTGCGTTGCGGTCAGCGCTTGGCGGTGAGCGTGCCGAGCAGCAGATCCACGGAGCGCTCGAGATCCTTGAGCGTGGCCTTCTCGACGCTAGTGAGCCCGAGCTTGCGGTTCAGCCAGGCGTTGATCTCCCGGTGGCTGCTGCGATCCCGGCGCGTGAGCTCGGAAACGAGCCGGTGGCGCTCGTTGCGCAACTGCGCCCGTCGCTCGAAAGCGGGTACCTCCGGCCGCCCGTCGCCGTCCACGGCGGGCTCCCCAGCGGGGGCGAGTGTGGCCCTCTGCGGCGTTCGGGCCACCGCCAGCGCGCTCGGCGCTGGTCCGAACAGCGTCATCTGAGGCGCGACGTCGGCACTCAGAGGCTCAAACACGAGCGCCTCACCGGGCTCAGTCTCGCGGCGATCTGGCCGGTCGAACTCGACCAGGTCCCCCGGGTCTTCGCGTGACCGCAGGGCGTGGCGCAGCTCCTGCTCGACCGTCGCCGCGTGGTCGCGCAGAACCGGATCGGCTGGGATGTACAGCCAGCTCGGCTCGGCGCGGCCCGGAAGCGTGCGGACGAACCGCCCGACGATCTGGCGGAACACGAGCGGGGTCTTGGCGGCGGTCGCGTACACGCCGACCCGCAGACGCGGGATATCCACGCCCTCGGAGACCATGTTGACGGCGACGATCCACGGATCGCGCGAGTTGGTGAACTCCACCAGCTTCGCCGCGGCGCGCGGTTCGGCGTGGAGGACCACCACCGGGACCCGACCGGTCGCCTCGCGCAGCAACCCCGCGATCCGGCGCGCGTGACTCGAGTCCGCCGCGATCACGAGACCGCCCGCGTCGCCATGCCCCGCCACACGCAGACCGCGCAGCTTGGCATCGGCCTCTCGCAGGATCCGGGGCAGCCCGTCGGGCAGCTCGGTCGAGATCGCCGTCCGGTAGCGACGGCTGGCCTCGCGCGTGCTGAGCACCGTCTCGAAGCTGGACTCGATCACGTCATCACCGCTGCGCCAGGACAGCGTCCCGTCGTAGGCGACGAAGCACACCGGCCGGCACACACCATCGAGCACGGCTTCCGCATACGTGTAGGACACATCTGGTTCGGCCAGCCCCTCGGTGTCATAGCTGACGCCCGGAATCGGCGTGGCGTCCGAACGGAACGGCGTCCCGGACAGCAACAGCCAACGACGCGCCGCCGCGAACGCCGTCGCGAAGGCCTCGCCCCACGCCAGCTCCTCACCAAGATGATGCGCCTCGTCAGCGATCACCAGCGTCCGAGGCGCGGCGGCGTTGCCCCACCGCCGCGGCGCCTTGGCGATCCGCGCATACGTCACCGCCACACCATGAAACCCGCGCGGGGGCCGCGGCGAGCCGGCGTCCGGAGCCAAGTCGACACCCAGGGCATGCGCGGCGCGCGCCCACTGCCGGGTAAGCGGGGCGGTCGGGCACGCCACGACCACCGCGTCGACCGCGCCGCCAGCCAGTTCACGGCGCGCGAACTCGAGCGCCGGGCGGGTCTTGCCCGCCCCCGGCGCCGCCGAGATCAGCAGCGGACCATCGATCCAGCCCCCCATCCCGGCGAGGGCCTGATGCTGCCAGCGGCGCAGCGGCGCAGCACGCGATCCGTGACGACTGTCGGGCACGAAGCCAGACATGGTGAACGACCCCCCGGACACGTTTCGAAACAGCCCAGCGCACCCCAAAAAAAACCACGCCGGCGCGCTCGTTCGCGTGAAGGGAGAGGCGAGCAATCCTCGCGCGCCGCTTTGCGCTTTTTTGACGACTCGGGAAGGATCGGCTGCTCGCTCGCTTTGCCTACGAAACGCGAGAGCGGTCGGACCCGCGAGCACCGTGGGGCTGCCTAGGCGGGACCCATCTATCGGCGTCCCCTGCGCATCGCGATTCGTCGCGTTGCGCCAGGTCGCTGACTACCTCAGCTCAGGCTGATCACGGCGCGTGCCCGTGATGCTCGTGTCGGGGCGCCGTCCGGCCTTCTCGGCCTTGCGGTCGGGTTTCTTCTGTTAGAGCTGTCGGGCTCGCTCCTCGATCGAGATGACAACCTCGGGCCGCTCGCGGCCGAAGCGCTTGAAGTACAGACTTTCGATGAACTCGGGCAGCGGCGCCTTCCAGGGGCTTGCTCATCGGGCCGCGCAGCAGCGCTTGTACTTGCGTCCGCTGCCGCACGGGCATGGATCGTTGCGTCCGATCTTGCCGGCGAGCCGCGACCCGCCGTACGCGGCGCGACTCGCGCGCAGCATCTCCTCCGCGGCGGCGTCGGCTTCCTGCTCGCGCCCGGGCTGCTCGGCGAGCAGCCCGGCGAGCCGCTCCTTGGCGTCCGCGATCCCAGAGGCGTCTCCGTGTGCGCGCGCGATCGCCAGCGAGCGCGGCGCGGAACGCCTGCTCGGCGCTTGAGCGATCGGACAGGGCGAGATGCACGTCGCCGGCATGGATCTGCGTCCACAGGTCGTCCGGGAAGCGGCGCAGATTCTGCTCGACGCGCTCCAGCGCCTCCTCGCCGCGCCCGGCCTCCGCGAGGATCACCGCGACGTCACTTGCGAACATCGCCGGGTTGTCCCCGTCGAGCTCTGCGAGCGCATCACCAACTCTGACCGCCTCATCCACGAGCTCGCCCCAGGCGAGCGCCATCGGCAACTCGATCAGCCACGTGTCGCTGATTCCGTCCGTGATCATCAGCTCGGCGAACACCTCCGGCCTGCCGGTCAAGCGCGCCGCCAGCTCCAGCACCAGCTCAGCGTCCGCGCGCAGCTCCACCACAGAGCGCGGTGTCCGCTGATCGCGGTCTGGCGCCTTTTCCAGCTCTCGCAACAACCAGAACAACCACAGCGGCAGCCCGAACGTCGGCTCTGAGAGCATCGAAGACGCGCCCACGATCGCGTCCCAGCCGTCGCGGTTGCTCCGCGGCGCCCGCTTGCGCCTGCTCAGCGTGCTGTGCGCACATCGCCGCGCGCTGCTCCTCCAGCTCAGGGCAGGAGCGAGCCGAAGTGCGGGCTGGACGATGGCTGGCTGCTCGGCCGCGGCGGCGATCAGGGGGTCAGACACTCTCATCGGACGGTGAAACTGGGTGCTGAAGTCGAGCGCAGCGAGACGAAGCAGGCGGTCGTTAGAGCGCTACGAAGCTGGGAGGCCGTTCAGTTCGCGGCCTGGCGGATGAGTTTCTGGTCGACGGAGGATCCGGGCGATGGCCTCGTCGCAGTGGCGCTGCTGGCTGCGTGTCAGTGTCGACGGCCGACCTCAGCGGACGACTGGGAGGAGCACGTCGCCGCGCGTGGGCTGCAAACAGCCGGAGCATCCACCGAGCCGAGCGGCGATCTTTGATGCCGCCAGTCGTCAGGACGGTTACTCGCCGTCCGATCAACCGTGTATCCCCCGTTGCGAATGAAGTTCGTCCACGCAGCCGACTTGCATATCGACAGTCCAATGAAGGGTCTGTCCACATACCCGGGCGCGGCGGTGCAGGAGGTGCGCGGCGCAACGCGCCGCGCGTTCGAGTCGCTGGTTGGACTCTGTATCGGCGAGGGCGTCGACCTGCTCGTGATCGCGGGCGACGTGTTCGACGGGGACTGGAAGGACTTCAGCACCGGCTTGTACTTGCGCGCGCAGCTCTCGCGCCTGCGCGAAGAGGGGATCGAGGTCGTGCTGGTCCGCGGCAACCATGACGCCGCGAGCGTGATCACGCGCAACCTGAAGCTGCCAGGCATCCACGTTCTACGCCACGACCGCCCGGAGAGCGTCGTGCTCGAGGACCTGGGCGTCGCCGTGCATGGGCAGAGCTTCGCGACGCGGGCGGTGACCGAGAACCTCGCCGCCGGCTATCCGAACCCACTGTCGGGGCTCGTGAACATCGGGCTGCTGCACACCTCGCTGGGCGGCTATGACGAGCACGAGAACTACGCGTGGTGCCGGTTGGAGGAACTCGTCGCCCGCGGGTACGACTACTGGGCGCTCGGCCACATTCACAAGCGCGCGGTTCTGAACACCGATCCGTATGTTGTGTTCGCTGGAAATCTCCAGGGGCGGCACATGCGCGAGCGTGGCGCGAAGGGCGCGACCCTCGTCGAGGCCGTCGACGACGACCTGATGGTCAGCCACCGCACACTTGATCACGTGCGTTGGTCGCGCGTGAGCGTGGACGCGGGCGGTACTGAGGATGAGACCGATGTGCTCGAGCGCGTCCGGGTGGCGCTGCGCGGGGCGATCGAGGACGCGGGCGGGCGGCTGCTCGCCTGCCGGATCGAGCTTGGCGGCATCACCACCGCCCACGGGAGCCTCGTCCGTGATCGCGAGCGCCTCGACTCCGAGCTGCGCGGGCTGGCCACTGATCTCGCCGCCGAGCAGATCTGGGTTGAGCGGATCGACTGGCAGACCAGCGCGCCGCGTTCGGCGACGCTCAGCGACGACGCGGTTGGCGAGACGCTGAAGGTGCTGCGGGGCGCGGCCGCCAACCCCACCGCGCTTGCGGCGCTGGCGGAGCGGCTGCGACCGCTTGCGATGAAGCTCCCAACCGAGGTCAAGACCGGCCCAGACGGGTTCGACCCGACCGACCCGGAGACGCTTGCGGGGCTGCTGGCCGACGTCGAGCGGACGTTGCCGAGCCTGCTGATCGAGCGGAGCGGGGCATGAGCCTGAGGATGGAGCGCTTCGAGCTGCGCGCGTTCGGGCCGTTCACCGCGACAACGCTCGAGCTGCAGGGCGCCTCGAGCGGCGACCTTCACATCATCTGCGGCCCCAACGAGGTCGGCAAGTCCACCGCCCAGCGGGGCATCGGCGACTTCTTCTTCGGGATCCCGGCGCGCAGCACCGACAACCAGATCCACGACTACGGCGACCTGCGCCTGGCAGCGGCGTTGGTCGACGAGCACGGCCGACGGCACGAGTTCGTCCGCCGAAAGGGCACGCGCCTGACGCTGCTCGGTGCCGACGGCGAGCCGGTCGACGAGGCTCTGCTGAACAGCATGCTCGGCGGCATGACGCGCGAGGTGTTCGAGTCGATGTTCTCTATCACCCACGAATCGCTCGTCGTCGGTGGCACGGCGCTGCTCGCCGCCGACGGCAACGTCGGCGAAAGCCTGTTCAGCGCCAGCCTCGGCGCCACCGGCCTGCACGAACTGCGGGCCGAGCTCGAGCGCGACGCTGGCGCCCTGTTCCGACCACGAGCGACATCGAGCCTGCTACTCCAGTGCCGCGCCAAGTTCGACGCAGCGCAGACCATGCTGCGCGAGACGACGCTGCGTGCCACCACGTTCATCGAGCACGAGCGCGACCTGAGGTCCACGCGCGAGCAGCGCGAGGCGCTCGTCAGGCGGATCCGCCAGGCGCGCACAGAGCAGAACACACGCGAGCGGATGCGCCGGGTAATCCCGCTGGTCGCCGCGCGCTCGCAGGCCCTGCAGGAGCTTGACTCGCTCGCCGACGCGCCGGAGCTACCGCAGAACGCACGTGATCGGCGCCTGCTCGCGGTGCAGCGCGCGGTGAACGACCTCCAGAGCGCCGAGGAAGCGCAGGTGCGCGTCATGGAGCTCGAGCGCCGGACCGCCGATCTGAGCCCAGACACGGCAGTGCTTGAGCGAGAGTTGGCGATCAAGGAGCTGCACGGTCGGCTGGCGAACGTCCGTGAGGGCACGGGCGATCTGGAGCGACAGAAGCTCAAGCTCGAGACCGCACGCGGTCTGGCAAGGCGCGCGCTCGAGCAGGTCCGCCCGGACCTGGACCTCGATCGCACCGAGCAGCTGTGCCTGACCGGTGTCCAGCGGGGGCGGGTCGACGGCGCACTGGACCGGCACGCGAAGCTGACGGCGCTGCTTGAGGCCGCCGAGCAGGCGGTGCAGCAGGCCGAGGCCCGCTCCAGCGAGCTTGCCGTCGAGCTCGATGGACTCGCCGCCGCGCCGGACAGCTCTGCGCTCAAGGCGGCGGTCAGCGACGCGCAGGCGCACGGCCAGCTTGAGCGGAGGATCACGGAGGCGGCCTCCGAGCTCTCAGACGCGGTTGACCTGCTCGACGGCGGGCTGCGCGAGCTCGAGCCTGCAGCCGGGGCAGAGGCACTGCGTGAGATGAGGCCGCCGAACAGCGCCGCGGTCGAGCAGTTCGCCGACGAGGACGAGCAGCTCGAAACACAGGCCCGTGACCTCACCGAGCGGCGCGAGCGCCTCGATAAGGACCGCCGCGAGCTGGATGAGGAACGCGCGCGCTTGGCGCTTGGCGCGAACGTCCCGACGCCCGAGGATCTCGGCAGAGCGCGCGACGCGCGCGACGAGGAGTGGCAGCGCCTGCGCCGGCGGGTAGAGGCAGCCGCCGAGGCGCCGGCCTCCCCGGACGCGTTCGAGGGGCACCTGCGCCATGCCGACGACATAGCCGACCGGCTGCGCGCCGAAGCCGACAGTGTCGCCCGTAACGCCCAGCTGACCGCGCGGGCGCGGCGTCTGGACGACGAGCACCGCGTGCTCGTGCAGCGCGAGCAGCAGCTCGCCGAGGACCGCGGCGAACATCGGCGCCGGTGGACACAGGCGTGGGCACCGACGAATCTCACCCCGGCCTCGCCGCGGGAAATGGCCGACTGGTTGCGGGTGCGGCAGACCGTGATCGAGCGCGCCGACGCGGTCGCGCGGCGCAGGCGCAACCTCGAGGCCGAGCAGCGCACGCGCGACGGACAGATTGAGACGCTGCAAGCGCAACTGTCGGCACTTGGCCAGAACACCGCAGGCCTGTCCACACTCAGCTCCCTGCTCGCGATCGCCCAGACACGAGTGATCACGGCGCAGAGCGCCCGCGAGAAGCACGACCAGCTTGTCCGCGGTCTGCGGAGCGCACGGGCGACAGCCGACGATCAGGGCGAGAAGGCCGACGAGCTGCGTGACGCGCTGGCGGTCTGGAATCAGGGATGGGCGGCCATCGTCGCTGCGAACTCGTGGCCGGCCGATATCGGGGCCGACAGCGCACGGCAGGTGCTCGCGACGGTGACCGAACTGGCCGCACAGCTGCAAGAGGTCACGCAGCTCAATGCTCGCGTCAGCGGGATCCAGGACCGCCTTGACGAGTTTGACCGTGGCGCCGCGCAGCTGACCAAGGAGCTCGCGCCATCGCTGGAGAGCTGGCCCACGCAGGACGGGGTCGCCGAGCTTCAACGCCGGCTCGATCAAGCGTTACAGACTCGCAGCAGCCGAGAGACGCTCACAGGAGAACTCGACACCGTCCGGGGTGACCTGGAAACGGCAGAGCAGTCGGTACAGCACGCCGAGCGCGAGCTGGCGATGCTGATCGGGCTCGCGGGCGTGAACACGATCGACGAGCTGCCCGAGGCAGAGCGGCGCTCAACGCGCGCCGCCGAGCTCCACGCGCAGATTCCGGAGATCGAGCGCGAGATCGCCGACGCCGGTCAAGCCCCTCTGGGGGAACTGATCGACTGCACCGAGAGCGTCGACATCGACGCCCTCAACGCGCAGCGCACCGAGGCCGACGAGGAGATCGCCAGTCTCGAGGAGCAGATGCGCCTGCTCGACGTGCGGATCGGCGCACTCGGCGGCGAGCAGCAGAAGATGGAGCGCCAAGGCGGGGCGGCCGACGCCGCGGAGAAGGTCGAGCAGCGGGTCGCCGAGCTGCGCGAGCACGCCCAGCGCTACGTGCGTCTGTACCTGGCGGCATGGGCGCTGTCGGAGGCGATCGACGCCTACCGCCGCGAACACAAAGCCCCGCTGCTCAAGCGTGCCGACGAGCTGTTCCCCAAGCTCACTTGCAACCCGAAGCTCGATTCCAACCGCTTCCTCGGACTGGAGGTCAGCTTCGACGAGACCGACGAGCCCATGCTTGTCGGCGTGCGCGCCAGCGGCGAAAAGGTGCCGGTTAGCCGGATGAGCACCGGAACCCGCGAGCAGCTGTACCTCGCGCTGCGACTCGCCAGCCTCGAGCGCCACGTCGAGCTGCACGGACCGATGCCGGTCATCCTCGACGACGTCGTCCTGCACTCCGATCCGCGAAGAAAGTCGGCCATCCTCAGCGCACTCGCCGACCTCGGCCGCCGCACCCAAGTAGTCGCCTTCACCCACGACCCACAGGTCGTCGCCCTCGCGCAGAACGCAATCGACCCCGACCTGCTGACCGTGCACGAGCTCGGTGGCAACGAGATCAGCGGCGCGCTCCAACCACAGATCGCCGCTGCGGACGTCCGGCCCATCCGCCCAGCCAAAGCCGCGTAGCCCCACAGGCCGGCGGACTTAGGTTGAACCGCCAACGCATTTAGCGTTGAACCGAGCGCGAGTGACAACCACGTACAGCCGGTGAGTAGCGTTTGGCTCTTCGCGGAAGCACGCGTAAGCCGGACGCTCGGATTTGGGCGAAAGGAAGCGTGGGCCGCCGGTGCGCTCCGTGAGCCGCAGCATCCGTGACGGGCCGGCGTGACTGCTCCCGTCCTGATCCCGCCATACCTTCAATAGCGCGCCGACGCGATATCGACGGCAACTCTGCCAACGGCCCCCCGCAAGATCGACAACTAAACTTACAGACCGGCTCGCGCATTCATGGCTTGACGCACAAACCGGTCTTCGGGTTGACGAGTCCGGTCGAGCACTCGACGCCGTTTGCGTCGGTCGTCGTACTGTAAGCCGTGGACGCGGTGGCCGTAGACGTGGTTGCCGGCGGGACATACGGGCAATGGCCGCTCGGGGAGATCGCCTCGGAGCTGCAGGTGTGCCCGCTGGAGTCCGTCAGCTGGTAGGCCGGCGAGCAATAGCCGTTGGGAAAGACATGCCTCACTCCCGTTGAGGTGACCCGCACGCACCTCATCCCGTGAGGATCCGTATAGAGTGCGTCCGGCGTCGTCGGGACGGCTCCCGTCGCTGTCGCTGGACTTGGCTCCGTTGTCGTGGTCGAGGCGGGCGCTGCCCTCGTCCTGGTGACCGTCTGTGTCGTCGTAGTCGGAGGCGCGGTGACGGTGACAGTCGTTTGGGACGAGCCGCAGCCGGCCCCCAGTGCTGCGAGCGCAACGGCTGCCACGATGACGACGTAGCGCTTGTGCATAGCCTCGCTCCTGTTTGATCTACCTGCTGTAACGACTCAAGGGCTGGAATTGTCGCCGTCGTCGAAGTCTGCCGCCGCAAGCTGTCCCCGGCCACGGGCTTCCCGGGCAGACTCTGGCCACTGGCAGTAGGCAGCCGCGCTGAAATCTTTCGCCGTCGATTGGGTGCTGCGGTCGTAGACATGATCCAATCAGGGTTTCGCAGGCACTTCAGCGTTCGTGTTCACCCCGTAAACCGTCAGCTGGACACGTCCCGCGGGAACCGATAGATCGAGTCGACGCCGTCGTATGTGATGCCACCAGACTGGGATAGACTCGACCCGTCGCCGTGGGCCACGGACCAGTTGGGTCTCGGGTTCCAGGTTCGCCTCTTTCAGCAGCGCTCGGCCGAAGCGGGCGGCGTCGTTGATCCGGCCTGCGTCTTGGTGGAGCTCCACTGCCCATGCCCGCAGGTATTGCCGCCAGGATCGCCTCGGGATCCAGGCCTCGGCCCGGTGCAGCAGGGCGTCAGCTTCGTCGGGCCGATCCAGCCCCCAGCGCAGCAACGGCACCCGCGCGGCGACGTAGGCCTTGGCGTCCGCCTCGGAGTTAAACCCGGCCTCCCAAGGTGCCGAGGCCGCCTCGGCGGCGGCAAAACGGTTGCGGCAGGCTTCGGCGCCGGCCAGGGCAAGCGCCGCGGCGCTCCCGGCCCCCAGATCGAGCGCGGCCGACGCCAGCCGCACGGCGAGGTCGTGGTCAAACAGGGCGCTGGCGGCGCCAGCGGCCCGGGTGAGCATGTCAGCGCCCGCAGCGCCTTGGTCTCGTCGCTGTCCGGCTCCAACAACCCGGAAGCGATGATGATCAGTGCGCGCCGGCTGGCCCAGCACGAACGCGTCGAACCGGCCGGACTGCCGCCCGAGACCCGAAACCGCGCCCGGGCCGCTGCGACCTGGTTGGGATGCAGCGCCAACGCTTGCAGCCCCGCATCCGACAACCGCTCGACCAACAACCCGTCCGGGCGCTCGATCGCCACCAGCTCAACCTGCAGGCGCACCAGCGCTCGGCACAGCCCCCGCAACCCCGTTTCCTCCTGCACGAACGTCGCGGCCAGAAGCTCCTCGCCCGCCGCGTCGCAAACCAGCACATCGTGCTTTTCCGCCACCCAGTCAACGCCGCCGTAATTGCTATCTGCACTCCTCATCGGTCAAGAATTCACTTCACAGCGCCCCGACCAAGAGGTACCGTTGCGGGCGCTCATAGACAGGCCCTCACCGGGGCTAGTCCTGTTGCCGCTACGCGGCACCTCACCCCTGCCGGGAGGGGCTGGTCTGCATTAGGCCCCGCACCGGAGGCGACGGCCTGGTTTGCGCTGCTGGACCTCAGCACAATGCCGCTCGAGCCGTATGTCCCGCCGCAGCGGTCGGCGCTCCCCGCCGACTCTACCGCTGGCTCGCGGCTCGGATGGCCAACTACAACCCGCCGGCCGCGTCCTCCTGGATCCAAGAGGACGCGTTGCTCTCCTGACCGATCGTCATTGGCGCGTCAGACCCTCACAACACTGCTCATAGGTCATGCTGTTGCTGCCTCGACCGCCGTCGGGAGAGGGCCATCGCTGCTCGCCCGCCCTGATCGAGGAGGCGCTAGCCGATCGCTCAGCTTCGAGGGGAGATACCGGACCGGTGTTGCTCACGTCAGATCCGACTTGGCGGCGAGTTCGGGGCCGCTAATACAGCCCGCAGCGTGACGATACACGCCGGGTTGATACCCACTGCCGCACTGCTCGCGCGCTCCGTCAGCCAAACGAGCTGCATGATCGAGCCACGAGAGGCCGCGAGGATCGTGGACTCGACCTCCTCGAGCGATCCTTGGACCTCGTAGCGCTCCCCGGTGAGCAGAGTTATCTCGGTGCTGTCCAAGTGATCAACACCTTGCTCGTGGACACCGCTCACGCGTGGCTCGGCGCAAGCGCGACGTCGGGACTGACGCCAAGCCGGCCCGCCAACAGGCGGTCGGCGACGGCCCAGCCGGCGTAGCAGAGGGAACCAATCGTGGCTGTGACGGTCAGCAGCACACCGGCAGCGGCCGCTGCGGCGCCGCGGTGGGCACCGAGGATCAGCACGGCCGCGGCGGCGCCGAGGCTGGGCCCGATCGGGAGCTGGCCGAGCGTGAACATCGCGATGAGCAGGGCGACGGCGTCGAAAACGGACGCGCGCACGCCGATCCCGCGCAGCACCAGCCAGTTGCGTGCGATCTGGGCGCAGACCGCCAGCAGCACGAGTGCGATCATTCGACCGCGGCTCCTGCGCATCACCGCCAAGCCGGACCAGAGTCCGATCCGACGGCGCTCTGAGATGCGACGCAGTTCGATTGCCGCAGCGACCGTGATCGCGACGGCGATGATGGGCATCCACCAGGGGACACCGAGGGAACCGATCAGCGTGAAGAAGAAGATCGCCGTCAACGCGACTTCGACGCTGTGATCGGAACCACGGCGGCCAGCAGCGCCGGGACACGGGGACTGGAATCCGGGGCGACGCGCCGCGGCGAAGCGATCCGCGCCGCCATCCCGAGTGACCCGTTCAGAACGCTCGCGAGGTAACCGACGCCCGCCGTGCGGAACAGCAGCCGGCGGGTGACCGTTGCGCCGGCTGCGCGGACACAAACGTTCCAGGCCTCCGTGCGGGCCACCAGGGCGACGACCTGCAGCAGCATCGCTACCGAAAGGATCCAGATCGGAGCGGCGTGAAGTGCGGCCGTGAACTGGCTGCGCCGTCCGGCGAGCTCGACTCCGAGCGCGACGGGTGTGCCTGGCACGGACGTTGAGATCGGAGGTGTGAGTCCTGTCCTGGAGCCCTGACAGGGGGAATCCAACATTGAAGAGGCAAGGGCGCGGCCCGGAGTTCACCGGGTGGTCCCAGTGCGCCGTGTGGCGCTGCGGGGCTTCCGTGAGGGCGGGTCTGAAGGAGGCCATAGGTGCGTCGTGGTGGCGAACGAGAGTGAAGCGCCGTAAGGCGTTCCTCGGATGGGTGAGCCGGCCTGCAGCGGTGATGCCCGATTCCTGTCGTTGGGTCCGAGGGCGTAGTGGCGACGTGATCACGACGAAATCTCAGCGTTTCACCCAGGGAGATCTGCTGGGTTCCGAGGTATCGGTAGGCCGGAGAACGAAAGGACGACGGTTGATGGCCGAGCAGAAGTCCGAGGATCGCGTAGTACCGGAAGGCGGGTGTAATGCCCGCTGAGCGTGCCGGGTCGAGCCCCGGTGGGCAAGGGAAGGCGGTCCCGGTCGAAGAAACGGCGGTGCAGCTCAGCCTGCCGATCGCGACAGCAGAAAGCCCGAGAGGGGCTACCCGCAGGAGGACCCGGGATCGGCTTGGGGCGATCCGGGCGGGGGTGCCGAAGGCGATCGTCAATGCCGAGAACGTAACGTCGGCGACGATGGAGGAGGTTGCGAATCGATTGACGAGTGCGCTGTTGAGGGTGGCGTCGAAGGAGGGCGCTCCTGGTCCGGATGGGCAGAGGATCGAGGCGCTGGTAGACCAGTGGCCGGTGGTGTTGCCCAGGTTGGCGGCCGACCTGCTTGGGGGGACGTATCGGCCCGGCGAGATTCGCCGGGCGTACATTCCCAAGGCGGGAGGCGGGCAGCGCGGGCTGGGGATTCCGACGGTCATCGCATACCACAAGGTCGTGCAGGCGGTCTTTGGGTTCGCTGGTGGTCACGCATCCGTTTCATCTGCTGTGCGGCGAGCGCCTTCAGGTGCTGTTCGTGCGTCGCATCGGTGCCACTCGCATCTACGTGTGCGAGGGCGGTCCTTTGGGCAGCGTGTCGCTTCCGGAGGATGCGACCGATCGTGGCGCGGGGCCGGCTGAGCGGCCGCTGAGCATCGAGGTTCTGGCGGCGCTCGTCGCGTTGGTCGCCGAGCTCACCGGCGAGCAGGGGGTGGCGCGATGATCGCCGCGAGCCTGTCTGATGAGCTCGCCGTTCCGGCGCGAGCACGTGAGCTGGCCGCCCGGCTGTCGGCGTTGTTCGAGCGCGACATCGAGATTGTGGGGCGGCTGAACGACGCGCAGAGCCGCCTGCGCGACGCCAACGAGCGGCTCTGGTCGGGGCTGGCGCCGGACGCGTTCGGGCTGGTCTACGACGGGGCCGCGCCAGCCGGTCAGAGCCAGATCGCCAAGCTGATGAGCGACGCGCGCAGCGCCGTCGGACCGGATACCGACACCGCAGTGCTCGGGGCGCTGCAGCAGATCCACTCGGCGATCGATCGTTCCTTTTGTGGGTACCAGTCGGCGTGCGAGGAGCGCCGCCAGCTGGCGGTCGACGTCGGCGAGCTCTCCCAGCAGCTGACCGAGGTGCTGTGCGCCGCCGGCTTCAGTGCGGACGACGCGCGGAACGCCGACGTGCACAAGCTCGCCGGGGCGAGGATCCGATGAGCGTCAGGGGAAGGACTCGTCAGCCTGGTCTCGAATCGGATACACGTCGAATCGGACACAAGGGGTGAGGATGAGCACGGGCACCAAGCTCTCAGAGTTGAGCGAGCGGCAGCTGTTCGCGCTCCGGCGGCGGCTGGCGTCGGGCGTTCACGATCCGGCGTTGACGCTGCGCGGCGCGCTTCATCACGACCTGCGGCGTTGCTCGAGCGAGAACTGTCGCTGCCGGTCGGGCGAGCTGCATGGCCCCTACGCGTACCTGACCGTGTACGGCGACGGGCGCAGCCGAACGGTGTACGTGCCCCAGGCGCTCGCCGCGATCACCTCAGAGCAGGTCGAGGCGACGCGCCAGGGCGAGGCGTTGATGTTGGAGATCTCGCGGGTCAATCTCGAGCTGCTCAGGCGGCGGGCGCTGCGGTGATCGGCGGTGGCGGGCATCGGCGCCGAGGCGACAGTGGCGGTGGCGAACATGCTCGGCGCCGCGCTGGGGGCGGGAGCCGATGCTGAACTCGCGGCAGAAGATCACGAGCTCGCACCTGGAGCGCCTGGCGGCGATCTACCTGCGGCAGTCCTCGCCGAGGCAGCTGCGCGAGAACTTCCGCTCGACCGAGCGTCAGTACGGGCTCTCGGAGGAGGCGGTCCGGCTCGGCTGGGCGCCGGAGCGGGTGATCGCCGTCGACGGCGATCTGGGCGTCTCGGGCCGGTTCTCAGACAGCCAGGCGCGCGGGGGGTTCAAGGAGCTGGTCGCGCGCGTGTGCCTGGGGGAGGTCGGCGCGATCTTCGGTCTTGAGGTCTCGCGGCTGGCGCGCTCGAGCGCCGAGACCCAGCGGCTGCTTGAGTACTGTGGGCTGACCGACACGCTCGTGATCGACACCGACGGGATCTACGACCTCAGGGATTTCAACGACCAGCTCGTGTTGGGGGTCAAGGGCCAGCTCGCCCAGGCCGAGCTGCACATGATGGGCGTGCGCTTGCAGGGCGCCAAGCGGCACGCGGCCGAGCGCGGCGAGCTGCACTTCCCGCTGCCGGTCGGCCTCGTCTACGACGCCGACGGTCAGACGATCATCGACCCCGACGAGGAGGTCAGGGCCGCGATCGCCGACGTGTTCAAGGCGTTTTGGCAGACCGGCTCGGCCTACGGCGTGGTCGGCGTCTTCAAGGGCAGGCGCTTCCCCCGCCGCGCCTACGGCGGGGCGTGGGCGGGCGAGCTTCGCTGGGGAGCGCTGACGCACGCGCGCGTGCGCGGCGTGCTTCGGAACCCCAGTTACGCCGGGGCGTACGTGTTCGGGCGCTACCGCTATCACCGCGTGGTCAGGCCCGACGGCGCGATCGTGAGCAAGATGGTCGAGCTGCCGCGCTCGGAGTGGGCGGTCGTGATCCAGGACCACCATCAGGGATACATCAGCTGGCAGGAGTTCCTGGCCAACCAAGAGCGGCTGGCTCAGAACAACACGCGCAAGGGAGCCCGCCCGCCGCGCGAGGGGCAGGCGATCTGCCAGGGGATCGTGCGCTGCGGGGCGTGCGGAGGGTCGATGACCACGCTTCACCGCCGCGAAGGCAGCTACTACGAGTGCGGCCACTCGCGCGCCAACCACCTCAGCACGCCCGGCTGCCGCTCGGTCAAGGCGACCGTCGTCGATGAGCTGATCGCCCGCCGGCTGCTCGAGGCGCTTGAGCCCGAACAGATCGCGCTCGCGCTGGCCGCCGCCGACGAGCACGCCGACCGCCGCGCGCGCTCTGACCGAGCGCTCCAGCTGCGCGTCGAGCGCGCCCGATATGAGGCGATCCGCGCCGAGCGCGCGTTCCACGCCTGCGAGCCGGACAACCGGCTGGTCGCCCGCAGCCTGGAGAACCGCTGGGAGGAGAAGCTCCGCGATCTCAAGGACGCCGAGGCCGAGCTCGCCGAGCACGTCGTGCCCGCAGTCGAGCCCTCGCGCGAGCAGCTCGAGGCGCTCGCCCGCGACCTGCCGGCGCTGTGGGCCGCGAAGACGACATCAGATCACGATCGCAAGCGGCTGCTGCGCGCGCTGATCGCAGACGTCACGCTCACCTCCCAGCCCGAGGGACGCGAGCTTCAAGTCGGGATCCGCTGGCGCTCGGGCGCCAGCGAGCAACACACCGTCCAGCGCCCACCCAAGCCGGCCGACGCGCAACGCACGCCATCCCCCGCCGTCGACCTCACCCGGCGCCTAGCCGCCGACCACGCCAACGCGCAGATCGCCGAGCAGCTCAACGCCGCCGGCCTGCGCACCGGCAAAGGCAAGCCGTTCGACGAGAGCGCCGTCAGATGGCTGCGCTGGCGCTACCGGATCCTGACCGGCCCCGAGCAGCTCCTCAACGATGGCGAGGTCACCGTCGCGCACCTCGCCGAGCGGCTCGGCGTCTCGCACAGTGTCGTCTACGCCTGGATCTCAACTGGCAAGCTCACCGCCCGCCGCGGGGCCGCCGACCGGCTCTACATCCCGTTCTCGCCGCAGGTCGAGCAACAATGCCGCGAGCGTATACAGAACTCGGTTCACCTACCGGCCGAAACCAAAACCAGGTCTGCAGGAGGTGCAGTATGAAGCCACCGTCCCCGACGTGGTCGATCGGGTGGTTTCGGAGGCTGTGCGGCAGGTGCTCGAGCCGCTGTGGGAGCCGACGTTTCATCCGTCCAGTCACGGGTTTCGACCTGGCCGAAGTTGCCACACGGCGATCACCGAGGCCAAGCGGCATCTCGAGAACGGCTACGGGTGGGTGGTGGATCTTGATTTGGAGAAGTTCTTCGATCTCGTCTGCCACCAGCGGCTGACCGCGAAGCTCGCTGAGCGAGTGAGCGATCGGCGGCTGCTCGTGCTGATCGGACGGATGCTGAAGGCCAAGGTGGTGCTGCCCGACGGTGTTGTGATTGCCAGCGAGCAGGGCGTTCCGCAAGGCGGTCCGCTGTCGCCGTTGCTGTCGAACATCGTGCTGGACGAGCTCGATCGAGAGCTCGCTCGGCGTGGCCACAGGTTCGTTCGCTATGCAGACGATGCCAACGTGTACGTCTCAAGCGAACGGGCGGGGCGGCGGGTGATGGCTAGCCTGACGGGGTTTATCGAAGGGCGCCTGCGTCTGAAGGTAAACCAAGCCAAGTCGGCCCTCGCCCGACCCGATGATCGCCACTTCCTCGGTTTCCGGCTGCGGTTAGACCCGCAGTCCGGGATCGTGGAGGTCCTGCTGTCGGAGCGCACGAAGCGCTTAGCGATGCAGCGGATCCGGCAGCTCACGCCGCGGAACTGGGGGAGCAGTCTTGACGACTGCATCGTCCAGATCAACGCGTGGCTGTGCGGATGGCACGGGTTCTTCGGGACCTGCTCGCCGTCAGAGCAGTACACGTTGCGCGCGCTCGACGCCCATATCCGGCGTCGGCTTCGCGCGATTGTGCTGCGCCACTGGAAACGCAAACGGACGATCGCCCGCAAACTCATCGCCCGGGGCGTCAAGCCTCAGAGCGCGTGGCGGCAGGTGTACGCAGGACGCAAGTCCTGGTGGGCGCTGAGCCACACCCACGCGATCGACCAGGGCCTGCGCAACGCGTATTTCGCTAAGCGTGGGCTGGTTTTCCTGGTCGAGCTGCATCGCGAGGCGCACCAGGAGATCGTCGCCCCCGAGTCGCCACAACTGGCGCTGTGGGGATGACTTCGAGGTCGCAAACCGACCGGCGGCGGAGGTCATAACCCGCCGTCCCGAGGAGCCGTATACGACCATCGTACGTACGGTTCTGTGGGAG
>CAWIII010000028.1:0-31166 GCA_963836065.1 uncultured Solirubrobacterales bacterium
ACTGCCCTGCTCGCACTGGGTGCCGCCTTGAAGGCGGCGCATCAGGACGGCGTGTCTGACGGCGCGCTCGGCGGCGTTGTTCGTCGGGTCGATCTGGAGGTCGGGAACGTCGCAGAAGGTCCACAGCGCGTCGTACTCCTCCAACAGTCCGGCGGCGAAGTTCGCTGTCTTGGTGTGGTGGCCGGTGGCGCATTGCTCGAGCAGTACACGGATCTGCGCTCGCGGCGGCGCCA
The DNA here is from genome assembly GCA_963836065.1 of uncultured Solirubrobacterales bacterium. Taxonomy (GTDB): domain Bacteria; phylum Actinomycetota; class Thermoleophilia; order Solirubrobacterales; family Solirubrobacteraceae; genus Palsa-465. The sequence goes on from CAWIII010000028.1 coordinate 234, forward strand.
GCTGGTCACTGAGCCAGTCCGGGTCGTGGCCGTCGGTCAGGAACTCTCGGTGGATAGCGATCACTTCGCGCGCGAGCTTGACGAGTTGTGTGCCGCGGCGGCCGGCCGCCCCGGTGCGCTGGGAGACCTCGACCAGCTGGCGAATGACGTGGCACCAGCAAAGTTGTTGTTGGAGGACGTCGAGGAAGTGATAGCCGGTGTACCGGTCGCTGATCACGAACCCGCCGAACTCATCGCCCAGCAGCGCCTTTGCCGCCTTTTGGGACCGGGTCGGGTCGATTCGAAAACACGCCACCAGCGCCGACGCCGCGACCCACAGCCACTGCTGAGCTCCCTGAAGGCGCCACGTCGTCTCGTCCATATGCACGGCCTCGGCCTTGCGGATCGCGTCCCGCAGCTCAGCCCACGGATCGGCGAGGATCGCGCTCATCCGCATGATCGCGTTGTCGATCGACCCCGTCGATGCCGGGATCCGGAACACCTCAACGACCGTCTGACGGACCTGGTCACGCGAGAGCCTAAACACGCCGGCGAGCATCGCGATATGCGCATCGATACGCGGCCCGAACCCCGACAGGGCACCCGCCGACAGCTGCGCGAGCGTCGCCTTCTGACACGCCGGGCAGCGCAACCGCAGCCGGGCGTGCTCGAACACCAGCGGGCGGATCACCGGCAACTCGAACTGCTGATGGCACACCGGATCGCCGACCCGCTCCTCGCTGCCGTCAAACACATGCCCGCAACCGCAACAGTCAGGCAGATGCGCGACCCGCTTGTCCAGCCGCTCGGGCGCGACCAGCTCCCGGGTCTTGCCCTGATGCCCCGGCTGGCCGCCGGACTTGCGCATCGAGCGCTTGTACGCCTCCCGCGCCAACCGGCGACGCTCGGCCCGAGACGCCGGCGGATCCGACGACGGCGGCTTGTCGCTATTCCCCGAGTTCTGGCCAAGGCGACGCTCGAGCTCCTCGACCCGCTCACGCAGCAGCACGACCTCGTCAAGCAACGCCAGCACCAGCTGCCCCGCCGGCTCCCCGCCCGCCAACCCGATCGCCTCTACCTCGTCACGCCGCACGCACGCAAAATTCCATGCAACACGCAGGAACCCTGCTCACAACCACGACACCCCCCTGAACGCCTACAGCGACGGGGCCGTACCCGGCTCCTGCTGGCCTTCGTGGATCCACTGGCCGCCACCCTGAGCGGGAGCGGGCTGGGGCACAAAGCGGCTCGCGAAAATCTGATCATGGCCTCCGAGAATGGTGCTCGGCTCCGCCCAGCCGACCCACGGGACGGTCCGGTTCGCACCGGTGAAATCGATCGCCGGGGCCTGCGCTACCTGCGCGGCGTCCTCATTGAGCGACTCGGGGAAGCCCTGCGTCTGCCAGGCCCCGCCCTTGAACGCCCGGACGAAGATCTTGCTGGCTAGCGCCGCTCTTCTGAGAAAACGCCGCCCACGGCACGCGAGCATTACCGGCCGTCACCGTACCCGCCGTCAAATCGGTCAAACCCGCGTCCTGCCCCGGATCGATCGCAGGCAGGTCATTGTTGACCTGGGCGCCCGGAGGCAGCCCGACGACCGCGGCGTAAGCACCCGCCACACACACACCAGGCCCGCGATCATCGCGAGCACGGTCAAGCGTCTAACACACCGAAGAGTCTCATAGCCCTTCCTTCCTCGGTTTCGTTGTCCGATACCGTTTGTTGGTTTCTGGTGCTTGGCTGCATCGCCACTGGCCTACGCCACTGGGAGCGTCGGACGCTGCGTGTCGGTGTCCTGCCGTTGGTCGCTCCCTCCGATCTGTGGGCATGAACCTAGCCCGGATCTTTCGTTCAGGCCAGCGCGATCAGTTCGCCTGCGACGTGCTGCCGTCCGCAGTGAAGGCGTGTTGTGATCGTCGCTTCGCGGGTGTGTAGGGAGCGCGCGGCCTCGCGGTAGGACAGTCCGATGAGGTCCACGGCGATTACGGCATCTCGGTACGGGGCTGGCGCGCTTGCGATTGCTTGCATGATTTCGCGGGCGTTGAGGCGACTGTCACCGACAGACGGCGCGTCGTCTTCAGAGAGTTGACGCGTGGCTGGTCGACGGGCGGCGGTGCGGTAGCGGTTGGCATAGGTGTTTCTCAGCGCCCGTAGCAGGTAGCCGATCTCGTTGTCGTCGCGGAGCAACCGGGGGCGCTTGAGTACTGTCGCGAACGTCTCTTGCACCAGATCCTCGGCGTCGTGTCGCGATCCACAAAGCGCCCACGCCGCCCGAAACAACGCGTCGATGTAGTCGGGCAGGCGATTCGGATCGAGCAAGTGCGGCCTCGGCCTGCTAGCTGACATCTGCGAGAACCTCGCGGGCGACCCGCTGCAGGTCGCGGAGATAGCGCAGGTGCGCGCGCCACAGCAGCTCGCTGTCCTGCCTCCGTGAGAGGTGCTCAGTGTCGGGTGCGCATCGAGAGCTCGTAGACAAGCCGCGTGAGTTCCTCTGACCGCTCGACGGCAGCAAGCGCCCTATGTGGCTGTAAGACGCCATCGATCTCAACTCATCCCGTGGCCAGGGACGAACGCGGGACGCAATCGTTCGCGGGTGTCAATGGCCATCGGTTTCTCCCGAAGTACGGCCATCGGTTCTCCCCACCGGCGGCCATCTTTTCTCCCCGCTGGTGGCCATGAGTTCTCCCCACGGCCGGGTGGGAGAGCGACCGTCGTCGCGGGGGCCGAGCCCGGAGGGCGAGGCGCCGCGGGTGTGCCGGGCACGGATGCTGAGATCGGAGGTGGAAGTCCTGTCCTGGAGCCCTGACAGGGGGAATCCAACATCGAAGAGGCAAGGGCGCGGCCCGGAATTGACCGGGCGGCTCCAGTGCGGCTTGGTTATGCGCTGCGGAGCTTCCGTGAGGGCGTGTCTGGAGGAGGCCATAGATGCGTTGTGGTCGCGAACGAAAGTGAAGCGCCGTAAGGCGCCCCTCGGTTGGGTGAGCTGGCCTGCAGCAGCGATGCCCGATACCTGCCGATACCGGAGGGCGTAGTGGCGACGCGATCTCAGCGAAATCTCAGCGTTTCATCCCGGGAGATCTGCTGGGTTCCGGCGAGGTTGCCGGTAGGCCGGAGAACGAAAGGACGAAGGTCGATGGCCCAGCAGAAGTCGGAGGACCGCGTAGTACTGGAAGGCGGGTGTAATGCCCGCTGAGTCCGGCCGCGCAAGCGTGGGCGGGCAAGGGAAGGCGGTCCCGGTCGATCAAATGACGGTGCAGCTCCACCTGCCGATCGCAACAGCAGATATGCCGAAGGCGATCGTCAATGCGGAGACCGCCCCGTCTGTGACGATGGAAGGAATGTCGTTGCCCCCGTTCAGCCATCGCTGGCTCGATGGGGATAGATCGAGGTCGCAAACCGGCCGGCGGCGGGGGTCATAACCCACCGTCCCGAGGAGCCGTGTGCGAACAGCGCAAGCACGGTTCTGTGGGAGCCGGGACGGGTAACTGTCCCGGCTACCCGACCGATGGTCGCTTAAAGTCCGTCTCAGGTCAGGGGCCTCACCCCCTTGCCGGCGGTCGCCTGGGCGAGTCGGTAGCTGTCGGTGCCGTCGGTGATCAGCAGGTGCGCGTGATGCAGCAGCCGCTCGACCGTCGCGGTCGCGAGCGTCTTGGGCATCAGCTCGTCAAACCCGGAAGGGTGAATGTTCGACGAGATCGCGAGCGATCGTTTCTCATAGGCGGCGTCAACGACTCGGAACAGCGCCTCGGCCGCGTCGGCCGAGACCGGCAACAGCCCGACGTCATCGACGATGATCAGATCGGCGCGGATCAGCTTGCTGATCGCTTTGCTGACGCTGTCATCGGCGCGGTGGCGGCGGAACAGGACGGCGAGCGTCTCGAGCGTGTGCCACGCGACGGTCTTGCCCTTGTCGATCGCCAAATGCCCGAGCGCCTCGACGAAGTGGCTCTTGCCGGTGCCGCTGGGCCCGCAAACGCATAGCACCTCCGCGCGGTCGATCCATTCGAGCGTGCGCAGCGCTTGCTGGGTGGGTTTCGGGATCGCCGACGCCTGGGGTTCCCACGCATCGAACGTCTTGCCGGCGGGCAGCCCGGAAGCGCGCCTGCGGGTAGTGATCGTGGCGTGGTCGCGGCCGGCTGCCTCCTCGGCGAGCAGCACCCTGAGGACTTCGGCGTGTTCCCAGCGTTGTGAGTTGGCGGTCGCGAGCACGTCCGGCGCCGCCCGCCGAACGTATGGCAGCCGCAGTCGTCTGAGCAGCCGGTCGAGCTCGTCGGGCAGCGGCGGCGGGGCTGGTAGCTTGACGGTCATAGCCGTGCTCCGATCCGATCCGCCTGCGCGGCGAACTCCAGCAGCTCTGACGCGAACTCGCGCGCCTCATTGGGTGTGAGCGTGCAGATCGCCGGCGGCAACCAGCAGCGCTCCCGCCGGCAGTCGAAGCGGTGATCGTCGGTCATGATCACGCTGATCTCCTGCACCGGCCGCCCGCCGTCTGGTTGCCAGACCTGCTCGGGATCGATCCGGCAGTGGACGCTGTCGCGGTAATCGCTCATCGCGCGGCCTCCTGCTTCCACCAGTTCGCTTGGAGCGTTTGCCGCTCGGCGTCCTCGGCCGCCTGCAGCAACGCCAGCGCGAGCTGGCGCGCCTGCTCGGGCCGCAGATCGGTATACGCGTCCGGCAGGTTGGTCGGCCGGCCGTGATCATCGACGGCGCCCGGCCCGTCGTGAAGCCGCACGCGCACCAACAGCTGCCGGGCTCCGTAGAGCAGCCGTTCGCGTGCCGGGCCCGCGAACGCCTCCGCCTCGCATCGATAGCCGCTCATCGCCCGAACCCCTCCCAGCTGCGAGTCGAGCGCTGCAACGAGGAGTCCTCCGACGCGCGGGCGGGGAACGGGATCACCGTCCCCGCCCGCTGATGCGCGAGGATCGCGGCCAGGTCACCGTCGCTGAAGCGGCCCGCCTCAGCGCATACCTTCAGCGCATGCTCGACCTGCTCGGCGCCGTGGAGCTTGGCGAGGTCGACCGCCTCAGCCATCTTCCGTCTGACCCGCGTCGCGCCCGCCGCGGCCGCCTTGATCAGCCACTGCTCGCCGCCCGGTCCGAGCGCCAAGAACGCCGCCTCCTCCCGCGAACGGGCCCGTGGGCGACGCTCCAGCGCGCCCGCCGGGCGGGGCGGATAGTGCTCATCCTTGATGCTCGGCCGGCCCGGCGTCGTCAACTCGTGCCGGGCGACCTCACGCGGCCCCTCCGGCGAGTCGACATGCACCACGATCAACTCCGACCCATGCGCCCTGGCCCACACCCGCTCCTCCACCAGCGAGCTCGGGACTGAGTAGATCGCACTACCAACCGAGATCGTCGACTGCCGGTCGACCTTCCGCGTCTGCCCGAAGCACACCGTGTGCGCCACCTTCGGCAACGGGTGCATCCGCTCGCGCTCCTCGGCGAGCATCACCACCGGCGCCCGGCGCGTGATCCGGTGCTCGCGCGCGTTCACCCGCTCGCAGAACCGCTCGCACTCGGACTCCAGCTCGGCGAAATCCCGATACGCCGAGCGGAGGTTATGGTCGGTCGGGACCAGATCCGCCGTGGCGATCCTGACCGTCGCTTCTGACCCGCCCTTGCTCTCAGGATCCGCCGGCACGCAGGTCGCGACCGTCAACCCGTAATGGCGACCCACCGACACGATCTGCGGGTTGCGGACCGCGATCCCGCACACCTGATCCACGCTCACGGTCTTCTCGTTATCGGTCAACGCGTACGTCGGCGCGGACGCGAACCGTCTCAGCGTCCGATCAAGCGCCATCACGACGCTCGGCATCGTCTTGTCCCACAACGGCAACACGACCCGGAAGCGCGACCACGCCAACCACGCGCAGAACAACACCGTCGAGCGGCCGCCAACCTCGGGCCCGTCGCCATAGTCCCACTGCATCCACAGCCCCGGCTCCGGGATCCACGGCCGGTACCGACGCCCATTCCCCTGCCGCCAGCGGCGCTTCGCGTCCGCGACCGCCCGACGCGTCGTTCGCTCCGACCCCATATAGCCCATCGCGACCAGCGTCTCGTGCGCCTTATCCGCCCGGATCTTCCCGCGCGAACGATCGACCAACTCCTCGATCTTCGCCGCGAACCGGTCGACCATCGGCCGCGGCCTGACCGACACCGGCAGCCCGCCACCAGCAGCGTCCCGGACCGCTACCCAATGCGCGACCGTCTTGTGATCACACCCGCACAACTCCGCCGCTCCCCGCAGCGAACCAGCCAGATCGAACGCCTCCAGAATCTCCATGACTTCCTCTGCTTTCTTCAAGCCCGCCTCCTCGACGCGCCTCGATGACGAAGCGCCGGGAGCTACAGGCCGCTCAGGACAGAACGCTCGTCGTGGGGAGATCCGATGGCCACCCATGGGGAGATCCGATGGCCATCAGTGGGGACTTTCGATGGCCGCCTACGGGGAGATTCCCATGGCCGCCGTCACGCGAGCGCCCCCGACTCCCGCGTGCTTTCCTGATCGCGGGAGAGCGGGACCCGGGCAGCCTTCATGCGGGCTGCCGTCGAGATCTTGTGTTCGGTGCTGGTGCGGCAAGCCGCTGGGCGGCCCCTGCGGCGGGCCGGTGCCGGGCTCCTATCGGCAGGCAGGCTGGCGGCGGGCCACGCTTCCGGCGATGGGTGGGCTGTCGGCCACGGCAGGGCGCGCACGATCGGATTCGCGTCAGTGCTTTCGGGCCGATCGCTCGGCCGGTCGAGTTTCAGCTCAAGCTCGATTTCGCTGCCGTGTCTGCCGTGAGCGCGAAAGTCCAACCGTCGCAACAGCGCACGCGCGGGCCGGTTCTCCGACAGCGTCGTGGCGGTGAGGAGCGCGAAGCCGTTGTCGCGGGCGCGCTGCACCGTGTGCCGAGCGAGCGCAGTGCCGATGCCCATGTTCTGCAGCTCGTCGGTGACCTCGACGGCTAGGTCTGCGACCTTCGGTCGATCGGCGACGTGCACGTAGCGGCCGATGCCGACGATCGCGTCGTCGCGCTGATCTATCGCGGCGAACGCGTCGTGGTGGACGTGATCGATATCGGTGAGGTACGAAAGCTCCTGCGGCGTCAATTCGCGCTTCGGTGAGAGGAATCGTCGATAGCGCGATTCGGGACTGAGGCGAGCGAACAGCGCCGCGACGCCATCGCGGTCCTCAGAGCCGAGAGGCCGGAGCCCAAGCCGCGTGCCGTCGCCCAGAACCATCGTGTCGGTCGGCCCTGCCGAAAACGGGCGCTACTGCTGTTTCCGTGGGTGGGGTGAGAGGGTTCGGGCGGGGGTAGCGCCATCGCCCGGTTGCCGTCAAGCAGCGCCTTGATGGTTGGTCGTGGGACGCGAGTCGTTTCTGCTGTTAGCAGGGGTTTTGCGCTGCTTGACTGCGCCCGAGTCGCTGGCGCTGGTGGGTTGGGGAGTTCCGGGCGGGGACCGCCCGGAAGGGCGGGTTGAGGGTGCGCACGCCGCGGTGCTCCTAGGCTCTGGTTTAGCGATGTCAGAAACCCTTGGGAAGGAACGGTGGCGACGTGCGCAAGGCAAGCGTAGGCGTCCGCGCGTGGGCGCGGCTTTTGGGGCTCGGCAAGACGGTGGTCGAAGCGGTCGATGTCGAATCAGACGGCACGATCGTGGTGTCGGTCCGCCCGGGTTACAGCCAGCGGGATCGTTGCCCGCACTGTCGCCGGCGCTGCCCGGGGTATGACCTCGGCGAGGGGCGCCGGCGCTGGCGGGCGCTGGATCTCGGGACCACATTGTGCTACGTGGAGGCCGACGCGCCGCGCGTGCAGTGCAAGGTGCACGAGGTGGTCGTCGCGGCGGTCCCATGGGCGCGCCACGACGCCAGGTTCACGCGCGGCTTCGACGATCAAATCGCATGGTTGACGGTCAACACGTCAAAGACGGCGATCTGCGTGCTGATGCGGATCGCGTGGCGGACCGTCGGGCGTATCTGCGCGCGCGTCAGCGCGGAGGCCAAGCAAGGACGTGACCTGTTCGCGGGCCTGAAGGCCCTCGGGTTCGATGAGATCTCGATCCGCAAAGGGCAGAAGTACCTGACCGTGGTCGTCGACCATCACACCGGCCGGCTGGTCTGGGCGGCGTACGGCCGGGACCGCAAGACGGTCGAGAAGTTCCTCGATCTGCTCGGGAAAGAACGCTGCGAGCAGATCGAATTCGTGTCATGCGATGACGCCGAGTGGATCACCCGGCCGGTCGCCGAGCGCTGCCCGGACGCCGTGATCGCGCTGGACCCGTTTCATATCGTCAAGGCTGCGACCGACGCCTTGGATGAGATCCGCCGCGAGATCTGGAACGAAGCCAGACGCGCCGGCAACAAGCAGCTCGCCAAGGATCTCAAAGGCGCCCGGTTCGCGCTATGGAAGAACCCAGGCAACCTGAGCGAACGCCAGCAGCGACAGCTCTCGAGCATCCAGCAGACCAACCAGCGGCTGTACCGCGCCTACCTCCTCGCCCAGCAACTGCGCCAGATCTACCGCGTCGACGCCGAGGACGGCCTCACACTGCTCGAAGCGTGGCTGAAGTGGGCCCGACGATCACGCCTAGAGCCATTCCGAAAGCTCGCCCGCCGGATCACAGAACAGCGCGAACGCGTCGAGGCGGCGTTCACCAATGGACTCTCAAACGCCCGCGTCGAGCAGATCAACACCCAAATCCGCCTGACCATCCGCCGCGGGTTCGGCTACCACTCACCAAGCGCCGTCATCGCCCTCGCGATGCTCTCACTCGCCGGGCTCTGCCCACCCCTCCCCGGACGGTGACACTACCCACGGATACGTCAGTAGGTTCGGAAAACGCTCGGACGCTTGTCGCAGCCATCAGCTCAGAGAACATCGGCGCGTGAGGTTTCGGTCGAAGCGCTCACGGCGACGACTGGGTCGGTCGCGAGGGGAGTTCGAGCCGTGTCGTTCGCTTCTCGTGGCCCTGTGGGCGCAAGCCGTGCGGTCAGACGGAGGGCGTCCCGTTAACTGTGTAGGCGGATTATGGTAAGTGTAACAGTTACTCCGTGTGAGTGGCAATCAGTGACTGTCAGTTTGCATTGTCGGGGACGCGGTCACCGAAGTGGATCTTGAACGCGAGCAGCGCGGTCGTCCAGTTCTGACATCGCGTCCATTACGGGGTCGCGTTCTGCAGCGCGAGGTAGACGAGCTTGCGGGCGGCGTCGTCGTTCGGGAAGCTGCCCTTGGTCTTGATCGCCTTGCGCAGCTGCCGGTTCAGGGCTTCGATGGCATTCGTGGTGTAGATCACGCGGCGGACCTCGGCGGGGAACGCGAGGAACGGGACCACGTGCTCCCACGCGTTCAGCCACGCCTGGGTGATGACCGGGAACCGGGCGCCCCACTTCTCATCGAAGGCCTCGAGCTCGGCGTGGGCCTGGTCGGCGTCCTTGGCGGTGTAGATCGGCTTCAGGTCGCGGGCGACCTGCTCGCGCTCGCGGCGGGGGACGTACTTGAGGCTGTTGCGGATCAGGTGGACGATGCACGTCTGCACGGTCGTCTTGGGGAAGATCGCCTCGATCGCCTCGGGGAACCCCGCGAGCCCGTCGACACACGCGATCAGGATGTCGCGGACGCCGCGCTGCTTGAGGTCGGTGAGCACCTGCATCCAGAACTTCGCGCCCTCGGTTTCTTGGAACGTAACTGTTCAGGTCCCGGGGGCTTGGTTCGGCGGAGGGGGCTGGGCGTTGGTGGGCAGGATCGCGGGGGCGCGCGCGGAATCTTGCGTGCATGCTGGCTGCAAGCGCGGATGCAGAGCGACCGAGTTCGGCGTTTGAGGCGCGTGCTGCTGAGCTGGATGCCTTGATCGAGGTGCTCCGCGCGCAGGTCGCCGAGCTTGAGGTTCGGCTCGTGGAGCGCGATGCGGTGATTGCGGAGCTCAAGGCGCGGCTGGATCAGAACTCGCGCAACTCGTCCAAGCCGCCGTCGTCGGATGGGTATTCCAAGCCGCCGGCGAGTAAGAAGCGGAGCCTGCGACGCCGGTCGGGGCGCAAGCCGGGTGGTCAGCCCGGGCATCCGGGTCATCATCTTCAGCGCCGTGAGGATCCGGATCAGGCGGTCGCGCATCCGGTTGATCGCTGCGAGTGCTGCGGGAGGAATCTGTCGGATAGGCCGATCGTGGAGTCTCAGTCGCGGCAGGTGTTCGACTTGCCTGAGGTGCCGAGGCTTCGTTGCGTCGAGCATTGGATCCAGAAACGACGCTGTCCGTGCGGGCACTTGACCAGCTCGTGCTTCCCGGAGGGTGTCACAGCGCCGGTGTGTTACGGCCCGCGGATCCGGGCGATGGGGATCTATCTGGTGTGCTATCAGCACCTGCCGTACAAGCGCGCGGCCGAGATCCTGTCCGACTGGGCGGGCGTGCCGATCTCGGTGGGCACGTTGCAGGCGTTCGTCGCGCAGGGCGCGGAAGGGCTCGAGCGGTTCCTGGACGAAGTCCGCCGCCAGCTCCAAGACACCGATGTCGCGCACTTTGACGAGACCGGCGGGCGGATGCAGGGTTACCTGGGTTGGATTCATTGCGTCTCAAGCGAGACGCTCACCTTGTTCACGGTGCACACCAAGCGGGGGCGGGATGGGATCAACGCCGCGGGCGTGCTACCAGCCTTCGGGGGCACCGCGGTGCACGACGGGTGGGCGCCCTACCGCTTGTATGAGAAGGCGCGTCACGCGCTGTGCGGCGCGCATCATCTACGCGAGCTGCTCTCAGCCGAGGAGCAGGGCGAGAGCTGGGCGGCGGCGATGAGCGCGCTGTTGCTCGATGCCAAGCAAGCCGTCGAGGAGGCCCACGCGGCGGGCGAAGACCGTCTCTCAGATGACGCGCTCACGGTCCTCTCAGACTGCTACCGCGAGGTGATCAAGCTCGGTTACGAGCAGAACCCCGAGCTGGCGCAGGATCGCAGCGGGCGCCGACCGAAGCGCACCAAGGCGCAGAACCTGCTGCTGCGGTTGGACGAGCGCGAGCAGGAAGCGTTGCGGTTCGCGCACGACTTCCGGGTCCCGTTTGACAACAACCTGTGCGAGCGGGACCTGCGGATGGTCAAGCTGCAGCAGAAAATCTCCGGCTGCTGGCGCACCACCGAGGGCGCCGAGCGGTTCCTGGCGATCCGCTCCTACCTCTCGACCGCTCGCAAACAGGGCCAGCGGCCGGTGGAGGTGCTGCTGGAACTGAGCGCCGGCCGGCCGTGGCTGCCGATGGCCGCCGGCCCCTGAGCGATCCGTCTTCCAGCCACCCGATACTCCCGTGCTGTGAGCAAGCGCTCCCGCAGGCGAACCCGCAGCCAGCCCCAAGCTCAGCTGCCGTCGCCGCGGCCGGCGACCAGCCCACCACCACACCCGCCGGTCGAGCCCGAGCGGTTGCTGCTTGACCAGATCGCAGCCGGCGCGCTGGACGCTCACCTCGTCGCGATCGCCGAAGCGGTGCACGCCCGGCACGAGCTGCTGCGGACGGTCAACTCCCAGAAGGCACTCGCGATGCTCAACGTCGGCGACCGCGTGCGGATCAACCATCAGGCAAGCCCGCGCTACCTGCACGGCGTCCACGGCATCGTCGTCGAGCTCGACCAGCACGCCGCCGTCGTGTGCGTGCACCGTCCGATCGGCCGCTTCAAAAGCGGCGAGATCCGCTGCCCACCACTCGTCCTGGATCGCTTCAACCCAGCCGCCTAACGATCGGAGACCAGTGAGCCCAGCACGCCAAGCCGACCCTGACCTCGACAACCTCATCGACGAGATCACCGTCGACAGCCACGACGAAGACGAACAACTGATGGGCTTCGAGGCCGCCTTCGACGAAGACGCGAACTTCTCATTTCACGGCACCGTGATCGGCGAACAAGTCGAAGTCCTATCCGTCAGCCGAGGCGACAACCGCAGCGAGCTGATCGCCACCTGTCAACGCGGCGGACGCCGCTACGAAGTCGCGCTGCTCGACATCGACATCGACGCAGACGCAACCACCTCACGTCTCATCGCCGCGTACCGCCGCTGGACCGGCAACTGAACCGCCACCACCTGAATAGTTACCTTGGAACCACATGCCGAGCACGTCGCGCTCGCCGTCGAGCGTGACGCCCAGGGCGAGGTACAGCGCGCGGCGCTGGACGGTGCCGCCCTCGCGGATCTTCAGGACCATGCAGTCAAGGAACACGATCGGGTAGATGTCCTCCAGCGGCCGCTTGCCCCACTCGCGCACGTCGTCCATCACCCCATCGGTCACGCGGCTGATCAGGTCACGGCCGACCTTCACGCCGTAGATCTCCTCGAGGTGCGCCTCGATATCGCGCGTGGAGAGCCCGCGGCTGTAGAGCGCGAGGATCTTCTGGTCAAACCCGACGAACCGGCGCTGACGCTTTTTGACGATCTTCGGCTCAAAGCTGCCGTCGCGATCGCGAGGCGCGTGATCGGGACCTTCCCGTGCTCGGTGATCAACGTCTTCGCGGTCGTGCCATTGCGCGGGTTCCCACCGCCGCCTGGCGGCTCCAGATGCGGCTCGTAGCCGACGTGCTCGGTCAGCTCGACCTCCATCGCCCGCTCCACCAGCCGCTTGGTCAGCTCGGCGAGCAGCCCACCAGGCCCGGCGATCTCCTCCTCCGTGCCCGCGCCGGCGAGCAGCTCGTCGATCACCTCGTTGCTGATCCGCCTGTCAGACGGCACACCGAGAGCTTCACGGACCCGCCGGCGGCCAGCAGCACGGTCGACAGCCTCATCGACCAGCTCCGGCGACACGGGCGCGTTCGGGCTCGCCGGCGTCTAACCCATGCTACGGGAGCCCGGGAGCCCTGAAAGGACCGCGCGCGGATACTAGGACGACCTCGCGGAACACGTCCCAGAAGGGCTCTTCCGCACACATTCGGTAACGAGCGAACCGATGCCATCGGCGTTTGTGCCGTTCATCGAAGCGATTCTCGTAACGTTCCGCCCGGCTATAAGCGATATTGCGCCGCCTCGGACCAGGCGCCCGACTGCCGGCTTGAGGCACATGGCAAAGTGCACGGATGAGCGAGGCTTCCGCTTCAGGGCGGAGGGCAGGAGCCTACGACCACTTCCGGTCTGGTGGCGAACCGAGGGCGCCGAAGACGGCCACGCGCGCTCTTCGTGTCGGCGCGGGAAGGATCGCTGTGGTGTCGGTGTCTTTGCCGCCGACGAACGGCTCCCGGCCTCGCCCTCGAACCGCCAAACCACCCACCACCACAAGACCAACTCCATGCGCGAGACTGCTCTTCACGGTTGATGGTGCGCCGCCCCAGAGGAGACTCGACATCCGGGCAGCGCACCCAACACCGCCTTGACCGCGGCGCCTTCGACCCGGCACGGCCATCATCGGTGGCGGATGGCAGGTGGATGGCAGCACCACGTGTACGCGCGACGCGTCTGCGCCGACAGAGGCGCCGGCCCAAGCGCGGCACGATCCGCGACGGAGAGGTCGCGATCGCGATCCGCCAGCGCGAGTACAAACTTCAGAGAAGGAGTGCTATGTCCCCCCAGAGCGCGTAAGTGCCCGGGCACCTGACGATCGCTGTCGTCGACATGTACACGACGACGCGGGGGTTGGAGCGCGAAACAGGACGCTGTAAGCGGGTACGACCGAAACGACCTATCTCGCGCGGGAGGCCATCGAAGGACTGCGGTCGTCGAGCGAGGTGGGCGACACGTCGCGCAACGTGTTGATCGTCTCGAAGCTCGCGCCCGAGAGGCGCGACATGTCGCCTGGACGGTTCTTGTGGCCCTCCGCCAAGCCGCTCGGCTTGCGCGAAGTGTTCGCCGGCGGGCCGCGAGCCGTAGACCTTTCGATCCAGCGCTCCCGTGCCTCGGGGGTCGAACGTCAGCTGGATGGTTATCGACCGCAGGTTGATGAGGGGCTATGGGCCGCCCCAGAACTGCTCGTGTTACCAGATCGCAGTGGAGATTCGTGGCGGCGCGGGAAGGATCGCTGTGAGTCGGGTGTCTTTGGACTGCATGCCTGCTGTCTGATGTCTGATCTGGCTGATCGTGTCGCGCCGAGCGGGCTGCAAGCTCGAGGCCGCCAGACCGCAATGGAATTTCAAGAACGGTGCACCAGGTAACCAACTCCAACACTCAGAGGAATACAGATGAACTATCAGATATCGATACCACCGCTTCGCAGGGCAATCCTGGCAGCCGGTGGCGTGATCGCCAACGCGTCCGCCACCATGGCCTTCGCGGCGCCGGCCAACGCTGTGGCGAGCTGCTCCTGTCCCGGCCTCATACACGACTCTCAAATTGAGAGACGGTTGGAGACGGGTCGGATCAGGTCTCTGCTGCTCATGCTGTCTGCCGTGGTGGCGGCGATCGCGCTCGGCGCTCCTGCCGTGGCGTCGGCGAGCCCGCCACTCCCGAAGGAGCCAGGCTTCACGTCACACACAGTGATTCCGAATCCCGACGATCCGACGCGACCGGCTACGGTTCCGCAGCTCAAACCTGCACTCGTGATCACCGTGGCCTTCAAGGGCGGTTACAGCACCCCGGCAAGCTTCCCCGACCGGACAGAGGCCGAGGTCGGCAACCAGTTTGTCAACGTTCTGAATCCGTGGCTCGTGAACGTCTCCCGGGGTCGTTTCATCGGGTATGTGCGCGGGACGACTCACCAATACGTCACGGTGCAGCCCCAAGCACAGCTGTGCGGTGACGCCTGGCTGAACGAAGTTACAACCCTTGCGGATGCCGCGGAGCGCCAATTGGGCACCAACCCCGCCAACTACGACGCCGTCGTCTACTACTTCAGGCCGACATGCCCCGACTGGTCCGGCAGGGCAGACCTTCCGGGGAACGGCAACCGCGTCATCTTGAACGGCGACGTCTCGCTCCGAGTCCTGGCGCACGAGTTCGGCCACCACCTCGGGCTAGGTCACGCCGGCTCAGAGTCCTGCACCGACAACTTCGGCACCGCGGTGCCGCTGTTCAGCCCGCTGGAGTCCTACTGCCAGCAGAACGAATACAACAACGCATACAGCGCGATGGGGAGCCATGACTCGAACCCGATCAGGAGCTACACCTCCGCTCAGCTGGCGACACTGGGCTGGAACCCTGGAGCCGTAACGTCGATCTCGGCAGGAGCCCCGACGGTGACGAAGCTCATCTCGCGGCTCGAGGACCACGTCGCGGGCGGCACCGAGGCGCTGCGTCTGGTCGACGGCTTCTCGGACCCGGTCATTTGGGTGGAGTACCGCATGCCTTTGCACGGTCTCGATAACACCGGCGTTCTGCTCGTGAGTGCCGAGGAGCGGTCTCTGGCGATTCCGCCCTCGCCGCGCGTGGCGCCGTTTGTGCTCGACATGACGCCGCTGGACCTCGACCACGTCGACGACATAGGGCTGCCGGTGGGCCAGTCCTGGACCGATCCGGACGGGCTCTCGCCGCTCGGGAAGTTCAAGATAACGCTCAACTGGGCCGACACCCACACCGCAAGCGTGACGGTTCAGACGATGCCTAGCTCCACGGACCCTGCCCCGGTGGTGCCCGATGTCAGCGGCGACACGATCCCCCAGGCGACAACCGAGATCACCACAGCGGGCCTGGTCGTGGGGGCCATCAGCTCGAAGATCGACTGCGAGGACATCGGCCGAGTTGTCTCCCAGTCGCCCGTTGCCGGAGTTCAGCTCCCCCTGGGCGGCACGGTCAACGTCACGAAGGGCATCGAGCGCCCGGGCGGCTGCGGGACACCACAGTAATCCCCGCCGTTCGTCCACGGCCCTGACGCCCCCGCGCGGCTATCGCGCGGGGGCGCCTCAGGCCGGGCCCCGAAGTCTTCTCGGGTCCGCGGAAAGAAGTCCCGCCGGCGTCGGTACGCGTCAGGTGAAATTGCAGATCCGGGGAAGAAGGGGTGCCGTTAAGTCGTCATGGCGGGGCTTCGCCACGGGCCGTGACGAACAAAAGCGTGCTGACTGAGGGGGCACTTTTCGGGCTCTCCTGGCATGATCGTAGGTGACGACACACGAACACGCGTTCGTCCTGGCCCTCCGAACCGCGTCACCCGCATGCCGCCACAACGCTCGCCCAACCTCGGGAGAGATTCGGACGCGCGCACGGCAAAACGGCGGCAACGAGAGAGGGAATGGAGACGTCCTGTGTCAACCCCCAAGCGCAAATTCTTGGGGGTACCGGCGGGGAGGGGGGGGAGCAGCCCGGAGACCGAGGCCGCCGGCTGGCAGCGCTACTCGATCCGTGCGGGCTGAGAGCGGCGAACGGCAAACTGTTGGGTTGTGTAAACGCGCAGCCTCTGTCAGCAGGGCAACCTTGCTGTCGCCCTGCAGCGCTGCGTGTTATGTGGCGCTACCGGCTAGTGTCCTCCGCCGTTAATTCGTTGTAGAAGTCGTTTGATCGATTCGAGGATCTGCTCGGCGGTTTTGGTCCAGATGAACGGCTTGGGGTTCTCGTTCCATCCGTTGACCCATTCGCGGAGGTCCTTCTCGAGCGCTTGGACGGAGCGATGGTCAGAGCGCCCGAGGGGATCGTCGGTGAGGTAGGCGAACCATCGTTCGACCTGGTTGATCCAGCTGGAGTAGGTCGGTGTGTAGTGCATGTGGAAGCGCGGGTGGGTCTCGAGCCAGCGCTGGATAGCCGGGCTCTTGTGGGTGCCGTAGTTGTCGCAGATCAGGTGCACGTCGAGATGATCGGGTACCTCCGCGTCGATCTTGTGCAGGAACTTCTTGAATTCGATCGCGCGGTGGCGGCGATGGGTGCTCGCGATCACGGTCCCGTCCTGGGTGTTGAACGCGGCGAACAGGCTCGTGGTTCCATGGCGCAGATAGTCGTGGGTGCGCTGCTCGGGCATGCCGGGCATCATCGGGAACGCCGGCTGCGAACGCGCGAGCGCTTGCACCTGGCTTTTTTCATCGACGCTGAGCACGACCGCGGATTCCGGCGGGTCTAAGTACAGCCCGCAGATGTCGTACACCTTCTCCACCAGCAGCGGATCATTTGAGAGCTTGAACGTCTCGGTCCGGTGAGGCTTGAGATTGAACGCCTTCCAGATCCGGCCGATCGTCGACTCAGACAAGCCCGATCGCTTGGCCATCTTCGCCCGCGACCAGTGCGTCGCGTGCTCCGGCGTCGACTCAAGCGTCGCGACGACGACGTCCTCGACTTGCTCGGCGCTCACCGTCGCCGGCCGTCCCGGCCGCGGATCATCCGACAGACCATCCAATCGCAGCTCGCAGAACCGCCGCCGCCACTTCGAGACCGTGTTCGCCGACACTGCACACGCCTGCGCGACGTCCTTGTTCGAGGTGCCCTGCGCGCACGCCAGCACGATCCGCGACCGCACCGCCAACGCTTGGAAAGACTTCCGCCGGCGCTCCCACCGCTGAAGCTGCTCACGCTCCTGATCGCTCAACACCAACACCTGCTTGGGCCGTCCAGTTCTTGCCATACGACAGTTCTTCCCGAACCCCAAACAACTTACACAAGAAACTTAAGACGGAGGACACTAGCCCGTGACTGCTACCGCCGTGTCGTCCCTCAACAGTTTGCGACCGCCGGATCGACGAACGGTGTCCCGACTAGGCTCCCGGAGGTCTGCCCGTTGTTGTAGAACGCGTCCGCTGACACGTAGAACTGGTTTGACCACGGCGGCGAGGCGATCCGATACCACCACGTATTGCCGTCTGCGACCCTGAATCCGGTCAGCTTGCACGAGATGTCGACAGTCTGGTTGGACGCGATCGACGGGCCTTGGGTGCCGCCGGCATTCGTGTAGTTCGTCCACGTGTGTGCGACTCCGCCCGCCGTCTCCTTCCAGGTCGGCGGCGGCTGTTGCGGCGGCGGTTGCTGCGGCGGCGGCTGTTGCGGAGGTGGCTGCGTTGTCGTTGTGGTGGTGGTAGTAGTAGTAGTTGGTGGCGCCGCGTCGCTCGGCGGGGTGCCCGTACCGGCCCCAATGGCGCCGTTTGGGTCACAGGTGACCCACTGCCCGTTCAGGTCGGGATACTCGTCGAGCCGCGCCGCGGGCAGCACGTCCGGCCCGGGGATGCCCTTGTTCTTGAGGCACCAGTAGATCGTGGTGGTGGGGGATCCAGCGGCGCTTGCCGTCAGAGCCAACGAGCCATGCGGTCTTCTGTTGCTTAGTGTCGCCGTCCCACTGGACGATGTGGCTGATGTAGGCGCCGGGCTGGGTACCCGGCTGGTAGATGAACTTCATGTCCGGGCCGGTCGTGTGCTGGTGCAGCGCGTAGTGGCCGAACTCCGTCGTGATTCCCTGCGCGGGGTTCACGAGGCGGCCGCCGTTCATCTCGTTGGCGATGAACGTCGTCGGGTTGAGGACCTGAACGACGACGCCGACGTGGCCGTAGTACCCGGTCGTGATGACGAAGACGGCCCCGACACGTGGCTCGGTGCCGGTTGGCAGTCCGTTGCGCCCGGCGTTGTCGGCCCACCATTTTGCGTCGTTGTGCCCTTTAGGGCCATACACCGCCGAGCCCAGCCAGGGCGCGAGGTTCCAGGCGCCCCACGTGCAGTAGCCCTTATCGCCGGGGTTGCCGTCGCCGCCGCCGCCTTTCGAGCCGTTCGGGTCGATGGCGATCGCCTGCGACGGCGGTCGGTGCAGATAGCGACCGGCGACCGCCTCCAACGAGCCCCGTGATACGAGGCCCGCGCGTTCGCCGACCCCAGTCGAGATCCTTGCCAAGGTGGTCGCGCGGGTGCGGTAACGAGCGTGTGTGCAGAGGGCACGGAAGCGCCAGCGGCCCTGCGGCGCGCCCGCCGGGATTTCCCAGCGCCAGGCCGCGCGGCCGCGCACGGCGACCAGCGTTGGTAGGCGCAGCGCCTTCACGCGTGCGGCCGCCACGGTCGCGCCGCACCGCGACCTGCGCGCGGCATGGGCGGTCAGCGTGATCTGCTCCTCGCCGACACCGAGGCGGGTGATCTGCGCGCGCAGGGTCATCGCCTGGGCGGCTGCCGGCCCGAGCAGGACGGCGGCCAACGTAATAACGAGCGCAAGCTGACGCTTGGTGCGGAGGCGCGGCGGATGCCGGCGGGCCGTGCGAGTCATGGAGTCCTTTTCGAAATTGACGCGAACCGCGAGCGCAGCGCAACCCTACGCTCGCGTGTGGCTGCGGGCACGAGGAGAATCGAGTGTCGCCCACCTGGCCCGAGCCCAGTATTGCCGGGTACGTAGAGCAATTGTCAAGAGTTGTGGATGAGAAGGTGAAGCATCAGGCGGCGACCTCCTCGTCCGTCGTGGTGTCGTCGTCTGTGACCTTGATGCCGTCCTTGAACTTCACGCCGTCGAGCACGTCGGTGACGAGCTCGTGGCCGTTGAACCGCCGCCAGCGCTCCTGGGCGGCGTCCAGGAGCTTGTAGGCCATCGCGAGCGCGGCCTTCTTGGAGCCTGCGCCCTTGGTGACCTTGGTGCGGAGCTTGACGGTTGCGAAGCTGCTCTCGATCGGGTTCGTGGTGCGTAGATGCCGCCAGTGCTCGGCGGGGAAGTCGTAGAACGCGGTCAGCGCGTCCCAGTCCTTGTCGAGCTTCGCAACGGCCTTCGGGTACTTCGCGTCGAACTCGTCCCGGAAGCGCTCCAGCGCCTTGCGAGCATCCGCGCGTGTGGGCGCCTCGGCCATCTCGTGCAGCAGCGTCTTCGCCCTTGGTTGCAGGCGCTTGGGGAGCGCGTCGAGGACGTTCGCTGTCTTGTGAACCCAGCAGCGTTGCTCCCTGGCGCCGGGGAATACGTTGCGCAGCGCGGCCCACGCGCCGAGCGCGCCGTCGCCGGTCACCAGCTTCGGCTCGTTCATGCCACGGTCGCGCAGATCGCGGAACACGGCCGCCCAGGAGTCCTCGGATTCGCGGTAGCCATCCTCCACCGCGAGCAGCTCCTTCTGCCCGTCCTCGCGGACGCCGATCACAACCAGCAGGCACAGCTTGGGATCCTCGCCCAGCCGCACGCTGACGTTCACGCCGTCGACGAACAGATACGCGTAGCGGTGAAACCGCAGCTCCCGCGTGCGGAATGCGGCGTGCTCGGCCTGCCAGGTCTCGGTCAGCCGCTGGATCGAGCTCGACGACAGACCCGAGGCGTCCTCGCCCAACAGGTCCCGAAGCGCCGGCCCGAAGTCCCCGGTCGAGAGGCCGTGCAGATACAGGATCGGCAGCACCTCGGTCACCTTCGGCGACCGCCGCGCGTACGCCGGCAGGATCTTCGAGCTGAACCGCTTGCGCTCACCGGTCTCCTCGTCGACGCGCTTGTCGTTGACCCGCGGCGCCCGGATCGGGACCGTACCCGAGCCCACGGTCAGCCGCCGCTCCCGCGCACGACCATTGCGGACCACCACCCGCTTGCCGTCCTCATCGACCTCGTCCACGAACGTGCAGACGTACTCGTCGACCTCGGCCTCGAGCGCCGCAGCGATCATCCGACGCGCTCCCTCCCGCGCGAGATCATCGAGCGTGACCCGACCCTCGTTGTCCTCCCCGGCGGGGAGCCTGCGAACATCTGACATGGCGTGCCTTCCTGCCGGCCATCGCCGGCTTCGGTCTTCGTCAACCGGGAAGGTATGCCGCCTTCCTCTTCACACGCATCCACAACTTCTGGGTATAGCTCTGCCGCGACTCGTACGCGCGCATGTAGCGCCCCGGCGTACGGTCGAGCGCCGGCCGGGATCGGGCGTAGGGCCGTGCCGCCCGGCCATGGCGGCGTGAGTTGTGCCGTGCTTAGACCCGGGGCGACCTCGTGGTCCGGGAGGCGCCGTACGCGGCGCGCGTCGCGCCGAGGCTGGCGTTAGCGCGCGGGGCTATCCGTAGGTCTTTTGTTAGCATGAGACGGATCGGCTGAGGTAGGGCCTCGGCGAGGTGCCATTGTGGTCCTTTTCCGAGACCCCCCTCCCGAACCCGGCGTGACCATTTCTGATCACCGGGCTCTCCAGCGACTATTCCGTGTTTGACGCGGTTGGCCTCCCGTGGATGCCGGCGTGGCAGGTTTCGCAGACCACGAGGGTCTTGCGGCGCCGCGTAGCCATGATTTGCGCCCATTCGGGCTGCGGCTGTCCCAGCCTGTCGAGGTCGGCGAGTTTGCGGATTTGGTGCACGCGCACCTGGTCCGTTTTCCCGCAGAGCTCGCATCGTCCCGCCAGGAGCCGGTGGACCAGCTCTGTGCGGCGGGTGGTTGTCGGGACTGGTTCGCGGTCCCTCAGGATCGCGTTCTTCTGTCGTCGTAGCGGGATGCCACCGAAGGTGGCGACCAGCAGCTTCCTGCCCTCACCACGGTCGACGCTGACCTGGATGCATCTGCGCGGCCCGTGCGGCGTGTTGATCGTGGCTCCATACTTGCGGGCCATTCTCGACACCGACGAGTCGTACTTGGCAGCCAGCGTTTTCAGTAGCGAGGTCACCATGACCCAGTGCAGCCGGTCGAGTCGATGGACATCGCCGGCGAGCAGGTAGTACTGGACGATGCCCCGGTACTCGGCCCCGTAGCGGCTGATGATCGAGTGGTCCTCGTCGTTCAGCAGCTCGGGGCGGCGCTCGGGTTTTCCCCGAGACATGTATCGGGAGCATTTGGCCTTGATCACGTCGCCAGGTACGCGCAGCCGGATACTGCTGTTGGCCTTGCGTCGGCCGTCGGTGATGATCTGGTTGGCGTGCTGGGTGGTGATCTCGTAGCCAAGGAACCGCGCCGCGCTGGTGCGGGCGTGGGTGATCAGCGTCTTGGTCTCGGACAGCTCGAGCTTGAGGTCATCTTGCAGGAACTGAGCGAGGCGACGTTTGATCTCCTCAGCCTCGTCCTTCGGTCCAGCAAACCCGAGCAGGATGTCATCTGCGTACCTGACGTAACGCAACCGCCGATAGCCAGGATCACATGGATCCCCTGTCGGAAGGCTGCGCTGTTGCTTGCGCAACGCTCGTACCGCGGCATGATCACCGCGTTTACGGGCACGATGAAGCGCGCTTCTGACCCTGCTGTACTCAGGATTAGAACTCCTGAGCACTCCTCGGGTGTATCCCGGCATCAGAACCGTCTCGACGAAGCGGTCCAACCTGTGCAGGTAGATGTTGGACAGGCATGGGGAGAGAACCCCGCCCTGCGGCGCGCCGCTGAGCGTGGCGTTCCACACCCAGTCCTCCAGGTACCCAGCTCGCAGCATCTGGCCGATCAGCCGTAGCAGCCGGTTATCGTGGATCATCTCCTCGAGCGTCGCCAACATGACCGAATGGTCGAGCTGGTCAAAGCGGCGGGAGATGTCGCCTTCGATAAACCAGGTCGTCCCAGTCCAAGCGACGGCCACGTCGCGCAAGGCAGTGTGACAGCCACGACCAGGACGGTAGCCGTGGGAATGATCGGAGAACTGCGGCTCGTAGTACGCCTCCAAGAGAAGACGCACGACTTCGCCGAGCAGCTTGTCCGACCATGAAGGCAGACCAAGCGGTCTCTGCTTCCCGTCCTTCTTGGGGATGTAGAGACGCCTGACGGGCTTGAACCGGTAGCGCTCGTGACGCAACGCGTCGATGATGCGCTCGATCTTGCCCAGCGTCATGCCGTCCGCGGTTTCCGCGTCGGGTCCGGGGGTCATCGCTCCCTTGTTGGAGTAGATCCGCCCGTAGGCCAGCAAGTACAGCTGCGGGTTGAACAACTGTCGATACAGCTCATCGCACGGCAGGCCGCGCCTGCCGCGTTCACGGAGGACACTCAATACCGTTTCGGCGTTCTGCATTACGCATACCTCCCGGTTCTCGGATGTCCAGTCACCTGTGCCCCTTCACCGGGTAGGCCGGGCGCATTGCTGCGCCCGGCCCCCCTCAGAACCGGACGAGCACCTTTCGATGCATCCGGCTCAAGCAAGCCCGTGTAGGTCCGATGGGGCGACGTCGTGCGATCCGCTCAACCTCGAGTGGGTCGTCCGCGGGTCCGTTCACCACGACCGTAGTCGCAGCGTCTAACTTGTCCGTTGGTTCTGGCGTCATCATCATCTTCTCCTGCCGGGGCTCACCTGACCGCGTCAGCACGCTTTCGCGTCCGGGCACTTACGTCCCGTATCCGGCCAGTTATCCGGAACGGCCAGCTGAAGGGGCCAGCCATCATGTCCCGGTTTCCTGTTGTCTTTCGACTGTCGGCATTTCGCTCATAGGGCATCCTCTTCTGTGTTGGAGCCTCGACCGCCGCCGAGGGAGAGCCTGCTTTCGCTTGCCCGTTAGAGGGCCACGAGAAGACCAGCTCGCCTCGGCGGGGTGAGGTGCCGCAAGCGGCAACAGGACGTAGCCCCGTTGAGGGCCTGTCTATGAGCGTCCGCAACGGTACCTCTTGGCCGGGGGCGATGTCTAGGTTGTCTGATGATCACAGGAGGATCGAGATGGGCAATTACGCCGGCGTTGATTGGGCGTCGGAGAAGAATGATGTGTTGGTCTGCGACGAGGCGGGCGAGGAGCTTCTGGCTGCCACGTTCGCGCACGATGAGGCGGGGCTGCGGTCGTTGTGCCGGGCGCTGGTGCGGGCGAGGGTTGAGCTGGTCGCGATCGAGCGGCCGAACGGAGTGCTGGTGGACCGGCTCCTGGACGTGGGGCTGCGGGTGCTGGCGCTGCATCCCAACCAGGTGGCCGCTGCCCGTGCGCGCTTCCGCGCCTCAGGCGGGAAGTCTGACCGCTTTGACGCGTTCGTGATCTGCGAGCTGGCGCGTACTGATAGCTATCGCTTCAGGGTGCTTGAGCCTGACAGCGATCAGACCAAGGCGATCAAGGCGCTGACCCGCGCGCGGGAGGACCTCGTGCGGACTCGCGTGGCGCTCGCCAACCAGTTGCGCTCAGAGCTTGAGCGGTTTTGGCCCGGGCCGGTCGGCCTGTTCAGCAGTCTGGACAGCCCGATCTCGCTGGCCTTCTTGAAGCGCTACCCGAGCCCGCTTGACGCGCGCAAGCTCGGCTTGCAGAGGCTCGCAACGTTCCTGCGCAACCAGCGCTACAGCGGCGGCAAGGCGCCCGCCGAGCTGCTGGAGAAGCTCAGGGCCGCGGCCGTCGGCTGCGCCGGTGAGACCGAGATGCACGCTGGCCGTGAGATCGCGCTCGCGCTCGTCGCAACGCTGAGCACGCTCGGCGAACAGGTAAAGCAGCTCGACCGCCAGATCGCGGTCGCAGTGCGCGCTCATCCGGACGGCGAGATCTTCCTCTCGCTGTTCAAGGGCCCCGACAGCGTTCTGACGGCCGCCACGCTGCTCGCCGAGATCGGCGACTGCCGCGCTCGCTACCCCACCCGCGAGTCGCTTGCGGGCGACGCCGGCCAAGCGCCTGTGGCGGTCGAGTCCGGCAAGCACAAGGTCGCTCGCTACCGCTGGGCGTGCAACAAGCGGCTCCGCGACGCGTTCTGCACGCTCGCTGACAGCACCTGTCACTGGCACTCCTGGGCCGCTGACCGCTACGCCGCCGCCCGCGCCCGCGGCCAGGACCACCAGCGCGCGATCCGCACCCTCGGGCGCGCTTGGAGCCGCATCCTGTGGCGCTGCTGGCAAGACGCCGTGCCGTATGACATCGCCCTGCACCACGGCGCGCAGCAGCACATCGCGGTTCTCATCCCGACCCCATGTGGAAGCCGCCTTGACGTTCCCGCCACCCAGCGGATGGCCGGCGACGCTCTCAGCGCCGGCGTGGACGTTGGCTCTGTGCAGGGCAGCCCGCGCGCAGCGCAACCTTCACCGCCAAAAGAGCGGAGCAAGGGCGGGCAGTCAAAGGTGGCCCGTCAGGGCCGAGCGCAGCGAGCCGCGTAGCGGCGGCCCTTGACGGGCCGAACGCGCTTCGCTAGCCGGTAGCGCCACATAACACGTAGCGCTCACAGGGCCAGCAAATGCCCTGCTGAGAGGAGCTGCGCGCAGCGCAGCCTCCTCCGCCCGACAGGGGTCCTAACATGCCCGAGCACGAGCACGCTCAGCAGGCGGCTCAAACAATTCTTCGCTCGGGGGGTTGACACAGGACGTCTTCTCGATCATCAGATTCCCGCCGGGGAGTTGGGCCTTCCTCACGGTCGGCTTACCGGTCAAACAGCACCGGACCCCGACGGGGGTTACCGCGTTTCGCACGCACGAGCTACGACCGGGGTGGGTGCCTCCTGTGCCCCGGGGACGGCGGTGCTCTTCCCGGTTGAGAGGACTCCTCAACCGGCGCCTGCCGCTTTTCAGCGGCCAGTCCCTGTACTCCGCTGCTGCATCCCATCGGCGGAGCTCGTCCTCACGAGACATCAGCCAGAGGTTTAAGTTCTTCACCCGTCCGATCTGCCTCTCGCCTGTGGCCCCCGGATGGAACGGGCGCTCTTGGGCTTTTGCCTGATGCTTCGAACCCCGCCGGGGACGCCGGCGACGCACGTCAGGCCGAGGCCAGGCCCCGGGCACGAGCCCGGAACTACGCCTTCGATATTCGTCGAACCTCCAATCAACGTGTTCACTCATATACGTGCGACCTCGCGTCGCAGGCCCTGTGGACGGCTTTCCCGTCCTCCCTGGTGCGGCGTGACTCGCAGGGTCGGGCCGGGGCGCGGTACCGGCGTTACCGCCGGTCCGTTTCCCCGACCCGCCCTCCGAACCGGACGCAGGGTCGGCGGCGAGCCGCCTGTGCCGCGCTTACGCGCGGTGGTTTGCTCGCCGCCGCCCTCCGAACCCGGCGTGCGGCTTCCACCGCACCGGGCTCTCCACAGGACATGCGGTGGCCGATCGTGACGCTGGGTTAGGCACTGGCGGTCTCCGGCTGGGTGGTGGCCCGGCCTGTTCCGGTGGTCGCCGCCCATGGTGAGGGGATGCGGTGGCCGCGAAAGCGATATCGGGTCACCGGAACCTCGCAGGGCCACGCGAGCCTTGTGCCTTCGGGGCTGGTCCAGTGGCGTCCCCAGTACCGTCGCTTGATCTGTTTCCAGGTCATCCGCGGGTGCTTGGCGCGTATCCACCTGATGAGTCGCCACCACAGGTAGTAGCTGAGGTAGGCGAAGCAGCGCTTGCTCGCGTTATGGCGGTGGTAGTGGGCCCATCCACGAAGGATGGGGTTGAGCGCGTGGATCAGCTCGTCGAGCGAGAGGTTCATCGTGCTGCGTTTGGTCAGCGTCTTGATGCGGTGCATGACATCGCGTACTGCTCGTTTGCTTGGGAAGGTGTAGGCGACGCGCTTGTTACCCCGCCAGGGTGCCCGCACGATGCGGAACCCGAGCAGGTCAAAGCCGTCGTCGACGTGGGTGATGTGCGTTTTCTCGGGCGAGAGCGTCAATCGCATCTGCTCTGCCATGAACTCGGCCGTCTGCTGTTTGATGGCGTGGGCGTGGGCTTCGGTGCCGCGCACCAGCACCACGAAGTCGTCCGCAAAGCGGACCATTCGATAGCTGGGCCGGCCCTTGGCGTGATCACGCTTGCGCTGATCGGGCGAGCGTGACGCCCATGCCGCCTCGAAGCGGCGGTCGAGTACCGAGTGACGGCGGCCATGGGAATCTCCCCGTAGGCGGCCATCGAAACTCCCCACTGATGGCCATCGGATCTCCCCATGGGTGGCCATCGGATCTCCCCACGACGAGCGTTCTGTCCTGAGCGGCCTGTAGCTCCCGGCGCTTCGTCATCGAGGCGCGTCGAGGAGGCGGGCTTGAAGAAAGCAGAGGAAGTCATGGAGATTCTGGAGGCGTTCGATCTGGCTGGTTCGCTGCGGGGAGCGGCGGAGTTGTGCGGGTGTGATCACAAGACGGTCGCGCATTGGGTAGCGGTCCGGGACGCTGCTGGTGGCGGGCTGCCGGTGTCGGTCAGGCCGCGGCCGATGGTCGACCGGTTCGCGGCGAAGATCGAGGAGTTGGTCGATCGTTCGCGCGGGAAGATCCGGGCGGATAAGGCGCACGAGACGCTGGTCGCGATGGGCTATATGGGGTCGGAGCGAACGACGCGTCGGGCGGTCGCGGACGCGAAGCGCCGCTGGCGGCAGGGGAATGGGCGTCGGTACCGGCCGTGGATCCCGGAGCCGGGGCTGTGGATGCAGTGGGACTATGGCGACGGGCCCGAGGTTGGCGGCCGCTCGACGGTGTTGTTCTGCGCGTGGTTGGCGTGGTCGCGCTTCCGGGTCGTGTTGCCGTTGTGGGACAAGACGATGCCGAGCGTCGTGATGGCGCTTGATCGGACGCTGAGACGGTTCGCGTCCGCGCCGACGTACGCGTTGACCGATAACGAGAAGACCGTGAGCGTGGATCAGGTGTGCGGGATCGCGGTCCGCAACCCGCAGATCGTGTCGGTGGGTCGCCATTACGGGTTGACGGTCGCGACCTGCGTGCCGGCGGATCCTGAGAGCAAGGGCGGGTCAGAAGCGACGGTCAGGATCGCCACGGCGGATCTGGTCCCGACCGACCATAACCTCCGCTCGGCGTATCGGGATTTCGCCGAGCTGGAGTCCGAGTGCGAGCGGTTCTGCGAGCGGGTGAACGCGCGCGAGCACCGGATCACGCGCCGGGCGCCGGTGGTGATGCTCGCCGAGGAGCGCGAGCGGATGCACCCGTTGCCGAAGGTGGCGCACACGGTGTGCTTCGGGCAGACGCGCAAG
Source organism: uncultured Solirubrobacterales bacterium (assembly GCA_963836065.1). Classification (GTDB taxonomy): domain Bacteria; phylum Actinomycetota; class Thermoleophilia; order Solirubrobacterales; family Solirubrobacteraceae; genus Palsa-465. Next base: position 27,712 of record CAWIII010000028.1, read on the forward strand.
GTCGACCGGCAGTCGACGATCAGTGTCGGCAGCGCGATCTACTCAGTCCCGAGCTCGCTGGTGGAGGAGCGGGTGTGGGCCAGGGCGCATGGGTCGGAGTTGATCGTGGTGCATGTCGACTCGCCGGAGGGGCCGCGTGAGGTCGCCCGGCACGAGTTGACGACGCCGGGCCGGCCGAGCATCAAGGATGAGCACTATCCGCCCCGCCCGGCGGGCGCGCTGGAGCGTCGCCCACGGGCCCGTTCGCGGGAGGAGGCGGCGTTCTTGGCGCTCGGACCGGGCGGCGAGCAGTGGCTGATCAAGGCGGCCGCGGCGGGCGCGACGCGGGTCAGACGGAAGATGGCTGAGGCGGTCGACCTCGCCAAGCTCCACGGCGCCGAGCAGGTCGAGCATGCGCTGAAGGTATGCGCTGAGGCGGGCCGCTTCAGCGACGGTGACCTGGCCGCGATCCTCGCGCATCAGCGGGCGGGGACGGTGATCCCGTTCCCCGCCCGCGCGTCGGAGGACTCCTCGTTGCAGCGCTCGACTCGCAGCTGGGAGGGGTTCGGGCGATGAGCGGCTATCGATGCGAGGCGGAGGCGTTCGCGGGCCCGGCACGCGAACGGCTGCTCTACGGAGCCCGGCAGCTGTTGGTGCGCGTGCGGCTTCACGACGGGCCGGGCGCCGTCGATGATCACGGCCGGCCGACCAACCTGCCGGACGCGTATACCGATCTGCGGCCCGAGCAGGCGCGCCAGCTCGCGCTGGCGTTGCTGCAGGCGGCCGAGGACGCCGAGCGGCAAACGCTCCAAGCGAACTGGTGGAAGCAGGAGGCCGCGCGATGAGCGATTACCGCGACAGCGTCCACTGCCGGATCGATCCCGAGCAGGTCTGGCAACCAGACGGCGGGCGGCCGGTGCAGGAGATCAGCGTGATCATGACCGACGATCACCGCTTCGACTGCCGGCGGGAGCGCTGCTGGTTGCCGCCGGCGATCTGCACGCTCACACCCAATGAGGCGCGCGAGTTCGCGTCAGAGCTGCTGGAGTTCGCCGCGCAGGCGGATCGGATCGGGCTATGACCGTCAAGCTACCAGCCCCGCCGCCGCTGCCCGACGAGCTCGACCGGCTGCTCAGACGACTGCGGCTGCCATACGTTCGGCGGGCGGCGGCGGACGTGCTCGCGACCGCCAACTCACAACGCTGGGAACACGCCGAAGTCCTCAGGGTGCTGCTCGCCGAGGAGGCAGCCGGCCGCGACCACGCCACGATCACTACCCGCAGGCGCGCTTCCGGGCTGCCCGCCGGCAAGACGTTCGATGCGTGGGAACCCCAGGCGTCGGCGATCCCGAAACCCACCCAGCAAGCGCTGCGCACGCTCGAATGGATCGACCGCGCGGAGGTGCTGTGCGTTTGCGGGCCCAGCGGCACCGGCAAGAGCCACTTCGTCGAGGCGCTCGGGCATTTGGCGATCGACAAGGGCAAGACCGTCGCGTGGCACACGCTCGAGACGCTCGCGGTCCTGTTCCGCCGCCACCGCGCCGATGACAGCGTCAGCAAAGCGATCAGCAAGCTGATCCGCGCCGATCTGATCATCGTCGATGACGTCGGGCTGTTGCCGGTCTCGGCCGACGCGGCCGAGGCGCTGTTCCGAGTCGTTGACGCCGCCTATGAGAAACGATCGCTCGCGATCTCGTCGAACATTCACCCTTCCGGGTTTGACGAGCTGATGCCCAAGACGCTCGCGACCGCGACGGTCGAGCGGCTGCTGCATCACGCGCACGTGCTGATCACCGACGGCACCGACAGCTACCGACTCGCCCAGGCGACCGCCGGCAAGGGGGTGAGGCCCCTGACCTGAGACGGACTTTAAGCGACCATCGCCGCGGCGCCTCGCCCTCCCGGCTCGGCCCCCGCGACGACGGTCGCTCTCCCACCCGGTCGTGGGGAGAACTCATGGCCACCAGCGGGGAGAAAAGATGGCCGCCGGTGGGGAGAACCGATGGCCGTACTTGGGGAGAAACCGATGGCCATTGACATACCGAGAGGGCAATGTTCGAAAGGAGCGGCGAAAGTATCGCCCCTTGCGGCGTGCCCGATGGCGTGTCGGTCAGGGTGCCCAGGTGGGTCATGATCCCTGCGCGGAGGAACTGCCTGATCAGCGCCAGAACCCGCTTGTCGGTCACCCGACGGCGCAGCTCGGCCAGGAGCAATCCGTGATGGATCGACCCGAAGCAGTTCTCGACGTCTCCTTCTATCACCCACTCGTACGTCCGTGGGTCGTTGATGAAGAACCGCACTTCTTCGATGGCGTCCTGCGTTCGGCGTCCGGGCCGAAAGCCGTACGAGGTCGGGCAGAACCCGGCCTCGAAGATCGGCTCCAGCACGAGCTCCGTCGCCATCTGGACGATCCTGTCGCGCAGGGCGGGAATGCCTAACTTGCGGACCTTCCCGGACCCGCGCTTGGGGATCTGATGCTCGCGCACCGGCAGCGGCGTGTAGGTGCGGTCCCGCAGCGACTGTCGAAGCTCGCCCAGAACCTTCTCCACGCCTGCCTGCTCGATGTGCTTGCGCGTGATGCCATCAACACCGGCGGTCTTGGACCCCCGGTTGCGTTTCACCCGCTCCCACGCGACGAGCAGCGTCGCGGGGTCGCAGATCAGGTTGAACAGATCACCGAAGCGAACCTGGTCATCCTGCACTGCCCATCGGTGCAGCTTGTTTTGCCATCCCAGTACCCGCTCTTCGGCAAGCTGTGCGTCAAGCGGCGCGGGCGTATTCACGCCCGACCTCCCGAACGGCGTCTCACGCTGCGGTCCTGCTGTCCGCCTTCGCCATGTACCGAGCTCTCCTCGGCCCCGACTACTATGCGGCCTCCGACACGCCCCGCGCCCGTCAACCGGCATCGGGCCTTGCCGGGCTGCCACCAGCAGCCCGGCGCGCGCGGGGCGCTTCCCGCGTTCACCAAGATCCGTTTGACCGGGTTGGTAGCTGGCTGTACCCCTACAGCGCATCCGGCGGGCACTCGCAGTCTCCCGCCGGCCACCACGCCCAGGCCGCAAAGCCAGGCACGGAGCGAGCCGCCAACGCACAGAGCGGCCTCGTTGCTGTGGGCAACCCATGTCCGCCAGATTTGGGGTTGCTTCAGGAATAAAGGGGCTTCTACCACCAGATCGCTTTCGCTCTACCTTTCGGTCTCGCTAGCACGCACGCGGGCGTCTGGCAGTACCGCCCGGCCGTCACGTTGTCGGGACGCTTGACCTCCGGCGCGCGATCCCACGCCTTGGCCGTCCCCAGCTTCTCCGGGCCGCTGCATCAGCCCAGGGCCGGCATTCCAGCCGGCACGGACGAGATGTTTGATGTCCGTCATCTCCTTACTTGTCCAACGGCCCGCTGTCAAGCCCTCGAGTCAAATGGGCACGGCGGCGGTGGTGTCTCGGGGGGGCGTTGGCGCGTTCGATGGGCGGGTGTTGTGCG
>CAWIII010000029.1:0-163714 GCA_963836065.1 uncultured Solirubrobacterales bacterium
CACCGCCGGGGCCGTCCCGAGCACAGCCTCGTCGACCAGCCCATCCGTCGCTGCGAACCGCAACAGCGACCGCACCGCGCACAGCTTGTGCTCCACCGTCTTTGCCTGATAGCCGGCCAACGTCACAACGAACGCGCCGATCACCGCGCCGTCCAGCCTGCCTAGACCACCGCGCGCGCCGATGAACGCGAGAAACTCACCGGCGACGGTCCCATACGCCCGAACCGTCGAGACCGCGCAACCACCCTCCCGCAACCACGCCCGAAAGCGCGCGAGAACGTCAGCCTGCCCGGCATCCAACTTGCTCACGCTCCGGGAGTAGCGGCGCAGCACCGCCCCGTGGACCGCGAAGTCATCCAGCATCGCCGCGACCCGGAACAAGTACACGTCGCTCGCCCTCAGCGTGCCGGCCTGCTCCTTCTCAAAGAACCCGCCGCACGCCTCATCCACCCAGGCCATCGCAACATCGAGCGAGAACTCCCGCACCCCGCGCGACGCGAAGTACCCCTCCAGACGCCGCCAACAGCCGCGATACCACTTCAGCGTCGAGGGCTTATAGCCCACACGCACCAACTCGGCATCCAACGCGGACACCAGGCTCACAAACAGCCGCCATGACAGCTCACCTCCGGTCACGAACGACTCGGCACCACGCCGAGTCGCGTGACCAGAGCCTCCCCCGCGTTATGCGCAGCGCTCGACCGTCAACCCCGCTCGCTGCGGGAACTACAAGCCAGCACTGCGCATAACCCAGCGCTGCTCATATGGCGGTAAATGAGCAGCTGCTCATTTACCGCCCTGCGGAACGCCCTGCTCGCTGGCAATCACAACACCGTCGGGCAGCAGCACCTTGGCCTTCAGCATCCGTCCGATCAGCACGAGCAGCCGCCGATCGCTCACTCGCTCAGCGAGCTTCGCGGTCAGCCGCTGGTGGCAGACGAGATCGAAGAACTTCTCCAAATCAAGATCCACCACCCACCCGTAGCCGTTCTCGAGATGCCGCTTGGCCTCGGTGATCGCCGTGTGGCAACTTCGGCCAGGTCGAAACCCGTGACTGGACGGATGGAACGTCGGCTCCCACAGCGGCTCGAGCACCTGCCCGCACAGCCTCCGAAACCACCCGATCGACCACGTCGGGAATCCCCAGCCCGCGCTGCCCGCCTCCCGCCTTGGGAATGTACGCCCGGCGAATCTCGCCGGGCCGATACGTCCCCCCAAGCAGGTCGGCCGCCAACCTGGGCAACACCACCGGCCACTGGTCTACCAGCGCCTCGATCCTCTGCCCATCCGGACCAGGAGCGCCCTCCTTCGACGCCACCCTCAACAGCGCACTCGTCAATCGATTCGCAACCTCCTCCATCGTCGCCGACGTTACGTTCTCGGCATTGACGATCGCCTTCGGCACCCCCGCCCGGATCGCCCCAAGCCGATCCCGGGTCCTCCTGCGGGTAGCCCCTCTCGGGCTTTCTGCTGTCGCGATCGGCAGGCTGAGCTGCACCGCCGTTTCTTCGACCGGGACCGCCTTCCCTTGCCCACCGGGACTCGACCCGGCACGCTCAGCGGGCATTACACCCGCCTTCCGGTACTACGCGATCCTCGGACTTCTGCTCGGCCATCGACCATCGTCCTCTCGTTCTCCGGCCTACCGGCACACATCGCCGGAACCCAGCAGATCTCCTGAGGTGAGATGCTGAGATTTCACTGTGATCGCGTCGCCAATACGCTCCCGGTCACGACAAACAGGGATCGGGCATCGCCGCCGTTGGCCGGCTCGCCCACCAGGCAACGCCTTACGGCGCTTCACTCTCGTTCGCCACCACAACGCACCTATAGCCTCCTTCAGACCCGCCCTCACGGAAGCCCCGCAGCGCCACACGGCGCACTGGGACCACCCGGTGAACTCCGGGCCGCGCCCTTGCCTCTTCAATGTTGGATTCCCCCTGTCAGGGCTCCAGGACAGGATTCACACCTCCGATCTCAACGTCCGTGCCAGGCACACCCGTCCAGCCCGTCGGGCTCGTCGGCGCGGAAGACCCGCGCGATCCGATCGCCGAGGCGAGGCCGGCTGCAGCCAAGGATGCCGGCGATGTTGAGCATCGAGAGCACTCCCACGGGCGCCCCGTGCGGGGCTCGACGACACCGCGTGGCTGATGCCGTGCTCGAGCATGCGCTCGGCGACGTTGGGTCGTGCGAGGAGGACCTCGGTCATCGCGACGAGGTCCTCCTCGACGTGGCCGAGAAGTCCGCGGCGAGCCTGTTCAACGTCGGATCTCGCGGACGCGGTGGCGTGGCCGGCCCGCTGGTGGGCAGCGTTCCTGCAACGCTCGCCCAGCGCCCCCCCGCGCTGGCGTACGCATCCATGCCCCAGTCACGACAGGCCGGTGCGGGCCGCGGCGTCCTCATCCACTGCAGCCCTAGCTAGGAGAACGAGATGCCCAACCTTGCCGACCTACTGAGCCGCTCTGCGGTCGAACGTCCCAACTCCGTCGCGATCAGGCTCGACGACGGCGAGGTGTCCTACGCTGCGCTTGACGAGGCTGCCGCCCGCGCGGCGGCTCTGCTGCGCGCGAGGGGCGTCGGGCCGGGTGATCGCGTCGGGATCATGCTGCCCAAGGTCGCGTATTTCCCGATCTGCTATTACGGCGCGCTGCGTCTCGGCCCGGCTGTTGTGCCGATGAACGGCCTGCTCAAGGAGGGCGAGGTGGCGTTCCATCTCCGCGACTCTGGGGCGAAGGTCCTCCTTGCCTGGCACGGGTGCGCCGATGCGGCGCTCGCTGGCGCCGAGCAGACGGGCGCCGAATGCGTGCTCGTGGAACCGGGCGGGTTCGACCAGCTGCTCGAGCGCTGCCCGCCCGCCGACGAGGTCGCCCCGCGCCGCCCAGACGATACGGCGGTGATCCTCTACACCTCGGGCACGCCGAAGGGCGCCGAGCTCACGCACCACAACCTGCTGCGTAATGTCGAGGTCACGGTGGGAATCTTGAAGCTCGACAAGCGATCCATGACGCTGGGCGCACTGCCGTTCTTTCACGCCTTCGGTCAGACGTGCGCCTGAACGCGACAGTGTCCGTAGGCGGGTGCCTGACGCTGATTCCGCGCTTCGACGGCGGCAAGGCGCTGGAGATCCTCGAGCGCGACCGCGTGACCGTCTTCGAGGGCGTCCCGACGATGTACGCCGCGATGCTCAACCACCCACGTGCCAGCGACACCGACACCTCCGCGCTTCAGGTCTGCGTCTCGGGCGGCGCCGCACTGCCGGTGGAGATCATGCGCGCCTTCGAGGAGAAATTCGGCTGCGCGATCCTCGAGGGGTACGGCCTCTCGGCGACCTCGCCGGTCGCCTCCTTCAACCCCCGCGACCGCGAGCGCAAGCCCGGCTCGATCGGCTTGCCGATCGACGGCGTCGAGATGCGCGTAATCGATGACGACGGGACCGAGGTTCCCCAGGGCGATGTCGGCGAAGTGGCGATCCGCGGTGACAACGTCATGAAGGGCTACTGGAAGCTCGAGCAGGCGACCGCCGAAGCGATCGACGCCGACGGCTGGTTCAAGACCGGCGACATGGCCAAAGTAGATAAGGACGGCTACCTCTTCATCGTCGACCGCAAGAAGGACCTCGTGATCCGAGGCGGCCACAACATCTATCCGCGCGAGATCGAGGAGGTCCTGTACGAACACCCCGCCGTGCGCCAAGCGGCGGTGATCGGGATCCCACACGACCAGCTCGGCGAGGAGATCGCCGCCGCCATCGTGCTGAAGATCGGCGCACAATGCAGCCCCGAGGAGCTGCGCGAGTTTGTCAAGCAGCGGGTTGCCGCCTACAAGTACCCCCGCCACGTCTGGCTCGTCGACGAGCTCCCCGAGGGCCCGACCGGCAAGATCCTCAAGCGCGAGATCAACCCGCCAGATCCCCCGCCGAACGGAGAGCGATGACGACCCAACCGCCGTACTGCACGGTGGACATTCCCTCTAGCCCGACACCACGGTCCGTCAAGTCCGCTCGCTGAAGCTGTCACCCACGCTCAAGGCTTTGGTCACCCCTCGATTTGTATCGATCGGGGCTGAAATGACCTCTCGACGATCACCTCGGCCTGGTCGCGTGTGAACCGCTGGTGGTCGACGCCGAGCACTTGGATACGGGGAGGCTCCGCTTCTTCAGCGTGATCGTCTCCCCGGGCTCATCCCACTCGTGTTTGTTGCGGATGCTCTCTCTAGCCCCGGTACTCATCGTCGACCAACGTCCAATCTGGCTGACCACCAGGCAAGACGATCCGCACCGAACGAAACGAGACATCACGTGGTGACGCGACCGCCACTGAGAGGCGGAGGCCACTCAAATCCTTCACCCCCCGCACACCCTAACCCTAACCGCCGGGCACTCCCAGAAGCGCGGCTGCCGACGAGACTCCGACGGATCTCTTCGTTGGGCGAGATCGCGAACGCTCCCCTACCCCTCCCGTGCCTCGGCGATGGAGGCCGATGAGCTGCCCATCCGCGCGCCGCCCAGCGCTCCCAGGCCGTTCGCTCGGAGATCGCTTGACCCGACTCGGGCCGGTGTGGTCCGAGTCGGGTCGATCCGGTCAGGCTTGGTGGGCGGCGAGGGCGCCGGCGTGCTCGGTCTGGTCGGCGTGGCGCTCGGCTCCCTGCAGCACGACCTTGAGCGCGTGCGTGTTGGCCGTGTCGGCGAATGTGTCGTAGGCGGTCATCGTGTCCTCGAGGGGGAAACGATGGGTCGCGAACAGCGACGGGTCCAGGCGCCCGTTGACGATCAGCCGCAGCAGCTGCGGGATGCTGAACGTGTCGACCAGCCCGGTGGTAAGGGTGACATCGCGGATCCACAGCTTCTCCAGGTGCAACGTCACCGGTTGGCCGTGCACGCCGATGTTGGCCACGCGTCCGCACGGCCGGATCAGCTCAGTCGCCAGCTCGAACGTCGGCTGCACCCCGACCGCCTCGAACGCGACATCCGCTCCGAGACCATCGGTGAGCTCCATCACCTCAGCGACGGGGTCCCGGTCACCGTTGTTGATCGTGTAATCCGCACCGAACCGCAGCGCGCTCTCAAGGCGGCTGTCCTCGAGGTCGATCGCAACGATCCGCCCCGGCGTATACAGCCGCGCGGTGAGGATCGCCGCCAGCCCGATCGGCCCGGCACCGACGATCGCGACCACGTCGCCCGGCGAGACCATTCCGTTGAGCACGCCCACCTCGAACGAAGTGGGAAGGATGTCGGTGAGGAACAGCACCTGCTCGTCGCTGAGCCCTTCGGGCACCTTGTAGACCGAGGTGTCGGCGAACGGCACCCGTGCGTACTCGGCCTGCACGCCGTCGATCAGATGGCCGAAGATCCAGCCACCACCACCGAGGCACTGCCCGTAATGCCCTTGCTTGCAGTACCGGCAGCGACCGCAGGCGCTCACGCACGACAACAGCACCCGGTCGCCGGGTTTGACGGTGGTGACTGCTGCGCCGACCTCGAGCACGGTTCCCACGGCCTCGTGGCCGAGGACCGTCCCGGGTGTCGTCTCGGGCACGTCACCCTTGAGGATGTGCAGGTCAGTCCCGCAGATCGTCGAGGTATCGACGCGGACGACCGCGTCGGTCGGGTCGATGATCGACGGATCATCGACGGTATCCCAGCCACGCTCGCCCGGGCCGTGGTACACAAGCGCCTTCATCTCGGTCTCCTCCCGCGGGTTTGGGCAACAACGCTACGCCCAACCGCAGGCCATCGCATCCGGGATCTCCGGCACGCGGTTGCGGGCTACTACGCAGTCGCGGGGAAATCGCCCACCAGCGACCGGGTTATTTCGGGCGGCCAGCAGACTGCACGCCCACGGCATCACATTCGAACCACGAGATGCACTTCCCACCCCGGTGTCAATGGCCATCGGTTTCTCCCCAAGTACGGCCATCGGTTCTCCCCACCGGCGGCCATCTTTTTTCAGGTCAGGGGCCGCACCCCCTTACCGGCGGTCGCTTGGGCGAGCCGGTAGCTGTCCTGTCCGTCGGTGATCAGGACGTGGGCGTGGTGCAGCAGCCGTTCGACGGTCGCTGTCGCGAGCGTCTTGGGCATCAGCTCGTCGAACCCGGACGGGTGAATATTCGACGAGAGCGCGACGGATCGTTTCTGATAGGCGGCGTCGACGACGCGGAACAGCGCCTCGGCCGCGTCGAGCGAGACCGGCAACAGCCCGACATCCTCGATCAGGATCAGGTCTGAGCGGATCAGCTTGCTGATCGCCTTGCTGACGCTGTCATCGACGCGGTGGCGGCGGAACAGGGCAGCGAGCGTCTCGAGCGTATGCCACGTGACGGTCTTGCCGTTGTCGATCGCCAGCTAGGCACGCCGCCCGCGCAGGTACGCACCCATCTGCGTCAATAGCACCGGCGGTGCCGTCCGCTCTCGCGCCGGGTCAAGCTCTGCGTAGATTGACTCGACGTTGACGACAATCCGCTCGGGATCACCCCAGTCAGCAAACTCCCCGAGCTCGATGTCCAGGGCAGCCTCGGCGGCGTCCATCCCTGCCCGCTGGCGCTCGGTGGCCTGGTCGCGCACGTACTCCAGGTAGCGGCGAACTTGACGGGGCCCTCCCTTGTCGATGAGGGGCCCGTGGCCGGGCACGATCGTGTCCACGTCCAGGCGTTCGATGTGCTCGCAGGCAGCCAACCAGTTGGACACCGGCCCCGCCCACATGATCGGTGCGCCCCCGACGAACAGGATGTCCCCCGTGAACACCGCCCGGGCGTCAGGGACGTGGGCGATCACATCACCGCGCGTGTGGGCGGGGCCGAGCTCGAGCAGTTCGACTCGCCGACCAGCGATCTCCAGCGTCAGCGACCCCGTGAAGGTTCTGGTCGGCAGGCGCATCTCGATCCCGTCGAACTGAAACGGGCCGAACGCATGGCGCACGAACGCGGTCAGGTCCTGGTCGAAGTCCGCTCCCTTGAGCACGTGCAGAAGCGCCGGAGGGACTTCCTGCATGTCCTGGACCGCGGCCTGCGAGGCGACGATCTCAGCCTCCTCAGGCACCAGCTGGTTGCCGTACCAGTGGTCTCCGTTGCCATGCGTGTTGAGCACCTGCCGGATCGGGCGCGGGTCGGTCACCGGGCGCATCGCATCGAGCATCTCGCGCGTGAGCTGCAGGTCAAAGAGCGTGTCGATCAGCAGCGAGCTGTCGTCGGCGAGGACCAGACCGGCGTTGCTCCAACCCCAGCCGCCATCCGGCTGCAGAAACGCGAACAACCCCTCGCCAAGCTCGTGCAGCCCGCGCGTGTACGAGCCTTGCCGCCCCGCGCCACAGGTCGCGGTAGGGACAGCCCTTCGGTCGGGTCGGGACCTTCGTCCACACCGGCCTCGGGCTGCCCCCCGCGCAGATCCCAGCGTGCGGGACTACCGCACTGGGCTCCTGCCTTGGGTGGTAGCGGCGAAGCGCTGCTCGGGCCAGGGATGCAGGATCTGGGGCAGGGGTAGCCATCGGTCAGCCAGGCGCCTCATCCGCTCCCAGGTAAGCCGGTCGTGCTGGCTGCGACGCCGAAGCGTCAACAGCCAGTTCCGGGTGATCTGGTCGCGGAAGGCGGAGAGCGCCTTGCTGTTGTCGGGGTCGGGTGGCCGGGGGCATCGCAGCCCCCGGCTCCCACAGATCCCGGCGTGACACTCTCGCGTCACCGGGCTCTTCTCACCAGCCAGTCAGACCGAGCGAACCCACTGCCATTGGGCGAACAGACGGGGCTCTCTTTCGAGTAGCCCGGTCCACCACCGCTTGAACCGCTTGTAGGTCCGCAACCGTCGATACTTCTTCCCAGCCCAGCGCATCAGGCAAGTGTTGACGCGCCGTAGGATGGGATACATCTCCGTCCGGTAGTACCGGCCGTAGTAGTGCATCCACCCAGCGACGATGGGGTTCAGCCATCGCACCAGGTCGTCCAGCGTCAGGTCGGTGCGCCGGTGAATCCGCAACTCGCGGAGCCGGTCGCCTTTGGCTTTGAGCGCCTCGGGACTGATCGCAGGCAAGAACGAGGTGAAACTCACGCCGCGCTTGTTGCGCGCCTCCCGTGGCCGGAAGGCGAACCCGAGGAAGGTGAAACTGGTGTGCTCGTGCTTTCCCCGACGGTTGCTGTCCTTGCAATAGACGACGTGCGTCTTGTCGGGGTGAAGCCGTAGGCCCACATGTTCCATCCGCGTAGCGATCCCGGCAAGCACGACCTCAGCTTGCCGCCTGCTCTTGCAATGCACGACAACATCATCGGCATAGCGCTCAAAGGGACAATCCGGATGATTCCGGGCCATCCATGTATCGAACGCGTGGTCGAGTAGCCGGGGGGAATCTCACCCCCCGGCGCTCACAGAACCGTACGTGACAGTCTCCCGTCATACGGCTCTTGCAGGCCGACCTTTCGGTGGCGGCGTACCCTGCCAGTGCACGAATAGTCCGGGCTCCCGCTGTTTGACAGCGGCGAGCCAGGCCCACGCACGGGCGGGGCTGTACCTGAGTCGTTTGAACTTGTGCCTTGCCCATCGAACGAGATGCTGATCGATGCGCACGGCGAGGAAGCGCAGCTCGGAGCGGTAGAAGGCTCCGTAATAGCCGATCCAGCCGCGCACTTGTTCGTTTATCTCGATGGCGAGGCTGGACAGGTCCGTCGTGCTGCGGCGCCGCAGATGCCACGCCCTGATCGTCAGGCTGAGCGCCTTTCGTGCCCCGGGCGCGATCGCTGGAGCGAAGCTCACGAAGCAGCCTCGCGGTCCTCGCGCCACACGCCCCCGGAAGGTGTAGCCCAGAAAGTCGAAGCTGGTGTGCTCCGCGTCTCCCGGACGATTCGCGTCTTTACAGAACACGACCTTCGTCTTCGCGAGGTTCAACTCAAGACCAAGGGCCTCGAGTCGCTTGGCGATCTCAACCCACAAACGTCGGGCTTGCATCTCAGTGTCACAGTGCACGAGGACATCATCCGCGTAGCGCTCAAACGGGATGCCCGGGTGCTCCCGAGACATCCACATATCGAACGCGTAGTGCATGAATGCGTTCACCAGCAGAGGGGAGATTGGCGACCCTTGCGGGGTACCTCGCTCCCGAGCAACAAGAGTTCCATCGGGCATCTGCATCGGCGCTTTCAGCCACCGCTCGATGTACAACAGAACCCACCGCTCCTGGGTGTGATGAGCTACCGCTTTGAGCAACAGATCATGCGGCACGCTGTCGAAGAACGCTCGGATGTCAAGATCCAACACCCAACCCTTCGCCCAGCAGCGTCGGCGAGCCACAGCCAGTGCGTCATGGGCATTACGCCCAGGACGATAGCCGTAGCTGTCGGGGTGGAAGATCGGCTCAAGCTTCTCTCCCAGCAGCATCGCCGCTGCGGTCTGGGCTACCCGGTCAGCCACCGTCGGCACCCCGAGCACCCTGACCCCCTCCCCATGATCCTTCGGTATCTCAACCGCCCGCACCGGCGAGGGCATGTAACTACCCGCGCTCATCCTGTTCCACAGCTTATAGAGGAGATCCCCCTCGCGGCTCTCGAACACGGTGGTGCTTACGGCGTCCACGCCCGGCGCTCCGCCCTTGGACCGAACCTTCTCCCACGCCTCGAACACGAGGCGCTTGCGAATCTCAAACGACTTCACCGTCGCCTTTGCTCCCCCCATCAACTCCTCCCCGACCAGCGGGTTGGCGTCTGGGTGAGCTGGCCTGCCCGGCCCCTTCGCTCCAGCCCCATTACAGGACCTTCACCGCTACTACGAGCCGGTCCGCCCCTGCGCCTCGCGGTACTCTGCCCCAGACGGTTTCTGCCGCCCAGGGTCCTCCCTCTCGCGGCCAAAGGGCCACCAGCCCCACGACTTGGCCGTCGGTATCGAGACACAGGTTCTCCTCTTCCATGCCAGCGCCCACGACGAGCTCACGCCACCTTAACACCGAGCACCGCCAGAGCGACACGCAGGCCGCCCTCTGGCTACACCGTGCCCAAAGCAAGGTGCTCTCCCGGAGATATGCACCAACCCCGGTTGCGATGCTGTCAATTGTTTTTCGATGCGTCAGCAGTGGTTCAACCACGTTCGTCTTCTCGTCGCATACCTGACCCGCTGACAGCGAGCCGTTTCCGTGGTCGCTTCCCACACCGGCTTTTGACCGGCATGACACCACGGCGGTTTGGGCTCCCCGCCTGCACGGCGAACCCGGAGGGCCAAACCTCCATCACTAGCACAGCACAGTTCACAAAACGACCTTCTACATCGCTTCACTTCCCTATGAGGACACACGTGCAAGTAGACGTTCGCAAGCAGCGGTGAAGCTGAAGCCCCTTGCGGCACGCCGTCCTCGAACGCCGTCCACGTCCCCTCCTCGATGACCCCCGCGGCCAACCATTTCTGGATCAGCCGCAGGACCCTCCGGTCCGCGATCCGGTGCTCCAAGAACCGCTCAAGCCACCGATGGTCGAGGCTTGAGAAGTAGTCGCGGAAATCCGCGTCGAGCACCCAGTTCACGCGCTTTCGATTGATCCCGTACGCGAGCGCGTCAAGCGCATCGTGCGGCTTGCGCCCCGGCCGGAACCCATACGAGAAACCGACGAAATCCTGCTCGTAGATCGCGTTCAGCACCTCCACCACCGCCCGCTGCAGGATCTTGTCCTCCAAGCTGGCGACCCCGAGCGGCCGCAGCCGCCCGTCGGGCTTCGGGATGAACACTCTCCGAGACGGCTTCGCCCGGTAGCCCCCGCGATGCACGCGCGCGTGCAGGTCCTCGAGGTTTTCCTCCAGGTTCTGCCCGTACTCGTGCCACGTCACGCCATCCACCCCCGGTGCGGCCTTCGGCCGAAGCGCGAAGTACGCCGCCCGCAAGCGATCGACGTCGACATGATGCAGGAGCGCCGTGAACCGCGCTTCCTTATCCGTTGCTGCCACTCGGCGCACGCGACCAAGCTCACTGAGCGCGCCCTGCCCGGCACTGGGTCCGGGACGCGTTTCGCCAGCCGCGTTCCCCTTGGCCGATCCCCTTCCCTCCACCGACTCCGCCACCCCGCCCTGGGCGTTGTTCGCCGGTTTCGCAGGTACTACGGGACCGTCCGACTTCTCACGATCGTGCATCACGGGATTACGGCCTTGACCTTCCCCGCACGACCCGCCCATTCCATCACCACGGGCGGGTGACCGTGAGACCTCCCGGTTCTCAGCATGGAGAGATCACGCGCATGCTGGGTTCTCCGACCCCGCGGGGCCCAATGGCGACTCGCGATAACGCCACCACCGGTGTTGCCTTCCGACGTTTGAGACCGCGTCGGCACCCCGGACCGCTGATTTCGAGGCTCAATAGCCCGCCTGCGCGCACCCCGATACCAACGCTTCGCTGCGCCCTCACGGGTCGCCAACGCATGGTCGGGGTCGTCTGACTCGCTAGATCTTCGACGTAGGACTCTTTCATTCCCTTCTCTCATGCCGGTTGTCCGGCGCTTTCCTCAAACCCCCGCCACGCGGTTACGCAACACGCCAATCCCCTGCACCTCCAACTCGACCACATCGCCGGGCGAGAGGAACCGACCCTGCTCCAGGCCGCAGCCCATGCCCTGCGCACCCGAGCAAGTGCCCGAGCCGATGAAATCGCCCGGGTAGAGCGTCTCGTCGCGGCTGATGTGCTCGATCAGCTGCTCAAAGCGCCAGTAGGCCTCGCCGGTGTTACCGCGCGACCACTCCGCGCCGTTGACCCGCGCAGTCATCAGCAGGTCGTAGGGGTCAGACAGCTGCTCCGGGGTTACCAGGCACGGGCCCATCGCATTGCCAGTGTCGAAGTTCTTGCCCTTCGCGGGGCCAAGCCGGCTGCGCATCTCGGCCAGCTGGATGTCACGCGCAGAGAAGTCGTTGAAGATCGTGTAGCCGCCGATGTGCTCGGCCGCCCGCTCGGCGGGGATGTCACGCCCCTGCACGACGATGTACACACCCCACTCCAGCTCGTAGTCAAACTTCTGGCAGCCGGCCGGCATTCGGACCTCCGCTTCCGGACCGACCACCGAGCGATCATTGCTGCGGTAGTACGGCGGCTGGACATAAAACTCGCGGTTCAGCAGCCCCGCGAGCGAGCGCCGTGATCCAAGCACGCGCTCCAGCACGGCGTCGACGCGCGCCAACGGGCCGAGTCCCGCCACCCGCGTCGCCTGCAGCACGTGGCGCTCGAACGACATCCCATCGCGCACCGACTCGGGCCTCGGCACCGGCGCGAGCAGCTCGACCTCGCCGACGTTATGCATGGCCGCATTCGCGCCGGTGCTCTTCACCACCAGCTCCTCAGCCTCTCGCCGACCCGGCGGACCCGCGCGCAGGAATTCGAGCATGCTCGCCGACCACGACGGAGCCTCGCCCAACATGCCCTCGGCCGCGGCACGCACATCCAGCACCCGCTCGTCCACGAGGACCCCGAGCCGCTCCTCCCCGTCGCTGCTGCGATAGGTAGCCAGCCGCACCCGCGCATCCTAACCGCACCGAACTCGGCGGTAGCGCATTCAATCTGCGGCGGCTCGCCCTGCGTCCCGCCGACAGCGCTCGAGGCACTACACGCCCTAAGAAGAACCCTCATACCTGAGTTCCGACAGCGGGATGCTTGACCCGGAACCGCTGCTTTGACCGGCAACCCAGCACAGACGGCAAGACTGCCCTAACCGAGGAGACTCATCACTGTCGACGGACGCTTGTGGAGCTCCCGCTCTGCGCCGGAAGGTAAGCCTGCCTCGGTCGCGTAATCGCGGCCTCGACGACCAGCGCGATCGAACCGCGCGACTCCTCCACCAGGGTAAGCGGCAGTCGCCGGTCCCGCTTGCCCGGTCGGCGATGGAATGGACGTCAGCAAGCGGCACGACAGGTCGAAGCGGAAGTCGCCGGGACCTCGAGCTGACTCCTGGTTCGGACGAGACGCGCAATGACGGCGAGACCGACCGCGAGCTTCGGGTCCTTGACTGCAGCGAGGCCGGTCGACATCCAGCCACGCGCGGCGATCGCTCACGGCCGATCCCCCGTCCTCGCGCCTCGGCCGTGGTCACCGTTTTGGTCAGCGTTTTTCTGGCGCGAGCTGACTTTCGATGGCTCGCGGCGGCAAGACCCGCAGTTGCCGTCGAGCGCAAACCCTCTGCTATCGGCGCGATCTGACTCGCTCTGACTTACTTACGGGAGCGACGGGACTCGAACCCGCGACCTCCGGCGTGACAGGCCGGCGCTCTAACCAACTGAGCTACGCCCCCTTTCGGGGAGATTCAAGTATGGCAAGAGAAAATCTTCCCCGCGTGGCGCAACTCCGCTGAGGACGCGGTGTTTTCTCGTTCGGATTCGACCTCCC
This sequence comes from uncultured Solirubrobacterales bacterium, assembly GCA_963836065.1. Lineage (GTDB taxonomy): Bacteria > Actinomycetota > Thermoleophilia > Solirubrobacterales > Solirubrobacteraceae > Palsa-465. Next base: position 13,317 of record CAWIII010000029.1, read on the forward strand.
GCAGGACGCGCCCAACCCGGCCGTGGGCGTGTCGTTGGGATCAGGCGACGGGGACCCTGGAAGCGGGTCCCCGTCGTGGTTAAGCGGCCGCCAGCGCTGTGGGTGTTAGCGATCAGTAGGTGGAACCCACCCACCGAATACCCGCTCGAGCTCCAGCGCGGCCGCGATCGACACATGATCCTGGTCGTAGCCGGCGGCGATTTGCACCCCCAACGGCAAGCCGCGTGAGCTTAGCCCCAGGGGCACCTCGGTCACCGGCACGCCGGCGAGGTTGAAGACGGCGGCGGGGGTCAGCAGCCAAGGACGTCCGACGGTGCTGCCATGGCGCGGGGCCGTCCGCGGGTGGGCGGGATGCAGCAGCACGCCGTCGCCGATCGCCGCGGCCAGTGCACCCACCGCGCGCTCGCGCGCATCGCGCAGCTCGCGGCTCATCGGTAGCAGCGAGGCATCCTCGACGGTGCTCACGAGCAATCCTTCGAACGCGACCGCGTGAGGATCGCCTAACGTCACGTCTCGAGTAGCGGGATCGGCGACGTCGGAACCGGCGATCACGCGGAGCAGCGGCAGCAGGTCCTCGGCGCGGCGGGCGATCGGCCCGACCTGGAGCATCCTTGCCACCTCCTTTGGTGGGGCGGGTGGGTTGGGTACATACCGGTGTTAGGCACCATCGCCGGGGAGGGCTTGTGTCCGAACACGCCACAGAAGAAAGCCGGAAGTCGGATCGAGCCGCCGATGTCGGATCCCAGGCCAAACGGCGAGCCGCCCGAGCCGACAGTCGCTCCCTCGCCGCCCGACGATCCGCCAGCGGTCCGGCGGGGGTTATAAGGATTTGCCGTCCGGCCGTACAGCCGGTTCGCGGATTCGATCCACAGCGTCAGCTCAGAGGTGTTGGTTAGGCCCAGCGGAATCGCACCGGCATATCAGTCGCTGGACTACCGGTGCCGTCTGCTCAGCGCGGAGCTCGCGGCGCACGGCCTCGACGACCTGATGTGCGCTCAGCTCGCGAGAGTCCGGTTCCGCTGGCGCTGGCAGCGCTCGCCTAACGGCGACGCCGTCCGCGGCCTTCGACTACCCGCTGAAAAATCTCTTCGTTCCAGGTATGGGTGCGCAACAGGCGGTAGCGCTCCGATGCGATCCGCATGTACGCCTCGGTCTCGGTGCCGTCGCCGATCAGGTCCGCCTCGCGAAGCATCGCTACGACGGGGCGGTACTCCGTCTCGAGCCACAGCCGCGCGGTGTCGTGGCGACCGAGCGGCTCACCCCGATCGTGAATCGCCCGGAAGCCCCACGCCTCGACGCTCTCGGCGAGCTCGGCATAGTCCCACGGATCGGATAGCGAGATCTCAGGCCGCGCCTCGGCTGGCAACGGAACCCGCTCGAAGAACACTCGCTCATGGCTCTTGAGCGGTAAGTCGATCAGCTTCATCGCCCGATCGGCGCTGATGCGTGTCACCACCTCGGTCACGTAGGCGTCGATCTCGTTCCAGCCGAGCGCGCGGGCGACCGAAGTTCGATGATGACCATCGCGGACAAAGTGGATCTCCCCGATTCGGACCAGTTCGACAGGTGGCAGCGATTCACCACGCCGCATCGCCGCCGCGATGTGCTCCCAACGGCCGCGCAAGCGTCCGGATGTCGGGCGAAAACCGCGGTCGAAGTCTCGTCCGCGATCGACGGTGCCGACAATCGAATCGAGCGATACGACCTGCTGTCCAAGGGAGCGTTCGCTTACGAAGCCCAGCGCGCCCAAGACCTCCTCGTAAGGCAAGATCACGCCGACGTCATCGGGCTCCCCGCGGAGTCGAGCACTCAGCCGGGCAAGCGTGGCTCGCCGGCGTGCGCGCAGGAAGTCATGCTGCGCATCCAGGCTGGATAGCCCGGTGGAGCGCGGGGGGGGCATAGAAGCTGAGGTTAGCTAGAGCTCTCAGCGGCGCCCAACGTTGGAACCTGCGAGGACCCGGCAGCGCCGTCCGGCGAGAGCAGGTTCCGACCTGACTTGGGATCGAACACATGTGAAGGTGCCGGGAGTCAAACCACAGCTCGGCCTCCCCGCCCTGCTTGAGCTTGCTCTCAGCTCCGAGTCGCGCGGTGACCTGGATGCCAACCTGCGCGCTCGGAAGGTCCGCGACACCGGCGTCCCGCGCGAGTTCCTCGAGCTCAGTCGAGGAAATGCGCTCTGAGTCAACTACAAAGTACGCGTAGAACTCCGAGCCCATTGACTCGAGTTACGTCGATCTTCGTCTTGAACGTCACGCCGCGCTCGCGTTCGGCGACGAGGCTCACGTCCTCGAAGTCCTCGGGTCGCAGCCCTGCGATCACGCCCTTCCGTCGACCTCCGGGGCCCGAGTCCAGTCGGCGGCGCAGCTCATCAGGGATCCGCACCGAGCCGATCGGCAGGTTGATGTTGTCACCGTCGATCTCACCCGTTAGGAAGTTCATCGACGAGGAGCCAATGAAGCCCGCAACGAACAGGTTCTTCGGGTGTCCGTACAGCTCTGACGGGGCTCCGACCTGCTGCAGCACGCCGGCTCGCATTACCGCGATCCGGTCACCGAGCGTCATCGCTTCGGTCTGGTCGTGAGTAACGTAGATCGTGGTCGTCTTCAGCTGCTGCTGGATCCGGGAGATCTCGGTCCGCATCTGGACGCGCAACTTTGCGTCGAGGTTCGAGAGCGGCTCGTCCATTAGGAACACGCTGGGGTTGCGCACGATTGCCCGGCCCATCGCGACGCGCTGGCGCTGACCGCCGGACAGGTTGGCCGGCTTGCGGTCCAGGTGCTGCTCGAGGTCGAGGATCTTCGCCGCTTCGGCGACCTTGCTGTTGATCTCCTCGTTGGGAACCTTCGGCGAGCTTTAGTGCGAATCCCATGTTCTCGCGCACCGTCATGTGTGGATAGAGCGCATAGTTCTGGAATACCATCGCGATGTCGCGATCTTTCGGCGCGCGCTGGTTGACGACCTGGCCGCCGATCATCAGCTCGCCGTCGGGAACGTCGAGGTCGAGATGCTTGACGGCCTCGAAGCCGTCCGGATACCGCTTGGTCACGTCTTTGAACTCGATCTCGGACATTCGCTAAAGCTCCTTTTGGTCTATCCCTTGACTGCGCCCGCGGTCAGCCCGGCGACGATGCGCCGCTGGAACAGCAGTACGAGCAGCAACACCGGCACGGTCACGACCACCGCCGCCGCCGCGATGTCACCGTAGGACACCGTGAACTGAGAAACGCCGGGGAACGAGGAGATCGCCGCCGGCACCGTTTGCGCGGCGGAAGTCGGTGTCAGCGAGATTGCGAACACGAAGTCGTTCCAGCAGATTATGAAGACGAGGTGATGGTCGTCACGATCCCGGGGGCGGCGACCGGAACGATCACCTTGGGGAAGGCCTAGCTAGAAGGGCGTCGCCCCATCAACTTGGGCCGCCTGCTCGAGCTCTCACGGGATTTCTCTGAAGAACGCCGACAGCACGTAAATGGACAGCGGCAGCGCGAACGTCATGTACGGGATGATCAGCCCCGGCCAGGTGTCGTACAAACCGATCTGGCGCCACAGGTTGTACAGCGGCCCGACGAGCGAGATCTGGGGGAACATCGCCACGGCCAGCGCGACGGCGAGGATGACCTGCTTGCCGGGGAATTCGAGGCGCGCGATCGCGTAGGCGGCCGACCACGCGAGGAGCACCGCCAGCAGGGGTCGCGATCAGAGCGATCCCGATCGAGTTGCGCAGCGCACTGGTGAGATGCCCGCGTTGAAGATGTCCGAGTAGTTGGAGAGCGTCCATTGGTGCGGAATGAAGCTGCCGTCCGTGGCGGTGCGGGCGTCTTCAGAGACAGCATCACGATCCATAGGACGGGCACGAGCGAGAACACAAACACGACGAAGATCGCCGCTGACCATCCGCCGAGCTGGCGTCCCCGGTGGCTCATCACGCGTCTGCCTGCCCCGGTGTTGCCCCGGCGCCGAAGCCCTTGATGAACACGAATGCGATCAGCGCGACGAGCAGGAACAAACACACGGACACGGCGGAGCCGAGCCCGAGGTTGAGCCTGTCGAGCACCGTGCTGTAGTTGAGCATCGAGATCGACTCCGTGCCCTGGGCGCCCTGGTTGAAGATGTAGATCGTGTGGAAGATCCTGAACGCGTCGAGCGTCCGGAACAGCAGCGCGACGAGAATCGCCGGCTTCATCAACGGGATCGTGATCCGGTAGAACCGCTGCCACGTGGTCGCCCCGTCTACTTTTGCCGCTTCCTGCAGCTCATCGGGAACGAGCGCCAGGCCGGCCAGCAGCAGCAGCGCCATGAACGGCGTGTTCTTCCAGACCTCGACGATGATGATCGCCACGTAGGTCCCGAAGGTGTGACTAAGCGGGTCGCCGGTCAGCCCGAGAAAGCTTCGGGATCCAACCGCTGTTCAGCGACCAGCCGAGCTCCCACGAGTATGCGGCCACAACCGCGACGACCCCGTTCGGAATCAACGCGACTGCGCGCGTCAACCTCCGAGCGATGATCGCCCTGTGCATGATCCGAGGACGACTCGGTTGCTGGAGGTGAGAATCTGTCCGCCGGCCGACGCCACCATCGAGTTGAACCACACCGTGAGGCCCTCGTACTGGGCGCCCTGCTCCTCGATGTAGGTGTGGCTTGCCCTCCTTGGCGAGCTTTTCGGCGTCGTTGATCATCTCGGTCCACGTCTTGGGTGGGCTCGGCACGAGGTCCTTCCGATACCACAGCAGCTCGGTGTTCGAATTGATCGGAACTGTTCACACCCGGTTCTGCCAGGTTGCAGTCCGCACTGGCCCGGCAAGGTCTTGGGTGCGGATCTGCGCAGCCAACGTCCCCGGCACGGGACGGATCCACTTTAGCGGTCGCGAACCTTGCGGTCCAGTCGACGTCCATCGCCAGAATGTCGATCGAGGGATCTTTGGCCGCCAGGCGACGCACCAGTGACACCCGTTGCTGGTCGGAGGAGGTCGAGAGGAAGTTGATTTTGATGTTGTACTTGCCGCCCGACGCCTTGCTGCAGTCCGCCGCCGCGGTCGCGAACGAGCCCGACGGTTCCGGGAACACGTACCAGTTGACCGCCACGGGTCCGTTGCTCGAAGAGCCACAGCCGACCACCAACGCTGCAACCACTGCCAGGCCAACGATCACGACCGCCCGGGGCGATTTCAGCACGGTCGCGCCTTATCCCGGCTCTTTCGACGGTCAACCGCTCTCCCGCTCTCCTCCACTTCCCTCACTCCACCGATCCCTAAAACCTCCGGTGATTCGGTTCAGCGCTCGTTGGCATACCCGGATCGGCGAGTCACTAATCAGGTGAATGGTGCCTCTTGCGCCCGCGTCGGTGACGAGTACGCTCTGCTCGACAAAGAGAAGGAGGTGCTCGCAATGTACGTACGGGTCACCGTGTTCCCCGGCCTCCCGCCAGAGAGGATCAAGCCGACGCTCGATGAGTTCGAGGAGCAACATCTCCCACGGCTCGAGCAATACCGGGGGTATCGCGGCATGTGGGCAGGCGTTGACTACACCGGTGGTCGCGCGATCGCCGTCACCCACTGGGAGTCGATCGAAGCGCTCCGCGCCAGCAATGAGATCGCCAACGAGGTGAGAGCCGCCGCCGTCACCGCTGCCGGCGTGGACCGCGACCGGCCGGCGGTAATCGACCGCTACGAGGTTGTGCTGCGGAGTGAGACGGTGCCCGCCTAGCCGGTGACTCACGTCGATCGGTCCGGTTCGGCTGCCGGATGCGGCCCACAAAGCGCGCACCGTTTCCAATCGAACGGGCGAATGATCCCGCGCAGGCGGCGGTCGTTCTCATGCCACTCTCGGTTCAGATGGCGCCCGATCGCCACCGCGGCGATCGGGCCAGCGCCAGCTGTAGTGAGCGCCGCCGCCGCACTCTGCGCGTTAGCGCCAGTGGTCCAGGTGTCGTCGATCAAGAGGATCGGTTCGCCGCGTAGCTCCCTCAGCGGTTCAAACTTCTCGCGGCTGAACTCGTGCGCTCCGAGTGCGCTCGAGGAGCGCCGCAGGAGCCGTTCGTGTCGTCCTCGCGTTGGTTCCACGACCTCGCCGACGATCCAGCGCAGCGGGTGGCGCTCGTCGCGCTCTCGGTCGCTAGAGGGAACCGTCGTCACCAGCTCGAACGCATCGGCTCCGACCGCAGACGCGGCGCAGCCCTCGTGCTCAGCGAGGTAGCGCCACAGAACCGCTCCCAGCTGGACTGCGAGCTGGCGCGCGACTTCGCCGGTCAACCGCTTGTACCGCGCCAGCGCATGGTGAAGCTGCTCGCGCCCGATGCTGTATGAGATCGGCGCCACCACTCCCAGCCATTGCTCGAGGTGGGCGCAGGCATAGCAGCGTTCGTATCCCCGAGTGAAGTTGAAACAGATGCTGCACACGTCGCGCGCCGGCCGCGGACCGAGCATGAAGTTCTCGTACAGCGCGGTCAGCTCGGTGACCGTTGGCATCGTTGCGCTACGCCGTCAGCGCGGAGGACGAGGTCAGGCGCTCCACGATGTCCGTGATCTCCCCCGCGGATCCGACGACGTAAGTGCCGGAGCGCTTTGAGAGTTCTCTGGCCCATTGCTGATCGAGCAGAGTGTTTACGAGCAGAACGCTCCTGCCTTGAGCCAGCGCTAGGCGCGTCTGCAATCGGGAGCCGCTCGTACGCGACGCCTCGACCACAACCGTCGCGAGCGTCAAGCCGGATATCACCGCATTGCGCATCGGGAAGCTCCGCCGGCTGGGCGGAGTGTCTGGCCAAAACTGCGAGATGACGGCACACTCGCCGGCGATCCGTCGCTGTAGGCGCGCGTTCTGCGGCGGGTAGCAGCGAGCGAGCCCAGTCCCGATCACCGCAAGCGTGCGCCCTCCGTGCGCCAGGGCGGCGGTGTGCACAGCGGTGTCAATTCCGCTCGCCAGTCCGGACACGACGGTATAGCCGTGATCCACCAGGTGCTCGGAGATTGCCCGCGCGATTCTCGCCTTCTCGGGCGAGGCCAGGCGCGTTCCGACGACCGCCACCGATCGCCCGTCACCCGGCTGGAGTTGCCCGGAGACAAAGATCAGCGGCGGGCGGTCATGCACCGCGCGGAGGTTTGCCGGATAGACAGGATCAAGCAGCGTCACGGGCTGCATCCCGCGTGCCTGCCAGCGCTCGATCTCCTCGCGGGCGTCGGCGAGTCGTTCACTCGCGAGCAGACCCTCTTCCTCCTCGAGGATCGCGAGCGCGCTCCCCGCGTCCTCGATCATGTCCGCGTATTCCTGCCACGGCCACCTACCGTTCCGGAGCAGCGCAACAACCGCCGCACGCTCAGCAAGCGAGCTCATCTGGCGAGCCTACCGCGGGAGAGAGACGGGGTGGGCGTGGGCCGCGGCCGACTGCCGCTCGAGGGCCGCTGCGACCACGTCCCTAACTGCCCGGCAGCGACCGCACGGCGCTGGAGGCGGAAATTCACCGCCTGCCCCCGGGGCCGGCCGTCAGGCGCGGCGGATCGCCCTAGCTGATGTGCTCAGCCGGATCGCGCGCGGGCGGAGGAACCTCGGCGCTGGTCTGGGTAACGACCTCGTCATTGCGCTCGTGGTCTTCTCCGCTGACAGCAACCTTGAAGTCACGGAGGCCCCGGCCGAGCGAACGACCGACCTCCGGAAGCCGCTTTGGGCCGAGCACGAGCAGGGCAATCACGAGGACAAAGATGAGATGCGTGGGCTGAAGGATGTCGCCGATCACGATAGGGAGCTTAGCCGGTAATGCGAGCGGTGGCGAGTCCTAACCGCTAAACGTTCGACAGAAGCGCCCACCGCCTGCCGGAAGCCGGAAGCCGGAAGCCGGAAGCCGGAAGCCGGAAGCCGGAAGCCGGAAGCCGGAAGCCGGAAAAGCTACCACCGGTGTTGCCGCTCAAGCTACTTTCCAATCTGACGTCGAGCTTCCAGTGGTCGCTCCTGCCCGAGGCGCGCTTTCCGCGCTTGGCGGGGCGCGCGACCGGACGGCGGTGATGCTCGTCCTGGCTTGAAAGCAGGAGCTGTGCGAGGTGGCGTTGTAACTCTGGAGCTGATCCGGATGGCGGCCTGAAGCCTGAGCGGCGCCAGGCGAGTGGTCAGCGTCGCCCGAACAGCCAGTAGATCACCGAGTTGCCCGGGTTGATTGAGAGGAACACCCGCCAGAGGTGCTTCTTGCCTCGGACGTGGTCGTTAGTCCGTCGGTCCAGGTCTCGCCACGCGAGCACCGCAAGGGGGACCTCCACTAGGAAGACAATCGCCGCCAGCAGCCGCTTTTGCCGTTTGGTCATGATCCGGCGTGCGACCCCGTGTCCGGCCCGTGTGAGGGCTCCTCGCCTCCGACCCGACGCGGGCGGATACGGCGATACAGGAGTAGGAGCAGCGGCCAGTCTTGTGTCGATATGACCGCCCAGGTCAGCGCCTTGCGCATCGGTAGTCCACGCGCCCGCGCGTCTCGAAGCACCCACCCCGCCGTGGCGGAGACGACACTGACGGCGAGAAGCAGGACCGTCATGACGATCGGATTCATGAGGGTGCTCTCCTTGCCTGCGCTCGCACCTGGGCCGCCGGCCGAGCGGGGGCACGGCTGGCATCTCGACGTGGCTGGTTGATCCGAGCCATGTCCACGAGCTCGGTCGCGATGTCCATCAGAACCGATGTGGTCAATGAGTAGACGAGCTTCTGACCGCGCCGAGTCGCCCGCACCAGTCCAGCGGCCGTGAGGACGGCCAGGTGTCGGGAAACCGACGGCCAGGAGATGTCGAACTGCTCGGCAATCACGCCCGCGGGCAGATCGTCTTCTCGGAGCAACTTCAAGATTTGGCGCCGGGTGGGATCGGCGAGTGCTTTGTATGCATCGGGACCAGCCATGATTAGAGGATTAGCATAATGGCTAATAACCGTCAACAGCGGCAAGGGCCGTAATGCGCATAGTGGCGCTCGGCATGATGCGGAACGCGAGCGCCTCGTGCCCGCGCGTTGCAGGTCTCTCTCCCGAGCCGACGAGATGCTCGTTCAGTCTTAGGAGCAGGTCTTGCGGTCGGCTGTGCCGGACGCTGATCACCTCGTCCTCGGCGACGCCGCCCTACTCGGCGTTCGAACCGGGGAGCTGTTTCGGTTCGGTCGTCCGCCCCGGGGAGGGTCGCGAGTGGGACTTCATGCGGCTCGGGTGGATCGGCCGTGGTCGCGGGCTGATGATGAATCCTCCGGCCGCTCCGGCCGCGCGGGTCGGTCTGTCCAAATCGTCGGGCGTGCGGCGACGGGGTGATGAGGGGCCGCGTATGGTGCGGCGAAGAGAACGAACGTTGGAGGCGTGATGGCTCAATATATGTTGCTCTGCTGCCAGGAGGGCGTCGACCCGGCCGAGCAGGACAAGCGGGAGGCGGAGTTGCCGTGATGCTGGAGCTGTACCGGGGCCTCCGTGAGGCGGGGGTGATGGTCGGCGTTGGGCGTCTGCGTTCGGTGGAGAGCGCGACATCGGTCCGGGTGCGCGGCGGAGAGACGGAGATCGTCGACGGCCCGTTTGCGGTGACTAAAGAGCGGCTCGCTGGCTACTACATCATGGATTGCGCCGACCTCGACGAGGCGCTGAAGTCGGCGGCCCGGATGCTGGGCGCGTGCCACGGGACGATCGAGGTGTGTCCGGTGCTGTCGGCCGACGAGTGGGTGGACAGGGCGCGCGACGCCGGCGCCGATGTTCCAGGGGAGGCGGTGCGATACCTCACGTGAGCGGGGGGAGTTCCGCCTGCTGATCCGGTCGCGACTGCGGTCGCGCGCGCGTTTCGTGACGAGCGCGCGATTGTGTTGGCCACCCTGATCCGGCAGGCGGGCGGTTTCAGCTGGCTGAGGACGCGGTGCAGGATGCGTTCGAGGCGGCGGTGACGGCGTGGCGGCGCGACGGGGTGCCGGCCAACCCGGGGGCGTGGATCACCACCGCGGCCCGGCGGCGAGCGATCGGTCGCCTTCGCCGGGACCGGTCCGTGATCGGTCGCGCCGAACGGCTGGCCGAGCTGATCCGCCTGGACGCCCAGCACGAGGAGACCTCAATGGATGACGAGTCAACGATCGTTGATGACCGGCTGCGGCTGATCTCTACCTGCTGCCACCCGGCGTTGGAGATGCCCGCGCGCGTGGCGCTCACGCTGCGGGCGTTGGGTGGCCTGACGACCGGCGAGATCGCTCGGGCGTTTCTGGTCGCCGAGCCGACGATGGGTAAGCGGATCGTGCGCGCGAAGAGCAAGATCACCGAGGCGCGGATCCCGTACAGGGTGCCGGCCGACGAGGAGCTCCCCGATCGCCTGCGTGGCGTGCTGCGGGTGGTGTATCCGATCTTCAACGAGGGGTACGCGGCGACCGAAGGAGATCGTCTCGTCCGCGGCGAGCTGTGCGACGAGGCGATCCGTCTCGGCGAGTTGCTTGTCCGACTGATGCCCGACGAGGCGGACGTGTGGGGGCTGTCGGCGTTGATGCTGCTCCATGACGCACGCAGTGTCGCCCGCGTGGATCCGAGCGGGCGGTTCGTGGCGCTGGAGGATCAGGACCGGTCGCTCTGGGATCGGGCCCGGATCGATGAGGGGCTCGCGAGGCTGGAGCGCGCTGTGCGCCTGCGGCGTCCTGGCGAGTATCAGCTGCAGGCCGCGATCACGGTCCTGGAGATGCAGGCTCCGGACGCCGAGACCACGGATTGGGCGCAGATTGCCGACCTGCACGGCGCGCTGGCGAGGCTCACTCCGTCGCCGGTGGTCGACCTCAACCGCGCGGTCGCGGTCGCACACGCCGAAGGGCCCGCCGCGGGTCTTGAGCTGTTGGAGCCGCTGTTCGGCGATCCGGCGCTTCAGCGCTATCAGCCGTTGCACGCGGCGCATGCCGAGTTGCTGCGCCGCGCGGGCGATGCCGGGGCCGCCGCGCGCGCGCTGCGCTGAGCGATTTTCCAAGGGCTGTCCAAATCGCCCTCCCTGCTGCGACGTCTTGTCGAGGCCGTCTTTTCGGGAGGCGAAATTCGACAAGGAGACTGCCACTCATGACCACCGCGACACCGCAGCTCAGAGTGCGTCGCGCGCCCAAGCGAGCACGGTACGACCTGGCCTCGATTCATCGCGTGCTGGACCGCGGTCACGTCGCCCACGTCGCTTTTGTCGAGAACTGCTTTCCGTACTGCATTCCCACCCTCTACGCCCGCGTTGGCGACAGGCTGGTGATCCACGGCTCCTCCGCCAGCCGGATGGTGCGCGCGCTCGCGGCGGGCGCCCCGGCGTGCGTCACGGTAACGATCCTCGACGAGTTCGTGCTCGCCCGCTCGGCGTTCAAGCATTCGGCCAACTACGACTCTGCGGTCCTGGTCTGCACCCTCGAGCAGGTCGCCGATGAGGAAAAGCTGGCCGCGCTCGAGGCATTCGTCGAGGGAGTGCTGCCGGGCCGCTGGGACGAGGTGCGCCATCCCAGCCGCAAGGAACTGAAGGCCACCGCTGTGCTCGCGATGCCGATCGCCAACGCGGCGGTCAAGACGCGGACCGGCCCGCCGGATGACGATTCCTCACCGGACGCCGAGCTCGATGTGTGGGCGGGCGTCGTCCCGATCGGCCACGGCATCGGGGAGCCGGTCGGCTCGCCGGGCCTGCGAGCGGGGATCCCCGTGTCGCCGAGCGTCCGCCGGATGATCGCCGGCGACGCGCCGGCGTCCTGCCGATCGGCGAGGAGGTCGCCTATGCCGGACTCTCACGCACGGTAGACGCGTCGCGGCCGCCTCGCGGCTCGGCGCTCGGCTTCGCCTGTTCCACGACTCAACCCGTTGTTCCTGCTCAACCAGACCACTGGAGGTCTCGCCATGCCCACCACCGCACATCTCCATCGCTGGCGCGCGTTCGCGCTGTTGGCGGTGTCGTATTTCATGACCACCGTCGATCTGACGATCGTCAACGTGTCGCTGCCGACGATCGGCCGCGACCTGCACTTCAGCGCGACGAGCTTGCAATGGGTGGTTACCGCCTACACGCTCGGGTACGGCGGGTTCCTGCTGCTCGGCGGTCGCATCGCCGACCTGTTCGGCCGCCGCCGCGTCCTGATGAGCGCGCTCGGCGCGACCGGCGGGACCATCGGGCTGCTCACCGGTGGGCTGATCACTCGCTATGTCGGCTGGCAGTACATCTTCTATCTCAACGTTCCGATCGGCACGCTCGCGCTCGCGCTCGCCCCCAGGCTGCTGCCCCGCGGCGCGTCCCGAGCGACGAACCGGCGCTTTGACCTGCCAGGAGCGCTCCTCGGCACCGGCGGCCTGGTCGTCCTCGCGGACGCGATCTTGCAGTCGCCGCAGTACGGCTGGGGCGCGGCGCGCACGATCGCGTTGCTCGCCGCAGCAGTCGCGCTGCTCGCCGCGTTCCTGGTGATCGAGAACCGCACCGAGTCGCCGATCCTGCCGCTGTCGATCTTCCGGCTGCGGACGCTCACCGGCGCGATCACTGCCGGTCTGCTGATCGGCGGCAGCTTCTTCGCGTTCCTGCTCGTCGGCACGCTGTACATGCAGCAGGTGCTTCACTACAGCTCGCTGCAGACCGGGCTGGCGTGGATGTCGGGCTCCGTGCCGTCGATCGTGTTTGCCGGCGTGTCCCAACGGCTGGTCACCCGTCGCGGCCCGAAAGTCGCCCTGGGGATCGGTGTGTGCCTCGTCGCCACTGGGGTCATCTGGGGAACCCAGACCCCGGTCCACGGGCACTTCCTGGCCAACCTCGCCGGCCCGTTCGCGCTCGCAGGTGCCGGAACGGCGTTCTCGTTCATCCCGATCTCGATCGCCGTGCTCGCGGGTGTCCGGCAGCACCAGGCCGGTCTCGCGTCCGGGCTGATGAACACCTCCATACAGCTCGGCGCAGCGCTCGGGATCGCGATCGCCTCAAGCGTCGCCGCAAGCCACACGCAGGCGCTGCTGCGCACCGGCACCGCCGCCCCCGCAGCGCTCGCCGCCGGCTACCACCACGCGCTGTGGCTGCTGGGAGCGATCGCGCTGCTCGCCCTCCCAGCGATCTTCGCGCTCATCCGCCGCAACCACCTCGGCGAGCTGCCGCACAGCAACCCCGTCGGTGCGGCCCAGCCGGCGCTCGCCGCAACCAGCTGACCCACTCCAACACAGCCAAAACCCAACAGCAGAAGGAGACTGAACAATGTCCACCACAGCAATCGCAGGCAAGGCAGTGCTAGTGACCGGCGCCAATCGTGGTCTTGGCCAGGCGCTGGTCGACGAGGCGCTGAGGCGGGGTGCGAGGTGCGTGTATGCCGCGTCGCGGCAGCCGTTCGCCCACCCGGACGCGCGTGTCACACCCCGTGATCATGGATGTCACCGACGCGACGCAGATTCATGATGCGGTCGAGAGCGTCGAATCGCTCGACATCCTGATCAACAACGCCGGCGTGTCGGTCCCTGATGACTTCAGCGATCGCGCCGCGTTCGAGGAGCACCTCGCCGTCAATCTGTTCGGCACGTGGGCCGTGACCCAGGCGTTCCAGCCGTCGCTGACCCAGAGCAGAGGGCGGGTCGTCAACGTTGTCTCGATCGGGGCGTTCGCCGCGGTGCCGATCCTTCCGGCCTACTCGGTCTCGAAGGCGGCGGCGTTCTCGCTGACGCAGTCGCTCCGCGCGCTCCTCGCCGCGCGCGGCGTGAGCGTTCATGCCGTCATGCCCGGTCCGATCGACACGGACATGGTCCGCCATCTCCCGATCCCGAAGACCCCGCCCGAGTCAGTCGCCATCAGCACCTTCGACGGCATCGAGAACGGGGAGGAGGAGATCTTCCCCGACCCCGTGTCAGCGATGTTCGCCGAGAGCTGGCCGACCGGTCCCGTCAAGGAGTTCGAGCGCCAGAACGCGGCGCTCATCGCGCCGCAGCCCCTCGCTGCCTGAACGCCCGATGCGGACGTCCGATCAGCTCGCCGAATCCCCGAAGCTCGCCCTCGGCCGTTCACACAGTCGCGGGCGAGCACAGCCATCGCGTCGGGCGCCGTCCAGGTCGCGGTCACAGCAGACGCCCACCCACCTAGCCAAACGAGAAGAGGTCTCATGGTCCGAGACACCGAGCGAGTACAACGCCAAGATCATCGGCGAGTTCCGCGCCAACGAAGGACGCGTCGGCGGCATGTGGGAGGAAATCCCGCTGCTCTTGCTCCATCACACCGGCGCAAAGTCCGGCGTGAGCCGAGTCAACCCGGTCGCCCACCTGCCCAACGATCCGGGCTACCTGATCTGGGCCGCAAACGGCGGAGCGCCGAACAACCCCGACTTGTACCACAATCTCAAGGCGCAGCCCAACACGCGAATCGAGGTCGGCACCGAGACGATCGATGTCGTGGCCGAGGAGGCGACTGGCGATGAGGACCGCGAGCGCCTCTTCGCAAAAGCTGCCGAGCGATACCCGCAGCTCGCCGAAACCGCGAGCAAGACCCACCCGGTCATCCCCATGATCGTCCTCACACCCCGCGGGAGCGGCTGACCCCGTCGCCGGTCGTCGAACTCAACCGCGCGGTCGCGGTCACCCTCGCCGACGCGCCCGCGGCGAGGCTCGAGCTGCTGGGGCACTACCCGGCGCTCGGCGGCCAGCGCTACCAGCCGCTGCACGCGGTCCCCGCCGAGCTGCTCAGCCGCGCAGGCGACGCCGACGGTGCGGTGGGCGCGTACGAGCGCCCGATCGCACTCTCCTCGAACGCCGTCGAGCGCGTCGGCGTCGGGGCGCGCTGCGCCGATCGGATCCCAACCGCTGTCCAAATCGTCCTCCATGCTGCGACGTCTTATCGAGGCCCCAATCAGGCCCCAAGCCATTGCCAAGGCCGAACCGGCCACAGCCTGACCAACAGCGACCAACACGTCCACAGCACCAACTGCAGTACACAGAAGGAGGCAACCATGCAAGACGAGTCGACAAACCCGAGCCGGGCCCCCGCGGACGCCACACCCCAACTGCCGCTGATCGTCGACCGGGCCACCTGGCAGGCCGAACTGAACGAGCTGCGGACCCGGGAAAAGGCGCACACGCGCGCAGGTGACGCGATCGCCGCTGCCCGGCGCAAGCTGCCGATGGTCGAGGTCGACCCGACCATCACCTTGATCGGCCCGGAAGGGCCGGTCACGCTACTGCACGCGTTCGAGGGCCGCCAGCAGCTCATCGCCTACTACTTCATGTGGTACACCGGCAAACCCGCCGCCGAGCAATGCGATGGCTGCACGCGCTACACCTCGCACATCGGCGAACTGTCCTCCCTGCACGACCGCGACATCACCTACGCCACCTTCTGCCAAGGCCCGTACGAGGAGAGCGTCCAATACCGCGACTTCATGGGCTGGACCATGCCGTGGTACTCAGCCCACAGTCGCTTGACACGCTTCTGACCGGGCGGCGGATTGGCATGTTTCACCTGGTGTGCTACCTGCGCAACGGCGACCGGGTGTTCGAGACCTACTGGACCAACGGCCGTGGCACCGAGGTGATGGACTACAGCTACGCGCTGATGGACCTGACGGCCTATGGAAGGCAAGAGGTGTGGGAGGACTCGCCCGCCGGCTGGCCGCGACGCGACCACTACAACTATCGCACGAACGGACGTCCCATCGCCGAATGGGCCCGTCTCCAAGCCGGACGCTCCGACGATCTTGGCACCACCGGCCCCTGACCCGGATCCGCCGGGGCGAATGAGTTGACGGCCCTTGGGGCTGCTCGCACTCGTCCAGCGCCCTCTTCTGTCAGCTGGAAACTACGGCGCAGACTGGAAACTACCGCTGGAAACTACGTGCCATTCTAGTTTCGAACGGTCAGGCGGCGAGGCGTAGGCCGCCTGGGGTTCGCATCCGCCCTGTCTTGATGAAGATGGCGTTGATGAGGCTGGCGCGGATCAGCGTCTGCGACTTGCTCTCGAGGTCGATGATCGCGGCGGCGGCTTGGCGTGGGGAGAGCTTTCCGGTGTCGCGGAGGTTGATCAGGGCGTGGGCGAGCGCGGCGCGTTGTTGCGGTGTGTCGACGGTGTCGACGACGATGTCGATGACGTCGTCGGCGCTGTCGGGGTCGTCGTCTCTGGCTGCTTGGAGGAGCTGCGCGAGCTCGGGAGTGATCAGCGTGGGGAGCGGGAGCACGAGCGAGAGGTCGATGTCGGGCAGGTCAGGGAGCCTTGTCCAGAGTTCGGCGAGGGTGCGGGTGGGGAGGTCGCCGATCTCTGTTGCGGCCCAGCGGGCGTGCTGGGCGATGAATGCGCGCTCGAGCTGGTCGTGGGCCGGGCCTCGCTGCTCTCCGCAGCAGCGCTTGACTTTGCGGCCGGAGCCGCAGGGGCAGGGCTGGTTGCGTCCGGGTCCGGGCATCTCTTGGGCTCCTGTCGTCGACCGCGGTGGAGGGTCGCATCCGGGCCGGTCGGAAAACGACCTGCGTGGCAGCGCTAGGTCGCGCGCCCGCTGGCCAGGCCACGCCTGAGGTTCGCTCGTGTGTAGCCGGCTTGTCGTTGCAGTCGCCGCGCCTGTTCGGCGAGCTGCTGGTATCGCTGCGCGAAGTCGGGCTCGGTGCGACAGTGGCGGACGACGGTGGCGTGCGAGAAGCTGGGCTGGGCGTCCTTTGACGTTGTGGAAGTCGGCAATCTCGTAGCAGGTGAGATCGGTGTGGTCACGGCAGAGCGAGATGCTGGTGCAGCGCGCTGTGTATTCCCCGTGGGAGGAATTGAGCAGGTCGGCCCAGTCGGCTTTGATGGCGAGGGCGATCTCACGCATGCGTTGGTGGTGCGGCGTGCTCGGAGGCGCAGGCGCGGGCACGCGCCACCGCTCGACGGCGCGGACCAGCTGGTTGAGTTCGGCGACCAGGCGGGCGTTGTGAGCGAGCGTGCGGCGGTAGCGCAGGTCGTTGTCGGCGAGGTGGTTGCCATCACCGCCGAGGGCAGCGCCGATCGCGGTGAAGGAAGCGAGCGTGGTGCAGCGCAGCAACCTGGTAGCGAGCAGCCGGGCGTGCGTGACGGCGGGTGGTGCGTGCGATCCGACCGATGGGGTGGTGAGGGAGGCGATGTCGACGCCGGTGTGGGCCAACGTGCGCGAGAACGCGGTCGGTGATCAGCGGGTCGATCGTGTCGAGGTAGAAGTTCCCTGCCAGGTGTCCATGCTGGTGAAGTGCTGCGGCGAGGCGGTTGTGAAGGGTCGAGCGAGCCTCGACGGGCGTGGCAATGAGTAGCTCGCCGAGGATCAGCAGCCGATCGCGCAGGGTCGGCAGCGCGTCGCGGATGAACTCTGTCTGGTCGGAGAGCCCGCGCGTGGTCGGCAGCGGGATTGGCGCGGCGCGCTCGTGGCCGCTGGTTAGATGGCACCACAGCCAGAGCGAGGATTGCGCGCGGCGCAGTGGCTTGTCCACGCGGCGCCACGGCGATATTGGCCGCGGTCGGGGTTCGAGCCATGCCAGCTGTCGATGTCGACCCCGTCCCAGTCCGCGAGAAGCGCTCGGCGCTGCTTGTAGTCGATCAACCCGCCCTCGGCGCCGGTTGGCGATCCGTTTCACGCGGCTGGCGAGCTCGTTGAACCGGTCGTTGCTGCGGAGCTTCGTGAAGGTAGTGTTGTAGCCCTTGTTGATGAACCGCTCGGGGAAGTCGAGGTAGCGGACCGCGGCGTCCCAGTCCAGCGGGCTGAGCATCCGTGCGAGCAGCACCGAGCAGAAGCGGCGCCCGAGCCAGTGGGTGAAGTCGTCGAAGTCGAACAGCTCGGATAAGTCGCGCTCGTACTCCTCGGCCCAGAACAGCTGTGGGACGTGCCGTGGTTGTAGTCGTTGGTCGAGGTCGTCGGGACGGCGGTGCGCGGCGGGGTGGAATCCCAGTTGCCGGGAGGCGCTCGCCCAGACCGCCCGGCTGACCGCGCGGCGCAGCACGGCCTTGAACTGCTCGGATATCGGGCCGGCCTTGCTGGCCAAGAGCGTCAGCCCGTCGGCGCGGTAGCGTCGGTCGGCGAGCTCGCGCAAGGCGTCTGTGAGCGCGTCGGGGTCGGGGAGGTCAGCGAGCGCGAGCGCTTTGGGCAGCACCGCCGCGAGCTCGTCCGGATGGTCATGCAGGCGGTGCCCCAGCAAACGCGACCGGTTCGCTTGCGCGGGCGGCCGGGCGTACCGGTGCAGGAGGTTGCAGAGCGTGAGCAGATCGCGGAGGTAGACCGGCGGGTCGAGCTGAACGCCCGCGAGTGTCGGGTCCGACTCACCGTCGAGTAGCGCGTTGATCCGGCGTTGCGCAGCGAGCGTCACATCGCCCACTGTCGCCGGTGACGCGCTCGCGAACGGGGCGCGGCACAGCACGCGGCTCGAGCGATGGGCGCAGCGTGTCGGATCGGACAAGGCGCCGCCGTGCTCGCTTGGCCAGCTGTCGCGCAGGGCGGCCTTGGTTACCGTGCCGCAGCTTGGGCAGCGGCGGACCAGCAGCACGCCGTGAAGAATGCAGGCGAAGCTCCAGCCAAGCTGCCAGCTGAGTAGCCAGGCGCCGTGATCGTGCAGGCAACGTGGGCAGAACCGTGAGCAGCGGATCAGCACCTCGTGTGCCTGGGCGGCGGCTGTGAGCGCTGTGTCAAGTGCCCCGGCTGGCTGTTGGAACGCGCGCCCGGCGAACCGCGAGAGCAGCATCCGCTCGATCGTCGCGGGGTCGATGCCGGTCGCGACCGCGACATGCTCGAGCTGGCCTGGGGACAGCCACGCGCCGTAGCGTCCGGCCGCGAGCACGATCCCGCTGCCGCCGTCCAGCCCGAGCGCTCGGAGCACGTCACCCGGCGGGAACTGGAAGGTGTGCGAGTAGCGCGCGACGTAGCCAGGCAGGCTCTCCCCGTTGATCGGGGAGAGCCGCAGCGGCAGCGTCCTCACGCCGCCGCGCGTTGCGGTTGCTGGCGGCCGGCGCCGACCTCGGCCGCGTAGCCAATATCGATCCCGTCCAGCAGCTTTCGCGTGATCCGCTCCGGTCCGCCGTCGATCGCCTCGGCGGCAGCCTCGGGACGCTCGGTCGGCTCGTCTGTGACGAACTGCCGCCAGCCCTCCTTGACCGTCAGCCGCCGCCACCGCTCCGCCCCAGGGTCGATCACCGCTCGAGCTCCAACGTCGGGATCTCGATCCCGGCCCACGCGTCCGGCGGCTTCGGCTCCGCCGGCCCACCAGGCTTCTCCGGCCGGCTGGTCGGGGTGCGACGCTGCTCGGCGATCACCGCTTGGCGGACCGCCTCGCGACGCGCGCGGCCGTCAGGTCCAGTCCCACCCATTGGAAGGTGAACGGGTCGATCGCGAACACGTCAAGGCTGGTGGTGTCGATCGCGACGTACTCGCCCGGCCGCTCCGCGATCAGCGATCCCAGTCCCTCGCTCGGCGCGCTCTGCGCGCTGCGGCGGCTCTTCGCCGGCAGGCGGAACAGCCCCGTCGACCGCAGCACCTCATCGACGATCCGGTTGAACGTCTGCCGCGAGGACGGCAACTCGAGCGGCTCGCCACTCTCCCGGGCTAGCCGACTCGCCACCCGCGCGCGGAACTGCATCTTGCGCACATCCGAGGACTCGGCCAGCACCCGATAGCCGAAACCGGCCTCGGCGCACGCCAGCCCGGTGGCGCGGACCTGAGCCTGGAACTCGGCATCCTCAGGACGCTCGACGCTCTTGACATCACATAGCTCGGGCGCCCCGGCCCGCCACACCACCAGATCCGGGACATGACTCGCCGGCTTGTCGTCCTTGCGGTAGGACAACCGCACCGGCTGCTCGCAGACCCACTCGATCTCGCGGTCGAAATCCATCAACAACATCCAGTCGCGCTCAAGCAAGCTCTCGTACTCCAGAAACCGCCCCGCCGTGGTCGAGAACCAACGCCCTGGCATATGCCGCCGGCGCTGACACGCCGCCGGGCTCCGCACCGGAGCGCACCGCCGCAACAGGTCCAACGAGAGGTCCGCCAAGCCGCCACGGATCTCCTCACCGCCAACACGAACCCCCGCCTCGAAAGGCCCCGTCACAGCGAACTCCGAGCCGACGGCCGAAGTCACGCACAAGACGATAAGAACACGACCGGACGGTCGGGCAGCTCGTGGCGGATACTCACACCGTGGCAGCCGCCCCAGATCGTTGGTCTCGATGGTTGCTCGAACGCCGAGACGCCGGCAACGAGCGCCAGCGGGAGGTCTCTCTCAGCCGCCTGACCAAGATTCGCGACCGGGTACTGCACAACGCCGAGCCTCTCGAGGGTGCGACGCTGCTCGATGTGGGAACCGGCGATGGATTGATCGGCGTCGAAGCGCTCGATCGGGTTGGCGCGGACGGCCGAGTGATCTTCTCCGACATCTCCGAAGCGCTGCTCGAGCGGTGCCATCTCGACATCGAGCCAGGCGGACTCGACACGCCAGTGAGCCTCGACGCCCTGCTCGATAGCGCCCATATTCGAAACTCATATGGAGGAACGTTTGTCAAGTGGGCAGCGTTGATTGTTCCGCCGTCGTTGCCGCCGGTGGTTGGTGGAAGGGTTGCTCGGGTGGGGAGGCGCCGGGCGAAGTTCTCGACGTCGGTCAGTCTCATATGCGGGGGTTGGCTACCCCAGGTCCCTGGTTTCGTCGCTGGCGGACGCGTGTCTAGGAGCGGGCGTGGCCTGGTGAGGGCTGCCCATAGTTTCATCGCGCGTGCCAGCGGACTTCGGGGCCCGGCGCCTCCCCACCTGAGCGGGAGCGGGCTGTCAGATCGGGCTATGGGGCAATGGCGGCGGCCCAGAGGAAGCAGGAGAGCTCGCGCGCGCACGCGACGACGATCACGTTGCCGGGCTTCTTGCGCTCGCGCATCCGCTTGTGGATCCGGTAGAGGCGTGCCTGGGCGCGCGCGGCGATCTGCAGGACGTGGTCGGGCAGCCCCTCCTGGCGCTCGTACAGCGCCCGGCCGAGCCCGGGTGGGCGGGCATACTGCCAGGCGGCCTCGACGAGGATCCGTCGGGCGTAGCGCGAGCCGGTCTTGGTGATCGACCCGTGCCGATCGGTCTCGCCGGATTGCTCGCGGGAGGGCACCAGCCCCAGCCACGACCCGAGCTGCGCGGCGCGCGGGAAGCGGGTGAAGTCTGAGACCTCGAGCACAATGATCAGCGCCGAGAGCGTGTCGATCCCACGGAACGCGCGCAGCCGGCGGACCAGCGGCGAGAACTCCGGGTCGGTCGCGACCCACGAGAGCCGCTCGTCCAGAGCGTCCTTGCGGGCACTCAGCCCGTCGCACGCGGCGAGGTTGTCGATGAACGCCAGCTCGGTGTTCTGTTGCTCGAAGCGCTGCGCGTGAAGCCACTGGCGGTGCACCTTGGTCCACGTGCTGCGATCCCACACCCGGCCGTGACCTAGCAGCAGCTTGGACAGCCGGTGCCGGCAACGCATCAGATCGACCCGGACCTGCTCGCGCGCGCGGGCCAGGTCCCTCGCCGCCTCGAACGTCGCCGACGGGACCGCGACCGCTGTCAACGCGCCGGCCATCAACTGCCGCAACAACAGGTCGGTGTCGCGGCGATCGGACTTGTGGCGATCCCCGGACGGACGCGGCGTCTTTGACGGTGCGATCACCTGACAATCGACACCGGCAGCGACCGCCGCCCGGTACAGGCCAAACCCGGTCGGGCCCGCCTCGTAGCAGCAGCGCACCGGCCCCGGCAGCCCGGTCAGCCACCCAACGACCGGCTCGATCGCCCCGGTATCGAATCGTTGGCGCGACAGCTCGCCGGTCATGACGTCCAGCGACGCGGCGTAGGTCGAGCGCGCGTGGACATCCATCGCGGCCCATGTCATCGTTCCGGTCACGGCCGGACCTCCTTCGTATGGGGTCAGCCGGAGCCACTCTCCGGCCAGTCAAACCCCCGCATAATGCGTTCGAGGTCCGGCCTTCAACGTTCCGGCGAATCATCCTCCATAGGGTCTAGCCTGGGCGGCAACACTACCGGGCCGGATGGCCTCCGACGAGCACCGACATCCGGCCGCTGGCGGCGGGGGCGTAGGGATAATCGCCCATCGGTAGCGACGCGATCTGGAACCAGAACGAGCGGTGCACGCGGGGTTCGCCCGCGCCGAACGTGTAGGTCGTTGAGAACCGCCCGCGACCGGTCACGTGCTCCTGCACCCCGTAGGTCGTATACGCCGATCCGGACCCGATTCGCAGGCGCACGAGAGCGCCTCCGGCGGGCAGATATCCACCCTTGAGCTGACCGACAATGTGGACCGTGCCGCCCCACGCGACCCGCCGCGGCAGGACGCGGATCAGCTCGATCTTCGCGGGCACGATCTCATGGACCTGAGCCGACAGCGATGACTCGGTCGCGGGGCCGCCGCCGTAGACCGCTTCGACCACGCGAGATGGACCCGCGGGGAGCCGAGCGCTCCAGCTTCCGTTCGCGGCAGTCGTGACCGTCGCGGCCACACCAAATCGCCCTTGGCCATTGTCGGGAGCGCTCAGCACGGACACCGTTCTCCCCCCGAGGGCAATCCCAGACGACGTGCCGAGCCATCCATTGACCGTTGTGTCCTGGCCATGATGCACACGACGAGTCGTTGCGTTAACGAAGTGAGGAGTCAGCACGATTCGCTCGACTTTCGTGCGCTTGACCCGGACCTTCTTCCCATGCCGGCGGACTGTCGTCCACACCGTCACGCGTCGTAGGGTGGTGCGGGGATGGCAGCGCGTGACCTTCACAATCTTGGTACGTGCTGGCCGGCGGACCTTCACTCGCTTGTGACCGTGACGAATGGTTACCCAGCGCGCCGGCACCCTGACGCGCTGCCTGGCCCGTGCACACCGAAGCGCGTCGACGACGTTCCCGAAGCCGATGCCGCTCACCGTAGGCTCACCGATCTTCAGCGTCCAGCTCTCTGGGTTTGACCAGCCGTGATTGCCGGCCTGGTCGACGGCGGCGTTGGCGGCCGAACACTGCACCGAGTGCTGTCCGATTCCGCTTACCGGGACCTGCGCGCTTGTCCCCGGGTACCAGTGGGCGGGGGCACCATCGGCCGAGCAGGACAGCCCGTCGATCCCGGAAGGACTCCCACCGCCCGTCGCAGTCACGTACTGCACGCCGGCGGTCGAAGGCGCGTCGCTAGGACCGGACATGCTGACGGTCGGCTGGCTGTTGTCGATGTAGATGTTCTTCGTGTAGCTCACCGGGATACCGGCCGCGTCCCCGCCGCTGAGAGTAAGCGGCATCGAGCCCTGGGCGTACTTGCCCGTGTTGATTGTCTGCTCGACGCCCGGAGCGTGGCACTGATGCCAGACCGACTGGTCCCGGCCGGAGCTTGAGCTCGCGACCTCCAGGCTGTTGAGACTCGCCGAGAGAGCGCACAACCCTGAAGGAGAGTCGCCGTAGAAGTGCAGCGTCCAATCGCCCCGAACCCATCCCGAGGTCTGCCACAGACCATCTGGTGAGGAAATCGCCGGCCCGTTGGTCTCCTGAACATAGAGCGCGATATTCGTCACGCTCGATGACAGTTGCCGTTGGCATTGCAGGATGGGCTGGTGCCGCAGATCAGCTGCCAACCGAAATAGCTGCTCCAGATCGGACCGAAGCCGGCCGACGTCTCCCGTCGTGCACGTTCGCCCCGCCGCCGGACCAGTAGAACCCGCCGCCATATTGGTGACCGTCGTCGACTCCGCTGGATAAAAGGTCATCCACCGGGATCGAGGCGCCCACGATAATCAGGCCAGCGGGAGCGGTGGCCTGCCAGTGAGCGCGCTGCCCGTTAGCAACGGCGTTTCCCGCGGTCGAAATCTCCATCCCCCAGCCGTTAAGGGCGGGTCCGGCGGGGCAGGCAGAGGGAGTGTTGATTCCGAATACCGCCGCGTGGCCGAACACGCCGCTGCTGGTATTACCGCCGCACGACCACACCGTCTCGTTGGCGCGGACGCCTGCGGGCAAAGCGAGCATGATCAGGCAGGCAGCCGCGGTCGCGCAGAGCGCTCCCCTTAGCCTGATGGCGCGCGTTGAGAACAACGAATCCGCCTACGGGCAGATCACGGCCACGTTGACGGGTTCGGCCGCCGACTGCCCACTCGTGTTGAACGTTTGCACGATCACGAACGCTGGCGGACGCGACTGATTCAGGGTGGCCACGCTGGCAAACCCTTGACTACCCGAAGCCATCGATGGTCGCGAGCGAGAAGCATCCGTTGGGAATCGCCCGGCCCCAGCTGATCCTTCCTCCGTGACCCAGCACACTCCACCCCACCGTCTCCGCCCGTGGCTTCGACGCAAGGACGGTACCGGTTGGGCTAATCCGAGCCCACAGCCGGATCGAACCGTTGATGTCGCTCGAGTTGAGCTTGGCCGACGTGATCGAGCCATTGGCTACTTTCTTCGCGGTGACGGCGCGGTTGCGCAGCTGACGAGTGCCGACGCTATTGGCCGGGAGACTGATCGCCGCGTAGCCCGTGCCCCCCAGCGCCACAAATAGCGCCAGGTAGGCAATTGCGTTACCGCGAACGTGGGCGAGGAGTCGCGTCATGGGAGCTCTCTTTCGCTGTGGATTCATCCGTTAGGTGAGCGGCCCGGGCCAAGGCTGCCGTTAGCCCCGAACGCCGGCTGGCTGGTCGACCCGGAGCTTTCGTTTGTTGAACTCTGGGTGCCGGCGGAAGCGACCGGCGATGACGATGACGGCGCGGTCGAGGGGGCGGAGGTCACCGTGGCTCCGGAAGACGAGGGAGAGCTGGCCGCCGTAGCGGTTGCCGCCGTTGCCGCCGCAGGCGCCGCCACGGCAGACGTCGTGACCGCGGGAGCTACCTCCCTGGCCGTTGACACGACCTGAGCAGTAGGAGCTGTGTCCCGATGGCGAACCGCGCTCGCGATCCGTCGACGTGCTCCCGGCCAGCGGTGACGCGCGATCCGCCGGACCAACGCGAAGTCACTCGCCGTCCCGGACATGAATGTGCCCAACATGGTCAGGTGACTATCGGCGAGCTCAGCCGGTCGACTCGCCCGCGGCGGCGCCGAAGCACGCGTCAGGATCCCGACGAGCACTGCCATCATGACCGCCGCGGCGAGCGAGGCGATACCCACTCGAGTCCAGGGGATCCCGCGTGACTTCTCGACGGACGCCGTCGAGTACGACGCCCTCCGCCTCCACGATCGCATGGCCCCAAGCCGTCGAAGCTCGCGCCCCTGATGGCGTGACTCGCGGACCGTCGGGCGCTCAGCTGACGCCATCGGCGCCTGCAACGCGTCGTGGAGAGCGGCGGCCTCCTCGCCCCAGAAATCGGCGGCAGTCGGCGGCGTTCCTGGCGTGGGCGCCGTTGCTGGGGGGCTCCCGCAACTGGACGCCTCGGGCGCGCTCGACCCCGACCCGCTCTCCTCCCCGAACGGCACGAGCTCCTCCCGCGGCCCGAGCCAGTCGCGAGGGAAGGGCACGACGTTGCTGTCGGGTGGACCCTCCCTTCTGCCGTTGTCGGTGTGCGGCCCTTCCGTTTCCACGTCTGCAGATCTTCTCTCGCCGCGGTTCGCGCTGCCGTCTCCAGGGCGCGCTAGTATAGCGTCCTGAATTGCACCCAATTCGTCTCAATTAGAGAAAATGAGCGCAAATCGCAGCGAACTCACCGATGAGTTCTTGACAGTCGCCGAGGTCGCGGAGGTGCTCAAACTGAATCAGCAGACGGTTCGCAACTGGATTGACCAGGGCGCACTGCCGGCTGTCCGGGTCGGACGGCGCGTCCGGATCAAGCGCTCTGACTTCGATCGGGTGCTCGCTGAGGGGTACAGCGCGCCCAGCGCGGGGACCGGCCACGGCCCCGGGCCGAGCGCAGAGGACTTCTGGGGAGGTGAGCCGGTCGGGCTGGCGGAACCGGGCCCCTCCCGGACAGAACCAGGCCAAACGTCAACCGAGCCAACCGACCCATGAGCTTCGGCGACGACCTCGACCGTCAGCGCGCGCACGTGATGCGGCTGGTTCGCCAGGCGAGCCACGGCTGGGCCGACGCGATGCGGGCGCACAAGCTCGCTCCGCCCAACGCGGACTTCGCGGCACGCCTGCGGGCGCTGGGAGAGGCGGCCGCGAGCGAGCAGGTGGCGTGGGAGCATGCGCATGCCGCCGGCCTGCTGTGGCGCCCGGTCCCCGGCGCAGAAACCGCAGAGCCCCCGTACGAGCTTCGTCCGGGTACCGGACGGCGCGGCCCCCAGGAGTTATGGGCGCGATTCGACGCCGCGGTTGCCGAGCTCAATCGCGCGATCACGGGCTCTGACGCCGCGGACGTGGCTGACGCGTTCGGCGAGATCGCCAGCGCCGCCGCAGCACTTGCCGATACAATCACCCGCGGGGACGAAGCTTCGACCCGCACGCGGGGCGCTGCATAGCCGGACTCAACAAATGTTTACGCGCCCTGAAGCCGGGGATGCCAACTTGGGGCCGGAACACGAGCTTAAGGAGAAAGACGATGCCTCAGATCATCGTGGCCGCGGATGACCGAGCAGAGGGTGCGGTGATGCTGCGCGAGCGTGTCAACGTGTCGGACTTTGAGAGCGGCCACTTCGCCGCTGCCCTGATCGAGCGCCTCGGTTGGGCAGTGAGTGACGCCCACGAAGCTGAGAAGCGCCCGGATCCGCCTACGACCCCTCAGCCAGGGTCGTGACCACCGCCTCATACACGCCGGCTCCGTAGCTCCCGGACGCGACGCGCACCCGGGGTCGCCCCGCGATCTCGGGGGCCAGCGTCGGATCGCGCTCGAGCGCGTTGGCCACGAACCAGAACGTGCCAACGACGGACGCCGCATCTAGATCTTCGCGAGAGTCGCCGGCGGCGATGCAATCCGCGCGCGCGTACCCGCGGGCCTGCATGTGCCGGGCAACTGCCCGCGCCTTGGACGCGGCTGCCGGAATGAGGTGGTAGGCATGCACGACCGGCACCCCCGGGAACCGCGCCGCGTGCTCACGGATCACGCCGTTGTCCACGAGCCGCAGCCAGTCGAGGCCTTCCGCGGCTAGCAGCGAACGCACCTCATCCGCCTCGACGGCGCCGCGGAACAGATGTGACACCTCGCGTCCGGAGGACCACGGCGTGTGGTACTCGAGCCGCCCCGGGAACCGCTCCAGCAGCAGTGCCGGCGCCCCCGACGCTTCGATCTGGTCATGGATCGATCCGCGCTCCGCAGACGGCTCCACCCCGTCGGTCAGCCACTCGAGCTCATCGTCCACAACCAGCCCACATCCCAGCTCGAAGATGTACGCGCTCGAGCCGATCAGCCGGGCGCCCTCGAACACACTCGCCCGCTTGCGCCCCGAGTACAGCACCACCTCTACATCCGCCCGCCAGCACGCCTCGAGGGCGCGCACCGCCAGGGCCGAGAACCGGTCCTCGGCGTCGCGCAGCAACGACCCTCCCGGGCCGAGCAGGGTTCCATCGAGGTCCAGGTACACACAGCGCATGGCGTCGGCGACCATACTGGCCAGCGATGGCGACTGTCCCGGACACCGAGCCCTGGGCCGCGCTCCTCGAAACCGGTCGAACCGACGAGCGGCTCGTCCACGATGATTTCTATGGGGCGCGCTCCGCGCGCCTGGTTTCTGTCCCGGAGGAGCTGAACGCCTCGGTTTCCTCGGCGCTGCACCGGTCCGGCATCACCCACCTCTATGCTCATCAGGCGGACGCGATCTATGCCGCCTTCGATGCGCCGACGATCATCACCACCGGCACTGCCTCGGGCAAGTCGCTCTGCTTTCAGCTGCCGACGCTCGAGCTCCTGACTTCCGACCGCACCGCGCGTGCCCTGTACCTGTACCCGACCAAGGCACTCGCTCAGGATCAGGCTCGCGCGATCAACGCCTTCGGTCTGCACAAGGCGGTGCGGCCGGCGATCTACGACGGCGACACGCCGCGCCAAGAGCGGGCGGCGATCCGCAAGCGGAGCAATCTGATCATCACCAACCCCGACATGCTCCACGTCGGGATCCTGCCCCACCACCCCGCTTGGGGCGATCTGTTCGCCAACCTCGCGTTCGTCGTCGTCGACGAGGCACACGTGTACCGGGGGGTGTTCGGATCGCAGGTCGCCAATGTGCTCCGACGCCTGCGGCGCATCGCCGCGATCCATGGGAGCGAGCCGCGGTTCTTGCTCGCGAGCGCGACGATTGCTAACCCGCTCGAGCTGGCTCAGCGCCTCACCGGCGTCCAAAACTTCACCCTGATCGACAGCGACACCGCTCCCAAGGCGGCGCGGAGGGTCGCGCTCTGGAACCCGCCGTTGCTGGACGAGTCGCTGGGCCTGCGCGGCTCGGCGCTGTACGAGGCCGCGGAGGTATTGACCGAATTGGTCCTGGCCGGCGCGCGGACGATCTGCTTCATGAAGTCGCGCAAGGGAATCGAGCTGATCCTTCGCTATGCGCGCGACCGCCTCGACCCGGAGCTCGGACAGCGGATCGCCCCCTACCGAGCCGGCTACACGCCGGCGCAGCGGCGCGAGATCGAGCAGCGTCTGATCGCCGGCGAGCTGCTCGCGGTGGTCGCGACCGACGCGCTCGAGCTCGGGATCGACATCGGCGAGCTCGACGCCGCGATTTGTGTGACCTTCCCGGGAACGGTGGCGAGCCTCAAGCAGATGTGGGGCCGCGCCGGACGCCGGGGGCGTGGCCT
The DNA here is from genome assembly GCA_963836065.1 of uncultured Solirubrobacterales bacterium. Taxonomy (GTDB): domain Bacteria; phylum Actinomycetota; class Thermoleophilia; order Solirubrobacterales; family Solirubrobacteraceae; genus Palsa-465. Next base: position 41,869 of record CAWIII010000029.1, read on the forward strand.
CGCGGTGTACATCGCGGGCGAGGACGCACTCGACCAGTTCTTTTGCCGTCACCCAGACGAGTTCCTCCAGCGCCCGGTTGAGGCCGCGATCCTCGATCCGGACAGCCCCGAGATCTACGCCGAGCATCTCCTCTGCGCGGCGCACGAGGCGCCGCTGACCGAGGCCGACGGGGCCATCCTCGGTGAGCAGTGGCGCGAATATGCCGACGAGCTCGCCGGCGCCGGGTATCTCCGCGAGCGCGCGACCGGATACGTTCCCGCGCGAGCCGACGACTACCCGGCCGCCCGGGTGGCGCTCCGCTCGGCCTCCGCCGACGCGTTCGTCCTGATCGACGCGAGCTCCGGCGAGGTGCTCGGCAGCGTCGAGGCCGCCCGCGCGTACGCCACAGTGCACGAGGGCGCCGTGTACCTGCATCTGGGTCGCTCTCACCGCGTGCTCGAGCTGGATCTGAGATCACGCCGGGCGTTGCTGGAGCCCTTCGACGGCGACTATTTCACTCAGGCCAAGCGTGAGAGCATGACCTACATAGAGCGCCTGCACGATCAATGCACGGTGCATGGGGTCACGCTGTCGTTCGGCGCGGTCGTCTACTCGGAGACCGTGCTCGGCTACCAGCGAAAGGGCCTTCAGGACCACCAGGTGATCGACTTCCAGGCGCTCGACCTTCCGACCGTCGAGTTCGCCACGCGGGCGCTGTGGTATCAGCTCGATGATCTGATCGCGGCCCAGCCGTTTCCGCCAGAGCACCTGCTCGGCGCGTTGCACGCCCTCGAGCACGGGCAGATCGCCGTCCTGCCGCTGATCGCGATGTGCGATCGCTGGGACATCGGGGGACTGTCCACCAACGCCCATCCGCAGACGGGAGGCCCGACGATCTTCATCTATGACGGCCATCCCGGCGGCGTCGGGATCACGCGCCGCGGCTATGACCAGTTCGAGCGTCTGGTGGCCGATGCCCGGCGCCTGATCGGCGAGTGCCCGTGCCAGTCCGGATGTCCATCGTGCGTCCAGTCGCCGAAGTGCGGAAACCTGAACGAGCCGCTCTCCAAGCGAGGCGCCCTCGAGCTGCTCGGTCGGATGGCCGCTCACGCGATCTAGGGGAGCTACTCGATCAAAGCTTCCCGCAGGGGGACAGTGACCGGGTACCGGTGCCAGCGAGTTCGACTCATTCGAGATCACCCGGAGCGTGATCTACTTCACGGCGACCGTCGCGCTGGCGGTGAGACCGCTCGTGCTTGCCGCGGTCCAGCCAGTGATGTTGCCGAGCGAACTGAGGATTGTTCGCGCAATCGGCGATGGAGCCTGTTTGATGGCCAGCTTTACGAGTGTCGGTAGGGCGATCCGGTAGGCCACGGTCCCCTGGGCACCGGCGGCCGCCGTCACTGGAGCTGAGGCAAATACCCGCAGCGCCGCTGACGTGGTGCTGCCAACGACGAGCTGATTGCCGACGACTCCGAGCGTAATCGCTGTGCCCGGCTCCGTGATCGCGTAGAAGTCGCCGCCCAAGCTCCTCACGCTCGTGGCGTGCGCGAACATGGCCTTCGGCTCGCCGGCGAGCTTGGCGAGTATCCGACTGGCGCCAGCCGGGTCGCTGAGGACTGCTCTTCCCATCGTTTTGTGCCTGTCGCTCTGCACGATCAAATCGCCAGTGAGCATGCTGAGGAGGCTGTTCAGGCTGACCCCAGTCTTGCGCTGTAGACCAGCCTGGCGCTTCTGGAAGGCGGCGTACTGAGAGGGGTTGGTGACCTGCTCGGCGGCTTCGATGAACTTGATCACTTGCGCGGGATCCCTCACGGCGCTGACGATCGGTTCTGTTCCCGCGAGGCCCGGGGCGCTCGTGCCTTCGGCGATCGGTAGCTGTGAGCTCGTCAACGGCGCCCCGCTGGTGTCGAGTCGGTATTGCAAGGTCAGGCCCGAGGAGTTTGCGGTGATCGCCGCCGCGTACCCCCGCAGCGCGGCGACCCACGGCACCCGGCGGGCTTTGGCCGCGGTCGGTTCCGAGAGGACGCCGCTGAGGCTGCCGAAGGTCTGTATTAGTGTGTTCTGAGGCAGTCCGGACACGTCGCGCGAGTACTGCGACTGGCTGATGCCACTGCCGTTCGCGTGGCGGTCAAGCGCACCGTCGAGGATCGCCGTCGAGGAGCCGAGCAGCAGCGTCGGCCCCTTGATCGCCAGCGCTTCGGAACCGAGCTGGTAGAGCGTTGCGCCGTCGTGGGTACCGGCGCTCGGCGCGCTGTGGAAGATCTTCTTGACGAGCGAGCTCAGCGTCGCCGAGTCCTTCGTGATCCAGGCGACCAGGAACTGGTTGCGCGCACGGCCGGCGAGACCGCCGCCAGCGATCCCAAACGCGACCGGGTTTCCGAACAGTGGGCGGACGTCGGCGTCGTAGTTGATCCCAATCTGCTGGAGCTTTGACATCAGCGCCGCCTCGCCGAGAGATCCGCCTGGGAACGTCCCGACCAAGCCTTGGGCTTGCTTCACCGCAGCCGAGTCCGGAGCGGTAACGACCGTCATCACAAAGGGCGAGTTGGACGGGAAATATGAGAGCTCCGTGCTTACCGGGCTGCCCGCTCGCTTCGCGCTCGAGCCACAGCCCGCGAGGACGCAGGCGGCGACGGCGATCAGTAACAGGGTTCGGCGCATCGAAGCTGGTATCTCCCGAGAGTAACGACGCACAGGAGAGGTCTCTTCCTCAAGCCAGGGACTTCGGGCGCACGTACGCGGTGAGCTGAGCGCGTCCAGGGCCAAGCTCGCCCCAGCCGCAGTCGAGCGCCAACGTGGCGAGCGCACCGGTCGGAAACTTGAGCTGCACGTCCGCCAGCTCTGAGCCGGCTGGAACCGCCTCGTTGGCACCCGCGAGTCGCACCACCAGGGTCTGCAACGCCGGGTTGTGGCCGATCACCATCACCGACTCGATTTCTTCGGGAATCTGCCGCAGGCGCTCGATGATTCCCGACGCGCTGGCGGAGTACAGCCCAGGCTCGATCAGCACCTCCCCCGGGGGGGCGACACCCTCGAGCGTCTCACGCGTACGGCGTGCCGGCGAGCACAGCACCTGCGCCGGAGTGATCCCGCTGTCGCGAACATATCGGGCGAGGAGCTTCGCCGCCCGGTGGCCCCTCGGGGCGAGCGGGCGCTCGCGGTCGTCAAGCCCGGGTTCGTCCCAGTTCGACTTCGCATGGCGCAGAACGAACAGGAGCTTGGCCGACATTCGCGAGATTGTGGCGCCTCGAGCGGCGGCGTCCGCCGGGTCTTCGCGGGCGCCGGGCCCACGTTCCAGGCGCTAGCATCGCTCGGCCAGGGCGAGATAGCTCAGCTGGTAGAGCACACGACTGAAAATCGTGGTGTCCCCGGTTCGAGTCCGGGTCTCGCCATCATCGAAAGGCCCTGTAAAGCGCACACTTTCAGATTCGTGCGCGGGCAGCAAGCAGAGGTTTTTTTGGGCCAGTAAATCCGGGAATCGGCGTTTACTGGCCCAATTGAGCAGACAACAACGTCCAACTTGGACGCTGGAGCCGCCTCTTCGGGGCGCTCGGATGCGCCCCGAGACGGTCCGGGTTTGCGGCCGCCTCGGGGCGCCGGATCCCCTGTGGAGCACGACTCTGGGCGCGCCTGCCCGCCGACAGGACGTCGGTTGAGCGACCGTCGCGCATGGCTGGATGAGTGGTGTCCGCAGTGCTGGGCGGCGCCTGGCTCGCGCTGCCGGACAGGCACCGGTACTCGTCGCGGAAGCGCCCGTGGGGCCGGCGGCGAGGCTGCACGTGGCCCGCGGGCTGGCGCGAGCGCGGCGTGCCCGACCTGCAAGGCGCTGCCGGGCGACCCGTGCCACACGCCGTCGGGTCGTGAGGCTTCCCGACCGCATACGGCCCGGCTGCGTCCCGGGCGGCGCGAGCTGGCGGCTCGCCAGGCTGTGTGGGAGGAGCTCGAGCGTCGCGGCGCGACGGTCGCGGTCGTTCCGTTCTCGGGTCGCGCCGGCGACGGGGGAACGACGGGAACGATCACGCTCAGCCGACTCGAAGGCGATGAGCTCGTCGACGTCGAGCGATGGAGCGGATCGTGACGAGCTGGCGCTCGCGCTCGAGGGCCCCGTGTGGGACCGCTATGGCCAGTTCGCTGGCCATCCTTGGATCCGAGGCACGGTCACGTGGACGGTCGCTGACCGCTGCATCCTGATCGCCGGCCAGCGCGGCGGCGAAGCGTTCGAGGAGGCGCTCGCATGAGCCCGCGCGAGGCCGTCGGGCGCGCGCCTACGGCGAATCGCGGCCCTGGCGTCGACGGTGCCGGCCGACAGCGGCGCGGAGCGTCGCCCGAGCGTCGTCTGCGGTCCAGCCGTTGTGCGGGCGCGGGCGGCTCGGAATTCGTGCCCGCCTGCAGGGGGCCGCCGCACTGTAGCTGACCTCGGAGACGAGAAAGACCGGGTGGCGGCCCGGTCTTCCAACACATACGCGCCTTCCAGCGCGGCACAAAGATCAGTACGGCCAGTGTAGCCGGCTTGCGGACGGATCCGCGACCGGAATCTCGCTCTGCGCCCGTTCGCTCCCGCTGACGGTCATCGCGAACCCCGCTGTGTTGCGGTGTTGGCGATGGCTTTCAGCCACATCAACCTCGACGCGCCTGGCACCCCGCCCGGGCGCAACGACCCGTGCCCGTGCGGGTCGGGGAAGAAGACCAAGCGCTGCTGCGGGGTGGACCGCTGTCGGTTCCTGCCGCTGCGCGGCCGTCACCGCGGCGTCGTGCCCGTCGACCTGGCTGCGCGCGTCGATCAGATGGCCGGCGACTTCACCGTCCGGTTCCTCGCCAGGACGTTCCTGCCAGCGCGTCTCGGCGGCCTCTCCCCCGCCGCCCTGACCGACGAGGAGCGCGCCGAGCTGCACGAGCTGTTCAGCGACCAGGGCGAGCAGCTCGACCAGGCGCTCGAGATCCTCGAGCGGGTCGGCTACGGCCGACCGCGCGGCCGACGGCCTCGTACAGAACGCGCGTACGGGCAGCGGCGCGGCGAGCGTCTCGACGGGCTTGTGGGCAAGCTCCCGCGAGCCCTGGCGAAGCGGCTGCCGACCTCGGCGGACACGCACCGCAGCGGGTGCAACGACGGCCAGGACATCTACGGCAGCGTGTCGTGCTCGCAGACGCTCCGCTCAGGGCATCTCGGGATCCTCGCGGCTGCCGGCGGGCTGTGGCACTCGCGCAACCCCGCCGCCTCCCCGTACGCCGAGACGACCGCCGGCGAGCTCGCGCAGCTGATCACCGGGCGCCGGCGCCTCGGCGGCAAGGACATCGCCGAGATCCACCGCCTCCTCGCCGAGCTCGAGCAGCTGCAGCTCTCAGCGACCGTGAATCGGCCGAAGGACGGCAGCAAGCCGAACCTGGCACTCGCGATCCCCAGCCCACCGGTCGAGCGCGTCGAGCGGCGTCTCCCCGACGGACGGTGGGTTGACGCGCGCGCGTATCAGGACGCTCTCGCCAACCTGTCGAACGAGGACGCGCTCACGACCGCCGAGGCCGACGCTGACGGCGCTGACGCGGCGGGCGGCGCGCTCACGATCCGGATCTACCTCGCGGACTGGGTCCGCGAGCAGATCGCTCACGGCGAGGTCGTACGCGTCGACTTCCGCGTGTGGGCGCACCTGCGGCCGCTCGGGCAGCGGCTGTACGCGTGGCTGCAGGGAACGCACCGCGACAGCTACGACGACGCGATCGAGTTCTACCTCGCCGCCCCGCTTCGCTACACCCTCGGGCTGCGCGGTCGCCAGCACCGGGCAGCGGGGAGCGTCCGCGCCGCGCTGAACCAGCTCTACGCCGCCGACCAGCGCTACAACCGCGCGCCGAAGTGGAGCATCCGCGGCCGCTACGCGAACACCAACCTCCCCGCGTTCAGGATCAGCCCCCATCGCCGCGGATCCGCTCCCACCGAGCGCGCTCTGGAACGCGCGAAGTGCCCGGCAGAGCGCCCCGCCTCGCTGCGCGGCCTGACGCTACGCGAAGCCCGTGAACAGGTCGAGCTCGTCAGCGAAGCACTGCATCAGGCAGCCGCACGATCCAGTGAGACGAGCGCGGCCTCGCCGCGCGACGGGCTCGGCCCGCTCAACGCCGGCGCGGCGATGCGCGCTGGGCCGTAGACCGCAGCGCCTGTCCCAAGCAGACCCCAGGTCGCCGCGCCTCGCCGATAGCCCCTGCGCGCGCGTCCGCTGGCAGAGGCATCGTGATCGTCGTCGGCGGCGGTTGAGGTCCTCGACGTCCCCTGATTCGGCTTCTCCGTGGCGATCGAAGGCTGTGCGCTTCACGCCGCGTCGATGGTGGCCATCGACGCGGTCCGGGGGATGGCGGCCACCGCCGGCGCGACCCCGGGGAATGGCGGCCACCGCGATCCGGGGGATGGCGGCATCGGCGAACGCGCACGACGCGGGGAATGGCGGCGCGTCCCGAGGGACCATCGGAGCGCAAAGACCCAGAGCCAATCGGCGGTTACGGCCGCCCAGTGAACCGCGGAAGCTAGGCACGACCTTTGAAGCAGGAAAAGAACTCCAAGTGGGCGCGCGGGCGCCAAGCGCAGCCCTCGAGCAGGTCCGCCCTCTCGTAAGCCGCTGCCTCAGTCTCGCGGTCGGTGTTCGCGAACGGCGCATCGAGGAGGAGTCGGCATCGCCCGGGATGTGGATCGAGGGCTAACGCCCATCCGGTCCGCTGCTGCTCGTCGCCGGCGTACGTGCCGAGGCCGTGACGTTGCCGAGGCCGTGACGTTGATATCTAGCTAGCTGACTAGCAAGCCTGCCAGTCTGCTAGATTGCGTGCTAGCTGGCGCGCACTCACGCCCGCCGGTCGTTGACACCGAACCTGTAGGAGCCCGTGTGGCGATGTCCAAGAGGACGGAGATGGCGCGGACGTTCGCGGTGAGCTCGCAGAAAGGCGGGGTGGGGAAGACCACCACCGCGGCGAACCTCGCGGCGGTGTGGTCCGAAGCGGGCGTGCGCGTGCTGGCGGTCGACTTCGACCCGCAGTTCGCGCTGACTCGGTCATTGGGCTGGGCGCCCTCGGATGCTCCGGCGACGGCCGTGGATGTGATCGCGGGACACAGCGAGCTGGGCGCCGCGGCGGTCAACGTCCGCGCGGGTCTCGACCTCTTGTGCGGGCATCGTGATCTGGCGAAGCTGGAGTTGACGCTCGTCGCGCAGACCAAGCGCGAGGAGTTCCTCGCGCGCGCGCTGAAGGACAGCCTCTTCGATTACGACGTGATCATCGTCGACTGCCCGCCGAACCTCGGGCTGCTGACCGTGAACGCACTGTTCGCCGCACGCGAGGTGCTGGTGCCGGTGTCGATGCTCGACGCAGGCGCGTACCAGGGCGCGGGGGAGGTGCGAGCGACGATCGCCCGCTTGCGCGAGCAAGACGTCGACGTTCGCGTGAGCGCGGTGGTGCGCACGCTCGGCGACCGGCGGCGCGTCAGCTACCAGGTGATCGACACCGCCCTGGACCAGCTCGGGCTTCCGGTCGCTGAGACCGTGATCCCGCTGCGCGCGGAGTTCAACAACGCGCTCACCGAGGGGCGGCCTGTCGTCTGGCATCGACCGGACTCCGCTGGCGCGTACGCGTACCGCAAGCTCGCGCACGAGCTCGACAGCGGCGTGCCGCTGCTCAGGGCGGTCGCGTGATGGCCGATCGTCCCAAGCTCGAGATCGTCGATGACCCCGTCACCGGGCTCAACCGCACCCCCCGTCGGCACCCGCGCCGCCGACGGCGCCGCCAGCCACTCCGGAGGACGCGGCGCACGCCGACCCGGCCGACGACGAGCCGCGGCCCCAAGGCACCCGGCCGACCGGTCGTCCACCTCGGCGCCGCACTTCGAGCGATCCAGCCGAGGCTCCTCGCGCCGCAGAACCCGTTCGCTCATACGGACAGGAGGAGAAGCGTGCCGTGTTCGGGCGGGTGCCGCGGTCACTCAGCCGCCGGCTCGAGCGGGCGGTCGTCGAGCTGCGCGACGAGTTCGAGGACCTGACCCAAGAGCAGGTGCTCGCAGCGCTGCTGCACGAGCACGTCGACGCCGCCGACCCCGCGGCTCTGGCTCACTTGACGGACACCGTGCGGCGCTACCGCCGCGAGCTCGGGCGCCGGTAGCTGATTCGGCTTCCGTGACGCTCGCGGGCGGCCGGCGGCAGCGGTAGGGTCGGCGGTCGTGTCCGAGCGCGCGAGGATCGACGTGAAGCTGTCGCTCGATGGCGTTCGGGTCCAGAGCGAGACGACCTACGCCTGGGCGAGCCCGTACGTGCTCAGCGTCCACACCGTGATCCCGCAGCCCGACCTCGCGATCGAGCTGCACTCGACGTTCACGGGGCATCCCGGCACGCCGACCGCCGTCACACACCTGACGCTCGGGCCACCGGGGCACGCACCGGTGCTGAGCCACGACGAGCAACCACACGAGGATCTCACGGTTGGCGACGCGTGCGTGTACGAACATGCGATGGAACTCCTAGAGCTCCTGCGTCGCCTGGGGCACGAACCGAGCATGGACCTGCCCAAGACGAAGCGCCTCAGCGCGTAGCGACATCGCTTCTCGACAGCGTCGGGGCGGTGCGGCGCCCGTTGGCGGTCCGACCCGCCGCCATGGTGGCACGCCCTGACGGGCGTGCGGGCGGCTGGGGATCGGCCCGCCAACGGGGCCACCCACATCATGGAGGCCCAGATGGCCACCACCACTACAGCGACCGACCGCACCGGCGCGCTCGATGAGATCCACGTCGCTGACAACGTTCGCGCGCTCGACGCGGATCACGTGCATGCGCTCGCGGGCTCGATCCGCTTGCAGGGGATGCTGGTTCCGGTTGTCGTGCGGCCGGCCGCGGGTGACGTCGCGCTGGGCGGATGGAAGTTCGAGCTCGTCGCAGGGTTCCACCGGGTAGCCGCGGCGGCCGAGCTGCGCCTGCAGGAGATCCCGATCGTGATCCGCGAAGCAGATACCGAGGCGGCAGCGGCGACCGAGAACATCACCCGCAAGCAGCTCAACCCATACGAACCGCGCGGAATTGCGTCGGATGCATCATTCGGACGCGTCTGTGACGCGATCGTCAGTGGGCTTGGGGCGTTCGCCGCTTGAGCGCCGGAACGGGATCGACCGCGAATACCGCTGCTAACTCGAGGGTTTCAGCCAGACATCCGGATCAGATGCAACATTGTTGCAGTGATTGCGACCGCCTGTGGGTAGCCGTGTCGACGCTGCTGGCGCGGCGCATCTTGTGCTCGCTCAGGGCGTTGTTCAGCTTGATCCGGCGAGGGCGGTGTTCGACGGGATGCTGGCGGGGTGGTGCGCGCAGCAGCGAAGCAGGATGCTGAACGAGCTGACGATCCGCCAGCGGGAGCGGCTGGTGCGTCGGTTCGGCGAGTTCACGAACGAGTATCCGTGGATGTGGCGGGCGCAGGATGTTGAGGCGTTCACGACGCAGCTGCGGTCGGCGGGGCGGTCGCATTCGACGATCCGCGGGTATCAGGATCAGCTCGGCTTGTTCGTGGCGTTTGTGTGCGACCGCCGGTACGGGTGGGTTGAGGAGTGCGAGCGGCGGTTCGGTCGGGCGCCGGCGGTGATCTGCCATGAGTGGAACACGGCGGTGCACGCAAGTGAGTTCGAGGGCCGCCCGGGTCGGCGGGCGCTGACTGTGGTGGAGCTGCAGCGGTTCTTTGACCATGCGGATGATCAGGTCGATCGGGTCGCGGGGAGCGGGAGGAAGGGAACGCTGGCGGCGTTCCGCGACGCGGCGTTGTTCAAGGTCGTCTACGCGTGGGGGCTGCGTCGCCGCGAGACGGTGATGCTCGATGTCGCCGATCTGCATCGCAACGCGCAGGCGCCGCAGTTCGGTTCCTACGGTGCGCTGCACGTTCGCTACGGGAAGGCGTCGCGGGGCAGCCCGCCGAAGCGCCGGACGGTGCTCTCGGTGCATGATTGGGCGGTGGACGCGTTGCGGCAGTACGTCGAGGAGGTCCGCGATGGTTTTGAGCCGGGGGTGCATCCGGCGTTGTGGGTGACGGAGCGGCGCAGCCGGATGTCGGAGCGACAGGTGAACGCCCGGTTCGCGTCCTACCGGGACGCGGCGGGGTTGCCGGGCGAGCTTGATCTGCATTCGTTGCGGCACTCGTATGTGACGCATCTGATCGAGACGGGGTTTCCGGAGCGGTTTGTGACCGACCAGGTCGGGCACGCGTACGCGGCGACTACTGCGATCTACACCGGCGTGTCGGATGACTACAAGAACCGGGTGCTCGCGAAGGCGCTCGGCGGCGGGTTCGGGGTGGCGGGATGACGAGGAAGATGGGCGTCGTGTGGCACTTGCGGGAGGTGATGGCCACGCGCGGGATGTTCTCAACGACCGATCTGATCGCCCCGTTGGCGGAGCGTGGCGTTGAGCTCTCGCGCGAGCAGGTCTATCGGCTCGTGACCCAGCAGCCCGAGCGGTTGAACGTCTACACGCTCGCCGCACTGTGCGACCTGTTGGAGTGCGGTGTGGGGGATCTGATCGAGCCTGTCGTGGAGCGCCGCCAGCAGCGCAAGGCCGCCGGCTCACCGGAGGAGCGGGCGACCAAAGAAGGTGCGTGAAGGGCTGCGCCCGGTTCGCGCTCGGATCGTGGACCCGGACAGCCCGAAGCGCGCGTGAGCATGGCTCCGGCCGTGATGCGCGCCGCGACGACGGTCGCGGCCGTCGAGCCTCGCGTCGACGTCGCGGTCGCGGCGGCGGCGATCGAGCGGGTCACCTCGCGCACCGAGTCACGCAACATGATCACCAGGCACTTGCTCGCCCATCCGACCGCGCTCGTGGACGGCAGCTCGGGCGCGCCCGGCCCGCTGGCACGGCTGATCGAGGACCTGATCACAGTCGGTGTCGTCGGGCTGGCGCGGCCTCGGTGTTTGGATTGCGGTGAGAAGCGATCGTTGATCGGCAAGGTTGATGGCGGCCGGGTGTGCGACCGGTGCAAGACACGCCGTCGCCCGTGCGTCGAGTGCTCGCAGTGCGGTCGGCTGGCTCAGCGCGCTGGGGGCGATGAGCACGGCCGGCCGATCTGCAGTCGCTGTCATGCGCGCGTCTACGTCCCGCCGGTGCAACGCTGCGGCGTGTGCGGCGTGAGGCGCACCTACCGGACCAGGAAGCGGATCTGCCGCGCGTGCGAGCAGCTGGCGCACACCGGCTGCGCCGGGTGTGGACTGCCGGCCGCGATCCCGACGGATGGAGCGGCGCCGCAGTGTTCGCATTGCGCGACGGGCGAGACGCGGCCGTGTGGTGAGTGTGGCGAGCTGACCGCCGGTCGTGACAGGAAAGGTCAGCCGCGGTGCGAGCGCTGCTATCAGCGGCCGGTCGGGGCCTGCGGCCGCTGCGGGCGCGTGCGCACGATCGTCCGTCTCGCCGTTGACGGCGACCCGGACCTGTGCGCGATCTGCTGGACTGGCCCGACCGCCAAGTGCGAGAACTGCGGGAAGATCAGGCCGTGCCGCGGTGAGCGCCGCGGTCGGATGCTTTGCGGCACATGCACGCCCGTTCGGCCGCAGACCTGCGCGCACTGCGGCCAGTCCCGGCGTCCGACGGCGCAGTGGCCCGAAGGGCCGGTCTGCCAGCGCTGCTACTGGCGGGCGCTCGACGCGAAGGCAACGTGCCCCGGGTGCGGTGAGCGGCGGCGGTTGATGCGCTACCCAAGCCACGAGCAGGCGATGTGCAGCGATTGCGCTGGCGTCGCTCCACACCACGTCTGCGGCCGCTGCGGTGATGAGACGGCGCCCCATCACCGTGGGCTCTGCTCACGCTGCGTCACCACCGACCGGCTGAGCGAGCTGCTCGGCGACGAGACGGCCCGTCGCGAGCGCGGGCTCGACGGGCTGTTTGAGTTGCTGCTGTCGGTCCGCTCGATCAAGGACCGACCGCGCTGGCTGAGGGAGAGCCCGATCGTGCCGTTGCTTGCCGAGCTCGGGCGCGGCGAGCTGAAGCTGACCCACGAGGCGCTCGACGCCCATCCGTCGCGTCGGGCGGCGCGACGGCTTGAGGATCTGCTCGTCGCCTCCGGCGCGCTACGCGCGCGCGACCCGGCGCTGGCGCGGATGGAGGAGTGGATCGAGCAGCACCTCGCTGCCAGTGACCACGAGAAGCTGCTTCGCCCGTTCGCGCACTGGATCGTGCTGCGCCGCTACCGCCGCCGCAGCCAGCAGGCGCCCCTGAACCTCGGGGAGCTCGGCCGCGCGAAGGCCGAGCTGACCAGCGCCGACGCGTTCCTTGACTGGCTCACCGATCGCGGCCGCCAGCTTGAGCGGTGCACACAGACCGACATCGACGCGTGGGTCAGCGGCCCGAGAAACGATCGTCACATCGCCCGTCAGTTCGCGCGCTGGGCGATGGCGCAGAAGCTGATGCCGCGCCTGGAGTTCCCAGGCGGGCAGCGTCGCGGCCCGGCGGCACCGATCGTCGAGCAGGATCCGCGCGACCTCGGTCGCCGGCTGCTCGAGGATCCCAAGATCCCGGCACGCGAACGCGTCGCAGCGATCCTCGTCGCGATCTATGCCCAGCCGATCGTGAGGGTCGCACGCTTCACGATCGACCAGATCGCGACCACCGACAACGAGACGATGACCATCACGCTCGCGCAGACCCCAATGGCGCTGCCGGTTCCCGTCGGCGCCGCAGTTCGCGCGTGGCTTGATCAGCGGGAAGCGAACATGCCGCCGCTCGCGACTCCGTCACCGTGGCTGTTCCCCGGCAACCCGCCGTCCCGGCCAATGAGTGAGCAGCAACTCAGCCGGCGCCTCAAGCTCGTCGGGATCCACTGCAAACAGGACCGTCAAGCTGCACTGCTGCACCTCGCCGGCGAGATCCCCGCCGCGATACTCGCCGACATCGTCGGCGTCACCGTGAACACCGCCGGCACGTGGGCGGAGATCGCCGGCCGCCCCTGGGCTGACTATCCCACACTCCGGGACGCGGCCGACCGGGCGGGATAATCGTGACGATGGCGCCCAGCGACCACGACAAGATCCTGGAGATCGTCGACGAGGTGATCGGCGATCTGCGACTGCGCGACCGCATGTTCACCGCGCGACGCCCAGACCCTGGGCGGCCTGAGGTGATCGTGATCCAGACCGGGGAAGACGGCCGCCACGTTCTCCCGATCCCGAATCTCGAGCAGCCGCGGACGCTGGAGACGTTCATCGCTGCCGCCCAAGCGCATCTTTTCGACGTCTACGGCCAGCCCGTTCCTCTCTGTCCGCGGCACGACCACGCGCTCGTCGCCCGAGTCGAACTCGGCGGGATCGACTGGGTCTGTCCTGACGGGGCCTGGCGGTGCGCGGTCGGAGACTACGAGGAGAACACCTGGCCTCCACCGCTCGCTGCGGGTGATCTCGCCGCCGCGCTCTCCGCGCGCCTCACGCGCCGCGGCGTGCGCGGCGTGCGCCGCATCGGATGCATGCAGCAGGACGGAGAGTGGGTCGTTCAGGTCGGGATCTGGCCGATGAGCCCTGCGATCATCGACGCGGTCACCGAGGCGGCCGCTCCGATGGCGGTGAAGATCGAGCCACGCCCCGGCACACTTCCGCGGCGCGTCACGGCTCACACACCCAGCGCGCCCAATGTCCGCTGATGAGCGCAGGGGCCGAGAAGGCGATCGAGCTTCCGAGGCCCCTGATGCTCGTTTCATCCGGCCGGGGGCGCACGGGATTGTCGTGTGATGCGGCAACCGTCCGGCCGTAGTCTTGGCGAGAGGATGGACGACCTGCATCGAGGATCTTGGACATCACACGCGAGGCACGGTCGGGGCCGATGGGGCTGGGACTGGGTGCCTTCAGTCGCAGCGGCGTTCGCAGCCTGTGCGGTGATCACCGGCTGTGGCGCCAGCTCGTCGCCCGCGACCGGCCGGCCGGCCGTGGGAGCGGCGCTCCCGGCGCCGTGCGCGACCAAGGCTCCGTCGCGCGTTCCGGCGCCGCGGTGGTCTGCCGCGCGGGCCAAGCTGGCGCCGCCGAACCCCAGCGCGATCCGCTTGTGCCGCTACTCCGGCCTGAACGCCCACCCGCGCCTGACGCTCGTGGGGTCGCGGCTACTCGATAGCCGCAGCGCCGTGCAGCAGCTGGTCAGCGAGTTCGACCGCCTGCCATCGCTGACCGGAGCCGTCGCCTGCCCGGCCGACGACGGGTCGCAGATCCTCGCCGCGCTCACCTACCCGGCCGGCCACGAGGTGACGATCACGGTCGGACTGACCGGCTGCGATCTGGTCACCAACGGCAGCGTGCACCGCAGTGCCGCCGGGATCGGCTCGCCGCGGCCGTTCGGGCCGCAACTGGTAGCCGAGCTCGAGCACCTGGTCCCCGCGCACTCGCGCTCCGGCCCCGCCCCCGCCGGTGGGCCAGCGGGCGCCAGCCCGCCCAGGACGGTGATCTCAAGGCGCCTGCGAGCGGCCGCGCCCGGCGGACTTCGGCCGGGCACAGCGGTGAGCGCGGCGTTCACCGGCGTTCGCGTGTTCGCAAACCGCCGCATCGGCTTCGCGATCACAGACATCCCCACGGCAGGCGACGGAACCTATCCGGTCAGCACCGCAAATGGCGGCCGAACCTGGCGGACTGACGGTCCCGTCCTGCACATCCCGGCCGCGCAGGGCGCGATCGCCGTCGGACAGGCAGGAGTCGCCGGACCGAAGATCTACTTCGCGTGGTGCGGCGCCTGCAACAACGTGATCGACGTCACGCCGGACGCCGGTGGGCATTGGTGGCAGGCGTTCATGCCCGGACAGGTGCTGACGGTCCTCGGCGCCCCATCCGCGCAAGCCGGTCTGACTGCGGTCGTCGAAGGGCCGACCAGCGCCGCCGACGGCCGCGGAGCGTCGCTCTGGGTCTATCGCTCAAGCGACGGACGCCGGTGGACCTACAGCTCCAGCATGAACGCCGTCAGCTGAAGCAGATCACCTCGTTCCGGACGCCGGTCGCGATGGCCCTCCGGAGCCCGATGCGCAGGCGCTCGAACTGCTCAACTCGGGTAGCCGGGGCGGTTACCCGCCCCGGCTCCCACAGAACCGTACGTACGATGGTCGTATACGGCTCCTCGGGACGGCGGGTTATGACCTCCGCCGCCGGTCGGTTTGCGACCTCGAAGTCATCCCCACAGCGCCAGTTGTGGCGACTCGGGGGCGACGATCTCCTGGTGCGCCTCGCGATGCAGCTCGACCAGGAAAACCAGCCCACGCTTAGCGAAATACGCGTTGCGCAGGCCCTGGTCGATCGCGTGGGTGTGGCTCAGCGCCCACCAGGACTTGCGTCCTGCGTACACCTGCCGCCACGCGCTCTGAGGCTTGACGCCCAGGGCGATGAGTTTGCGGGCGATCGTCCGTTTGCGTTTCCAGTGGCGCAGCACAATCGCGCGAAGCCGACGCCGGATATGGGCGTCGAGCGCGCGCAACGTGTACTGCTCTGACGGCGAGCAGGTCCCGAAGAACCCGTGCCATCCGCACAGCCACGCGTTGATCTGGACGATGCAGTCGTCAAGACTGCTCCCCCAGTTCCGCGGCGTGAGCTGCCGGATCCGCTGCATCGCTAAGCGCTTTGTGCGCTCCGACAGCAGGACCTCCACGATCCCGGACTGCGGGTCTAACCGCAGCCGGAAACCGAGGAAGTGGCGATCATCGGGTCGGGCGAGGGCCGACTTGGCTTGGTTTACCTTCAGACGCAGGCGCCCTTCGATAAACCCCGTCAGGCTAGCTATCACCCGCCGCCCCGCCCGTTCGCTTGAGACGTACACGTTGGCATCGTCTGCGTAGCGAACGAACCTGTGGCCACGCCGAGCGAGCTCTCGATCGAGCTCGTCCAGCACGATGTTCGACAGCAACGGCGACAGCGGACCGCCTTGCGGAACGCCCTGCTCGCTGGCAATCACAACACCGTCGGGCAGCACCACCTTGGCCTTCAGCATCCGTCCGATCAGCACGAGCAGCCGCCGATCGCTCACTCGCTCAGCGAGCTTCGCGGTCAGCCGCTGGTGGCAGACGAGATCGAAGAACTTCTCCAAATCAAGATCCACCACCCACCCGTAGCCGTTCTCGAGATGCCGCTTGGCCTCGGTGATCGCCAAATGGCAACTTCGGCCAGGTCGAAACCCGTGACTTGAAGGATGAAACGTCGGCTCCCACAGCGGCTCGAGCACCTGCCGCACAGCCTCCGAAACCACCCGATCGACCACGTCGGGAATCCCCAGCCCGCGCTGCCCGCCTCCCGCCTTGGGAATGTACGCCCGGCGAATCTCGCCGGGCCGATACGTCCCCCCAAGCAGGTCGGCCGCCAACCTGGGCAACACCACCGGCCACTGGTCTACCAGCGCCTCGATCCTCTGCCCATCCGGACCAGGAGCGCCCTCCTTCGACGCCACCCTCAACAGCGCACTCGTCAATCGATTCGCAACCTCCTCCATCGTCGCCGACGTTACGTTCTCGGCATTGACGATCGCCTTCGGCACCCCCGCCCGGAGGACCCCAAGCCGGTCCCGGGTCCTCCTGCGGGTAGCCCCTCTCGGGCTTTCTGCTGTCGCGATCGGCAGGCTGAGCTGCACCGCCGTTTCTTCGACCGGGACCGCCTTCCCTTGCCCACCGGGGCTCGACCCGGCACGCTCAGCGGGCATTACACCCGCCTTCCGGTACTACGCGATCCTCGGACTTCTGCTCGGCCATCAACCGTCGTCCTTTCGTTCTCCGGCCTACCGATACCTCGGAACCCAGCAGATCTCCCTGGGTGAAACGCTGAGATTTCGTCGTGATCACGTCGCCACTACGCCCTCGGACCCAACGACAGGAATCGGGCATCACCGCTGCAGGCCGGCTCACCCATCCGAGGAACGCCTTACGGCGCTTCACTCTCGTTCGCCACCACGACGCACCTATAGCCTCCTTCAGACCCGCCCTCACGGAAGCCCCGCAGCGCCACACGGCGCACTGGGACCACCCGGTGAACTCCGGGCCGCGCCCTTGCCTCATCAATGTTGGATTCCCCCTGTCAGGGCTCCAGGACAGGACTCACACCTCCGATCTCAACGTCCGTGCCAGGCACACCTGCGCTTCGCCCTACGGGCTCAGCTTCGTTTCGCAGCTCGAGCGCCTATTCCCGGGTCGGAGCGGTTCCCCCGGGCCGGCACCGATCATCGATCAGAAGCTCGCCGAATAGCGCACGGTCCGAATAGCGCCTTCCGCCAGTTAGGAGGCCCGTGCCGTCAAGGCGATGCTGGGGAAGGGCTTGAGCGGGGACGGCGCGGCGCAGGCGCTCGGGTGGCCGAAGGTCAGGGTCAGCGCCCGCGTGTAGATACTCGAGCTCCCCGACAGCGCGCAGCAGCTGATCGGTGAGGGCGTGATCGCGCTAACTAAGCCTAAAACAAGCGAATGGTGCTGAGCTGTGGGCGAAAATCGTGGCTTGCGGTCTGATTGGTAGCGGGCCGGCTCGTCTGTCGTTGGTAGGAGAGCGTTTTGGCGAGGGGTTGAGGTGCGTGGAGTTCACTCATGTCGAGGGGGGCTGGTTTTTGGGTGGCTGACGCAGAGCCGGTGGGCCGGCTCGGGGTGAGCGCGGGTCTCGGATGGTGTTAGAGGGCGTCGAGGAGGCGGAAGAAGATGCCCAGCCAGGGGTTCCAGGCTTGGATGCGCCAGCGTATGTATTACGCCGCGTGGCAATTAGTGCGTGGTTACTTGGCGTAGGCGACGTACTCGCCGTCGAAGTACTTGCTGACAATCTCACTTGTGCGGGTAGCGAGATACTCGACGGTGAGAATGACGAGCTTGGCGAGGTTGGATGGGCGGCGTCGCGCGACGTGGGTGTGAACGTCCTGGTTGAGGAGCTCGTCGGGGTTGAGCTCCGGAGCGTACGGTGGAAGGTAGAACAGCTCCATCCGCGGATGGTCCAGCAGCCAGTACTCGACCGCGGGAGACTTGTGGAAGGAGGCGTTGTCGACAATCAGGAAGATCTTGCGCTCGGCGAAGTGCTCGAGCAGCTTGTCGAGGAAGTCCAGGAAGCGGATCTCATCGCAGGTGCCCTCGAAGATCTCGAACACGAGCGTGCCGTCGGCACCGATCGCGCTGATCACGTTGGCCGAGAAACGCTTGCCGGTCAGCGGCACGACCGCGCGCTCGCCGATCGGCGCGTAGCTCTTGCCGGCGGTCTGCCCGGCGCGCACGCCCATCTCATCGCCGAACAGCATCCGCGCCCCTTCGCGCCGCGCGCGCGCCTGGATCGCCGGGAACTCGTCCTGGAGCCACGCCCGCACCCGCTCGGGGTCCTGCTCGAGCCACCGCCGCTGCGGCTTCTTGCCCGAGAACCCCCAGCGACGCAGGTAGACACCAACCGTCTGGCGGCTGAGCCCGATCCCGAACCGCCGCTCGATCAGCGCCTTGACGGCCTGCCTTGACCACAACACGCCGGGAATCTGCAGCTGATCGGGGTTCGTGCCCTTCATCAGTCCGATCAGCTCTGCCTGCTGGGCGTCGGTGAGCGCCATCTGCTCGCGCGAGCGCCGACCACGCCGCCGCTCCCTCAGTCCCTCAAACCCCCCGAGCTGGTGGCGCGCCATCCACAGCGACACCGTCCGCAGATGCACCCCCATGGCCTGCGCCACGACCGCGTGAGTGCGGCCCGCCAACACCATTCTCACACCCCGCTCACGCAGCGCTTCCCGAGTCTCGCCTGACACCCGCCTAGCGTCACTCATCACACAGTCAATACTATCATACTGACACACTCGAATGTACTGTTACCTGACGTACTATTTGCCCCGCGCCGTGATAGCGGGCTGTCTTGACGATCTGACAGGGGATGTCGATCAGAGCGGCTCGGAAGGTGCGGAACTCCATGGTGAGCAGTCGGCACCGCTGCTGTTCGTGCTGCGTTTCCCAGCGGGGTGAGACGGGCAGCATGAGCGCGCACCAGGCCTTGAGGGTCCAGGCCAGTGACGCCATGGTCATGTAGGCCCAGTTGGCGTAGAGGGTGTTGACGGGGGCGTGCAGGGCTCGCACCCCGCTTTTGAGGTTGGCGATGAGGTTCTCTTGGTTGCAGCGCTGGTGGGCTTCGCCGATCACCTGGTCGGCGGTGAGCTTGCGGTCGTTGGTGATGTAGAAGAAGTACCTATATTCATCGAACAGTACGTTGTCACCCCGCTCGATCGACAGGTTCTTGCGCAAGGCGACCACGCGGTAGTCCTTCTTGCTAGCGCGCGGCCGGTAGGAGAACTCGACTACCTGTTCCTTCTTCGGTCGTATCGTCTTGTAGCCGCGCTGGCGAACGATGTCGTCTTTGACGTTTGTGGGGCGGGTCCGGGGCCGCGTCGCGATCTGGCGTTCGGTCTTGGCCACCAGCTCGTGGTAGAGATCTTCCGGTTGGCCTTCGGCGGCTTGGACGAGGTTGGCCTTGGCGTCGTAGCCGAAGACGAAGCGCACCCCGTCGGCGTCCCAGCGGTCGAACTCAGTTGTGAGCGAGAAGTCGGTGTCACCTCTCAGCAGGATGTCGGTGAACCCGGCCCGCCGGCACAGCTCGATCGATCGGTCATAGAGGGGAACGACCCCCTCATGGGAGGGACGGTTGGCGCCGTGGAGGGACTGATACAGCGGCTCGGCGGTGTTGGCGAGCGAGACCAGCAACGCCGAGTAACCCCAGCTGCCGTTGTAGGAGATGTCCATGCCCTGCTTGCACTGCCCGTCGGTGCCCACGATCGAGGCGTCCGCGTCGATCCGGGCGGTCTGGGAGAAGAATGAGGCCGGCTGCTGGGACCACAGCTTCAGCCGAGCCCGGTTGATCGCCTCCTGGAGGGCCATGATCGAGGCCTCGTCGAAGCGGCGGCAGAAGTCGCCCGCGGTGGTGGGGTCGGGCAGCGACGGCGTCCCCAGGCCGTCCAAGAACACCGCGTCGGTTCGGCGAGTCTCGATGTCCTCCAAGCGCGTGCCGCCGCACAGCGCGTTGTAGGCGATGTTCAACACGTGGTCGGACTCGTGGTAGGGGCGGTGGACCTTGAGCAGTTTGACCGAGGCGTCGATCTCGCAGGCCAGGCCGACCGCCTCGACCAGGCGGGCGATCATCCCCATGCCACCATGGGCTACCCCCCGGTCCCGCTCGGCCCACTCGTAGCGGATCGGGGCTCCCCCCAGGAGCGGGCCGGACAGGTTGGGGGCCACTGCGGCTTGCAGGCGCCGCTCGATCGCCAGCTGTTCGCGCTCGAGCCTGCGTTGCAACTGTCGCCTCGGGTTGCTCATCTCCACGCTCCCTCTGATCAACAATGTTATGTAACCATAGCAGAGATCAGCTATGGTTACATGGATGTCACCATCAGGATCAATCCAACACCCAAGGGAGGACGACTATGGCGACCGAGGCCCAACTGACCGACACGATCCAACGCATCAAAGCCGCTCTGCTTGCGCTAGGCGACCTGCGGCCAGGAGCGCTCTCCGAGCAGTACAACACCTGCCGCACCCCCGGTTGTCGCTGCAAAGCCGACCCGCCCCAGCGCCACGGCCCATACCACCAGCTCAGCTACAGCCACCGCGGACGAAGCCGCACCGAGAACATCCGCCCCGAACACATCGACGCGGTCAACTCCCAGATCGCCAACTACCGCAAACTGCGCGAACTCAACGACCAATGGATCGACGCCGCCATCGAACTGGACCGCCTCCGACGCAGCACACCCAGATAAGCGTCAGGGCCGCAAGCCCACAGCCGACAGCCGACGCCCCTTCACTTCAAACCGACACGGGCCATCCCGCCTCGGCACTCAAACCCCAGGAATACCGGGTCTTCCGGGCCTTCGATGCCCATCTACCACAGTCTTACGCTTGGTTTAGGACTAAGCGCCGTCGATCAATCAGCTCCGGGCGATCGGCAAGGTGTCGCCCGGGCTGTTGGACGCGGTGATCGCGTTCCTGGCGGACGGGAACGAGTGGGCCGCAGAGCGGCTCGCGCACGAACCGGGGTGGGTGCTCGACTCGGCGCTGCGCGACGGGAACGTCAAGGCGTTCGCGGCCTACATGAACCAGGCCAGCGCCCACGAGATCTCCGAGCTGCGGCTGGGGAAGAAGACCGAGCAGCTGTACGTCGAGGCCGAGGAGCTCCACAAGCAGATCACGCCGCACTGAATCGAAAATAGCCGTGGGGGAGCGGCAGCGCTTGGGGTTCGACAGCCTCCTTGGCCGTTTTGGGGTGTCGGTAGCGGGGGCGGTCAGGTGGCCTCGGGTAGGGGTTCGAGGGTGACTTGGTGGCCGAGGCGTTCGAGTTGCTTGATGAGCCGTCGGCGGTAGCGTTCGGTGTGCTCGGTGTCGCGGCGGTAGAAGAACTCTTCGCCGAGCTCGTGGTAGGGGACGCCGCGCTGGAGGACGTGGTAGGCGGCGGTGAGGATCTTGTGGGCGGTCGCGATCGTGGCCTTGGCGTGTCCGCGGCGGCGCTTGATCCGGTGGTAGCGGGCGGACAGGTAGGTGCCTTTGGTGCGCACGACCGCTTTGGCGGATTCGGTCAGCGTGCCGCGCAGCCATTTGGAGCCCTTTCTCGTCTTGCCCGAGCCCTTTTGCCGCCGGACTCGCGCTGGCCGGGGCACAGTCCAGCCCAGGACGCGAGCTGATGCTCGGTCGGGAACTGGCTCATGTTGGGGCCGATCTCGGCGAGCAGCATCTCGGCGGCGCGCCGGTCAACACCGGGGATCGTGTCCAGCAGCTCCAGCTCACGGGAGAAAGGGGCGGTCAGCTCCTCGACCCGCTCAGACAACGTCTGAATCGTCTCATCGAGGAAGTCGATCTGCGCGAGCATCTGGCCGATCAGCAGCGCGTGGTGGTCGGTGAAGCGCCCCTGAAGCGCTTCTCGGAGCGCGGGGATCTTCTTGCGCAAGCTGCCCTTGGCGAGCTCGGCCAGGATCTCGGGGTCATGCGTGCCGGAGATCAGCGCGTCGAGCATCCGCCGGGCGGACACGCCGAGCACCTCGCTGGCGACCGAGGAGAGCTTGATTCCGGCGTCCTGCAAGGTCTTCTCGACCCGCTGCACCTCGCGGGTGCGTTCCTGGATCTTCGCCTTGCGGTAGCGGACCAGGTCACGCAGTTCCCGCAGCGGGCGGGGCGGCACGAAACTCGCGCGAACGAGCCCGTGCTCGACCAGCTGACAGCCCCACTCGGCATCCTGAACATCGCTTTTGCGTCCGGGGACGTGGCGTAAGTGGCGAGCGTTGTAGAGCCGGCACTCGAACTCGCCCTCGAGCAGGTAGAACACCGCCCGCCAATAGACGCCGGTGGACTCCATCCCGACGACCGTCACCGCCCAGCTGCGCAGCCAATCGGCGAGCAACAGAAGCCCGAACGTCGTGCTCTGAAACTCGCGGATCTCTTGCCGGCGCCCGCCGGCATCGTCGGGAACCCTGACGCACGCGGTGATCTGGGACTTGTGGATGTCGAGCATCGCGCACCGCTCGATCAAACGATTCACAGAAACCCTCCTGAGGGTCGGAATGACAGGACGACCGCCCGGGAGAGCCTCATGCTGTGGAGTCTGAATCTCGTGCTCAAGGCAACAGTTCGCGGTGCCCGAGACTCTCGCGTCACACTCCTAATCGGGCTGCCGGCACCAAGCTAGACCGACGTCGACCAAGGCGGCCGTCGCGCCTTTCAGCCCGCCCGGGCCGGTCGGGCCAGCGGTCGAGTAGCCGGGGGGAATCTCACCCCCCGGCGCTCACAGAACCGTACGTGACAGTCTCCCGTCATACGGCTCTTGCAGGCCGACCTTTCGGTGGCGGCGTACCCTGCCAGTGCACGAATAGTCCGGGCTCCCGCTGTTTGACAGCGGCGAGCCAGGCCCACGCACGGGCGGGGCTGTACCTGAGTCGTTTGAACTTGTGCCTTGCCCATCGAACGAGATGCTGATCGATGCGCACGGCGAGGAAGCGCAGCTCGGAGCGGTAGAAGGCTCCGTAATAGCCGATCCAGCCGCGCACTTGTTCGTTTATCTCGATGGCGAGGCTGGACAGGTCCGTCGTGCTGCGGCGCCGCAGATGCCACGCCCTGATCGTCAGGCTGAGCGCCTTTCGTGCCGCGGGCGCGATCGCTGGAGCGAAGCTCACGAAGCAGCCTCGCGGTCCTCGCGCCACACGCCCCCGGAAGGTGTAGCCCAGAAAGTCGAAGCTGGTGTGCTCCGCGTCTCCCGGACGATTCGCGTCTTTACAGAACACGACCTTCGTCTTCGCGAGGTTCAACTCAAGACCAAGGGCCTCGAGTCGCTTGGCGATCTCAACCCACAAACGTCGGGCTTGCATCTCAGTGTCACAGTGCACGAGGACATCATCCGCGTAGCGCTCAAACGGGATGCCCGGGTGCTCCCGAGACATCCACATATCGAACGCGTAGTGCATGAATGCGTTCACCAGCAGAGGGGAGATTGGCGACCCTTGCGGGGTACCTCGCTCCCGAGCAACAAGAGTTCCATCGGGCATCTGCATCGGCGCTTTCAGCCACCGCTCGATGTACAACAGAACCCACCGCTCCTGGGTGTGATGAGCTACCGCTTTGAGCAACAGATCATGCGGCACGCTGTCGAAGAACGCTCGGATGTCAAGATCCAACACCCAACCCTTCGCCCAGCAGCGTCGGCGAGCCACAGCCAGTGCGTCATGGGCATTACGCCCAGGACGATAGCCGTAGCTGTCGGGGTGGAAGATCGGCTCAAGCTTCTCTCCCAGCAGCATCGCCGCTGCGGTCTGGGCTACCCGGTCAGCCACCGTCGGCACCCCGAGCACCCTGACCCCCTCCCCATGATCCTTCGGTATCTCAACCGCCCGCACCGGCGAGGGCATGTAACTACCCGCGCTCATCCTGTTCCACAGCTTATAGAGGAGATCCCCCTCGCGGCTCTCGAACACGGTGGTGCTTACGGCGTCCACGCCCGGCGCTCCGCCCTTGGACCGAACCTTCTCCCACGCCTCGAACACGAGGCGCTTGCGAATCTCAAACGACTTCACCGTCGCCTTTGCTCCCCCCATCAACTCCTCCCCGACCAGCGGGTTGGCGTCTGGGTGAGCTGGCCTGCCCGGCCCCTTCGCTCCAGCCCCATTACAGGACCTTCACCGCTACTACGAGCCGGTCCGCCCCTGCGCCTCGCGGTACTCTGCCCCAGACGGTTTCTGCCGCCCAGGGTCCTCCCTCTCGCGGCCAAAGGGCCACCAGCCCCACGACTTGGCCGTCGGTATCGAGACACAGGTTCTCCTCTTCCATGCCAGCGCCCACGACGAGCTCACGCCACCTTAACACCGAGCACCGCCAGAGCGACACGCAGGCCGCCCTCTGGCTACACCGTGCCCAAAGCAAGGTGCTCTCCCGGAGATATGCACCAACCCCGGTTGCGATGCTGTCAATTGTTTTTCGATGCGTCAGCAGTGGTTCAACCACGTTCGTCTTCTCGTCGCATACCTGACCCGCTGACAGCGAGCCGTTTCCGTGGTCGCTTCCCACACCGGCTTTTGACCGGCATGACACCACGGCGGTTTGGGCTCCCCGCCTGCACGGCGAACCCGGAGGGCCAAACCTCCATCACTAGCACAGCACAGTTCACAAAACGACCTTCTACATCGCTTCACTTCCCTATGAGGACACACGTGCACAAACATTTTCATCCGCTCCGGGCGGGCCCGCCAGGGCGCATGATCACTCCTATGGGGGCCCGCCGATCCGGTTCACCGAGGAGGACGTCGACCAGGCGCGTGCTGCGGGGGTGCTGATCGAGTTCGAGCGGGGCGCCGCGATCATCGTCGACCGTCCGCTCTACCGGGAGCTCGTCAAGAGCGCGGTGAAGCGAACCGTTGAGCAGCTGCGCGCAAAGGCGGCTGAGCTTGCCGAGCAGCGCAAGCACGACCGCAAAGCGGACCGGCGGCGCGCCGGTCGATCCGGTAGCCGAGGCTCACCGGGAGCGCGACCGGCAGCTGCGCGAGCTCACCGACCAGGCGCACGGCGTGAACCTCGATCTCGGCGACAGCCTGATGAACAACCTCTCGACGGTCGACCCAGCATCGATGGACGTGGCGCGGTTCGAGGTCTATTCCCTGCTGGGGCCTCACTACGCCTCGGGATACGGGCAGGCGGGGGAGCGGGTCCACCACCTGGCCGTTGCCGGCATCCGGCTCGTGATCGGCGAGCTCCGGCAGGACGTGACCAAGACCCGCTCTGTGTCAACGTCGTTGGTCACGGCCGGTGACGTCCGACCGGGCTGGTAGGTCCTCCGGCCGGCGACGAGCTGACTCTGAGACGCGCTGACGACCGGGCTGACGGGCCTGGTCTGACTTGCCCTTGTTATGTCGCTCGCCGCCGGCCGAGGATCGCCGGCGTGACTTGATAGGAGCCTGGCAAAGCTGCCCCAACAGAGGTCTCGTCCGCCGGAGATCCGCTTCATCAGTGGGTCAACCAACGAAGGGACGGTGTACATGATCGTGATCGGGGTGGACACGCACAAGCACACGCATGCGCTGGCGGCGGTCGACGAGGGAACTGGCCGCGTGCGCGGTAGTCGAGAGATCAAGGCCGATGAGCCGGGGCATCTTGCGGCGGTCCGCTGGGCCCGCGGGCTGGATGAGGAGCGGGTGTGGGCGATCGAGGACTGCCGGCATGTCTCGCGCCGCTTGGAGCAGGCGCTGTTGGCTGCGGGCGAGCGGGTCGTCAGGGTGGCGCCGAAGATGATGGGAGCGTCGCGTCGCGGCGAGCGCGAGCGCGGCAAGTCCGATCAGATCGACGCGCAGGCGGTCGCTCGCGCGGTCGTCAAGGACGGCGTCGATCGCTTCCCGATCGCGTACCTGGACGAGCGGGCGATGGAGATCCGGCTGCTGTTCGATCATCGCGAGGATCTGGTCAAGGAGCGCACCCGGATGCAGAACCGGCTGCGCTGGCATCTGCTGGAACTCTGCCCGGCGCTTGAGGCCAAGCTCGCCGCAGGCGCCCTGTCCAATCAGCGCCAGCTTGAACGCCTTGACCGGCAGCTGCGACGGATCGGCGCCGGCCCACGCGCGCGGATCGCGCGCGAGCAGCTCGCGCACATCCGCGCACTGACCCGCCAGGCCGATCGACTCGAGTCAGAGCTGCTGGCGCTGGTTGGCGCCTACCGGCCGCGGCTGCTTGAAGAGCAGGGCTGCGGCGCGCTGACCGCGGCGCTGTTGATCGGCCGCACCGCCGGCGCCGAGCGGTTCCGCTCAGACGCCTGCTTCGGTCGCCAATCCGGCACCGCTCCGATCCCGTGCTCCTCGGGGAAGCGAACCCAGCACCGCCTTGACCGCGGCGGGGACCGCCAGCTCAACCGGGCGCTACACACGATCGTGATCACCCGCGCCCAACACGATTCCGCCACCAGGGAGTACCTCGCACGCAAACAGGCCGAGCAGACCACCCCGCCGGCCGAGCGCACCGCCGAACCCGCCGAGCCCGAGCCGATCACAATCCCGCAACCCTCGGCCGCCCGCCGAGAGGTCCAACGCATCGCCGCAGCGATCCCGATGGTCTGCATCACCTAGCCCCGCCGCCAGCTCGCCCAACCAGAGCTCCTCTGCGCCCGGCTGCCGACCCGGCGAGAACCGCCGGACGGCCACGCCTGCCGCAAACCAGCGCGATCACGGCTCGACGACGACCTCATCGATCCAAACGACGTGTTCCCACCGATCTGACCGGGCTGCCAGTGAAGACACTCTTGACGTGTCGCGCGACACGTCGCAGATAGCGCGGGTGGACCGGCGGCTGTGGTTGGTTGAGCACGCGCTGCGGCGCCTCGTCGGGCCACGCGCTGTCGCCCGCGCGCGAAGGGACGCGCAGCGTCCGCCGAGCTGGTCCGGCATGTCGCCGCGGCTGGCGGCGCGGGCGCTGCCCGACCTGCAAGGCCGGCCCCGGCGAGCCGTGCTTTGGGCCCAGCGGCCCGGGCGGCGAGCCGGCCGCACGCCGCTCGGCTGGGGCCCGCTCGCCGAGAGCTCGCCGTTACCGAGGCGATCTGGCGGGCGCTTGAGCGGACCTGCGCGAGCGTCGCGCTGGTGCGCTTCGCCGCCGGCGGCGGCTGCCTGGGGGAGCGTCGAGGTGCTGGCCCTCGCGGCCGACGGCGGCGAGCTGGGCCGCTGGCAAGGCGGCGAGAGCCGAGCTGGCGGACGCGCTCGCGGCGCCCCGTGTGGCGCGCTACGGGAGCTTCCGTGGGCAGCCGCCGATCACGGCGACGCTGCGCTGGAGCGTCGCCGAGCGCTCGATCACGCTCGCCGGCAGCCGCGGCTCCGAGCCGTTCGCGCAGACTTCTCGGCGGCAGCCAACGAGCGCACGAGCGCCCCGCGACACGTCGCCGGTGACAGCGTCGAGGACCGCCGGTCGCGTGTGCGAGCGTTGCGGCAAGCCAATCGCCCAAACCGCCCGCGCGGAGGCCGCGCTATTGCGGCAAACGCTGCCGCCAGGCCGCCTCGCGCGCCCGGCTCGCGCTCGCCCGCCGGCGAGCGGCAAGCGCGCAGGCTGTGCCGAGCGAGCAGTTGCGCATCCAGTGAGCGTCAGGCCGTTGGGGCAACGTGTCGCGCGACGCGTCGCCCACGGCCAACTACCCCCTCGACGACCGACATTCCCTTGATCGCGCTTCATAGCCAGCCCGCGCGATCCAACCGAGATCCAAGGGCCACTCTGCGACAGATCTCGCGACAGGTCGGCCCTCTCGTCCCACCGTATTCAGCCAAGGCTCGACGACGAGAAACCCGCAAATTGCGACCCTCCCTTGACATAGATGGCATGTGCAATGCCAATCCCACCCACCGTTCCGTCCGGCTCGTTGTGTAGGGACCCCCTCGGCTCAAGCGCGGCGCTGGGCCGTGCAGGCTTGCAAACCATGGAGCTTGAGGAGGCCCCTGATGGCAATCCTAATGGGACTCGATCAGCATCGAGCGCAGATCACCACCGACTGGGTGGATACCGCGACCGGCGAGGTCTCCAGGGCGCGCGTCGCGCCGGCGGACCGCGTGGGCGTGCGCCGGTTCTTTGCCCGGTTTCGCGGCCAGGCGTTGGAGGTCGCGTTGGAGGCGACGACGGGCTGGCGGTTCGTGGTCGAGGAGCTTTACCGGATCGGAGCGATCGTGCATCTCGCCGAGCCGGCCGACACCGCTGCGTTGCGCGGCAGCAAGAAGCGCGCCAAGAACGACCGTGCCGACGCCCGGCATCTGCGCGAGCTGTTGATGGCCGGCAGGGTGCCCGAGTCGTGGATTGCGCCGGCGCACATCCTCGACCTGCGCGCGCGGGTGCGTCTGCGCCACACGCTCTCAGCGCAGCGCGGCGAGTGGCAGCAGCGGATCCAGTCGGTGCTCTATCACCACGGCTGCCCGAAGCGCGGGGACCTGATCAACCGAGCAGGGCTGACGTGGCTGGCGACCCTGCCGCTGGCGGCGTCCGCGCGCGAGCAGATCACGGTCGCGCTGGCGATGATCGACGCGCTCGAGCGCCAGCTCGCGCCGCTAGACAAGCAGCTGCGCACCTACGCCCGCCGCCAGCCGGGCTGCAAGGCGCTGCAAGCCCACTACGGAATCGGGCCGCTAACGTCGGTCACGATCCTGGCCGAGCTCGGCGACCCGAGCCGCTTCTGCTCCTCCACACAAGCCGTCCGGTTCTCCGGGCTGGACATCACCGTGCACGCCTCCGACCAATGCGCCCGCCGGCCAAACTCACCCGACCACGCCTACTACGTCCAGGCCGCGGAGCGGCTCGGTGGCAACCGCGCCTGCCTGTCGATCGCGCGCAAACTGCTCAAGCGCAGCTACCACACGCTGCGCCAGCTCGGCGAGGAGGCCCTGCAACCCGCATGACCTCGCCGGTGCGCGCCAAGCCCTCATTCACACAGATGCGCCGCGGCCAGCTCCCGCCAAGCTCCCGCCGCCACCCCCACGTGGACGGCCATCATAGACCGAGCGGCCGCAACGCTTCCCCCAGCGGGATCACCCCATCAACCATCATGTCGCCGACCCGGAACCACCCCGGATCGTGGACCGAGATAAGGCTGGGCGCCCGCGCGCACCACAACCCTCGCCCCGACCACGACCGCGCACCACCCAACCATCCAGCAGCTCAACCATCGAACCCAGAATCGCACTTGACAAGCGACGCCTGCACAGATAAGGAGCAACAAGGACGGCACCCGCGGCCGGCTGCGAATCGACTACGGCGACGCCCGCCAGCCCGACGCGGCGCTGAAGTGGCTGTGGCGCTACGTAGACGCGGGGCGGACTGCTGGCGATTTGTATGGGAGGGCGATCGTGGTCATCGCCGCGGAGCAGTACGCGGCACGGATGGTCCTCCCGGCAAGCCAGCGAACCTACCGGCAGCAGTGGGGGTCGCGCAACGACCTCGCCGCGAAAGCGCTCAGGAAGCTCGCCGGCCCGCACCTGCCCGCGTCGCTCAAGGCGCTGGAGAAGGCCGTCGCAGCTGCGAACAAGCACGCCGAGGAGGCGCAACACGCGCGGCGCGCCACAACGACGCGCGACGCGGGCGCCGGCACGGACCCGCCCGTCGCTGACGAGCAACTGGACGGCGAGCTCGCCGGCGAGGACCTCGACGACGACGTGGACGTCGACCAGGACGGCGGGCTGCCAGAGGCCGCCTGACCCACTTGCTGACGCTCTGGGGTCCCAGTCATGAACGCGGCCGGGACCCGTGCGCGCGGTGGAGCCAGCGGCTCGGGCGCCACAGCTGGGTCACGGCGCATTCTGAGGCCATCTACGGGGCTTGAAGACCCGTCCGCGACTGATCCATCGCCCGAAACGGCTGCCGTTGAGGCTCCAGGCGGCCCGGCGCGACCCCTCCCGATATTCGCACCCTACGGGCGCGTGGGGGTCGGGGATCGGCCCTGCCACTCCGGGCGTGGGCCACGGACTGAACGGAGGGCCTTCCAGTGACCGCGCCATCACGTGTTGGTGACGAGACGACGCTGTTCGCCGAGCTTCATCCGAAGCTCGCCCGCCAGGTCCGCCGGCTCGTGCGCACGGGCGAGGAGAACGTGCAGGACGCGTGCTCGTTCGCGTTCCTGCACCTGTTGCGCTACCAGCCCTCCCGCGAGAGCGTGTTCTCGTGGCTGCTCACGGTCGCAGTCCGCGAAGCGGTCAAGCTCGATCAACGCGGCCAGCGCGACCGGCGGTTCCCTGCGCGCGAGGACGGCGGCGAGCTCGAGCCCGTCGACGAGCGCGCCGACCCCGAGCTGTGGCTGGAGACGCTCGCGGCGCTCGACGCGATCGCGGCCGCCGGCCTGACCACCCGGCAGGCTCGGATCTTGGCACTACACGCAGCCGGGCACACGTACGAGTCGATCAGCGAGCTACTCGGGCTGAGCGTACGCACAGTGGAGCGGCAGCTGTTGGGGCCCGGCGGAAGCTCCGTTTCGCGCTCGCCGAACAAGGGGGGTGAAAACAGGTCCGTCCCCGGCTCCTAGATGGTGATGCAGCTGGTCACGCGCAATGGTGAGCTCGTCGCGATCCTCGGCGGAACGAGGTTCTTCCTCGTTCCGGAGATCGAGGACCGCGATCCGCACGATCGCGATCGTCGCGCGATCAGCACCGTCTGCGAGACGGTGCTGGATGAGAAGCGCACCCCGCGACGCGGGCGGCACCGAAACACCAAGGGCGCCGCGCCCGTAGGCGGCGCGTCGAGGGCTGGCACGGCGGGGTGAGGTGGCGGCCGTGCGGCAGGGCACGACCCCTCCCAATGTTCGCACCCTGGCGGGTGCGTTGGGGTCGGGGATCGGCCCCGCCGCCCGGGCGAGGCCACCAACCGACAGGAGGCCTTCATGTCCGTCAAGCACAAACGTCAGCTCACCGACGACGAACGCGCTGAGCGCCGAGCGCAGGACCGCGAGTACGCCCACCAAGCCATCGAGCAGCTCCGCAGCTCAGACGGATGGAACGCCTGGCTGACCGCCCGGGCCAGCTTCAGAAGTTACAGCCTCGGCAACCAGCTCCAGATCGCCATGGCCAGGCCGACGGCGACCCGCGTCGCCGGGTTCCGGGCCTGGCTGAAGCTCGGCTACAGCGTCCAGAAGCGCCCCGACGACGTGCCCGAGGGCGCATGGGCGATCAAGATCTGGGCGCCGTGCCCACCGTCGCGCAAGCAGCTCGAGCGGTGGCAGCAGAACGGGTCCAACCCCGAGGAGCGGCCACGGATTTTCGTCAAGCTCGTCCCGGTCTTCGACAGGTTATCTCGTGTTCGGTCCGGAGGATGTCGTCGACGCCCGAGTCGGGAGATACGTTGCCTGCCGGTCTCCCGCCTGTGTTGCTCGTCCGCGCCAGCGCCACGGCGAAGGGGACGGCTGTGGCCTGCGCGTGCCTCGCCGGTACCCCTGGGAACAGAAGCGCGATGACCAGATGCCGAGAATGCCGCCACCCTGTCCCCATACCGGCAATCTCGCGGACCGACGGCAAGTCGCCGAAGGCTGCCGCCTTGCACCAGGAGCAGCGACGTGATCGACGGCGAGCGCGTGATCGCAATCGTGGCAAAGCAATCGCGCGGCGTCGGCAAGGCTGACGAGTCCTACGTCGCCTTATGTGAGGTCGCCTTTGGTGCGTCAACGACGTCAACCAGCGGCGTTTGAAACGGTCGCCTGGCGCGTTATGTGAGGTTGTTGTCGACGTCATCGACGTCAGTCGGCTTCCACGAGCCCCGTCCAGTCGGCCGGCTAACGTGGGGCGCTCGTGTTGACCCACGTTGAGGGGTTGGGGCGACACCAAGCCACATGAGCGACGACTCGCTCCCCCCCGACCGGCGCGCGGACTCACGAGCACAAGCCAGCCGACGGGGCCGACATCCACAGCCTCCACCCGTCGTCGATCGCGTGAAGGTCCGTCCGCCGGTGCCGCGCCAGCCAAGCCCGCTTCTGCACAGCCCCCCACCGCCCCCCTCGCTGCAGCCGTTGACGTTCCGCTCCTCAACTCCGCGACCAACAAGACTTCGGTCGTTTCGGTCGTACGTCGTCAACGCGTCAGACCAACGGACCAGATGCCCCACGTCGATTACATGTCAACCACGTCAAACCCCAACAACCACGGGGTGTGACGACACCGACCTCACATAAGTCGCCCTTGCAATCGTCCGGTGCCGCGTCGGCGCGAGATCAAAGCAGTCGTGCGCAGCGGGGCACACCGACGCTCGCTTCTGGGCGATAGCGACAGCGGTCGTGATCGGCCAGATCGTTAGCTGGGTGCGCCGCAGGTCGGTGTCGAGCAAGCGGTCGGCGATGTTTCCCACCCTCGCGCCAACGCTTGGTGGGCTGCCCGTCATCGGCTAATCCGCACGAGGCTGTCCCGGGGCTCGTAGAACTTTGTGGTGACGGCGGTCCCTCCGGCCCGTCCGCTCCTGGTGGGAGCGTGATGGGCGATCCGGCCAAGATCTGAAGGAGGAACCGCCGTGAGTAGCAACGTACCGGTCGCACAGGCGACCAGCGATGAGGGCGTGCTCCCGGAGCGCGTGCAAGAAGCGTTGGGGCAGCTGGTTGGGGCTGCGAGGGAGGGGCTGTTGGCGCTGATGCGATCGAGCAGCTCAACGCCCTAGCGATCGAGCTCGACCGCGCTCACCCGGGCGCCGCCGCCTCACTGCGCGAAGGCATGGAAGAGACGCTGACCGTGATCCGGCTGGGGATCACCGGCAAGCTCAAGCACACCCTGCAATCCACGAACCCGATCGAGTCGATGATCTCCACCGTCCGGGTCATCCACCGCAACGTCGAGCACTGGTCCTCCGGGGAGGGGTGCCTGCGGTGGACGGCCGCCGGGATGCTCGGAGCCGAGACCCGGTTCCGCAAGGTGCCCGGCTACCGCGGCCTCGCCAACCTCGCGGTCGCGATCGAACACGACCTACTCCGTCACCGTCAAAAGTGTCACCCACACCCCGACCGAGGGGACATCGCAGCACTCACTGTGTAACCATCACACTCGGACCGCCGGCACTGTGACTTTCCACGACGAGCGGGGCAACCCCATCCGCACGGGTGGCCACTCGATCGCAGGTGAGGCTGTGCTGACGCCGCCGGGCCGCAGACACCTCGTCCTGCTCACAAGCATCAGCCCTGATTAGGACGTCGGCAACTTCAGCATCGACTGGCGATTCCAGCAGCGAGTCCGAGCACGCCGGCGATTGCTCCGATTCGTCCAGACCAGCACAGCTGTCGGCGTCGCCCGGCGCTCGCGCAATCACAGGCTCAGTGAGAGCATTCTCCCCCCGGCTCCGGCGTGGCGTTCGGGAACGAGCGGTGTCGGCTCGTCGTTCATCGACCGCTGCGCGTGATCGCGTTTGCCCTGGCGATCCGGCCGAGAACCGCTGCGCTCGGCCTGACCCAGCGACGCTGTGTTGCTCGGTCGACACCGAGCAGTCCGAAGTGGCCCTCGTAGCCCTTGGACCACTCGTAGTTGTCCATCAGGCTCCAGTGCAGATAGCCACGGACGACGACGCCGTCGGCGATCGCCGATGCGAGTTCGCGCAGCGACTCCTCGATGAACGCTGCGCGACGATCATCCTGCGAGTCGTCCAAGTCCGCGCCGTGCTCGGTGATCAGAACAGGCAGCCGCGTCAGCTCGTGCGTCTGGCGGCAGGTCGCCGCCAGCGACGTCGGGACGAGCTCGAGGCCGGCGCCGGTCATACGCCGACCGTCCCCATCTCGCGCCGTAACCTACGATTGACGGCTCGTCGAACGCCTCGGCGGCCTCCCCGCTCGATCGTCACCGAGGGCGACACCCCGTCAACGGCCCCGACGCTCACTTTCAGCAGCGCTTAGGGCTTCAGTCACGGGAGGCGGATTCCCGGACGCGACGGCCGTTGGCAACCCCTTTCAACGATCCACGGCATCGACGTCGCTGTTGCGCCGATCCCATTGCCCGGGGCGGTTCCTTCCCAACGTTTGCGACCAACATCAGCGGAGCGTCCGGGTGGTGCTGACCTGCCACGCGTAGCTCTTGACCCGGTCAGTGTCGAGGGATCTGCGCGTCGCTCGATAGTCGTTGTTGAGGAGTCAGCGCCATCGGCGATCCCGACGTCCCGGAGGAGGGCTTTGGAGCTAGCGTCTTCGCGGAGGTCGAGGAGCACGTTGTGGCTGCTCGGTCGGGAGTACCGACGGGGTGTCGCGGCGTCAATCGTGGGATTCCCTTGGTCGAGGTCACGGCATGCTGTTGTTGCCGAGGATCTGGTTGAGCTCGTCGGGGAGAGTCACTGGGTCAAATGGTTTGGTGATCACCCCGGCGGCGCCGAGGGAGCGTAGGCGTTGGTGGTCTGCGGGTTGTACTTTGGCGGTGAGGAAGACCACCGGGACCTCGTCGGGAAGCGGTCCGTCTCGCAGGTGCTTGAGCGTTGAGGGACCGTCGACACCCGGCATCATCACGTCGAGCAGCACGACTTCGAACGGACCATCCTTGGCCACGGCCTCGACGGCCGCGGCGCCGGAAGGGGCGGGTATCACCGTCCAGTCGCCCACCCGCTCGAGGCTGATCTGCGCGATCTCGCGAATCGCGGGCTCGTCATCTACTAACAACAGGCGCCGACTCATCGCGCTCCTTGTCCGAGGTTGGGATCGCGAGCGGCAGCGTGAAGCTGAAGGTCGTGCCCTCTTCGGGCGCGCTTTTCGCCCAAATGCGTCCGCCGTGGCGCTCGACGATTTCTTGGGCGATCGCGAGGCCGAGGCCGGTTCCGCCTTTTTCGCGGGCGTCGGAGACGTCGACTTGGCTGAATCGCTCGAAGATCGTTTTAAGCTGGTCTGGGGGGATCCCCCTTCCCGTATCGTGCACGGAGAAGGTGGCGTGCTGTCCGTTGCGAGTGGCCGCGACGGACACCTTTGCGCCCGGAGGCGAGAATTTGATCGCGTTGCCGAGCAGATTTGTCAGGGTCTGGACGATCTTCTCGGCATCGGCGCTGACCACGATGTCGTCGACCGTGGTTTCCGTGATCACGTCTGCTTCGTTGGCGACCCCCTCGATTACCTGGATCGACGTGTTGACCAACTGGCCGGCGGGGACCGCGGCGAGTTGCAGCTCGGCGCGTCCGGAGTCCAGCCGCTCGAATTCGAGGATGTCGTTTACGAGCCGCACCAGCCGGTCTGTGTTGGAGAGCGCGATCGTGAGCATGTGTGTCGCCTCTTCTGGCAGTTCGCCCATCACACCGGCCTCGAGCAACCCTAACGAGCCGCGGATCGAGGTCAGCGGGGTTCTCAGCTCGTGACTGACGATTGAGATGAACTCATCTTTTACCTGCTCGGCTCTTTTGCGCAGAGTGATGTCTTCGAAGATCCCAACGACTCGGCTTGGCGTGCCGCGCTGATCGTGCAGAACTGAGGCCGTCAGCATCGCCCACCGCTTGCTCCCGTCGGCGGTCAGGTAGCCCAGTTCCTGCTGTACGTGTTGGACATCGCCGTGCTGTACGGCCTTGGCAAGGGCGCGGTCGGCGCCGCGGTATTGGGGTTGGGCGATCTGCGTGTAGTCCTGACCGCGAAGCTGCTCAGGCGTCGAGCCGACCATTCGGGCGAAGGTGCTGTTGGCGTCGAGGATCGTGGGCCCTTCCAGGTCGGTGTAGGTGATCCCGACCGCGGCGTTATCGAAGATCGCGCGGTAGCGGCGCTCGCTCTCGCGCAACGCCGCCGCCGTCCGCTGCAGGGCTTGCTGGGCGAGGTACTGGCGGGCGGCGACCAGTACGGCCAGCGCAAGCGCGAAGAACAGCAGGCTCAGCGCCGGGAAGAACGTCTGGTGCCACTGAGTCGCGATCACGATCCCGAACCCGAGCGTCATGCTCAGCAGCGGCAACCGGGCGGGATGCGATCGCGGCTCCGCAGAACCCGCGACCCGACCCGCCGGCTCACCGGGACGCATCGGTCGCTGCAAAACCGCCGCCAGCACGAACGGGATCGTGATCAGAAGGTAGAGCGTGTCGACGAAATCGCCGGGCTTGTAGGTGCCGTTCAACGTTCCGGCGCCGTAGATCATGTCCGCGAATATCGATGCCATCAGACCGACTGCGATCAGCGCCAACGGCACATGCAGCGCCGTGGGGCTGCGGCGCAGCGTCACCACCCCGAGCGCGGCCAGCAAAACCAGGTCACCCACCGGGTAAGCCACGGAGGCGACCATTGCCAGGAACGGCTGCCCACCTTGGGTGATCGTCGGTCCGAGCACGAAATACCACACCGCGGCGCCTCCACCAAGCACGATCGTCGCGCAGTCGAGCAGCATCCGAACCCGCTGGGGATGGGAGCGGATACCCGTCGGAACCTGCAGCAGCGCCACCAGCAGCAGCGGGTAAAACGCCAGATAAACCGGATCGGCCAGCGAAGGATAGGCGTCGCTTGAGAATCCCACGACGTAGACCGCGAAGATGATGTCGGCGATTACCTCAGCCGCCCACGCGCCCGCCAGAAACAGCCAAAACCTCCGCAAAGCCGGGAATCCATCACACCGCCGCGAAGCGCGCCACGCCGCGTACACCACTACCCCGTCGACCGCCGGGAAAAACAGCAACTTCACCTTTTCCGGGCCAAGCGGAATCCAGCCCTGCCACAGCGAACTCGCGTACAGCAACAGCAGAACGACGAGCGCAACCAGCGCAACGGCCTCGCGGTCGCCCACGGTTACCCCCACGCGATCGCGATGCAGCTTACGTCCGGCTAGCGTGCCACCAGTATTCGCTCTCAGGAACGCGAACAGATCAAGCATCAATGAATCGTCGCTGCACGACGGCTCATGATCATCCGCCCAGAGCCGTACCCACACGCGGGTAACTACCCGAAAGCAACTGACAGGTGATAACCCTTGGACAGGTTAAGTGCGGGTCCCGCAGGAAGCAGCGTTAACCTGGCAGATTTGGTCAGAGTAAGCAACGTTAACGACTGATGATCAGTGCGATCGCCGGATAGTCGCCTACTCGGGGTCGCAAATCGCACGATGGACGACTGGACCCGCAGCGCCCCGCGCGCTCGCTTCAGGCGATCTTGCCGGTCTTCTCGGTCTTGTCCCATTTCATCTCGGCTCCACGCAGCTCCTTGACGTACGCAGCGAACGTGACAGCACAGAGGAACGCTCCGTACCCGCCGATGTAAAGGGCGATCCGAGCGAGTTTGGGCCACCCTTGTCGCGACGCTCAGTTCGGGCTGGTTGCCGTCGCGCTGGTTATCGTCGGCCAAGTCGTGCATGTCGGCGCCGTCGCGGTGTGTCTGGCTACGGTCACTGTGTTGGTGGGGATGGCGCGCGCGGCGATGACGGTCATGGAGCGCCTGCGCGAGAGCGATCGCCAAGCGGTCACCGGCTCGCTCACTGGACTCAGCAACCGCAGGCACCTCCTGGATCGCCTCAGCGCTGCGATCGCTGAGGCGGAGAGTGGTGGGGTGCAGCTCGCGCTGTTGCTGATCGACCTGGACGGGTTCAAGGAGCTCACTGACACGCTTGGCCACTATGCGGGCGATGAGGTTCTGCGGCAGGTCGGGCCGCGGCTGCGCGCGCTGCTACGGCGGGAAGACACGCTCGCGCGGCTCGGCGGCGATGAGTTCGCGGTGACGCTCGCGCCCGGGGATGAGGCGTCGGCCAGCGTGGCTGCGTTGCGGTTGCGGACGACTCTGGGGCGGTCGTTCGAGGTCGGGGAGATCACCGTTCACGTCGACGCGAGTGTTGGCATCGCGGTGTTCCCCGCCCATGCACGCAACGCCCCCGGCCTGCTGCAGCGCGCTGACGTCGCGATGTAGCAGGCCAAGCGGATGCGGACCGGCCACGAGGTTTACATGGCAGCTCGCCACGCCCGCCAGCGGCTGTCGCTGGTCGGCGAGCTGCGCGGCGCGATTGAGGTCAGACAGCCTTTGCGTCGAGTACCAGCCCCAGGCCGAGCTGACCACCGGAATCGTACGTGGCGTGGAGGCGCTGGTCCGCTGGGCGCATCCGTCGCTCGGGCTGCTCGCGCCGGCGCAGTTCCTTCCGCTCGCCGAGCAGAGCGGTCTCACGCGCTCGCTGACTGAGTTCGTGCTCCACCGCGCCCTTCAGCAGATCGGCGAGCTGCGACGAGAAGGATTCGATCTGACGGTCGCTGTCAACCTCGGCCCGGCGGACCTGGTGGACCTCGGCCTGCGGGCCGAGGTACAGCGGCTGCTGGACACCGGCGACTTCCGGCTGTGGCGCTCGAGCTCGAGGTCTCCGAGAACGTCGTGATGGCCGACCCCGAGCGCGTGGTGGACGTGCTCGCGCGCCTGCGCGAGGTCGGCGCGGGGACATCTCTGGATGACTTCGGCATTGTTCATTCCTCGGTTGCGCATCTCAAGCAGCCCAACGTCGACGAGCTCAAGATCGACCGCTCGTTCGTGCTGGGGATGGCCGAGGACGAACGCAACGCGGCGATCGTTCACTCCACGGTCGACCTCGCGCGCCGGCTCGGCCTGCGGGTGATCGCCGAGGGCGTCGAGACCCAGGCCGCCTGGGAGCTCCTCGCCGAGAGCGGCTGCGACCAAGCACACGGCTACTTCCTGATGCGCCCGATGTCCCCCAGGCGCTCGCGGCATGGCTGCAAAGAATCAGCCAACCGGCCGCGATCGCCGCGCCCGCCCAACCGTGGCTCGTCAACCACCTCTAGTCTAGTCCGTCGGCCTGACAAGCGCCCAAGCACCTGGAGGCAATCCGTGAGAGAACAGACGGTCCGACTCCCTCGTTGCCGGACGCCCGAACCCGACCCGAACGCCGGGCCGGACCCACCGACGGCACCAGGCCACCACTCTCAAACGGCGCAAAGCCTGACCCCCAAGTCGTGAACCTAACGCTGGGAAGACGACCCTCGCACCGCCACTTGGGCTGCAGCGCCTCCCCCAACGCTCGAGGGCCTTGGGCGCACGCGCCCGACCGCTGGGGATCGGGATCCCCGCGGCCGGGCACTCGCAGCCCCCCAAGCGATCCATTTCAAGAAGAGCCACGAGCGTGCGTGAACACAACTACCAACCGCCTTCCAGCGCCGCAAGCCGAATTCGACTGCTGTTCACCTATCGCCGCCCACAGCACAAAAAAGCAAACCACGGCCGATGTTGGCGAGAACCCGAGCAGGCGAGTCCTCGCCCTAGCGTTCATCAGTCGCCCACAACTAAACGAGCGAGCATGACAGACAGTCGCTTGACGTTACGCCTCCCCGAGGCGCGCCAGGGCGTGGCGCTCAAGGAGGGCCTCGGTGAGCGGCGCGACAAGCTTGCGAGGATGGTGGGCCCGAGACGGTGGGTCGGCGCGGGAGTTCCGGACCGCCGACGAGGAGGCAAGGCGCACGAGCTGGTCGATTATCACCGCAGCCAGGTGGCGGGCACGCTGCTGGTCTGCCGGCCTTGTGCGTCGACGAGTGTGGCGGTAGCTTTGGCGGTCCCGCCGAGCACGCCGATGCGGGTGGTGAAGCGGATGACGCCCGTGCAAAGAGGTTGCTAATCCGGATGGTGTGGCGGGTGATGCTGACGGTGACGTTGTTGGTGGTGGTGCGAGAGCCGACGATGTCGAAGGGGCGTGCGGGGTAGCCGGCCTGTCGGTAGCTGAACTCTCCGCGCTTACGTGAGGTGACGTGAAGACAGAGGCGAGCGGCAGGGCGATGGTGGCGCTTGTCATCGCGGTGCGCGAGGCGAGCGAGACCAGCGAGCCTTCTCGCGGGCCGCCGCAGCGACCGGTCCTGTCGCCGCGCTTGTGACCGTCTGGGTGCCGACGGGGTTCGTGGCCGTCAGCCGACATGCGAGCTGGGAGCCGACATCGCCGTCACTCGACGTATAGCTCGCCGTTGTGGCGCCGCGGAGGGTTTGCCCGTTGCGCAACCATCGGTAGGAGTAGACGGACCCGCCCGGAGAGCCGACCGAGTTGCAGGTGGCGTACTGGCACCGGCCTGCTTGCCGGTGATCGTGGCGGTGCCGTTCGGGCTGCGCACCCCCGTGCCGACGAAGCCGATCGGTGTCACCGGGGCGGGCGTGTTGTTGATGATGATGATTACTGAGCCTTCGCGGAACCCAGCAGCGGTCGGCTCAAACCGCACGGTGAACTGGCAGGAGGACCCCTGGTTGACAACCTGCCCGGAGCAGCCGTCGGCGGTGATCGGGAAGACCGACGGGGTGCCGGTAACCATGAACGCCTGTTGGATCTGCATCGGTGCGTCGCCGTCGTTTGCGACGGTCACCGTCTGCGAGGCGCTCTTGCCGATCGCGAGGTTGCCGAAGTCCGTTTGCAACGGGCCAACGACAGCGTGCGGGCCGTTCAGCGCCGTGGCGTTCAGCGGGATGATCAGCGGGCTGCTGAGGCTAGGCTGTCGCTGCTGATTTCGAGTTGGGCGTGGAAGGTGCCCGGACCGTTCGGAGGGTTGAACCCGACACCCATCGGGCACCCATTGCCAGGGCCGTACTGCTGGTTGGTGCAATTCTGGCCATAGTCGATATAGAAGCGGGAGGCGTCGGGGCCCGTGATCGTCCCCGAGCTGGTCTGAGTGCCGGCGTCGTTGGAATTCTGGATGTTGATGCCCTGTTGCTGGCCGCCGTTGTAGTACGGCTGTGGCATGAAGTTCAGCAGGCTCGGGTTGGCAGTAAGGGTCCCCGTGATGCCCGTGCCCATGAGCGGAACATCGAGCGCGCCGAAGTCGTCGGTGAGCTCGACCGACGCGCTCTTCGCGCGAGAATCTGTGTCGCTTCGGGTCTAAGCAGAAGCTTGACATGGCCCACTCGACGACCGCGGTACTGCTGGATTCTCCCGCCGGAGCGACAGTGTTGTGAGCTTCCAAGCAGAGTTCCCCCTCTGAGGAATCTCAGCAGCCTGCGAGTCCGCGCCGGCGAGGCTGCCGCTCCGCCCAGATTGCACGAGTGGCCACCTCTTCGCGTTGGCTGATTCGGCGCGTTCCGGCAAGCCCTGGCGGAGGTCGGGGCGAGATCCCCGACTGCTTGCTGACGATCGGCTCCGACCGCAAGGAGTTAGCAAACTCCGCGAATGGCCAGACGACCGCATTCGCCCCAGAAGCGAGCGTCAGTGTGCGCCGCTGCGCACGACTGCTTTGATCTCGCGCCGGCGCGGCACCGGACGATTGCAAGGGCGACGTAGGAGGCGTCCGGATCCGGCTCTGCGACACCGGAGCCGGACGAGCGCAATCGCCCAAACGCGAGCGGACCGAGAGCTTCCGGTTTCGCCGAATGCAGGGCCGGCCCCGCTGACGAGGTCCGAAGGGGGAGCGACTCTGCATAGGCAGCCGGGCGTTCTTGCTGCAAGCAAGCCGGCCTCGGTTCGTCAAACCGTTCCGCTGATCCTGACGCCCGCCGGCCGCTCGACGGTCGCTGAGAGCTCGTCCGTCCCGATCGCGCTAATCCGATTGGGATAGCGATCGCGTGGACTGTGCGGCGGTCACGACCGTAACCGGCAGACCAAGCTGCTGAACTCGGTTGGGCAGGTCGCGGCGCAACCAGCGTGATACGCGCGCTGGGAGGGTGGAGACGACGATTTCGTCGAACCCCAGCCGTTCGACCGCCTCGCGCACGGCAAGGAACGGATCGGTGTCGCCGACGATCCCCTCGACGTGGCCGCCCGCCGCCTCCTCGAGTAGCGGGATCGCGAGCTCTAGCGTCGCCGCCGCTTCGTCCGTGTCAGGGTCCCAGTAGGGCCGCGGCACCACGAGCGTAAAGGAGCACGCAGAGCGGTGCGCCCGTTCGCGCACCTCAGCCAACAACAGCGGCGTAGCTGCAGTTCGATACGCCACGATCAGAACACGCGTTAAAGCTGAGGACACGCTCGATCCCTCGGTGCGATCCTAGCGCGCCTCCCAACCGCGGCGATGCAACAGATCTGGTCCACCCACCTCGCGAGCGCGCTCACGGTGCTCTTGCGCCCGAGCCGGGAAGGGCCACAAGGCGGCCGACCGTCGAGTCCCACTTGGCCGCCTTGAGCACCCGCCCGGGGCAAACAGTGGTCGGCAGCAGGCCGGGCCTCGTCTTCCCTCCGAGCTTCTGCTTGGTCCACGGCGTCCAGCCCAAGGCGTAGATTCCCGAGCTGATGTCACGACGCGGTAAGCGACGCAAAGCTCGGCGGCCACCAGCGCGCCTGAAGGGCGCGACCACGGCTGGCGCGCTGGGCGACCCTCTGGACGACTGCCTGGTGGAGTGCGGCGGGGATCTGTACTTCGCCGTGGACTTCACCTCCGGTGGACTGCCGATCGGTCTCCGCGTGGAAAGGCTCGAGAACGGCGATATGCGGTTTCCAGACCTCGGGGACGACCCGCACGACTTCACCGTCGAGAACGACCATTAGCTTGCCCCCGCGGACCGGTACCGGGGGCTGCCGGCAACCGTAGTACGAGGGCAGCGCTAGCCGCCGTCCGTCGCCGCGCGGTCATCGAGAGGCCGGCGCGCACGGTGAACAGCTCCCCGCTCGTTTCCACGAAGCGGCCGGAGCGCAGGCGTCGGGCCGCATCGTGACCTCCCCTACATAACAGCGCTCGTCACAGGGCGAGATGTGACCACTGTCGGAGTTTGTCCAGCGCGAGCGTGTACCAGGGTCCGGACCGGACGACCTTTCTGGTGCCAAGCGATAACGCGCCGCCGATGCCGGGCGACGGACGACGTCTGGCCGAGCATCGCGAGGATCCACGATCGCGCGGTCTGGGCCTCTCAGCGGGCCGCCGGCGCCGGCGGCGAGGACAGTCTCAGTACGGAACGTCATCCGAACACTGGCAACGCTCGCATGACAAACCGGCTGTAGTGGCAAGCCGGTGGAAGGGTAGGGTTCGGAGCCATTCCCAGGCCAGGTCTCGGCCC
This sequence comes from uncultured Solirubrobacterales bacterium, assembly GCA_963836065.1. GTDB lineage: Bacteria > Actinomycetota > Thermoleophilia > Solirubrobacterales > Solirubrobacteraceae > Palsa-465. The sequence goes on from CAWIII010000029.1 coordinate 84,579, forward strand.
TGAAGGACACATCCCGCAAAGCGGCTAGGGAACTGAGTTCCCGTAGCGATTCAGTTGCTAGGGAATGCGATCGTCTTTCGGCGATCTGCGGGGGTGTCCCGAACTACCCATCGAGCGGGAGTCTGGCGATGGCGTTGCCAATCGTTCGAAGATCCTGACCGCGACAAAGCCGAGTGGCATGGTCGAGATTGTTCGGCAGCAGCGGTGATCGCAGCCCTCGAACAGCTCCTGGGAGTGCATCGGCCAAGGAATCCCGTCGCGCTCGCCACCGTAGCCGCTGACCAGGGGCCAAAGATCGTTCTTCGGCGCGCAATAGCAAAGGGTCCTCGCGTAACACCTCAGCCGTACCTACCTGCCCGGTGAAGTGGCGGTTCCGCGTTACCGTCCGCTGTTAGCGCTTCACCCGGCAGGTCGATCCGGAGTCCAACGCAATGCCATCAACCCTGTGGTCATAAAAGACGAGTAGCCGGATGCGGTCAATGACCGTGGCGGTACGTTCTACGTTCAGCGCATGAACGGGAAAGCTTGCGGGGACCAAATCCGAGCAGGTCAATCTCGACAGCGACCGACGTCGCCAGCCGTGTGGCGTCGACGGAGGAACCTTGAGCGAATAGTCGCAGTGGTGGCCGATCGACCCAGACAGGCTTCGGCTCGCCGAGTCTGGGGAGCCCCTGGCGCGAGCCCTCGTACCGACGGCCCGATGTTCGCCGTTTAGCCCTATGACGCGGTCGTGGGCCGCGCCGGCGGCTGATATCGGCGCCTGCACTCGCGAGCGGTTTCCAACAGCTCGGTCAGCTGCTCCTGGGCGAGCAACTCGTGGGTTTCCAGATGCTTGAAGGAACCCGTACTGCCGACGGCAACGCTCACGGCTCCTGCGTTGACCGGGTTCGGCGCGTCGAAGATGCACACCCCATCGTGGGGCCCAAGCATCCAGTAGATGGCCTCCATCGTGCCGTCGGCCGCCTCCACGATCGCGCGTGCCTGCGCAGCTCGATCCCGCGGGTTCCCGACCATCGCATCCCAGGCATCAGACGTGTAGCTGAAAAACAGCGCGTACTTCGGCATGTTCCCTCCGAATCCGCAGTGGAGGACAGCGATCTTGTCGATGACGATATCGCGCCGGAGCGAGCCGCGCAATGTCAAAGCGAGGCTCCGCGACCCACCCGTGCCCCCTCGCAAGCGGGCGTGTCGGGCACGACGGGCTCACCGCAGCGGCCGGCAGCTGCCAACCAGCTGTCAAACGCTGAGCAGCACAGCCACGATCCGGTATCACAACTGCGATCACGAGCGCCCGAAATTTGCTCGATCGTGGGCTTCGAGCAAACACAACATCACGGTGCGTATGCACGCTCCGGAAAACCGGGCCGGCGGAGTCCTCGCCTGCGACTGTCGCTTCGCGATGCGAACCGGTCATGTCACGGAGACGAGCCTCGACGCTATCGAGATTGGGTGCCGCGCAACTCGGACGCGCCGCGCGCGTTGTTCTCGGCCCGCTTGAATAGCAGAAGCAAGTCGTCCCAGCCCGAGCCGGGGCAGCCGGCGTCGCGCCAGGCGTGGTAGTCCTGCGGCCGGCCGCGCATGTACACGATCGCGTTCATCGAGCTGGACCCGCCGAGCGACTTGCCCCGCGGGATGTAAATCGAGCGCTCAAAGCAGTGCGGCTCCGGCTCGGCGTTGAAGTCCCAGTCGAGGCTCGTCCGGAACTGCTTGGCGAACCCCGCCGGGATCTTGATGTTCGGGTGCCGGTCGCGGCCGCCCGCCTCCAGCACGAGCACACGCGCGTCCGGGTCCTCACTACGTGGCGAGCACAGCCCGCCGAGCCTGCGCCAACGATCACGTAGTCGTACAGGGCCATGCTCGGCTCCTCGAGTCGGTCGCGCAACCCCAACCGATGCCAACACGCGAGGCATCGCGCGCGAGTCCGGCACGCAGCGTCGGCCCTTGCCGCTTCGCACCGAATCGGGTTGCGCTGCTGTCCTCTTGGTCGTGGTATGGGCCACCCTTGGTCATCCTGGCTTCGAGCGGCCCTGGCCGCGGATCTCAGCGCGCGCAGGCGGGCTCAAGTGGCGGGTCGATGCCTCAACTGTGAATCGGCCCGAGTAGCGCCTGGTTGACACGGCTGACGACGATCTCGCCGCCACCGATCGTGGCTGTGCGCTCAAGGTTGAGGCCGTCGAGCTCGTCGCGAACGAACGCCAGCGCCAGCTCGTCTGAGGCGGTAGCGGCGGCATGATTCCGAAACACGCTGACGGTCACCAGTTCGCCCGCCCCCGGGCTGAACACGAAGTAGGCAACGAACCCGTCCAACTCTGCCACTCGCTCCGCGAGACGAGAGTCGACGACCCGCCACACCACCTCACCGAGGTCAGCGTCGCCGAGCTTGTAGCGCCGGATGCGCGCGAACCGTGCAGGCGCCGGCTCCAGCAGCCCCGCCGCTACTCGGGTGACCGGGACCGCGCCGTTCAGCCCCTCGGTGAGCGTCAGGTCGAACCCGCGGAGTCGCTCCTCGGTCCAGCGCCGCGCCAGCTCACGCGACCCCGCGGCCTGCTCTCGCTCGTGAAAGACGCTAATCGTCATCAGAACGCCCCCAACGCAGTCCAGCAACGCGTACCACACGAACCCGGGCTGCGAGGCGATCCGATCCGCGAACTCGGCCTCGACAAGCCGGGCGAGTTCCTCCGTCGGGGCGCTCTTCACGACGTAGCACCTGATGCTGGCGAACATTCGCTCGGCCCAATCTTACCTGGGGTCAAGGAGGCACGGCCAGCCCGTTAGGCGAGGATCCGGAGCTCGAGGAAGTTCCGCTCGGCCAATGGAGAGCAAGGGCGCACATGTCACAGGCGAACGGTCGCGTGGAATCAACTGAGCCCGACCACAACCCACGCGCCAAGCTAGCCCAGCGGCGGGCAGGTGGGTATTCGATGCAATCGCGGGTCTCGCCGCAGAGGCGACTGAGAAACGGCTGCTCCCGGCAGGTGCGAGCGGCACCGCCGCTGGCGCGAAGCGGGTGCTGTCCGGAATCGTGGTCGTGCTTCGTTGCCCCGGCAGGTGGGGACGAACCGGCGGCCTCGTCTCCGACGCCTCAGGCGAAGATCACCATCGCCGCGGGGGCCTTGCACCCCGGACTGCTGGTGTTGCCGGGCGACCCGCAGGAGAGCGGCCGTCGATACCGCGGCCGCTCTCTGTCCGCGCTCGAAACGCCTGCAGGCACCAGCCGTCCAGCGCGATGCACAACGTCGCGAGGCCATCGGGTGCACGAGGATCACCGGCGCCAGACAAATGGTAGGTAGGTCGAAGGACGCGTCGTGGATACGGGCGTTCCCCCGACGCGAAATCGCAACCTGCCGAGTCGTGTCCGCGGCCGTAGTGCTCGAATCCGCGCCACAGTACAGCGACGCACTGATCGTGGTCACCGGCCCTGGTCTGCCCAACGCCGGGATCACGAGGCCCTTCACGCGCAGATCCAGCTTGCCGACGCGCTCCAGTCGCACGTCGCCGAGCTTCAGCAGCGACGGCGCGCCGCCCGCGCTCACGCCGTGGAACACCGGATCGGTCGGTTGCGAAGGTGCAAGCGACTCGTGGATCAGCGGCGCGCCGGTACGCTTGCCGAGATGGTTGGGACAGCTCCGATGGCGCGTCCCCGACGCGCCGAACGCGCCGGCTGAGAACGCCATCGACAGCACTCCAATCGCGGCGGCGACCACCGTGCTCCCCGTTTCGTTCCTCAGTGGCGGCCGCGAGTGAGAGGCTGTCGTCGGTCGCCTACTTGAGAGGGGGGGCGCGTACTACGGCGTAGGGCGCGGGACGGGCGGCCGCGCTGTTAGCCGCGGTCGAGGGCGACCAGTTCGAGCGCGCCGAAGCCGGCTAGCGGCCCGTCCATCAGGAACATCTGGATCGTGAGGTCGGGTTCGACGTGGGCTTGGCTGAGGAACGCGAGCACCTTGCGGCCGGTCGGCTCTTAGCTTAGATCATCTTGCCGTAGCGATCATTCATCACGCGTTGGAAGTCGCGGCGCATCTGGAGCACGCGTTCCGGCTCGCCGCCCTCCATCATTGTGCGTTCGATCGCGGTGAAGCCGTCGCTGAGCACGCACACGATCAGGTTGTCGAGAACGTAGGTCTTGGCTTTGATCGGCCCGCGTCCGTGGTGCTCGCGCATCAACGACACGATCCGGCTGGTGATCTCAGCCAGCAGCTTGCCGCCCGCGAGCGGCCGGCGCTCAATGTCCGCCTGTCCGCTCTGCTCCTCACTGATGCCGCTGCTGTTCGCTTCGCGGGCTCGCGGCCGAACCTCGGCGACCTGGATCCTTGGACTTCGACGCGCTCAGCCTCGAGCGTGTTTATGACCTGCTGAATACGAGACAAGTGCTGCTCCTCACAGCGCGGGGACTTCGAGATCGAGCACGCACGCCTGCCGGGGTGACAGTCGTGCGCCGCCCGCGCTGCCGCGTTCGCCCGCACGGCGGCGTCGAGCTCCGTCGGGACCCTAGACCTAGATTTCGTGGGAACTGCCTGCGCACACAAGCTACGTCGGCTGCGCTCTGAGGATTGGTATCCCGAGATGTACTGGGGTACACGCCGTCGCGCGCTGCGCGCGCTCGCCAGCGCGGGGAGCGGTACCGCTCAAGGCGTAGTCGATCCTGCCGCCGGAAACCGTCGCCGGCTTTTGAACCGCGTCAGCCTGTCACCCGTGGTCTCCTTGCCTCTTGCGCAACCCGCGGGGACCGTCTTAGCGACTCGGCAGCGCGCTCACGAAACGTTTTCGCGCGGCTGATGATCTGCCGGTAAAGCTCGCGTTCGTTCATAGCGTCGTCCACGCTCACATCACCACGTTTCGCTAACCGCCTCGACGATCGCGTCAAGTAGGCGTAGCGGCGATCGTTCGGACCGAACGGGTCCGCCGGGGTCGGGGTGCCGTCCGCTCGCTGGGCGTTTAGCCGTCGTTGGGCATCGATCGCCGGCGAGAGCCGCCGCGATCCGCGATCACCAGTCACCTCGCCGCGCCGACGCGCCGCCGAATTGTGTGCCGTCCGCGTCATCGTCTTCAAGCCTTCCGTCCCTCTGTTGGGTCCGCGTGTTAGGGAGAGGGCTAGAACCCCCGCGCGGTCAATCAGATTGGGACGCGTCCACCAGGCCGGCGGGTAACGCCCGTAGAAAGCACCGGCCCCGCAGTCAAAACCAGTAACCCACGCCTCTCGCCTCGTGGCGCAGAATCGCGCCGTCGGTGGCATCCGGGCTTGGGCCGAGAATCCTGGCCGCAGGGCCAGCTCCTGTTCGACTTTACTCCGATTGCGGGCGTTCATGTGAGCCAGACCACAAGAAGTTTGCTCGGGCTCGTCCGCCACCGCGCGGGCAGCGGCTGATCAGGCGCCAGCGGCCGGGGCCGTCTGCCACGAAGCCGGCCCGCCGCGGAAGCATGAGCGAGAGCTCGACCACAGCAGACCGCACTGAGAATTGAACTGGCCGGTCACACGCTATTGAGCCTGACCCCCCGGGTGCTGAGCTCAGACGACGAGACCCGAGTCACCGCTCACGCGGCTGCCCAGCGGCGAGAAACTCCAACAGCATCAGGTTCACGAACGTATGTACCTGCTCGTTGCCGAGGTCGCCGACGGCGTGAGCGGCGATCGCAGGGCGGGATCGGAGAGCGCGGTCAGCCGGCTGCTCGTAGCACCGCGAGGATCCGCGGGTGGCCGTCGATCTCCAGCCCGTCGATAACCTCGACCTGGTCGAGGCCAACGATCCGCGCCAGCCGCCGCAGACCCTCCGGCGAGAAGCCCCAATACACGAACTCATCGCGCGCGTACACGTCGCCCGGCTCGTGAACCTCGATCGCCGGCGCGTCGGCGGCCAGACGCGAGCCGTAGGTCTCGAGCACCAGCTCGCCGCCCCGTGCCAGCACGTCCGCGAGCGCCCGCAGCAGCGCGATCGGGTCGCTCACGCGGTGCAGGATCCCGAAACACAACACAACATCGAAGCGCTCGCCGAGCTCGCGCACGTCCAGCGCTTCCATCCGGCGATACTCGACCCGCGATCCGACCAACCCGGCGATCGCGCGGAAGCCGACGGCGCCCTCAAGCGTCACCCCGAAGCGAGCACGCACCCAGTCGACGTATTGCTGATTGTCGACCGCGACAACCCGCCGCGCACCGCGGGCCTCCGCGAGGAAGCTGTAGAAGCCATCGAACGCGCCGACGTCGAGCACGCGGCGGCCCGCGAAACGATCCGCGCCGAGCACCACAAGGCGGTAGCCGTGGTCGCGGGCGATCCCCGGCGTGTAGATCCCGGGCGCCAGCGCGAACGTGTGAAACCACAGCGGAACCGAATCGCGAACACGCTCCGCGTCCGCCGCCGACGCGCCGATCGCCAACCCGTCAGCGACAACCCGCTCCGCCGAGGAGGTCTCGGGAATCGGCTCGATCGGCTCGATCGAGATTGCAAAGCCTTCCAACCGCATCAACTCCAGTCTCTCGTTCACATCACGGTCACACCAGCTTCACAGTTTGACGCCAGCGGCTCGCGACCGTCTGACTCCCTCGACGCCGGAGCGCGCCACGCGAAAGGACCTGTGTGAACGAGCGCCGAGTCGCCACCCCGGGGTGGCAAGCGCCGGTTGAAGACGGATCGCTTTCGACGCGAACTCGCCGGCGGATCACGAGCCGCGCACGCTAACCCACGAGACGACCCACCCGCTCGGGATCGACCGCGAGCACGCGCGAGCGGGCCGAGCTGATTCTCGACGCCCCCGTTTCCTGCCCTGGTTGAAGGACTGGCTTGGGCTCCGGCCGCAACGTAGATGACGGGTGTCGCCGACGTCATCGCCGCTCACCCGTCGCTGAACGCGGCCGGGCCGCTAAAGCCCGGACGCGCCCACAATCCCGGTGGACGGCGACAATCCGTTTAGTGACGCTCGCTGACGCTTAGCAACAGCAGCTGCTGGAGCGCCTGCGCGATACGCCACGGAAAGGCCACAGGGCTATGTCCTGACTCTGTTGTCGGGTGCTCACCGCCCCACGGCGTCCGCGATACGGCCGCGTACCCGCAGGCCCTCGGGCCGCACCCCTGGGGGCAGGCTACCCGCGCCCCGCCGGTCCTTCTACCGCCGAGCGGCAGCCACGCCACCCAACGACAAGCCGTCGGTCGGCTTCGTCGGTTGCGGTCCCCGATCAGGGAGTCGGCTGCGCACGCGGCGTCTGGTCCTTCCCTGCCGGGCGCGGGTGGATCGTCGCATCTCAGGTTGGTTTGCGGTCCGGTGGTGCCGCTCGCCTCTACCTCTATGGGTGTTGTTCGGCTCGGAGAGCGCCGCTTGCGGGCGTGTAAATGCTCTCGTGGCCGTCGTCCCAGCGGATCCGGTAGCGAGGCGAGGGATCGCCTCGCAGAACTTCCTCAACGACACCCGAGCGAGGCCGGCGGCCGGTTGACTCGGACTCGGCTACGACGCGCTTGGCGACTTCAAAGGCCATGCTCACTCCCGACTGTTGATGCTTGTGAGGATAGCCGGCCCAGTCATCTGGCACAGTGACCAACGCCCGATTGGTGCGCGCTGGCCGCCGAGCGCGCGCTGGATGGTTCAAACGCCGTCCTGTACGGACCTCGGAGGGGCCTCGCCGTGGCTTGGAGACGGGTGCTTGGATTGGTCGCCCGAGGGTCGTTGCTGGCCCGGGATTCTCGCTGTAGAGTCGAGTGTGGGGGGGTTGCTGACCAAGCCGTACGAGCTGATCGGTTTCTCCTTGCCGACCTGATTGGCCTCCACCTCGAAAGTGTCCCCGTACGGGCCCGCGAAGCTCAAGGACATTGCGCCCAAGGACAAGGCCCACAGCAGGAGGTCACATGTCACGCTTAACAGCCTCGCCGCCACCCGAACGAAGCGTGGTGTCGGGACGCCATTGCAGCGCGAGCGAGAGTGAAGACGAGCGACAACCCATCCGCGGCGGCGCGTGTCGGCCGGTTTTGCTGGGCGCGCGAACGGCGCACAAGAAGCGTGTCGCGAACGTATGCGGCCGACGGCCGCCGCGAGACCAACCCGCATTCAAACCCTCAGGAGGTGCATGGCGATGCTGATGCAGTTCGATCCGTTCCGCGAGGCTGATCGGCTGGCCGAGCAGCTCGCCGCGGGCGCGCGGACACCGCGGCCGTTTCCGATGGACGCCTACCGACGCGGCGACGAGTTCGTGGTTTCCTTTGACCTGCCGGGCATGGCCCCCGGCGCGATCGACCTGACCATCGAGCAGAACGTGCTCACGATCAAGGCAGAGCGGACGTTCGACGGCCGGGAGGGCGATGAGGTGATCGCCGCCGAGCGACTGTACGGCGCGTTTACCCGCCAGCTGTTCCTGGGCAACACGCTCGACGCGGAGCGGCTCGTGGCCAGCTACGAAACCGGGGTGCTGACCCTGCGCATCCCTGTCGCCGAGTCGGCCAAGCCCCGCAAGGTGCAGATCACCGAACGCGCCGACGACCGGACGATCGAGGCCCAGACCACCCAGGCCGACACGTAGCCCAGATCATCAAGCCGGCTTGACGATGTCTGGCTGGACCGGACCTCCCGAGAAGATCCCGTGGCGATCACTACGGCCTCGAGGACGCCAGGTCACACTGCAGGCCGGCAACGCACACGCTCGATCTCCTGCCGGTAGTACCGGCACCCGCGGCACCGCCGGCGAGCGGCGACCAGGCACGCCAGCGCCCCGCCGGCAGGCGCGCTGTTTACAGGCGCTCGCGGAGCGCGCTGGCGACGGCGTCCGCGGCCGTGTGCACGCCGAGCTTGCCTTCCGGGTACGCAAGCCGGGCCCGGACTGCGTGCACGCTGAGGCAAAGCTCCCAAGCGATATCCGTCTCCTGCTCGATCGCGGTGGCGGCACACAGCCCTCGGTCGCGCGTGGGTCAGCCCGAGGCGATCGAGCCGTCCAGCGGAAGGCGCGCCAAAACGGCAATGGCTTGGGGTCCTGACCAAGCACTCGGAACTATGCGCGGGGTCTCGAGCTTGCCGGGGCTACGGGCGGCCCAAAGACGGGGGCTCATCGGCGGCGGCCGCAGTGGCAGCCAGCGCCAGGCCGGATCGCCACCGGGCGTGAGTGCAGCCTGAAGGGTCAGTGAGCGTCCGCGGTCGGGAGCGGTTCCAGCACGAACACTTCGACAGCCAAATCGGGGTCGATGTGGTTATCGCTCATGAAGCCGATCACCTTGCGTCCCGTCAGCTCCTCGATCTCGCGGCTGACGTCCTGCTTCATCACCATTTGCCAGCGGTGGCGCAGATCGAGCACCGCCTCCTCGTGGCCGGCGTCAGCGAGCGTCTGCTCGCCGCGCGTGAGCGTGTCCTGCAGCACCACGAACACGCCATTCGCCCCGAGTGTGGTCTTTGCCTTCGTGGGGCCACGACCGGTCGTCCGAGACAGCGCCCGAACGACGGCGGAATCAGGGGGTCGGCGCACCACCTGAAACGTCCGGGCGGCCTGCTTGGCTGCCCGGCTCATGAAGGTGGTCGCCACGATGAGACGGTTCGGGCTCGCCGAGAGCGAGCAGGAACGCGTGTGGGAGCTGTGGGGCGAGGGCACGTCGTTGCGGGCGGTCGCGCGCAAGCTCGGCGCCAGGCCGGAGTACGTGCGTCGGTATGTGACTTCGACGGGCGGGGTGAAACCGGCAGCGAGAGAGCGCTCGAAGCGATGCCTGTCTGAGCAGGAGCGCGAGGAGATCTCGCGTGGTCTCGCGCGCGGTGAGAGCTGTCAGGTGATCGGGGCGCGGATCGGGCGCAGTCACACCACGATCTCGCGAGAGGTCAACCGCAACGGTGGCCGCGAGCGCTATCGGGCGCGCGACGCCGATGAGGCGGCGTGGGGGCGGGCGCGGCGGCCGAAGCGCTCCAAGCTCGCCGCGTGTGCGCGGTTGCGTGAGGTCGTGGAGGAGAAGCTCGGGGAGCGCTGGTCGCCGCAGCAGATCTCGGGCTGGCTGGGCCGTACGTATGCTGATGAGCCGGAGATGCGGGTGTCGCACGAGACGATCTACTTGTCGCTGTTCGTGCAGACACGTGGTGCGTTGCGCCGTGAGTTGTGCGCGCAGTTGCGCAGCGGTCGGCGCACGCGCCAGCCGCGGGGTCGTCGGGCTCCGCAGGGCCAGGGGCGGGTGCGGGAGATGCTGATGATCAGCGAGCGGCCGGCCGAGGTCGAGGATCGCGCTGTGCCCGGTCACTGGGAGGGCGATCTGTTGCTGGGCAAGCGCCCGACGGGGATCGCGACGCTGGTGGAGCGCACGAGCCGCTTCGCGCAGCTGGTGGCGCTGCCGGACGGCTATCGGGCAGAGCCTGTGCGTCTGGCGCTGACGCAGAGCATCCGCTCGCTGCCGGCGCAGCTGCGTCGCTCGCTGACCTGGGATCAGGGCAAGGAGATGGCTGAGCACGCCCGGTTCACTGTCGACAGCGGCGTGCAGGTGTACTTCTGCGATCCGCGCAGTCCGTGGCAGCGGGGCAGCAACGAGAACACCAACGGCCTGCTGCGCCAGTACTTCCCCAAGCGCGGCGATCTTGGCGGGATCGCCCAGGAGCAGCTCGACGCGGTCGCTGCCCAGCTCAACGGCCGGCCGCGCAAGACGCTCGGGTGGATGACACCAGCGGAGCGGTTCGCCGAACTGGTGGCGAGCGGTCCTGGCTAAACCGGCGCGGGCCTGCCGCTAACATCGACGAGGTGTGTTGGTAGCCACCCGGTGAGATTGACACTGACAACGTGTCACGTTCGGCACTAACAATGTGTCACCATTCAGTGACACCCACATACATAAGAGGTTACCGCCACGCACGGTGACGACACGTCACCCCACCCGCGCGGGTCGAACGGGCGCACAGCAACCCCCCCTCCGGGTACCGCGTCGGCGACGGCCTCGACTCCACCGAGACCCGCCGGGTAAGGTCGCCGATGCAGCGCAAGCGGTTGGGCGCTCCGTGTGAGAAGCTTCAGTCGTCCGAGGTGGTGCGGTGACCCCTTGAGCCTAAGATTCGTTCGCATCGCAAGCTCGCGCACCGCGGGAGCTACCTCGGACTGGTGTGGGTCTCGCCGGCGACCGTCCGTCGTGTTTTGGCTGCTCACGGGCTGGTTCTGAAACGACCTCGCCGGGTCCGGTCGGAGCGCAAGCCGTTCCCGGAGTGGGCCGATTACCGCAAGAACTCGATCTGGATTTACGACTGCACCCACTTCGCGGGCTGTCCGAACCATGCGGTGTTCGCGGTGATGGACCTCGTGACCCGCAAGTGGATCACAGAGCTCGTGAGCATCGAGGAGACCTCGACGCAGGTGCAGGTCGTGTTCATGGATGCGCTCGAACTCGAGGGGCTGCTCGAGCTCGTGGAGGCCCGCCAGGACGCCGTGCCCGCCGAGACCTTCCCCTTCGATGCCGCCGTTGATGAGCCCGAGCTGGCGCCGATCCTCTTGGCCGTCTCGGACAACGGGCCGCAGATGAGGAGCGGCTCGACGCGCGAGTTCATGGCGATGTGCGCGATCGCGCAACACTTTGGCCGGCCCGGAACTCCAACCGATCAGGCCTGGATCGAGTCGCTGTTCTCGCATGTCAAGGCCGACTGGCCGCACCTGGACCGCATCAAGGATCCCGAGGTGCTGCGCGCCGAGCTCGCCGACGTCCGCCGGCAATACAACACCGTGCGCCTGCACGCCGGGATCGGGTACGTCACGCCTGAGGACGAGCACGAAGGCCGCGGCCCGCGGATCCGTGCTGCCCGGAAACGCGGGCTCAAGCTCGCCCGGTGGGCACGAATCGCCTACCATCGAATCCAGCAATCCAAAGCCAACCGCCGGAGCCCCACCGATGTGGACTAATTCGCTCCCCGATCTGTGGCTTTAACTCAGAAACACCTCATTTTTTTTTGTTATGCGTCTGAGTTCGTTTCCGAAATCCGCCGTTTTGTTACGCCATCTCGTTGCGTGTGCAACGATGCTGTGAAGGGGTCAGACGGGCGCGAGGAGGAGTATGTCCGAACTACAGGATGTCAGCCGTCGTGGTGGGCGCCGCAAGCGGGCGCTGAGCGCGGAGGAGAAGCTGCAGATCTGGCTGCAGTTGTTGACGGGGGAGCTGACGCAGCGCCAGGCGGCCGAGCGTTGGGGGGTGGATCCGACGACGATCATGCGGATCCGTCGCGTCGGGCGCGAGGGCGCGTTGACGGCGCTGGCCAGCTCCAAGCCTGGTGGCGGTGCTCGTGGGGCTGTGGACGCGGAGCTGGCGGCGGCGCGCGCGGAGATCGCCAGGTTGGAGGAGACGGTCAAGGAGCAGGCGATCGAGCTGGTGGCGTTGCGGGGAAAAGCGCGCTCGGGCTGGTAGGCCGCGTCCCAGCTCGTGTCGAGGTGGCGGTCAAGGCGCGGCTTTTGGAGCTGATCGCGCAGGCGACCGGGGCGGGCTGGAGCTTTGGCAAGGCGTGCGGGGCGCTCGGGCTGGGCGAGCGGCGCGCCCGCTACTGGCAAAAGCGCGCCGCCGCCGGTGCTTTGGCTGACCGCAAGCCGGGCGGCACGCCGGTGCACGCGCTGCGCCCGGAGGAGGTCGATGCGATCCTGGGGCTCGCCGATCAGTGGGGCGAGATCGACGGCTCGCACCGCAAGCTCGCGCACCGCGGCTCTTACCTTGGGCGCGTGTGGGTGTCGCCCTCGACGGTGCTGCGGGTGCTGCTCGAGCACGGCCGGGCGCTGCCCTGGCGCCCGCCGCGGCAGAAGTCGCTCAAGCGTCCGTGGCCCGAATGGGTCCAGTACAAGCCCCGTCAGGTGTGGGGCTATGACTTCATCGAGTTCCCGCAGGCCGGCACGAGCGCGCTGGCGATCCTCGACCTCGTCTCGCGCAAGTGGATCGAGACGATGCTCTGTCCCGAGGCGACCGACGTGCAGGTCCAGGTGCTGTTCACGCGCGCGCTCGAGCGCGAGGGCCTGTTGGACGTGATCCTCTCGCTGATCGACGAGCACGCGGCCGGCGAGCAGGAGGACGAGCTTGAGCCGATCCTGCTCTCAGTGTCGGACAACGGCGCCCAGATGAGGTCGGGCTCGACCCGCGAGTTTATGGCTCTGCACGCGATCGCGACCCACTATGGCCGCCCCGGGACGCCGACCGATCAGGCCCACATCGAGTCGCTGCTCGGCCACGTCAAGTACGAATGGCCGTACCTGTGCGCGCTAAAGGACCCGGCCGACCTATCACGCGAGCTCGACGCCGTACGCGAGCAGTACAACCGGGTGCGCCTGCACGCCGGCATCGGCTACGTGACCCCCGACGACGAGCACGAGGGCCGCGGGCCCGCGATCCGTGAAGCCCGCCGCGCCGGCCTCGCGCGCGCCCGAGAGCAGCGCCTGGCCTACAACCGCGGCACCCACCCGAGGCTGATCGGATGACGACGACGCCCCCAAACCGCCAACAGCGGGCGACCGATCACCCTGCCCGCCTCGCCGCAGGGCCGCACAGGGCCGCACAACGCGCCGGTGCTCGCCGCGACCGCCCAAATCGAGCCCGCCGAGCTCTCAGCGGCCCTGTCACGGCCCTCGGCAGCTCTGCTGCCGACCTCACCAGCCCATCAGCGAAGCTGGCGCAGACTGTCAAGGCCAGCCCGACAGGGCCCAGCGCAGCCGGCCGCGCAGCGGTGGCCTTGACCGGCCGCGCCGGCGTAGCTAACCACGCCACGAACCCTGCACTACCATCAATCCACTACCCCATGACGACCCCCGGAACTGGCTGCGAATTACACGCCCAGATTTCGGAAAAAGACTCAGACACACGTCAACTACGCGATCTCGGACTTCTGCTGGGCCATCGGCCGTCGTCCTTTCGTTCTCCGGCCTACCGATACCTCGGAACCCAGCAGATCTCCCTGGGTGAAACGCTGAGATTTCGTCGTGATCACGTCGCCACTACGCCCTCGGACCCAACGACAGGAATCGGGCATCACCGCTGCAGGCCGGCTCACCCATCCGAGGAACGCCTTACGGCGCTTCACTCTCGTTCGCCACCACGACGCACCTATAGCCTCCTTCAGACCCGCCCTCACGGAGGCCCCGCAGCGCCACACGGCGCACTGGGACCACCCGGTGAACTCCGGGCCGCGCCCTTGCCTCATCAATGTTGGATTCCCCCTGTCAGGGCTCCAGGACAGGACTCACACCTCCGATCTCAACGTCCATGCCAGGCACACCCGCGCAAGGCCTACGGCATTGCGCTCGCGCGCGGGACTACCAACACCGGCTGTAGGGTCGAGGAGGAACGCCTGTACGGCACGCTGCGCCTGCTGACGCTGGCCACGGTGCGCCTGCCGGACCTCGCGATGATCGCCCAGCTGATGCACATCGACGCGGCAGCCGACGATCCGGTCGTGCTGTGCGCGGCCCACGACGTCGCCGGCGGCGCGCTCCGGCTCGCGCACCGCGCGCTTGAGACGCACGGACGCGACGTTTGCTACGACGTCGAGGTGTGGATCGACGACGCGCTGCTGCGCGCCGGCGTCGAGCTCGCCCGCGACTATGACGAGCCCGTCCTCATCGAGCAGATGCACCACGCGACACTGGCCGTCACGGCGGCCATCGCCGCGACCGCAGAAGACCGAATGCTCGTCCCCGAAGCGCTCTCGGCGAGCATCCGACATCTGTTCGCCTTCTACCTGATCGCGCGCTCATGCGAGCGCCAGCGCGACCGCGAGGAGAGCTGAACAGAGCTACCTCGCCCGCGGCGTTCGACGGCAAAAGGTCGCGTTTGTGCACGCTGAGCGGCTAACCACGTCATACGGTCGCGCTTTGGTCCCAAACCGCGACGCGAGTTGCCAGCGGAGCTGATCGAGCCGGCGTTCGTTGGCGTGGACCGCCGGGCCGTCCATTTCCCTCCGTCGGGCTCGCTGGAGCTCGATCATGAGGGTCTGGATTCGCCCGGCGAGCTGGGCGAACTGGCGTCGCTCGCCGCTCGGCTCGAACGGGTTCAGAGCTCGGTTGGTTGTCATGGCGAGACTCCTTTCCGGCGGACCGATCGAGTGGAGTCGTGGGGGAGCCCCGCGCGGCTCCCCCACGTGTCTAGGCGGCGAGGTCGAGCGCCGGCTCTTGCGCCTGCTCTGCCTGGACGACGGGCGTCGTCTGGCGTGTGTTGCGTGCCGGGAGCGCGACGGCTCCGGCCGCGAGCACGAAGAAGGTCTCGCGGTAGTAGTAGGCGTCCAGGTTTGGGCTACTTGTCGGTTGGTGCCACGTTCCTTAACGGCAGCCCGACTTCCGCCGGCCCTCGGCCCTGAACCTGCGCGGGGGCTGGCTTTGCCAGCGGGCGGACGGTCCGCGCCGGCGCTATTGCGCCGCGATCTTGTTGCACTGCGCGTCGGCAGCCTGCTTGAGCGAGGCGATCGGGATCTGCGCTGCCGCAGTGAGGCAGGCCCGCTTTGCCTTGCTGAGCGCGGTGCTCACGTTCGCGTTGCTCGTGGTGATCTGATTGCAGGCGTGTTCCGCGGTCGACCGAGCGCTCGAGTCCTGGATCTTCTTCGTGGCGTCGAGGCACTTCTGCTTGGCGGCCGCAACGCCGCTTCCGGAGCCGGCGGTGGTGGACGTCGCCGTCGACGAGGTCGACGATGACGAGGAGGTGCTCGAACTCCCACACGCGCTAAGAGCGGCTGCGGCGACGACGAGCACGACGAGGAGCGCCGAGCGAAGGCCAACAATGCCGCCATCATCGCGCAAACCGTCGCGGACTGGTCGAACGGCCCGCCGGGCCGCTCCGCTCGCACTCCGGGCTTCGCTACGCGAGGGCGCGCTCCGCAAGCGTCCCTGTCGTTGACGTCGACGACTTGGGAGGGCTGAACATAATCGCGCTCGATAATGGTTATTCGGTGCGGTGGGGAAGGGGGCGTCTTGTCCGCATCCGGCCTCGTCCGTGTGCTTGGCGGGTTGCTGCGGTGGATCTGCTGGCGGGTAAGCTGGCGCGCTGATTGACCCTTGGTTGATATATGAGAGTACGTTCGCTAACGGCACGGTTTCCGTTGCCCAGGAGTAGTCCGTGACTGTCGCGGCCAGCAGCGTGCCGCGGCTGGAGGATGGAACGCCGTACTTCGGGCGGCTTGGCGAGCTGGCCTACGATCCTGACGAGGATCGCGTGCAGTGACATCTTTGCGGTGAGTGGTTTCGCTTTGTCGGCGGCTCGCATCTGCGTCGAACTCATGGATGGACGCTCGCCCGGTATCGCGAGGCGTTTCGCCTGCCGGCCAAGGTCGCTACCTGCTCGCGCGAGCTGCGCGTGCGCCACAGCGTTCACGCGCGCAGCGAGATCGAGCGCGGCAGCGGCTTCGGCACAGGCGTGGGGGTCCCGGTCAGCCTGCGTCCGGCGGTCCGGGTGCCGCGATGGCGCTCGCTGGCGGCTCGCCCAGAGCTCGCGCGCGAGCTTCATCCCGAGCGCAACCCCACGGTCGATGACCTGGTCGGCGATCGCGGCCAAGTCGAGCCGCAGGCTGTGGTGGCGCCGTCAGCGGTGCGGGCACGAGTGGCAGGCGACTGTCGGATCCCGTGCCGCCGGCTCTGGCTGTCCTGCATGCGATCGCCAGCGCAAGCGGGGACCTAGAACCGTCGGACGCGAGCGATCGCTGCAAGCTTCGCACCCCGAGTTGGCCGCCGAGTGGCATCCGACGCGCAACCGCGTGCTTAACCCCGCGGATGTCAGCCCGGGGTCAAAGCATCGGGCTTGGTGGTGCTGCGCCGCTTGCGGGCATCAGTGGCAATCGGCGGTGCACAACCGTGCGCGTGGGAGCGGCTGCCCGGTGTGTGGGCTAAAGCGCCGTGCGAGGACTCAGAGCGAGGTCGAACCCGCGCGCTCGCTCGCGGCCAGGCATCCGGAGATCGCCGCCGAGCTGCACCCGCAGCGCAACCGCGGGATCGATCCGCTCGGGCTCGGCGCGCGTTCGAGCCTGAAGCTCTGGTGGCGGTGCGCCAGCTGCGGGCATGAATGGAAGACAGCTGTCTCAACGCGCACCGATGGCTCGGGCTGCCCGGCCTGCTACCGGGTCAAGCGCACAGCAGCATGAGGCCGTCGAGAAACAAGCCGGCGCTCAAACGGGCCGGCACAGCCGAAGGAGGCCACTCGTTTGCGAGGCTCGGTCGGGCGGCGAGAGGAGGCGCTGGCCGTCTCCATAATCCACGCTCGATAATTTATATCCGGTTCCGTGCGGTGGGGATATGGAGTCACCCGGGCGGCAAGTCGCACCGAGAAGCCATGCGCCGGCATAGCTCTCGCCGCCGAGCAAAGCGCACGCTGCCCGCAGCGTGGGCCTGCGCGCGACCGAGGCGAAGAATCTTGATGCCAGTGGCACCCCGGCGTTGTTGCCGTTCGAATGCGGTGACCGGCGGGAGGAGTGCTAGGCGTAGGCGGCCGCCAAGACGTCGGCGACGGCCAGTTCCGGGAGGGTCACCGCCCCAGCGGTGACCCGGGCGGACGCGTCCAGCTCGAGGCTTTGCGCGTAGTTGCCGGTGGCCGACCGCAGGTCACGCTTGACGACGAGCTGGCGGTGATCGAGATCCACCACCCAGTACTCGGGCACACCCGCACGCGCGTATAGCTCGGCCTTGGCGCCGAGATCGCGACGCAGCGACGAGGCAGAGACCTCGATGATCAGGCTGGCGGTGGCTGGGTGGTAGGGGCGCGGAGCGCTGAGCGCGATCACCGCGAGGTCTGGCTCGGGCTCGGAGTCCTCCAGCGTGAGCGGGCTGGCCACGCGTACCTCGAAGACGTCAAGGTCGACGGCCTGCATGAGCCACCGGGCAAGCCACGTGACAGCATTCTCATGCGCGCGGGTCTTGGGACTCATAGCCGCAAGAAGCCCGCCCAGCAGCTCGACGCGGGCATCCTCATCGAAGCCGCTGGCCTCAAGGATTCGGTGGTACTCGTCCACCGAGAGCCTGTGCAGTTGGGCGAGATCGAGATCGACAGCCACCATCGCGATGCTATCGCTGAGCCGCCAGTCCGTTCGCCACTGGCCACGGGTAACAACGGGTCGTAGTTTTGCTCGCTGCGCTCGACGATTGGTGTATGGTCGGCCCCAGTCCAGATCCCGAGGCACAGAGGGGGCCAGCTTATGCGGATGCCCACGCGCATGATGTTTGTCGGGCTTGCCGCGACGTTGATCGCGCTTGCGGCGGCGCCTACCGCGATCGCCAAGCTTCAAGTCCGCGTCCTCAGCTTGCAGCCCGGACAGCGCTTCGGCAGCAACCAGGTGTACAACGGCTTCGGCTGCACCGGGCGCAACCTCTCGCCTGCGCTGCACATCTCCGGCGTGCCTGCCCATACCAAGAGCCTGGCCGTAACGATCCATGACCCCGACGCTGCCACCCAGAGCGGCTGGTGGCACTGGCTTCTCTACGACCTGCCTGTCAAGACCAGGCGCCTGGCTGAGGGCGCCGGCTCCGCTGGCGGCAAGCTTCCCTCAGGCGCTCGGCAGGGACCGAACGACTTCGGCTCCCGCGACTACGGCGGAGTATGCCCTCCGGCCGGAGATCGCCCACACCGCTACCACGTCACCTTGTGGGCTTTGAAGGTGTCCAGCCTTGCGGCGCCCGCTAGCGCTTCGGCCGCGCTGATCGACTACCTCATCGAGGCCAACGCCATCGCCCACCGAACCGTAATCGTGCGCTACAGCAGGTGACCTTCCACCTCTCCCGACCGTCTGCCTCTCCGCCGGTTCGCGCGGCCAACCAACATGCGGTAATTCAGCTCTCGTGAGCTAGCGATCGTCGACACCCACCGCCGCCGATGGGAAGGGCCCTTCTGTGGTTTCCATAAAGCACGCTCGCTAATCAATATTATGTTGAACAGCCCTGCAAATCGAGGGGTTTGCGGAGAGCCTTATGGAAACCTGGCAGTGCACCGGTCGTGCGAGGGGGGGTGTCAAGGTGAGCTTGGTTGCGCGAGCGTGTGTTCGTTGATCGCGACGGTTTACCGCTGGGTTGCGAGCCGCCGGGCTCTGGGGTCCGGCGGCTCGGGTGGCAGAGGTTCTAGTGGCCGCTGTGTCGTCTGGCGCTGATCTGGCCGCGGACCTCGCCGCTGGGGAAGGTCGGCGTGTGCATGTTCGTATACGTGACTCCGGCTTGGATCGCCTGCTCGAGGGATGCGAGATCACCGGCCTTAAACCCTTGCGCGGTCGGACCGATGACGTCGGCGGGGACGATCGTCCCGGAGACCGTGCCCGACGTGGTCGCCGGGCAGGCGGGCTTGCTGCCCCCACCGCAGAAGAACACGGATACGCCGCCATCGACGCCGGGCTGGCCGACGTGAATGTGGGCCATTGTCGGCGGTGCTGAGAGGTTCGCGTATGTGAGAGTGAAGGTGATCTGGCTGGGCGTCATGGTGGCGCGCAGGCTCGCGCGACCGGGGGAGTTGAGCGAAGGCACCTCCTGGAACCCAGTCAGGTAGGCGCGGAGCGCCACCGAGCCGTTGCCTCGCGAAGGGTGGGCGGATGCGCCGGCGGCCACGCCAATCGCGGCGGCAGCCGCGGCACTGGCGAGCGCCGCGACCAGCGTCAATTGGCGTCGTGTCTTGAATACGGACATGGATCCTCGCTTTCTGTCGGGAGGCCCGACGTTTGCGTGCGCCGCTGGCAGCAGCGGGGCTGCCTAGCGGCCTCCAGTGTTAGAACCCGGCCGCTGGCGCAGAGGAGCGGCTCACAGCGCTCGAGCCGGCCCTTGCTGACGCGCAAGGGCTGCCTGTGCGGCAACGAGGACCAGGCTCGCGCCGTGCCGATGCAGCACATACCACGAGAACAAGCCAGCGCTGAAGGTGCCGCACACAACCCGACCAGCGCGGTCATCCCGATCCCCATCGGGTCCGGACCGGGTAGCAGCAGGCGAGCCAGTGCGCCGACTACCAAGCCCACGAAGAACAGAAGGATGAGATAGACCACAAGACCCACGCGCGCATCCTAGCTTCGCACCCGGGGGCTTGGGCTGTTCGCGCACGCGACATTTTCGAGCCACGCCTCGCGCGCGGCCTGAAGCCGCTGATCCTTCGCCGGACGATAATGTGCGCTATGGCGCGAGCGGGGCGGCGCTGAGGGAGAAACGGTCGGCGGAGGTTCGCACGCGCAATCGCGAGCGGGAGCGGGAGCGGGCTGTGTGATCCGCGGTCTGGTTGATTGAGGGCGACGCTGGGGAGCGCGGCTGGCTAAGGCAGGTGAGGTAGGCTTCGCTGGGGGTTGCCGCATGGCGACTAACGGATGGGGAGTTCGTGAGCACTACCACCGAGGAGCAGACACCGCTCGAGGAGGTGCGTATCGCTGATCGCACTCACTTCAAGGAGGGGCCGCCGCTGGAGCTGTTCAGGCGCCTGCGCGCGGAGTGTCCGGTCCACTGGTCGACTGGCATCTCAGAGTGTATTGAGTTAGCGGGTATCGTTCGCGTGGGGGCTAACGGCTGGCGCCATTGAGGGCGACTTCCTCCTCGAGTTGATCGAGGGTCACGGTGTTGGGGTCGAACGCGGTGGTGTTGTCCAGGCCGAGCCAGTCGAGCATCTCTTGGTGTTGTTCGTGGCTGGGGTCGGCGAGGATCGCTTTCAGGTCGGCGTATCCCCATGGGCCGCCGCAGTCCTCGGGCGGGCAGGCGCCTTTCGCGGCGACGAGCGCCGGGTAGTGGATGTCCGGGTCGGCGTCGAGCAGGTCTTCGACCACGATCTCGTGCTCCCAGTCATCGCCGAAGTCGTAGGTGTAGCGGAGCCGGTCGCCGATCCCGCCGATCAGCTGGCCGAGGCTGACGCGGCGCTCGTCGGTGTGACCAAGTTCGGTGTCGGGTGATCCGAACTCCTCAGCGCCGCTGGTGAACACGTGCATGTGGTAGCCCTGCCAGTCGAACGCGGCGATGATGATGTCGTGCAGGTGATCGAGGCGGGTGTCCGCCGGGAGCTGCAGCCGTCGCCAGACCGGCGGTTTGGACACTCCGAGCAGCTTGATCTTGATCTGCACGATCACCTCGCTGCGACGCTGCTCGGCCCGCTTGTGTTGGCTCATCGGCTGCTCCTCTCGTCGTGGTCCGCTGAAGCCGAACGGTAGGACGATCAGCGGACGGACGGCGGGTGGCGTGAGGAGCGCTCCACGGCTCAGACCGGCAGGACGCGCGCCTTTTAGCCGGCGAGTTGGTCGTCGTCGGCGATCAGGCTGGCGAGTCGTCGTCGGAGCGTGAGCGGTCCGACGTGGATGCCTTCGCCGTGCATCGTCCCGTCCTCGGCGATTGTGCCGGTGACGGCGATGAACCCTCGGGCGGTCGCGTCGAGGATGACCGTCTGCGGATCGCCTTCGAGCTCGTAGCAGACGACTCGGTAGCGGAGCTCGGCCAGCGGTCTTGGGGTCTGTTCGCCCATCCGTGTCAGGCGGCCAGCGCGGTCGGGGACGCGCGGGCGGGGAGCGTGATCCGATCGCTGGCGGCTGGTACTCGGGAGCGCTGGGCAGTGGCCATCAGCTCGAGGGGGTCGATGTTCCGTTGGCGGGCGGTACGGATCACGCTCATCGTGATCTGCTGCGTGTCGGCGCCATTCGGGGTGCGGTTCCCCGCCCCAGCTCTTGCGGTTCACGATCGCGGGGCGCAACGCCTGTTCCGCCCGCCAGTTCGTCGCTTGCACGCCGAGCTCGGTGAGGAACGTGAACATGTGCTCGCGCTCGGTCTGAAGATGAGCGAGCAGCCGTCGGTTCGGCTCATGCGTCGGGCGTATCGCCAGCAGCTTGTCCGTCCGGTCGTTCAGGTCAGTGACCCGCAGCCCGAACTCCTCGGCGTCGATCACGTCCTCCTCGCGCTCATCGCGCAGCGCGAGCGCGTCCTTGAGGATCCTGCGGGCGGCGCGCGGGACACGCGCCTGCCGAGCCACCGAATCAGCGATCAGCTCCCCGTCCGCTTGAGCAGGTGCGCATGACAGGTCTGGTGCTTGGCGTGGGTGAACCGCCGATACGGCGCCCACCCGTCGCGCTCCGGTGGGTCCGCCTCCGCGACACTTACCTTCGCCTGGGCCTGCACGCGTGCGCCGCCGGCGCGCAACTGCGCCTGCAGACCGACCGAGGCACGTGAGCATTCCCGGTCCCCACCCCGCCCGCCCGTCGACGCGCGACGTTGCTGGCGGCCGCCGCATCCCACCCTCGAGACCTCGCGCGCACGTCGCCATCTCCAAAAGGTGCATTAGCCGCTTCGCGACGCCGCAGACTGCGGGCTTGGCGTCTCAGAGTCCTCACGCGACACGTCGCGCAGGACCTGGCGGGGGCGACGAACGGGGCTTGGAGGTGCGTCTGCGTGCGCACACGCCGCAGATGACGCCGCGGCCCTTCCGGCCGCGAGCGCCGCAACGGCAGGCGAGCACGGTCACCGCCGTAACCTCGTCGGCAGGCGGTCGCTCGTGTGCGAGCGCTCGGGCGAGCTCGGTGATCGTCGGGGCGTACAGCGCTTCGGCGCTGGCAGCGAGAGTCTTGAGCGACCAGCCGAAGCGCGGGTCGCGGCTGTCTGCCTGCAAGCCGAGCTCCTCGGCGACCGTCCTGAGCCGCGCGTTGTGGTACTCGCCTCGGCGGTTGCTGTCCTTCACGCCTCGCCGCTCGGCGACACTGTGCGCCGCCTCGTGAAAGCGCGGATATGTTGCGAGGCCGTTACGTTGCGACGCGCGACGCGGGGCCCACGCGCCATCGTGGCGTGGCGCTCAGGAACCTGGGGACTCCTCCTTCTCCGCTAAGTACCAAGTAGAACTCCCGTCGAATCGCTGTGGATGCGCGCGTGGCCTCTTTGAAGGCGTCGGACCGAAACCACTGCTGTGCGCGGCTGAGGTCTTCGACCACGGTGTGCACAAAGACCGCGTCCGGGTCGTTGATGTCGCGGTAAATCGGTCCGTCCGTCATGCCGAATGCACGGCGGTCGTCGACGTGCTTGAGGTGGGTTTGCAGCCAGGCGCCAAAATCACCTACCTCGACTCGGGCCATCAGGTCGGGCATCGATCCTCCTCACAGATCGTCAAGTCAGCTCCGAGCGAAAGTCTTCCACCGCTGTGGTGACCAGCTGTCCGCCGGGCGGACTGAGGCGCGCCATTCGAAGACCGACTGCTCGTCGCCAGAAGTGACAGCGGGCGGCCAGCGGCACAGCGGCGCCGCAGGAGGCCCGCTCGCCGATGTGAGCCGTCGTCACGGCCGACGGTCCCGCCCCTTGAGGGAGACCCGGCAGCATCGAGCAACTCTCGTCGCTCTGCCGCTTGGCATCGAAGCGGAAGCGCTCGCCAGCGTCGGGCGTGACTCCTGCAAGGGACGAATCCGGCCTTCCCGACCGAGGCATCGACGGACTGCTGCTCCGTCAGATTGCGGAAGCCTCGCGACGTCCAAAGCCGGCTCCGCAAAGTGCCGCGACGGAACGCCACCATGAGTGAGGTCGTGCAGCCAGATCGCTTCTGCTATCCGACTACGAAACGCGAGCGCGAACTGATTAGCTCATCGGCGAGCTGATTCGAGATAGCGCCGCCCCGGCGCGATCGCCGCATCCTCCGGTTTGGTCGCCGCGACCAACAGCCGTTGTTAGCGGTTCGCGGCGTCTGGGTCGCTGCTAATCACTTCCTGCAGGATCCGTTTCGCGGCTTCCGCCGCCGCGACAAATAGGGTGCGTGGCGATGTCGGAGGTAGCCGAGCTACCCGAGCTGGTGAGCGCTATGAGGTCTGGCTCGAGCGTCAACCGTTGTCGGAGCGCACGCGCCGGGAGTACTCGAGGCAGGTCGAGGGGTTCGTCGAGTGGCTCGGCGCCGCTCCCGCCCGGGGCGACGATGCGCTTGCTGATTCGGTCGCTCGGACTATGCGGTCAGGGACGTCAAGCGGCATCTGAAGCTGGAGCGGCGGTGGTCGCCGGCGTCGGTGAATCTCGCGCTGGCGGCGGTTGATCATTTCTTGCGGTTCGTCGGGCATGCGGGGCTGCGGCTGTCGGAGCTGGTGGCGCTTGACCTCGACGACGCGCGCGTGTCTGGCCGCAAGGCGCTCGTGGTGGTCCGCTCGGGCAAAGGCGATGTCTACCGGGAGGTGCCGCTGAACGCGCCGGCGCGCAAGGCGCTCGACGATTGGCTGAAGAAGCGACCCGCACCCGCCGCTCGCGCCGGCGGCGAGCCGTTGTTTGTCTCGCGCGCGGGTGGGCGGTTGAGCGCGCGTTCGGTCGATGACGCCGTGCGCAAGCTCGGCCGAACGGCCGGTATCGAGCTCTCCGCCCATGTATATGCCGACCTCGTCGTTATGCCGATGCGTCAGACAGCCGCCTTGTGCCATACGGATTTCGCGCTGATGAGGTCGGCATAACCCGACGCCGAGCGATCACGTCTTCCGCTTGACGTGGGCTAGAAAGCTCGTGCGGATGTACCGCCTCGTCGCCCGGGCTCGCTGACGGCGTCGAGCCACGAAAGCACTGCCACCATGGCCTTGCGGGGTGGTCAGCGCACCACGCGCCGCAGAACGGTCTCCGATGTTGCCCTGGTGCGTTGATGACGTTGACAGAGCAGGACGGATTGCGGTCCTCGCGGCGGTGGGCGCCCGAGTCGGCAAAGCAGCGCACAGAGGCCTCGTGGCGTGCGCGTTCAGGGGGCTGGATGCCGAGCTGGTGGTAGTAGCCGGGGATGTCGGCGCCCGGAAGCGTGAGCGTCGCCATCACGCCACTCGCCTGTGCGTGGTCTGTGGCTTCGGCCCATTCGGATATGCGCATCACGATCCACGCGAGCTCGCCGGAGAGAATCGGGATTTCGTGCCGTGCCCGGGAGGACCACCGGCAGCGCTGGCGGGTGGTGAGCTCTCCTCGCCACATGCCCGCGATTCGCTCCGCGCGGGTCATCGCGCACAGCGCGCGGTATTCCTCGACCGCGTCCGGGACCTCGTTGCGGGCCCTGAGGGTTTGGGAGCACGCCCGACCTCTGGTGTCGTTCGGGGTTCTCATCCGCCGAGCCTCCGGCGAATCGCCTCGAGCTTGGGAGAGACCCGTTGGCCGGCGGTGCAGCCGGCGCCGCGCGCGGGGAGCTGCTCGAGCGTGCTCTGCGGTGTGATCGGGCACCGGGGCGCGAGGTCGGGCGAGCTCGTCGCGGATGACGTCGGCCCGCCGGCGGACGTTCGCCTTGGCCTTCGCGGCGGGGGCTCGTTCGATCGCCTTGCGCCGATCGCGGGCGGCGCGCACCTCGGTTATTGGCGAGGTGACCGTCATGGACTCACCCGCTGGTAGTCGAATCCCGAGAGCTGTTCGGTGGACTCGAGGTAGCTCGGGGGCCTGAGTCGGTGGTCGCGGATGGGCTGCATCAGCACGCGCTCGCCGTTGACGATCTGGATGACTTCGACGAGGCGATGCTGGTGCGACAGGTCGATCCAGAGGCTGCCGAGCAGCCCGGCCGGGTCGGGGGTCGTAAAAGAAGTGTCGTGTTGCATGTCGCTCTCCTGGTGAGGGCGATGACCTCGAGCTTCTGGCGGCGCGAGCCGTCCTCGGCCTCCCATTCGGGGTGCTGCAGGCGACCCTCGATCGCGACCTCGCGCCCCTTCGCGAGGTACTGGCTGCGGACCTCGGCCTGGCTGCCGAAGACGGTGACGTCGACGAAGTCGGCGCCGCGGTCCTCACCGTCGCGGGTGCGGAGGCGCTGGGCCGCGGGCCGCAACCGTCCGACCTGGGTGCAGCCCCGGTCGTGAAGCTCCCGATCGGCGGTGAGACGGCCGATGAGGTTGATTGGGTGGAATCTGGGTTGAGCTTTCATCAGGTTTATGTAGAGTTTGTGGGGCAGGGCTTGGTGAGATGCCGAGCTTTGGGGGCGCGCATTGCGGGAGCACCGGCGGAAATCGCCGCCGATGCTCCCCCCGCGCGTCGGCTGGGAGCCGTCCTCCTCCTCGCCGGCGGTGTCGTCGCCATTGGTGGGCTGCTCGTCGGGGCGGCCGCCGAAGCGGACGCGTCCCATGACATGGTGCTTGGAGCGGCGGGAGCCGTCGTCGGCTTCCCGGTGACGGCGATCGCCCGGCCCTTGGGGAGGTACTTGGCGCACGCCTCGGCGCTTGAGCCGAAGGTGGCGATGTCGATGAACAGCGGCGGTTGGTCTTTCTGGTCGTTGACCTCCGGGCGCATGTCGCAGACGCTGCGCCCGTCGCCAAGCTGTTTGAGGACCGGGTCGCTGGTCAAATGGCCGACGAGGGTGACTACTTGGAATTGCGGCGGAGGGGCTTCTGCGACGGCGAGCGTGGTCATGTCGTGGCCTTTGCTGAGCAGGTGGGCAGTTGGTTTTACGTTGAACGGCGGGTGGCGCCGGCGGCAGCGGGCCGCCGGCGCCGGTCGTTGGTCAGAAGGTCGTGACCTCCTCGGTGGTGTCCTGGGTCTCGGCGGCGGGCTCCTCGGGCTTGCCGCCGAACTGGACGCGCCCGATGATGTGGTGGCGGCTGCGGCGGGTGCCGTTGTCGTCCCACTCGCGGTAGACGAGCCGGCCGGTGACGGCGACGGCCCGGCCCTTGGCCAGGTAGCGGGCGCAGGCGTCGGCTTGGGCGCCGAAGGTGGCGACGTCGATGAACATCGACGGCTGGCCCTTCTGGTCGTTGACGGCGACGCCGAGGTTGCAGACCTTGCGGTCGTCGTCGAGCTGCTTGAGGACCGGGTCGGCGGTCAAATTTCCGACCAACGTGACCGAGCTAACTGCGGGTGCTGAGGCGCTCATCTTTGGTTCCCTCCTTGTGGGGATCCGGTGGTTGACGAAGCCCGAAACGCCGGCCGGCGGCCGGACGCGGAACCGTGCCTTCGGGCGAGGGGAAGGGAGCCGAGGCGACCTTGAAGCGATCGGTCCGGCGGTCGGCGACACTGGGCGATAGGCAATCCGCCGGACTCGCACCGGGCGACAGAACCGTGAGCAGCCGCGGGCCCCGCCAGTCACTTGGGCGCATGTGAGCCTCCGCTCTGCTGAATGACGTCAAGCTGGCTGTGGTCGGCGGGCGGTGTGGCAGCCCGGTCGGCCAGCGGTTGCAGCGCCTCGCGGTCACGGCCGCAAACCCAGCACGTTCCTCCCGGCCTAGCGACGCGCGGCGGTCGTATGCTGCAGCGTCACGCGGAGCGACCCACCTTCCCGCGGGTGCTGCCGCGGCGCGCTGTGCGACGCTCACCGCTCGCCCCGATCCAGAGCGAACCAGATCGCGGACAGATCGATGATCTGGCTTGTCGGCGTCAAACTCTGCTGAGTGCGGATCGAAACCGAGCGGCTGCCCCTGCGGCGATGACGATCGCGCACCTGGACGAGCTCGTGGCAGTTGACGAGCACTCCAAGGTCACGCGCTTCATCGGTCGCTTCGATCGCCAACGCGCGAGCGAGCGACTTCGAGCCCACCAACGCGAGTGGGAGTAACACGGTCATGGCCTGCGCGCCGTGGTTGACCGTGGCAGCGGCCGCTTGCGCTGTCGTGTCGCGCTGACGTACCGGCCCCGGTTCGAGGAGACAGGGCTCGGGTGGGTGCGGCGCCGTGACGCCGTGGGTCACGGCTTCGCCACCGAGGCAGCGCGCGCATGCGTCGGCTGGGGCTTTCGGAGTCTGGGCGTCGCGTGCCTCACGGCGATGATCCGAACCGGTAACGCGCGGTCGATCCGGGTAGCCGAGCGGCTGGGGATGACACCGCTGCGCACCGACGTCCTCTTCGATAACCCCGTCGTTGTCCACGCGAGAAGTCGCGCGGACTGGACCCCTAAGCTCCAGGGAATGGAGCCAATCACGGTGCGACAGGCCCAGCGGGGTGACGAGGATCCGCTCGCGCGGATCCATGCCGAGGTCGCGCGCTACTACCTCGACCTCGCTCCCGACTACTTTCAGGTGCTCGAGCGGTTCGCCGAACAGCTCGCTACCGAGGCTCCAGCGATCGACAGCACGACGCTGCACCTCGTCGCTGAGGCCGAAGGCCAAGTCGTTGGCGCGCTCGTCGCTCGGCTGCTGCCGCCAGAGGACGCAGCGAAACGGGAAATCACGCCAGAGCTTGGAGCGATGAGTCTGCGTGTCGAGTACCTCGCCGTCGCGGCGGCGAGCCGAAGGCAAGGCGTCGGCACCCGCCTTGTCGAAGCGGCGGAGGCATGGGGACGGGCCGCGGGCGCAACGATCGCCGAAACGACGACCTACCACGGGAGCCCGCTCTCGGTTCCGTTCTGGGGGGAGCGCATGAGCTACGAGGAGCTGTCCGTGAACCTGCGGAAGCCCCTCTGACCGCAATCGCTCCGCCACGCTCACCCGAGCACCTCGCTGATCTGCGCCACACGGTCTGAGTGGATCTCGCTGATGCCGATCTAGAGCTTCGCCGCCAGCTCGCGCCCAGAGAGGTGGATCTACTGCAGCGTCGTTGCGTATGATATCGACCTCTCTGGCGTTGACTTGTTCATCGGTGTGGCACCGTGGCGGCAAGTGTGATCGCGACGTAAGCAGCGAATGCGACAGTGAGGACGAGCAGGAAACGACGGGCCGGGTGTCGCCGGCGAGGGTGCTGTCCAGTAGGGCGAGCGGCCCACGGAGTAGTCCAAGGCAACCGGCGTCGAGCTGGGAAGGGCCGTTGTCGCTGCTCGAGTTGGTGGCAGGGCCAGCAGAGCACCTTGATGTCCGAGCGGCGTTCGTGCCCGAGCCGGCTGTAGGTGCGGTGGTGGATGCTGAGCGCCCGGCGGGTCCCGCAGCGCTGACAGCGCCCGCCGGCCTGCAGGATCCAGAGGCGACGGCGCAACCTCCACAGCGGCGAGCGCAGATAGATCAGGTACAGCAGCGAGTGGCGGCGGCGGGGCATCAGCGGGCGTGGGGTGTGAGCAGCACTTCGACGCTCGCGGCAACGGCGAGCAGCACGACGGCCACGCCGGCGTGGGTGAGGGTCGTGCGGAGCTCTTGCTGCGAGCCGCGTGCAGCGCGATAACGAGCGCTTAGCCATGCGCCGGCGGCGACGGAGATCGCGAGGTACTCGAGCGGGAGGTGAGGGAGGTAGGGCACCAGCTGGGTTTGCCAGCGTCCGATCGCCAGCCCGATCCGGGCCGTGTTTGCGAACAGGATTCCGGTGAGGATCAGGTCACCAGCGGTGCGAGTCGAGCTGGCCGCGGGGAATCTGAACGCGATCAGGATGAACGGGACAGCAACGATCCGCAGGTTGGTCACGAAGATCGAGGAGATCGCCCCGACTGTTGGGAGCAGCGTCGGGTGCGGCGGGATGGAGCTGAAGAGGTCGTGGTCGGCGAGTTCGAGCACGACGCCGAGAGCGGTTGCGGCGATCAGGCCAACCGCAGCGCGTGCGATCGAGCGGAGCTCGCAGCGGGCGGCGTGCTGGTAAGCACGCGTTAACCCCATCGCAGGAGCGGTGGCGGTTAGTTCTGTGGTTGCCATCCGCTTATGACCCATCCTTGTCGGGTGTTGGTGAGCTGGGCGTAGATGATGTGCAGGGTGGCTGGGAGGTCTTGGTAGTCGCCCTGGCCGGTGGTTTGCTCGCTGGTGACGATCACCCATTGGCCGGTGGCGTCGGCTTGCCCGGGGGCGATCGCGATCACCCGGCCGCGGTTCGCGACGTGGCTGGTGGTGAGCTGCGGGTCGCGGGCGGCGCTGACGGCGGCTTGTTGGGCTTGTGCGCGGGCTTGCCCGAGTGAGATCGCCGCGAGCTGATGTTGGATCGCGATCACGTGCGTCGCGTTCCAGTTCAGATACGTGGTGGCGTACCGCTTGAGCGCGGCGTCGGGAGTGGGCCGACCGGCGCCGCCCAACAGCTGGTTCTCGGTGGCTTGCGCTCGCCTGGGGATCGTCCCTCCTCGCTCCGGCACGGGATCGCCTGCATCGGGGGGCGCCGTGGCGGTGCTTGCCGCTGCGGCGGTTGTGCTGGCGCGGCTGGCGGTGTTTGCCGCGGCTGTGATGGAGCGGTCGGTGCTCTGGTAGGGGTTGCTGATCCCGCAGCCGGCGAGCGCTAGGGCCGTGGTAAGGAGGGTCGGAGTGATGAGCTGTCGGGTCATGCGTCACAGTCCGGGGGGATGGCGGACGACGTATTGCATGCCGTCGGCGAGGTTTCCGGTGGGGTTTGAGCGCCAGCGGGGGCCTGAGCCGGCGGGGATGTTCGGGCCGCCGAAATCAGCGGTGTCGAACGCCAAGCCGGCGATCACGATGAATGCGTGCGTACTGTTGCCGTAGACGCTGATCCACCGCCCGGGGCCGGGCTCCCCGTAGTCCTCTAGGGTGATGCCGTTGCCGGCATCGGTCCCTCCGACGGTCACGCCCGTCCCGTTGAGCCCGGCGTGGTACAGGACGTAAGCGGTGGAGGCCGAGCAGTCATACCACGGGTAGAGCCTGTCCAGATACTCAGGACGTTCCGCGCGGTAGTAGCTGGTATGGATGCGATTAGCGGCCGCGATCGCGCGCTTTACCGCGGCCGGGGCGTCCTGCGGGGCGGCCGCGCTCCCGTTCGACAGGATCCGTGCGCGCTGCCCGGCCGTGAGCTTGAGCATCGCGGTCGCTGCGAGCTGGTCGCATGCTGGGTCGACCGTCGCGCCGGTCGCCGTGCCGGCGCTGGTTTGTTGGAGGAGGTTGCCGGCCCCGAGCGGTGGGGCGAGCGCGATCTTGACCGGATTCTTTGACACCCGGAGCGGTCCGGCTGATTGCCACCACACGTCGAGGCGGTAGGGCTGGCCGTTGGCGATCAACTGGCCGGGGCCTTGTCCGAAGCCGACGTCGCGCTTGTAGAGGATCCTCTTGGCACCGTTGTTCGCGACGATCAGCGCCGTCATGTACGGGAGGTTGTTCAGCGCGTTCGCGTCGGCGAAGGTGAAGGTCCCGCTGTTGGCGGGGTTGTGATCGAGCACGGACAGCTCGGCGAACGTGTCGGGGTGCGCGGGGAGGTAGCTCTGGCCGGGAGCTCCGATCGCGCCGTAGCTGCTGGAGGTCGGGTCGCTCGGTCCTCCGTACTGGGTCGCGCCGACCGCATACCAGCGACCGGTTTTGAGTTTCAGCGGCTGGGCGTACATGCCGCCGGGCGCCGGAGCGCCAGTTGGGGTGCTCACGTTTCCTGGTTGGGCGCCGGGGCAGGTCTGGTTGGCGGCGCCGGCGAGCAGCACGACCGGTAGCAGCACGAGCATCAGGCTGCCGCCGCCGATCAGCCAGGGAAGCTTTGCGTGCTTGGGTGGCGATGGTTGCGGGGGTGGCAGCCAGCTGGGGGTGGTGGGGAGTGGTTGGAGTGTGGTGGGCATCAGGTTGTGTTGTGCTCGCGGTGGCTGTCGTGCCATTCGGGGGTGCAGAGCAGCCGCAGCGCCTGCCAGGGATCGCCGCCGGTTTCGGTGAGCGCGGTTGTGCGCTTGGGTTGATCGTTTTCTGGGTCTGCGGAGCAGATCCAGTACTCGAGGTCGCCGAGCAGGATCCGGACCGCGCCGCGGCCGCGGGGTGAGACGACGTACACGGTCGAATACAGGCCCTTGCGGGTGGTGAGCTTGGTGATCTGCTCGATGTCGGTGTCGGTCAGACCGATCGTGTCGCGGCCGATCGCGAGGTCTCGTTCGGTGTTCTGCACGAACAGCGCCAGCTGGGAGTCCTCGAGCAGCGCCCGTCCTTGTTCGTTGTTGAGGTCTTGGAGGTGTTGTGAGACGAGGATCAGCCACAGCTTGTAGTGCCGCGCGCGGCGGGCGTATTCGTTTAGCCAGCTGCCGGCGGCCGCCGAGGCGGTGATCTTCCAGCCCTCCTCCGCGACGAGAAAGTGCTGCCCCGCCCACGCTCCTTGTTGCTGGAGGCGGCCGGTGAGCTTCAGCGTGCGAGTGTGCTGGACGGCACCTTCGATGTGCCCGACGATCGCGAAGATCATCGCCGGCACCAGCCGGTCGGGGAGCCCGGAGATGTCAAACAGCGTCAGCGGCGCGTCCGGCTCAACAGTGGTGGGGTGATCGGCGATGTGCGCCAACGGCCCGCCCTCGCAGTACGGCGCGAGGCGCAGCATCAGCGTCTGCAGAATGTCGGCGCTTGAGCCGGTCAGCTCGTCCTGCTCGCCGCGAACGCGCAGCTGCTCGCGCAGCACGGTCTCCCGTGGCCGCTCGCCGGTCTTCGCACAGTGGGTGTAGGTGCGATCGATCGCGGTCAGCAGCAGCGATTCCTCGACCGGAGTTAGATGGCGGTCCTCGCCACCGGCGCTGGTCTCGCCGATCAGCAGCGCGTGCAGCGCGAGGAGAAACTCGATCCGCTCCGCGGGGACGTTTCCTGGGTCGCGGATGTCCCATGGGCAGATCACCCCGCCGGTCAGAGAGCCGACCTGCACTCGGCGTGATCCGGGGATCAGCGCGAGCAGCTGGTCGTAGTGACCGGACCCGGCGCCGGAGCCGTGCTCGTCGCGGGTGGAGGAGCGGTCGATGATCCATCCCGACATCCCTTGGGAGATCGCGCGGTCCAACAGCGCGTTCATCAGCACCGTCTTACCGCCGCCGGAGGGGCCCAACAGCAACGTCACGGCAGTCTTGAACAGCGGGTCAAACGGAGCGATCCGCTCCAGCAGCGCCATCGGGTCTGAGAACCCCAGGATCAGTCCTTCCGGGCTGCCGCACGAGCTCGAGGTCAGCGGCAGGCAGTGACCGATGTTGCGGTGCGCGTAGCTGCGACGCGCGGCGAGCTCATCGACACCGATCGGCGGGCTCGAGACGAACCCGGGCAGGCACAGCCGTCGCCCGCGTACGACCTTGGCGTTGGTGTGGGCGTGGAACTGGCGAGCGGCGCCTGACACGAGCCGCTCGAACTCTTGCTGCTCGCCGCGCGGGTCGCGCAACGAGCAATAGATCGAGACGTCATACACCGCCGCGCCGATCTCGGCCAACAGCTCAGCGTCGATCGCTTGCGCCTCGGCCAACGCTTCCTGCTCGTCGGCCATCACGAGGCGGCTGCGGCGGCTCTTGCAATCGATCGCTGCGGCCAGCCGCCGCCAACGACGACGGTGACGGGTATGCGCCCGCGCGCGGCTGCCGACGCGAATGTGAACGGTGACCGTGGCCGGCAGCGGACACGAGAGCAGGTGAAGCAGCCACCACACGCTTGTTTGCAGCGGCGGGGTCCCCAAGTGCAGGACCTCCTCGAGCGTCCCGTCGCTGTGCACCAGACGGCGGCTGTCGCTGGCGTCGATTGCTGCCGGCGAGGGGCCGTCGCACAGCGTGCGGATGATCAGGTGGCGTTGTGTGGAGGCCTCCGCGGCGGTCGTCGCGTGCGTGATCGCGGGCGCGGCCGCGAGCTCGCTTAGGTCTGGGAGCTCTTGCGCGGCGGGGTGAAGCCGCTCCCATAGGCACGCGAGTGTCTGCGGGCCGTCGAGCGGGTAGCTGTCGATCCCGACAACGTTCAACGCGGCCTCGATCTGCCCGGTCAGCTGCAGGCTCCCCAGCGCAGCCGCCTGGTGGGCTTCGAAGGTGCGCTTGCCGCGCGCCTGGGCGAGCGTGTCGCGCAGCTGTGTCTTTGGGTTCTCGGCGCGGGGTTGATAGGGGACGGTCACCCACCAGCGAGCGGCGACCGCTGGTTGGTCTGATCCGGCGGCGCTGATCACCGACTGGGTTTGCGCGGCCAGCAGTCGCCCGCGAACGGCGGCGAGCTGCTCGCGACCGTGAGCGAGGTCGTGCTGTTGGGCGAGCTGCACGTTATGTTGGTCGGGCGCGAGTGCCTCATCGAGCGGGATCGGGTCTGTCTGGGCGGTGATCGATAAAGATCCGTGGTCGGGGATCAGCCGGCAGATTTCGGTCAGCCCCCGGGTGATCGCCTGCTGGCCGCTGTGATCGGCGGTCAGCGCGTTGTGAAGCCGCTGGCACTCGATGATTCGCTGATAGCTGCCCTGCCGGGTGATGATCAGCCCATCGGGCTCGACGTTCTCGATCGGCAACACTCGCCCCAACGACCCGACCCGGGACGCTCGTTTCACTCCACCACCCCGTCCAGCTCGACCTCGACACTCCCCCCAGGCTCGGGTGCGGGCTCGAGCGCGGGCGCCTGATCAAGAATCAGGTTTGACCGCTCGGGTCGCTGTGGCGCTTTGAGCTGTTTGCGCTCCCGCGTGTAGCGGTAGAGCGCCATTAGGTAGCGCCCCGGTCCGAGCGCTTGTCCTGAGACTGCCTGCAGGATCGTCCCAGCGAGCACCAGCGCGAGCACCGTGATCGTGATCGTCGCCCGAGTCCCGATCGGCGAGAACCGAACCGCCAAATACAACACCCCGCCACCCACCGCAACCGAGATCCAGCCGCGCCACGACAGGCCGTAGTAGCGCTCCGGGTCATTCAATCGACGGAAGGTCTGCATCACCGCTTCGGGGGCTTGGTCGTCCGGGACGGTCCGCTCGGCCGCGGAGCGTTCGACGAGCGCGTCGAGGAGCGCACCGGCGGCAGAGCAGACGGCGGCGTTGACGAGCGCTCTCGAGGCGGGGCGGACCCTGGCGTCGACGAGCGCGCCGGCGGGGGAGCGTTTGGCGGCGTCGAGGAGCGCACCGGCGGCGCAGGGTTCGGCGGTCGTGTATCGGCGGCGGAAGGTGATCGCTGAGCAGCCCGCCCACTGTCAGGCGTGCTCGGAACGGCTCCGGGGGTGCCCGCCGGCGCGTGCGGGCTCGGGGCCGGCTGTGCGCTGTTGGCGCGCTGGCGCGTACGGTTAGTGGCGTTCTGCCTTGCCGGCTGGGGATTGGAGCCATTGACAGCGGCGCCCCGGTCAGCGCGGGGTGATGGCTGGTTGCGGGCGGGGGAGGTGTGTTGCCAGCTTCCGCGTGCGGCCCGTCCCATCTGTACAGCCACCGCGCCCGCGCGAGAGCGGCCGATGATCGCCGCGCGCGAAGCTCGCAGCTCCGCCCGCGAGGCGTCCCGCGGCGGCACCGACCGGTCGCGTGCCAGACAGCGCGCCGACCACCGCGCCGCCCGCCTGCCCAACCCGCTGGGTGAAGCTCCGCAGCGATTGCGTACCATCGCCTCGTGCTGCTGCGGTGGCGGCGGGCGATGCTCCTCTGGCGTGCGCGAGCGCGAGCAGCCCGCCGAGCTGGGTGCGGAGCATCCCGCCAAGCTCACGCGCGATCTTCAGACACAGCCACAGTGACGCCAATCCCGCCAGCCCGACGAGCAGCCCGCCGAACAGGTGCGCGATCGTGCCCGACCCGCCCACCAGCGCCCCCGCACGGTTGGTGTCGTTAATCAGCAGCGCCCCGACCGCGAACGTGCACGCCCACAACAGCGGCAGCGCCAGCAGCGCGCCGACGAGGACGATCGCGACCTTCAAGAAGATGATCGCCAGCAGCGCGAACCCGACGGCGCCCATCACGATCACCCCCCCGAACGCCCACCCGGCGATGATCTGCCCGCCAACGGCGATCCCCATCAGCCTCTGCACCCCAACGCTGACCGGATCCAGAGCGAAGATGAAACTCGTGATCTGGTTGACCATCGCCGCGGCCTGCGACCACCACCACGGTTAGGAGATCAGCACCCCGGCGAGCGCGATCACCCGCACCAACGGCGCGCCCGGATGTCCACCCGACCCCAGCATCGCCCGCGATGTAGCGAACGTCAGCGTCAGCGGCAACAACGCCGCCCCCAACCACGTAAACAAATCCCGCAGCGCGTTGATCCCCGAGAACCCATAGCTGTGCGCACCGGTCGGGGAGATGATCGTCCCCGCGTAATCAGGAACCGCGACGATCCAGTGCATCACCCCGAGCGCATCCTTCGCCCACGACGCCGGGACCAGCAACTTCACCAGCCCGCCCAACGTGGCCTGCAAAAACTTCGCCGCGACCCCGACAGTCCACTTCAACCCGCCGAGCACCGCGCCCCCCAGCGCTCCCAGCACCGATCCCGCCAGATGACCGACCCCGAGAAAGTCAGCCTCCACCAACGGCACATGCCAGCCGGCAGCGAACGCCGGCGGCGCGAGCACCAACGCGACGGTCGCGCTCAGCGCGAGCGTCGTACATAGTCGAGCGAGACGCATCAGCGCTCAGGCCAGCACGGCGGGGATCCCGACGAGCAGCACCAGAATCCCTCCGATCACCTTAAACAGCCAATCCGGCGCCTGGCGACTACCGCCGATCATCAGCCCGGCCAGGATCGTCAGGATCAGCCCCAGCCCGGTGATGATGATCCACACCCAGTTATCGGTCAGCGTGGCCGTCAGCACCGAGAACCCATGAGCCTTCGCCGGCGCCACACCCTTCAGTCCGGCGGCCCTCAGCGCCGCCAGCTGCGCACCAACAGCGGCCGCAGCGAACAGCAGACACAGACGAGCGAGAACCACTATCGCACCTTCCGCTCGACGATCGCTAACGCGGGCAGTCTAGCACAACTATCTTGACTCTTCGCTATTAGCTATATGGCCCAGGATGATGCTCGCCAGCCGCTTGTCTGGGGTCTATGGACAGTTGGTGCGGAAAACCGGGAGAAGCGGTGGCAGTGGTAGGCCTCTGGGAGAGCGGCCGGTAGGTGGCGTAGCGACTCGTTCCGGCGCCCGCTGGGGACTCGCCGGTGCCGAAGCGATCCTGAAGCTACGCGCCATCAAAGCCAACGGCGACTTCGATGCCCACTGGCGCTATCACCTCGCTCAAGAACGACACCACGTCCACGAAGCCAGATACCTCAATCACGCCACCCCGAGCGTCACATGACCACTCAGACCAGGTCACTCGAAAAGAGCCGCACCCTTTCGACGTGGAGGTGCTTGCTCGTTGGCGGCTCCTCAGCTAACCGTGGCCGAGCGGGGACCGCGGCCCCTGATGAGATGCGCCGAGTGCGAGAAGTTCCCCTTCCCGCGCGGAGGGGGGACTGGCGCCAGCGACGGGCACATGCCCGTCTCAAAATGAGAGCAGGTGTCCGACACGGTCGGCGTCGACCTCGACCGAGCGTTGCGAGTGTCGGAGATGGCCCGATGCAGAACTCTCTTCATGCATCGGTGGGTCGGCAAGACCGCGGGCACCGATCAGTGCGCGATCAGAACCTCTAGGGCGACGAGCCCCAGGCCGATGGCGAGGTTGAGACTTACGGTGATGAAGGTCGCGCTACGACTCAGGCGCTCTAGCCGTGCGTATCGGATGCCCTGAGTGGTGAGCGCAACCACCCCGAGCCAGAGCGCTAGCTTGACTGCCGTTGGTTCCGCAAGGACCTCCGCAGCGCCGAGCCCGACCGCGGCCAACGGGGGAATCGCTGCGGTCACAATTGAGTACTCGTGACGGGCAATCGTCGAAAGCTCGGCGACTGTGATGCGACGTCCGAGCTGGAGGCTCTCCGCGAGCCCGTGTGAGTAGACGTGCGCGAGCCAGAGAACGACAACGCTGACCGCGGCGACGGCAACCAGCCGCCACAGGTGGTGCTCGAATGGCTTCGCCCCGGCCGCGAGGACTGACATGACGATGATCGTTCCGTAGACGGTCCCGGAGATCCTCTGCCGGTCTCCCAAAATCAACCTTTTCAGTTGCTCGTTCATGCGGCTCGGTATCTTCGCTCAGCGCTGCGGGTCGGCGATTGCGGAGCCGTCATCCATGCGTTTGTATGGAGCATCTGCCGACGCGCGAATCGTGGTCTCAGAAGCGATCGGCGACCTCCCCGGCGCCTGGAACGAGGTGCCGGAGGGAAGCTGCGGAGTGGCCGGCCAGGTGACGACCACCCCATCCATTCAAAGTAGACCCTCCGGCAAAGTCCTCCGCGGTAGCGGTCTGCTTGGGGACCGAATGGATGGTGCGTTCGCTGCACGTTCATCCGGTTCAGGTGATGTGCGCCTTCGGGGCTGCTCCTACGGTCGGCATCGCGATCGACGAACGGAGAGGCACGTATGCGTATCGAGGACTATGGCTTGATTGGTGATCTGCAGGCTGCTGCTCTGGTCGGTCGAGACGGAGCGGTCGACTGGCTGTGCCTGCCGCGGTTCGATTCGGCGTCGTGCTTCTCGGCGCTCGTGGGCGATGAGCGCCATGGCCGCTGGCTGTTGGCGCCGGCGGGTGAGGTGAGCTCGAGCGCTCGTCGTTACCGGCCGGGGACGCTTGTGCTAGAGAGCGACTTCGAGACTCCAGACGGCACGGTGCGCGTGATCGACTTCATGCCGAAACGCGGCGACGGGCCGCCGCGGTTGATGCGGATCGTGGAGGGCGTGAGGGGTCGGGTGCCGATGCGGATGGAGCTGTCGCTGCGTCCGGACTACGGGTCGATCGTGCCGTGGATTGAGCTGGTCCCGGACGGGGTTATCGTCACCGCGGGGCCGGACGCGTTTCGGCTCAGCACGCCGCTGCCCGTCGAGGTCGAGGACGGGACGGTGCGGGCCGAGTTCGTCGTGGTCGAGGGAGCTCGCGAGCGCCTCGTGCTGACCTGGCATCTGTCCTACGAGCAGACTCCGCCGGTCGAGGATGCCGACTCGGCGCTCGCACGAACCGAGGCGTGGTGGCGAGAGTGGAGCGGGCGCTGCGCCTACCAGGGCCCGTATCGGGAGGAGGTGCTGACCTCGCTGATCGCGCTCAAGGCGATGACCGATGAGACGACTGGTGGGGTGATCGCAGCGCCGACGACATCGCTGCCGGAGGACATCGGCGGGGTGCGCAACTGGGATTACCGCTACTGCTGGCTACGTGACTCGGTGCTGGCGTTGCAGGCGCTGCTGGCGGCCGGGTATACCGAGGAGGCGCTCGGCTTCCGCGACTTTCTGTTGCGGATCGGGACGGGCGACCCGACGAAGATCCAGATCATGTACGGGATCCGCGGCGAACGCCGGTTGACCGAGTTTGAGCTCGACGAGCTGCCCGGCTACGAGGGCTCCAAGCCGGTTCGAGTCGGTAACGCTGCGTCTGAGCAGTTCCAGCTCGACGTGTACGGCGAGGTGATGGGCGTCGCGTTCGTCGGCCTCGAGGCGCTGGGCAGGATCGAGCAGCGGTTCTGGCCGCGGTGGCGGACGGTCGTCGAGTATGTCGAGACGATCTGGCGCGAGCCCGACGACGGGATCTGGGAGACCCGCGGACCGCGACAGCACTTCACGTACTCCAAGGTGATGGCGTGGGTGGTGTTCGACCGTGCCGTGCGGATCGCGGAGCAATTCGAGCTCGAGGCGCCGCTGGAGCGCTGGAAACAGGCACGCGACGAGATCCACCAGGAGGTGTGCGAACGGGGATACGACCGCGAGCGCCATACGTTTACCCAGTACTACGGATCCAAGGAGCTCGACGCGAGCGTGCTGAACATCCCTCTGGTCGGATTCCTGCCTGGTACTGATGAGCGAGTCACTGGGACGATCGACGCGGTCTCGCGGGAACTCGGTCGCGACGGCTTTGTGTCCCGCTACTCGACCGCCGAGACCGACGACGGGCTGCCGGGCGACGAAGGGCAGTTCCTTGCCTGTTCGTTCTGGCTGGTCACCGCGCTCGCGCTCAACGGCCGCGTCGAGGAGGCGCGGGCGCTGTTCGAGCGGTTGTTGGGCCTGAGCAACGATCTCGGCCTGCTCTCAGAGGAGTACGACGTCAAACGTCAGCGGCAGGTCGGCAACTTCCCCCAGGCGTTCAGCCACCTGACGTTGATCGTGGCGGCACGCGCGATCTCGGCGGCGGAAGCGGCTGCACGACGTGACTGACGGCGCGGCAGCCGAGATTCACGGACCGACAGAACCGGGGTCGGGTATTTCGCCGCGGAGGATGCTGATCCCGCTCGCTC
Source organism: uncultured Solirubrobacterales bacterium (assembly GCA_963836065.1). Lineage (GTDB taxonomy): Bacteria > Actinomycetota > Thermoleophilia > Solirubrobacterales > Solirubrobacteraceae > Palsa-465. Next base: position 124,135 of record CAWIII010000029.1, read on the forward strand.
TGACCCAGTTCATCGCCAGTTTCGCCGGCTCGAACATGAACGTCGCGATCACGAGCATCAGCAAGGACCTCGACACGACCGTCCACGGCGTGCAGACCGCGATTACGCTGTTTCTGCTGTGCATGGCGGCGCTGATGATCCCCGGCAGCAAGCTCACCGACATCTGGGGCCGCAGGCGATGCCTGATCGGGGGGCTTAGCGTCTATGGGATCGGAGCGGTGATCGCGGCGGTCGCGCCAGGCCTGGGGGTGCTGATCGTCGGCTACTCGGGCTTTGAGGGCGTGGGCTCGGCGCTGATGATCCCCCCTGTCTACATCCTCGCGACGCTGGCGTTCAGCGATCTGCAGTCACGCGCCAAAGCGTTCGGCGTGATCAGCGGCATGGGCGGGATCGGCGCCGCCGCAGGACCGCTGATCGGCGGCCTGATCACGACGACGATCAGCTGGCGAGCGTCGTTCCTGCTCCAGGCCGCCGTCGTCGCGACGATCATCTACCTCAGTCTCAAGATCACCGACCCACTACCGGCTGACCCGACACGCCCATTCGATGGCATCGGAGCCGCCCTGTCCGCGGCCGGTATGTCGTTTCTCGTGATCGGGATCCTGCAGGCCGGTAACAACAACACGCTGCTGGTCATCTTCCTCGCGCTCGGGGCCGCGTTCCTGCTCTGGTTCTTTCTCCACATCCGCTCCAGCGAACGAGCAGGCAAAGAACCGCTGCTGTCCACCAGCCTATTTCGCAACCGCACCTCCAACCTCGGGCTCGTCACCCAGAACATCCAATGGCTGGTGCTCATGGGGATCACGTTCGTCGTCTCAGTGTTCCTGCAGACCGAGCGCGGGTTCAGCGCGATCAAGACGGGCGTCATCTTCACCGCGGCAACCGCCGGCATCCTCATCTCCTCCCTTTCCGCGGAGCGACTCGCCAAGAAATACTCCCAGAGGACCTTGATCCGCGCGGGCTTCGTCGTCACGATCGCCGGCGTCGGGACGCTGCTCGCCGTCGTCAGCGTCTCGGAGCACGTGGTCGCGTTCACACCCGGCCTACTGGTCATCGGCCTCGGCATCGGCGTCATGCTCACCCCCTCGGTCAACATTGTGCAATCCAGCTTCCCTGAACAGAAACAGGGCGAGATCTCAGGCCTCTCACGCAGCGTCTCCAACCTCGGCTCATCGCTCGGCACCGCGATCGCCGGCACGATCCTCGTGTCCGAGCTCGCCACCGGCAACAAGTCCTACGTCCTGGCGATGGTCAGCCTCGCCGCGCTCGCCCTGATCGGACTCGCAGCCGCGATCTTCCTCCCCGCCAACCCCGAGCAGCAACCAAGCACACCCGCCGAGTCCGCCGCCCCCACTGCGCTCGACACCGCGGCCGGGCACGCGTAGGCGCACCCTTCGCGAGACGGCCATCGCGGAAGATCACGAGCGAATTGCGCTCACGCGAGCTCGGAGCCGTCCGCGACTGACTCATCCAATTTCGGATGATGACCAGCCAGCGCGTGCACCTTGGACTGTATGCTGCGCGGCGGCGACGCACGGCTCGGGCAGCAGCGCGATATGAGCATCGGGTCGACGTCACGTCCGCCGAGAAAGGAGCAGTGCGCTATGGCAACGCTTGTGGCAATTGGCTATCCGGATGAGGGCACCGCCGAACAGGCCCGCGAGACGGTCCAGCAGCTCGAATCCGAACTGATCATCCAAGCCGACCAAGTCGCCGCGATCTCCCGCGACCCGGAGGGCAAGTACCACGTCCACACCACGCACGGTGGCGCTTCGGCCGGCGGCGGTGCGTGGTGGGGGGGGTTCTGGGGACTGCTGTTCGGGATGCTGTTCTTCATCCCGTTCGCCGGCCTCGCGCTCGGCGCTGGACTCGGAGCGCTGTTCGGCCACATGGGCGAGAAGGGCATCGACAAGGCCTTCCAGGAACAGGTCCGCGACTACGTCCAGCCCGGGACCTCAGCCCTGTTCATGGTCATCGAACAAGCCACCCCCGACAAGGCCGTGGCCGCGCTGCAGCAGTACGGCGGCACCGTCATCAAGACCTCGCTCTCCGAGGAGGACACCAAGCGCCTCCAAGAAGCCCTGCAGCCGCCGGAGCCCACCGGCAACCAGTCGTAGAGAGAACACGACGCAAAGCGCGGCTGCCGGTCTCGTGGGGGCCGGCAGCTGTGTAGAGGGAGCGATCCGGAAGCGTTGATCGCGCGGCACTCATGAGACGCCGTCGCCAGCGGCGTCTCGCAAGGTTGGTGGAGGCGCCCAGCGCGGTCACGTCAAGCCAGCACTTTCCGATCTTCTTTCCTCATCCGATCGTGTCCAACAGCTGCCGCCCGCCGAACGCTCCTCCAGGACTCGTCGCTCTGCCTTGACGGAGTGCCTGTGACTGTGCTGCGTTCGCTTCCCGGGGTGCGGGCGATCGCGGGCTATCAGATCTCGTGGCTGCGTCGCGACGTGGTGGCCGGAGTCGTGCTTACGACGCTGCTGGTGCCGCAGGGGATGGCCTACGCCGAGCTCGCCGGCCTGCCCGCGATCACCGGCCTATACACGTCGATCCTGTGCCTGGTCGGCTATGCCGTGTTTGGGCCCTCGCGCATCCTCGTGCTCGGTCCGGACTCGTCGCTGGGGCCGATGATCGCGGCGACGATCCTGCCGATCCTCGGGTCGAATGGGAGTCCCGAGCGCGCGATCGCGTTGGCGTCGATGCTCGCGCTGATCGTCGGGGCGATCATGATCGCTGCCGGGGCGCTGAAGCTCGGGTTCGTCGCCGACCTGCTTTCCAAGCCGACGCAGATCGGCTACATGAACGGCCTCGCTCTGACGATCCTGATCGGACAGCTACCGAAGCTGTTCGGGTTCTCGACCGACGCCAACGGCCTGATCAACGAGGCGCGTGCGTTCGTGAATGGGACCACTTCGGGGGAGGCCGTTGGCGCCGCGGTCGCGATCGGCCTGTTCAGCCTCGTCGTGATTCTGGCGCTCGGCCGCTGGTTGCCGAAAGTCCCGGGCGTGCTGATAGCAGTCGTCGTCGCGATCGGAGCGTCATCGGCATTCAACCTCGCCGACCATGGCGTCTCGTTGGTCGGGACCCTGCCGAAGGGGTTCCCGCCGCTGACCGTGCCAAGCCCCATATCCGATCTCCCCCTGCTGATCGCGGGGGCGCTCGGGATCGCACTGGTCGCGCTCACCGACACGATCTCCACCGCCTCGGCGTTCGCCGCTCGCACCGGCCAGGAGGTCAACGGCGATGGCGAGATGATCGGGATCGGCGCGGCGAACGTCGCCGCTGGGTTCTTCCAAGGATTCCCGGTCAGCACAAGCGGTTCGCGCACGGCGGTCGCCGAACAGGCCGGCGCCAAGACGCAGCTCACCGGAGTCTTCGGAGCCGCGCTGATTGTCCTGATGCTGGTGCTCGTGCCCGGGCTGCTAAAGAACTTGCCAAACCCCACCCTCGCCGCGGTCGTGATCGCCGCCTCGCTGTCGCTGGCCGACCTACCCGGAACACTGCGGCTGTGGCATCAGCGACGAGTCGAGTTCCTGCTGTCGATCACGGCGTTTCTCGGGGTGGCGCTGCTCGGGGTCCTCCAGGGCATCGCGGTCGCGGTGGCGCTGTCGATCCTTAACGTGTTCCGGCGAGCGTGGTGGCCTTATCGGACGACGCTCGGTCGCGTTCCGGGGATGCCGGGACAGCACGACCGCGAACTGCACCCAGAGGCCGAGCAGCTTCCCGGCCTGGTGATCTTCCGCTTCGACGCCCCGCTGTTCTTCGCCAATGCGAGAACGTTCCGAGATCACATCCGCCGGCTCGCCGCCGCCGAGCCGCGGCCGCACTGGATCGTGATCGCCGCCGAGCCGATCACCGATGTCGACACCACCGCGGCAGACATGCTCGCCGACCTCGACGAGGAACTGAACGCCGCCCGGACCTTCCTCGTATTCGCCGAGCTCAAGGACCCGGTTCGGGCGAAGCTCGAGCGCTACCAGCTGATCGGGCCGCTCGACCCTGGTCACTTCTTCCCGACAATCGATGCCGCCGTTGACGCCTTCCGCCAACAGACTGGCGTTGACTGGAGTTCGACCCCGGACGCGAGCGCGTAACCGCCCTGCTGTCAACGACGAATCCGCTGGCGGCGTCTGTGTGCCGCGCAGCGTGTCTCGTGCCGCGCCTTGAGCTTACGGCGCCTGACCCTCCGGCTTCGACTGTCCGACCAGCTCCATGTGACACGACCAGCCGGGCCTGCAAGTCGCTCTGGACGGCGACCCGCTCGGCGTGCGCGCGTCGGGCACAGGCTCGTATGGATCTGGTTGGGGAGCTCGACTTCGCGGATGATTACCCGCCACTTGTGACCCAGGTATTCCTTCTCGCGTTTGCCGCGGCGTTGAATCCGACGCTTGTTGCCGCGTCGACTTTGATGATGCTGCTTCCGAACCCAAAGCGGCTGATGCTCGGGTATCTGCTCGGCGCGCTGATGACGAGCATCACGCTCGGGCTCGTGATCGTCTTCTCACTGGAGGGCTCAAACGCGGTTCAGACGACCGAGAACACGCTCAGCCCAGCCGCAACCATGACGCTCGGTGGCATTGCACTGGCTGCGGCGTTCGTGCTCGGGACGGGCCGTCATCGAACTGTTGTCGAGCGCAGACGCGCGCGCAAGCAAAACAAGCGTCCGCCACGATGGCAACAGGCGCTGGGGCGGGGTTCGGCACGGACCACGTTCGTCGTCGGCGCGTTGCTAACGCTGCCTGGCGCCTCCTACCTCGCCGGGCTCAGCCGGATCGACAAGCTCAACTACTCGACAGCGGAAACGGTGCTACTGGTCGTCGTCTTCAACCTGATCATGCTCGCCCTGCTCGAGGTCCCGCTGCTCTGCTTCGCGATTGCCCCGACCTGGACCGTCCGGACGATCGACCGAGCGAAGGCGTGGATCGGGCGGCACGGCCAGCAATTCGCGGTGACAGTGCTGACGGTGCTCGGCGCGCTACTCATAACCAAGGGCCTGATCGAGCTGCTCGGCTGACACCGCCTCAGGCGATATCACCAACCTTGTCCGTTCGCTCGGCGCCCGGAAAGCACCTCGGGCCAACCCGCACAGCCCGACAAACTGCCGTATTCGATTCGACCAGGTCGCGTCTCCCTATCCCTCCAACTCTCCCCGCGACCCGGCGCGGCGCGCGACCCAGGGGGGCCACTTGCGGCGCGCAGGCCAGGCAGGCTACGCCTCGCCGACGACCGCACTCCCATCCCGACGGGCCGATCATTGCTGACCAGTCACCCGGTTGGGATGATGCGTCGCTCCCGGATGGCTTGCACAATCAGCGAACGATGTTCGTCGGCCGAATCAAGCTCGTGAGGCGTCGGCCGGGTTTGCGTCGCTTGCCAGGAGAAAGTCGGTCGCCTCGACGTCAGCGCCGAGGCTGCTGTCGGGCTGTGGAGCGCGAATCCACCCTGCAGGTCGCCGTTTCGGCCTGCCTGGGGATCTTGAATCACCGTCGACCGAGACTCCGGCCGGCCATCACGAGGAGCCACGGCCGTGAGCGCTAGGAGTGCCGGATCGACCGCCGCTACCGACCAGGAGCTCGCCCCACAGGCATCATCTGGTGGATCGGGTGAGTACGCCAAGGCTCCCCATCTGTCGGTGAGGGAGCGAGCGGCGTCCGGGAAGGCAGAGCGGGCCGAGGTGGCGCGGAATGTGCACGGGGAGTGGTCAGCGCCGTCGGGTCGTCGTGATCCGGTGGAGCTGCTGGAGGAGCAGGCCGCTTCGCGCGTGCCGGAGCTGGTGCCGATCCGCTACGGACGGATGCTGGTATCGCCGTTCACGTTCTATCGCGGCGCGGCGTATTTGATGGCGGCGGATTTGGCCGGCTCGCAGAGGACCGGTCTGCGCGTGCAGCTGTGCGGTGATGCGCATTTGTCGAATTTCGGCGGGTTCGCCGCGCCGGATCGGCGGTTGGTGTTTGACATCAACGATTTTGATGAGACGCTGCCGGGGCCGTTTGAGTGGGATCTCAAGCGCCTGGTCGCGAGCTTCGCGGTCGCCGGGCGCGACCTCGGGTTTGCTCGGGGCCAGCGCCGCGGGATAGATCTGGCGGTGACGCGCTCGTATCGCGAGGCGATGCGGGCGCTGGCGTCGATGAAGACGCTCGATCTGTGGTACTCGCGGGTTGATGCCGAGGCGCTGATCGCACAGTTTCAGAGCACGGCCAGCGCCAAGCGCCGCAAGCTGATGGAGAAGAACCTGGCCAAGACGCGGGCGAAGGACAGCCTGCGGGCATTCTCAAAGCTGACGACCGTCGTCGATGGTGAGCCGCGGATCGTCCGCGACCCGCCGCTGATCGTGCCGATCGAGGACCTCGCCCAAGGCCGAGATATCGAGGAGTTCGCGCGGAGCGTGAACCGCGGCTACCGGCGCACACTGCAGGGCGATCGCCAACAGCTGCTCGAGCGCTTTCGCTACGCGCATGCGGCGCGTAAGGTTGTGGGTGTCGGCAGCGTCGGCACCCGCGCGTGGATCATGCTGATGCTCGGCCGCGACAGCGACGATCCGCTGTTCCTACAGCTCAAGGAGGCACAGCCCTCGGTGCTCGAGCCGTTCCTCGGCAAGAGCCAGTACTCAAACCACGGCCAGCGTGTGGTCGAGGGTCAGCGACTGATGCAGGCCGCCAGCGACATCATGCTCGGCTGGCACCGTGTGACTGGACTCGATAACGAGGAGCGAGACTTCTACTTTCGCCAGCTGTGGGACAACAAGGGGTCGGTGATCATCGAGGGCATGAAACCCAGAGAGCTCAGCGCCTACGCCGACATCTGCGGCCGGACGCTGGCCCGCGCGCACGCCCGCTCGGGCGATGCCGTCTCGATCAGCGCCTATCTCGGCTCGAGCGACGCGATGGACAGGGCACTCGCGGACTTCGCCGAGCTCTACGCCGACCAGAACGAACTCGACTACGCCGCACTGGCAACCGCGGCCAAGACCGGACGCGTCAACCCGCTAACAGGGCTCTAATACCCACGACTGGTCGGCCGTGAGCGGCCGGCCATGACGAGTCGTCCCGGTGGCACGGGCGGCCCGTGCCACCGCTTCCGCTTCGACCAGGCCAGCACGAGAGCAGGAGCCGGCGCGACTCTGCTCGGTCGGCGACGATGCAGAAGCGAGGAGTGGGATCCTCGGGTCCGTCCTCGCGCTCGGATTCACGCAATAGCAAGCGCGGGGAACGGCCGCCGTAAGCCATCAGTACCTAGGCACGACGGGCTCGGTGGAGCGCGTGGCGAAGCCTCGCTTGCCGCGCATTGCAGGTCGCTCAGCGCCGACTGCAAGAAGCTCGTGCGACAAGCGAAGCGGGACTCAGCCCTAGGTTGCGTGAGCTGCCAATGCTGGGCGCGCTTCCGCTTGCCGGGCGCAATCCAGTAGCCCGCGGCCGGCGACCGCGGTCTGCCCCTGCTGTCCAGAGCGACACTCCGCGTGGCGGGTGGCTGCGGCTGCTGCTTGCCGAATCTCAGAGCGGTGCTGATGGGCACCTCAGGCTGGAGAGTGACACGAGGAGCAGCGCGTGGGCCGGTTGCTTCGTACAGGTGGGGGACGTCGGTCGGTAACGAGGCGTAGTCGCCAGCTCCGAGCCTCTGTGATCCGCTCAATCGGTCCTGCGATTAGCTTGCCTTGGACCACGTAGAGGTGCGCCCGCGAGCCCGCTGCTTGGGCATCCCGCTTATGCGCCTGACCTCCCGCCAGACGCATCTCGGACAGCTCGAGGACGCCGCCGCTCATCTGCTCCGTACAAGCGAGCGGTCTCGCAACGCTCAAGACGACCCCATTTCAAGGGCCTGAACGGGCCGTTCCCGCTTCGAAAGAAGCGCGGAGCGGCAATCTCAAGCTGGCCGTCCGCGGCGCCACCGCGACTGAGCAAATGCGGCGCGGAAGGTCCCAGAGCCCTGATGTCGCGGTGCTTGATGGAAGCTGTCCGGTCAGGCCGGCAGGCCGCGGGCGAGCCGCCTGCTGTTCTCGATCGGCGCAAGCCACGGCTGAGCCGAGCCGCGCCAAACCTCAAGGGTGGGCGACAGCCACGAGGGGTCGTTGAGCGTTCCCGCCTTGATGACCGCGAGCTCGGGCTGCTCGGCCAACAGCGTGACGACGGGCGAACCGCATTTCGAGCAGAACTGGCGCTGACGTTCCTCGCCGGTATCGGCCCCCACGGTCACATACGTGGCGAGCGTGTCGCCCTCGACATGGAGCGTTGCGCGCGGGACGACGACGAAGATGGAGAAGGCCGAGCCTGTCTGGCGCTGGCAGTCCTTGCAGTGGCAGACGACCGTCACCAGGGGCTCGCCGTCGCAGCGGTAGGTCAGGCGTCCGCACAGGCAACGCCCGTCGAGTAGGCCAGACATCACGCTGCGCAGGCTATCGACACTTCCACCGCGAAGATTGAGACCGCTCCTGCTTCGTCGCGGCGATGGAGAAGCACTCGCCGACTGATGACGCTCCCCGCTCGGACGAGCAGCAGGAGCACGAGCGTGACGCCGAGCGACTGATGCTCCAGCAGGAAGCGGAACACCTCGCACACGCGAAGTACCGCGCCGACAGCGAAGCAGGTCTTGACGGGCGGCGGAGCGGCGCGAAGTACCGCCGCGGGAGGAAAGCAGGGCCGCGCGATCTGCTCGCACGGGCGTTGTCTTCCGCGCCCGGCCGGCAAAGAAGGCAGTCCCGAAGCCCACTGTCGAGCTACCGGTCTTCGTCCGTCTCGAGAGCGCGCGCCCTTCACCCTTCCAGCCCTTTGCGTTGGCCTCGAGACGCACTCGTCACGCCGTATCGGCAGCCTGAGGCTTACGTCCGAGATCGGCGGTAAGAGACGCGCTTACCGCGGAGTGCTGGACCAATCACTCCCTTGCCCCAACTCGATTACGAACTCAAGGACAGGTCCCGCGAGTCGGAGCTTGCTGCCGCTAACCCTTCCGAACAGCGCCAAAGCGCCGCGGTTGTCGGCCCGAACGACCGCGACGAAACGACGGAAACCCTCGTCCTGTGCACGAGCACTCAGCTCCGCCAGCAGCGCACCGGCGACGCCGCGTCTGTGCCAGTCATCGACGACCGCGACCGCCACCTCAGCCGCCTTGGGATCCTCGCTCAAACGCCCATAGCGTGCGACACCGAGCGCCTGGCCCGAACTAGGCTCAATCGCGATGACCGCCTCATGGTCGGAGTGGTCGACCTCAGTGAAGTCCACGAGCATGGCAGGAGACAGCCCGCGCAAGTTCATGAAGAAGCGCCAGTAGCGGGACTCCTCGGTCAGCCGCCCGAAGACCTCGACCAACAGCGGCTTGTCCTCCGGCGCGATCGGGCGCACCGTGATCGAAGCACCGTCGCGCAGGGTGACCGCTCGCGAGCTAGCGGATTGACGATGCTCGGCTCTCATCTGCGATCCTCCGGCGTTCCGGAGTCCCCTACGATCGCCGCTTCCCGCTCACAGCACATCCGTACCGCATACGGTCTCGTCGTGCGGGAGCCCGCACAACCAGCCCGATGCCGCCATCTTCACAGAAAACGGCAGCGGCACCCGCAGAGTGTCGCAGGGATGCACGAGGAGCAGCGTCGTGCGCTCGGCCGCCTCGTCGAGGTAGTTGGTGATCGTGGGCCCCAGCCAGTAGCGCTGGTCGGTGTAGCGCTCGATCAGCTCAGGGGTGAGCGTTGTCTGGAACGCCATCGCCTAGCTCATCGTCAGGCCGCCGCTGACGCTGACGGTCTGGCCGGTGATGTAGTTGGCCTCGTCGGAGGCGAAGAACGCGACCATGTTAGCCAGGTCGCTGGGCTGCGCCAGCCGCCGGAACGGGATCGCCTTGGTCAGCGCGTCGCGCAGCTTCGGATCATCGCCGCCGATCGAGGCGAACAGCGCGGTGTCGGTCGGGCCGGGGCAGACGCAGTTGGCGTTGACCTGGTGGCGCGCCATCTCGCGGGCGGTCGATTTGGTGAAGGCGATCACGCCGCCTTTCGCGGCGGAGTACACGGCCTCGCCGGAGGAGCCGACGCGGCCGGCGTCGGAGGCGAGGTTGACCACCGAGCCGAAACCCTGCGCGGCCATCACGGGCAGCACCGCCTTGGACGTATTGAGGACGCCGTAGAGGTTGATCTGGATAACCCGGTCCCAGTCGCCGGGGTCGGAGTCGACGAACGGGCTGGTCTTGTCCCAGCCGGCGTTGTTGACCAGCACGTCGATCCGCCCCAGCTCACGCCTGACCTGATCAACCATCGCATCGACCGACTCGCGCGGGGTGACGTCGGTGCCGATCGCGATCGCCTCGCCGCCGAGCGCCGCGGCGGTCTGGTTGGCAGTCTCCTCGTTGACGTCGGTGGCCACGACAGTTGCTCCATGCGAGGCGAGCTTCTCGGCGATCGCGTTGCCGATCCCCTGGCCGGCGCCAGTCACGATCGCGACCTTGTTCTTCAGCGTTCCCATGGTGGGTCTATCCCTCTCTATGAATCCGGGGTTGTCCTGGTCCGAAATCAGGGCGCGAGCGCTCGGCCGACGCGCTGGCGGGCGATGATCAGCTTCATGATCTGGGCGGTGCCGTCGCCGATTTGCAGTCCGAGGACGTCACGCAGCCGCTGCTCGGTCGGCAGCTCGGTGCGGTAGCCGAACTGCCCGTGCAGCAGCAGGCACTGCTGCACCACCTCGAACGCGGCCTTCGGCGCCCACCGCTTGCACATCGCGGCCTGCGTGGCGTGCGGCAGGCCGGCGTCCTTGAGCGACAAAGTCTGGTAGCGGAGCAGCCGGGCGGCAGACAACAGCGTCTCGGACTCGGCCAGCGGGAACGCCACGCCCTGGTTGCGGCTCAGTGGCTGGTCGAACGCGAGCCGCTTAGTCACGTACCCCCAGGTCCCGTCGACGGTGACCTGCGCGACACCGACGCATTGAAGGCCGATCAGCGCCCGCGAGAAGTCGAACCCGTGCATCACCTGTGAGAACCCCCGGCCCTCCTCGCCGATCATGTACTTGGCGGGGATCCGGACTCCGTTGAGATCCACTCGCGCCGGTACGCGCGGCGATCGATGACGGCCGACCCGGCGACGCGCTCCAGGCCGTGGACGGGATTCTCGCCAGCAGCGCCGATCCGACTGTCCGTCTCCAGGCCACTCAGGGTCGGGCCGAGCTTCTCGCTGCGGTGAGCGTGGCGTCGAGGGATGACCTGCCCGCCGGGGATCATGTCGACTGCTTGCCATACGCCGCCGCATTGATTGAGTAGGATCGTTGAGTAGCCGACGTTCGGTAGCCAGTGCAGCTCGACCGCGGCGGTGCTGCCGTCTTGAAGGATTCGCATGATCCGAAACGGGGTGTTTCGGATCTTCGTGTAGGCGCGGATGCAGGACCCGCCGTTGCCGTCCGCAAGCAGCCGCCTGAGCGCGGGGGTAAGGAGTTGGGTGCACGCTCGTTCGGGCGAGCGCAAGCTCCACGCCATGTAGGTGTCGATCCACCCCGTCGGGGTGCTCGTCGGAGCAGGACGCGACCCTGAGTTGCTGGTGATCGCGACGGCACCGAGCGCCAGCAGCAGGACCACCGCGGCTGTAGGCCAGCTTCGCGACCGCCGGGGAGGGGTGGGGTCGAGGACGGGATCATGGAGCTCGGGGTTCTCGACGACGGGTTGCTGATCGACGGTCTCGACGTCGGTGTGTTGAGCGGGCGGCTGCTGTGGTCGCCAGCGCGAGTGGAGGCTGTGATCGCCGCGGTGGCGAGCGATCATCAGAGATTCCTCGGGTGAGGTGTTTCTGAGTTAAAGCCACAGATCGGGGAGCGAATTAGTCCACATCGGTGGGGCTCCGGCGGTTGGCTTTGGATTGCTGGATTCGATGGTAGGCGATTCGTGCCCACCGGGCGAGCTTGAGCCCGCGTTTCCGGGCAGCACGGATCCGCGGGCCGCGGCCTTCGTGCTCGTCCTCAGGCGTGACGTACCCGATCCCGGCGTGCAGGCGCACGGTGTTGTATTGCCGGCGGACGTCGGCGAGCTCGGCGCGCAGCACCTCGGGATCCTTGATGCGGTCCAGGTGCGGCCAGTCGGCCTTGACATGCGAGAACAGCGACTCGATCCAGGCCTGATCGGTTGGAGTTCCGGGCCGGCCAAAGTGTTGCGCGATCGCGCACATCGCCATGAACTCGCGCGTCGAGCCGCTCCTCATCTGCGGCCCGTTGTCCGAGACGGCCAAGAGGATCGGCGCCAGCTCGGGCTCATCAACGGCGGCATCGAAGGGGAAGGTCTCGGCGGGCACGGCGTCCTGGCGGGCCTCCACGAGCTCGAGCAGCCCCTCGAGTTCGAGCGCATCCATGAACACGACCTGCACCTGCGTCGAGGTCTCCTCGATGCTCACGAGCTCTGTGATCCACTTGCGGGTCACGAGGTCCATCACCGCGAACACCGCATGGTTCGGACAGCCCGCGAAGTGGGTGCAGTCGTAAATCCAGATCGAGTTCTTGCGGTAATCGGCCCACTCCGGGAACGGCTTGCGCTCCGACCGGACCCGGCGAGGTCGTTTCAGAACCAGCCCGTGAGCAGCCAAAACACGACGGACGGTCGCCGGCGAGACCCACACCAGTCCGAGGTAGCTCCCGCGGTGCGCGAGCTTGCGATGCGAACGATCGATATCGCCCCAGGCCTCGAACAGCTGAAGGATCGCCTGCTCCTCCACCGGTCTGAGCCCGTGCAACGCCGCACCGGGCTTACGATCCTCCAGGCAGCCGTCATCACGCCGGCGGCGCCACCGCCACGCCCGCCCCTCGTCCAGCTCGAGGTACGTGCAGGCGCGACGGTGATCCCACCCGTCCAGCACGGCCTTATCGATCAGATCCAGCAGCTCATGCTTGGTGGCCGTGTCGACGCGGCGAGGGACCCGGCCACTCAGTCCCAGCGCTCTTTTCCCTCCGCGAGCATCAACCGCACGCCCATCTCCTTCAACGCCTCCGACAGCCTGGCGATCTCCGCCCTCGCCGCCGCAAGCTCTGGGTCCGGGCCGCCGTGGCGCACCCCCGGCCGGGACGCCGCGAACGCGTCCAACGCGCCCTGCTTACCGACCTGCCGCAGCTTCACGATCGTCGATCGATCCACCCGCACGATCGGCCGCCTCCACCGTCGAGACTTCCCCGCGCACCAGCGCGAGCCAGATCTCATACTTCTGCGAAGGCGAGAGAAACCGCTTCCTCCGACGGCCCCCGTCACTGCCTGCTGAATGTCCCGGCCCGGTCATCAAGACCTCCTACTGATCGTGCCGGAAGCCTCGCAGATGTGGGCTAATGAAATCCGGGATCTATGTCATTGACTCAGACGCAAACCAGCGCCGTGGTCAATGCGGGTGGGATCGCGATGGCTGCGCTGCTCGTGTGGTGCGTGCTCGTCGACGCGGTTGTGCCGCCCGCGAGCGCGATCGCTCCCGCGGCGAGCACGCCGGCGCCGGCGAACGTGGCCGTGCCGAGGCGCATCGCGCGCGCTCGCGGGCGCCCCAGCGTTGCTTGTCGGCGTGGTTTGCGCGCGCGAGCTGGACGGTGGGTGGGAATGTCGGCGGGAAGGTGTGCGGTCCCGGTCGGTTGGGGCTGGGTTGGTATCGAAGCCGCGGGTGCTGGTCGGGCCTGCTGTTGGATCCACGGGTCGACCTGATCGGATTGCTTGGGCTCCACGGTCTCGGTTGGCGGCTGATTGGCCGGGAGGTGATCGAAGAATTCGTCGGCCTCGGGCTGCTCGGGCGCCGCCGGCGGCGGGTTTCCCGCTCCTGGTGTGATTCGATCGATCAGTCGTATGCCTTCGAGCCCTTGAGGGTCAAAGGACGCGAGCTGCTCCGCACTGGAGCAGTCGTGTTGCTGGTTGTCGATCCGTCGTCGTTGGACGAAGTCGACGGTGATCGAGCCTCCGTTGTCGGAGCTCCTGTCTCCACCAGCAGTCCCTATCGCGTTAAGGTACCATAGGAAATGGCAAGTAACGAAGGTGTGGCGGTCGGCGCCTCGAACTGGAGAAGTAATGGAACAGGAACCGTTCCTCACCGTCGCGGAGATCGCTCGTGAGCTCCGTAAGACGGAGGTCACGGTGCGCACGTGGATCCGCGAGGGGAAGCTGCCAGCGATCAGAGCGGGACGCTCGTATCGGGTGCGACGCTCCGATCTGGACCGGATGACCAGGGTCGACGGTGATCCTGAGCCGCCACGCCCTTTGGCGCCGGTGAGCTTGGAGAGCGAATCACCGCTGACGGCACGGGTCTTGTTGCCGAATGAGCGTTGAGCGGGCGATGAGTCAGATGCGCGCCGCCGAAGGTCGCTGGGACGCGGCGCTTCGCCAGCATCGCCTGGCGCCGCCCGACGCTCGCTTCTCGCGCCGGTTGCGCGACTTCGCGGATGCGTGCGAGCAACAGCAGACCGCCTACGGCTACGCGGCGACCCAAGGACTCGGTTGGACTCCCCTACCGCCTGCGTCTGCTCGTCCGCTCCCGCATGAGCTCTCGCCCGATTCCGGTCGTCGTGGACCAGACGAGTTGTGGCAGCGCCTGGACCAAGCCAACAGTGATCTGAACCGGGCGCTCGAGGGAGTGAGCCTGCAAGCGATCGCCCGCGCGTTCGGCGAGCTGGCCGAAATCGCTCACCAGCTCTCAGCTGCGGTAGCCGATCAGGACGCTGCCCGCTCGCGCCCCCGCACCGGCTAGCGCCGCACCCGCTCCTACCTGAGCAGTCGCCTGCGCTCAGAACGGCAGCCCGGCGGCCTGGCGGGCTCGATTGAAGGTGCCGAAGTGGCGAACAATCGGCGCGGTTGACGGCCGCTGGTTCGCCGTCGCCCATGTTCCGTAGCGTTGGTAGCTGAGCTCGTCACCCAATTCGCGGTAGGCGTCACCAAGCGGCGCGATCACATCCTCGTTGGTGACCCCGAGTGGGTGCACCGGCGTGAGGCCGGCGGCTCGTAAGGCCTGATTCCACGACCCGAACAGACGCTGCACTTCGCGCACCGTTGGCCAGCGTGGATACTCGCTGCTCCAGCGGCGGCTTCCGCGTCCGCCCGACTGCCACTCGCTCGAGGTCGGTGGACGGCCGTCAAGGTCTGCCCAGCGCGCGATCGCCTCGAGCACTCCTGACGCGTCCACTCGCGTCGGCGAGCGCGGCGTCGAGCGCACTCCTGGCATCGAGCGCCGACGATCACGTAATTGCGCCCGCAGTCACACAGATGAGCGCGTACGTACTGCCCCACGACATCGGGATGCACCCCGAGCTCGGCGGCGATCTCGCGGTAGAGAGCCGCTGCGCTCGCATGCTGCGCGCTGCTCCGATTCGCTCTTGCAGCGGCAGCTCGAGCGAAGGACGATCGATTGGCAGCCCGGCTGCGATCAGACCCTCGCGCCAAGAGCCGAAGTAGCGCACGACCGTCGAGGCCTCCGGCCAACGCGGATGATGGCGCTCCCACAACCGCGCACGGTAGTTCCTGCCGGAGCGCTCGACAGGGCACCAGTCGAGCACCCGCGGGGCTTGCCCGACCAGCTCAGCCCAATCGCGCAGCGAGTCGCTGATCCGCTCTCGCGTTCCAGGTGCCAGCCGGTACGTGATAGCGCCTAGTCGGTGGCCGTTCGCTCATCGAAGGCTGCTGCAGCGCTCATATCGTCGTGCTGAGGAGGTGCGCCCGGGAACGAGACGCTGCGCAGTACCGCGTCGCGCACCGCTCCGCTGATCGGTCCGTGGAGATCGGCGTCTACCTCAACGACAGGCGCAGCCCACCGGACCGAAGTGCGCCACCGGCGGGAGGGCAGCTCGTGCGCGACAAGCGCGTCGAGGAGCTCTGCCCGCTGCGCAGCCGAGAGGCCCAGGCTGGCGCTGCCCGCCGGCCGCAACGACCCATTCGCCGCCCGCCGCGCGAGCAGGAACTCCGGCAGCGCGCGATCGCGCTCACGCCAGCCGGTGACGACGAACCGCTCGCCTCGGCGGTGTTTCTGCTTGACCCATGCAGAGCTGGGTCGACCCGGCATGTACGGAGAGTCGAGACGCTCGACCACCCCTTCAAGACCCTGCTCGCCGGTCAGCTCCACCAGCGCCTCGCCCTCCCCAACGAACTGTCGCGGAGTGCGGCACGCCGATCCCTCGAGCTCGAGCTCCGACAGCAGCTCGCGCCGGCGACGGTACGGGAGCTCACGAACCGCTCGGCCGTCCAAACGCAAAATGTCGAACAGCATCAGCGACGCCGGGCGGCGCCGCTGAGCAGCAGCCGCACGCGCACGACTCACCCCGAGGCGTGCGCGGAGCGTCGCGAAGTCGGGCTTCCCGTCCGCGCCTAAGCACACCAGCTCGCCGTCAAGCACCACGCGGCGATTACCGAGAACGCCACCGAGCTCCTGAAGCTCGGGGAACTCATCCCCGCAGGACCTGCCCCGGCGTGAGCGCACCCCGACCGATCGCCGATCACAGACGACCTGCGCCCTGATGCCGTCCTTATGTCGAAGCGTCGGGTGTCTCAGCGACCGAACGACATACGACATGGACGACCTATGGGCGTACGTTGGGATCCTCAGATGAGCCGTTCCGTGCGAGCCCACGTCAGCGAACAAGCGTCCTTACTCGATTTGAGTGGATACGTCCGGGGCCGGCCGTCCACTGATTCGCGCGAGTGCATGGGCGGCCGAGGTCGGGGGGCTGTCGGATTGCGTATCCATCCGAATCGCGAGTAGGAACAAGCGTTTGCTTCGCGAGCCGGGCTGCTTCTCTGCTCGCTCGGGGCGATCAGCTCAAGCCTGCGCTGTGGCTGGTCGCGTGAGTCCGTGGCGTCCTCCTCTACCAGATCAGATCGACGGCCTGCGACATCCGGCGATCCAGCTTCATCGCTCGCGGATCGCGGTGGTGCCGAGCCCAGGTGAAAGCGGTGGACGCCGCCGAGCGGGTGGCGCAGCCCGCGGGGAAGCCTCTATCCGTCTATGCGGGCAACCCCGAATAGGGTTCTTGTCACAAATCTCGCGCGGTCGACAATAACCTGCATGGACGGAGATCCGCGCTCGGATGGGGAGCTGTTGGTAGCTGCCAGCAATGCGGATCCGGACGCCTTCGCGGTCTTCTACCGGCGGCACGTGCGGGGGCTGCTCGCGTTCTTCAGGCGCCAGGTAGGAAGCGCGGAAGTGGCGCTCGACCTGACCGCCGAGACGTTTGCTGCCGCGCTTGAGGGAGCGTCGCGGTATGAGCTACGGACGGAGCCTGCCCGTGGGTGGCTGTATGGGATGGCGTGGAACAAACTGCACGAGGCTCAGCGCCGCGGGCGCGCGGAGGACAAGGTCAGGCGGGCGCTTGGGATGACCCCGATCGTGTTGACAGATGAGGGGATCGAGCGGATTGAGAAGCTTGCGGCAGCTCCTGCGTTGGAGCTTCTCGAAGGATTGCCCGCCGACCAGCGCGACGCGGTACGCGCTCGGGTCCTCGAGGGACGGTCATACGCGGGGATCGCAGAGGAGCTTGGCTGCTCACCAAGCGTCGTGCGCAAGCGAGTCAGCCGAGGCGTGCGGGCGATGAGAACGAAGATGGAGGCAGGCGGCGATGAATGACGACCCAATCGCGCTGCTCGAGCGCGAGCTCGTGGAGGCGGCGCGGCGGCGGGCAGACAGCCGTCCGTCGCGGCGGCCGTTTGGCCACGGTCGGATCATCGGAGGTCTTGCCGCAGGGGCCGTGCTGGCAGTCACACTAGTCATCACTGGTGGCGCGCTGATCCTGCTCGGCGGACACCACCGCGCAGTTAGCTCCAGTCGCGCCGTGTCCGGGCGGCAGCAGTTGGTCGACGTCATTAGGGCGTTGAGGCGGCCGCAGACCTCGGCCGATCTCCACTCGCCGGCCGTCGCTCGGCTGCTATCCAGGTACAACCCAAGCCGGGAGCCGTGGGACAGTTGGGGCGCCCCGGACCTGCGTCTGATCCGCCGCGCTACGGTGACACCTTGGGGGGAGGGCGTCTTCCTCATTCCGGTGAAGCCGACGAGCGCTCGCCGCCAGGAGGGGCTGCTTTGGGCGACACCGGGTTTCATGGATTGCTGCGCGACGGCGGCCGACATGAGGACCCAGGGCTTCGTGAATAACGCGGGTCAGGCCACGGGTCGAACCGTCGGCCGGGGGAAAGCACTCGACCGCTTCATCGCCGTGGTCCCGGACGGCGTGGCAAAGGTCCAGCTCAGACACTTGGTGATGCCGGTGCACGACAACGTCGCCGCGGCGCAGGCGAATGGCAAACTGGTCGGCGCGACCCCCGTGATGTTCTGGTTCGGCCCGGATGGCGAGGTCATCCGGCGGATCGGAGACCTGGTCGGAAGCTACCGCTCGGTCGCTGTCTCACCGCCTGGGCCCGGGACGGCCGCCTCACGCGCGGCCGAGCGCGATCCGTCGACGCCGAATCCCGTCTGGGTCACGCCCCGCGTCGGTGGGCGCCACACCGCCTTTACGGTTCACTTCCGAGTTCTCCTTAACGCCGCCAACTACACATACACTGTCACAGGCGGGGGCTGCCGTTCGCTGTGGGGCACGCAGGGAACCCCTGATGATTCGCGCGGACACATCTGGAGCGACCAGGTCGTGCCAGCCGCGGGGCGGCAATGGTGTCCTGGCACCTACCGCCTCAGCGTCGCAGTGAAGGACCTCGGTCCGGCTGGAACGCTTAGACTTAGACAGCCGGCCAAGCCGTTCGGAACCACCACGTTCGTGGTCCGCTGAAGAACTCCCCTTCGAACGATCCGGTCCGGCTCGGCGTCAACTTCGCTTCGCCATCGCCCCGCCAACGCGGGAGCGCCAGCGGCTCACCGCCCCCCTGAGCTTATCGGGGTGAAAGTTATCGGCTCGACGTTCTGGCCTCGACGTCCGTGGGCGCGGTCCTTGTCAGCCATGCTCGGCACGTAGCGCTCGATCGTCGGGCCGCCGCCGGTCGGCGTCTCCTTGAGGCGGCGCAGGAGGCCGGCGTCCTGGACGAGCTGGAGCGCGCGGTCGATCTCGCTGCGCCTCTTGTTGCGGCTGAACCAGTCGCGGATCTCGGTCCGGGTCATCCCCTCGGGACGGACGCTCATGGCCTTCCAGAGCTCGTCGGCGACGGGATCCCCGAGCGAGAAGCCGTAGACCCAACGGGCGGTCGACCAGCAGTAGCGCCACAGCGCGAGCGCGGCCTCGACGTGCACGACATCAACCTCGTCGCCACGGTCGAGCAGGGCGTAGAGGAGGGCCAGCCGGAGCACGCGCGGTGCAGAGCGCGCGGTGACCTGTCCGAGGGAGCCGGCGGTGTCGTTGGTGCGAACGGCACGGTAGAACGCCTCGTAGACAGGGCGTGCGTCACCTGAGAGCGTCATCGGCCCGCGCGCCCGGGCGTGCTGAACCGCAGCGGTGACGTGATTCCGGATCTCGCCGATCTCCGGCTCAAGCTCACGCATCGACGGTGGGAAGGGCAGCACCTTGTCCGAGTGCGATCCGACGTGCATCAAGCGATTGAGGAAGCCGTTGGCGATCTCGGTGGTCTCGACGTTGCGCAGAAGTTCATCGGGCGTGATGTGACCGATGATTGAGACGTGCGGCTCGGTCGCGATCGCTGGCGCGGTCTTGCTCTTGGTCTCCAGCGTCTCGCCGTCCCAGCAGCGGCGGATCATCTCCGTGACGGTCGACTCCCCGCGCTTGGCGACCTTCAAGATCGAGGCGAACTCCGTCTCGGTGTTCAGCAGCCGCTTGTCGGTCGTCCCACCGGCGTTCTCCTCGTCAGGGTCGCGGATCGCCCAGATAAGCCCCTCGCCGGACACCAGGCCGGAGGTGATGCGCCGGTCGAACAGTGTGTCCAGGCCGTCGAACAGGTGCTTGACGATCGCCAAGGCCGTGCCCTTGCGCCCGGTGCTCGTGGGCCCGATGAGGATCATGAACTCGTTGGTGTGGTGGCGCGTGGCGTTGATTTCGAAGTGCGCGGTGCGCCCGATCATCGAGCCGAAGAGCACGAGCCCCTGCGTGAGGATCGCGACCGGGTCGGCCTCGGTATAGGGGTCGACGATGCGGGCGTATTCGCCCATGGGGCCGTGCCACGCCTCGCCGACCGGCGCGGCCGGCATACCATCGACGCGCCGCAGCGGGACAACGCTGCTGGCTTGGGGTTTGGCGATCGGTGTGTCCGACGCCGCCGCGGTGGGTGAAGTCATAGTCGGTCCCTTGTCAGAACGGCGGTCGCTGGAAGCGGATGGGCGTGACGTTGCCGGCTGCCTGCTCGCGTTGGAGGCGGACAAGCTCCTCGTGGAGGTCGCGCACCCGATGCGCGAGGACCTCGACCGCGTCCTCGAGTATCTCGTTCTTGTGTCGCAGCTTCTGCCGCTCCTGACCCCAGCGCGCCTCGGCATCTCGCAGGCGCGCGGCAGCCGCCGCAGCGCCGGCAGCTGGCTCGTTCGTGTTGTGAGACAGCATCTCGGTCTTGCGCTGCGCGAAGACGGCCTTGAGCTGCGGGTCCCGGTTGATCGTCGGTCGCGACACGCCCGACTCGGCCGCGAGCTGGGTGATTGTCCAGTTGCCGTTGCTGCGCACTGGACGGCCCGCGAAGAGCCGCTCCATCGCCTCGAGGACGGCCTGTCGGTTGCGCTCGTTCATGCCGCGTCTCGGTCGATCACTCGGACGATGAGGTCAGCTGGTGTGGCAACCGACCGATCGATGTCGGCGAGCACCGCCTCGCAGCTGTCCCGCTCCTGCTCGATGATCTGAATCTGCATAGGCGACAGTCCGGACGTGGCGAGCATCGCG
This sequence comes from uncultured Solirubrobacterales bacterium, assembly GCA_963836065.1. Lineage (GTDB taxonomy): Bacteria > Actinomycetota > Thermoleophilia > Solirubrobacterales > Solirubrobacteraceae > Palsa-465. Next base: position 144,840 of record CAWIII010000029.1, read on the forward strand.
TCGCGCTCGTCGCGCAGTCGCTCCCAGGCGGGACGATGCTGTGCCCCGGGGCAGGAGTTCGCGCAGCGCGTCGGGTCGCAGCCCGGCATGTTCGGCGCCCCGGCGCCGCGGCGCTCGGAGTCACTGAGGCACTTGGCGGTGGCCGGGTCGAACCAGCAGTTGGTTAGCACGCCCGGGTAGACGCGTTGGGCCTCGTCGCGCAGCGCCAGCGCCAGCCGGTCGTCGTCGACCACCGCGCCCTCGAAGCCACCAAGCTCCCGCCTGACCCGGCGAAACAGCCGCTCGACGCGCTTGCCACCCGGCCCCGTCGGCTTGAAGTGGCCCTTGTCCCAGGAGCGCCATTGCTCGCAGAGCCCTTCGAGTTGCGAGAGCATCCGCTCCTGCTCGACCTCCTGCCGGAAGCCGGAGCGCGAACTGCCCGCGTAGCCTTCGAACGTGAGCATCGAGACATGCTTGTACTGCAGCATGCCCGCCACCGTCCCGCCCGGTTGGGCTGCGATGTGCCAGGCGAGCGTTCGGCGTAACTGCCGCGTGGTGAACCTCCACGGCCGCCCGTCGACGAGGGGGATGAGATCGTGTCCGTGCTCCTCCGCCAAGGCTGACACGTGAGCGCAGAGCCGATTGATCCTCCCCGACCACCAGTCGGCGTCGCGGGGGCGGCGGTCCGCCAGCCGCGCACGGTGGGCTCCGGGGTCGAACAGTCGCCCGCTCGTCGACAGTCGCTCAAGGATCTCGACGGCAGCCGCGACCTGCTCGACCACCACCCACCTGGCCTCGACGGGCGAGCGCTTGCCCTTGCGCGTGCGACCGTGCATATACCAGCGGATCACGTGCCCGCCCGGCCCACGCCGCCGCCTCACGCAGCCGGCCTCGAGGTCGTTCACCTCGGGATGGCGCATGCCGGACAGGTAGGCGACGACGACGTAGCACGCCGCGCGGAGGTGGTTCAGTTCGTCGTAGACCTCACGGCTGCTCTCCATGGCCGGGCGCCACGGACGGCCGGTCGCGGGATGCGCCGTGAACGCGTCCCAAGTGAACCTGCGATGAGCGAGGTGGTCTGCCTTGGCTTCCGCCGCAGCCAGGATGTCCTTGGCGGCGACCTCCACGTAGAACAGGCACCAGCGGAGGAACGGCCCCATGACCTCTTCGGGCACGCGCGGCGTGGTGTTCTCCGCCTGCGTGATCCGACCGCCGACGTTGGCGGCGCTCAGACCGGGCCACGGCTCGAACGCGAGACGATCGCTGCGCAGGTAGTCGCGGTAGTCGTAGAGCTTCTTGATGACGTCGGCCATCACGGTCATCGAGACGTCGCTGGCGCCGAGCTCGTCGCGCATCGCCAACCGGAGCGTGTCGAGAACCTCCTGGGTCAGATCCTCGAAGCGCAGCGGAGGGGTCGCAGCCGACAGCCAATGGCAGACCATCTTGAGACGGCGTAGTTCGGCGTGCACCGTCTGCGGCAGGGGACGCAAGTGGCTGCGGCGCAACGAGACGGGAGGCCGGGCATTCAGCCGCGCGTATGCGTACTCCTTCCCAAGGGCGCGGAAGCGCTCGTCCGCAAACCATCGGCCGAACGGGAAGACGCTCTGCCATTGCGCCATGGTGTCAGGCGCGGGGTGCAGCGCCTGCACGTGCCAGGTGTCGTCGCCACAGCGGGGCAGCGACTCGGGATCGCCGTAAACCGGCCGGGCCAGGAGAACCGGCGCGTCACCGTCGGGAGCAGGCAGCTCGATCGGGGCGAACTCCGCGGCGCTCGATCTCATGCAGCCACCTCGAGGGGCAATGCGACGGTCAGCCGCTCGGCAATGAGCCGGGCTGCCTCGTTCTCGGCCCGCGAGAACCTGCCGATGATGTCCACGGCTCCCGCGTAGGCCAGGCCGTAGATCGCCTCCCAAACGGGCTCTGCCAGCACCTCGGCCTGACGCTCGGCATGTCTGATGAACGCATGGATCGCGGGCAGCTTGCTCGGGCCGACCAGCGCGTTAGCGCATCCGACGCACCCGAAGTACGGCGTGGCGCAAGGCGTGTTCGGGCTCCCATGCGGCGCGTCGAAGAAGTCTCGGCACCCAGCCAGCCACAGATCGGTGCCTCCTCGCGCCGCCTGCTCGGCCGCCTCGTCGCTCAACCGGAGTTGCTCGGCGACCCGACGGTCCCCGGCCGCCAGCGCGGCTTCGGTGTCCTCGTCCATGACGGTGGCGCCGCCGGAGGTGTCGGCCCCGAGGGCTTGGTTGAGCGCGCGCTCCACAGCCTGCTCGTGAAAATCGTCCAACGCCCGGACGTTCGCGTAGTGCGTGCCGGCAACCTCGATGCTGTGGCCGGTCGCCATCACGTCCAACTGCCCGCGCGCAGCGATGTAGCGAAGCGCCTTCTGCGTCTTGCGCAGACGACGGAAGCTGATGGCGCCCAGCGGCTTCGAATCGTCGTCATGGATGCCGTGTCGAGCGGTGAAGGCCCGGGACTCGCGCCGCAGTTGTGGTTCGGTCAGGCCAGCGAAAAACTGCCGGCCCCCCGTGTTTATGGCCGTGAAGATCAGATCGTCGTCACTGTGCTGCCGCGACAATTCGGTGAGACCCAAGACCAGGCGCAGGAGTCCACCTGCAGTGGTGCGCCCGCCGTCCTTGACACGCAGCGGCGGGGGACTCACCCGGCCTGAGCGCCGCTTGGTGTAGGAGACCATCACGTAGCCGCCGCCGGCGCTGCTCAGGCAGTCAGACCGCAGCTCGACCGCCGACGGCAACTCCATCCCGCTCTTGAGGATGAACAGCGTCAGAAACGGGACCAGGTCACGGGACGACAGGTACAGGTAGGCGTAGAGCCGCCTGACTCCGAGCCCGGTGACCCACGACCCCAGCTCTTGCACGGTGCTCGCCCGTGTGATGGGCAGCACCCCCCGCTCGGCGACGGCCACTAGTTGATTGGCTCGGAGCTTCCACAGCTCGCGGTCGCGACCCGGATCGACGCCCTCGTCCATCAGGCGCGTACCCTCTGCCAAGCGCTCAACCGTGGCCAACCTGTACAGGTAGATGTTGGACAGGCACGGGGAGAGAACCCCGCCCTGCGGCGCGCCGCTGAGCGTGGCGTTCCACACCCAGTCCTCCAGGTACCCAGCTCGCAGCATCTGGCCGATCAGCCGTAGCAGCCGGTTATCGTGGATCATCTCCTCGAGCGTCGCCAACATGACCGAATGGTCGAGCTGGTCAAAGCAGCGGGAGATGTCGCCTTCGATAAACCAGGTCGTCCCAGTCCAAGCGACGGCCACGTCGCGCAAGGCGGTGTGACAGCCACGACCAGGACGGTAGCCGTGGGAATGATCGGAGAACTGCGGCTCGTAGTACGCCTCCAAGAGAAGACGCACGACTTCGCCGAGCAGCTTGTCCGACCATGAAGGCAGACCAAGCGGTCTCTGCTTCCCGTCCTTCTTGGGGATGTAGAGACGCCTGACGGGCTTGAACCGGTAGCGCTCGTGACGCAACGCGTCGATGATGCGCTCGATCTTGCCCAGCGTCATGCCGTCCGCGGTTTCCGCGTCGGGTCCGGGGGTCATCGCTCCCTTGTTGGAGTAGATGCGCCCGTAGGCCAGCAAGTACAGCTGCGGGTTGAACAACTGTCGATACAGCTCATCGCACGGCAGGCCGCGCCTGCCGCGTTCACGGAGGACACTCAATACCGTTTCGGTTTGCCGTTCTGCATTACGCATACCTCCCGGTTCTCGGATGTCCAATCACCTGGGCCCCTTCACCGGGTAGGCCGGGCGCATTGCTGCGCCCGGCCCCCTCAGAACCGGACGAGCAGCTTGCGATGCATCCGGCTCAAGCAAGCCCGTGTAGGTCCGATGGGGCGACGTCGTGCGATCCGCTCAACCTCGAGTGGGTCGTCCGCGGGTCCGTTCACCACGACCGTAGTCGCAGCGTCTAACTTGTCCGTTGGTTCTGGCGTCATCATCATCTTCTCCTGCCGGGGCTCACCTGACCGCGTCAGCACGCTTTCGCGTCCGGGCACTTACGTCCCGTATCCGGCCAGTTATCCGGAACGGCCAGCTGAAGGGGCCAGCCATCATGTCCCGGTTTCCTGTTGTCTTTCGACTGTCGGCATTTCGCTTCTCGATCATCAGATTCCCGCCGGGGAGTTGGGCCTTCCTCACGGTCGGCTTACCGGTCAAACAGCACCGGACCCCGACGGGGGTTACCGCGTTTCGCACGCACGAGCTACGACCGGGGTGGGTGCCTCCTGTGCCCCGGGGACGGCGGTGCTCTTCCCGGTTGAGAGGACTCCTCAACCGGCGCCTGCCGCTTTTCAGCGGCCAGTCCCTGTACTCCGCTGCTGCATCCCATCGGCGGAGCTCGTCCTCACGAGACATCAGCCAGAGGTTTAAGTTCTTCACCCGTCCGATCTGCCTCTCGCCTGTGGCCCCCGGATGGAACGGGCGCTCTTGGGCTTTTGCCTGATGCTTCGAACCCCGCCGGGGACGCCGGCGACGCACGTCAGGCCGAGGCCAGGCCCCGGGCACGAGCCCGGAACTACGCCTTCGATATTCGTCGAACCTCCAATCAACGTGTTCACTCATATACGTGCGACCTCGCGTCGCAGGCCCTGTAGACGGCTCTCCCGTCCTCCCTGGTGCGGCGTGAATCGCACGACTACTATGGGCACTCCGTCACCATGGGGCTCGCGCCCCGCAGGTGATCCCGCGTTCGTCCCTGTCATACGTCCGAGCACGACGTAGGCGTCCCACTCATCCCCTTGATTGCCCTCGCTGGGCAACGCTCCACGCTCCGGAGGTTGCGGCGACCCTTCTACGATGCCGCCGCAGAGCATGGCGCCGGTCTCGGGTGTCTTTCCGGCGGACTGGCCTTTCCGTCTTCTGGGGATTGGGATATCAGGCAATCCAGCTTTCGCCATATCGCGCGGGTCTCGCGACGCGCCGCCCCTGACACCTGGGCTCGACCGCCGCTTTTCTGGCATGCGCTTGTCCCGCTCACCTTTCGGATCGCGGTAAGCCATCAGACCCAAGGACCCTCCTCCGAGTCCCTCCCGGCTGCGCCGGGGATACAACAGGGCGCCTCGCGGCGCATTAGAAGTACGCCTTGACCGTCGCCGGAGAGCGACCGAGCCGACCGGCGATCTGCCTGGTGGAGAGTCCCTCGAACTCCCTGTAATGGCGAGCGAGGGCAACCGCCCGCCGGCGCTCGATAACCCGGTCGGTTGTCCTGCTCGATGCGCTCCCCTTCACGCACGTCACGCTACTCGCGCGAGTTGGGGTTTCTGGCTCGGTGGCCACTGCTGCCGCGCCGCCTGCCCGTCGATGCCCGGATTGCTATGACTGCGCGCGATCGCGCGGGTTAGCAGCAGGTGCAGCTGTCCGCACGCCAGGCGTCGCGAGCTTCGCGGAGCGCGACTGCCCCGATGATGAGCGCGACCAGCGGATCTGCCCACCACCAGCCGGCAAGGGCGTTGGCGAGCAGGCCGATCAGCAGCGCGCCCGAGAGGTAGGCGCAGAGCATCGTCTGGCGGCTCTCGCTCGCGGCAGCCGACGACCCCAGGGCGGTCGCGACCCGTCGTTTCCTCGCGGCGAGCAGCGGCATCGCGAACAGGGTGATGGTCGCCATCCCGACGCCGACCCAGCTGGCGGCCGGATGGTGCCCACTGGTGAGATCGCGAGCCGACTCGACGGTGACGTAGATCGCAAGCAGCACGAACGAGATGGAGATCAGCCGCTGGGCGCGCCGCTCGGCGCGCCCGGAGCTCACGCGCTCGCCGGTGACCAGCCACAGCACAACGAGTCCCGCGCCGGCCTCGATCACGCTGTCGGCGCCGAACCCAATCAGCGCGACCGAACCCGCGATCACACCGGCGACGAACGCGACCGCCGCCTCTAGCGCATGCCAGCCCAGAGCCACGCCCGTCAGCGCTCGAGCCCTCCTCGCCAGCGCCTGACGATCAGCCGGCATGGGTGAACCGGTCGTCGCGAACACCGGGAGGGTCGGCAGCGGCGTCGCGGAGCTCATCGCTCAACGGTAGCTCTTGTAAGCCGGGCCCTGTGCACCCACACAGCCGAGCAGGTCGATCCTCGCCGGGAGTCGCCCGAGGCGCTGGACGGCCCGGCCGTGTCGGTGGTCGGCCCGCTGGTTGGACGGTGAGCGCGTCAAGAGTCGACCAGCAGCCCCTCCACACGATCCGCGAAGTCATCTCTGATCGCCCGCACGATGCCGATCGACTGTCCGACGCAGCCCGCGGCCACCTGACCCACCCGTATGTCCGCCGCGGCGCGAGACCGAGCCCGCCAAGACGAACTGACGCAGTGCTCACCAGGGGGCACGACGGGCGCGACCGGCCGCGCACGGCGCCGACCTCGCATGGCTCCGAGCGCGGGGCCCGCCCGGGCAAGCGCTCGGTTCGACGCTCGAGACGACCGGCGCACGGCTGACGTCGTGACCAGCGTTGTGACCGGCGACGAGGACGCCAGCTTCGATCAATGATCGCCGTCGCGGCCGCGGAGCCGAAACGCCCCATGATCCTGGCGGCGAAGAACACCAGTCTTGCCTGTGCGCTGGTTGGTCACAGCCCGAACAGAACTGCGTCACCAGGCGTGCACGCGTGCCGCGCCCGGGGCAGATTCCTAGCAAGGACGAAAGGAGTGCGATGACGCGAACGGATTACATCGAGAACGTGCGACGTCTCGACAGTCCCCGAACCGGCTCTGCCCAGGGCCAGAGCGAGCATGAGTCCGCGGTGGTAGAAGCCGAGATCAGGCGCCTGGTCCACGCACTGCGGCCGTACGGCGTTCTGCGACGCGATGCGCTGGCCCGTGCCGCGAATGTTGAGACCTGGCACGGGGGCGGATTCGAGCGGGCGCTGAGGATCGCCGTCGCCGAGCACGAGATCGAGGAGCTCCCGCTCGGCTTCTACCGCCTTCCTCGGTCCGAGTCCCCCGGCACTGGGTACGTCGGCACTCACGACCCGGCAGCGTGAACGGGCGTTCCCGGGACCACTCGGATGTTCGGACCGCGGCTGGCGGCGACGCACCAGCGCGCGGGATCGCCGCCTACCGGCGACCGTGGCCGGGCAGAGGTCGATCGCAGAGCTCTGGCGAGCGCTGATCGGCTCCTCCGCGATTAGCAGAATCTCGTGGCTCCCCCCTGGCTCGACGTGCTTGCGTGGTTGTCACTCGCGACCGCGCTCGTCTGCACCGGCGCGATCGTGTTCGACATCGCCGTCCGCGGCCATCGGCAGAGGATGTGGATCATGGACCTGGTGTGGCCAATCACCGCCCTCTACGCTGGGCCGCTCGGCTGGTGGGGATACCGGCGGTACGGACGCCTCACGAGCCCGGCCTATCGAGCCGAGGCCCGCGTCGAGCCCCACTTCCAGGAAGCCGTCTCGACCGCGGTCGGGGTCAGCCACTGCGGGGCGGGTTGCACGCTCGGGGACATCATTGGCGAGTGGCTGATCTTTGCGCTCGGGCTGGAGATCGCGGGTGGCGCCCTGTGGGGCGAATACATCGCGGACTACGTGCTCGCGTTCGCGCTGGGGATCGCGTTTCAGTACTTCTCGATCGCCCCGATGCGCGGGCTCAGGCCGCGCGAGGGGATCGTGGCCGCGTTGAAGGCCGACACGCTGTCGCTGACGTCCTTTGAGATCGGGCTGTTCGGCTGGATGGCGCTCGCCTACTTCGTCCTATTCCCCGCTCCCGGACACCTCCGTCCCGACTGCTCGGCCTATTGGCTACTAATGCAGATCGGGATGCTGTTCGGCTTCGTCACGGCGTATCCGGTCAACCTCTGGCCGATCCGTCGCGGCATCAAAGAAGCGATGTGAGCACGCGAGCAGGCATCGGGCGTCACGCGAGCCGTGTCGTCTAGCCCTAAACCAAGCGTAAGACTGTGGTAGATGGGCATCGAAGGCCCGGAAGACCCGGTATTCCTGGGGTTTGAGTGCCGAGGCGGGATGGCCCGTGTCGGTTTGAAGTGAAGGGGCGTCGGCTGTCGGCTGTGGGCTTGCGGCCCTGACGCTTATCTGGGTGTGCTGCGTCGGAGGCGGTCCAGTTCGATGGCGGCGTCGATCCATTGGTCGTTGAGTTCGCGCAGTTTGCGGTAGTTGGCGATCTGGGAGTTGACCGCGTCGATGTGTTCGGGGCGGATGTTCTCGGTGCGGCTTCGTCCGCGGTGGCTGTAGCTGAGCTGGTGGTATGGGCCGTGGCGCTGGGGCGGGTCGGCTTTGCAGCGACAACCGGGGGTGCGGCAGGTGTTGTACTGCTCGGAGAGCGCTCCTGGCCGCAGGTCGCCTAGCGCAAGCAGAGCGGCTTTGATGCGTTGGATCGTGTCGGTCAGTTGGGCCTCGGTCGCCATAGTCGTCCTCCCTTGGGTGTTGGATTGATCCTGATGGTGACATCCATGTAACCATAGCTGATCTCTGCTATGGTTACATAACATTGTTGATCAGAGGGAGCGTGGAGATGAGCAACCCGAGGCGACAGTTGCAACGCAGGCTCGAGCGCGAACAGCTGGCGATCGAGCGGCGCCTGCAAGCCGCAGTGGCCCCCAACCTGTCCGGCCCGCTCCTGGGGGGAGCCCCGATCCGCTACGAGTGGGCCGAGCGGGACCGGGGGGTAGCCCATGGTGGCATGGGGATGATCGCCCGCCTGGTCGAGGCGGTCGGCCTGGCCTGCGAGATCGACGCCTCGGTCAAACTGCTCAAGGTCCACCGCCCCTACCACGAGTCCGACCACGTGTTGAACATCGCCTACAACGCGCTGTGCGGCGGCACCCGCTTGGAGGACATCGAGACTCGCCGAACCGACGCGGTGTTCTTGGACGGCCTGGGGACGCCGTCGCTGCCCGACCCCACCACCGCGGGCGACTTCTGCCGCCGCTTCGACGAGGCCTCGATCATGGCCCTCCAGGAGGCGATCAACCGGGCTCGGCTGAAGCTGTGGTCCCAGCAGCCGGCCTCATTCTTCTCCCAGACCGCCCGGATCGACGCGGACGCCTCGATCGTGGGCACCGACGGGCAGTGCAAGCAGGGCATGGACATCTCCTACAACGGCAGCTGGGGTTACTCGGCGTTGCTGGTCTCGCTCGCCAACACCGCCGAGCCGCTGTATCAGGCCCTCCACGGCGCCAACCGTCCCTCCCATGAGGGGGTCGTTCCCCTCTATGACCGATCGATCGAGCTGTGCCGGCGGGCCGGGTTCACCGACATCCTGCTGAGAGGTGACACCGACTTCTCGCTCACAACTGAGTTCGACCGCTGGGACGCCGACGGGGTGCGCTTCGTCTTCGGCTACGACGCCAAGGCCAACCTCGTCCAAGCCGCCGAAGGCCAACCGGAAGATCTCTACCACGAGCTGGTGGCCAAGACCGAACGCCAGATCGCGACGCGGCCCCGGACCCGCCCCACAAACGTCAAAGACGACATCGTTCGCCAGCGCGGCTACAAGACGATACGACCGAAGAAGGAACAGGTAGTCGAGTTCTCCTACCGGCCGCGCGCTAGCAAGAAGGACTACCGCGTGGTCGCCTTGCGCAAGAACCTGTCGATCGAGCGGGGTGACAACGTACTGTTCGATGAATATAGGTACTTCTTCTACATCACCAACGACCGCAAGCTCACCGCCGACCAGGTGATCGGCGAAGCCCACCAGCGCTGCAACCAAGAGAACCTCATCGCCAACCTAAAAAGCGGGGTGCGAGCCCTGCACGCCCCCGTCAACACCCTCTACGCCAACTGGGCCTACATGACCATGGCGTCACTGGCCTGGACCCTCAAGGCCTGGTGCGCGCTCATGCTGCCCGTCTCACCCCGCTGGGAAGCGCAGCACGAACAGCAGCGGTGCCGACTGCTCACCATGGAGTTCCGCACCTTCCGAGCCGCTCTGATCGACATCCCCTGTCAGATCGTCAAGACAGCCCGCTACATACGCTGGCGCATCCAAGCCTGGAACCCCTGGCTGGGCATCTTCTTCCGCCTCCTCGACGCCCTCTAACACCATCCAAGACACGCGCTCACGCCGAGCCGGCCCACCGGCTCTGCGTCAGCCACCCAAAAACCAGCCCCCCTCGACATGAGTGAACTCCACGCACCTCATCCCCTCGCCAAAACGCTCTCCTACCAACGACAGACGAGCCGGCCCGCTACCAATCAGACCGCAAGCCACGATTTTCGCCCACAGCTCAGCACCATTCGCTTGTTTTAGGTCTAGCGGGAGGCGCGTTGGGCTGCGGCGGCGCCCGCTCCGGCCGCCGCGGCGACCAGGCCGGCCGCCACCAACCCGCGCCGCTTCGCTAGCTCATACTGGGGGCTGACTCCGTGTGCTTTGTCGTCGAACGGTCCGTGCGCGCCACGATCCTCATCGATCGGCTCGAACAGGTTGTCGTGGCCAGCCGGATCCAGTGGTTGATCGGTCATCTGCGAACTGAAGCCCGTTCGCGCCAAATAGCGGTCAAGGAGCCACGGGGCCAAGCGCTCACCCAGGATGTTCATCGCGGTGGGGATCCCAACATAGACCTGACGGCGCTTGTGGTGGGCGGCGTAGTAGATGGCATCCGCGGGAACCTCCGGCTGGTAGATCGGGGGAACCGGCATCGTCTGCTTGGGCAGCTTCGTGCGCCCCCAGGTGAACTGGGTGGTGTTCACGCCGGGCAGCTGGACCATCGAGACCTGCACCTTCGACTTGTGGTGAAGCAACTCGGTGATGATGCTCTCGGTGAACCCCTTGCAGGCGTGCTTGGCGCCGCAATATGGAGACTGGAGTGGGATGCCACGGTAGGACATGGCCGAGCAGACCTGGACGATCGATCCCCGGTCCCGGGGGACCATCCGCTTGAGCGCGGCTCGCGTCCCCCAGACCATCCCCAGATAGCTCACGTCGGTCGCCCGCCGGAACTCTTCCGGCTCGATGTCGAGGAATTCGGCATAGACCGTGACCATCGCGTCGTTGACCCAGACGTCGATGGGACCGAAGGCATCCTCGACTGAGGCGGCCGCCGCCTCGACCTGGTCGTATTGGCAGACGTCGACCGGAACGACCATCGCCTGCCCGCCGAGCTCCTCCACCTCTCGCGAGGCCGCCTCCAGACCGCGGCGGCCCCGGGCGAGCAGCGCGAGCTTGGCTCCATCATGCGCGAACTTGCGCGCGGCAGCCCGGCCGATGCCGCCTGACGCTCCGGTGATGACAACTACCTCGTGCTCGTTTTGCATCGCGATTCCTTTGCTCGGTTGATGACTCTCAGTTACCACCGTCCGAGCACCAGGCAGCAGGCGGACGTGGTGAAACGTCTGTCCTCGAACGTTTCCGTCGACCTCACACGTTGTGGCCGGGTAGCGTCAGATCCGAGATGGCCACGAGCGTGAAATCGGCTTCGCCGCACAGACGAGACGGCTATCTGCAGCTCGGTGAGTACGCGGCGATCGGGGATGGCCGCACGCTCGGGTTGATCGGCACGGACGGGTCGATCGACTGGATGTGCCTGCCCAACCTGGACGGGTCGAGCATCTTCGGCGCACTTCTCAATCCTCAGGCCGGCGGCCGCTTTGTGATCCAGCCCGCGACTCCGTTCGAGGCCAGTCGTCGGTACCTCGAGCGGACGAACGTGCTCGAAACGACTTTCGCGACCGCTGAGGGACAAGTCCGCCTGATCGACGCGCTGACCCTCGACAAGAGCCAGGTGGCGTCATGGCGCGAGCTGGCTCGTCGGATCGAGGGCCTCGCGGGCGAGGTGCCGATGCGGTGGAGCTTCGAACCCCGGTTCGGCGCGCACGGGGAAGTTCCGGCGACTGAGCGGCGTGACGGGGCCACCATCCTGCGCCAGGGCGGGCTTCAGGTTGGCCTGCAGCGCTGGGATGCTGGGCCCGGCGAGATCACTCAGACCGGGGAGTTCGTGTCCCGGCCCGGCGAGCAGTCGCTCCTCGTCATGACCGCCGTCGAGGATGAGCCGCTACCCCTACCCGAGCGCCACGCCGTCGAGCGGCGCCTCTCGGACACGGTGGAGGTGTGGCAAAGCTGGACAGGTAGGCACACCCACGAGGGCCCGTGGACCGACGCCGTCGAACGGAGCCTCCTTGCGATCCGGCTGCTGACGGATGGGCGCACGGGCGCGATTGCCGCCGCCGGCACGACCTCGCTTCCCGAGGTCATCGGTGGGAATCGCAACTACGACTATCGCTTCGCCTGGGTCCGTGACGCCTCGTTCAGCCTCGACGCTCTCCTCGCCGTCGGGATGGAGGAGCTGACGCACACGTCCGTCACTTGGCTCCTCGAGTCGGTGTCACGTACGCACCCGCGCGTCGATCCGGTCTACGCCTTGGACGGCTCGGTCGTCCGTTCGCAAAGCCAGGTCCCGATCCCCGGATACCGGCAAACCACACCCGTCCATCGGGGCAACCAGGCGGGTAGCCAACTCCAGCTCGGAGGGTTCGGCGACCTGCTTGAGACCGTCTCCCTGTACGTGTCGCATCGTCACGTCCTCTCACCCGCCATCGGGGAGCGACTGGCCGATGTGGTCGATCTGCTCGGTCTGATCTGGCGCTGCGAGGATGCCGGCCTGTGGGAGCTCGGTCAGACCGCCCACTACGGCACCTCAAAGCTCGGTTGTTGGCTGGCGTTCGAGCGTCTGCTGGGGTTGGTTGAGCGGGGCCAGGCGCCCGCCCGGCATCTCGATCGCTGGCGTCGAGAGCGGGACGCGGTGCGCGAGTTCATCGACCGTAATCTCTGGTCCGAGCAGAAGCGCAGCTACCTCCAGAGGAGCGGGAGCGACGGGCTCGACTGCGGCATGTTGCTGGCCGCCCGCCGCGGCTTCGGCGATCCCACAGGCCCGCGGATGAACGGGACGATCGACGCGATCCGCGCGGAGCTAGGAGCCGGCGCCCCGCTGCTCTACCGCTACAGCGGGATGCAGGAGGAGGAGAACGCGTTTCTGGCCTGCTCGTTCTGGCTGGTCGAAGCGCTCGCGCTCGCGCAACGCCTCGACGAGGCCGCGGAGCTCATGGACGGCCTGGTCGGGCTCGCGAACGATGTCGGCCTCTACAGCGAGGAGATCGAGCCGGCCAGCAAGGAGCTGCGCGGCAATCTTCCTCAGGCGCTTACGCACCTCTCGCTGATTAACGCCGCGGTGGCGTTCGCCCGTGCCGCCGGCGGCGGCGGTGGCCGTGGAGACTCGTCCTGAGCATTCGCTGCGCGCCGGGCGCCGGCCTACGACCGGGATGCGCCGTTGATCGGACCGTCCTGGCGAGCCGGCCCATCACCGTCTGGCTTCGCGGCGGCTGGGGAGCGGCCCTCGTGCTGAGTCCGAGGCGAGCGCTCGCGAGCTGCGGATCCTCCCCGGCTCGCGGGGCGGTCATCGCGACCAGAGCGCTGGGACTGCGAGACCTGGCGCAGGCGGCGTGGCTTCGTGGCCGGCCGAGCTCCCGGCGCACGGCGGTGAGCCGGCTCGTTGACGCGGTGCACGCCATGTCGATGGCGATTCTCGCCTCGGTGCGGCGGGATCATCGCGGCGCCGCGCTGGCGAGCCTCGGGATGTCGCTGCTGCTGCTGGGAGCTTCGGCGGTCGAGGTCGACGATCGCCGTCGCTAGCCGCGTCGGCCGGCGGGCAGGATCGCGGCGCCTCCTAGCGCCGAGCGGAGAAGCCGAGCCCCAAGGCCCCTGCCGCCGCAGCCAACGCCGCCGGCATGGTCACTCGCGCGCCGCGCCGCAGCGCCGTCGGCTGTGGCCGAGCCTCGCAGTAGGGCGACTCGGGCAGGGTGCCGCGGACTCCCTGCGGCCCGTGCTCACGCGCCATCCTCATTGCCTGGGCGACGTGAAGCGCGCGTCGGCCCACGCCAGATTGGGCGATCTGCGTCTTGCACGAGAAGCCGTCGGCGATTACGAGCGCGTCGCGGTCGGCGTCGCGCACCGCCGGCAGCAGCGCCTGTTCCCCGCACTGCATGGAGATCTCGTGATGTCCCTGTTCAAAGCCCCACGACCCGGCGAGTCCGCAGCAGCCGCCGCTCACCGGCTGAATGTCCATCCCCATGCGTCGCAGCAGCGCGTGCTCGGCATCCATCCCGCCGGTCGCCTTGTGGTGGCAGTGACCCCACACGACCGCCCGGCGCTCGAGCCGGGGTACCGGGATCTCGTGGCGCTCGAAGAACTCGGCGAAGTGCATCGCGTTGCGGGCCAGCCGCGCGGCGTCATCGTCGTGCGGCAGCATCCCCGTCAGCTCGTCCTTGAACACGGCCAGGCAGCTCGGCTCCATTCCGACCACCGGAGTCCCCTCGCGGATCTCGGCGCGCAGCACGTCGAGCGTCCGGCGCAGGTACCGCTCTGCCAGGTCGAGGAACCCGTAGTCGTAGAGCGGCCGGCCGCAGCAGACGTGGCCGCTCGGGATCACCACCTGCCAGCCCGCAGCTTCGATTGCCTCGACGCAGACCACGCCGACATCGGTGTGGAGGTAGTTGTTGAACGTGTCGGGCCAGAGCACCACACGGGGTCCGCCCGGGTTGCTCGTGCCGCCACGCTTGCGCCACCACTGCTGAAGGGTGAGGGGGGCGAACCGCGGGATCTCCCGCGCCGGGGCGATCCCGGCGGCGAGCTTCGCCGCTTGTGCCAGGCCGGGTGCGTGGGTGACGAAGTTCACGAGCTCGGGCATTCGCGAGGCGATCCGTGATGCCTGGTCGATCAGCCCGAAGGAGTAGGCGTACCGCGGTCGCCAGCGGCGGATGCTCTTGAAGTGGTGGTGCAGGAACTCCGCCTTGTAGGTCGGCATGTCGACCTGGACGGGGCAGTCGCTCGTGCATCCCTTGCACGCGAGGCATAGGTCGAGCGCGTCGTAGACCTCCTGCGACTGCCATCCATCGCGGATCACTTCGCCTTGCACCATCTCGAACAGCAGCCTCGCCCGGCCACGGGTCGAGTGCTTCTCCTCGCGCGTGACCATGTAGCTCGGGCACATGACCGTGGACGCGTGCGGGACCCGGCACTTTCCGACCCCGACGCACCGCAGCGCCGCGTGCGCGAAGTCGCCACGATCGAGCTTGTAGGCAAAGCGCACCGGGGGTCGCGGCGGGTTGTATCCGGTGCCGAGCTTCAGGTGCTCGTCCATGCGATACGGGTCGACCACCTTGCCCGGATTCATCTTCCAGTCTGGGTCCCAGATGAGCTTGAACTCGCGCATGGCATCGACCAGCTCCTCGCCGTACTGCTTGACGAGCAGTTCGGCGCGCGCCTGGCCGTCGCCGTGCTCGCCCGAGATCGAGCCGCCGTAGGACGCGCACAGATCGGCCGCCTCCTCCATGAAGCGGCGGAACGTGGCGATGCCCTGCGCCGTGCGCAGGTCGAAGTTGATCCGCGAATGGATGCAGCCCTGGCCGAAGTGGCCGTACATGGCTCCGCGGTAGCCGTACTTGTCATACAGCGCCCGCAGGTCGCGAATGTAATCGGCGATCCTCGACGGCGGCACCGCCGAGTCCTCCCACCCCGGCCAGTGGTCCTCCCCGTCGGGCGGAAACGCTGTGGCTCCGAGCCCGCCCTCCCGGACTTCCCACAGGTCGCCGCTGTCCCCGCCCTCCTGCTGGGAGCGATGGATCGCGATCCGGTCGGGGGCGTATCCCTTCTGGTCGATCAGCCAATCGCGGAAGAGCCGCGCCGTCTCCTCGGATTCCTCGGCGGTGTCGGAGCCGAACTGCACGAGCAGCCACGCCGAGCGCGGCGCGTCGCGCCGCGGAAGCTCCTCGATGTCGGAGATGTGCTTTCCCTCGCTCGTCTGATCCTCGATCAGCCGGTGGTCGAGCGCCTCGAGCCCGATCGGCTTCCATCGCTCGATGATCTCCATGCAGTGCTCGGCCGCGTCGGGAAGCTCGTCGTACTCGACGACGACCAGCGTGCGCATCAGCAGGGCAGGGGTCAGCTTGAACTTGGCCTGGAGCACGGTGGCGCACGTGCTCTCGGTGCCCACCAGGGCCCGCGCCACGTTGAAGCCGCGCTCTGGCAGCAGCTCGTCGAGGTTGTAGCCGGAAACACGCCGAGGCACCTCGTCGACTGGGCGGTAGCGCTCCCGGATCAGCTCGGCGTAGCGGTCGCGCAGGTCGCGGAGCCTCGCGTAGATCTCGCCCTTGCGCCCGCCGCCGGCGATGATCTCGTCGAGCTGGTCCTCCTCGCCCACGCCGACCCAGAAGCGCTCGCCGTCGTAGGTGACGATCTCGAGCGCCTCGACGTTGTCGGAGGTGCGCGGGCCTGGCCCGTACAGCTGGGACTGCACCGAGTGGATGCCGCAGGAGTTGTTGCCGATATTGCCACCGATGGTGCACCGCGAGTGGCTCGACGGATCCGGGCCGAAGATCATCCCGATCTGCTTGCCGGTCTTCTGGTTCAGCTGCTCGTTGATCACCCCGGTCTGACAGGTGACGGTCCGGGTCTCCGGGTCGGCGTCGCCGATCTCGGTCAGGTACTTGGAGTTGTCGATCACGACGGCGAAGTTGACCGTCTCGCCCGACAGGCTCGTGCCGCCGCCGCGGTTGACGATCGGCGCGCCGAACTGGCGACAGGCGCGGTGGGTGGCCACGACGTCCTCGAGCGTCTTGGGGATCACGACGCCGAGCGGGACCTGGCGGTAGTTGGAGGCGTCGGTGGCGTACAGCGCCTTGCTGGCGGTGTCGAAGCGCACCTCGCCCTCCACGGACTTGCTCCAGCGCCCGCCGCAGCCCGCGGACGTCGACCCGGTCCGTCGCCGCCATGCCGCCGTGGAAGCGGACGTCGACCCGCGCGGGGATGGTCTCGGTGCTCATCAGCGAGCCTCCTCTCGCCACCCGGTAGCGCTCGGCCTGCGGCTGCTGGAGTTCGAGCCCGAGCCCCGGCCGGGAGCGATCCGGGGTGAGCACGCCACCGCTGGGCTCGAGCGTCCCGTCGAACAGGATCCGCTCGATCCGCTGGTGGTCGTAGAAGTACTCGATGTGGATCACGCTCTCCATCGCGCAGCAGGCGTGCGCGGAGATCGCCGGGGCGCAGTGCGCGGAGAACGGCAGGTTGCGCGCCTTGCACAGGCCATCGATCCGCAGGAGGTTCGTGATCCCGCCGCAGCGCGTCACGTCAGCCTGGAGGATGTGAACGGCGCCGGCCTCGAGCATCCGCTGGTAGTAGGGAAGGTTCCAGCCGTACTCGCCCGCCGCGATGGCCAGCCCGGCCGGAGCGCGCCGCCTGACCTCGGCCAGCCCGGCAAGATCCTGCGAACTGATCGGCTCCTCGAAGTAGGTGACGCCCTGGTCGCGGAAGGTCTCCCCCCACAGCAAGGCCTCCGGCGGCGTGTAGGCGCCGTTGCCGTCGACCATCAGCTCGACCTCAGGCCCGGCGATCTCCCGCACGAGCTCGACGCGACCGGGGTCGGCGAGCTTGTCGCGGCCCACCTTGATCTTCATGCTGCGCAGGCCGGCGTTCGCCCACTCGCCGACCTGATCGCGCAGCTGAGCCTCGCTGTAGTTGCAGAAGCCGCCCGATCCGTAGATCGGAACGCCGTCGTGAAATCGCGGGAGGGCGTCGGCGAGGCACACGTCGAGCAGCTTGGCCTTCAGGTCCCAGAGCGCGACGTCGACGGCCGAGATCGCCATCGCGGCGATGCCCGCGTGCCCGAGCTGGCGCGCCTGCACCTGCATCTGCGCCCAGCAACGCTCGGGCATCAGAGCGTCGGCTCCCTGGAGGACGTCGCTCAGCTTGGACTCGATCACCTGGGCGGCGGCCGGGTGGCAGTAGGTGTAGCCGAGGCCGGACCGCCCGTGGGCGTGAACCTGTGCGACGACGACGCTCGTCGAGCTCCATTCGAGCGTTCCGTCGGTCTCGATGTCGGTCGCGGTGGGGATCTCGTACGCGCTGGCCTCAATGGCCTCGATCCTGGCCTGCTGGAGGGAGGGAGCGGCGACGCTCATCGCGTCACGAACTCCTCGAGCTTGCCCTTGATCGACTCCTTGATGATCCGCCCCGCGTGTGGATCGCCCGGGAGCGCCTTCGCCAGCTTCTGCGCCTGCTCAAAGCGGATGTGCGGCGGCAGCGGCGGCACCTCGGGGTCGGTGATCGCCTCGTAGAGGACGGGACCGCTCGTGTGCGCCAGGGCCTCGTCCCAGGCCGGGGCCACCTCCTCGGGCCGCTCGACGCGGATCGCCTTGATTCCCAGCGTCTCGGCGTAGCGGGCGAACGGGAAGTCGGGTAGCACCTGGGAGGCCTGGAGCTTGGGGTCGCCGGCCATCACGCGCTGCTCCCAGGTGACCTGGTTGAGATCGTCGTTGTGGAGCACGAGGACGATGCACTGCTTGTTGGGCCAGCGCTCGGCGTAGTGGACGAGGTCGATCAGCGCCGCGTTGCCGAGCATCTGCATGGCCCCATCGCCCAGGCAGGCGATCACCGGACGGTCGGGGTAGGCGAACTTGGCTCCCAGCGCGTAGGGCACCGCCGGGCACATCGTGGCCAGCGTGCCCGACAGCGCGGTCTGCATCCCCTTGCGCAGCCGCAGGTGGCGCGCCCACCAGTTGGTCGCCGATCCGGAGTCCGAGGTGAGGATGCAGCCGTCGGGCAGCCGCGGGCTCAGCTCGGCGAAGACCAGCTGCGGGTTGATCGGCTGGGCGTCGAGGTGGGCGCGCTCGTCCATCAACCGCCACCAGCGCTCGATCTCGCCCTCGAGCATCTCCCGCCAGGACCGATCTGGCTTGCGCTGAAGCAGCGGGATCAGCGCCTGGAGGGTGTCCTTGGAGTCGCCGACGAGATTTGCCTCGGTGGGCGCGTAACGCATCCCCAGCAGACGCCCGTCGATGTCGATCTGCACGGCGCGGCAGGATCCTTCCTCGGGCAGCCACTCGGCGTACGGGAAATTCGAGCCGACGATCAGCAGCGTGTCGCAGCCCATCATCATGTCGTAGCTCGGCTT